>NZ_JBIAOF010000016.1:0-268455 GCF_042878785.1 Nonomuraea sp. NPDC003560 | reverse complement strand
CTGTGCCTCAACGTCGAGGTGCTGTCCAGCGACGGCATGTCCATCGAGATGCGCGACACCGACGAGGACGTCTTCCGCGCGGCGGAGGAACTCGGCATCGATCTGTCCCGGCGTGAGCCGAGCAGCGTGGACGAGGTCTGACGGTCCCGTGCTCCACTGCGGCGCGCCGGTCCGGAACAGGGTCCGGCGCGCCGCGGTGGAGCAGGACCGCAGGGGTCCGCCGGAGGCTCAGCCCGCGGCCTGCCGCACGAGGGCGGCGATGCGCGCCTCAGCGTCGGGGGTCAGCTCCTTCAGCGCGAAGGCGCTCGGCCACATGGCGCCGTCCTCCAGGGTCGCCCCGTCGTTGAAGTCGAGGGTGGCGAAGCGGGACTTGAACTTCGCCGCGGGCTTGAAGAAGCACACGACGCTGCCGTTCCTGGCGTAGGCGGGCATGCCGTACCAGGTCTTCGGCGTCAGGTCCGGGGCGGCGGCCCTGATGATGGCGTGCACCGCCTTGGCCAGCACCCGGTCGTCCTCGGCCATCTCGGCGATCTTCTCCAGCACGTCGCGCTCGCCGTCGGCGGCCGACGCCTTCCCGCCGCGCCGCGCGGCCTTCTTCAGCTCGCTGGCGTGCGCCTTCATCGCCGCGCGCTCGTCCTCGGTGAAGCCGTCGAAACCCTTGCCGGACGCGTCGGTGTTCTTCGTGGTGCTCATGGTGAAATCTCCTCTGTGTGGGGTGAATGCTAGTACTGACCGTTTTGTGGGGTGGTGTCGCTCAGCCCCACGCGCCGGCGATCTGCCGGGTGGTGGCGTTGAGCCGGTTGAACAGGTTCGTCACGCCGATCATCAGCACGATCGCGGCGAGCTGCTTCTCGTCGTAGTAGGTGGCGGCCCGGTCCCAGACCTCGTCGCTGACCGCGTCGGGCCGGTCGGCCAGCCGCGTGGCGGCCTCGGCCAGCTCCAGCGCCGCCCGCTCCTCCTCGGTGAAGTACGGCGCCTCCCGCCAGGCGGCCACCGTGGCCAGCCGGTCCTCGCTCACCCCCGCCTTGCGGCCGCCCTTGACGCCCGCGTCCACGCAGGCGCTGCACCCGTTGATCTGGCTGATCCGCAGGTGCACCAGCTCCAGCGTCCCGGCGTCCACGCCGCCGGCGTGCACCGCCTTGAACAGCTCCTGGATCGACTGCATCGCGCCGGGCAGAACGGAGGCCGGGTTCTTCATCCGGGACTGCATGGTGGTTCTCCCTTTTCCCTGGTCGGCGCCCCGTCCCCCGGGGCGTGACTCCATCTCAGCGCAGCGGGCCCGGCGCGACGATGCCCGTGGGACACCGTGGGACAGCCGGGATGCCGGTGGCCTGCGGCGATTCGTCCCGGTAAGTTTCTTCCGCGACGGGACAGAGAGGCAGGAACGCGTGACTCGACAGCAGACGGCGGACCCCCAGGACGAGCTGGCCACCCGCCTGCGCCTGCTCCAGGAGCTCTCCGGGCACGGCGTACGGGCGCTCGCCCGCGAGACGGGCCTCAGCTCGTCGTCGTTGTCGCGCTACCTCAGCGGCCAGTCGGTGCCGCCGTGGGCCGCGGTGATCGAGCTGTGCCGCCTGGTCAAGCGCGACCCGCGACCGCTGCGCCCGCTGTGGGACCGGGCGGCCAACCCCCTTCCGGCGCCGCCGAAGGCGAGCCGCCAGGTCCAGCCGCCCTCGGCGCCCGCCGGCGCTCCCCGTCCGCCGCGCAACGACCTGCCGCGCGACGTGCCCGACTTCACCGGGCGCGCGGAGCATCTCGACGCCGTGCTCGCCGCGGTCGCGCAGAGCCGGGTGGTCGCCGTGGACGGCATGGCCGGCGTCGGCAAGACGTGCCTGGCCGTGCACGCCGCGCACCGGCTCGCCGCCGACTACCCCGACGCCCAGCTCTACCTGGACCTGCACGGGTTCACCGACGGGCGGGAACCGCTCGACCCCGACCCCGCGCTGCGGTCGCTGCTCGCCGCGCTCGACGTGCCCTCGGAGAAGATCCCGCAGGAGGGCGGCATCGAGCCGCTGGCCGCGTGCTGGCGGGCCGAGCTGGCCGGGCGGCGGGCTGTCGTGGTCCTCGACAACGCCGCCGGCGCCGACCAGGTCCGCATGCTGCTGCCCGGCGCGGGCGAGTCCGTCGCCCTGATCACCAGCCGCAACCGGCTGCTGGGCCTGGAGGAGGTGCCGCCCGTCTCGCTGGACGTGCTCACCCCGCAGGAGAGCGCCGAGCTGCTGGCCCGCGCCAGCGGCGACCCCAGCGGGCCCGACGGGCGGCTGGCCCAGGACCCGGAGGCGGCGGCCGAGGTGCTGCGGTTGTGCGGCCACCTGCCGCTGGCCCTGCGGCTGGCCGGGGCCCGGCTGCGCCACCGGCCCGGCTGGACCGTCGGCATCCTGGTCGAGCGCATGGCCGAGGGGCCGAGCGAGTTCGACACCGCCTTCGCCATGTCCGTGCGCCAGCTCGACCGGGCACAGCGCCGCCTGTTCCGGCTGCTGGGCCTGCTGTCCGGGTCCTCCTTCGACGACTACGTGGCCGCCGCCCTGGCCGGGGTGCCGCTGCGCGACGCGCGGGCGATGCTGGAGGACCTGCTCGACGCCCACCTCGTCCAGCAGCCCTCGCCCGGCCGGTACACGCTGCACGACCTCGTCCACCAGCACGCGCGCCGGGCCGCCGAGGAGCAGGACACGCCGGCCGAGCGGGAGCAGGCGCTGGGCCGGGTGCTCGACTACTACGTGCACGCGGCGGCCGCCGCCGACGCCGCGATGCCGTACGAGTCGGGCAGCCGGGCCGCGTCCGCGGGCAGCCCGCCGGCCGCCCTGCCGGCCTTCGGCGGCAAGCACGCGGCGCTGGGCTGGTTCGGCGCGGAGTACACCAACCTCATGGGCGCCTTCGAGGTGGCGGTCGCCACCGGCGCCGACGTGCACGCGTGCGAGCTGCCCCGCTTCATGCGCGCGTTCTTCGCCCGGCGCTGCGGCACCACCCACCTCAACGTGCTCTTCGAACGCTCGCTGGCGGCGGCCGAACGCCTGGGCGACCCGTGGCAGCTCGCCGAGGCGCACAGCGACCTGGGCTTCGCCCGCTACAACGCGGGCCGCATGGCCGAGGCCGGGGCCGCGTACGAGGCGGCGGCCCCCCTGGTGTCCCAGGCCGGCGACGCCCGCTCCGCGGCGGACCTGATGATGCGCCGCGGCTACCTGAGCTGGGACGAGGGCCACGTCGAGGAGCCGCTCGACCTCTTCAGGCAGGCGGCCCGGCTGTACGACGACGCCGGCTGCCCGACCGGCGCGGCCCACGCCGCCGCCGACGAGGCGTGGGCGATGCTGCAACTGGGACGCCGGGAGGAGGCCGCCCGGCTGGCCCGCGACGTGCTGGCGCGGACGCACGGCGAGCCCGGCTGGCCGGCCACGCTGACCGCCCGGATCACCCTCGGCATGGCGATCGTCCACGAGGAGCCCGGCGAGGCCGCGCAGCACCTGAGCCGGGCCCTGGAGCTGGCCCGCGAGGACGGCCACAAGCACAACGAGGCGTGGTGCCTCAACTGCCTGGGCGTCGCCCTGCGCCAGATGGGCCGCCACGAGGAGGCGCTGGAGAGCCACCGGGAGGCGTTCGCCCTCCTGGACGAGCTGTTCGAGGAGCACTGGAAGGTGCACTTCCTCTACGGCTACGCCGAGACCTGCCGCCTGGCCGGCCTGCCGGAGGAGGCGCTGCGCCTGCACCGCCAGGCCCTCGACCTGGCGCCCAAGGTGGGCGCGCGGCACAAGGAGGCCCTGGCCCACGAGGGCATCGCGGCCGTGCTCGACGAGAGCGACCCGGCCGCCGCGGCCGAGCACCGCGCGGCGAGCCAGGCCATCCGCCGCGAACTCAGCCCGGACGCCTGACCTCGTCCCCCTCGCCGGGGGCACGGGCGGCGGTCGCGCGGGCCAGCTCGGTGCGGTTGGCGACCTGGAGCTTGGCGTAGACGTGCGCCAGGTGGGTCTTGACCGTGCCCCGGCTGACGAACAGCCGGGCGGCGATCTCCGGGTTGGACAGCCCCTCGGCGGCCAGCCCGGCCACCGACCGCTCGGCCGGGGTCAGGCTCTCCCATCCGGACTCGGGCCGGCGGCGCGGCCCCCGCGCGCGGGTGGCGTGGGCGACCGCCGTGTCCAGGTCCATCGCGCGTCCCCGCTCGACGGCCGCGCGCAGTTCGCGGCCCGCCTCGCCGTCGGCGGCCGGGAGGGGGCGGGGCGCGGCCCCGAGGTCCGCGCGTGCCCGTTCGGCGGCCCCGGCCAGCACCCCGGCCGTCCTGACGGCGCCGCGACGCAGGTCGAGCAGCGCCAACGACTCCAGGCCGGCCACCAGGCCGAGCACGAGGTCGTGCTCGGCGTGGATGCGCAGCGCCTCATGGTGCAGCCGCAGCGCGCGTTCCGGGTCGCTGTCGTGGGACAGCAGCGCCAGCTCGTCCAGCACCCCGGCGCGCACGCGCGGCATGCGCGCGGTGACCGGCGACCGCGACAGGGCCTCCAGCAGCCGCGCCGCCGCCGCCTCCTCGTTCGACCGGCGCAGCGCCGCCGCCAGCACGAGCTGGGTGTCGGGCGCCAGCCACGCCGCGTCCGGCTCCTCCTGCCAGCGGCCCTCCCGCCAGCACCACTCCACCGCCTCGCCCGGCCGGTCGTGCCCGAGCGCGAGCATCGCCTGGCAACGCTCCCACCCGGTGATGAACGGCAGCCGCCCGAGCCCGTCGATCAGCCGGTCCACGGGCTCCAGGGCGGCGGCGGCCTCGTCCAGGCGGCCCTGCAGGATGCGGATCTCCGCCAGGACGACCCGGGCCGAGCCGGTCCAGTGCAGGTCACGCAGCGGTTCCGCGGTCTCGACGGCCCGTCCGGCCAGCTCCGCGGCCCGCTCCAGCGCGCCCGACCGGGCGGCGGCCAGCGCCCACCAGCCCAGCGCGAAGGAGGCCACGCCACGGTCGCCGCGCGCCACCAGCCGCTCCACGGCCCGCTCGAAGCACTCGATCGCCCGCCGGTAGTCGTCGCCGAGCACGTGCACCAGGCCGGCGATCGCCTCGGCGCTGTCGGCGACGAACCCGTCCCCGGCCCGGACGGCCTCGTCCCGCACCGCGCGGGCCTCGGCCAGCGCCTCGGGGAGGCCCGTCGCCAGCAGGCCGAGCGCGATCAGCGGCCCGGCGGGACGGGCGGCCTCCGGGGCGCCGGCCGCCTCTGCCAGGTCCCGCGCCGTCCGCGCCACCTCGAACGCCTCGATCCCCGGCTCGGCGGTGTTGAGCACGAGCGCCAGCGCCGCCAGGACCCTGGCCTGGAGCGGGCTGCGCTCGTCCGCGCCGAGCGCCGCGGCCCTGCGCAGCAGCGCGGCCCCCTCGGCGCCGCGTCCCTCCAGGTGCCACAGCCACGCGCAGTCCGCGGCCAGGCGCCGCCCCCGCGCCGGGTCCGGACGCGACAGCCCCCACTCGATCGCGGCCCGCACGTTGGGGTAGGCGGCGCCCAGCCGCGCCCGCCAGGCGTCCTTGTCGGTCTCCAGCAGCGGCGCCAGCTCGGCCGGCAACGACGCGTGGACGTCCAGGTGCAGGTCGCGTGCGGCGGTCTCCTCCCGCGCCGCCGCCAGGCGGTCCAGCGCGTACGCCCGCACCACCCCGAGCAGCCGGTACCGGGCCACCGGGCCGGTCGTGTCGGCCACCACCAGCGACTTGTCGATCAGCCCCCGCAACGCCCTGAGCAGGCGTCCGGCGCTCGGCCCGCCGAGCTCGGCCAGGCGGGTGACGGCGTCGGCGGTGAAGCCCGGCTCGAACACCCCGGCGCGCCGGAACAGCACCTGCTCGTCGTCGTCCAGCAGGTCGTGGCTCCAGCTCATCGACGCCTGCAGGGTGCGCTGCCGGAAGGGGGTGGTCCGGGCGCCGCCGTCCAGGAGGGCGTAGGGGGCGCTCAGGGAGTCGGCGATCTGGGCCAGCGACAGCGCGCCCGCCCAGCCGGCCGCCAGCTCCAGCGCGAGGGGCAGCCGGTCGAGCCGGTCGCAGATCCGTCTGGCCTGCGATTCGGCCGTCCGGTCCGCGTCCGGGGCGCCGGCGCGGACGCGTTCGAGGAACAGCTCCAGCGCGTCGGCCAGCCTCATCGGCGGCACCGGCCACACCCGCTCGCCCGGCACGCCGAGCCTGGACCGGCTGGTGGCGACCACCGCCACCCGCGGGCACTCGGCCAGGAGGGCCGCGACGACGCCGGCCGCGTCGTCCAGCACGTGCTCGCAGTTGTCGACCACGACGAGGAGCTCTCGCTCGCGCAGCGCGGCGGCCAGCACCGGCAGCGGGTCCCGGTCGGCGGGCAGCGGGACGTCCAGCGCGGCGGCCAGCCGGCGGCCGACCTGGCCGCCGTCGGTCTCCTGCTCCAGGCCGACCCAGAACACGCCGTCCGGCCACGCCCCGGACGCCGCCCGGCACAGGCGCATCGCCAGCCGGGTCTTGCCGCACCCGCCGGGCCCGGTCAGGGTCAGGACCCGCCCGGCCGCCACCGCCTCGGCGGCCGCCGCCAGCTCCTCGGCCCGGCCCACGAACGACGACAACTCTGCCGGAACATGACGGACATCAGACATCGCCCGAAGTATGCCAGCAAATAGGCCAGGGGATCGGCGGCATCTCTGCCAGGTGGCAGATGTTCCCGGCCCGCCCGGACGGCAGGATCGTGTCCATCGCAACGAACACCTCACCAGGAGAGCCGGACATGACGCAGCACGACACCATCCAGGGCCGCAGGGTCGTCGGCAACATCTCGCTGTCCCTCGACGGCCGGGTCAGCGGCCCGGGCGGCGAGTACGACATGAGCTGGATCGTCCCGCACGCCCTCAGCGACGGCGCCCGCGACCACATGATCCGGGTGACCGGCGCGGCCACCACCGTCCTGCTCGGCCGCAGGAACTACGAGGGCTTCGGCTCCTTCTGGCCGGCGGTCGCCAAGGACGAGGACGCCGACCCCCGCGACCGGGCCTTCGCCCAGTGGCTCGACGAGACCGAGAAGATCGTCTTCTCCTCGACCCTGACGGACGCGCCGTGGCAGAACTCCCGCCTGGCCGAGACCGGCCCCGCCGCGGAGGTGGAGCGGCTCAGGAAGCAGGCCGGCGGGGACGTCATCGTCCTGGCCAGCGGCAGCGTCATCAGGGCCCTGCTGGAGGCGGACGCGCTGGACCGGCTCAGCATCACGCTCTGCCCCGAGGTGGCCGGCGGCGGCGCCCGGCTGTTCGAAGACGGCCTGCCCGCCACGCACTGGTCGCTGACCGACCTGACGACCACCGGATCGGGCGCGATCTGCCTGCTCTACGACCGCCTGCGCCAGGGCTGAGCCCACGCCCCACAGGTCAGGCGGGCAGCGGGGCGGCGGTGGCGCGGTGGCGGGCGAAGGTGAGGGCGACGACCGTCCCGAGCAGCATGCCCGCGGCCGCGACGAGCACCGCCGTGCGCATCCCCGAGGCGAGCGCGGGGCCGGTGGCCTCGCCCACCCCGCCGGCCGCGACCAGCACCGCGAGCCCGAGCGCCGCGCCGACCTGGAGCGCGGTGGAGGCCATGCCGGAGGCGATCCCCTGCTCGCCCGCCGCCACGCCGGTGGCCGAGGCGATCCACATCCCGGTCCAGGTGAGGCCCTGGCTGACGCCGGACACGACGATGCCGGGCAGCACACCCCAGTACGAGCCGTCGGCGCTGATCCCCATCGCCAGCAGCGCGGTGCCCGCCGCCCCGCCGACGGTGCCGAGGAGCAGCGTCATCCGCATCCCGATCCGCCCGGCCAGCCGCCCGCCGAGCTGGGTGCCCAGCGCGATCAGCAGGGACGGCACCAGGAACGCCAGCCCGGTCGCCACGGCGCCGTACCCGAGCACGGTCTGGAAGTAGACGGTCAGGAAGTACGGCAGCGCGTTGAACGTGGCGCCGAAGACCAGGATGACCGCGACGGCCGAGCTGAGGCTGCGGTTGCCGAACAGCCGCAGCGGCATGAGCGGGTCGGCGCCCGCCTTCTCGACCGCGACGAAGGCGGCCAGCAGCACGGCGGCCAGCACGAACCCCCCGGTGATCAGCGGCGAGCTCCACCCCGACTCGGGGCCCTGGATGAGCGCGTAGGCGAGCAGGCTGACGCCGCCGGTGGCCAGCACCGCGCCCGGGACGTCGAACCGGCGGCCCCGCGCGCGGGCCCCGTCGGCGGGCAGCAGCAGCCAGGCTCCGGCGATCGCGACGACGGCGAGCGGCACGTTGACGTAGAAGACCGCCTTCCAGCCCCAGGCGCCGGTGAGCAGGCCGCCGAGCAGCGACCCGAGCGCCAGCCCGCTGGCTCCGGCGCCGCTCCACACGGCCAGCGCCCTGTTGCGCGCCGCCCCCTCGGCGAAACCGGTGTTGACCAGCGCCAACGTGGCCGGGAACAGCAGCGCGCCGCCCAGTCCCTGCGCGGCCCGCGCGGCGACCAGCGTCCCGGGGCTCTGCGCCAGGCCGCCGGCCAGGGAGGCGAGCGCGAACAGCGCCAGCGCGCCCACGAACATCCGGCGGTGGCCGAGCAGGTCGGCCGCCCGGCCGCCGAGCAGCAGGAACCCGCCGTACGCGACGGCGTAGGCGCTGGCCACCCACTGCAGCGTCTGCGGGGAGAAGTCCAGGTCGGCGCCGATCCGGGGGAGGGCGACGAAGACGATGTTGAAGTCGAGGGAGGTGATGAGCTGGGAGAGGGCCAGCAGGGCGAGGATCAGGCCGGGTCGGCGTCTCATGTCCACCTTCATACGATTGTTCGGGAAAAACGTACAGTTCGGGATCCTCGTACAGTTTGGGGACGCTCGTCAAATCACCGTCCGGCGAGGACGCGGCAACGAGAAAGGGCCCCCGCGAGATCGCGGGGGCCCGTCGTTCGGGTGCGGGGGATCACCGCTGGCCCTGCGTGCCCTTCGAGGGGAGCGCGCAGGCGAGGGCCGCGCCTCTCAAGGCCGGTCCAACCGGTCAGGATTCGAGAAGCGCCCGGCCGGGCGTCCTCCGTAGCGTTGCTCTCATCGTCGGAAACGTCTGAAGCACCAAGGAGACACGGCATGAAAGCGCACGTCAGCTCTATCCTCCTCGCCGTCCGCGACATGGAGGCGGCCAAGCGGTTCTACACCGAGGGCCTGGGCTGGAAGATCCAGAACGACTACGGCATCTCGGTGTTCTTCGAGTCCGACGGCGCCTCGCCCGTCGGCTTCTACGGCCGCGAGGGCCTGGCCGACCAGATCGGGCTGAGCCCGGAGGGCAGCGGGTTCAGCGGGGTCGTGCTCACCTATGTCGTCCGCAGCGAGGCGCGGGTGGACGAGATCATGGAGGAGGCCGAGAAGGCCGGCGCCACGATCCTCAAGCCCGCCGGCGCCCTGCCGTGGGGCGGGTACGGCGGCACCTTCGCCGACCCCGACGGCTACGTCTGGAGCCTGGGTTACAGCGAGCAGGGCGAGGACCAGCCCTACGCCGAGTAGCCGCGGCGGGCGCCTCCACGGGAGGCGGTGAGGTCCGGCGTCGGCGCGCGATCGCGCCGACGCCGGACCACCGCGGACCCGGCCTGGAGGTTTGTCGGCTTTGCGAAAAATATCTTGATGAAGTAGCGTCACCCCCGTGACTGCCGGGTCGGCCTTGGGCCACGCACCAGAAAGCAGCCCGGCCCTGGCGTGATCGCCCGGCGGGCGCGCGGCCCGCCGCTTCCTCTTCTCCTCCTCAGCACGTCAGAGCAGAGACCATCACCCATGGAGAAGAGTGGATTTCAACAAGCAGGTCATCGACGAGTTCCGCGCCAACAACGGCCAGGTCGGCGGCTATTTCGAGGGAGCGAGACTGCTCCTGCTCACCACGACCGGCGCCCGTTCGGGCAAGCCCCACACCACCCCGCTCGGCTACCTGCCGGACGGCGGCGAGCGCATGCTGGTCATCGCCTCCGCCGGCGGGGCGCCGAGGAACCCCGCCTGGTACCACAACCTGCGCGCCGACCCCCGTGCCACGGTCGAGAGCGGCGTCTTCGTCTTCGACGTCGAGGCGGAGGTCCTGGAGGGGGCCGAACGGGACGCCGCCTTCGCCCGCGCCGTGGAGGGCGACCCCGGCTGGGCCGATTACCAGGCCAAGACGACCCGGATCATCCCCGTCGTCGCGCTGAAGGTGGTGCCGGGGCCGCCCCGGTCGACCGCGCCCTCCGGCGGGGCGTACCTCAAGCTGGTGCACGACGGCTTCCGCCGCGAGCTCGGGCTGATCCGCAAGGAGCTGGCCGACACCGGACGCCCCGGCCTGGGCGTGCAGCTGCGCGTCAACTGCCTGACCATGTGCCAGGGGCTGCACCACCATCACACCGGCGAGGACACGATGATGTTCCCGGCGCTGGCCGAGCGGCATCCCGCGCTCGCCCCGGTGATCGAGCGGCTGGCCGTGGAGCACGAGCGCGTGAGCGTGCTGGTGGCGGAGCTGAAGGAGGCCCTGTCGGGTGACGACCCGGTGCGGGTGCGCGCGGAGATCGAGCGGCTGACCGACGAGCTCGAAGCGCATCTGGCGTACGAGGAGGAGCAGCTCGTGCCGATCCTCGACCTTCCCTGACCCCGTTCAGGCCGAGGCGGACGCGCGTGCCGCCGGCGCGGCGGTGAGCCGCCGGGTCGAGACGGCGACGACGAGCCCGAGCGCGGCGTAGGCCGCGCCGAGCAGGCAGGCGGCCGGCCATCCCGCGAGGCTGTAGGCCCAGGTGGTGGTGATCGCGCCGAGCGCGGAGCCGAGGGAGTAGCAGGCCATGTACGCGCCGATGACCCCGCTGCTCCGGTCGGGACGCGCGGTGGTGAGCAGGTGCTGGCTGCTGACGTGCACGACCTGCACGGCGAAGTCGAGCACGACCACGCCGGCGATCAGCAGCCACAACGACCACCCCGCCTGGGCGGTCAGCAGCCAGGAGGCGGCCAGCAGCGCCAGCGACCAGCCGGTGACCGAGGACGCCAGGCCCCGGTCGGCCCAGCGGCCGGCCCGGGCCGCGCCCAGCGCGCCGGTGAGCCCGGCGAGCCCGAACAGCCCGATCCCGGTGGTGCCGAGGTGCCACGGCGCGGCGCCGAGCGGCAGCGCCAGCCCGCTCCACAACGTGCCGAAGGAGGCGAACAGGAAGAACGCGATCAGCCCCCGGCTGAGCAGGAGCCGGTCCCCGGCCACCAGCCGGCCCAGCGACGACAGCGACCGGCCGTACGAGACCCGGGGGCGCCGGACGTCGGCGTCGAGGACCAGGCGGGCGGCGAGCGCGAGCAGCACGCACAATGCGGCGATGACCAGGTAGACCGCCCGCCAGTCGGCCAGCTCGCCCAGCAGGCCCGCGACCATCCGGACCCCGAGGATCCCGGCCACCACGCCCGAGGTGACCGTGCCGATGTTGCGGCCGCGCTCGCCGGGCGGTGAGACGGCGGCGACGTAGGCCACCGTGACCTGGACGACCACGGCGAACAGCCCCGCGAGGGCCAGGCCCGCGATCGCCAGGCCGCCGCCGGGCGCCACGGCGGCCACCCCGGCGCCCACCGCCGTCAGCAGCAGGTGGGCCGTGATGAGCCGGCGCCGGTCGAACAGGTCGCCGAGCGGGACGAGCAGCACCAGCCCCGCCAGATAGCCGATCTGGCCGGCGGCGACCAGCCGGCCCAGTGATCCGTCAGCCAGCCCGAGGTCCCGGCCCGCTGCCTGGAGGACGGGCTGGATGCCGTAGACGGGCGACACGGCCACCGCGCACACCAGCGCGAGCACGATCCGTTGCCTTCCGGTCAGTCCTGGCGTCATGTCACTCCCCGATTAGTTTCAATATGCAACCGATCAGAGGCTAGGGCATAATGGTTTCGAATTGCAACTGATCGGAGGGTTCGGTGGACGTCACACTCGCTGCGGGACACACCTGGACCGACCCGGCCTGCCCGGTCGCGCGCGCCGTCGACCTGGTCGGCGACCGGTGGAGCCTGCTGATCGTCCGTGACGCGATGGACGGCGCCACCACCTTCACCGAGTTCCACCAGCGGCTGGGGATCGCCCGCAACATCCTCACCGACCGGCTCCGCAAGCTGGTCGAGCACGGCATCCTCGACAGGAGCGCCGCCGACGGCAGGCGGCACGCCTACCGGCTCACCGAGGCCGGGCGGGACCTCTTCACCGCCGTCGTCGCCCTGCGCCAATGGGGCGAGCGCCACGCCTTCGCGCCGGACGAGCCGCACTCCGTCCTGGTCGACGGCCAGGGGCGGGAGCTTCCCCGGCTGCACCCGCTCGGCCAGGACGGCACGCCGCTCTCCGCCGAGACCTCCCGCGTGCGGAAGACCACCGCGTCCGGCTAGACCCGTTCACCGCACATGTGGATCTTCGCAGCCTGCCGTCAAGACGTGATCACGGCGGGGTTTCCCTCGCTCCAGACGCTGGTGATCCTTCGGTGGGTGAACCGCCAGCCGTCCGGGGTGCGGCGCAGCCGATCGTCGTAGCGACCCCCGGCAAGGAACTTCTCGCCATCGGGCAGACCGAGGCGGACATGCTGGGCTTGGTAGTAGCACGTGTGCTCGGCCTCGTCACCGTGCACTGTGGCGACATGGTTGCCGTTCAGGTGATGGGTGGCGTCGAAGCGCTCCACGCCGGCGCTGATCCTGGCGATGATCGCCTCAGGCCCGCGGAGCCGTTCGCCCGAACCGCTGTACTCCCAGCAGGCGTCGTCGGTGAACAGCGCGCCCAGGGTCTCCCAGTCCCTGGTGTCCAGGGCCGTCGCGTACGCGATGACGGTGTCCACGACCGCGGTGCGGTCTGCGAGTTCCTGAAGCACGGGGCCACCTTCCGGCTTGGTGCACGATTTGATACGGAGTACATGATTGGTGACTGTCCAGCCCGGCGGAAGAAGGCACTTTCATGTCCCAGAGTCACATCGATGTGTCAGCCCTGGCCCGCGAGGCGTGCCCGGTCTCGGAGGTCCTCGATCACGTCTCCGGGAAGTGGAGCATCGGCATCCTGGTGGCCGCTGCGCAGGGTCCGGTCCGGTTCACGGAGCTGGAACGCTCGATCAACGGAATCAGCAGGCGCATGCTCACGCTCAAGCTGCGCAAGCTGGAGCGGGACGGCTTGCTCGTACGCACCGTCCATCCGGTCGTCCCGCCCAAGGTCGAGTACACGCTGACGGAGATGGCCCGGGAACTCCACAAGTCGCTGCTGGAACTCACCGACTGGGCCAAGCGACACGGCGCCGCCGTCGCCGCCGCCCAGGCCGCCTACGATCACGAACACAAGGGTTGACGGCAGCCGCCGCCCAGAAGACTCCGTGCCCTTGACGGCCAGACGATCGTCCAGGTGCGGAGAACGGGGCTAGAGGTCGAGGATCAGGGCCCGGTGGTCGGAGACCTCGGGGGCGGCAGCCACCTCGAACTCCTTGACGGCGGTGGGGTCGGAGACGAGCAGGTAGCTCGCGTGCCGCACGGGCTTGCGGTAGCGCGAGGTCCTGGTGTCGGCGTCGCCGACCAGGTCACGCAGGCCCAGCCCGGCCAGGATCCGGAACGTCTCGCTGCCGGGCAGGAGGTTGAGGTCGCCGCACACCACGGTCAGGTCGCCGTCCTCGCGCGCGCCGGCGACCAGGGCGGCGAGCCGTCCGGCCTGGGCGCGGCGGGCCGGGGTGTCGGCCTTGCCGCCGGCGTCCCGCAGGCCGTGCAGGTTCACGACGGTGACGAACCGCCGCGCCGGGCGGTCGAAGACGCGTACGGCCAGGGCGGTGCGCGGCCGGTCGCCGGCCGGCCACCCGTCGTGGTGCTCGACGTAGCCGCCGTGCACGAACGCGGACCGCACGCCGACGACGGGCAGCGTCTCGGCGACGAACGTGGCGACCCCGAAGTCCTGCCGGTGCGAGCCGCCTTCCTGGTCCTGCACCGGGCCGGAGTCGCTGACGGCGAACAGCGGCTGGTGGCGGGGGAGGCGCGAGCCGACGTCGGCCAGCAGGTCGGCCCGCTGCGGCAGGGACCGCTCGGCGTCGTCGAACCTGGTCCAGCCGCGCAGGCCGGGCGTGCGCGTCACCTCCTGCAGGCACAGCACGTCGGCGCCGCACCCCTCCACCCAGGGCGCCAGCTCCCCGAACATGGCCCCACCCCACGCATTCACCGAAACCACTCGCACCCGCCGAAACCTATCGGAAAGGGTTTAGGAATGAACGTTCTTGACTGAACGTTCCTTTATTGTCTACGATCGAGGCATGGGACGACCAAGAGGATTCGACGAGGCCACCGTGGTACGGGCGGCGGCGGAGCTGTTCTCGACCCGGTCCTACGACGGCATCTCCATGGACGAGCTGGTGACCCACCTCGGCGTCCACCGCAACAGCCTGTACAAGACCTTCGGCAGCAAGCGCGGTCTCTACCAGGCCGCGCTGAGCTGGTCCCTGGAGCACGACGTCAACCCGCTGATCGACCGGATCGCCGCCGCCGGCGACCTGGCCGAGGCGTTGCGCGTGGCCGCCGCCGAGCCCGCCGCCGAGGTCGGCCTCAACCTGCTGCTGCTGGCCGCCGTCGAACGCGCGCCGGTCGACCGCGAGGTCGCCGACCGGCTCGCCGCCGTGCTGGCCGCGTTCGACCAGGCCGCCACGGCGGCGTCCGGGAGCGAGGGCGCCGAGGACGGCCTGGCCTTCGCGCTCACCGCGGCCCTCCTCGGCCTGCGGCTGCGGGCCAGGGCGGGGACCGCGAACACCGACATCGACCGGGCCGGCGCCGCTCTGGCCCACCGGCTCAACCACCACCACCAAGGAGCATGACATGGCGAGGATCAGCATTGACGGACAGACGCTGGTCGTGGAGATCGAGGGCCTGGACAAACTGTGGGCGTTGAAGAGCCGGCTGGTCATCCCGCTGGCCAACGTGCGCGGCGCCACCGCCGACCCCGGGATCGTCGGCGACCCCAAGGGGGTGCGCGCGCCCGGCGCCCACCTGCCCGGCGTCATCACGGCCGGAACGTTCCACCTCAATGGCGAGAAGGTCTTCTGGGACGTGCACGACGCCGCCAAGGCCGTGGTCATCGAGCTGGCCGACGAACGTTACGCCCGGCTGGTGATCGAGGTCGCCGACCCGCGCGCCGCCGTGGCGCTCGTGGAGGAGGCCATCGCCGTCCGCTGACGGCCGCCCGCACCACACACGGTGTGGGACGAATACAGGACAGGCGCCGTACGCCTCGACGGGCCGACAATGAGCCCGTGCGACGCCGGGGCGGGCCCGATCGGCCGCCCTCCGGGTCCACGCGGACAACCCCCGTACCGGCCCTGGAGTCCTGATGGCGACGAAGTTCCCTCCCCTCTCCCCGGACGACCCCACGTCGGTGGCCGGGTACCCGCTCCGCGCCCGGCTGGGGGAGGGCGGGATGGGCCGGGTCTACCTGTCCGTCTCGCCGGGCGGCCGCCTCCTGGCCCTGAAGGTCGTCAAACGCGAGTACGCCGCCGACCCGGAGTTCCGCCGCCGGTTCCGCCACGAGGTGCAGGCGGCGCAGCGGGTGCAGGGCGCCTTCACCGCCCCCGTGGTGGACGCCGACCCCGACGCGGCCGTCCCCTGGCTGGCCACGGCCTACATCTGCGGGCCTTCGCTGCACCAGGCCGTGGCCGAGCACGGTCCGCTGCCGCCGGCCACCGTCCGGCGGCTGATCGCGGGGGTCGCCGAGGCGCTGGTCGGCATCCACGCGGCCGGGCTGGTCCACCGGGACCTCAAGCCCTCGAACGTGCTGCTGGCCGAGGACCGGCCCAAGGTGATCGACTTCGGCATCGCCCGCGCCGTGGACGCCACCTGCCTCACCCACACGGGCATGCGCGTCGGCACCCCGGCGTTCATGACCCCCGAACAGGTCAGGGGACTGCCGGTGACCTCGGCCACGGACGTGTTCGCGCTGGGCCAGCTCGCCGTCTTCGCCCTGACCGGACGGCCCGCGTTCGGCGAGGGCCCGGCGGACGTGCTCTTCTACCGCATCGCCAACGAGGAGCCCGACCTGCGCGGATGCCCGCCCGCCCTGGCCGGGCCGCTGGCCCGCTGCCTCAGCAGGGACCCGGCCGACCGGCCCGCCCCGGCGGAGGTCGCCGCGCTCGCCGGGGGAGCCGGGGACGCGGCGGCCGGTCCCTGGCTGCCCGCGGCGGTGGCGTCCACGCTGCACACCTACGCGCCGCCGCGCGGCTCGCCGACGCGTCCGGCCCGCCCGCGCAAGGCCAGGACGGCCCTCGCCCTCTGGACGGGCGCCGCCGCCGTCGCCCTGACCGCGTCGGCCCTGGCGCTCGCCGGTCCCGGCGACCCCGCCCTCGTCACGACGACCGCGCCGCCAGCCGTAACCATCACGATCCCGGCCACAACTCCCATGAGGACCACCGCCGCCGCAGTGCCCTCCCCGACCCTGCCGGAGTACGAGAAGGAGTACGAGAACGTGCGCTTCACCCTCCCCGGCGGCCCGCCCTGCACCGACTTCTCCCACTTCCAGAACGGCATCGACCTGACCCCCACCGGCCCGAAGGTCACCGTCGGCAGCAACGGCGACCTCGTCTACGACTGCTTCGACGACCAGGTCGCCAAGCTCACCGTCTGGGACGTCACCGGCCAGGAGGCCCTGCTCGACGGCCCCGCCGACCCGGCCGCCTGCGTGGACGCGGTGAACCTGAACCCGCTCGGCTCCTCGCTCACCTTCGCCCGCATGCGGACGGGCATGGGCCTGTGCGTCGTCACGGAGGACCACCAGGTCGTCCACCTCAGGCTGCTCCGCAAGTCGACCGCCACGCACGCGCTGACCTGGACGGCGACCGCCTGGGCGCAGGGCTGACCCAGAAGCGCTACCGGGACGCCGTCAGAGCGCGGTCCACCGCCGCGAGCCGCCGCACGGCCTCGGCCAGCTCGGCGTGCCCGGCGGTCGCGGCGAAGCCGAGACGCAGGAAGGCCGCCGGGAGCTCGGTGGCGAAGTAGCGGTTGCCGGCGCTGACGGCGACGCCGTCGCGGCGGGCCGCGTCGGCGACCACGGCGTCGTCGGCGCCGTCGGGCAGGCGCACCCACAGGTGCAGGCCGCCGGCGGGCACGCGGTCGAGGGTCCAGCCGGGCAGCTCGGCCAGGACGGCGGCGGCCAGCGTCGCGCACCGCTCCCGCAGCGCCGCGCCCAGCGAACGGACGTGCCGCTCCCAGGCGGGGGAGGTGAGCAGGTCGAGCGCCGCCTCCTGCAGCGGGCGGCCGACGAAGAAGTCGTCGACCAGCCGCACGGCGCGCAGGCGTTCCATGACCGGGCCCCGGGCGGTCAGGGCGCCGATGCGCAGGCTGGGCGCGGCCGGCTTGGTGAGGGAGGTCAGGTGCACGACCGTGCCGTCGCGGTCGTCGGCCAGCAGCGGCGGCGGCACCGGCGCGCCGTGGCCGAGGTGGCGCGCGAAGTCGTCCTCGATCACGAAGGCGCCGGCCGCGCGGGCCGTGTCGAGGACCTGCCGCCGGCGGCCCGGGGCCAGCACCGCCCCGGTCGGGTTGTGGTAGGTCGGCTGGCAGTAGAGCAGGCGGGCGCGGGTCAGGGCGAAGGCGTCGGCCAGCAGGTCGGGCTTGAGGCCGTCGGCGTCCGTCGGCACCGGCACCGGGCGCAGGCCGGCCGCGCGGGCCGCGGCGATCGCCCCGGGATAGGTGGGCGACTCCACCAGGACGGGGTCGCCCGGCCCGGCGATCGCCCGGAACGCCATGGACAGGGCGCTCTGCCCGCCGGCCGTGACCAGGACGTCCTCGGCGCTCACGCCGCCGCCCGCCATCGTGGCGAACACGCCGCGCAGGGAGGCCAGGCCGGCGGCCGGGGCGCGGTCCCAGGCGTCGGGACGGCGGGCCGCGCGGGCCAGCGCGGCGGTCAGGGCGCGGGTGGGCTGGAGCGAGCGGTGCAGGTAGCCGCCGTCCAGCAGGATCGTGCCCTCGGGCAGCGCGCCGACCGCGCCGGTGAGGCTGCGGGTGTCCACGGCCCGGTCGGCGAGGGTGACGCTCTGCCACGCGGTGTCGGGGACGCCGGCGCGCCGCCGGGCCGGGGTCGCGACGTAGGTGCCGCTGCCGGGACGGGTGACCACCACGCCCTCGGCGGCCAGCGCGGCGATCGCCTGGGACACGGTGGCGGGGCCGACCTTGTAGCGCCGGATCAGCTCCCTGCTGCTCGGCAGCCGGTCGCCGGGCGAGAGCCGGTCGATCATCGTGCGCATCCTGGTCGCCAGCTCGGCCGAACTGCTACTGTCGGACATGAGAATCGATGATAGCGCTTCCAACGCTTCGCCAGAATCGCTTCTGGACGTCGCGGCCCTGCGCGCCGACACCCCGGGCGCGGAGGAGGTCGTGCACTTCAACAACGCCGGGTGCGGCCTGCTGCCCGCTCCGGTGCTCGCCGCGATGGTCGACCACCTGCGGCTGGAGGCGCACCTCGGCGGCTACGAGGCCGCCGCCGCCCGCGCGGCGCAGGTCGCCGACTTCTACGCCGAGACCGCCGCCCTGATCAACTGCGCTCCCCGCAACATCGCCTTCGCCGGCAGCGCCACCCACGCCTTCTCCGCCGCGCTGTCGGCGATCCCGTTCGCGGCCGGGGACGTCGTCCTGACCACCCGCAACGACTTCATCTCCAACCAGATCGCCTTCCTCTCACTGGCCAGGCGGTTCGGGGTACGGGTCGTGCACGCGCCCGACCTGCCCGAGGGCGGCGTGGACGTGCCCGCCATGGCCGCGCTGATGCGCCGGCACCGCCCGCGCCTGGTGGCCGCCACCCACATCCCCACCAACTCCGGCCTGGTCCAGCCGGTCACCGAGATCGGCCGGCACTGCCGCGAGCTGGACCTGCTCTACCTGGTGGACGCCTGCCAGTCCGTCGGCCAGTACCCGGTCGACGTCGAGGAGATCGGCTGCGACCTGCTCACCGCCACGTGCCGCAAGTTCCTGCGCGGCCCGCGCGGCTCCGGCTTCCTGTACGTCGCCGACCGCGTCCTGGACGCCGGCTACGAGCCGCTGTTCATCGACATGCACGGCGCGCGCTGGACCGAGCCGGGCCGCTACGAGCCGGTCGCGACGGCGGCCAGGTTCGAGGACTGGGAGTTCCCCTACTCCGTCGTGCTCGGCTGCGCGGCCGCCGCCCGCTACGCCCGCCGGGTGGGCGTGGACGCCGTCGCCCGGCGCACCCCGGCCCTGGCCGCCGGCCTGCGCGACGGGCTGGCCGCGCTGCCCGGGGTGCGCGTGCTCGACCGGGGACGGCGGCTGGGCGCCCTGGTCACCTTCGCCGTCGAGGGCCGGGAGGCGGAGCCGTTCAAGGCGGCGCTGGACGCGCGCGGCGTCAACTCGGCGCTCAGCTTCCGGCACTTCGCCCAGTTCGACTTCGGGGACAAGGGCGTCGACTGGTGCCTGCGCCTGTCGCCGCACTACTACAACACCGAGCAGGAGGTGGACCTGGTCGTCGCGGCGGTCGCCGAACTCGCCGCCGCGCCCCGGTGACGGGGTCCGCGAACGGCTGGCGGCGGTTCCTTCCAGACATGTCCCAACTTATGGCGAATTTCGCCAGAAGATCTAGACGTACGGCATTACGCGGGTGACAATCCGTTCGTCAATCGAAGATCGCCTGGTCCCGCGCGGACCTCTGGTCGACATGCGAGGACCGATGCGGGTTGGGCGTGGGCTGGTCGCGGCTGTCTTGGCGTTCACGATCCCGGCGGTGCCGCCCGCCGGCGCGGAGCCGCCGGAGGCAGGCGCGCCTCCGGCGGCGAGCGCGCCCCCCGCGCCCGCCGCGCTCTCCGCGCCTCTCGCGCCGGAGACGGCCGCGACCGCCACGGCCAGGCGCACCGGCCGGCCGGTCGAGATCGAGTCGATGCGCAGCGAGACCCGCCAGGTCTTCGCCCGCCCGGACGGCACCTTCACCCTCGAACAGCACGCCCGTCCCGTCCGCGTCCGCCAGGCCGCCGGCTGGGTGCCCGTGGACACCACGCTCCGCCTGCGTCCCGACGGCGCGGTGGAGCCGGTGGCAACGGCGGCCGGGCTGACCTTCTCCGGCGGGGGCGGCGGCCCGCTCGCCCGCCTGTACCGCGGCGGCAAGGCCCTGGAGCTGACCTGGCCGGGCACGCTGCCCAGGCCCTCGCTCGACGGCGACACCGCCACCTACCCCGAGGTGCTGCCCGGCGTGGACCTGCGGGTCACCGCCGACGTGGACGGGTTCTCCCACGTCCTGGTGGTCAAGACGCGGGCCGCCGCGCGAGCCCTGCCCGACCTGGACTTCCCGCTGTCGGTCAGCGGCCTGTCGCTGACCGCCGACAAGGCGGGCAACCTGGAGGCGGTCGACCGCACCGGCGGCACGATCTTCATCGCGCCCACCCCCACGATGTGGGACTCGACCGGCGCGGGCGAGGCCGCGGTCAAGGAGGGCCGCGCGCCCGAGGCCCGCCAGGCCACCATGGGCGTCTCGCTCGACGGCAGGAAGCTGCGGCTGCGGCCGGACCGCGCGATGATGAGCGACCCGAAGACCCGGTACCCGGTGTTCCTGGACCCGTACTTCTCGGCCGCCCGCGGCGCCTGGACCGCCGTGTGGAGCAACTGGCCCAGCTCCAACTACCTCAACTCCAGCGACGTCGCCCGCGTCGGGCACGTCAACTCGCAGACCAACCGCTCGTTCTTCCAGATGAACACCGGCTCCACGATCCACGGCAAGCAGATCATCAAGGGCACGCTGCGCACGTACGAGACCTGGTCGTACTCGTGCAGCGCCCGCGCGGTCGAGGCGTGGTCCACCAACACGATCAGCAAGAGCACCACCTGGAGCAACCAGCCCAAGTGGGTCAAGAAGCTGTCCACGGTGAACGTGGCCAAGGGCTGGGGCTCGGCCTGCTTGCCCGGCGGCGTCGAGTTCGACGTCACCTCCCAGGTCGCCGACGCCGCCGCCAACAAGTGGGCCAACATCACCGTCGGCCTCCGCGCCACCAGCGAGACCGACCAGTACGCCTGGAAGAAGTTCCGCAACAACCCGAGCCTGGTCATCGAGTACAACTCGCTGCCCGCCGACCCGGTGGCGGCCGACGCCTGGTCCGACCCGGGCGGCCCGTGCGTCTCCGGCGACGACCGGCCGGTCATCAGCACGCCGACGCCCAAGCTCTGGGCCCGGCTCAAGGACGCCGACAACTCCGTCAGGGGCCGCTTCGAGTGGTACCGCGCCGACGGGACCAAGGCCGGGGAGTACCTGACCCCTCTGGGCTCGACCGGCACGGCCTTCTCCGCCCTCGTCCCGCAGAGCCTGTACGCCGACGGCGCGCTGGTCCGCTGGCGGGTCCGCGCCGAGGACGGCAAGGCCAACAGCGCCTGGAGCCCCTGGTGCGAGGCCACCGTGGACGCCACCGCCCCCGGCCGGGAGCCCGAGGTGTCCTCCGACCGGTTCACCGAGAACGGCTGGAGCGACGGCGTCGGCCTGGCGGGCCGGTTCACCTTCGCCCCCAACGGCGTCACCGACGTCGCCGCCTACGTCTACGGCCTGGACACCACCCCCAAGACCGAGGTCCCGCCCGCCCAGGACGGCACGGCCGCGATCACCCTCACCCCGCGCCACGACGGCCCGAACGTCCTGTCGGTGCGCAGCAAGGACCGCGCCGGGCAACTCGGCCCGATCCGCACGTACGTCTTCAACGTCAACGCCGGACGGGGACCGGCCGGCCACTGGCCCATGGACGAGGGCCAGGGCGGCACCGCCGCCGACGCCGCCGGCGCCCACCCGGCCACCCTGTACGGCGCGACCTGGACCGCGGGCCGGACCGGCGGCGCGCTGCGGCTGGCGGGCGCCTACGCGCAGACCGGCGGCCCGGTCGCCGACACCGGACGCAACTTCGCCGTCGCCGCCTGGGTCCGGCTGACCGGCACCGCCGCCTCCGCCACCGCCGTCACCCAGGAGGGCGGCCGGACCGGCGCGTTCTCCCTGCAGTACAGCAAGGCCGACAACCGCTGGGCGCTGGCCGTCACCAGCGCCGACGCCGACGCCGCCACGGCCGTGCGCGCGCTGTCGGCCGCCGCGCCCCGGCTGACCGAGTGGACCCACCTGACCGGCGTCTACGACTCGGCGGCCGGCCAGATCTCCCTCTACGTCAACGGCCGGCTGGAGTCCTCGGTCGCCGTCCCCGCGCCGTGGAACGCCGCCGGCCCGCTGACCATCGGCCGCGGCAAGGCGACCGGCGCGGCGGCCGACTTCTGGCCCGGCGACGTGGACGACGTGCGGCTCTACGGCCGCGCCATGTTCGCCGACGAGGTCGCCGACCTGGTCAACAGCGCCGCCACGCTGGTCGGCCACTGGAAGCTGGACGAGGACGGCGGCCTGTCGGCGGCCGACTCCTCCGGCCGGGCCACGCCCGCCGCGCTGGCCGGCGCCGCCGGCTGGACCGACGGCTGGCTGGACGGCGCCCTCGCGCTCGACGGCGCGACCGGCTACGCCCAGACCGCCGCGCCCGCCGTCGCCACCGGCTCCGGGTTCACCGTCGCCGTCTGGACCCAGCTCGACTACCTGCCCGCCAAGGACACCGCGGCCGTCGCCCAGCCGGGCGCCAGGGCGGCCGGGTTCCAGCTCGGCTTCGACAAGGAACAGGGGCGGTGGGCCCTGGGCATGGCCGCCGCCGACACCGACACCGCCGCCCTCGTCCGCACCCGTTCGGACGCCGTCCCCGCCCCCCTGGAATGGACGCACGTCGCCGGCGTGTACGACGCCCTGGCCGGCGAGCTGCGCGTCTACGTCAACGGCCGCCTGTCGGCCACCACCGTCACCCCCCACGTGAGCACCTGGACCGCCACCGGCCCCCTGCAACTGGGCCGGAGCAAGACCGCGGGCGTCTTCACCGGCTACTGGCCGGGGACCGTCGACGACGTCCGCACGTACGACGGCGTGCTCAGCGCCGAGCAGATAGCCCAGCTAGCAGCCCAGTAGCCCCTCCCTGGGAGAATCCGTGGACAGTGAGTTAGACCTGCCAGAGCCCAACTGGAATCGTTTTCAGCAGCCCGCCGCCGAGCCCGACGTCCCCGACCCCCGCTGGAACCGCTTCGAGGGCGTCAAGCCCGAGACCGCCTGGCCGCGCAGGCTGGCGACCGTGCTCACGGTCGTGCTCCTGGCGCCCATGGCGTACGCGATGCCCGCCTCCGCCGCGCCCCGCAAGGCGCCCACGGTGCAGAAGGAGACGCCGGTCAAGGGCGGGAAGGTGCCCGTCCTGCCGCCGCTCGCCGATCCCGCCGCCGAACAGGCGTGGAAGGCCCCGCCCAAGGTCGCCTGGCCCGCCGCGGGCACCGCCGAGCTGGGCGGCGCCGAGAGCGCCGCCACGCTCTCCGCCGGGTTCCCGGTGCGGCTCGCGCCCGCCGCCAAGGGCGTGGCCGCGGCCGAGGCCGTCCCGGTCAAGGTCGAGCTGCTCAGGACCGACCTGCTCGGCGTCGCGATGCGCGTCTCGCCCGGCCAGGGCGTCACGGCCGCCAAGGCGTCCGGCAAGACCCGGCTGGAGATCGACTACTCCGGCTTCCGGTACGCCTTCGGCGGCGACTACGGCGCCCGGCTGCGCATGGTCAAGCTCGACGAGTGCGCGCTCGACGCCAAGGCCGCCGCCACCTGCGCCGCGCCGCGGCCGGTCAGGAGCGACAACGACGCCAAGGCGGGCAAGCTGACCGCCGAGGTCGAGACCACCGGCCTGTACGCCGTGACCGCCGCCGCCTCCGGCCCGTCGGGCGACCACGCCGCCACCTCGCTGGCCGCCTCGGCGAGCTGGAGCGTCGGCAACCAGTCCGGCGACTTCTCCTGGAGCTACGACCTGCGCACCCCGCCCGCGCTGGGCGGCGACGAGCCCGACCTGTCGCTCGACTACTCCTCCCAGAGCGTGGACGGCCGCACCGTCTCCACCAACAACCAGCCGTCCTGGGTGGGGGAGGGCTTCGAGCTCAACCCCAGCGGCTACGTCGAACGCCGCTACAAGGCGTGCATGATCGACGGCAAGAAGACCGGCGACCTGTGCTGGGACCAGGACAACGCCACCCTGTCGCTCGGCAACTCCGCCGTCGAGCTGGTCAAGGACGCCACCACCAAGCAGTGGCGGCCCAAGCGCGACGACGGCACCCGCATCGAGTACCTCACCGGGGCCGCCAACGGCGACAACAACGGCGAGTACTGGCGGGTCACCACCGCCGACGGCACCCAGTACAGCTTCGGCCTGAACCGCCTGCCCGGCTGGGTCACCGGCAAGCCGGAGACCAAGTCGGTGCAGACCGTGCCGGTGTTCGGCAACAACAGCGGCGAGCCGTGCTACTCCAGCACTCCCGCAAACGCCTGGTGCCAGCAGGCCTACCGGTGGAACCTCGACTACGCGGTCGACACCCACGGCAACGCCACCACGTACTGGTACGAGAACGAGAAGAACTACTACGGCCGCAACATGAAGCCCGAGCTGGGCACCGTGTACGTGCGCGGCGCGTACCTCACCCGCGTCGACTACGGCTACCTGAGCAACGAGCTGTTCACCAAGGCCCCGGCCGCCCGGGTGGTCTTCGACGTGGCCGAGCGCTGCCTGCCCTCCGGCACCGTCACCTGCGCCGCCGACCAGCTCAAGAAGGAGACCGCGGCGTCCTGGCCGGACGTGCCGTTCGACCAGATCTGCGACGCCGGGGTCAAGTGCACCGACCGGCTGTCGCCGACGTTCTTCACGCGCAAGCGCCTGGCCAAGGTCACCACGCAGGTGCTCAACGCCTCCGGCCAGTACAGCCCGGTCGACTCCTGGACGCTGACCCACCAGTTCCCCGCCACGGGCGACGGCCTCAGCCCGTCGTTGTGGCTGGCCTCGGTGCAGCAGAGCGGCCACGTGGGCGGCACCCTCACCATGCCGAAGATCACCTTCAGCGGCGTGCAGCTGCCTAACCGGGTGGACGCCAACGAAGGACGCGCGCCGCTGGTCAAGTGGCGGGTCCAGGCGGTGAACAACGAGACCGGCGGCGAGCTGCGGGTCAACTACGCCGCGGCCGACTGCAAGCCCGGCGACGTGCCCGCCGCGGCCGACAAGAACAACCGGCTGTGCTTCCCGCAGCGCTGGGCGCCGCCCGACGAGGGCGAGGTCACCGACTGGTTCCACAAGTACGTCGTCACCCAGACCGTCGAGGTGGACCGCGTCGCCGGCTCGCCGAACGTGGTCACCGACTACGAGTACCTCGACGGCGCGGCCTGGCACTACGCCGACAACATCCTCGTCAAGCCCGAGCAGCGCACCTGGTCGGACTGGCGCGGGTTCGGGCGCGTCCGGGTGCGTGAGGGCGACGGGCAGGACACCCGGCGCACGCTCACCGAGTTCAGGTACTTCCGCGGCATGCACGGCGACAGGCAGGCCGACGGCTCCAAGCGCGTCGCGCAGGTCGTCGACACCGAGGGCGGCAAGCTGGACGACCTCGACCAGCTGTCCGGCTTCGAACGCGAGGAGATCCTCTACGACGGCGACAGCGCGACGGTGCTCACCGCGACCGCCGAGGAGCCGTGGTCGCTCAAGACCGCCGAGTCCACGCAGGGCGGCGTCACCAAGACCGCCTACGTCGTCGAGCCCAAGTCGATGGTGACCCGCACGGCGCTGGCGGGCGGGGCGTGGCGGCGCACCGGCGAGGAGCGCTCGTACGACGCCAAGGGCCTGCTCACCCAGGTGGAGGAGAAGGGCGACCTGGCCACCGCCGACGACGACCAGTGCACCCGCTACACCTACGCCCGCAACGACACCGCCTGGATGCTCGACTACGCCAGCAGGATCCAGAAGGTCGCCGCGGGCTGCGGCACCGCCGTCTCGGCCCTGGCCGCCGGAGAGGTGATCTCCGACGAACGGGTCCAGTACGACAACAAGGCCTACGGCCAGGCGCCCACCAAGGGCGACGTGACCACCGTCCAGCAGCTCGGCGCGGCCGACGGGTCGACCGTCACCGACAGCACCCACACCTACGACGTCTACGGCCGCGAGACCAGCGAGACCGGCCCGGTCGGGACGAAGTCCACCATCACCTACAGCCCGGCCACCGGCGCCCAGGCCACGGAGATCGTCGAGACCAACCAGCTCGGCCACGTCGAGCGCACCCTCGTCGAGCCGGCCTGGGGCGAGCCGGTCGCCGAGGTCGACGCCAACGGCCGGCGCACCGACATGGAGCACGACGCGCTCGGCCGCCTGGTCAAGGTCTGGCAGCCGGACCGCAGCAAGGCCGCCGGCCAGTCGCCCAGCACCGAGTACGCCTACACCATGCGCACCGACGGCCCCAGCGTCGTCACCACCAAGACGCTGCGCGCCGACGGCGGCTACACCGTCAGCCACGAGCTGTACGACGGCCTGATGCGCGAGCGCCAGACGCAGGAACCGGCCCCCCGCGACGACCAGACGCAGGACCCGGCGCTGCGCGACGGGCGCACGATCACCGACACCTTCTACAACTCCCTCGGCGAGGTGAGCAAGTCCAACACCGGCTACTTCGCCACCGGCACCCCCGCCACCGAGCTGCTCGCGGTCGCCGACACCGACGTGCCCACGCAGGTCGTGTCCGTCTTCGACGGCGCCGGCGAGGTCAACGCCCAGATCCTCAAGGCCAAGGGCGTGGAGAAGTACCGCGTCTCGGCCACCCAGCAGGGCGACCGCGTCAACATCACGCCGCCGGCGGGCGGCACCGCGACGACCCGCATCGGCGACGCCGACGACCGGCTCATCGAGCTGCGCCAGTACAAGGGCGCCACCCCGACGGGCCCGTACGAGTCCACCAAGTACACCTACGACCCCGCCGGCCGGCTGTCCACGGTGACCGACGCCGCGGGCAACGTGTGGCGCCACCACTACGACGTGCGCGGCCGGGAGATCAAGACGGAGGACCCGGACAAGGGCGTCACCACGATGACGTACAACGACGCCGACGAGCTGGTGAGCACCACCGACGCCCGCGGCAAGACGCTCTGGTACGTCTACGACGAGCTCGGACGCAAGAAGGAGCTGCGCGACGGCTCGGCCACCGGCGCGCTGCTGGCCGAGTGGAAGTACGACGCGCTGGCCAAGGGCCACATGAACGCCAGCATCCGGTACGCGGGCGGGCAGGCGTACAAGGCGGAGATCAACGCCATCGACTCCGACTACCGCACGCTGCGCGAGACGGTGACCGTCCCCGAGCGGGAGGGCAAGCTGGCCGGCTCGTACGTGCTCAACACCCGCTACACCCTCGACGACCAGGTGCAGTCGGTCAGCTTCCCGGCCGGGGGCGGGCTGGAGGCCGAGTCGGTGGTCTACTCCTACGACGAGCTCAGCCAGCCGACCAAGGTCAGCGGGCTGTCGTCGTACGTGACCGCGACCCGCTACTCCAAGCTCGGCGAGACCCTGCAGTACGAGCTGGGCTCCGGCGGCAAGAAGACCTGGCTCACCTACACCCATGACGAGTCCACCCGCAGGCTGACCAGGATGCGGCTGGACCGGGAGGGCGCCGCCGCCACCGACCTCGACCTCGACTACGCCTACGACGCCGCCGGCAACATCACCAAGATCGCCGAACGGGCGGGCGGCCAGGACACGCAGTGCTTCACCTACGACCACCTGCGCCGGATGACCTCGGCGTGGACGGCCAACGACGACTGCGCGAGCGGCACGCCGGCCTCCGACAAGATCGGCGGCGTGGCGCCGTACGCGGTCAGCTACGCCTACGACTCCACCGGCAACCGGGTCAAGGAGACCAAGCACGCCTGGGGCGGCGCGGCCGAGACCGTGCGCACCTCGGTCTACCCGGCGGCCGGCGCCAAGCAGCCGCACGCGGTGCAGAGCATCGGGGCCGACCTGTTCGCCTACGACGAGGCCGGCAACACCACCAGGCGCAAGGTCGGCACGTCCGACCAGGCCCTCGTCTGGGACGCCGAGGGCAACCTGGAGTCGGTCACGGAGGCCGGCAAGACGACGTCGTTCGTCTACGACGCCGACGGCGACCGGCTGCTGCGCAAGACCGCCACGGACGCCACCCTGTACGTGGACGACATGGAGCTGCGCTTCGACTTCGCCAAGGACGCCGTCGAGCAGACCCGCTACTACACCATCAACGGCGAGCCGATCGCGGTCCGCACGCCCGACAACCAGGTCTACTTCCTGGCCGCCGACCACCAGGGCACCGCGCAGGCCGCGGTGAACGGCGGCACCGGCGAGCTGGCCGTCCGGCGGATGACGCCGTTCGGCGAGGACCGGGGATCGCCGCCGCCATGGTGGCCGGGACAGCGGTCGTTCGTCGGCGGCACCAAGGACCCGACGACCGGGCTCGTGCACCTGGGCGCCCGCGAGTACGACCCGAAGAACGGCCGCTTCCTGTCGGTCGACCCCATCATCGACGAGGAGGACCCGCAGCAGCTCAACGCCTACGCCTACGCCAACAACAGCCCCGTCAGCATGAGCGACCCCGACGGCCAGTTGTTCTGGATCGCCGTCGGCATCGCGGCGCGCATCGCGGCGCGGATCATCGCCAGGAAGCTGGCGCAGGCGGCGGCCCGGCGGGCGGCGCTCGCGGCGGCCCGGGCGGCGGCGCGGCGCGCGGCCATCGCGGCGGCCAAGCGGCGGGCGGCGGCGCTGGCCAGGAAGAAGGCGCTGGAGGCGGCCAAGAAGAAGGCCGCGGCGGCGGCCAAGCGCAGGGCGCTGGCCGCGGCGAGGAAGAAGGCGGCGGAGAAGGCCAGGAAGGCGGCCGCGGCGGCGGCCAAGAGACGGGCCGCCGCGGCGGCCAAGAGGGAGGCACGCAGGAAGGCCGCGGAGGCGGCGGCCAAGCGGCGGGCCACGCAGGCGGCCAGGGCGCGCAACCGCTACCGGGCGGCCCAGGCCCGGCGCGCCCAGGCGGCGCGGCGCCCGGCACAGCGTCCGACCAGTCATCGGGCGGTGCAACGGCAGTCGCCGCCGAAGGCCGCCAGGCAGCCGGCGCAGCCGAGACCCAGCCAGGTCTACCGGAACGACGGCACCACGCAGCCGACCCAGTCCTACACCGTCTACCGCGACGGCAAGATGTACCCCGACGGGCCGCCGCCACCCAGCCTGACCAGGCCCCAGGGCTCCGGGCAGGCGGAGAAGCAGATCTTCAAACCGGAGAAGATCGAGCCGGAGAACACCCGGACGGGCACGATCGCCGAGACCGGCGCCCGGGTCACCCGATGGATCGACCAGAGCGGCCTGGACGACTTCCTCGGCGGCTTCTTCTGATCCCCGGCCCCGGGCACGCGGACCGAACCAGGTCCCCGCGCCCGGGGCTCACCCGCCGGACGCGGTGGTTCGCCGGACGCGGTGGTCACCCGGCCGCCGCGTCCGGCGGCACGTCGTGGGCCGTGGCGAAGGCCAGCAGGGACGCCGCCGTCCGGGCCGGGTCCTCCAGCATGGGGGAGTGCCCGACCCCGGGCAGCAGCTCGACGGTCGCGCCGGGGACCGCCCGGTAGCCGGCGGCCGAGGACGAACGCCATCTCCGGTCGTCCTGGCCGAAGATCACCAGCAGCGGCTTGCCGAGCACGGCCAGCCGGTCGGGCAGCGTGCGCTGCCGCAGGTACTCCTCGGCGGCCTTCGAGGTCGTGGTGAGCGAGTGGTAGGTGAGGCCGCGCACGTCCTCGACCAGTTCGGGCGGGATCCGGTAGCCGGGGCGGCTGAACGCGGTCTCCAGGCCCCGGAGGAGGAGGCCGTCGGTGCGCAACCGCCACAGCAGCTGCCCGACGACGGGCACGAACAGCAGCTCGCCGACGAACCCGTCGGAGACGAAGGCGTCCAGGCCGGGCCCGGAGTCGAGGAGGGCGAGCGCGGTCACCAGGTCGCCTCGCTGCTCGGCGAGCGCGGTGGCGACCGAGCCGCCGGTGGAGTGGCCGGCCACGACCGCGTGCCGCACGCCGAGCCGGTCCAGCGCCGCGCCGACCCGCCGTCCCTGCTCGGCGACGGTGTAGCCGCCGCCGGCCGGTTTGGCCGACCGGCCGTGCCCGAGCAGGTCGATGCGGATCACGCGATGCGACCGCGCCAGTTCCGGGACCACCGGGTCCCACCAGCGGGTCGAGCCGGCCAGGCCGTGGATCAGCACGAGCGCCGGGGCGCCGGCGGGGCCGTCCTGGCGGACGTACAGGCCGCCGCCGTCGAGGGGCACGTTCGACTCGCCCGCGGCCTCCTGCCCCGACACCACCAGCGTGTTCGCCAGGAGCAGCACGGCGGCCGCGAGCAGCACGGCCGCCACGACGCGACGACGCCGGCCGCGGCCCTTCGCGCGCCGCCCGGCCGCCGGGCGGGCCGGGGTCCGGACCTCTTGGGAAGTCATCATGGCCACACTGTCGCGGGCCACCCGCCCCGCCGGCTTGTACGAATGTTCCCGCCCGCCACCGGCCGGGCCCGCACCGGCAAGGCAGTCATCGGGCGGGCCACCACCGGTAAGGCCGTCACCGGCCGGGCCCGCACCGGTAGGGCAGTCAGCGGCCGGGCCGGGGCCAGGTCAGGCCACGTCGCGGCGGAGCGGCCGCAGGACGGCGGCCGCGCTCGCCAGCGCCGCGTACGCCAGCAGGACCAGCGCCCCGGCGGCCGGTGACAGCAGCCGGACCGGCTCGCTCGACAGCTGGGCGGCCAGCGCGTCGGCCACTGCGGTGAAGTCGGTCAGCGCCGAGGTCGCGCCGCCGGGCAGCCACGGGTACAACTCCCGCACGCCGGGGATCATGATCAGCGCCAGCTCGCCGCCGTACAGGTAGCCGATCACCACGCACAGCGCCGCGACCTGGTTGCGGATCAGCGCGCCCATGCCCACGCCCAGCACCACGTAGACCGCCATCGCCACCCCCAGCCGGGCCAGCAGCGCCACGATCGTCCCGGGGGGCAGGCCCAGCTCGACGCCGCGGGCCGCGGCCACGCCGAACAGCGCCGCCCCGGCCGTCCCGGCCAGCACCAGCCCGTACGCCAGGCCCGCCACGGCGTAGGCGACGAGCTTGGCCACCAGCACCCGCCACCGGTCCGGCGCGAACAGGAAGGTGAAGTTCACCGTGCGGTGCCGGTACTCCGACGTGACGGCGAGCGTCCCGACGGCGGCCGGCACGAAGGCGGTGAACCCGAGGAACCCCAGGACGGCCCGCACCCCCGCCTCGGTGTCCAGCCCCGGCATCGGCGGCTCGAAGTTCTCCGGCCCGACCAGGGCCAGCAGCCCGATCAGACCGCCCCCGAGCAGGACGGCCGCCAGCGGCATGCCCCACCACATCCTGGTGGCCAGCAGGCGCCGGAACTCCGCCCGCACGAACCCGATCATGCCGCCGCCTCCCCGCCCGCGTCCGCCTCATCCCGCGCGCCCGCCGCTTCCCCGCCCGCGTCCGCGCGCTCTCGCGCGCCCGCCGTCTGGCCGGTGAGGCCGAGGAAGAGCCGTTCCAGGGTGGGGCGTTCGGTGGTCAGGCCGTGCACCGGCAGCCCGTGGGCCGCGGCAAGGGCGGCGACCCGCGCCGGATCGAGGCCGCGGACCCGCAGGTCGTGCGGGCCGGCCACGTCCACCTGCGCGGCCTCGGCGGCCAGCGCCGCGCGCAGGGCGGCGGCGTCGGGGGTGCGCACCAGCACGTCCGGCTCGGTGCCGCACAGCTCGCGCAGGAGGCCGGCGGCCAGCAGCCGCCCCCGCCCGATGACTACCACGTCGTCGGCGACCTGCTCCACCTCGGCCAGCACGTGGCTGGAGACCAGCACGGCCCGGCCCTGCGCGGCCATCTCGCGCAGGAACGAGCGCAGCCAGGCCGCCCCCTCGGGGTCCAGGCCGTTGCCCGGCTCGTCCAGCAGCAGCACCCGGGGGTCGCCGAGCAGGGCGGTGGCCAGGTTGAGCCGCTGCCGCATCCCGGTGGACAGGGCGCCGGTCGCCCGCCCGGCGGCTCCGGCCAGGCCCACCAGGCCCAGCAGGTCGCCGACCCGTCGATCGGGATGGCCGCCCATCGCGGCGTAGACGCGCAGATGGTCGCGGACCGAATGACGGGGATGGAAGGAGGCGGCGTCGAAGGTCGCGCCCACCACGGTGGTCGGTCGCGGCAGGTCACGGTAGCGTCGGCCGCCGATCGTCACGCCGCCGCGGGTGGGGGTGACGTGGCCGACCATCATGCGCATCGTCGTGGTCTTCCCGGCGCCGTTGAGGCCGAGGAACGCGGTGACCGCCCCGGGCCGGACCGTGAAGCTGAGGTCGTCGACGGCGGTCAGCGCGCCGTACCGCTTGGTCAGGCCGGTGACCTCGACGCCGGTCACGCGACCGCCGCCCGCACCGCGGCCCGGATCGCGGCGGCGGCCCGGCCGGCGCCGGGGACCGAGACGACCACCTCGTCGAACTCGCCGCCGGACGCGGCACGATCGAGCAGCAGGTGCACCGCCGGCGTGTCACCGGTCACCGACACGAGCTGCCGCCGCCCGCCGAACAGGCCCCACACGCCGATCTTGACGTGGCCCGCCACGCTCAGCCCCTTGCGCGCGCCGCGCGGGACGCGCAACGGTTCGCCCGCGACCCCCACCTCCCGCACGGACGCGGCCGGGCACGCGTACCGGCCGTGACCGGTGAGGAACCGCTCCCAGCGCCCGAACTCGATCGTGACCTGACCCTCGTCCACCCATACCGTTGCCACAGTTCAGCCTTCCTTCAGGGGGAGCAGGACGGTCGCCAGCAAGCGCGGCGTACGCCCCTCTCCCGGCTCGTTCGCCAGCAGGGGGCGCACCAGCTCGGCGAACCCCGTGGCGAAGGCGACGAACTCCTCGTCGTCCAGGTGCAGGACCACCTGCTGATATCCGGCGCCGTCGGCGGCCAGGTCGACGCGGTCCCGGTCGAGGTAGCGCGCGAACTCCGACAGCAGGCTGCCGGCGAACGCGGTGAACCACCGCGCGTGGTCCTCCGCCGACGCGGCGGCCAGCGCCTCGGGGGACGGCGTCAGGCCGCCCTCGGGCACCGCATAGACCCGTTCGGTCGCCCCGCCGACCTTGTGCTCCTCGACCACCTCCAGCATCCCGGCCTTGGCCAGCGTCGCGATCTGCCGGTAGAGCGTCGCCTGCGGCACGTCGGGCAGCAGGCCCGCCAGGTCGGAGGGCGTACGGCGGCCCCCGGCGACGGCGCGCAGGATGCGGATGCGCACGGGATGCAGCGCCAGCTCGGCCCAGCGCTCTGTCGAGGTCGTCACGCTTCACGTTATCACTATCGAGAATGAGAATGACAACGACGCGGCATTTCCGCATGTCAGCGCCCTTATGGGGGTATGTGGGGCCTGAGGGGGGCCCGGTGATGGGAGCGACGGTCGGATACCAGGCGGCGTTCGAGGCGCTGCCGTGTCCCTGCATGCTGCTCACCCGAAGCCAGGTCGTGCTCGCCGTCAACGACGCCTACCTGCGGATGACCGGCCAGGACCGGGCGGAGGTCGTCGGCCGCGCCCTGCTCGGCGCGGCCCCCGTGCTGGGCGGCCTGAGCGGGGCGGGGGCGGCGAAGGTGGGCGCCTCGCTGGAGCGGGTGGCCGCCACCGCCGCCGGCGACGTCGTGCCGCTGCTGCGCGACGACTGGGATCCGCCCGGCCGGCGCCACTGGCGGCTGGCGAACGCCCCGGTGCTCGGCCCGTCGGGCGAGGTGACGGAGATCGTCGTCGTCTTCGGGGACGTCACCGGGTCGCTCGAACCCCGGCCCGCCGCCCGCCCCGACGGCCGCGCCTCCGGCTCCCCGAAGCCCGACGCGCTGCTGCACCAGGCCTACCGCCAGGAGCAGCAGAAGGTCTCCATGCTGCACGAGACGATCGAGCACCAGCAGCGGTTCGTCTTCGACGCCGCCCACGACCTGCGCAACCCGATCACCGGCCTGCTGACCGAGTTGGAGGAGGCCCTGTCCGATCCCGGCGCCGACCTCCGCCGGACCCTGCGCAGCCTGCACCGGGACGCCGAGCGGCTCAACGACATCGTCGGCGACCTGCTCGCCCTGGCCCGCCTGTACACCGCCCCGCCGCCCGGCGCCGACCTCGTCGACCTGGCCCGCCTGGTGGTGGAGGAGCTGGACGCGCATCCGCCGAGCGCGTCCGTCCGCACCCGGCTGGAGCAGGACGTGGTGGTCCGCGCCTCGCGGGTGCGGCTGGCCCGGCTGCTGTCCAACCTGGTGGCCAACGCCGAACGCCACACCACCAGCAGGATCGAGTTCGTGGTCGCCGCCGCGCCGCCGTACGCCGTCCTGGAGGTCATCGACGACGGGCCCGGCATCCCGCCCGAGGAGCGGGAGCGCATCTTCCACCGGCTGTACCGGCAGGAGCAGGCGCGTTCGCTGGACGCGGGCGGCTCCGGCTTCGGCCTGCCGATCGCCCGCGAGATCGCCCACGCCTACGGAGGCGATCTGTTCGTGGCCGACCACCCGGGGGGCGCCCGCTTCGTCCTGAGGCTCCCGCTGGCGACGTGATCGTCTGCGGGATCGGCGGGCTTATGTCGATGCTCAGCCATAAGTCGTGCGCCATTCGGCGAAGATAGACTTGGGCTCCTCTGAAGTGGCTGCCGTCATCGGCGGAGAGGCTGGTGTTGACTCTGGACACGCTCAACGGCGCGACGGCGGGGGCCGGCGCGCTGCTCTCCCTGCTGCGGGACGGGCCGCCGCGCACCCGGACCGAGCTGGTCCAGCTCACCGGCCTGGCCCGGTCCACCGTGTCCCTGCGCCTCGACGCGCTGCTCCGCCACCGCTGGGTGCTGCCCGCCGACGAGGCCATCTCCTCGGGCGGGCGGCCCGCGGCCATGTTCGCCTTCAACCGCACCGCCCGGCTCGTCCTGGCCGCCGACCTGGGCGTCACGCACGAGCGGGTGGCGATCACCGACCTCGGCGGCACGGTGCTGGCCGAGCGCACCGCCGACGCGCCGATCGACGAGGGCCCCGAGGCGACGCTCGGGCGGCTGGCGCGCACGTTCACCGACCTGCTCGACGAGAGCGGGCGCGACCTGGCCGACGTGTGCGGGGCGGGCATCGGCCTGCCGGGCCCGGTCGAGTACCCGACGGGGCGCCCGGTCAACCCGCCCCTCATGCCGGGCTGGGACCGTTTCCCGGTGCCCCAGTGGCTGGGGGAGCGGCTGGGCGTGCCGGTCTTCGTGGACAACGACGTCAACATCATGGCGCTCGGCGAGCAGCGCGCCGGGCGGCAGGCGACCGGCCAGCTCGTCTTCGTCAAGATCGGCACCGGCATCGGCTGCGGCGTGATCTCCGACGGCCGCCTCCACCGGGGCGCGCAGGGCGCGGCCGGCGACATCGGCCACATCCGGGTCGCCACCGCCGACGATGGCGTGCTGTGCCACTGCGGCAACGTGGGCTGCCTGGAGGCCCTGGCCGGCGGGGCCGCGCTGGCCGCCCGCATCTCGGCGACCGGCGTGCCCGCCGCGGGCGGCCGGGACGTCGTCGCGCTGCTGCGCGCCGGCAACCGCGACGCCGCCCAGCTCGTCCGCCAGGCCGGGCGCGAGATCGGCGACGTGCTGGCCACGATCGTCAACTTCTTCAACCCGGCCGCGATCGTGATCGGCGGCGACCTGGCCGACGCCGGCGAACACCTGCTCGCGGGGGTGCGCGAGGCCATCTACAAGCGCTCGCTGCCGCTGGCCACCCAGCACCTGCGCATCCAGGTCAGCGAGCTGGGCGATCGGGCGGGCGTCATCGGGGCGGCCGTCATGGTGCTGGAGCACGTCCTGGCTCCGGAGGCGGTCGACAGCGCCCTGGCCGGCTGAGCTCGTCCGCGAAGCGCCCCGCCTGCCCGCGCAGGCGGGGCGCTTCGTCGTTCCGGCCACGGACCGAAACCGTTTCGCCTAGGACTTAACAGACTTTCGTTGACAATCATCAAAAGTCAGATCTACTGTCGCGATCTACGAAGGTTCTTCGATCGTCCGCCAATGGAACCCTCCTTCCCGGTCCACCCCCCACGGAAAGGGAACCTCCGCGATGCCCCCCAGCAGGCCCACCCCTGCCTCCCGATGGACGGCGCGGGTCAGCGCCGTCCTCCTGGCCATGTCGAGCGCGGTCGTGCTCCCCGTGGCCGCCCCGCCCGCCCGCGCCCACGCCGCCGTCGACCCCGCCGACTACCAGCGCGTCGAGCTGGCCAAGGGCGTCGCCGAGATGGGCGAGCCGATGACCATGGCGGTGCTGCCCGACCTGTCGGTGCTGCACACCGCGCGCGACGGGACGCTGCGCCGCACCGACGCCCAGGGACTGACCACCGTGGTCGGCGCGCTGCCCGTCTACACCCACGACGAGGAGGGCCTCCAGGGCGTCGCCGTGGACCCCGGCTTCGCCGCCAACCGGACCATCTACCTCTACTACGCCCCCCGCCTCAGCACGCCGTCCGGCGACGCGCCCGCCACCGGCGCCGACTGGTCGGCCTGGCAGGGCGTCAACCGCCTGGCCCGGTTCACCCTCAAGCCCGACTGGACGCTCGACCTGGCCTCCCAGCGGACCGTGCTCGACGTGGCCGCCGACCGCGGCATGTGCTGCCACGTCGGCGGCGACATGGACTTCGACGCCCAGGGCAACCTCTACCTGTCCACCGGCGACGACTCCAACCCCTTCGACTCGGCCGGCTACGCCCCCATCGACGAGCGCCCCGACCGCAACCCCGTCTACGACGCCCAGCGCAGCGCCGGCAACACCAACGACCTGCGCGGCAAGATCCTGCGCATCAAGGTGAACCCCGCGGACGGCACCTACACCATCCCCGCGGGCAACCTCTTCCCGCCGGGCACCGCGCGGACCAGGCCCGAGATCTACGCCATGGGCTTCCGCAACCCGTTCAGGATGACCGTGGACAAGGCCACCGGCGTGGTCTACGTCGGCGACTACGGCCCCGACGCCGGCAGCACCAACCCGAACCGCGGGCCCGCCGGGCAGGTCGAGTTCGACCGCGTCACCGGCCCCGGCAACTACGGCTGGCCGTACTGCACCGGCACCAACACCCTGACCGAGACCTACAACGACTACACCTTCCCCTCGGGCCCCTCCGGCCAGAAGTACGACTGCGCCGCGGGCGGCCCGGCCAACGACTCGCCGCGCAACACCGGCCTGGCCAAGCTCCCGCCCGCCAAGCCCGCCTGGATCAGGTACGGCGGCGACGCCGGCTCGCCGCCCGAGTTCGGCAGCGGCTCGGAGTCGCCGATGGGCGGCCCGGTCTACCGCTACGACGCCGCCCTGAACTCCGCCGTCAAGTTCCCCCAGGACCTCGACGGGCACTTCTTCGCCGGCGAGTTCGGCCGCAAGTGGATCAAGGCGATCGACGTGGCCGCCGACGGCACGCGCGGCGAGATCGCCGCCTTCCCCTGGACCGGCACGCAGGTCATGGACCTGGCCTTCGGGCCCGACGGCGCGCTCTACGTCCTCGACTACGGCTCGGGCTACTTCGGCGGCGACGCCAACTCCGCCCTCTACCGCGTCGAGTACATCAAGGACCGCAACCGCTCGCCGGTCGCGGTCGCCAAGGCCGACAGGACGTCCGGCAAGCTCCCGCTCACCGTGGCCTTCTCCAGCGCCGGCTCCGCCGACCCCGAGGGCGGCGCGCTCACCTACGCCTGGAACTTCGGCGACGGCACCACCTCCACCGCCCCGAACCCCACCAAGACCTACACCGCCGAGGGCGAGTACACCGCCACGCTCACCGTGCGCGACCCCCAGGGCAACGCCGGCACCGCCGGCGTGGTCATCACGGCCGGCAACACCGCCCCCGCCGTGACCATCGGCACGCCGGCCCCCGGGACGCTGTTCACCTGGGGCGACACCGTGCCCTTCACGATCGGGGTGACCGACCCCGAGGACACGCAGATCGACTGCGCCAAGGTGAGGATGACCTACGTGCTCGGCCACGACAGCCACGGCCACCAGATCACCTCGAAGAACGGCTGCGCGGGCGAGCTGACGATCCCGGCCGACGGCGAGCACGACGACGCGGCCAACATCTTCGCCGTCTTCGACGCCGAGTACACCGACAAGGGCGGCCTGACCACCCACACCCAGCACGTCCTGCAGCCCCGCCACCGCCAGGCCGAGCACTACGCCACGATGTCCGGCGTCTCGCAGATCTCCAAGGCGGCCGCGCACGGCGGCAGGACGGTCGGCGACGTGCACAACGGCGACTGGATCGCCTTCACCCCCTACCGGCTCGACGACGCCAGGACGTTCCGGGCGCGGGTCTCCTCGGGCGGCGTCGGCGGCTCCATCGAGGTGCGCGCCGGCTCGCCCACCGGGCCGCTGCTCGGCAAGGCCGCCGTCCCGGTGACGGGCGGCTGGGAGACCTTCACCGACGTGCAGGCCCCGCTGACCGGCGCGACCGCCGCGTCCACCACGCTCTACCTGGTCTTCACCGGGGGCGTCGGGGCGCTGTTCGACCTCGACGACTTCACGCTGGCCAAGGAGGCGATGGCGGTCGGCCCGATCCGCGCCGCCGACGGCAGGTGCGTGGACGTCGCGGGAGCCGGCACCGCCGACGGCACCAAGGTGCAGCTCTACTCCTGCAACGGTACGAACGCCCAGAACTGGGCCATCGACGGCCAGACCGTCAAGGCGCTCGGCAAGTGCCTCGACGTGGCGGGGGCCAACAGCGCCGACGGCACCAAGGTGCAGATCTGGACCTGCAACGGCACGGGCGCGCAGAAGTGGACCGCCGAGGGCGGCGCGCTCAAGGCGCTCGGCAAGTGCCTCGACGCCGCCGACCCGGCCCAGCTCGTCATCAGGACGTGCAACGGCGGCACGCCCCAGAGGTTCACCACCGCGACCCCCGCCGCCGGCGGCCCCGCCGTCCTGGTCTTCTCCCGTACGGCGGGGTTCCGGCACGACTCGATCGCGGCGGGCGTCCAGGCGATCAGGGAGCTCGGGTTCGGCGTGACCGCCACCGAGGACCCGGCCGCGTTCACCACGGCGAACCTGGCCGCCTACAAGGCGGTGGTCTTCCTCAACACCACCGGTGACGTGCTCGACGCCGCGCAGCAGGCCGCGTTCGAGGCGTACGTCAAGGCGGGCGGCGGCTACGCCGGCGTGCACGCGGCCGCCGACACCGAGTACGACTGGCCCTGGTACGGCGGCCTCGTCGGCGCCTGGTTCGCCGCCCACCCGGCGGTGCAGAAGGCGACGGTCAAGGTCGAGGACCGCGCCCACCCGGCGACCGCCCACCTCGACGCCACCTGGCCGCGGACGGACGAATGGTACGACTACCGGACCAACGCCAGGACCGGCGCCCACGTGCTGGCCACCCTGGACGAGTCGACGTACTCGGGCGGCACGATGGGCGCCGACCACCCGATCGCCTGGTGCAAGCCGTACGACGGGGGGCGGTCCTTCTACACCGGTGGCGGGCACACCGCGGAGTCCTTCGCCGAGCCCGCCTTCCGGCAGCACCTGCGCGGCGGCCTGGCCTACGCCACCGGCCAGGCCAAGGCCGACTGCCGCCCCGAGACCGGCTACACCACCCTCTACAACGGCTCGACCACCGGCTGGGAGCAGGCCGGGCCGGGCGGCTTCGCCAACGCCGGCGGCACGCTGACCTCGCAGGGCGGCATGGGCCTGCTGTGGTACAAGGACAAGGAGTACACCACCTCCTACTCGCTCAAGCTGGACTGGAAGCTGGCCGGTGACGACAACTCCGGCGTCTTCGTCGGCTTCCCGCCCTCGACCGACCCGTCCTCGGCGGTGAACAACGGCTACGAGATCCAGATCGACGCCACCGACGCGCCGGACCGGACCACCGGCTCGGTCTACGGCTTCAAGGCCGCCGACATCGCCGTCCGCGACGCCGCGCTGAACCCGCCGGGGGAGTGGAACACCTACGAGATCCGGGTCGAGGGCGAACGCCTCCAGGTCTTCCTCAACGGCGCCAGGATCAACGACTTCACCAACACCGACCCGGCCCGCTCGCTGAAGAACGGGCACATCGGCATCCAGAACCACAGCGACGCCGACCAGGCGTCCTTCCGCAACATCCGGATCAAGGAGCTCGGCCCGCCCGCCGGGGACTCCGTCGTCCAGGCCGAGACCTGGGCGCAGGCGTCCGGCGTGGCCACCTACCCGCACGCGCCCGCGCACGGCGGCACCGTGCTCGGCTACGTCAACCCGGGCGACTGGGCGGCCTACGACGTGGACCTCACCGGGGTCACCGCGTTCCGGGCGCGGGTGGCCTCGCCGGGGCCGTCGGGCGGCTTCGAGATCCGCACCGGCTCGCCGGCCGGGCCGGTGCTCGGCGCCGTCACCGTGCCGGACACCGGCGGCTGGGAGTCCTACGCCGACGTCTCCACGACGCTGACCGGCGTGCCCTCCGGCGCGGCCCGGCTGTACCTGGTGTTCACCGGCGCGAACTTCGACGTCGACGACTTCACCCTGGTCCGCGCCGCGCCCACGACACCGGCGAAACGGGCCCGTTAGCCGCCGGGCCGGTGGTCGTCACGCGGACGGCCGCCGGCCCGGGACGGGGTCAGGACAGTGCGTAACCGAGGACCTGCTCGTGGATCAGGCCCTCACAGCCCGCCTGGTCCGTGACCAGGTGGTCGCCGCTCGCGGCCCGGCACCGGTGCAGCGCGACCGATCCGGGCACCTGGCTGGTGTAGACGTGCCCGACCGGGCCCATCGGGAACTGCCCCTCGCAGCCGGGGTCGCGGGTGAGCATGGTGTGCGCGCCGACCTTGCACTCGTACAGGGGCACGGTGCCGGCCGCCTGGTCGCGCAGCAGCTTCCACACGCGTTCCTGGGTGAAGCCGGGCGGCAGCAGCCGGGAGCTGGCCACGTGCCCCTTGCTCGACTGGTAGCCGCGGCGGAGCTGGGTGTGGGGCAGCAGCTCGAAGCCGCACGACAACTGCGGGGGCGACAGGTCGTTCCGGTTGGCCAGCGCCCACGTGGCCCAGGCCGGCTTGGCCGAGCCGTCGGTACGGCGCAGCCCCACGCCGAGGCCGGCCGCCGTCTCGTCCGGGTGGTCGCTCATGCGGTGCCAGACGTAGCTCTCGATGCCCGGCGTGCCGAGGACGTTGCGGAAGGAGTTGCACAACTGCGACGCCTGCGCGGCCTCCGACGAGGGCGACAACGAGTTCACGCCGCTCTCGGTGAGCTGCACCTGCCAGGCCGACGGCGTGTTCGGGAACTGCTGGCGCAGCCAGCCGACCAGCACGCCGATGTTGCCGTAGGTGACCTTCGGGAAGTCGTCGGCGGAGAACTGCGGCGCCAGCAGGTTCGGCGGGTAGGGGTGGTAGGCGACCCGCCAGGCCCGGTTGCCGGCCCGCGCGGCCAGGCCCTTGAGCACGGTCATGCCCGACAACATCGCCTCGGAGGCGGCCGGCTGGTCGTAGGCGGTGCCGAAGTGGTGGTCGAGCGAGGTGAGCACCTTCGCGGTGGGCTGCTGGGCCATGACGGCGTCGTAGGCGGCGTTGTAGTTCGCGGCGATCGCGTCCAGCCAGGCGGTCGTGCCGCAGGCCGTGCCCTGGCCGCAGCCGATGTCGAACCAGGTGTTGCTGTTGACCTCGTTCATGACGACGAAGTCGGCGATGCGGCCGTTGCCGTGCTGCCCGTCGTAGCGCTGGGCCAGCATGCCGGCGAAGCGGCCGTAGTCGGCCGGGTCGTCGGGGACGCAGAACTTCTCGAACCCGGGGGCGGCGGGCGTGCAGGGACGGGCCCCGCGGGCCCAGGCCGGGGTGCCGTAGACGACGGCGGTGACGACGAGACCGCGGGCGGTCCAGTCCCTGATGGCGGCGTCGACGGCCGAGCCGACGGTGAAGCAGCGTCCGCCGAACTCCTGCGCGCCCGCCGCGCACGGCGGCGTCTTCACACTGGGCTCCCAGTCGGCCCAGATGAGGTTCATGGCGACGCCGCCGGCGTTGTTGCCGGCGATCTCGTTCTTGTCGGGCCAGAAGTCCGGTTGCAGGCCCTTGATGCGGTAGTCGGACCTGACCGGGTACGGCAGAGCGGCGGCGGTGGTGGTGACGGTGGCGGCGGCCGGAGCGGCCGGAAGGAGAAGTAAGAGGACGGCGGCGATACGGGCAACCCAACCCATGGGACCTCCTGGATTTAAACGTCTCAACAATGAGGCCCAGAAGGCGGCCAGGCAAGACCCGACTTGCTGCGGCGTACCGACTTGAAACGTCACTGAGGAACGGTCGACGCCCTGACCATGAGCTCCGGCTGGAAGACGATCTCCTGGTGCCAGTGGTTGGCGTCGCCCCGGGCGTCGGTGAGCAGCAGCTCCGCGGCCGCCTGGCCGAGCTGGTGCTTGGGCTGGCGGACCGAGGTCAGCGACGGCGACAGCAGCTCGGCGAACTCGACGTCGTCGTAGCCCAGCACCGCCATGTCGTGCGGGACGCGCACCCCGCGCCGCTCCAGCCCGCGCAGCGCGCCCAGCGCCACCGTGTCGTTGACGCAGAACAGCGCCGTCGGCCCCTTGCGCGCGGGCAGCCGCTCCAGCGCCGCCTCGCCCTCGCGCGGCGTCAGCGCGGGCAGCGTGACCTCGGTGATCACCTCGTCGGGGTCGAGTCCGGCGGCCCGCACCGCCCTGGCCAGCCCCTCGCGCCGATCGGCGCACTGGCGCACGATCGGCGGCCCGTTGAGGAAGGCGATGCGCCGATGGCCGAGCGCGAGCAGGTGGGCGCCGGCCAGCTCGCCGCCCCGGACGTTGTCCACCGCCACCGCGCAGAGCTGGGCGTCGGCGCCCGGCCGGTCGAGCAGCACCATGCCGATGCCGCGCCGGCGCAGCTCCACCAGATGGGAGATGTCGGGCCCGGCGGGCGTGATGAGGATGCCGGGCACCCGGTGCTGCTCCAGGATCTGCAGGTAGTGGGCCTCCTTCTCGACCGAGTCGCCGGAGCTGCACAGCACCAGGAGCAGCTGCTCCTGCGACAGCCGGGTCTCGATGCCCGGCAGCACCTCGCTGAAGAACGGGTTGCCGATGTCGCGCACCATCACGCCGACCGAGCGGCCCGAGCCGCCGCGCAGCTGCCGGGCCGGCGCGCTGGGCACGAAGCCGAGCGTCTTGATGGAGGCGCGCACCCGGCGCAACGTGCGCTCGGCCACCAGCTCGGGCCGGTTGAGCACGTTGGAGACCGTTCCCACGGACACGCCGGCATGGGCCGCGACGTCGACCATGCTGAGCCGGCGGCGCTCGGCCGGCTTGTGGATGTCGGTCACCGGTGGACAGCCCTTCTGGTCACCTGGCAGAGAGGGCCAGTCTACTGGTTGAAATGTTTCAGCCAAACGAACCCACGCTGCACATCTGGAACCGGGGCATTGACGGATGTACCTCACGGTGCCTACGGTGCGCATTGCTTGAAATGTTTCAACTAGCCGGGAGTACCCTTGTCGCATCTCGCCGTGACCGACCTGCGCGTCGAAGGACTGGCCGAACCACTCGGCCTCGACGTGGACACGCCGGAGTTCTCCTGGCGGATCACCGGGGCCGGGCGTGGACGGGCGCAGAGCGCGTACCGGCTGGTCGTGGCCCGGGAGGGCGATCCGGCAGACCAGGAGGCCGAATCCGTCTGGGACAGCGGCGTGGTGAGCTCGGCCGCGACCTTCGACGTCCCGTACGGCGGCGCCGCGCTGCGGCCGAGGACGCGCTACCAGTGGCGGGTCAAGGTGGCCGACGAGCACGGCGAATGGTCCGGCTGGAGCCCCGCGCACTGGTTCGAGACAGGGCTCGGCGAGGCCGGCGGCTGGATGGCGGGCTGGATCGGCACCCCCATGGTGCCCGGCTCCGAGCGGCTGCCGTCGCTGGAGAACGTGCCGCGCATCTGGGTCGCCGGCCCGCTCGGCCCGTCCGGGGCGCCGGCCGGGGCGTTCCGGACGCGGTTCTCGGTGCCGGGCGGGGCCAGGCCGCTGTCGGCGTGGCTGGTGATCGGCGACGGCGGCGGGACCGAGGCGGCCGGGCCGGCCGGGTCGGCCGCGGTGGTCCAGGCGGCCGAGCCGGTCGAGTCGGTCGAGGCGTACGTCAACGGGGTGCGGGTCGCGGGGGAGCGGCGGGCGGGCGCGTTCGTGGCCGACGCCGGCGACCTGGTGGCCTCGGGCGAGAACGTGCTCGCGATCAGGGCCGCCGGGCCGGGGCTGTGCGTGCGGCTGGAGGTCGTCGTCGAGGGGCGGCCCGCGCTGCCGCAGCTCGTCCCGGTGGCGGGCGAGAGCACGGTGACCGTCACCTCCGGCGGCCGGTGGCGGGCCGAGGACCGGCCGGGCGAGGGCTTCGAGCAGCCCGGCTTCGACGACTCCGGCTGGCGGCTGGCCGAGGAGGTCGGGCTGCACGGCGACCCGCCGCTGGGCCGCGAACCGGTCGGCGACCGGCCGAGCCCGTACCTGCGGCGCGAGTTCGGCGTGCCGTCGCCGGTGCGCCGGGCCAGGCTGTACGCCACCGCGCTCGGCGTCTACGAGATCCACCTCAACGGCGCCCGGGTCGGCGCCGACCACCTGGCCCCCGGCTGGACCGACTACCGTCACCGTGTCACGTACCAGACCTACGACGTGACGGCGCTGGTGTCGGAGGGACGCAACACGATCGGCGCGGTCCTCGCCGACGGCTGGTACGCCGGCAACATCAGCTGGTTCGGCTCCTTCCAGTACGGCCGCCGCCTGGCCTTCCGCGCCGAGCTGGAGATCCTGCACGAGGACGGCACCCGCACCCGGCTGCGCACCGACGCCGACTGGCGCGCCGGCTCCGGCGCGATCCGCTACGCCGACCTGCAGAACGGCGAGCGGCAGGACCTGGCGGCCGAGCCGCTCGGCTGGACGGCCGCCGGGTTCGACGACTCCGGCTGGGCGCCCGCGGTGCCGGTGAGCCCGCCGGCCGGCCGGGTGACCGCCTCCGTCGCGCCGCCGATCCGGGTGCACGATGAGGTGGAGCCGGTGCGGGTGTGGGAGCAGCGGCCCGGCGTGTGGATCGCCGACTTCGGCCAGAACCTGGTCGGCTGGGTCCGGCTCACCGGCCGCGCCGGCCGCGACCGCCCGGTGGTGCTGCGGCACGCCGAGGTGCTCGACCACGAGGGCGGGCTGCACCTGGCCAACCTGCGCTCGGCCCGCGCCACGGACGAGTTCCTGCCCCGCGGCGAGCAGGCCGAGACGTTCGAGCCGAGGTTCACCTTCCACGGCTTCCGGTACGCCGAGGTGTCCGGCCTGCGCGCGGCCCCCGAGTCGATCACGGCCAGGGTGGCCCACGCCGCGATGGAGCCGGCCGGCGAGTTCACCTGCTCCGACGAGCGGCTCGACCGGTTGCAGCGCAACATCGTGTGGGGGCAGCGCGGCAACTTCCTGGCCGTCCCCACCGACTGCCCGCAGCGGGACGAGCGGCTCGGCTGGACCGGCGACATCTGGGCCTTCGCCCCGACCGCCCTGTTCAACTACGACGCCGCCGCCTTCCTGCGGAGCTGGCTGACCGACGTGGTCGACGCCCAGGGCGACGACGGCGCGGTCACGCACGTGGTGCCCGACGTGCTGTCGGGCCGCGGCCTGTCGCCCAACCCCAAGGAGGCCGGCTCGCCCGGCTGGGGCGACGCGCTGATCATGCTGCCGTGGGCGCTGCACCGGCTGCGCGGCGACGCCCGCGTGGTCGCCGCCTGCTTCGAGCCGATGCTGCGCTGGCTGGCCTACCTGGACCGGCGCTCCGAGAACGGCATCTTCCCCGACGAGGGGTTCGGCGACTGGCTGTCGATCGGCGCCGACACCCCCAAAAGGCTCGTCGGCACGGCGGTCTTCGCGCTGTCGGCCCGGCAGCTGGCCGGGCTCGCCGCCGCGCTCGGCCGCGACGCCGACCGGCGCTCCTGCCTGGAGCTGTACGAACGGGTGCGCCGGGCCTTCCGGGCGGCCTTCGTCGAGGGCCCCGGCGTGGTGGCGAGCGGCACGCAGACCGCGTACGTGCTGGCCGTCACCGCCGGGCTGCTGGAGGAGCACGAGCTGCCCAGGGCCGCGGCCCGGCTGGCCGGTGACGTCGAGGCGCGCGGCGGCCACCTGTCGACCGGGTTCCTCGGCACGCCGTACCTGCTGGACGCGCTCACCTCGACCGGGCGGCTGGACGTGGCCTACCGGCTGCTGACGCAGGACACCTTCCCGTCCTGGCTCTACCCGGTCGTGCACGGCGACGCGACGACCATGTGGGAGCGCTGGGACTCCTGGAGCCACCACCGCGGGCTGCAGGACCCCGGCATGAACTCCTTCAACCACTACGCCTACGGCGCCGTCGGCGACTGGATGTACCGGACGGTCGGCGGCCTGGCCCCCGGCTCGCCCGGCTACGCCGACATCCTCGTGCGCCCCCGTCCCGGCGGCGGGATCGGCTGGGCGCGGACCGCCCACCGCACCCGGCACGGCCAGGTGGAGATCTCCTGGCGGCTGACGGACGGCGGCCTCGCCCTGGACGTCGTCGTGCCGCCCAACACCCGCGCCGAGGTGCACGTGCCCGCGCCGCCGGAACGGGTGACCGAGGGCGGCCGGCCGGCGGCCGAGGCGGAGGGCGTGACCTTCGACCGCCTCGACGACGGGGCCGCGGTCTACCGGGTCGGCTCGGGCTCGTACGCGTTCCGCACCACCGCTGAGAGGCATTGACGATCGTGACCAGCACCAAAGCGCGCCGACGGATCCCGTGGGGCGTCTACCTCGTCCTCCTGCCCACCTTCGCCCTGCTCGCGGCGTTCGCCTACTACCCGGCGCTCAACGGCATGCTGCACTCGCTGTACGAGTGGCGGCCGGGCTTCGGCTCGCCGTTCGTCGGCCTGGACAACTACCTCACGATGCTCGGCGACGACCTGTGGTGGGCCTCCTTCCGCAACGCCGGGATCATCTTCGTCTGGGCCGTCACGCTCATGTGGGTGTTCCCGCTGCTGGCCGCCGAGCTGGTGATGTCGCTGTCCGGCGAGCGGCTGCGGTTCGTCTTCCGCACCCTGCTCATCCTGCCGCTGGCCTTCCCGGCCGTGGTCAACGTGCTGCTGTGGCAGTTCATGTACGACCCGCGCGACGGCGTCGTCAACAGCCTGCTGCGCGCGCTCGGCCTGGACGGGCTGGCGGGCAACTGGATCGGCGACCCCGCCACGGCGCTGGCCGCGCTGATGACGATCGGCTTCCCGTGGGTGGCCAGCCTGCCGTTCCTGGTCTTCCTGTCGGCGCTGCAGAACGTGCCGGCCGAGATCTACCAGGCCGCCGAGGTGGACGGCGCCGGCCGGCTGCGCCGCTTCTGGAGCATCGACCTGCCGATGATGTTCCGCGACGTCAAGCTGCTGCTGGTGCTGGCGGTGATCTCGGTGCTCCAGTACGGCATGCAGGCCCACATCATGACCAAGGGCGGCCCCGACAACGCCACGCAGGTGCCGGTGCTGCGCATGCTCGACGCCGCCTTCGTGGACACCAGCTGGGGGTACGCGGCCGCGCTCGGCACCGTGCTGTTCGCCCTGACGCTCGGCGTGAGCCTGGGCGCGCTGGCGCTCGGCAGGAGGTCGGGATCGTGAGCCGGACCCGCAGGACCGACCTGGTGGCCGGCGGCGTGCTGGCGGTGCTGGCCTTCGCCGGGCTGTTCCCGTACCTGTTCATGCTGGCCGCGTCGGTCAAGGACAACGAGCAGTTCTTCGGCAGCTACTGGTCGCCGGCCTGGCCGGTGCACCTGGACAACTACGCGGCGGCCTGGGAGCAGGTCAGCCCGTACCTGTTCACCTCGTTCGTGGTGGCGGCGCTGGCCATCGCCGGCACGATGCTGCTGGCCCCGGCGGCGGCGTTCGTGTTCGCCCGCTACCGCTTCCCCGGGCGCAACGCGCTGTTCGGGCTGGTCGCGGCGCTGCTCATGGTGCCCTCGATCACCAGCCTGATCCCGCTGTTCGTGCTGATGCGCGACCTCGGCATCCTGGACAGCCGGCTGGTGCTGATCATTCCGCACGTCACCGCGAACACGGTCTTCGGGATCGTCGTCATGCGCACGTACATGGCGCAGATCCCCGAGGAGATCTTCGAGGCGGCGCGGGTGGACGGGGCGGGCGGCGTCCGGCTGTTCCTGGCCTTCATGCTGCCGCTGGCCCGGCCGGTCATCGGCACGGTCGCGCTGATGACGGTGCTGGGCGTGTGGAACGACTACTTCTGGCCGCTGCTCACCGTGCAGACCGACGCCTACCGGACGATCCCCGCGGGGCTGGCCTTCTTCGCCAACCAGAACGCGCAGCAGTGGGGCCCGCTGTTCGCCGGCTACGTGCTGGCCAGCCTGCCGCTGGTGGTGCTGTTCACGTTCCTGTCCAAGTGGTTCCTGGCGGGCATCCAGGGCGGCATCGTGTCCGGCAAGTGAGCCGGCGCTCGCGATTGAAACGTATCAATAGGAAAGGACCCGTACCCCGATGAGAACACCCCCCAAGAGCGGGCTCGCGGCGCTGGCCGCGCTGCTCTCGCTGACAGGCTGCGGCCTGCTCGGCACCGGCGGCACGTCCGCCCAGGACGGCGGCGGCAAGGTGACGATCACGCTGGCCGGCCCCAACCAGTGGAACGCCAGCGGCAGCAGCTTCGGACCGGCCTGGGAGGCGCTGGTCGACGCCTTCGAGAAGCGCGAGCCCGGCATCGAGGTCAGGACGCAGGTGCTGCCCCTCGACGGCTTCATGCAGACGATCACCACCCAGCTCGCCGCCGGCACCGCGCCCGAACTGGTCTTCAACCAGCCGCCGCACAAGGCCCACGAGGTGCACGCGCTCGACGCCGAGCTGCAGAAGCCCAACCCGTACGTGCCGGGCAACCAGCGCTGGATCGACGTGTTCAGGAAGGAGTACTACGGCCCCGCCGTCTCCAAGGCGCTGAGCAAGGAGAGCGGCAAGCTGGAGTACGTCCCCTTCAACCTGGTCGCCATCGGCCTGTTCTACAACAAGGACGCCTTCGCCAAGGCGGGCGTCGACCAGCCGCCCGCCACCTGGGAGGACTTCAGGAGCGCCTGCGGGAAGCTCAAGGCGGCCGGCTTCGACCCCGTCGCCCTCGACAAGGGCGGCCTGGCCGCCGGCTGGACGTGGGAGGCGGTCAGCACCCAGCTCATCGACAAGTACCACGACGACTGGAACCTCTTCGACGCCACCGGCAGGCCGGGCAAGGCGCCGACCGTGACCGAGAAGTCGATGAGCAGGGTCATCAAGGAGGGCACGCTCACCACGAGGACGCCCGAGGTCGCCGAGTCCCTGAAGATCTACAAGGAGTTCTTCGACTGCGGCACGCCCAACTGGACGGGCGTCGCCGACGGCGGCGCGACCGTGGGCTACCGCGACTTCGTCTCAGGCAAGGCCGCCATGTCGTGGGGCACCGACTTCGCCGTCGAGGCGCTGAAGGCGGACGCCAAGTTCGCGCTCGGCACGATGCCGTTCCCGACCATCACCAAGGCCAGCACGCCGCTGTCGTCGGAGGCCCCGGCCCGCTACGGCGCCTCGATCGGCGGCACCAGCTACATGATCCCCTCCACCGTCAAGGGCGAGAAGTACGCGGCGGCGGTCAAGTTCCTGCAGTACATGAGCTCGCCGGCGATCAAGCCCTGGCTGGACGCGACCGGCGGCCTGCCCGCCGTCGAGGGCGTCGAGCCGTCGGCCGAGACCGCCGGGCTGCTGGAGGGCGAGTGGGGCAAGCCGTTCCGGGTGGTGGCCCTGCCGGGCGGCCCGGAGGGCACCTCCTTCCGCGACGTCTTCGACGGCTATCTGCTCGGCCGGCGCTCCCTGGAGGAGGAGCTGGCCGACCTGGACAAGTGGTGGAAGCGCGGCATCGAGGCCGGGATCAAGAAGAACGCCTGGGGCGACGAGGACTGGGCGAAGTAGGAGGAGATGACATGCGGTTGTTGATCGCCCTGGCGCTGGCCGTCCCGATGCTGGCCCTCCCGGCGCAGGCGCTGCCCGCGCGCGCGGCGGCGGCCGGCGGGGTGAGCGGCGTCGAGGTCGGCGGGGACACGATCACCGTCACCGGCGTCGCGCCCGGCCCGGCCGAGCTGTACGCGCTGGACACCTGGCAGGACTCGCCCGCGGGGGAGCAGCCGGTCGCGTCCGTCGAGGCGGGCCCGTTCCGCGTCGAGGTGCCCCGGATGGACGGTGACCAGGACCGGCTCTACGACAAGTTCCTCGCGGTGGGCGCGGACGGCCCGCTGGGAGAGGTGCACTACGCCGACAGGCTGAGCTTCCCGTCGGCCAACCAAGCCCCTTATCCCGAAATGTCGGGCAAAAAGGGGTTACAGGTGCAGATGACCGACGACGCCGAGGAGATCGGCGTCCAGCACGCCGGCATCAACCTGGCCCTCGACTCGGTCATGACGGCCGGGCCGGGCGCCCCGGGCAACACCATCGAGTTCGTCTCGCAGGGCAAGACGTACTACTTCGACCGCGGCGCCGTCGCCGGGCTCGACGCCCAGGTCAAGCCACTGTCGGACAACGGCGTCCTGGTCAACATGATCGTGCTGGTCTACAACAGCGGCGCGCCCAACTCCGCCGCGCGCACGCTCATCCACCCCGACGCCGAGCTGGGCAAGGGCACGGTGTACGCGTTCAACACCAAGACGGCCGAGGGCGAGGCGCACTTCACCGCCGCGATGGAGTTCTTCGCCCAGCGCTACAGCCAGCCCGACGGCCGGTACGGCCGGGCCTGGGGCTGGATCGTCGGCAACGAGATCGACGCGCAGCAGTTCTGGTACAACATGGGCCGCCAGGACCGTGCCGTCTTCCTCGACCAGTACGCCCGCGCCATGCGGCTGACCTGGCAGGCCGTGCGCAAGGCCGACGCCGCCGCCCGCGTCTACACCTCGCTGACGCACTTCTGGACGGGCGCGGCCAACGACGACCCGAAGTACACCTACAAGGGCCGCGACGTGGTGGACGGGCTCAACGCCCTCACCAAGCGCCAGGGCGACTTCGACTGGAACATCGCCTACCACCCCTACCCGGAGAACCTGTTCAACCCGGCGTTCTGGAACGACAAGACCGCCACGGACGGCTTCGACACCCTGCGGATCACGTTCAAGAACATCGAGCTGCTGCCGCGCTACCTCGCCCAGGACGACCTGACCTACCACGGGCAACGGCGGCGGGTGATCCTCTCCGAACAGGGCCTGAACTCCCAGGACTACTCCGCCAAGGAGCTGGAGCTGCAGGCCGCGGCCTACGCGTACGCCTACTACAAGATCGCTTTCGCCGACGGCATCGACTCCTTCATCCTGCACCGGCACGTCGACCACAAGCAGGAGGGCGGCCTGCGGCTCGGCCTGTGGACGTGGGACGAGGAGCACAGCGCGCCCTCCAACGCCGGGGAGCGCAAGCCCCTGCACGAGGTGTTCGCCGCCATCGACACCGACCGGTCGCTGGAGGTGACCGAGTTCGCCAAGAAGATCATCGGCATCTCCGACTGGAAGGACGTCATCCCCGGCTTCGACCCGGCCGAGCTGGCCGTCAGGAAGCCGCCCGCCGCGGTGGGCACGCAGCTCGACGCCAGGCCGGTGGCCGAGCGGGTGATCTCCGGCTTCGAGACCGGCGCCGACGGCTGGCGGCCCTCGGACAACGCCGCCGCCGTGGAGCGGGTGGCCGTGGACGGCGGGCACGCGCTGCGCGTGCGCTTCGACCGCGACCTGCCCGGCTGGTCGCGGTACGCCAAGTCGTACAAGGGCGCCGATGTGCTGTTCGGCAAGCCGCTCGACGCCTCGCGCACGCCGTCGCTGTCGGTGTCGGTCCGGGTGCCGCCCGAGGCCGACGACGGCTTCAAGCCGGGCAACGTCTTCACCGCCAAGGTCCGCGTCTACGGGCGCGGCGGCGCGGTCGCGGAGGGCGTCGGCACGGTCGACCCCGAGCTCGGCTGGAACCGGCTCACGCTGGACCTGTCCCGCTGGGCCCCGCGCGCCGCGATCTCCCGGGTCAAGGTGTGGGTACGCGGCTCGGCCGGCTCCGACTGGGCGGGCTCGTACGACCTCGACCGGCTGAGCCTGGCCGCGGCGGCGCTGCCCGGCCTCGCCCGGCGCAACGTCGAGGTGAGCGCGTCCACCGCCGAGCGCGGCCGGCTCGGCTCCAAGGTCACCTTCACCGTCACCAACCGGGACGTGCTGCCGATGGCCGGCCGGGTCACGCTGTCCGCCTGCGACGGCGTGGCCGTCGATCCGCCCGCGCTGCCGGTGACCGGCCTGCGCACGGGCGCGAGCCGCACGACGGAGACCACGCTGACCGCGTACGCGCCCGCGAACCAGGAGTATCCGGTCGTGTGCGCGTCCTACCTGGGACACACGGACCGGGTGACGTTCCGGCTGCCGCCGCAGGCCGCGTACGTGCCGCCCGCCCCCGACGCCTTCGCCAACCAGGAGCTGGCCGACGGCTTCGACCAGGCCGGCGGCTACCAGGCCCACCGGGTCCAGCCGGAGGACAAGGAGCTGCCGCAGGTGACGTACGCGGGCGGCGCGCTGTCGGCCGGGCACCCGTCGGCGTCCTGGTTCGGGCTGATGTCGTCAGGCGTCTCGCCGCGCAACCCGGCGTTCGCCACGGCGATCACGATCAGGAGGTTCCAGGGCGACTCCACCGACATGGACACCGTCTACACGGGCCTGGTCAAGGACGGCAGCACGGACGTGGCGGCGTTCTACGTCAACAGCCACAGGTTCGCCGGGTTCGAGGTGCGCGGCCCGCAGGTGCCGGGCGGGATCGCGGTCTTCGGCGTCAAGCAGGGCGTCACCGTCCCCGACGGCGGCCGCTTCGCGCTGTCGCTGGTGGGCGAGCGGGCCGCCATGTACGCCGACACCGGCTCCGGCTGGGAGCTGGTGACCGCGGCCACGCTGGAACACCTGCCGGCGTTGTCGGACCCCGAGGTCAGGGCCGGTTACCGCTACGGCTTCGGCGTGCGCGGCGACCCCGGCCCCAGCCCCCTGGTGCTCGACGCGGTGGAGGGACGCAGCATCTCCTGACGCGGCATCCCCTGACGCCACCTCCCGACGCCACCTCCTGACGCCCCCGGCCCGCCGCTCACGGCCACATGTCCTGGGGGAACCCGGTCCAGCGCAGGCCGGACGGGAGGTGGCTCAGGTCGTTGAACATGACCATCGTGGGCGGCAGGCCGGTGCGGTACTCGATGATCGTCAGGCCGGTGTTGGCGCTGTTCAGGCCGAGCCACCGGGGCGGCGGCGCCTCCAGCGCGTGCCGTACCAGCCAGGCGATCTGACCGGCGTGCGTCACCAGCACCTCGTGCACGTCGGACGCGGGCTCGTCGGGGACCTTCGCGAACCGGGCGACCAGGGCGTCGGCGAGCGCGCGGCCCGCCTCCGCCTCCGCCTGGTCGAAGCCGTCGAAGTAGCCGGCCCAGGACGCGGGCGTCTCGGCGGGGGCGGGCACGTACGGCACATGGTCGACGAGTTCGTCGGCCGCGGCCACCGGCACGCCGGGCAGAGGCCGGGCGAGCTCGCGCGCGCTCTCGGCGGCACGCGGCAGCGGCGAGTGCCACACCGCGCCGATCGGCATCCCGGCCAGCCGTTCGCCGAGCAGGGCCGCCTGCTGCCGCCCGGCGTCGGTGAGCTGCCCGAACGCGTCGGCCGCGCCGTGGCGGGCCAGGTAGAGGCGTCGTAGCGACATAGGTGGTCGGGGAGCGGCGTGTCGCAGGCCGCTCCCCTCTCCTTTCCCAGGGTCAGGTGGCGGTGACGGTACCGGCGGTGCCGTCGACGGTGACGGGCGCGCCGTCCCGGAGCCTGCTGGTCACGTCCGGGACGCCGAGGACGGCGGGGATGGCGTGCTCGCGGGCCACGATCGCGGCGTGGGACAGCACGCCGCCGGTCTCGGTGACGACGCCGGCGACGATGCGCAGCAGCGGCGTCCACGCCGGGTCGGTGAAGGGGCAGACGAGCACGTCGCCCGGGAGCACGCGGGCGAAGTCGCGCGGCCCGCGCACGATCCGCGCGGGGCCGGTCACGGCTCCGCGGCTGCCCGGCGTCCCGACGAGCGCCCCGGCAGGCACGTCCGCCGCCAGGGCGGGCGGGCCGGCGGTCGGGGGCGCGGCGGTGACCGGGCGGGCTTGGAGGATCCAGACGCGGCCGCCCGCGACGGCCCACTCGACGTCCTGCGGCCCGCCGCGCAGGGCCGCGATCCGCGTGCCCAGCCCGGCCAGCCGCACGGCGGTCGCGTCGTCGATCGCCGCCCGCCCCCGGACGTCGTCGGGCACGTTCCGCACGACGAGCCGCGCGCCCTCCCGGTCGAGGCGGGTGCGTTTGTCGGCCACGGCGCGCACGACCGATCCGTCCGCGGCGACCCGGTAGGAGTCGGGGGTGACCGTGCCGCCCACGACGCTGGGCCCGAGCCCCCACGACGCCTCGATCCCTGTGGGCTCGTCCGGCCCGCCGGGGGTGAACATGACCCCGGACGCCTCGGCGTCCAGGTGGCGCTGGACGACCACGGCCATCGCCGGGCCGTCGCCGGACCCGCCGCCGTAGCCGTCGCCGTAGCCGTCGCCGTAGCCGTCGCCGTCGCCGTCGCCGGACCCGCGGCCGGCGGCGGCGCGCGGCGAGAACAGCGAGGCCCAGCAGGCGCGCACGGCCTCGGCCACCCCGCCCGCGCCGCGCACGGCGAGGAAGCTCTCGTACCGGCCGGCGGCCGAGCTCAGGCCGGTGTCCTCGTCGGCCGCCGACGACCGCACGGCCACGGGCGGGTCGCCGAGCGCGCCGAGCCCCCGCGTCAGCGCCGCGGCCAGCCCGGCGTCGAGCGTGCGCGCCTCGATCGCCCGCCGCGCCGCGGCCAGGTCGTCCGGTCCGGCGGTGTGCCGCCCGAGGTCCAGGCCGCGGACCGCGGCGAGGTAGGCGGCGAACGGCACCACGAAGCCGTCCGGGACCGGCAGCCCGGCCCGCAGCAGCGCGCCGAGCGCGCCGCCCTTGCCCCCGCAGGTGTCGGCCGCGGCCTCCACAAGGGGTACGATCATCCGCCCGCCCTTCAACAAAATGTTGACGATGTCCCGCCGATTGTGAATCATGGCCCGCATGCAACGCAACCACGACCCCGCCCTGAACGCGGACCAGCTCCACGCCCAGCGCGAGACGGAGGCCCGCCGGCGGCTCATGGCCCTGGGCGCCGACCTGCTCGACCCGCGCCCGTGGCAACCCCCGCCCGTCCCGCCGTCGGCGGTCGACCTGACGCGGTTCGCCGTCTGGCGCAACGCCGGCCTGGAGCCGGAGGACATCCTGGGCGCGCTGGCCCTGCTGCCCGCCGCGCGCGCCGAGGTCGAGGCGATCGAGTCGGCCCTGCTGTTCACCGCCCGCAGCGCCGGGCTGACCTGGGCGCAGATGGCGGAGGCGATGGGGTTCAACTCGCCGCAGGCGTGCCAGCAGCACTACACCCGCCTGACCACCCGTCAGGAGGCCGGCTCATGACCTGGCAGTCCGCGCCCGGCCTGCTGGCGCTGCACGCCGTACGCGTCACCGGCTTCGCCGACACCCCGGTGCTCGCCCGCCGGTACGCGCTCGGCGTGGCCGAGACGGAGGAGGAACTGCTCGACGCCGAGGCGCGCGGGTGGGTGAGCCGCTCCGAGTTCGCCGGCACCGGCGGCTGGTCGCTCACCGAGACGGGCCGGGCCGAGGACGAGCGGCGCCTGGCCGCCGAGCTCGACCAGGCCGGCGGCGGGCAGGAGGTCCGCGACGTCCACCGCGAGTTCCTCCCGCTGAACGCCCTGCTGCTCAAGGCGTGCACCGACTGGCAGCTGCGCCCGGACGGCCGCGACCGGCTGGCCGCCAACGACCACTCCGACCCCGCCTGGGACGCCCGGATCCTGCACGAGCTCACCGTCGTCGGCCGCGCCCTCCAGCCGCTCGCCGACCGGCTGACCGGCGTCCTGGCCCGGTTCGGCGGGTACGACACGCGCTTCGCCGCGGCCCTGGCCCGCGCCCGCAACGGGGAGGGCGCGTGGGTCGACCGCACCGACGTCGACTCCTGTCACCGCGTCTGGTTCGAGCTGCACGAGGACCTGATCTCCACCCTCGGCCTCGACCGCCACGCCCACTCCTGACGGCGGCGCGCGTCCGGGCGCGGGGTGGTGTGGTGCGCACAGCAGGCCGAGCGGCACGTCGCGGGAGCCCGGGACGCGCACGGCGGCGACCTCGCCGGGTCAGTCGTCGGTGATGGTCAGGCCCGCCTCGGCGGCCGCCGCGTAGGCGTCGTCGATGTGCACCACGCGGCGTCCGGCGCGAGCGAGCAGGCTGGTGGCGGCGGCCGCCCGGTAGCCGGAGCCGCAGTGCGTCCACACCGTGCCGGCCGGGACGTCGGCCAGGCGGTGCGGCAGGTCGGGCAGCGGGATGTGGATGGCGCCCGCGACGTGGCCGGCCCGCCATTCGTTGGTCATGCGCACGTCCAGCACGACGTCCGGGGCGGGCAGGTGCGCGGGCGCGCGCCCGGCGCGGACGGCGGCCAGGTCGGCGAACGTGGCCACCGCCAGCTCGCCCAGCCGGTCGTCGTGGCCGCCGGCCCACCGGCCGGGGTCGCCGGTCGCGGCGGCGGCCGGGCGGTCGACGCCGATGCGGGCCAGTTCGCGCTGGGCGGCGGCGACCTGCGCGGCGTCCTCGCCCAGCAGGGTGATCGGCGCACCCCAGGGAGCCATCCAGGCGAGCCAGGTGGACATCGGGCCGTCCAGGCCGAAGCTGAGGGTGCCGGTCAGGTGGCGGCTGGCGAACGCCTTGCGGGAGCGCAGGTCCACCACCCATTCCCCGGCCGCGATCCGCTTCCCGAGCTCCTCGGGGTCGGCGGTCCGTACGGGGGTGAGGTCGATCGGGCCGCCGCCGTCGGAGTTGCGCGGGCCCATGTGGGCGTAGTAGGCGGGGTAGGCGTCGAGACCGGCGAGGGTCTGGGCGACGAAGTCGTCGGCCTCCAGGCGCAGCGCCGGGTTGGCCTGCCGCTCGCGGCCGATCGTGGAGGCCGGGGCGTCGGCCTGCGTGGCCGAGCAGAAGCTGCCGAAGCCGTGGGTGGGCCACACGTGGGCGCCGTCGGGCAGCAGGTCGGCCAGGCGGTGCGCCGAGGTGTGCTGGCGGTGGGCCAGGTCGTGGGCGTGCTCGGCGCCGAGCAGGTCGGTGCGGCCGGTGGTGCCGAAGAGCAGGGAGCCGCCGGTGAAGACGCCTTCGGGGCCGTCCGGGCCGGTCAGGATGTACGACAGGTGATGGAAGGTGTGGCCGGGCGTGGCCACTGCCTGGACGCTCATGGCGCCGGACAGCGTGACCTCGTCGCCGTCGGAGACCGGCCGGCGGTCGAACCGCACGGTCTCGTCGGCGGCGACCAGGTAGGCGGCGCCGGTCACCCGGGCCAGGGCCAGGCCGCCCGAGACGTAGTCGTTGTGCAGGTGGGTCTCGGCCACGTGGGTGATGCGCACGCCGAGCCGTCCGGCCAGGGCGAGGATCCGGTCGATGTCCCGCTGCGGGTCGACGACCAGGGCGACCTGGCCGTCGTGGGCGAGGTAGCTGCGGTCGCCCAGGGAAGAGGTCTCCACCACCTCGATGTGGATCGTGCTCATCTTCTTCGCCGCCTTCGTGTCGTCGCAGTCGCGGTCCGGCCGGTTTCCGGGTCAGGGACCGTCCTACCCATTGATACCCTGGGGGGTATCCCTGAGGTAAAAAGACGGGCATGCTCGGGCGTACGAGTTCATTCGTCGCCGTCGGATGCCCGTGGGGAGATCAGTGCCGCATCAGGACAGGGCCAGGAACAGCTTCTCCAGCCGCTCCGGCGTGATGGCCGGCTCCTCGCCGCGCTCGCGCGCCGCCTGGCACTGCTGCAGGCCGGTGGAGATGATCTTGAATCCGGCCCGGTCCAGGGCCTTGGACACCGCCGCGAGCTGGGTCAGCACCCGCTCGCAGTCGTCACCGTTCTCGATCATGGCGATCACCCCGCCGAGCTGGCCGTGGGCCCGCTTGAGCCGGGTGAGCGCCTCGGCCAGGACGGCCGCGTTCATGTCCATTCGCTCCACCTCCACCGCCAATATACCCCCCGAGGTATGGTGCCGCGCACGTCCGCGGGGGCGCGGTGGAGGCGGAGGCGGTCACGGGTTGGGGGTGAGCCCTTCGGCGATCTTCTTCAGCTCGGCGGACACGCCCTCGGCGTCGCGGAACTCCTTGGCGTACGTCGGGCTGAACATGATCTCGGCCCACTGTTTGTCGCCCATGCGGAGGAAGAGGGTGGGGGTGCCCGCCATGCCGTCCTCACCGACGTTCTGCACGACCAGGTAGCCGCCGCGGTCGCCGACGGTCACCTCCTCGCCGTCCCCCTCGTCGCGGTAGGCCGCGATCCGGTCGCCGAGCTCCTGGACGGCCCCCTCCTCGTACATGTAGATCTGCACCCGGTAGGAGCCCGGGTCGTCGCCCTCGTAGAAGTAGGCGGTGGTGTACTTGTCGCCGAAGTCCACCGACCAGCCGGACCACTTCAGCCGCTCGGGCAGGTATCCCACCTTGACGTGCCCGAACTTCATCCCGTCGCCCAGGTCGCCGAGGCTCGGCGGTTCCGACGGCTGGGGCGGGGTGTCGTCGATGGCGGGCGGCTCCGGCGTCACGGAGATCGTGACCTGGCCGCCCGTCGCGGTCGTCGTGCTCGCGCCCAGGTACGCCACGGGCGCGGCCACGACCGCCACGGACGCCGACAACGCCGCGATCCGGCCCCTCACCCGCCTGCGCCGGGACCCGCGCACCACCCGTTCCACCAGGTCGGGCGCGGCGTGCAGCCGGGCGGTCTCCTCCGTCATGAGCCGGAGGAGCTCCTCCTCAAGCGTGGGCATTCCTGATCACTCCTTCCACTGTCTCCCGTCCGAGGGCCGAACGGAGTTTGGCCGTCGCCTTCGACGCCTGGCTCTTGACCGTGCCGACCGAGCAGCCGAGCACTTCGGCGGTCTGCGCCTCGCTGAGGTCCTCCCAGTACCGCAGGACGATCACCGCCCGCTGCCGGGGCGGCAGGGCGCGCAGCGCGTCCATGAGCACCTGGCGCAGGTCGGTGTCCGTCGCCCGGTCCGGAGTGTCCGGCGGGCTGTGCATCGGGATGATCCTGAGGATCGCCCGGCGGCGGGCCCGGCTGATGGCGGCGTTGACGATGACGCGGCGCACGTACGGCTCGGGGCTGTCGTGGCGGACCCGGTCCCAGTTCCGATAGGTGCGCTCCAGCGCGGTCTGCAGCAGGTCCTCCGCCTCCGCCTCGTCACCGCAGGCGAGGTAGGCGACCCGTAGCAGGCTCGTGGCGCGTGCGGCCACGAATGCGCCGAAGTCGTGTTCCGTGGCGCTCACGGCTGTCTGTCCGATTTCACGCTTCCTTATACGCCTGGGCGCCGGCGGCGGTTGCCCGCGAGAGCGGGGGAAGGCGGCGGGCAACCCTTCGGAGCGAGTCGATCGACGGGAAGACCGTGCGGCCGTCCACCGAGCCGGCCAAGGGCCACGTGAGGGCCGTGCGGGAAACTCGTCCGTCACCACCCTGGCCGAGGTCGGCTCTTCGGGGGCGGCCGTCAGGCGCGGAGGACCTCCACCCAGTAGCGGCCCTCGCCGTCGCGGTGGGCGCCGTGGATGTCGGTGGCCAGGTCGGGGAAGGTCCGGTCGAAGTCCTCCAGGGCGCGCAGGTAGTGCATCAGCGGGCCGTCGGCCGCGCCGGTCGCCTCGCCCGGCATCAGCATGGGGATCCCGGGCGGGGTGACCACCACGGTCGCCGCCACCACCCGCCCGGCCAGCCGGGCCGGCGGGACCCGCTCGGTACGGGAGCGGATCATGGCCTGGTAGACGTCGGCGGGCGTGGAGACCGGCTCCGGCAGCGCGGTGAAGACCTGGTCGAGCAGCGCGCCCACGCCCGAGTCGCGCAGCTTGGCGTGCACCTCGCCGCAGAACGCCCGCAACGACACGCCGGACGGCCCGAACCCGGGCAGCACGTCCGCCAGCGCCCTGTCGTCGTCGTAGGCGTTCTTGAAGTCGGTGAGCGCGTCGATCAGCGTGCCCCACTTGCCCTTGGTGATGCCCATCGAGAACAGCACCAGCAGGGTGTGGTCGCCGGTCTTCTCCACCACGATGCCGCGCCGCTGCAGGTAGGCGGCCACGACCTTGGCCGGGATGCCCCACTCCAGCGTGCCCTCGGCCGCGTCCGCGCCGGGGCAGGTGATCGTCACCTTGACCGGGTCGAGCAGGGCGTAGTCGTCGCGCATGCCGTCGAAGCCGTGCCAGGCGGCGCCGGGCTCCAGCACCCAGCAGCGCGGCTCCGAGCACAGCAGCGCCGGGTCGGCGTCGGCGAAGGGCACGGCCCGGCCGGTGTGCGGGTCGAGCACCGAGGGCGGCTGCCAGAGGCCGAAGAACCAGCCGGGCCGGCGGCCGTCCTCGCGGATGCGGGCGGCCAGCCGGGTCATCGCCTGCCGGAACCGGACCGCCTCGACGATCGCCTCGCCGGTCAGGAACGACCCGGAGGGGCCGTCCATCATCGCCGCGGCCACGTCGAGGGAGGCGATCATGGGGTACAGCGGCGAGGTCGAGGCGTGCATCAGGTACGTCTCGTTGAACGCGTCGAAGTCGACCGGCGCCCGCGGCGCGGGCCGGACGTGCAACATCGCCGCCTGCGACAACGCGGACCGGTCCTCCGTGGCGCCGGGCGCCGATTCATCCGGGCAGGCCGGCCGCGCCGGGGCCGGGCGTCGATTTGTCCGGGCCGGCCGCGCCGGGGCCGGGCAGCAGGTCGACGTCGCCGGCGTGCATCGGCGCGCCGCAGTGGGCGCAGCGCAGCTCCACGGCGCTGATCTCGCCGCAGGCGTGGTGGCGGTAGAGCACGGGCGGCCCGGCCTGGCCCGCGAGCCACCGGTCACCCCATCCGGCCATGACCATGAGCAGGTCGACCAGCTCGGCGCCCTTGACCGTCAGGTGGTATTCGTGGCGCGGCCGCCGGTCGTAGGGGCGGCGTTCGAGGACGCCGTGGTCGACGAGGTGGGTGAGCCGTTCGGTCAGCACCTTGCGGGAGATGCCGAGATCGGCCTGGAGCTGGTCGAACCGCCGTACTCCGGCCCACACGTCCCGCAGGATCAGCGGCGACCACGGCTCGCCGATCACGTCGAGGGTGCGGGCGATGGAGCAGGCCATCTCCGCGAAGTTCGTGCGCTGCATGGACCCAGCCTACCTTTCGGGGTTCCCTGAAGGAACTCTCGGTGCTACGGTTGCAGAGTCTCCTCAAGGAACTCCAGAATCCGGAGAGAACCCATGAAACTCGACCCCGACGTGCGCGGCGTGCTCGACGGCACCCCGATCGCCCATCTCGCCACCGTCCTGCCCGACGGCGCCCCCCATTCCGTCCCGGTCTGGATCGGCACGCACGGCGACCATGTCGCCGTCCTCACCGGCCCGCGCTCCCACAAGGCGCTCAACCTGCGGCGCGACCCGCGGGTCGCGCTCTCCCTGACGCCGCCCGGCGACCCGTTCCGGCCGGTGCTCGTCCGGGGCAGGGTCGTGGAGTGGGTCGAGGGCGAGGCGGGCTGGGAGATCGTCGACCGGATCGCCGCGAAGTACATCGGCGGTCCCTACTCGCGCGCGGAGGAACGGGTCGTCCTGCTCATCGAGCCCGACCGGCAGAGCGCGGGCTGACCTCCGCCGCCGGAGGCGGGCTCGCCCGGCGGCGCCGGTGGTAGCAGACGGCGGCGGTGGCCAGCGCGGCGCCCCACACCGGCCAGAAGCACTCCGGCAGCCAGGCTCCCCACTCCTCCAGGGCGAACCTGCCGGCCACGGTCCAGCGGATGTAGGTGAGCCCGGCCACCGTGACGATGATCGAGACGAACCCGGCCGGGACGACCGCCAGCAGCGGCGGCACCCGCCGGCCGCGCAGCCCCGGGATCCACCGCGGGAACACCTCGCCCCACCGCTGGACCAGCCCGAGGGTCAGCACGCCGCCCAGCGCCCCGAACGTCGCCAGGTACGCCCCCGCCAGCCACAGCCCGTCCTCGCCCGCGGCCAGGAACTCCGTGCTCACGCCGAGCGGGATGCCCAGCGCCCAGGCCCACCGGGTGGCGCAGTAGACCAGCGGCACCGCGACCGCCACGTACACCGCGATCCGCCCGCGCGCCGGGGTGAACCAGTTCCCGCGCCCGCGCCCGTGGTCCCGCGCGGCGGCGGCCAGCAGCAGGCCGCCCAGCACGCACACGAGCTGGTTGAGCACCGGCCACGGCCAGGCGTCGGCGAACGTCGCGCCGCCCAGCCCCCAGCCGAACAGGGGCGCGGCCAGGAGCAACGGCGTGTAGGCGACGCCCATCATCAGCCGCGAGTCCGGAACCACCAGCACCAGCAACGCGGCGATCGGCCAGGCCAGAAGGACCGGCACCCGCCCCCACACCCCCTTCGCCGGGCGCTCACCACCCCGGGGGCTCGTCCCGGGTCGGCGCGGCGGCCCGGGCCGGAGCGGCGGAGGGGCGTCCGGCCCAGGTCGGCGCGGCGGAGGGTCGTCCGGTACGGGGTCGTTCGCCGGGTGGGCGTCGTCGCGGCGGGTCAGGGCCAGTGCCGTCGCGGCCACCAGGGCCGAGAACGCCGCGATCCACCAGCCGAACGGCGGCGCCGTGCCGGCCAGGGTCGACAGCGCGCCGTCGGGGTCGGGATCGTCGGCCCCCCAGGGGTAACCGGGCGCCCCGAGCGCCCACGCCGCGCCGAGCAGGCCGTAGGCGACCGCCCACAGCGCCGCCGCGTACCCGTACCGGCCGGAAGTGAAGATCGTCATGCCGACGAGCCTTCCAGCGCGGGCGCACGGCGGGCAGATGCCGTTCGGCACCTCCCGCGGGCCGCGGCAGTGCCGTTCGGCACGTGGGGGCGCGCGGCGCGGGCGCATATCGTGTCCTGGGTGAACGTGCTGTGGATGGCCGCCGCCGCGCTGCCGGCGGCGGTCGCCGTCGCCGTGGCGGCGATCGGGTTGTTCCTGACCAGGAGCAGGGCCGGGAGCAGGGCCGGGAGCAGGGTCGGGAGCAGGACCGGGTGGCTCGCCTGGCTGGTCCTGCCGGCCGCGGGCGCGTCCCTGGCGGTCACGGCCCTGTGGCGGGCCGCCGGAGGGCCGTCCACGCCGGGCGTGGGCGCGCTGGGCATGGCCGAGAGCGCGGCGCTGACGGTCGCGGCCGGGCTGGTCGTCCGGTACGCGCCGGTCCGCCGGGCCGTGCCCGCGGCGCTGCTGGCGGGGCTCGCCGCGGCCACCTGGCTGCCGCGGGTCTTCACCCCGGCCTCCGCGCTGGAGGCGGTGGGGGCGTGCGCGTTCTGGGGGGCGGGCGTGCTGGCGGGCGCCGCCGTGGGCGCCTACCTGCGCCTGCTCGACGTACGGCAGCGGCGGGCGGTGGCCGACACCCGCACCGTCCTGCGGCTGCGGCTGGCCGGCGACCTGCACGACTTCCTCGCCCACGACATCAGCGAGATGGTCGCGCACGCCCAGGCGGGCGCCGTCGCGGGCGATCCGCTGCGGGCCCTGCAACGCGTCGAGGCGGCCGGTCAACGGGCCCTGTCCACGCTCGACCGCACGCTCGACATGCTCCACCACGACCGGCCCCTCGGCCCGTCCGGCGACCTGGACGGCGTCGCCGAGGCCGCCGCGCGCTTCTCCGCCGCCGGATCCGCGCACGTCGGCGTGCGGATCGACCGCGCGGCGGCCGTCCCGGCGGAGACGGCGGCGCTGGCCTACCGGATCGTGATCGAAGGGCTGACCAACATCCGGCGGCACGCGCCGCGGGCCGGCCGCGTCGAGCTGTCCGTCACGACGCCGGGCGACGTCCTGGAGATCACCCTGACCAACGACGGGACGTCCGGCGCGGCGAGCCGCCGCCGCGGCGGCTCCGGCCTGCCCGGCCTGGCCGCGCTCGTCGCCGAACAAGGGGGCGAGCTGGTCGCGGGGCCCGTGCCGGACGGGTGGTCGCTGGCGGCGCGGCTGCCGCTGCGACAATCTCCCGGGTGAGCATCCGCATCCTCGTCGCCGACGACCAGGAGGGCATCCGCGACGCCTTCCGCCTGATCCTCGACGCCCAGCCCGACCTGAGCGTGGTGGCCGAGGCGGCCGACGGCCGCACCGCGATCGACACCGCCCTCGCCGTCCGGCCGGACGTGGTGCTCGCCGACATCCGCATGCCCGGGGCCGACGGCATCGAGGTGACCCGCGCCCTGGCCGGCACCGGCATCCACGTGGTGGTCGTCACCACGTTCGGGCTGGAGGAGTACGTGCAGGCGGCGCTCAGGCACGGCGCGGCCGGGTTCGTGCTGAAACGTTCGGGCCCCGCGCTGCTCGTGGAGGCCGTCCGGGCGGCGGTGAACGGCGACATGCTCATCAGCCCCCAGCTCACCGTCCGGCTGCTGCGCGGCAGCGGCCCGGAACGGGAGGTCTCGGACGTGGTGCTGACCGAGCGGGAGGACGAGATCGTGGCCCTGGTGGCTCAGGGACGGACCAACGCGGAGATCGCCGCCGAGCTCTTCCTGTCCCCGGGGACGGTGAAGAACCATGTCGCCGCGGTCCAGCGCAAGATCGGCGCGAGGAACCGCGTGATGATCGCGGGATGGGCGTGGGCGACCGGCAGGGCCCAGCCGTGACGGGGTGCGCCCGTCCGTGCCGTGCCGCCGGTCAGGGGAGGTGGCGGGCCAGGTAGAGGGCCGTCTCGACGTTCAGGGCGACCTGCTCGCCGAGCGTGTCGAGGAGCGTGCCGAACAGGTTCTCGCGCACGTCCTCGGCCAGGATGCGGTAGGACGACTGGGTGGACAGCAGGGCGACGTAGTCGGCGGCCGAGACCGTGCGTCCCGACCGGTAGAGGCGGGTGCCGAGGTCGCCGAACTCGGGCGGCAGCCCCATCTCCCCGGCCCACTCGCGGGCCCCGGCCTCCTCGCCGATGGGCCTGCCGATCGGGCCGGTGTTGGGCCTGATGTGCGGGGCGAACCGCTCGTGCGCGGCCAGCAGCCGCGCGGTCACCCCCTCGTCGGCGGGCCAGTCGACGTTCCAGAACAGGGCGAGCCCGCCGCCCGGGGCCAGCGCCGCGGCGGCCCGCTGCCAGCGCACCTCCTTGTCGACCCAGTGCCACGCCTGGGCGCAGTACAGCAGGCCGAACGCCCGCTCCGGGACGTACTCCTCGAACGCCGAGACGGTGACCGTCACGTTCGGCCGGCCGGCGGTCCGCCGGGCCAGCACGGCGGCCATGGCCGGATCCGGCTCGGTGGCCACGACCTCGACGCCGGTCGCCGCGAACAGCTCCGTCGCCTTCCCCGTGCCCGCGCCCACCTCCAGCGCGGGCCCTCCGGCGTAGGCCAGCACGTCCGCGGCCAGCTGCGCCGGGTAGCCGGGCCGGACCCTGTCGTACTCGTCGGCGACCTCGCCGAAGACCCTTCCTTGAATCCGTTGTGTTGTCATGTGCACGATCCTCATTCATGATCGTCCAGGCGCACAACCCCGCCGGCGCACATTGAGTACGCGCTACTCAGGCCGGACGAGCCCGGCCGTCGCACGCTTGGTCGCATGAAGACACACCTCCTTCGCCCGGCGGCCGTCGCCGCCCCGCTGCTCGTCCTCGCGCTCACCGCCGCCCCGGCGCCCGCGTCGGCCTCGTCCGTCTGGGCCGCCTCCAACGTCCAGCTCGTCAACCGGCAGACCGGCAAGTGCCTGACCATCGCCGGCGGCGTCAGCACGGAGAACAACGTGCACGCCGTCCAGTACGACTGCGACAGCCACCCCTCCCGCCGCTGGGACGTCTGGGGCTACTCCAGCGCGGCCCTGCAGGTCAGGAACCGCCAGACCGGCAAGTGCCTGACCATCGCCGGCGGCGTCAGCACCGAGAACAACGTCGTCGCCCTCCAGTACACCTGCGACACCCACCCCTCGCGCTACTGGGCGCTCGGCAACCGCGTCGGCCAGTACGTCGAGTTCCGCAACGTGCAGACCGCCAAGTGCCTGACCATCGCCGGCGGGGTCAGCACCGCCAACAACCTGGAGGCCGTCCAGTACACCTGTGACGGGCACCCGTCCAGGTTCTGGGAGATCCGCGACTACTACGGGAGCTGACCGGCCCGCCGCCACGGGGAGGCCGCCCCTGGTGGCCGCCGGTCAGCCGGGGGACGCGCCCAGCAGGGGCAGCCACACCTCGTCCACGATCTCGGCGATCGACTCCTCCGGCACCCGGCGCATCGTGACGAGCATGTCGTGCCGGAGCAGGTCCAGCGGCAGGTTCACCACCCTGGACGAACGCGGCACGTCGGCCAGCTCGCCACGCTCGACCGCCCGGCCCACGATCGTCTCGAACGCGGTCGCCCGGCCGGGCGGCAGCAGGGTGTCGCGCAGCTCGGTGAGGCTGGTGCCGGCCTCCCGGAAGTAGTCGGCGAGCTGCACGCTCATCAGCGTCAGCATGCCCGCGCGGTCGTCGCCGGCGTTGCGCAGGAACCCGACGGCGTCCTCGCGCAGGCTGCCGGTGTCGGGCACGTCGATCAGCCGCCAGAACTTGGCGAGGGTGGCCAGCAGCAGGTCGTCGCGCCGGGGCCAGCGCCGGTAGAGCACCGGGCGGCTGGTGCCGGCGCGGGCCGCGACGGCCTCGAAGGTGAAGCCGTGGTAGCCGTGCTCGACCAGCACCTGCCAGGCGGCGTCGAGGATCGCCTCCTCCAGCGCGGGGCCGCGACGGCGGGACGCGCCGCCGGGGGCAGGGTGCTTGAGATTCACTTGCGTATCTTATCCCGGCGCTTTACGGTGGCCGGAATTAGATACAGCCCTGTACCCAAAGGACCGTCCATGATGTTCGACGTCATCGTCGTCGGCGCCGGGCCCGCCGGCCTCTTCCTCGCCTGCGAGCTGCGCCTGGCCGGCGTGCGGCCGCTGGTGCTGGAACGACGGCCGGAGCCCGACCTGTCGGACAAGGCCCACGGCCTGGCCGGGCAGGTCGTCCGGCTGCTGGACCACCGCGGCCTGTTCGAACGCTGCGGCGGCCGGGGCGTCCCGGTGCCGGCGCCGGGCCACTTCTTCGGCGGGATGCCGTTGCCGCTGCACACGCTCGGCGAGGCCAACCCGATGTACCTCCTGCCCTGCGACCAGCGCGACCTCGAACGGGTGCTCGCCGCGCGCGCGGCCGAACTGGGCGCGGAGGTGCGGCGCGGCCAGGAGGTGATCTCCTTCGCCCAGGACGCCGACCGGGTCGAGGTCGTGACCCGCGGCCCCGGCGGCGCCGAGACCACCCTCACCGCCCGCTACCTGGTCGGCTGCGACGGCGGCCACAGCATGGTCAGGAAGGCGGCGGGCATCGGCTTCCCCGGCGTCAGCGACGACCACGTCGTGGACCGCTCGGCTCTCATCGGCCCGAGCGAGCACGTCCGGATCCTGCCCGGCGGGCGCGTCCTGATCGAGGGGCTCGGCGAGATCCCCGCCCACTTCCACCGCACCGATCGCGGCGTCTTCACCCTCCTGGCCCACGACCCGCGGCGGCCGCTGATCAACACCGCCGAGTGGGAGGAGCATCCGGCGGGCGGCTACCCGGGGCCGGGCGCGCCGATGACGCTGGCCGAGATGGAGAAGAGCGTCGAACGCGTCCTCGGGGTGCGCCTGCCGCTGAGCCCGCCGCCCGAGGGAGCGCCGGTCATGCTGCGCCGGCTGTGCGGGCGCAACACCCGGCTCGCCGACCGCTACCGCGCCGGACGCGTCTTCATCGCCGGCGACGCCGCCCAGGTGAGCCACGGGCCCACCCTGAACCTGGCGCTCCAGGACGCCGCCAACCTGGCCTGGAAACTCGCCGTCACGCTCCGGGGGCGGGCCCCGGAAGGGCTGCTGGACAGCTACGAGACCGAGCGCCGCGCGTGCGCGGAACGCGTGGTCACCCAGACCCTGGCCGCGACCGCCCTGCTGGCGCCCGGCGCCGAGGTCACCGCGCTACGACGGCTGTTCGCCGAGCTCCTGGGCCGTACGGAGAACCTGCGCATGATCGCCGAGCTGATGGCGGGCGGCGACGTCCGCCACGACATGGGGGAGGAGCGGCCGGCCGGGCCCACCGGCTGGTTCGCGCCGTCCCTGGCGCTGACCACCGGCGACGGGCGGCCGCGGCGCCTGGCCGAGCTGATGCGCGACGCCCGCCCCCTGCTCCTGGACCTGACCGGCGGCGACGCCCTGGCCGCCGCCGCCGCGCCCTGGCTCGGCCGGGTGCGCCACGTGGCCGCCACCGCCACCGCCGCCACCGCCGCCGACGCCCCCGCCCCGGCGCTGCTCGTCCGGCCCGACGGCTACGTCGCCTGGGCGGGCGCGGGCCCCGACGGCCTCAGGGCCGCCCTCGCCCGCTGGTTCGGCCCGAGCTGAGCCCGGCCGTCCGGCCGGACGGGGAGGGGTCACTCCGGGCTGGTGAGGCGGGCCAGCACGATGCCGCCGACGATCAGCGCCAGCGCCGCCATCCGGCCGATCGACATCGGGTCCTTGTGCACGACGACGCCCAGGGCGATCGCGCCGACCGCCCCGATGCCGGTGAAGACCGCGTACGCGGTGCCGACCGGGAGGGTCTTCATCGAGTACGACAGCAGCCAGACCGCGGCCACCATGAGGACGAAGCAGATCAGCGTGGGCAGCGGCCTGGTGAAGCCCTGGGTGGGCTTGATGCTCTGCGCCCAGGCGATCTCGACCAGCCCGGCCAGCCCGAGGATGAGCCAGTTCATCGTCAGAACTCCTTCCCCAGGTCGCGGGCGCCGCGCAGCGCGGCGGCGTACAGCTCGTCGTGCTGGGCGCGCAGGTGGAACAGGCCGGGGTCGACGCGGGAGTTGGCCAGCTCGGCGGCGACGACGGTGGTGTCCTCGACGGCGAAGTGGCCGGCGAAGAAGTCACGCAGGTACCGCTCCTGGTAGTCGAACCTGGCCTTGGGGGCGCCGGGCGAGTAGGCCCCGCCGCGCGCGGTGGTGACCACGAAACGCCGCCCGGCCAGGGACATCTTGGGGAAGGTCACCTGGTCGAGCCAGGCCTTGAGCGCCGACGGGATCGAGTAGTTGTACATCGGGGTGGCGATCAGCACCACGTCCGCGGCCACCAGCTGCGACAGCAGCGGCTCGACGATCGCCCAGGCGGCGGCCTGCTCCGGGGTGCGGGCGGCCTCGTGGTAGCGGGAGATGTCGGTGATCTGGTTGGCCATGACGTAGTCGCACAGCTCGGTCCACGCCTCCCCGATGTGCGGCACCGGCTCGGCGGCCAGGTCGCGGTGGACGTAGGTGCCCTCGGGGTGGGCGGACCGCCACGCCTCGGCGAAGGCGTCGCCGAGCTCGCGGCTGATCGAACGGCGTCGGGCGCTGGCGTCCAGGTGCAGCAGAACGGCCATGGGAGGGGCTCCTCGAAATAAGTGGACATGACGTCCGTTTTGCGGTCGAGGTGACCGTAGCAACTAAGCGGGCACGTTGTCCACTTATGTCGGGGTGGGTTAGAGTCGCCGCCATGGAGTCCCGTACCGAGTTGCTGACCGGGCGTCCCGTGGCGGAGGCGGGCCGCCCGCGCGAGCGCGCCGACGCCGCCCGCAACCGCGCCAAGGTGCTCGCCGCCGCGGCCGAGCTGTTCGCCACCCGCGACCCGCGCGGCGTGACCATGGACGACATCGCCAAGGCCGCCGGCGTCGGGCGGGGCACGCTCTACCGCCGCTATCCCGACACCGTCTCGATCGCGCAGGCCCTGCTGGACGAGCACGAGCGCGAGCTGCAGGAACGCCTGCTGCGCGGCGACCCGCCGCTCGGCCCCGGCGCGCCCCCCGCCGACCGGCTCGCCGCCTTCTACGCCGCGATGGTCGGCCTGCTGGACGAGCACATCTCGCTCGTCCTGGGCGCCGAGCAGGGCGCGCTGCGCTACGCCACCGGCGCCTACGGGTTCTGGCGGGCGCACGTGCGGGTGCTGCTGGCCGAGGCGGGCGTCCCGGAGACCGAGGCGCTGGCCGACATCCTCCTGGCCCCGCTGGGCCCCGACGTCTACGCCGAGCAGCGCAGGCGCGGGCTCACCCCCGAGCAGATCACCGCCGCCCTGGCCCGGCTGGCGCACGGCATCGTCGCCCGGGACGCCGGGCGCTGACCGCGCCGGTGTCGGCTCAGCTCGGTGGCCCAGCGGTCGAGGGCGAGCGCGTTCCCGGTGATGACGGTGCGCTCCGGTCGCGGGTTACGCGGTGAGGGCGTCGCGGAGGAACCCCAGGATGTCCGCCCGCGCCTCCTCGGCCTGGGGGGCCAGCACCGGCATGCTGAGGAAGGCGTGCCCGGCCTCGGGGTGCTCGGCCAGGCGGGCGGGGGTGCCGGCGGCCTGCAGCGCCTCGGCGTAGCGGCGGCCGTGGTCGGCGATCGGGTCGTGGGTCGGCACCGCCACGAGCGCCGGGGCCAGCCCGCCCAGGTCGCCGGCGTGCAGCGGGGAGAGCGCGCGGGCGTCCGTCCCCTCGGGCACGGCGAGCCGGTGGAACAGCCGCAGCACCGGCACGCTGAGCGTCGGGGTGTCGGCGTACTGGGTCATCGACGGGTGGTCGAACATCGTCCCGGCCACCTCCACGGCGGGGTTGACCAGCACCTGGGCCTTCAGGGGCAGACCGGCGTCGCGGGCCCTGATCGCCGCCAGGGCGCAGATCAGCCCGCCGCAGCTCTCGCCGAACAGGACGGCCCGCGCCGGGTCGACGCCCCACTGCGCGGAGTGCTCCAGCACGTGCCGGAGCACGTCCCAGCCGTCGTCGGCGGCGGCGGTCAGCGGCGTGTGCCAGTCGAGCAGGCGGTGGTCCACCGAGACGACGACGGCGGGCAGGTGGGCGGCGAGGTGGCTGTTGACCCAGTCGCTCTGCGGCGCCGTGCCGACGAAGCCGCCTCCGTGCACGTGCAGCACGAGCGGCAGGACGTCCCCCGGCTCGGCCGCTCGGGGCCGGTGGACCCGGACGCGGATGTCGCGGCCGGGCAGCGCCACCGTCCGCCAGTCGATGGCGGCGCCGGGATCCGGCCGGCCGGTGATCGCCTGTGCTTCGACGGAGGCGCGCAGCCGGTTCTCCGCCTCGACGTAGGCGGCGAGTTCGGCGGGGGTGATGGTGTCCCAGTCCGGCGTGACCGGACGGCGGCCGGTGGAGGTCTCGCTCATGGTGGTCTCCTCAGGTTTTCGCTACTTGAAGTATCGATACCTAAGGTAGCGAAAACCGGGCATGGCCGGCCTATGACCTCGATCACATCTCGTTCCGCCCGTGAGGCACGCGGAGAGCGGCCCCGCGGCAGGTGACCGGATCGGAGCGGGCGTTCTTCGCAACACGAGATGTTGGGTGTGACTTTTTGATCCGCCCTATATATGGTGTCTCCCGCAGCCGGTTCGGTCGCCCCGCCAGGGCGGCCGAGGCAAGAGGGAACCCGGTGGGAATCCGGGACTGCCCCGCAGCGGTGAATGGGAACGACCGCCGTCAGACGCACTGGGCCGAAGGCCCGGGAAGCGACGGCCAGTAGGCAGCGACAGCATGCCCATGAGTCCGAAGACCTGCCGGCGCGCCGCGCGCGATCATGCGCGCGCGGCTGGTCCGAGGCCGCGCGGGACGGTGGACGGCACCGGCGAGAGGGCTGTGGCGCCTCGCCGTCCGCCTCCTGCGCGCGTTCTCGGCCACTGACCGAGTTCACGAGGGGAGAGCGCAGTGACGGTCACAGGGGACCCGATGACGGACCTGGCCGGGACGGCGCGGGCGGACGCCGACAGGTCCGCGCCGCGGCGCGTCCAGATGCAGGTGCGCAAGCGCAACGGCACCGCGGAGCCGGTCGACGTCAACAAGATCGTACGTGCGGTGGAGCACTGGGCGACCGATCTGACGGACATCGACCCGATGCGGGTGGCCACCAAGACGATCAGCGGCCTCTACGACGGGGCCACCACCGCCGAGCTCGACCGGCTGTCCATCCAGACGGCCGCCGAGATGATCGGCGAGGAGCCGCAGTACTCGCGCCTGGCCGCGCGGCTGCTGTCGGGCTACATCGACAAGGAGGTCCGTGGGCAGGGCGTGGCCTCCTTCAGCCAGGCGATCCGGCTGGGCCACGCCGAGGGGCTCATCGGCGACGAGACCGCCGAGTTCGTCAACGCCAACGCCCGCAAGCTCGACGACGCCATCGACGTCACCGCCGACCTGCGGTTCGAGTACTTCGGGCTGCGCACGGTCTATGACCGCTACCTGCTGCGCCACCCGTCCACCCGGCTGGTGGTGGAGACGCCGCAGTACTGGCTGCTGCGCGTGGCCTGCGGGCTGGCCGAGACGCCCGCCGAGGCGGTCGGCTTCTACCGGCTCATGTCGTCGCTGGCCTATCTGCCCAGCTCGCCGACGCTGTTCAACTCCGGCACCCGGCACACCCAGATGTCCTCCTGCTACCTGGTCGACTCGCCCCGTGACGAGATCGGCTCCATCTACGACCGTTACGCCCAGGTGGCGCAGCTGTCGAAGTTCGCCGGCGGGATCGGCATCTCCTGGTCGCGGGTGCGCTCCCGGGGCGCGCTGATCCGCGGCACGAACGGGCACTCCAACGGCATCGTCCCGTGGCTGCGCACGCTCGACGCGTCCGTGGCCGCCGTCAACCAGGGCGGCCGGCGCAAGGGCGCGGCCTGCGTCTACCTGGAGCCCTGGCACCCGGACGTCGAGGAGTTCCTGGAGTTGCGCGACAACACCGGCGAGGACGCCCGCCGCACCCACAACCTCAACCTGGCCAACTGGATCCCCGACGAGTTCATGCGCCGGGTCGAGGCCGACGGCACCTGGTCGCTGTTCGACCCCGACGAGGTCCCCGAGCTGCCCGACCTGTGGGGCGAGGCGTTCGAGGAGGCCTACCGCGCCGCCGAGCGCGACGGCCGGTACGTCCGGCAGGTCAAGGCCCGCGACCTGTACGCCAAGATGATGCGCACCCTGGCCCAGACCGGCAACGGCTGGATGACCTTCAAGGACGCCGCCAACCGCCTGTGCAACCAGGCGGCCGAGCCCGGCAACGTCGTGCACCTGTCCAACCTGTGCACCGAGATCGTCGAGGTGTCCAGCGACGCCGAGACCGCGGTCTGCAACCTGGGCTCGGTCAACCTCGCCGCCCACCTGACGGGCACGGGCCCCGGCGGCGACATCGACGGCGGCATCGACGGCGACATCGGCGGCGGCATCGATTGGGAGCGGCTGCGCGCCACCGTCCGCACCGCGGTCACCTTCCTCGACCGGGTGATCGACATCAACTACTACCCGAGCGAGCAGGCCGCGGCCAGCAACCCGCGCTGGCGTCCGGTCGGCCTCGGCGTGATGGGCCTGCAGGACGTCTTCTTCGCCCTGCGCCTGCCGTTCGACTCGGCCGAGGCCAAGGAGCTGTCCACCCGGATCGCCGAGGAAATCTACCTGTCGGCGCTGGAGACCTCCGCCGGCCTGGCCGAGCGCTTCGGCGCCCACCCCGCCTACGACCAGACGTGGGCGGCCCGCGGCCGGCTCCAGCACGACCTGTGGGGGGAGAGCGGCACCCAGGCCGGGCGCTGGGACGCGGTGCGCGAGCGCATCGCCGCCCACGGCCTGCGCAACTCGCTGCTGATCGCGATCGCGCCGACCGCCACCATCGCCTCGATCGTCGGCTGCTACGAGTGCATCGAGCCGCAGGTGTCCAACCTGTTCAAGCGCGAGACGCTGAGCGGGGAGTTCCTGCAGATCAACAACGCGCTGGTGGCCGAGCTGAAGTCGCGCGGCCTGTGGAACGACCGCGTCCGGGCGGCCATCAAGCAGGCCGAGGGCTCGGTGCAGGGCATCGCCGAGCTGCCGGAGGAGGTGCGCCGGCTGTTCCGCACCGCCTGGGAGCTGCCGCAGCGGGCGCTGATCGACATGGCCGCCGCGCGCTCGCCGTTCATCGACCAGAGCCAGTCGCTCAACCTGTTCATGAGCGCGCCGACGATCGACAAGCTCTCCTCGATGTACCTGTACGCCTGGAAGTCCGGCCTGAAGACCACCTACTACCTGCGCTCGCGCCCGGCCACCCGTATCCAGCAGGCCACCGTGCCCCTCGCGCCCCCCGCGCCCCTCGCGAACAAGTCCGAGGAGGCCCTGGTGTGCTCCCTGGAGAACCCCGAGTCGTGCGAGGCCTGCCAGTGACCCCCGAGGAGAATCCGATGTTGCTCGACCCGGGCATGAGCCTGACCCTGCGGCCCATGCGCTATCCCCTGTTCTTCGACCGCTACCGCGACGCGATCAAGAACACCTGGACGGTCGAGGAGGTGGACCTGCACTCCGACCTGGGCGACCTGCCCAAGTTGTCGGCGGCCGAGCGCCACCTGGTCAGCCGCCTGGTCGCCTTCTTCGCCACCGGCGACACGATCGTGGCCAACAACCTGGTGCTCAACCTCTACCAGCACGTCAACGCCCCCGAGGCGCGCCTGTACCTGAGCAGGCAGCTGTTCGAGGAGGCGGTGCACGTCCAGTTCTACCTGAACCTGCTGGACACGTACGTGCCGGACGAGGAGGAGCGGTTCGCGGCGTTCGCGGCGGTGGAGAACATCCCCTCCATCCGGCGCAAGGCCGAGTTCTGCTTCCGCTGGATCGACTCCATCGGCAGCCTCCAGCGGCTGGAGACCCGCGAGGACCGGCGGGCGTTCCTGCTCAACCTGATCTGCTTCGCCGCCTGCATCGAGGGCCTGTTCTTCTACGGCGCGTTCGCCTACGTCTACTTCCTGCGCTCGCGCGGCCTGCTGAACGGGCTGGCCTCGGGCACCAACTGGGTCTTCCGCGACGAGTCCATGCACATGGCCTTCGCCTTCGACGTGGTGGACGTCGTCCGGCAGGAGGAGCCTGACCTCTTCGACGCGGAGATGGCGAGCCAGGTCAGGGAGATGCTGGCCGAGGCGGTCGACTGCGAGGCGCAGTTCGCCGAGGACCTGCTCGGGCAGGGCGTGCCGGGCATGTCGACCGCGGACATGCGCTCGTACCTGGAGCACGTGGCCGACCGGCGGCTGGCCCAGCTCGGCATCGAGCCGCTGTACGGGTCGAAGAACCCGTTCGCGTTCATGGAGCTGCAGGACGTGCAGGAGTTGTCGAACTTCTTCGAGCGGCGGGTGTCGGCGTACCAGGTGGGGGTGACCGGCTCGGTCAGCTTCGACGCCGACTTCTGACCCTTACAGATCTACAACGTAAAGCCGCGCGGCGGGATTCGCCCCCGCCGCGCGGGTCAGGCAGGCTCCGGGCGGTTGTCCTTGCCGTCCAGCCAGAGGACGTCGGACTCGTCGCGGTGGGAACCGGTGGTGCCGACGTGCTTGGCGTCGATCCGCGGACCCTTCTTGATCACGTGGACGAGGGCCATGGCGTGGCCGCGGCCGAGGTCGTAGTCCTGCTTGAGCCAGTCGATGATCGTCCCGGCCTTGGTGGACGGGGCGTCGAAGCCGCGTTCCTCGGCCAGGGCGATGAACTCACGGGGGGTCAGTCCGGTCTTGGCTTCGATGTTGTCCAGGTAAGCCTGGAAGGACATGGTGTTCTCCGCTCGTCATGGGGTGTTGCGGCCATGATGCACCATTTCGGGGGGTGCGCCGTCTCAGTAGAATGCCGTTCCGCCGAGTGCCGAGGGGTGACGGTGATGGACGAGCGCGAACTGAGCCGCCCGTGGGAAGGCGTCCTGGTCACACCGGGCCCGGCCGTCCGCACGGGCGTGCTCGTGCTGGCGGGGTCGAGCGGGCGGATCGAACGGGACAGGGCCCGCCTGCTGGCCGCGGAGGGGGTGACCGCGCTGTCGATCCGCTGGTTCGGCGGTCCGGGCCAGTCGCCGGGCATCTGCGAGATCCCGCTGGAGACGTTCGTGTCGGCCGTCGATCTGCTGGAGTCCACCGGCGTCCGGCGGGTCTGCGTGCTGGGCATGTCGAAGGGGGCCGAGGCCGCGCTGCTGACCGCCGTCCGGGACCGGCGGATCGGCGGGGTGGTGGCGCTGTCGCCGACCTCGCTCGTGTGGGGCAACGTCGGGCCGGGGCCGGACGGGGAGAGACGTCCCTACCGGTCGTCCTGGACGTGGAAGGGGCGGCCGCTGCCGTTCGTCCCGTACGACGACGACTGGGCCGAGGCCGAGCCCGAGCACGGCCCGCTGGCCCTGCGCGAGCTGTACGAGCTCAGCCAGCGCACGTTCGCCGATCTGTTGCCGGCCGCGGAGATCCCGATCGAGGCGGCGGCGGCCGACGTGCTGCTGGTGGCGGGCGGGGACGACGCCATGTGGCCGTCCCTGCCGTTCGCCGGGCGGCTGGCCGCGCGGCGTCGTGCCGCCGGCCGCCCGGTGCGGGTGGTCAGCCGGGCCGAGGCCGGTCACCGTCCGCGCCTGCCGGGGGAGGGGCCCGCCCCCGAGTCGCCGGACTTCCTCTACGGGGGCGACCCGGTCGCCGACGCCGGGCTCGGAGCCGACGCCTGGCCGCACATCCTTGACCTGCTGCACGGCTGACGCCCGCGGGTCGCCTGCGATGATCGTCTTCTGCTAGTTTGTACCTTCCGGCCGGATGTTGCATCTGGCCGAGAGTGCTTGTATGACCATTTCTCCGGTAAACGTGCGGCCCGTCGAGGCCGCGGATCACCCCACCGTCGAACGACTCTGGCTCATGTTCCGCCACGACATGGCGGACTTCCAGGGCGGGCTCCCCGGCCCCGACGGCACCTACCACGGCGACCGCCTGCGCACCGCCCTCGATGACGACGACTGGACGGCCTACCTGTTCACCAGCGGCGACCGGCCGGTCGGGTTCGCGTTCGTGCGTGCGGCGGCCGGTCCGGTCCGGGTGCTGAACAGCTTCTTCGTGGTCCGCGGCGCCCGCCGGTCCGGGATCGGGCTGCGGGTCGTCCGGGAGGTGATCTCCCGGCATCCCGGGCCGTGGCGGATCGCCTTCCAGGACGCCAACACGGCGGGCGTGGCGTTCTGGCGGCGCGTCGCGACCGAGTTCGCCGGCGAGGCGTGGACGGAGGAGCGCCTGCCCGTCCCGAACCGCCCGGACGTCCCGCCGGACGTGTGGATCTCCTTCACCGCAGCCGAAATCTGATGGTGTGGTACGTTTTCGCCACGCATTCGAACTGAGGGGGTGAGACCGATCAACGTTGTGACAGGTCGGGGCTCCCTCACGCGCATCGCCTAGGGAGCGCCCGCACAAGGCATCCCGAAAGGCTCAGGACGCGCATGCGTTTTCTCTCCCGGACGTCGGCCGACGGCGTCATCGAACGATCCTTCGCCCTCGGCGGCATCCCCGGCGTCCTGTGGACCCCGCAGGACGCCGAACCCCGCGGCCTGGTCCTCATCGGGCACGGCGGCGGGCAGCACAAGCAGGCCCCGGGCGTCGTGGGACGCGCGCACCGGCTGGCGGCCGAACGCGGCTTCGCGGCGGCGGCCATCGACGCACCGGCCCACGGCGACCGGCCCGGAAGCGCCGAACACGAGCGGATCATCGCCGCGATGCGGGAGCGGATGGCCGGCGCGGGCGACCCCACCCCGCTGCTGGCCGAGCTGCACACGCTGCTGGCCGCCCAGACCGTGCCGGAGTGGCGGTCGGTCCTGGACGCGCTCGGCGACCAGGGCCCGGTGGGTTACTGGGGCGTGTCGCTGGGCTGCGCCCTGGGGATCCCGCTGGTGGCCGCCGAGCCGCGGATCGGCGCGGCGGTCCTGGGGCTGAGCGGCACCTCGCTCGCCTCGGCCCGGGCCGCCGCCGCGATCACCGTCCCGGTGCGGTTCCTGCTGCAGTGGGACGACGAACGGGTGCCGCGGGCCGAGGCCCTGGCCCTGTTCGACGCCCTGGCCTCGGCCGAGAAGACCCTGCACGCCAACCCCGGCGGACACGCGGACGTGCCGGACTTCGAGATCGACAGCGCCCTGCGCTTCCTCGCCGACCGGCTGGCCTGAGGCCGCCGCCGACCGGGTGGCCGTCCCGGCCGGCGGGCCGCCGATGAGTACGGGCGGGCGCGGCTGAGCACGTGCGTGCTCACGACAGGGGACCCGCGGCGCGGCCACCATCGTGGTGCAGGAAGACCACGGCATGGAGGTGGGCGATGCACGACGAGCAGAACGGCGGCCGGGAGCCGTCCGTCGGCAGGAGAGGGCTGCTGCGGCTGACGGGGGCGGCCGCGGTGGCCACGACGGCGGCGATGGTCCTGCCGTCCGGGCGGGCCGCGGCGACGCCGGCCGGACAAGCGCGGACGCAGACGCAGGGCGCGGACGGCTCGGAGGCGCGGGACCGCGACTGGCGGTTGCGCACCGAGCAGCTCCGCGCCAACGGCGACAGCCTCCGGCGCAGCGCCGAGCTGACCAGGCAGAGCCTGGCCGGCCAGACGGCCCTGCGGATCCCGGCCGGACCACCCCGCTGACCACAGCCGACAAGAGGAGGACGGACCATGACGTTTTTCGCAAGGGTCGGCTGGACGTGGGAGGCCGGCGGCGCGGTCCTGGGCGCCCCTGCCGTCGCCCCCGCCGTGCACGACCTGACCACCGGCCATCTGGCGCTGCGGATGGCGACCAACCGCGGCGCGCCTTCCACCGCGGACCAGATCACCTCGCTGGGCGCGTCGATCGGCGTCCCGCGCAACGAGAACGGGCGCATCGACGGGCCCTCGGTGGCCCAGGTCGGGGCGACGTTCCGGCTGGACCCCGACTCCCGCTTCCACGTCGAGAGGTCGTGGAACTCCTCCGAGCTGTCGGTGACCCTCGCCATCAGCCTGGAGGACCTCACGGCGGGCACCGTCGTCACCGGGCCGGAGTTCGTCATCGCGCGGGACTCGGGGTTCAACGTGGGGGAGAACAAGCTGCTGTTCAGCAACCCGGCGCCGGGCGGGTCGGCGGCGGTCAGCGGCGACTTCGCCTGCGCCGCCCGCCACGACTACCGGGCGTGGATCGACCTGCACGCCCGCGTCAGCGGCGCGGGGTTCGGCGGGAGCGGCGGGTCGGGGGCCGACCTGATCGCCGGCGTCGTCGCGCCCACGATCTCCTTCCTGTGGTACTTCACGCCGTTGCAGGGGGCCGCGCCGTCGTCGTGGACCCGCGAGGCGACCGCACCGCCCGCCCGCGCCGCCGACCGGGTCTGACTGCCGGGCCGGGGGCGGCCGTCAGGGGCGCAGGACGTCGCGCAGCTCGCCGCGGCTGGTGACGCCGAGCTTGGCGTAGGCGCGGGCGACGTGGTTGTCGACGGTGCGTTTGGAGATGCCCAGCCGTTCGGCGATCTGCCGGTGGGTCAGGCCGGTCAGCGCCAGCGTCGCCACCTCGCGTTCGCGGGCGGTCAGCTCGGCGGTCGAGGGCAGCCGTTCGGCCAGGGCCAGGCCGGGGCAGCGGCGCAGGTGCTCGGCCGACAGGCCCCAGCAGCGCCGGGCGGTGTGGGCGCGGCCGCGCTCCCGGTGGCGGCGCGCGGCGCGGCCGTACCCCTCGGCGGCCAGGGGGTGCAGGCCGAGGCGGGCGAAGTTGCCGGCCGCCGCCTCCAGCGCGGCGGGGTCGCCGGTGCTGATCGCCGCCGCGTATCGCAGGTAGGGGGACTCGCCGCCGTCCGTGGTGGCGGCGGGCGGGGCGGTCCGTACGTCCGCGCCGAGCCGGACGGCGTCGGCCAGGGCGAGCGCGTGCACCGCCGCGGCGCCCATGGCCTGCGCCCGGACGGCGGTCGCGCGTGCCCGGCCGGCCGCGGCGCGGGCGTCGCCCCGGGCGGCGGCCACCCACGGCCGGGCCAGGTCGGCCCACAGCCCGAACATGGTCGCGGGCGGCCACTCCAGGCGGTCGGCGGTGCGCAGCGCGTCCTGCGCGGCGTCGGCCTCACCGGCCAGCGCCTCGGCGTGCGCCACCTCGCCGTAGAGCAGGCGGTGGAGCAGGCGGCCGGTGACGGTGTCGGGCCGGTGGAGGACGACGGCCTCGCGCAGCCTGCGCCGGGCCTCCGCCACGTCGCCGGTGAACCGGGCGACCTGGGCCATCGCGATCGCCGCCACCATCAGCGCGTACTCCCAGCCGTGGGCGAGGGCGGCCTCGTGCTCGCGTCCGGCGAGCCGCGCGGCCAGGTCCGTACGGCAGGCCAGGAGCGCGCCCTGCACCTGGACCAGCGCGGTGGTCGGCGGCAGCCACGGCATGTTCTCCACCGCCTCGGCCAGCACGGGATCACGCGCGTCGTGCGGCGGCGCGGGCGGCCGGCCGCCGTAGGCGCCGGCCAGCTCGTGCGCCAGGCGGGCCTTGACCTCGGCCTCCTTGTTGACCATCCCCGCCCGGAACAGCGGCGGCAGCTCCGACAGCGCCGGGCGCAGGTCGCCGGAGAACGCCGCGAACACCGAGCTCAGGGCCGCCCGCTCCTCGGCGTGCTCCGGGGTCAGGCCCGCGCCGCGGGCGGGGAGCGCGCGGTGGGCGGCGGGGTCGCCGAGCCCCCAGAACAGCGTCTCGGCCCGGCCGAACGCGATCTTGTCGTGGTGGTGGCCGGCGGTGGCGACGGCGTCCATGACGTCGAGCATGGCCATGAGCTCGCCGGTGCGCTCGCCGGAGATGAGCACCCGCCACAGGACCTGCGCCGCGCCGACGCCCTGCTCGACGTCGCCGTTCAGCAGGGCCGACTCGGTGGCGGCGCGGGCGAGCTGTTCGGCCAGCGGCAGGTCGAGCAGCGTCCAGGCGCGCCGGGTGGCGGTCAGCAGCATGCCGGGCGGCGGCTGGACGCCGGCGTCGAGGCTCCAGCGGACGATGCGCAGCGCGTCGGAGCGGCGGCGGGCCCCCGTGGCGGCGATGGCCTCGGCCAGCACGCGTTTGGCCCTGCGGGTGCGCAGCTCCGGGCAGCCGTCGCGCAGCGCCTCGCCGTACAGGGGGTGGGCCAGGCGGAGCAGGGAGCGGCGGCCGTCGCGCTGGATCCACAGCAGGCCGCGCGCCTCCAGGCGGGTGAGCAGGTCTTCGGGGACGAGCCGGGTGACCACGCCGACCGAGACGGGCTCGGCCAGGGCGAGCAGTTCGAGCGCCCACCGTTCCTGGTCGGCGAGCGCGCCGAGCCGCCTGGCCACCAGCTCGGTCAGCCGGGGGGCGACCAGCCAGGGGCCCTCCCACCGCCACACGCCCTTGGTCTCGGCCAGCGTCCCGGCCTGCATGCCGGCCAGCACGACCTCGCGCAGCAGGAGCGGGTTGCCGGCGGTCAGCTCGTGCAGGCGGCGTACGGTGAGCTCGGCCGCCTGGCCGCCGAGCACCTCGTGCAGCACCTGGCCCACCTCGGACGGCGACAGCGCGGCCGGCTCTATCCGCTCGGCCAGCCCTTCGGTCCACAACGCGGCCAGCCACTCGGAGAACGGCTCGCCGGCGCGCAGCACCACCAGCACGAACGCGGCCCGCGTCCGGGCCAGGTGGCGCAGCACGGCCGCCGACTCGTCGTCGAGCAGGTGGGCGTCGTCCACGACGACCACCGCGCGCCGCGACCCGGCCGTCAGGGCCGCGACCATGGCCCGCACCAGCACGCCGCGGCTGGCCACGCCCACGACGCCGTCGGGGACGAGCACGCCGAGCGGGCCGAGCGGCACGTCGGAGTTGCCCGAGGTGGCCGGCACCGAATGCACGACGAACCGGGACGGATCGAGCGTGGCGAGCGCCTCGTACACCAGCCGGCTCTTGCCGACGCCCGGCGGGCCGGTGATCGCCAGCGCGCCGGCCGCCGGATCGCGCAGGGCGGTGGTGACGCGGCCCAGATCGGACTCCCTGCCCACGAACGGCCACATGCCCGCCTCCCGCTGCGTCCTCTGCCGCAGTCTGACACGCCGGACGGGCGCGAGTCAGCCGGAATGTCGCCTTCGCCGGCGTTCGCCTGACAGGTCAGGAGCCGCCGGCGATCTCGACGACGGCGTGGCGGTTGTGCTCGTCGGTGAGGTGGTCGAGCAGGTACTGGGCCAGGTCGGCGCGGGAGATCGAGCCCGCCTTGGCCAGGGGCGCGTTCTCGGCGGTGCGGTAGCGGCCGGTCAGGGGCCCGTCGGTGAGCATCGGCGGGCGCACGATCGTCCAGTCGAGGTCGTGGGCGGCGGTGACGGCGGCCTCCATGCGTCTCATGTCGGCGTAGCCGTGCCGGTAGAGGCGCTGGATCACGAAGCGGGTGACCAGGCGGCGGCCCAGCGGCGTGCCCGGCGGGATGTCCAGGCCCGCCGACGACAGGCACAGCAGGCGGCGCACCCCGCCGTCGCGCATGGCGGCGATGACGTTGGCGGTGCCCTGGGAGTAGACGGTGGTGGGGTGGCCGCGGTCGGTGCTGCCCAGGCACGACAGCACGGCCTCGTGCCCGGCGACGGCGTCCCGCCAGGGGCCGGGGGTCAGCACGTCGCCGCCGATCACGCTCACCCGCTCGCCCGCCGGGACGCGGCCGGGGTCGCGGGCCAGGACGGTGACGTCGTGCCCGGCGGCGACCGCCTGCTCGACCACCTGGCGTCCGGTGCCGCCGGTCGCGCCGAGGACCATCAGGTTCATGCCGCACCGGCCAGGGCCCGTACGACGGCCTCGGCGATCTCGCGCTGGCCGTCGATGCTCAGGTGCACGCCGTCGTCGAGGAAGTGGTGGTCCTCGCGGACGGCGAGCCTGGTGTCCACGGTCGGCTCGGGACGGCCCAGCAGGTGGTCGGCGATGGCGTCGACGTCCTTGCCGGCCCAGGTGATGCCGGCGCGCCGGAAGTGCGGGTAGGCGGCGGCGCGCGGCTCGTCGAAGGGGCTCGGGGTGAGCCAGACCCAGCGGACGGCCCCGCGCTGCCGGGCCAGGTCGTGCAGCATGGCCAGGTTGCGCTCGGTCTCGGCGGCGCTGACCAGGGTCGGCGCGTCGGGGGCCAGGTGCTGGGCGTCGTTGGCGCCGATCATGCACAGCACCAGGTCGGGCCGCTGGAAGCCGAGGGCGGGGAGCTGGGTGAGCGCCTGGGTGGTGGTGCTGCCGGCGATCGCCAGGTTGGTGAAGCGGACGGCGTCGCCGGGACGGCGCAGCGCGACCAGCCGGCGCAGGATCTCGAACCAGGACAGGCGGTCGGCGGTGGTGCTCTCGCCGAGGGCCACCACGTGGAAGGCGTCGCGGGAGCCCTCGGGACGCAGCGGCAGCCGGTCGACGGCGTCGGCGAGGCCGGGCCGGGCCAGCAGCGTCTCGGCGGCCTGCCGGGTCTGCTGGTCGAAGGCGTCCAGCAGCGCGCGGTAGGCGTCGGCGTCGAGGCCGAACAGGGCGGCGAGGCGGGCCTCGTCCGCGCCGATCAGGTACGGCAGGGCGCCGGGCCGCTGGAACCGGACGAGCCGTTCGGTCATCGGGTCGGTCATGACATGGCCTCCGTCTGGACGGTGGATGCGGGGGACGGGCGGAGCGCGGCGCAGATCACGAGACCCGTCCGCCGGTGAGGTCGAGGGTCGCCCCGGTCACCCAGGAGGCGGCGGGCGAGGCGAGGTAGAGGACGGCCTGGGCGACGTCGGCGGGACGGCCGACGCGCCCGAGTGGGAAGGCCGCGGCGAGCTGGGCGAGCCGCTCGGCGGGCAGCGCGGCGAGCTTGTCGTTGAGCACGGCCGAGGGCGCCAGGCAGTTGACCCGCACGCCGTCGCCGCCCACCTCGGCGGCCAGGTGCCGGGCGAACATGACCACGCCCGCCTTGGCGGCGGCGTAGGCGGCGTTGGCGCCTCCGGGCTGCCGGCCCGCGGTGGACGACATCAGGATGATCGACCCGGCGCGCCGCTCCAGCATGCCCGGCAGGAACTCGTGGACGGTGAGGAACACCGAGGTCAGGTCGGACTCCAGCACGGCGCGCCAGCGGCCGGGGTCGAGCCCCGCGGTCGGCGCGGGCGCGCCCTGCCCGCCGGCGAACGGGGCCAGGATCTCCACCGGCCCGAGCGCGGCCTCCACCTCGGTGCGGATGCGGGCCAGCGCGCCGGTGTCGGTCACGTCGCCGGGCGCGGCCAGCGCCCGGCCGCCCTCGGCGGTGATCGAGGCGACGACGCGGTCCACCGCCCCGGTGTCGCGGCCGGTGACCGCGACCCGGACGCCGTTGGCGGCCAGCGCGTGGCAGGTCGCCGCGCCGATGCCGCGGGAACCGCCGGTGACGAGGGCGACCTTGCCCTCCAGTCCTGGATGTCTGGGCCAGTCAGGCCGGTCGGTGTTCATCTGGGTGGTCATCGCATATTGCTTCTCTCAGGAGAAAGGTTCACCTTTGTGAAAGGTTCTGTGCGGAGTACAGTATGCGCTGTGTCCGCGTCCCGCAACCGCCCGATGGGCGTCGCCTTCCTGCTCGCGCAGCTCGGCGCGCACGCCGCCGGCCGGTTCGCCGCGCGGGTCGCCGAGCTCGGCCTGTCGCCGTCCGACGTCGGGCTGCTGCGGATGATCGCCCTCCAGCCGGGCCGCAGCCAGCAGTCGCTCGCCGCCGACCTCGGCGTCGTGCCCAGCCGGGTCACCGCGCTGCTCGACCCGCTCGACCGGGCCGGCCTGGTGGAGCGGCGCCGCTCGGCCGGCGACCGCCGCAACCACGAGCTGCACCTGACCGAGCAGGGCGCGAAGGTGATGGAGGACATCAGGAAGACGGCGATGGCGCACGAGGCCGACCTGACCTCGTGCCTCAGCCCCGACCAGCGCGGCGAGCTGCTCGCCCTGCTGGAGCTGGTCGCCGCCGACCAGGGCCTGACGCCGGGCGTGCATCCCGGCTACCGCCGCTCCTGACGTGGCCCGCCGCCCGGCGGGCCGTAGGTCCCCGCGCGGGAGGACCTACGGCTCTGGCCGCCGCATCCGCCCAGGCCAGAGGCTTGGATCATCACCACCGGATGCGAAGAAGGTGTTCACGAATGAGGCACAGGCCCATCGCCCTTGACGCCGACGACGTGCAGGTCAGGATCCGCGGCGGCGGCGTGCGCGCGGCCGACGTGCGGCGTGCCCGCCACACCGTGGCCGACCTGACCCGGCTCGCCCACGAGCCGGTGCTCGGCGCGACGGTCAAGCTCGCCGCCACACCGCAGGTCGCGGGGGAGCGGCGGACGGCCGAGGCCGTGGTGGACGTCCAGGGCCGGCTCATCAGGGCCCGGGCCGGCGCCGGCTCCACCCGCGCCGCCATCCACCTGCTCGGCGACCGGCTGCGGGCGCGGCTGCTGGAGAGCACCCGGGACTGGGAGAACCGGCGCGGCCGCCACCCCCGTCCGCCCCACCCGGCCCCGGCCGCCGGGGAACGCCGGATCGTCCGGACCTGCACGGCCGCCCGCGCCGTGCCCGACGAGGCGGCGGTGGACATGGACGACCTCGACTACGACTTCCTGCTGTTCACCGAGACCGCGACCGGCCAGGACAGCGTGATCTACCGCACCGGCGACGGCTACCGCCTCGCCCAGCTCGACCCCCGTCCCGACCTGCCGGCGCCGACCTGCGCGGGGATCTCGGTCAGCCCGCTGCCCGCCCCCCGCCTCACCGCCGGGCAGGCCCTCGACCGGCTGGAGCTGACCGGTTTCCCGTTCGTCTTCTTCGCCGACTCCGCCACCGGGGCGGGCTGCCTCCTCTACCGTCGCGACGACGGGGACTACGGCCTGGTGACCACCGCGCACGAGGACTGAGCGCCGGCGCCGCCCCCGGCCAGGGGGCGGCGCCGCCCAGTCAAGGACCCGTCACACGACGGCCGCGCGGGCGGGCGCGATGCGGCGGCCGGAGATCTGCTCGGCCTCCACCACGATGTAGTGGTCCCGGTCGCCCGGCGCCCACGTCGTCAGCGGCAGCTCAGCCAGGCGGGCCAGCTCGGCGGCGTCGGTCACCTCGCGCGCGTGCCCCACCGCCGTGACCGACCAGCCGGTACGCCGCCCGGCGTCGAAGTCGTCGGCCTCGAAGGCCACCACGGCCCGCCGGGTGGCCGCCGCCAGCTTCGATCCCGTCGCGGTGCGGATCACGATGGACCGCCCGTCGAGACAGAAGTTCACCGGCTGGACGGCGGGCAGGGCACGATCGGTGAACACGATCCGCCCGATGGGCATCGAGGACAGCAGCAGGAAGCACTCCTCCTCGGAGAGCACCTGCAGTCCGGACGAGTCGAGCTGCATGCTCTCCAGGATCCCCCACCCGCCCCCGCCCGCGGCAGGGACGAAAGTCCCATCTTCCCCGGCGACCGGCCCGCGGACGCCGGATGTCCCGTCCGGGACCTTCGGCCCTTCAAAAGCGGACGTTCGCCCCGGTCAGCGGCCGGGCCCGCTCCCTAGCCTGGGAACCGGCCCGCGGTCGCGGGTCTCACCCCTGGGACTGTGGAGGTCACAATGTTGTCCGCGGAATCCGCCGCCGTCGTCCGCGCCACGCTGCCCGTCGTGGGCGCCTCGCTCGACGCCATCACCGAGCGGTTCTACGCGACGATGTTCGCCGACCGGCCCGAACTGCTGGACGGCCTGTTCAACCGCGGCAACCAGGCCAGCGGCGAGCAGCGCAAGGCGCTGGCCGCCTCCGTCGCCGCCTTCGCCACCACCCTCCTGGACCACCCCGACCAGCGGCCCGACCACCTGCTCGCGCGCATCGCCCACAAGCACACCGCGGTCGGCGTCACCGACGACCAGTACGTGATCGTGCACAAGTACCTGTTCGGCGCGATCGCCGAGGTGCTGGGCGAGGCCGTCACCCCGCAGGTCGCCGCCGCCTGGGACGAGGTGTACTGGCTGATGGCCGGCGCCCTGATCGCGATGGAGGCCCGCCTCTACGCCGACGCCGGCGCCGTCGAGGGCCGCACGTGGCGGCGCTGGCGGGTGGCCGGCCGCCGCGAGGAGACGCCCGACGTCGCCTCCTTCCTGCTCACCCCGCTCGGCGAGGAGCCCCCGCCGCCCGCCCGCCCCGGCCAGTACGTCAGCGTCCAGGTCGAGATGCCCGACGGCGTGCGCCAGCTGCGCCAGTACACGCTGTCCAACGCCGGCGACGGCCTGCGCCGGATCACCGTCAAGCGCGTGGACGGCGACCCCGCCGGCGAGGTGTCCACCCTGCTGCACGCCACCGTGCGCCAGGGCGACGAGCTCACCCTGTCGGCGCCGTTCGGCGACGTCACCCTGGACGACTCCGAGGCGCCGCTGGTGCTGGTGAGCGCCGGGATCGGCGCCACCCCCATGGTCGCCATGCTCGACCACCTCGCCGCCACCGGCTCCCGCCGCCGCGTCCTGGCCCTGCACGCCGACCGCTCGCCCGACCGGCACGCGCTGCGCGAGGACATGACCCGCCTGGCCCCCGAGCACGTCTTCTGGTACGAGCACGGCGCCCAGGCCCCCGACCGCGACGGCCTGATGGACCTCGGCGGCGTGCCGATCCCGCAGGGCGCGGTCGCCTACCTGTGCGGGCCGCTGCCCTTCATGCGCGAGGCGCGCGCCGCGCTGCTCAAGGCCGGCGTGGCGGCCCGCGACGTGCACTACGAGGTCTTCGGGCCCGACCTGTGGCTCGCCGCCGGCTGACCGCCCGCCCCGGCGGCCCGCCCGCCGCCCCACCCGCCGGTCCACCGGCGATCCACGTGACCAGGAGGATGAGATGAGCGTTGTCCGAGGCGCGGCGAGGGCGCTGCTGGGCGCCGCCGGCGCCGCGATGGCGGCCGCCGGCCCCGTCATGGCCGCCCGAGGCGTCCAGGCGCGCGGCGAGATCCGCGACGAGCTGCGCCGGCAGGCCATCAGTTTCCCCGGCAAGGGGCTGCCCGCCGAGCTCGCCGCCCACGAGGGCCGCGCCGTCCTGACCGGCCCGCAGGCCAGGGCCTACGCCCAGGTGATCGGCCGCAACGTGCTGACCGCCACCGGCGGCCGGACGTACGCGCAGGTCAGCGCCGAGCTGTTCGCGGCGGGCGGCGCGGACGCCGAGCTGGAGAGCCTGCGGCAGACCGCCTTCACCGGCCAGATGCTGCGCGCCTCCCTGCTCAACGCCTACCAGGCCTGGCAGCTCGGCAACCTGGCCATCGGCCTCGGCGGGCTGCTGACGCTCACCGGCGCCGCCCTGCTGACCTGCGGCGCCACCCTCGCCGCCGACGAGTGACGGGGGACGGGAACCATGCGACCGGCGACGTCCGGAACCACCCAGCTGGAGGACTGTGTGCTGTCCATCGGCCATCACTTCACCGAGACCTTCCACGCCGAGCACCGCGAGGTCAGGGACCTGCTGCTCGCGCTGATCGACGCCTTCGACGCCGGCGACGCGGCGCGGGCCGGGAAACTGGTGGCGGCCCTGTCGGCGGCCGTCGGGCCGCACTTCCGCTACGAGGAGGAGGCCATGTACCCCGGCCTGACGTCCGTCCTCGGCGCGCACTACGTGGACAAGCTGCTCAGCGACCACGACGACACGATCCGCAACATCCGCGAGCTGGCCGAGCTGGCCGACCTGGCCGCGATCGACGGCCTGGGCGAGATCGACGAGAACCAGGCCGCCTGGGGCATCGCCCTGGCACGGGAGATCCTGCCGCACGTCAGCGACTGCGACGGCCTGTCGCTCATGGTCGAGACGCTGCCCGAGGACGACGTCGTGCACATCCTGGCCACCCGCGAGGTGGCCAGGGAGATCAACGCCGACGTGCTCACCTGGGCCGGCACGCTGCGGGCGCGGCGTGTCTGAGGCCGGGCTCCCCGTCCTGATCCAGGGCGGCATGGGCGTCGCGGTGTCCGGGTGGCGGCTGGCGCGCGCGGTCGCCCGTACCGGGCAGCTCGGCGTGGTGTCGGGCACCGCCCTGGACGTCGCCCTGGCCCGCCGCCTCCAGCGCGGCGACCCCGGCGGCGACCTGCGCCGGGCGCTGGCCGGCTTCCCCATCCCCGAGATCGCCGAACGGGTGCTCGGACGCTGGTTCGTGCCCGGCGGGATCGCGCCCGGCACGCCGTACCGGCCGGTGCCCCGGCTCGGGCTGCGGCCCAGCCGGGCCCGCGACGAGCTGGCCGTGGTCGCCAACTTCGCCGAGGTCTTCCTGGCCAAGCAGGGCCACGACGGGCCGGTCGGCGTCAACTACCTGGAGAAGATCCAGCTCGCCACGCCCGCCGCCGCCTACGGCGCGATGCTGGCCGGCGTCGACTACGTGCTGATGGGCGCCGGCATCCCGGCGGAGATCCCGGCGCTGCTCGACGCCTTCGCCGCGCACCGCCCGGCCGAGCTCACCGTCGCGGTGGCCGACGCCGGCGACGCCCGCCACACGGTCGGCCTCGACCCGGCCGCGCTGTGGCCCGGGGCCGTCCCGGCCGGGCCGCTGCGGCGTCCCAAGCTGCTGGCGATCGTCTCCTCCCACGTGCTGGCCGCCTACCTGGCCCGCTCGCCGGTGACCAGGCCCGACGGGTTCGTCCTGGAGACGCCGGTGGCCGGCGGGCACAGCGCGCCGCCGCGCGGCCGGCTGGTGCTCGACGAGCGCGGCGAACCCGTCTACGGGCCCCGCGACGAGGCCGACACCGCCAAGGTCGCCGCGATCGGGCTGCCGTTCTGGCTGGCCGGCGGCTACGCCACCCCCGGCGGCGCGGCCGGCGCGCGGGCCACCGGCGCCGCCGGCATCCAGGTCGGGACGGCGTTCGCGCTGTGCCGGGAGTCGGGCCTCGACGACGGCCTGCGGCGGCGCATGCTGAGCCGGGCCCGCCGGGGCGCGCTGGAGGTGCGCAACGACCCGCGCGCCTCGCCCACCGGCTTCCCGTTCAAGGTCGCGGGCCTGCCCGGCACCCTGTCGGAGCCCGAGGTGTTCGACCGGCGTCCCCGGCTGTGCGACCTGGGCTACCTGCGCACCCCGTACGTCAGGCCCGGCGGCGCGATCGGCTACCGCTGCCCCGCCGAACCCGTGGACGCCTACGTCCGCAAGGGCCGGCCCGCCGAGGAGGCCGAGGGCCGCCAGTGCCTGTGCAACGGGCTGACCGCCGCCATCGGCCTGGGCCAGCACCGCGCCGACGGCTACCACGAGCCCGCCCTGCTCACCCTGGGCCAGGACCTGGCCTTCCTGGACGGACTGCCCGACGACCACTCGGCCGCCGACGTCGTGGACCACCTCCTGCGAGGAGCACCCGCATGACCGCACCACCCGGCGGGCGGCCGCTGCGCCGCGTCCGGCGCGACGTCGCCGCGAGCCCGTTCATCGTGATCTGGGAGGCCACCCGCGCCTGCCCGCTGGCCTGCCTGCACTGCCGCGCCGAAGCCGTGCCCGACCGGCACCCGGCGGAGCTGACCACCGAGGAGGCGTACCGGCTCATCGGCCAGGTGGCGGACTTCGGCACGCCCCCGCCGCTGTTCGTGATCACCGGCGGCGACCCGTTCGAGCGGCCCGACCTGCTCGACCTGGTCCGCCACGCCCGCGCCCGCGGCCTGGCCCCGGCCGTGTCCCCGTCGGCCACCCCCGCCCTCGACCCGGCCAACCTCGCCCGGCTGCGCGAGGCCGGGGCCGCCGCCGTCTCGCTCAGCCTCGACGGCGCGACCGCGCCCGTCCACGACGCCTTCCGCGGCTACGACGGCGTGTTCACCCGCACCCTGCGCGCCTGGCGGGCGGCCCGCGAAGCCGGGCTCAAGGTGCAGATCAACACCACCGTGACCCGCCACAACCTGACGAGCCTGCCGGACATCGCCGCCCTGGTACGCCAGGAGGGCGCGCTGCTGTGGAGCGTGTTCTTCCTCGTGCCCACCGGCCGGGGCCGCGACCTGTCGGCCCTGACCCCGCAGGAGACCGAGGACGTGCTGCACTTCGTGCACGACGTCGGCACCGCGATCCCGGTCAAGACCACCGAGGCGCACCACTTCCGGCGGGTCGCCGTGCAACGGCTGATTCTGGCCGGACAGGGCGTGGACCACGCCGAGGAGCTCCGGCTCGGCCCGCTCTACCGCACCCTGCGGCGACGCGCCGAACAGGCCGGGCTGATCGAGGAGCGGCGCACCCGCCGCCCGCCCGTCGACGTCAACGCCGGACGCGGGTTCGTCTTCGTCTCCCACACCGGGACCGTGCACCCCTCGGGCTTCCTCCCGCTGGACGCCGGGAACGTGCGCGACCGGCCCCTGACCGGGATCTACCGCTCCTCGCCGCTGTTCACCGCGCTGCGCGACCCCGATCGGCTGACCGGCCGCTGCGGCGCGTGCGAGTTCCGCACGATCTGCGGCGGCTCCCGCTCCCGCGCCTACGCCTGCTCGGGGGACGTCCTCGGCGAGGAGCCGTGGTGCGCCTACGAGCCCGGCAGCTTCCCCTACCAGAAGGAACTGGCCGCCCATGTATGAGCCGCCCATGTATGAGCCGCCCGCGCATGACAGGAGAAGGGCCGGCGCGCTGGCCGCGCCCTACGACACGATGCTGGCCGCCTACGCCGCCGCGCTGGCCGGCTCGCCGCTGGCCGCCTCCAGCAAGGCCAGCTACCTGCGCCGCGTCGGCCGCTACCTGACCTGGGTCGCCGCCGCCTCCGACCGCGGCCTGCTGGCGGGCGAGCCGCTGGCCGACACGACGGTGGCCGTCCGCACCGCCCACGCCTACCACGGCGAGCTGCACGGCCGCTACGCCCCCAGCACGATCAACAGCACCCTGGCCGCGCTGGAGGACTTCTACGCCCGGCTCCACCTCGGCGCGACCGGCATCCCCCGCCGGCCGGCGCCCGGCGACCGGGCGGGCGCGCGATGACCTGGTGGGCGGTGGTGCGCTTCCTGCACGTGCTCGGGGCCGCGCTGTGGGTCGGCGGCCAGCTCGCCGTCTCCCTCGTCCTGCTGCCCCTGGCCCGGCGCCTGCTGGACGACGAGCGCCGCGCCCTGGTGCTCGGCGCCGTCGGCCGCCGGTTCGGGCTGCTCACCGCCGCCCTCTTCCTGCCCCTCCAGCTCGCCACCGGCGTGGCCATCGCCTGGCACAAGGGCGTCACCTGGGCCTCGCTCGCCGAACCCGGCTACGGCCGCGTCCTGGCCGCCAAGCTCCTGCTGTTCTGCGCCGTCATGGCCGCCGCCGCCCTGCACGGCTGGGCCGCCGCCCGCGCCCGCCCCCGCCTGGCCCGGACGATGGCCGTCAGCGCCCTGGTTGGGTCGATCGGCGTCGTGCTGCTGGCCGCCGCGCTGCCCGCCACCTGATCATGGCCGATCGGAGACGCGGAAAGGGACTTTGGTCCCTGACAGCGGCACCGCCGGCCGCGCCATCGTGGAGACATGCCCGCAGCAACCGTCGTGCCGGGAGCCCCGCGATGACCGGCGCCGGCCTCGCCCGCCCTTGGGACGGACCCTTCGCCTCACACGCCGGGGTGCGCCGGATCGTCGCCGCCGCCGTCGCGGCGCCCTCGGTGCACAACACCCAGCCCTGGCGCTTCCGCCGCCTCGACGACACCACCATGGAGCTGTACGCCGACCTCGACCGGCTGCTCGCCGTCACCGACCCCCTGGGGCGCGGCCTCGGCATCAGCTGCGGGGCCGCGCTGTTCAACCTGCGGCTGGCGGTCCGGATGACCGGGCACGACCCCGGCGTCCTGCCGCTGCCCGACCCGGGCGGCCGGCCCGAGCTGCTGGCGACCGTGCGGGCCACGCCCGGCGGGCCGCCCACCCCCGACGAGCGGCTGCTGCACGACATGATCCCGCACCGGCGCACCAACCGATTCCCCTTCGAGCGCCGCCCGCTGCCCAGGGACGTCCTGCTCGACCTGGTCAACGCCGCCCACGACGAGGACGCCACGCTGCTCCTCGTCAAGGGCGGGACGGCCAGGCGGGTGCTGGACATGGTCGCCCTGGCCGACGACACGCTGACGGCCGATCCCGCCTACCGGGCCGAGCTGGCCCGCTGGACCCGGCCGGAGGGCGGCGCCGACGGCGTCCCCGCCCACGCCTTCGGCCCGCGCCCGCGCTCCGGCGAACTGCCCATGCGCGGCTTCGGCGGCGGCGAGGTCGCCGACTTCGAGGCCGAGCCGCAGCTCGTCGCCCTGTTCACCCAGGGGGACGGCCCGCACGACTGGCTGCGCGCCGGGCAGGCCCTGCAACGCGTCCTGCTCACCGCCACCGCGCACGGCGTGGCGGCCTCGATGTTCAGCCAGCCGCTCGACCTGCGCCCGCCGCAGCACCGCGGCGACCGTCCCGGCCCGTTCGGGCACGTGCAGATGCTGATCAGGCTCGGGTACGGGCCGCCGGTCCCGCGCGTCCCCCGGCGCCCGGTGTACGAGGTCCTCGACCGGACGGGGGCCCGGCGTGCCTGAGCGGCGCGGCCCCCGATCCGCCGGCGCTCGCCGGCCACGGACAGGAAGGTGCCCGGGATGCCGGTCGACATCCGTATAGAGAGCGGCAGGCCGATCGACCTGCCGCCGCCGAAGCGGGCCCGCGCGTCCTGGCAGCTGCGGGCGAACGCGACCGTCGTGGGCTGGCTGGCGCTGACCGTCGTCGCAGCCCTGGCGGGCGACGTGCTGCAGGCGCCGTCGTGGCTGCTGATCCACGTGTTCCTGCTGGGCGCGGTCAGCACGGCCGTGCTCATCTGGAGCGAGCACTTCACGGTGGCGCTGCTGCGCGTCCGCGGCCCGTCCGAGCGGGGGAGCCTGACCCGGCTGGCCCTGCTCAACACGGCCACGGTCGCCGTGCTGGCCGGGGTGGCGTATGGGCCGTGGCACCTGGCGGCGGCGGGCGCGGCGCTGCTGGCGGGCGTGGTGCTGTGGCACGCGGCCGTCCTGGTCCGGCTCGTCCGCGGCGCGCTGCCCGGCCGGTTCGGCCACGTCATCGGCTGGTACGTCACCGCCGCCTGCGCGCTCGCCGCCGGCGGAACCCTCGGCGGGCTGATGGCCGCCCGGACCGTCCAGGGCGCGCTGCACGAGCGCATGAGCGCCGCCCACTCCCAGGTGAACGTCTTCGGCTGGATCGGGCTCACCGTGCTCGGCACGCTGTTCACCCTGTGGCCGACGGTCCTGCGCACCCGCATGTCGGACCGGACCCGCCGGGCCTCGCGGGCGGGCCTGTGGCTGGCCGCGCCGGGACTGACGGTGGCCGTCGCCGGGCTGCTGGCGGGCTGGCGGTGGGTGGCCCTGGCCGGGCTGGCGGCGTACGCGGCCGGTGGGCTGGCGGTGCTCGTCCCCTTGGGCGACGCGCTGCGGCGCAGGAGGCCGCACACCGGCGCGGCGTGGATGCTGGGCGCGGCGATCGTCTGGTTCGAGGTGGCGCTGGCCGCCGATCTGGTGGTGGTGGCCACCAGGCCGGCGCACCAGGTCGCGGCCGCGCTGGCCCCGCTGCTGCCGCTGGTGCTGGTCGGGTTCGTGGCGCAGGTGCTGCTCGGATCGCTGCTGCACCTGCTGCCCGCGGTGCTGGGCGGCGGTCCGGCCCGGTTCAAGGAGAACGCGGCGCTGCTGGAACGCGGCTGGCCGGCGCGGCTGGTCGCGCTCAACATGGGGGTGCCGCTGCTGGTCCTGCCGGTGCCGCGGCCGGTCGCGCTGCTGGGGTGGGCGTCGGTGCTGGCCGCCGCGCTGGCCTTCGTCGCGCTGGCGGCGACCGCCCTGACCCGCCCCCGCCCGCCCGCCGCCTCTCCGTCGGTCGCCTCCGCGCCCGCCGCCTCTCCGTCCGTCGCCTCCGCGCCCGCCGCCTCCCCGCGCGTCGCCTCCCCGGGCGGCGGGGGCGAGGGCGGGCCGGGGTGGCGGCGGGCGTTGCCCGCCGTCGCCGGGGTGGCCGCCGGGTGCCTGCTGACGGCCGCCGCGGTGGTCGTCGCCACGTCCGGCGGGTCAGGACCGGCGACGGTGACCGCGACCGGCTCCCGCACGGTCGAGGTGACGCTGTCCGGGATGCGCATCCGTCCCGCCGTGATCGAGGCCCCCGTGGGGACGGTGCTGACGTTGCGCGTCACCAACGCCGACGCCCAGCGGCACGACCTGCGCCTGGCGACCGGCGAACGCACCCCGATGCTGGCCCCCGGCCAGAACGCGACGCTGCGCCTGGCGCCGCTGGGCGGTCCGGTGGACGGCTGGTGCACGGTCGCCGGGCACCGCGCCGCAGGCATGACCATGCGCCTGGCCCCGACCGGCGCCTCGGCGGCGTCCCGCCCCCAGGAGGGCACCGGCCACACCGGTCACACGACGACCGAAGCCGCCCCCGCCATGCCCACCATGCCCGCCATGCCCGCCATGCCCACCGTGCCCGGCCCGCTCGACCTGGCGGCGCCCATGTCGTCCGGCTGGCGACCTCACGACGCGACGCTCAGGCCCGCGCCCGGCGGCACCGAGCACCACGTCGAGATCCGCGCCGACGACCGGCTCGCCCAGGAGGTCGCGCCCGGGGTGCGGCAGCGCGTCTGGACGTTCAACGGCGCCATGCCCGGCCCGGTGCTGCGCGGCAAGGTCGGGGACGTGTTCGTCGTGACGTTCGTCAACGCCGCCACCATGGGCCACGGCATCGACTTCCACGCCGGCGCCACCGCACCCGACGGGCCGATGCGCACGATCCAGCCGGGCGAGCGGCTGACCTACCGCTTCCGCGCCGACCACGCCGGGGCGTGGCTCTACCACTGCTCGACCATGCCGATGACCCAGCACATCGCCAACGGCATGTACGGCGCCGTCGTCATCGACCCGCCGGACCTGCCCGCGGTCGACCGCGAGTACCTGCTGGTCCAGGGCGAGCTGTATCTCGGCGAGCCGGGCGGCCCGGCGCAGGTCGCCAAGATCCGGCAGGGCGCCCCGGACGGCTGGATGTTCAACGGCACCGCCGCCGGCTACGACCACGCCCCGCTGGCTGCCACGGCGGGGGAGCGGGTCCGCATCTGGGCGGTGGCCGCCGGCCCCAGCTCGGGCACGTCGCTGCACGTGGTGGGCGCGCCGTTCGACACGGTCTACAAGGAGGGCGCCTACCGGCTGCGCACCGAGGACGCGGGCGGCGCGCAGGCCCTCGACCTGGCCCCGGCGCAGGGCGGCTTCGCCGAACTGGTCTTCCCGGAGGCGGGCACGTACCCGATCGTGGACCACACGATGCGGCAGGCGGAGGCGGGCGCGCACGGCCTGTTCAAGGTCGGCGCCCCACCGCAGGACTGACCCCCCCAGGACCGACCCACCGCCGCGAGGACGCGTACGCTCGGCCGGGAGCCGGTCAGCCGGTCAGCCGGTCGGCGCCGGGGACTGGTCGGGCGTGATGCGGTCCCAGGCGGCCAGTGGCAGCATGATGACGGCCGCCGGGAACAGGCCGTGCTCCTCGTGGTCGATGTGCCAGTGGAGGCGGTCGAGGGCGTCCAGCACGGCGGGCCAGTCGGGCGCGGCCGGGTCGATCGCGCCGAGGATGCCGTGGATGTCGGCGTGCTCGGCGCACAGCCGCTCCACCTCCTCGGCCAGCGACCCCTCGGCGCGCAGCTCGGCGAACAGTCCGCGCTCCTCGGTGTCGGTGTGCGGGACGAGCCGGGCCATCAGGTCCGCCAGCAGCGCCACGGCGTCACCGTGGCGCAGCTCCCCGATCGCGCGGCGCAGCGCCCCCGCGCACTCCTGGATGTCCCAATGCTCCTGGGACAGGCGGCCGATCAGTGGGAACTCCCGGCAGCCGCAGTAATTGCACATGGTCACGTCCTTACAGGAGGGTCGCTTCTCGACGGCGGCAGCCGGGGCGCGCGCATACGCGTACCGCTCCCCGGGCCGCCCCTCGCCTCCACCCTTCCCGGCGGGACGACGCGCCGGTCAGGGCCGAAAGTCCCGGATCGCCCCCGACATCCGTCGGAAAACCACGTGACGGGCGCCCGCGGCGTCGGGGACGATCACCGCCATGGAGTACGGCGAACTGGTCGCGCGGGCGTCGGCGGCGGCGATCGAGGGCTGGGACTTCACCGCCCTGCGCGGCCGGGTCGTCGAGGAGCCGCTGCCCTGGAGCTACGAGCGCCTCCTGCGCGACCGGCTGAACGGCGCGGCCTCGCTGCTGGACATGGGGACCGGCGGCGGCGAGTTCCTGGCCGGGCTGACGCCGCTGCCGCCGCGCACCGCCGCCACGGAGGGCCACCCGCCCAACCTGCCGATCGCCCGCCGCCGCCTGGAGCCGCTCGGGGTCGAGGTGGCCGCGATCCGGGAGGACGACGTGCTGCCGTTCCCCGCCGACGCGTTCGCCGTGGTGGCGAACCGGCACGAGTCCTACGACCCGCGCGAGGTCCGCCGCGTGCTGGCCGACGACGGGGTCTTCGTCACCCAGCAGGTGGGCGGCCGCGACCTCGAAGAGGTCAACAGGGCCCTGGGCGCGCCGCCGCTCGCGTACCGCGGCTGGGACCTCGCCCGTGCCGCCGCCGGGCTGGCCGAGGCCGGGCTCACCGTGACGTGGAGCGCGCGGGCGCGGGTGCGGACGACGTTCCACGACGTCGGCGCGCTCGTGCTGTTCCTGCGGATGGTGCCGTGGCAGGTCCCCGATTTCGACGCCGTCCGGTACGGCCACTGCCTGCGCGCCCTGCACGACCGGATGGCGGGCGGCCGGCCGCTGACCGCCCACGCCCACCGCTTCGCCCTGCTGGCCCGCCGTTCACCCGGAGCGGGGGCGCGGCGGGCGTCCGGTCTCACCTGCTCCACGCCTCGTGGAGGGTGGTGATGGCCGAGGAGACGGGCCGGCCGCCGGGCCAGGTGACGGCCGGCCGGCCCGGCACGGGGACGCCGTCCACGGTGATCGAGGCGTGCTCGCACGGGATGATCTGCATCGACAGCCCGTGGCTGACGCCCAGGAGCGGGAAGTCGGCCATCGAGAACGGCCTGGCGTCCAGCGGCCCGGTGATGCTGACCGCCAGGCCGGCCGCCGTCGCACGGGTGCCCGTGGCGGGGTCCACGCGCAGGTCCACGGCGGCCCGCTGCACCCGCGCGGCGGGCCAGGACGGCAGCGCCGTGGCCTCGTCGAAGTGCCGGACGAAGTGCTCCTCGATCCACGTCCCGAGCTCCGGGTCGTCGCTGACGACGCGCAGCCCGGCGGGCGTCCACACCACCATCACCGCGCCGGCGCCGTGCGTGGACCAGTCGACCTGCCACAGGGAGGCGTACCCGGTGGGGACGTCGCCGTCGTAGAGGGTGACGTACGGGTTGGCGCCGGCCAGCAGCGGCCGGCGGGTCACGTAGGCGCTCGTCGGCGCGCCCTCACTGGTGCTGAGCATGAGCCGATCATGGACGCTCCCACCCCTGGATGGCCAGCCCGCCCACCTGAGTAGGGCGGTACTCATGCCCTCCCGCCGCCGCCGGCGCACCCTGCAAGTGACGGAACACCGGAAAGGAGCATGCGGTGCGCAAGGGCGTACATCTTCGACAGATCGGCCGCCGGGGGCTGCTGGCCGTGATCATGGTCGTGTCGGTCGCCGTGCCCCTGTGGTCGGCGGCGGCCCCGGCCTCCGGGGCCGTGGCGGCCCGCGGGCGCACGCTCGCCGAGCCCTGGTCCTACCTGTTCGAGATCCGCCGGCGCTTCCCCGCGCCGGAGAAATGCGTGGACGTCGACAACGGCTACACCTTCGACGGCGCCAACGTGAAGCAGTGGGAATGCGTCAACGTCCCGCAGCAGCACTGGCAGTACCAGCGGGTGGCCCCCGGGAGCGAGTGGTTCTTCCTGCGCGCCCAGCACAGCGGCAAGTGCCTGGACGTCGACAACGGCTACACCTTCGACGGCGCGAACGTGAAGCAGTGGCAGTGCGTGAACGTCCCGCAGCAGATGTGGCGCTGGAAGTACGCCTACACCGACGCCTGGTGGAACACCTTCTACTTCCTGGAGAACCAGAAGAGCGGCAAGTGCCTCGACGTCGACCACGGCTGGACGCACAACGGCGCCAACATCCAGCAGTGGACCTGCGACGAGTACGCGGGCCAGCAGTTGTGGTACTTCCGGCCGGTGTGACCCGGCCGGACGGCGCCGGCCCGGCTCCCTCCGGGACGGCGCCGCCTCACGACGCGGCCGGGGCGATGTTGTGGTTGACGCGGAACAGCCGGTCCGGGTCGTACCGGGCCTTGAGCGCGGACAGCCGCCGGTGGTCCGCCGCGGAGTAGGCCCGCCTGACCGCGTCCGGGGTGGCGTCGTGGTCGAACAGGAAGCCCGGCAGCCTCGCCCCGCTGCCCCCCCGCCGACCGCGAGCGTCTGGTCGACCTGCTCACCCGCCTGGCCGACCATCACGCCGCGCCGAGCGGAAGAAGGCCACCGGAACCAGGGTGACCAGGCACAGTCCGAAGGCCCACCAGAAGGCGGTGCCGTAGGCGTGCGCCGGCCCGTCGCCCTGGCGCAGCCCGCTGTCCAGGACGGTGGTGAGGATGGCGGTGCCCAGCGAGCCGCCGAGCCGGTTGACGACGTTCAGCGCGCCGGCGGCGCCCGGCGTCTGCTGCCGGTCGACCGAGGCGTACGCCGCGGCCATGGTGGGCGCGGAGACGCCGCCGATGCCCAGGCCGTACAGGACCAGGCAGAGGGTCAGCAGCCAGGTGTCCGGACGGGCGGGGGCCTGGGTGAAGGCGAGCAGCCCGGCCAGTGAGAGCACGAGCCCGCCGGTCACGACGGCGCGCGGGCCATGGCGGTCGGCCAGCCGCCCGGCGGCGAACGAGCCGACGGCGGCCCCGAGTGCCTGCGGGGTGAGCAGGAGGCCCGTCGAGAGCGTGTCGGCGTGCCGATCGTGCTGGAAGAACAGCGGCAGCAGGATCATGGAGCTGTAGAGCGAGGCCCCGAGCAGGAACAGCGCCACGCAGGCCGCGGTGAACCCGCCCTTGGCGAACAGGCGTACGTCGATCAGCGGCTGCCGGCGGGTGCGCAGCGCGTGCACGAGGTAGCCGGCGACCAGCGCCAGTCCCGCGCCGACCAGCACGGCGGGCGTCCACGCCCCCTCGCGCCCGCCCGCCATGGTGAGCCCGTAGACCACCGCCGCCAGGCCGGGGGAGAGCAGCGCCAGGCCGAGGAGGTCGAGCCTGGGCGCGCCGCCGGCCCCGTCCCCGTCCTCGTCCTCGTCCTCGTCCTCGTCCCGGGCCAGGACGCGGGCGGCCACCGGCAGGACGAGCAGGCAGACGGGCAGGTTGAGGTAGAAGATCCAGCGCCAGTCGAGCTGCTGGACGACCAGGCCGCCCACGATCGGCCCGAGCACCGGGGCGAACATGACGGGGATCGTCAGCACGCTCATGGCCCGGCCGATCCGGGACGGCCCGGCCGCCTGGGCCAGGATCGTCTGGCCCACGGGGTTCATCAGCCCGCCGCCGACCGCCTGCACGAGCCGGAACGCGATGAGGGCCGGCAGCGACCAGGCCAGGCCGCACAGGGCCGAGCCGGCGGTGAAGACCGCCACGGCGGCCATCCACGTGCGCTTGGCCCCGAACCGCCGGCTCAGCCAGCCCGACAGGGGCATGACCACCGCGATCGCGAGCAGGTAGCCGGCCGCCACCCACTGCACGTCGGTCAGCGACGTGCGGAAGTGCGCCGCCATCGCGTCGGCCGCGATGCCCACGGCGGTGGCGTCGATCGTGGCCAGGATGGGGGCCGCGATCAGCACGATCCCCATGCGCAGCAGGTGCGGGTCGAGCCGGTCGCGCGCGGCCCCGGCGGCAGAGGTGGCGGTCATCGAACACCCTTAGGATCGATTGACTAGGACGACTCCAAACACTAGGTCTGACCTAATCGTTAGGTCAAACCTAATGAACGCGCGGAAGGGCACAGCTCGTGACCGAACGATCCAAGGGTTTGCGGGAGCGCCAGAAACACCAGACCCGGCAGCTCATCTCCGACGTCGCGACCGGCCTGTTCCTGGAGCGCGGCTACGACGACGTCACCATCGCCGACGTCGCGGCCGCCGCCGGCGTGGCCAAGATGACCGTCACCAACCACTTCCCGCTGAAGGAGGACCTCATCCTCGACCGGCACGAGGAGGTGGTCGACGGCCTGGCCAGGGCCGTGTCGCGGCGCGAGCCCGGCGAGTCGGCCCTGGAGGCCGCCCACCGCGACTACGACGAACGGCTGCGCCGCCGCGACGGCGCGATCCCCGACGCCGGCGCCGACTGGCAGCGGATGGTACGCGACACGCCGGTGCTGCGGGCCCGTCTGCGCCAGCTGCACGACCAGGCCGAGGCCGAACTGGCCGCCGTCCTGGCCGAGGAGACCGGCGACGGCGGCGTCACGCCCCGCCTGGTGGCCGCCGCGCTCGCCGGGGTGGAGCGGCTGCTGTTCGACGAGGCCCAGCGCCGGGTCCTGGCGGGGGAGGAGTCCGAGGAGATCTTCGCGGCCCTCGCCCGCACCGCGCGGCAGGCCTACGACCTGCTGCGGCCCGCCATCGGCGACTACGCCCGCCGCGCCCCGGTCAGCGGTTGAGATAGGCCAGGACGGCCAGGACCCGGCGGTTGTCGTCCTCGGACTCGGGCAGCTGGAGCTTGCCGAAGATGCTGGAGACGTGCTTGTTGACCGCGCTGGCGGAGATCACGAGCTGGTGCGCGATGGCCGTGTTGGACCGCCCGGCGGCGATCAGGCTCAGCACCTCCCGCTCGCGCGGACTCAGCTCGCCGGTGCGGCCACGCGCGTCGCCGCGGGTCAGCAGCTTGGCGATGACCTGCGCGTCCATCGCCGTGCCGCCCCGGCTCACCGAGGTGACCGCGTCGATGAACTGCCCGGTGTTGGCCACCCGGTCCTTCAGCAGGTAGCCGACCGCCCCCGCGCCGTCGGCCAGCAGCTCGCGGGCGTAGAGCTGCTCCACGTACTGCGACAGCACCAGCACCGGGAAGCCGGGCCGGTCGCGGCGCGCCTGGATCGCGGCCTGCAGCCCCTCGTCGGTGAACGACGGCGGCAGCCGCACGTCGACGACCGCCACGTCCGGCCGCTCCTCGGCCAGCGCCTTGCGCAGCGACGGCCCGTTGTCGACGGCGGCCACGACCGTGAAGCCGTGCTCGGTCAGCATGCGGACCAGCGCGTCCCGGATGAGGAACAGGTCCTCGGCGACGACTACTCGGACCTGATCGCGCACGGCACCTCCAGATGCACCCGGGTGGGCCCGCCGGGCGGGCTGTCGACGGCGATCGTCCCGTCGAAGACGGCCAGCCGGCTCTGGATGCCGCGCAGCCCGGTGCCGTCGGCCGGATCGACGCCGCCGCCGCCGTCGTCCACGACGTCGCAGCTCAGCAGCCCGTGCCGGTAGGCGAGCGTGATCTGGACCGTCGCCGCCCCGGCGTGCTTGCTGGTGTTGGCGAGCAGCTCGTTGACCGCGAAGTAGACGGCCGACTCCACCGGCGGCGCGGGCCGTCCGGCCAGGTCGGTGGTGACCTCGACGTCGAGCAGGCAGTCCAGCGCCAGGGCCCGGATCGCGTCGGCCAGGCCGCGGTCGGCCAGGACCGGCGGATGCACGCCGCGTACCAGGTCGCGCAGCTCGTCCAGGGCCTTGGAGGAGGACTCGCGGGCCGTGGCCAGCAGGGCGCGGGCCGCCTCCGGGTCCTCGTCGAACAGCCGCTCGGCGTGGCCCAGCCCCATGCCCAGGGCGACCAGCCGGGCCTGCGCGCCGTCGTGCAGGTCGCGCTCGATCCTGCGCAGCTCGGCGGCCTGGGCGTCGACGCTGTCGGCGCGCGTCTCCACCAGCGTCTCGACCCGCTGCTCCAGCGCGGCCCTGCGCGACGGCCCGAGCAGCGCGCCGGCCCACCGGGCGCGCAGACGCAGCAGCGGGGGGCCGATGTAGAGGCCGAGCGCGATCAGCGCCAGCCCGACCGGGATCGCCGCCAGCGCGGCGCCCGTCGAGGTGACGTGGATGACGCCGTAGGCGTTCGCGCCGCCGGCCCGCAGGTTGGCCCGCCACACGAACGGCTGCACCGCGACGCCGTACAGGCCGTACAGCGGCATGCCGAGCGCCAGCGCGGACGCCCACGTGCCCATGAGCGGGTCGAGGACGCCCCAGAGCACGTCCCGCCAGGTCGCCGGATCCTTCAGCAGCGCGGACGCGTCCGTCCCCGGACTGTAGGGACGCTCGACGCGCACGCCGAGCCGGCCGGCCAGCCGCCGGGCCGCGTCCGCGACCGCGCGCTGCAGCGTCACCGCCTGCCGGAACGCCCCCCGGCCCACGCCGGCCACCGCCGGCACCGCGCTGAGCACGACCAGGACGGCCGCGAGCACGCCGGCCACCGACAGCCCGATCATGGCCAGCGCCCGCACCGGCGTCGTGAGTCTCGCCTTCACCCCTCGTCTCCCCGTCGTCCGCGTCCTCGCGTTCCGCGCCCGTGGCATCATCGCACCTTCCTCCGCAAATCCCATGGTCAGCTCCGGTACGCGGCCCGCCGGAGCACGGCGAGCCCGGTCAGCCCGGCCAGGGCGGCCGCGCACAGCCCGGCGAACAGGTCGCCGACCAGGCCGTACAGCGTCCAGGCGCCGCGGGTCGGGACGGAGACGACCATGCTCTGCCGTACCGTGCCGAAGTAGTTCGCCCTGGCCAGCGGGGTGCCGTAGGGGTCGACGGTGATCGCCAGGCCGTTGCTGGCCGTCCGGACGAGGCTGTAGCCGTTCTCCACGGCCCGGAACACCGCGTTCGCCGCGTGCATGCGCTCGATGCCCTTCCAGTCGTTGGCCGGCACGAACATGACGTCGGCGCGGGTGCGCAGCGTGGCGGGGAAGTCGGCGTCGAAGCAGATGACGTGGGCCAGCCTCCCGTACGGCGTGCCGGTCACCGGCACGACCCCGTCGCCCGGCCGCAGGCTCTCCATGCCGGGCACCGGATGCGCCTTGTCGAAGACCGACGCCACCCGCCCATCGGGCGTCACCAGCACGGCCAGGTCGCGGGAGCGCGGCTCCCCGTCGAGGACGACGGCCACCCCCATGTCGAGATAGACGCCCTTCTCCCTGGCCAGGTCCTGGGCCTTGCGCAGGAAGCCGGGGTAGTCCTCGCCGAGCACGACCGCGGCGGTCTCGGCCCAGGCCACGATCCGGGCGCCGCCGTCGGCCTCGGTCCGGGTGCGGGCGAACAGGTCGTCGTCGATCACCGCGAACGCCTTGCGCAGCGTCGGCTTCTGCTCGGGCAGGACCCGCGGGGTGTGGAAGTCGTCGATCTCCCGCATGCGTTTCTCGGCGGCCGGCGAGGCGCTGATCCCGGCGACGCGCACCAGCTCCGGCGCGGCCGGCGCGGCCGCCAGCCGCAGGCCGCCGCCCAGCAGCACCGGGACGAGCACCGAGACGTACGTCAGCGTGACGCCCCGGACCGACGGCCAGGCCACCCGGCGTTCCAGCAAGAGGTTGACGACCGGCGCGGCCCACGCCATCAGGAAGCTGATCCCGTAGACGCCGGTGACGGACGCCGTCTGGAGCAGCGGCAGGTTCGCCGACTGCGTCGCGGCCAGCGGCCCGAAGATCGTGCCCAGCGGGCTGACCGTGGCGATCAGGAACTCGGCCGTCACCCGGGCGGACGGGAAGACCAGCGTGCCGGCGATCGGGCCGAGTCGCCGGACGAGCAGCCGGTCGGCCAGCAGCGGCAGGCTCAGGACCAGGCTGAGCAGCAGGCAGCCGAGCAGGATCGGCGGGACGGTGAGCGCGCCCGCCGCCGCGACGAAGACCACCGTCGTCGCGGCGGCCGACAGGCCGACGGCCGCGAGCCCGGCCGGGACGCCCGAGCTGCGGGTGAAGCGCATGAGGCCGATGGAGAACAGCCATCCGGCCAGCGGGACCGACCATTCGCTGTTCGTCCCGAACAGCCCGAGCACGATCCCCGCCGCCAGCCAGGCGTATTTTCGCCGGCCGCCGGCCAGGTGGGGGATTGTCGTGGTTGCGGTGTTTGCCATGCACAGGAGCCTCGCCGATCGCACGGCGGCCGCCATTGCGGCTGACTCTCGACTCCCCCTGTAGTTATCTCCACCCCCGGGAGGCCGTCTGCGGGGAGGCCGTCTGCGGGGAGGCCGTCTGCGGGGAGGTCAGCCGCCGGGACGGGCCAGCCCCGCGGCGACGATGTCGATGAGCAGGTCGATGATCCTGGGGTGCAGGTCCGGATCGCCGAGCCGCTCGGCGAACATCGGCACCAGCAGCACGCACTGCAGCACGCCGATGATGACCGCGGGCTCGGCGTCGACCAGCTCGCCCGCGGCCCGGCGGGCGGTGACGTACTCGGTGAGGGCGGCGGCCGGGCTGCCGGACATCGCGGCGACCCGTTCGGGGTCGAGCTTGCGGGCCACCGCCTGCATCTCCTCCGGATGGGTCATCAGGCGACGCCACAGGGGGTTGACCGACAACTCCTCGACGGTGGCGTGCAGGAACCGGCGCAGCGCCTCGCGCGGGTCGTCGGCGCTCATCAGCGCGCCGTCGATGACCCGCCGCCGCACCTCGCCGGTCTGGCGCAGCATCAGCTCCAGGTACAGCGCCTCCTTGGAGTCGAAGAAGACGTAGAAGCTGCTCTTGGCCACCCCCGTGGGGGCCATCAGCTCCTCCAGGGAGGTCTTGCGCAGCCCCTGGCCGGTGAACAGCTTCTCGCCGTTCGCCAGCAACAGGGCGGTGATGCGGGCCTTCTCCTCTGCGGTGAACGCGGGCGGCATCGGGGACAACCTTCCTGCACGACCAGTTATGCCGATCAGATGGTTTCACGAACCCGCGGCGGCGGCGCGGCGCAGGCCCTCCTCGTAGATGGCCACGAAACGGTCGATCTGCCGCTTCCATGCCTCGTCGTCGAGTCCGAACGTGGCGGCCGCGGCCTGGGTGAGCTTCATCGTCGCTCCTTGCGGGGGAACCGCCGGGACCTCCCCGGCACTCTGCATCCATAAAACCAGTTTAGAATTTTGTTTTCAACCAGCCCGGGGTGATAGAAAACGATCATGACCCGAACATTCCTGCGGCCCGACGACGTGCGCGACCTGGTCGCCGAGCAGTTCGGCGCCGACCGGCGGCCGGCCGCGCTCGACCGGCTGACCGGCGGCAGCAAGAAGGGCGTCTACCGGCTCCGGCTGGACGACGCGACCAGCGTGATCCTCTACGTCTGGGCGGAGGGCGAGAACTACTGGCCGCCGTCCCCGGCGGTCGAGGACGACCCCTTCACCGACGCGTCGGGAGCGGACCTGTTCGCCGCCGGCCACGCGGCCCTGACCGCGGCGGACGTGCGGGTGCCCCGGCTGCTGGCGCTCGACCCCGGCGGCCGTCACCTCGGCGCCGCCCTCGCCCTGGTCGAGGACGCGGGCGCCACGACGCTGGAGACCCTGATGGAACGCGACCCGGCCGCCGCCGCCCGGCCGCTGGCCGCGCTCGGCGACGCCCTGCGCCGCATGCACACCACCCTCGGCCCGTCCTACGGCAAGCTCGCCCACCTGGCCGACGGCCGGACCCGGGCGTCCCGGCCCGCCGAGGACGTCGTCCTGGACCGCGCGCTCGCCCATCTCGCCGCCGTCGCCGACCGCGACGCCCGGATGGGCCGGGCGCACGAGCGGATCGCCGCCCACGTGCGCCGCCTGCGTGACGCGGTCGCCCCCCGCGAACGGTACGGGCTCGTGCACGGCGAACTCGGGCCGGACCACGTGCTCGTCACGTCCGCGGGCGAACCCGTCATGATCGACTTCGAGGGCCTGACCTACTTCGACGCCGAGTGGGAGCACGCCTGGCTGCGCATGCGCTTCGAGGACGCCTACCCGGCGCTGCGCCCGCCCGCCCTCGACCCCGACCGGCTGGAGCTCTACCGGTACGCGCAGGTGCTCTCGCTGATCGAGGGCCCGCTGCGCATCGCCGACACCGACTTCCCCAACCGGCGCTGGATGCTGGACCTGGCCGAATGGAACATCGCCAAGGCCCTCGCCGTCCTGTGACGCCGGCCCGTCCGGTCAGGCTTCGCGGGGGAGCGGGGGCAGCGGGAGCGGCAGCCCCGGAAGGCCGTCGATGCTGGTCGCCACGTGCTCCTTCTTGTGGAAGTACGCGTCGAGCGACTCGTCGTCCTCGCGGGCGAAGCGGGAGCCGTGCAGCGGGCGGTCGGCGTCGTAGGTCATGAACGGGACGGCGTACCCGCAGGTGTCGCGGATCAGCCGGGCGGTCACGACGATGATCGCGCGCAGGCCGTGCGGGACGGGGTCGATGTCCGGGAAGTGCCGCAGCAGCCCGGCCCAGCGGGGGTCGTCGCGGAAGACCGGCTCGCCGTGGCCGTGCACGCGCACGATGTTCGGCGGGCCGTCGAAGGCGCACCACATCAGCGTGACGCGGCCGTTCTCGCGCAGGTGGGCGATGGTCTCGGCGTTGCTGCCGGCGAAGTCGAGGTAGGCCACGGTGTGGTCGTCCAGGACGGCGAACGAGCCCTTCAGGCCCTTGGGCGAGAGGTTGACCGTGCCGTCGCCGGCCAGGGGAGCGGTCGCCGTGAAGAAGATGGGTTGGGACTCGATGAACGCGCGCAACCGGCCGTCGATCCGGTCGTAGGTCTTTCCCATGATCCGGATTATCCCCTTTCGCGGTTTCGTGTGGGGGTGAGGGGCGTCGGTCCCGCGGGTGGCAGAATGCCCGGCATGATCGCGAACGAGGGCCCGCAACCGCGTCCCCTGCTCCGGCGTCCCGCCGAGGGCGAGCTCATCGACGTCGCCGGGGTCCGGCACTTCTTCCGGCTGACCGGGGAGCACACCGGGGACCGGTTCGCGTTCGAGGAGTTCACGCTGGACCCGGGCGTCGTCGGGGCGCGCCCGCACGTCCACCACGGCCACGACGAGTACTTCTACGTCCTGGACGGCGAGCTGACCCTGCACGACGGCGCGGGAGAGGTGACGGTCGGCCCCGGCCACCTGCTGGCGGCGACGCGCGGCACCCCGCACGGCTTCCGGAACGCCGGCGACGGCACCGTGCGCGCGCTGTGCCTCTACACGCCCGCCGGCTACGAGGGATACTTCCGCGAGGTGCACGCGGCCGTCGCCGCGGGCGCGCAGATCACCGACGAGCTGCTCGCGGAGTTCCGCTCCCGCTACCGCACCACCTCCCTCTGACCCACCGCCTGGCCTGCCGCGGCGACGGTCAGGAGGCCGTCGCACCGGCCCACAGGCCCCCGGGCCGGCGGTCAGGAGGCCGTCGCGCGGGTGCGCAGCCGGCGGAGCATCCGGGCGTCGGCGAAGCCCACCTCGCGCGCGGCGACCTCGGCGGTCGCGCCGCGGCCGAGCAGGTGTTCGGCCCGCTCCAGCCGCAGCGCGGTCTGGTAGGCCAGCGGGGTGAGCCCGGTCGCCCGCCGGAACAGCCGGGTCACCGTGCGCTCGCTGCATCCCGCGGCCCCGGCCAGCAGACTCAGCGGCAGCCGCTCGGTGAACCGGGTCTCGATCAGGTCCTGGATGCGGTGGACCGTCTCGTCCACGTGCGAACGCCGTCGCAGCAGCGGGCTGACCTGCTCCGCCGTGCCGTCGCGGTGGGCGTGCACGAGCATCGCGCGGGCCACCTGCCCCGACGCGTACGGCCCGTGCCGGGTGGTCACCAGATGCAGCGCCACGTCGATCCCGCCGGCCACGCCCGCCGAGGTGACGATCCGGTCGTCCTCGACGTACAGCGCGTCCCGGGCGACGCTCGCCCGCGGATAGAGGCGGGCCAGCTCGTCCTGGACGGTGTGGTGGGTCGTGCACCGGCGGCCGTCGAGCAGCCCGGCCCGGCCCAGCGCGTCGGCCCCCGCGCACACGCCGGCCACCGTGCCGCCCGACGCGTGGTGTTCGCGCAGCCGGCGCAATGTCTCGCCGCTCGCCGGCCGGGCCGGCCCCCGCCAGCCCGGCACGACGATCAGGTCGTCGGGTGTCAGTGACGGCCACGAGGTCCGCGCGTGCAGCGTCAGCCCCTGCACGCTGGCCACCTCGCGCTCCTCGGCGACGTAGTCGATGGTGTACGGCCGGCCGAGGTCGGCGGCGGTGGAGAACACCTGGGCGGGCCCGGCCACGTCGAGCAGGTGCACCCGCGGGATGAGCAGGAAGACGACTCGGGACATGACCGGCGCCTCCTCAGTTCCGGGCGAGCTCGTCCACGGTCCTGATCGTGGCGAAACGACCCGACAGAGCGTATTCGGTACGGGCGAGGATCTCGTCCACGCCGAGCGTGCGCGGGTCCCGCACGAGCTCGTCGAAGGGGACGTCGGCGGGCGCGTCGCGGTGGGGGAGCGGCGTGGTGGCGGTGGCGTCGATGGCGAAGTCGACCTCGAAGCCCAGGTCGGAGGCGAGGCGCGCGGTGGTCTCGCAGCACTGCTCGGTCCGGATGCCGCAGACGGTCAGCCGCCTCACGCCGCGCCGGGTGAGGAACTGGTGGAGATTGGTGGTGGTGAAGGCGTTGTGCGCCGACTTGGTGAGGACGGGCTCGTCCGGAAGGGGCTCCAGGCCCTCCATCAGCTGGACGTACCCGCGGGCCGGATCGAAGACCGTGCCCGAGCCGGGCCGCGACCCGAGCACCCACACGACCGCGTCCCCGGCCTGCCTGGCGGCCGCGGCCAGGCGGTTGACCTGCGGGACGATGTCCGGCCTGGACGTGTGCCGCCAGTCGGGCAGCTGCAGGAAGGAGTTCTGGACGTCGATGACGACGAGGGCGCTGATCATGCCACCCAGGCTGGCCGGACGAGGCGCCCGGGCGGAAGGCACGACCTGGTCAGCGTGTGGACCGATCCAGTCGGGCCCCGCCTCCGGGCCGATATCCCCCCAGCGTGACACCGTAATCCGCGGGCCCTCGCAAGGGCCGGTGCCGCCTGCCACCATGGAGGCGCCAGCTGATCCGGACGATCTCTGGAGGGGGCGTGTCATGAAGTGGTGGGAGGGCGACGACGGACGCCACGAAGGCTGGGATGCCGCCGTCTTCCCGGACGGGCGGGTCTCCACCGGCCCGGCCGACGGCGGGGCGAGGGTGCACCCCATCGGCTCCGACGGCCGCATCGGCTACGGCCGCGGCGACGTCGTGGACGGCCGCACCGCGATCGGCTGGCGCGGCCACTGCGCCTGCGGATGGCAGGGGCCGCTGTGGGAACGCGTGGCCCAGGCGCGCCACGACTTCGCGGCCCGGCGCATCTACGCGCTGAGCGAATGCCTGCTGTCCGGCGCCGCCCCCGACGACGTGGCCGTCGCGATCCGCGCGGAGTGGGAGACCCATCTCGACCCGCCGAGCCTGGTCGCCGTCCGCCAGGCCGCCGAGGCCGTGCGCCGCGCCCAGGGCCACCTGGACGCCGCCGTGCGCGCGGCCCGCAAGGACGGCCGCTCCTGGACCCGGATCGGCGAGTCCGCCGGCGTCCGCCGCCAGTACGCCCAGGAACGATGGGGCCCTGACCCGGCCGGCCCTTGGGATCAGGCCGCCGACCGGCGGTAGCGGCCGGGGGCGACGCCGAACTCGCGCTTGAAGGCGTTGCCGAAGGCGAACTCCGACCCGTACCCCACCTGCTCGGCCACCCGCGCCACCGGCGCGTCGGACTCGCGCAGCAGGCGGGCCGCGCTCATCAGCCGCCACCACGTCAGGTACGCCAGCGGCGGCTGCCCCACCAGCCCGGTGAAGCGGCGGGCGAAGCCGGCCCTGGACATGCCCGCGTGCGCGCCGAGCGACTCGACGGTCCAGCGGCGGGCCGGGTCGCGGTGGATGGCGTCGAGCGCCCGGCCGACGACGGGGTCGGCCAGCGCGGCGGCCCAGCCGGAGACCGTGCAGGGCTCGTCCTGGGTCTCGAAGTAGGCACGCAGGACGTACAGCTGCAACATGTCGAGCAGGGACGACACGACGGTGTCGGTGCCGGGCCGCGGGCCGTCGATCTCGGCGGCCAGCAGCTCGACGGCGGCCCGCAGCTCCGGACGGCTGCCGAGCGTCGCGGGCAGGTGGATCACACCGGGCAGCGAGCCCAGGATGGGGTGGGTCCGGTCGAGGTCGAGCCGGTAGCCGCAGGACAGGACCACCGTCTCGGCCCCCGTGCCGCCGAACCCGGCCGACGCGAACAACTCCGAGTGCGGCTCGCAGTCGGCCTCGGCCAGCGGGCGGGCGGGATCGTCGGCCAGCCCGAAGTCGTCGCCGTGCGGCAGGAACACCACGTCGCCCACGCTGAGCGCGACGGGCTCGCCGTCCGGCGGGATCAGCCAGCACGACCCGCGCAGCACCACGTGGAACCCCGCCGACCCCGGCACCGAGCGGAACGCCACCCCCCACGGCGCCCGCCAGGAGATGCGGGAGGAGGTGGGGCGCCCGCACCGCATGAAGGCCATCACGTCGCTCAGCACGTCCATGAGGATCGAGTCTAAGGGGTGAGACGCTCGCGTATAAATGGTGGATTGCAGCGCATTCAGTATCTCAGTCGCTCTCCCTACCGTTGGTTTCCGTAACCGAACTGAGGGAGAGGGACATGCTCAAGGTAGGCATCATCCTCGGCAGCACCCGTCCTGGCCGCAACGGCGAGGCGGTGGCCCACTGGGTGCGCGATCTGGCGGCCAAGCGGGGCGACGCCGACTACCGGCTCATCGACCTGAAGGACTACGACCTGGGCAACCTGGACGAACCCGAGCACCCCGCCATGGGCAACTACCGGCACGAGCACACCAGGCGCTGGTCGGCCACGGTCTCCGAGCTGGACGCGTTCGTGATCGTGACCCCGGAGTACAACAACTCCTACCCGGGCGCGCTCAAGAACGCCCTCGACTTCCTGTACGCCGAGTGGACCAACAAGGCGGCCGGATTCGTCGGCTACGGCGTGGACGGCGCGCCCCGGGCCATCGCCCACCTGCGGCACGTGCTGGGCCTGCTCGGCGTGGCCACCGTGTCCAACCAGGTCGGGCTGTCGATCCACACGGACTTCGCCGACGGCTTCCGGCCCGCCGCCGCCCACGAGGACCGGCTGAACGCCGTCCTCGACCAGGTCCTCGCCTGGGGCTCGGCGCTGCGCCCGCTGCGGGCGGCCTGATCCCGCCCCGGTAGCCGCACGGGAGTCGCCGGGGAGCCGCCCGGCGGTCGCACGGCGGGCGATGGGTAGATTGCGCAGAGTGGAAGACGAGGTGGTCAGCGGCATCCGGGTGCGCGGCGCGCGGGTGCACAACCTGCGGGACGTCGACGTGGCGATCCCGCGCGACGCGTTGGTGGCGTTCACGGGGGTCTCCGGGTCGGGCAAGTCGTCGCTGGCGTTCGGCACGATCTTCGCCGAGTCGCAGCACCGCTACCTGGAGTCGGTCGCGCCCTACGCGCGGCGGCTGCTGCAGCAGCTGCCGATGCCCGACGTCGACGACATCACCGGCCTGCCGCCCGCGGTCGCGCTCGGCCAGCGGCGGTCCACGCCGTCCGCGCGGTCCACGGTCGGCACGCTGAGCCGGGTCTCCAACTCGCTGCGCATGCTGATGTCCCGCGCCGGCGCCTACCCGGCGGGCGCGCCGCGCCTGGACTCGGACGCGTTCTCGCCCAACACCGTCGCCGGCGCGTGCCCGCAGTGCCAGGGGCAGGGGGTGTTGCACGAGGTCACCGAGGAGTCGCTGGTGCCCGACCCGTCGCTGAGCATCGCGGAGGGCGCGATCGCGTCGTGGCCGGGCGCCTGGCAGGGCAAGAACCAGCGCGACATCCTGGCGACGCTCGGCTACGACATCCACGCGCCCTGGCGCAGCCTGCCGCGGGAGCAGCGGGACTGGATCCTGTTCACCGACGAGGAGCCGGTGGTCACCGTCCATCCCGTACGCGAGGCGGGCCGGATCCACCGCCCCTACCAGGGCAAGTACGCCAGCGCCCGGCGGCTGGTGCTCAAGGCGTACGCGTCCTCGGCCAGCGAGAAGAGCCGCCTGCGCGCCGAACGGTTCATGACCGACCGCACCTGCCCGCTCTGCGGCGGGCGGCGGCTGCGTCCCGAGGCGCTGGCGGTCACGTACGCGGGCCGCACCGTCGTCGAACTGGCCGCGATGCCGATGGGCGAACTGGCCGGCGTGCTCCGCCCGCACCGGGACGAACCAGGACCGGCAGGGGCGCTCACCCGCGACATCCTCGACCGCATCGAGGTGCTGGACGAGCTGGGGCTGGGCTACCTGAGCGTGGCCCGGCCCGCGCCGACCCTGTCCAGCGGCGAGCTGCAGCGGATCCGGCTGGCCACCCAGCTGCGCGCCGGGCTGTTCGGCGTCGTGTACGTGCTGGACGAGCCCTCGGCCGGCCTGCACCCCGCCGACTCGGCCGCGCTGTCGGACCTGCTGCGCCGCCTGCGCGACACCGGCAACACCGTCTGCCTGGTCGAGCACGACATGGACGTCGTGCGCCAGGCCGACTGGGTGGTGGACGTCGGCCCCGGCGCGGGCGGCGACGGCGGGCGCGTCCTGTACAGCGGGCCGGTCGCCGGGCTGCGCGAGGTCGCCGGGTCGGTGACCCGCCGCTACCTGTTCCACACCGTCGTGCCGGAACGGCCGGCGCACCGGCAGGCGGGCCGGCTGGAGCTGCGCGGGCTCACCCGCAACAACCTTCAGGGCGTGGACGTCGACGTGCCGCTGGGCGTGTTCACCGCCGTCACCGGCGTGTCGGGGGCGGGCAAGAGCAGCCTGCTGGCGGCCGTCGCCGAGGCCGCCGGGGAGCGGCGGGTGGTCTGGGTGAACCAGCAGCCCATCGGCCGCACCCCGCGCTCCAACCTGGCCACCTACACCGGCCTGTTCGACACGGTGCGCAAGCTGTTCGCCGCCACCGACGGCGCGCGTGCCCACGGCTACGGCCCGGCCCGGTTCTCCTTCAACGTGCCCGGCGGACGCTGCGAGACCTGCCAGGGCGAGGGCTACGTCGCGGTCGAGCTGCTGTTCCTGCCCACGACGTACGCGCCCTGCCCCGACTGCGGCGGCGCCCGCTACAACCCCGACACGCTGCGGGTGACCTACCGCGACCGCACGATCGCCCAGATCCTGGAGATGACGGTCGACGAGGCCACCGGCTTCTTCGGCGACGTCCCCGCGGTACGCCGCCCGCTGGAGACGCTGCACGAGGTCGGGCTCGGGTACCTGCGGCTCGGGCAGCCCGCCACCGAGCTGTCGGGCGGCGAGGCCCAGCGCATCAAGCTCGCCGCCGAGCTGCAGGGCCGCCGCGCCGAGTCCACGATCTACCTGCTCGACGAGCCGTCCACCGGCCTGCACCCGCACGACACCGACGTGCTCATGGACCGGCTGCACGAGCTGGTCGGCGGCGGCGGCACGGTCGTGGTCGCCGAGCACGACATGCGGGTGGTGGCGACCGCCGACCACGTCATCGACCTCGGGCCGGGAGGCGGCTCGGCCGGGGGCACGGTGGTGGCCGCGGGCACGCCGGCGCAGGTGGCCGCCAGCCCGCGCAGCCGTACCGCGCCGCACCTGAAGGGCCTGCTGTGATGCGCCGCGCGCTGTACCTGCCGCCGTTCGGGGAGCTGGCCGATCCGCGGGTGCTCGCCGACCTGGCCGCCCGCGCCGAGGACGCCGGGTTCGACGGCGTCTTCCTGTGGGACCACGTCGTGCGCCCGCTGAGCCCGGGGCTGGCCGTCTGCGACGCCTGGATCGCCCTGGCCGCGATCGCCGCCGCCACCGAGCGCGTCCGCATCGGCACCAGGGTCACGCCGCTGTCGCGGCGCAGGCCGCAGGAGGTGGCCAGGCAGGCCGCCGCCCTCGACCAGCTCAGCGGCGGGCGGATGGTGCTCGGCGTCGGGCTGGGCGCGGACGACGGCGGGGAGCTGAGCAGGCTCGGCGAGACCGGCGACCCGCGCGTCCGGGCGGAGATGCTGGACGAGGGCCTCGACGTCATCTGCCGGCTCTGGACCGGCCTGCCCGTCCGCCACCGGGGCCGCCACTACCGCGTCGACGACCTGGCGTTCCAGCCGCAGCCCGTGCAGCGGCCGCGGATCCCGATCTGGGTCGCCGCCCAGTCGGTCCGGCGGGCGCCGCTCCGCCGCGCCGCCCGCTTCGACGGTCTCTGTCCCGAGACCACCCCGATCGGGCTGCGGGAGATGCTGGCCGTCGTCGCCGAGCACCGGGGCGGGCTCGAAGGCTTCGAGGTCGCGGTCGGCGTACCGCCGGGGGTGCATCCCGGCCCGTACGAGGACGCGGGCGCGACGTGGTGCCTCATCGAGTTTCCCGAGGTCAGCAGCGTCGAGCAGGTGATGGCGGCGATGATCTGAGGCGTTTGCGCGGTGACGCCGGCGGGGTAGGCCAGTCATCGCCCGTCCGGGGTGCGCCATGACACCGCCCGGCCGGCGGCCCGCGCGAGTGAGGAGCGAGCTGATGCGCCCGACCGGGCATCCCGAGAGCGGCGGCCTGCGCAGCCAGGCCTGGTGGGACAACGCCGGCAATCCGGAGATGACGGCTCTCTACCTCGAACGTTTCCTCAACTTCGGGCTGACCCCGAAGGAGCTCCAGTCCGGCCGGCCGATCATCGGCATCGCCCAGACGGGCAGCGACCTCGTGCCCTGCAACCGCCACCACCTCGCCCTGGCCGACCGATCCGCTCGACGGCGTCGTCCTGACGACGGGCTGCGACAAGACCACGCCCGCGTGCCTGGCCGCGGCGGCGACGGTGAACATCCCGGCGATCGTCCTGTCCGGCGGGCCGATGCTCAACGGCTACCACCAGGGCAGGCGCATGGCCGCGTCGGGGTCGGGGCTGGTGATCTGGCAGTCCAAGCGGCTGCTGGCCACCGGCGAGATCGACTACGACGAGTTCATGGCGCGCGTGGCCGCCTCCGTGCCCAGCATCGGCCACTGCAACACCATGGGCACCGCCCTGTCGATGAACAGCCTGGCCGAGGCGCTCGGCATGTCGCTGCCGTGCTGCGCGGCGATCCCCGCGCCCTACCGCCGCCGGGCGCAGATGGCCTACGACACCGGCCTGCGGGCGGTGCAGCTGGTACGCGAGGACCTCACCCCGCGCAAGATCATGACCATGCGGGCCTTCGAGAACGCGATCGTCGTCGCCTCGGCCATCGGCGCCTCCACCAACGTGCCCATCCACGTCAACGCCATCGCCCGGCACGCCGGGGTGCCGCTGACGATCCACGACTGGCAGCGCGTCGGGGCCGACGTCCCGGTGCTGGCCGACGTGGCCCCCGCCGGGGAGTTCCTGGGTGAGGACTTCTACCGCGCGGGCGGCGTGCCCGCCGTCATGAAGACCTCAGTCCTCAGCGACGAGTTCCGCGCGGTCCGCGACTACCGCGCGATCGTCTTCGAGGGGCCCGAGGACTACCACGCCCGCATCCAGGATCCGGAGCTCGGCGTGGACGAGAGTTGCATCCTCGTCATCCGCTACACCGGGCCGATCGGCTATCCAGGGTCGGCCGAGGTGGTGAACATGGAGGCGCCGTCCGCGCTGCTGCGGCTGGGCGTCACCACGCTGCCCACGCTCGGCGACGGCCGCCAGAGCGGCACCTCCGACGCGCCGTCCATCCTCAACGCCAGCCCCGAGGCCGCCGCCGGCGGCAACCTCGCCATCCTGCGCACCGGCGACCTCGTCCGCGTCGACGTGGCCAACGCCCGCGTCGACGTGCTGCTGACGGAGGAGGAGATCGCCGCACGGTGGGCCCGTCACACGCCGCCGGCGCTGGAGAACCAGACGCCGTGGCAGGAGATCTACCGCGCCACGGTCGGGCAGCTCGACGGCGGGGGATGCCTGGAGCTGGCCCTGTCGTACCAGGACCTCGTACACACCAAGGGGATTCCCCGTGACTCGCACTGACGCCAGAGGCACCATCATGATCGCCGACTCCGACTTCGGCGACGTGGACATCGAACGCGCGATCGTCGAGGCCGCCGGGTTCGAGCTCCGCGCCGAGCAGTGCAAGAGCGAGGACGAGGTGATCGAGAAGGGCCGGGACGCCGACGGCGTCCTGACCCAGTACGCCCGGATCGGCTCCCGCGCCGTCGAGGCGTTCACCCGCTGCCGGGTGATCGCCCGCTACGGTACGGGCGTGGACATCGTCGACGTCGAGGCCGCGACCAGGCACGGCATCCAGGTCACCAACGCGCCGAACGAGTGGTGCGCCGAGGAGGTCGCCGACCACGCCGTCGCGCTCTGGCCGGCCGCCGCCCGCAAGATCTGCGAGTACGACCGGGCCACCCGGCGGGGCGTGTGGCGATGGCAGACCGGCGAGCCGATCCTGCGGCTGCGGGGGAGGGTGTTCGGGCTGCTGGGCTTCGGCGCCATCGCCCAGCTCATCGCCGCCCGCGCGCGGCCCTTCGGCGTCGAGGTGTGGGCGCACGACCCCTTCCTGGACGACGCCGAGATCCTGGCGCACCACGTGCGGCCGGTGTCGTTCGACGAGCTCGTGGCGGGCGCCGACCATCTGGTGATCCAGGCGCCGCTCACCTCGGGGACGCACCACGCCTTCGACCGCGCGACGCTGCGCAGGATGAAGCCGGACGCGATCCTCGTCAACACCGCGCGCGGCCCGATCGTGCAGGACGAGGCGCTCTACCAGGCGCTCACCGAGGGGTGGATCGCCGGCGCGGCCCTGGACGACCTGGAGGAGGAGCCGGCCAAGCAGCGCGACTGGCGTCCGGACAACCCGCTGTTCACGCTGCCCGGCGTGATCGTCACCCCGCACGCCGCCTACTACTCCGAGCAGGCGGTGGAGACGGTGCGGCGGTTCGCCGCGGAGGAGGCCGTCCGGGTCCTGACCGGGCAGGCGCCGCGCAGCCCCGTGAACGACGTGACCGCCCGGCCCTGACGGGCGGCCGGATGGGTCCCGGCGCCGTAGACGCGGGGGAGCGTACGACGGCGGGAGTAGCGCCGACCGTCTCCGGCCGTACGACGACGGCGGCGGGCACGGGCGGCGAGGATCGGGGACGGCAGCCACCCCCACTCCCTCAAGGACGCTTCATGGGCATCACCTGCGAGCGCGACCTCGCCGACTTCCTGACCGCCTACACCCGGGATATGGCCGTCTCCCCCGAGGAGCCCGCCACGATCATCGACCGCTACTTCGTCCCGGACTTCGAGTACTGCAACGACGGGCTCGTGATCGACCGGCAGCGCATGATCGACCACGTCCGCCCCGTCCGGCGGCAGGTCGACCAGGAGGCGATGGCCGCCGGCGACGGGACCGGGGTCGAGATCCACGAGACGCTGGTCTCCGGCGACCGGATCGCCGCCCGGTGGACCTTGCGCACGAGGCTGCGCAAGGGCAGGACCTTCACGGCGGAGGTCTTCATGTTCGGCCGCCTCGCCCCGGACGGCCGCATCCGCCGGATCGACCAGACCACCAGGCAACTGGACGAAGCCGGGTAGCCGCGCGAGCGGTTCAGCCCCTCTGGCGGCCGGCCCGCCACTCCGGGGCCAGCACGGACCAGACCTCGACGTCGTGCCGCACGCCCCGGTGGGGATAGCTCTCGCGCAGGACGCCGTCCCTGCTCATCCCGAGCCGCCGGGCCACGGCGATGCTGGCGGTGTTGCCCGCCGCGGCCTGCCACTCCACGCGGTGGATGCCGCGTTCCTCGACGGCCCAGTCGATGATCACGCGGATGGCCCTGGTCACCAGGCCCTTGCCCGCCGCCGACGGCTCCAGCCAGCAGCCCGCCTCGGCGGTGCCGAGCCGGACGTCCATCGTCCGGAAGAGCACGCCGCCGACCAGCCTGCCGCCGGTCCAGATGCCGTAGATCCGCCCGGTGTCGGCCGCGGCCTTGTCCGCGTACGCCTGCAGCACCGACCTGGCGGACTCCAGGTCGGTGACGAGGTCGGGCAGGGAGATGAACCGTCCGATGAACTCGCGTCCGCGGTCCATGTGGCTCAGGAACTCCTCAGCCCGCCAGGGCTCCAGCGGACGCAGCTCCGCGCCGTCGTCGCCCAGGGAGATCGCGAACATTGCTGCCTTTCCGTCCAGGATTCACCCGTCTTGCGGTGGAATCCTCTCACGGACGGCCGGGCCCGTTGATCTCGGCGGGGCGGGCACGGCCTGCAGGTAGGTCAGCACCGCCATGACGCGCCGGTTGTGGTCGTCGGAGGGAGGCAGGCCGAGCTTGGCGAAGATGTTGTTCGTGTGCTTGCCGACCGCCTTGTCGGTGACCTGGAAATGGGCCGCGATGGCCAGGTTGGACAGGCCCTCCGCCATGAGGGTCAGCACCTCGCGCTCGCGGGGCGTCAGCGCGGCCAGCGGCTCGTCCCTGTCGCGGCGGGTCAGCAACTGGGAGACGACCTCCGGGTCCATCGCGGTGCCGCCGGCGGCCACCTGGCGCACCGCCTCGACGAACCGGTCGACGTCGCCCACCCGGTCCTTCAGCAGGTAGCCGACCCCGCCGGAGCGGTCGGACAACAACTCCCTGGCGTACAGCTGCTCCACGTACTGCGACAGGATCAGCACCGGCAGCCCCGGCACCCGGGCGCGCGCCTCCAGCGCGGCGCGCAGGCCCTCGTCGGTGAAGCCGGGCGGCAGCCGCACGTCGATCACCGACACGTCGGGACGGTGCCGGACCAGCGCCGCCAGCAGCATGGGCCCGTTGTCCACCGCCTCCACGACGGTGCAGCCGTGCGCCGACAGCAGGCGGACCAGGCCGTCCCGCAACAGCGCGAGATCTTCGGCTATGACAACGCGCACGGGACCTCCATGGTCAGTTCGGTCGGGCCGCCGGGAAGGCTGCTGACGGCGAGCGAGCCGTCGAAGGCGGACAGACGGTCCTCGATGCCGCGCACGCCGGTGCCCCGGTCGCGGCGGACCGGGCCCCCGCCGTCGTCGCCCACGGTCAGCCGGAGCACGCCGGCGGTGTGCCGCAGCCGCACCCAGGCGCGGGAGGCGCCGCTGTGCTTGGTCACGTTGGTCAGCGCCTCGGCCGCGGCGAAGTACACGGCGGACTCCACCGGCGGCTGCGGGCGGCCGGGCAGGTCGATGTCGATCTCGACCGGCATCGGGCACAGCAGCGCGGACGCCTCGATGGCGCCGGCCAGGCCGCGGTCGGTCAGCACGGGAGGATGGATGCCGCGCACCAGGTCGCGCAGGTCGCTCAGCGCCTGGCCGGCGATCTCGCGGGCCTCGTCGATCATCCGCAGGGTCTCGTCCGGGTCGCCGGAGCCGCGGGCCAGCCCCAGGTGCATGCGGATGGCGATCAGCTTGGCCTGCGCGCCGTCGTGCAGGTCGCGTTCGATGCGGCGCAGCTCGGCCGCGCGCGCGTCGACCAGCGCGGCCCGGGACGCGGTCAGTTCCCGGATCCGCGTGTCCGGCGTGGGCCGCGCGTCCAGCAGCCGCCGCGCCAGCCGCGCCTGCCCGGTACGGAACAGCGGGACGGCCAGGAGCACCACCACGGCGATGGCCACGGTGGACATGCTCAGGGCGAACGTGTTGAGCAGGCTGGTCTCGGCCGGCCGCAGCCGGAGGAAGACGTAGTCCAGGGCGGACAACATCGCCCACACCGCCACCAACGGGGCAGGTCCGGTGACGCCGTGCACGGCCAGCCAGGCCAGCTCCCGCCACCTGCCGCCGCCGTCCCCGTCGCTGGTCCCTGAGCTGTTCCCGTCGCCGTCGCCGTCGCCGTCGCTGTCGCCGTCGAGGCCGAGCGTCCGGCCCGCCCAGCGGCGCTGGAACCCGGCCAGGCGGCGGGCGGCCGCGAGCAGCCGGCCGAGCGGCCCCCGCCCGAGACCGGCCACCGGCACCAGGACGGCGCTCACCGGCACCAGGACGAGCAGCGCCAGCGCGGCCACGCCGGTGACGGCGTTCAGCGCCAGGCCGGTCACCGCTTTCAGCGCGTACGCCGCCAGGCCGGTCACCACCCGCCACGCCGGCCCGCCGGGCGAGGGTCGTCTTGCCATCACAGATGCAGTCTGCCCAATCGGCGAGCAGAAGGCGGTGGGGCCGGCCCCACCCCCCGGGGTGGCGATTTCCCACCCCGGCAGGTGGGCGCCCACCCATGGAGGCGGCAGCCGCGGCTCGCCAGGCTCGACGAGACCAGCCGACGAGACCAGCCGACGAGACCAGCCGACGAGACCAGCTGACGAGGGGGAGACGTGATCGAGGTAAGAGGTCTGACCATGCGCTACGGCCGCACACTCGCCGTGGACGACCTGACCTTCACCGTGAGACCGGGCCTGGTGACCGGATTCCTGGGCCCGAACGGCGCCGGGAAGTCCACGACCATGCGCGCGGTGCTCGGGCTGGAGACGCCCGCCGCCGGCGCGGCGCTGGTGGACGGCCGCCCCTACGCGTCGCTGCGCCGGCCCATGCACACGCTGGGGGCGCTGCTCGACGCCGGGGCGGTGCACGGCGGCCGCACGGCCCGCGCCCATCTCGGCTGCCTGGCCCGCAGCAACGGCATCGGCCCGCGGCGGGTGGCCGCCGTCCTCGGCCAGGTCGGGCTGGAGGACGTCGCGGACCGGCGGATCGGCGGGTTCTCCCTCGGCATGAAGCAGCGGCTGGGCATCGCGGCGGCGCTGCTGGGCGATCCGAAGGCGCTGATGTTCGACGAGCCGCTGAACGGGCTGGACCCGGAGGGCATCCGCTGGATCCGCGACCTGCTGCGCTCGCTCGCCGCCCAGGGCCGTGCCGTCCTGCTGTCCAGCCATCTGATGAACGAGCTGGCGCTCACCGCCGACCACGTCGTCGTCGTCGGACGCGGCCGGCTGATCGCAGACACCACGACGGACGCGCTCGCCGCCCGGTTCCAGCGCGACGTCCTGGTGCGCGCCACCGACCTGGAACGGCTGGCGGAGATCCTGCGCGGGCACGGCGCGACCGTCACCGCCGAGCCCGCGGACCCGCCCGCGCACGACCCGCCCGCGCACGACCCGGCCGGGACCGGCGGCCCGCCCGTCCAGGGCCTGTCCGTCCGAGGGCTGGAGGCCGGCGTGATCGGCGACCTGGCGCTGCGGGCCGGGATCGCGCTGCGGGAGCTGACCCCGCGCGGCGCGTCGCTGGAGGAGGCGTTCCTGGAGCTCACCGAGGACAGCGTCGAGTACGGCGCCCGCCCCGCCACCGCGGAGGCGGCCCGATGACGGCCCCGACGACGGACGCCGTCGCCGCCGAATGGCTCAAGCTGCGCTCACTGCGCTCGAACGCGTACCTGCTGGCCGTCTCCCTGCTCGCCGTGCTGGCCTGCGCCGGGGTGGCGTACCTGATGGGACGGGGGTTCGACCACCAGACGGCCGAGGAGCGGCTGCGCTTCACCGGCATCGGCAACGGCCTGGGCACCGGCCTGCCGGTCGCCTACTTCGTGTTCGGCACGCTGGGCGCCCTCACCATCACCTCCGAATACGCCACCGGCATGATCAGGACGAGCCTGGTGGCGGTGCCCCGGCGGCAGCTGTTCCTGTTCGCCAAGGTCCCCGGACTGGCTGCCGTCACCCTGGCCGCCGGTCAGCTGCTGGCCTTCGCCATGCACCTGGCCGCCCAGGCCGTGCTCGGCGAGCGCGCCGGTCAGGTGCTGCTCGACGGGCGGACCCTGGGCACACCGCTCTCCGACCCCGGGGTGCTCACCTCGGTGGTGGCCGCCGGGCTGTCCATGGCGGCCGCGGCGCTGATCGGGCTGGGGGTGGGCGCGGCGCTGCGGTCCACCCCCGGGAGCCTGGTCGCGCTCGTCATGATCTTCCTGGTGCTCCCGGTCGCCGCCCAGACCCTGCCGTCGCCGCTGCGGGCGCGGGCCGGGTCGTACATGATCGAGAACCTGCCGGGCCAGATCGCCGGGGTGGGCGGCGGCCTGCTGTCCCCGCCGGCGGCGGCCGCGCTGCTGCTCGCCTACCTCGCCGCCGCGCTGACGGCGGGCGCCGCGGTCACCGCGTCGAAGGGCGGCACGCGCAGGGTCCTGGCCGTCGGCGCCGCCGCGGCGCTCGTGACGGGTCTGGTGGCGGTGCCCGCCGCCGGCGGCTCGACGGACGCCGGACCGTCCTCCCTGGTCTGGCGGCCGTGCGCGGACAAGGACGCCCCCCGGGACATGCGGTGCGCCTCCGTCCAGGTGCCCGTGGACTGGAGCCAACCGGCCGGACGGAAGATCGCCGTCCCGCTCGGCCTCCTGCCCGCCTCCGGCGGCGCACGCCGGATCGGCACGCTCTTCTCCGTCCCCGGCGGCCCCGGAGCGTCGGGCATCGACGACCTGAAGCAGTTCCACGGGAAGTTCACGCCGTTGCGTGACCGCTTCGACGTGGTCAGCCTCGCCCCGCGCAACACGGTCGAACCCGGCGGCGTGCTGCCGTACGCATGCCTGACCACCGGTCCGTGGATCACCCTGCCGCGCGACCGCGCCGAGTACGCCGCCCTCGCCCGGACGAACCGCGAGCACGCCCAGCGGTGCCGCGCCGCCGATCCGGAGCTCTTCGACCGCATGGACTCGGCCTCCGTCGCCCGCGACATCGAGGCCGTCCGCGTCGCGCTGGGCGAGGACCGGCTGAGCTTCCTCGCCAACTCCTACGGCGGCCGCCCCGCGACGGCCTACGCCCGCCTGTTCCCCTCCCGCGTCCGCGCCATGGTCATGGACGGCGCCGCCGGCCACGCCGAGGACACCGCGGCCGGCGAGCCCCGCATGTACGCGCGGGCCGAGCGGCAGCTGCGGCGGTTCGCCGCCTGGTGCCGCACGGCCACGGCGTGCGCCCTGCGCGGCCGGGACGTCGGCGAGGTGTGGCGCGGGCTGGTGACCGCCGCGGACCGCTCACCGGTGCCGGTGAAGAACGATCCGTCCGGGGCCGCCTACACCGGGTTCGACCTGAAGGTCGCCGCCGCCCCCAGCTTCACCTCGCCGGGCCGGGAACCCGACGTGCCGCGCTGGGTCCAGCTCGCCGCCGCGATCGACAAGGCCGCTGGCGGCGACGCCTCGGGGTTCGCCGACTACGTGCGGCAGTCGTCGGGCAGCCCCAAGGTGCCCTCGCTCGCCGGGCAGAACATGACGCACTGCCTGGACGGCGCGGGATACGGCAGCTACGCCGCCTACCGCGAGGCGCTCCGGAGGGCGGCGGAGCTGTCGCCGGACTTCGCCGGGCAGCGGGCCTGGTGGCCGCTGGCCTGCGTCGGCTGGCCCGCGCCCGTCACCAACCCGCCGGCGCCGCTGCCCGCCCGCGGCCTGACGCCGTTCCTGGGGGTCGGCAGCTGGACGGACCACGACGAGGTCGCGGAGGTCGTCCGCCCGGTGCCGGGCTCGTCCAGCGTCCGGTACGAGGGGCACGGCCACATGCTCTACCTCTACGGCGACACCGGCTGCGTCACCGCCCACGTCAACCGCTACCTGACGAGCCTGAGACCCCCGCCGCCCGGCACCACCTGCCCGGCCACCGGATGACCACGGGCACCGGGGCCCGCGCCGGAGCCGGCACGGCTCACGCGGGCACGTCGGAGGGATGCAGCGCGGGCCGTCGCGCCCGGCTCCTTGCGCGTGTCCGCTTGTTTTTGAGCAGAATCTCGACTGGCTGGTCGCAGCCGGCGGGGGCGTCGTGCTCAGGACGGCGAACAGAGGTGGCCGATCACGCGGCGCCACGCCTTTTCGCGCACATATTTGTTTGACTGACGCCCGCTGGGCCCAGCAGCTCCTACGTGTGCGATTCCGTGAATGTCATGACCGATTAACCGGAAGGGAACGGCGTGCACATTGATGATTTCGGCGCGGACAGGTCCGCGGAAAGCCGCCCCGCGAATGCCGCACAGGCGCGCTGGCAGCAGCAAGGGGTTCTGGACCTCGCGCCTTCACTCATTCACAGCGACGAACCCGGTGAACCCGTTCTTCCCGGACGGGTGCTGGAGCTGCAGGGCGTGCAGGTGGCCATGCTGAACCACGGCCCCATCCAGGTACGCCGGCCGACGTCGCTGATCAGGCAGTTCGATCCGGAGGCGTACAACATCAATCTCTTCCTCGCCGGTGACGGGGGGTTGTCCCAGGCGGGACGGCAGGCCGCCATGACCGCCGGGCAATTCGTGATGCTCGACACCTCACGCCCCTACGAGGGCTGGCGCAGGTGCGATCGGGCGAGCGCACCGCACTCGACACTCACGTTCCAGATCCCCCGCCTGATGATGCCCCTCCCGTCGAACGTGGCCGACCGGCTGACCGCGGTCCCCTTCGACACGCGGCACGGCATGGGCGCGGTCTTCGCCCGCTGGGTGACCGGACTCGTACGGGATCCCGGCTACTTCACCCACGACGACGTTTCCACCTTGACCTCGGTCACCATCACATTGCTGGCCGCCGCACTGGCCCCGCACCTGAACAGCGCTCTGCATGACAGCTCCGAGGCCCGCCGACGCCGGCTCAGATTCCAGATCGACGACTTCATCCGGCGAAATCTCGCCGATCCGGCGCTCGGCGCCGAGGCCGTCGCCGCCGCCGCACAGATCTCGGTACGGCAGTTGTACGAGCTGTTCGCCGAGTACGACCGGACCCCGGCGGCCTGGATCCGGCACCTTCGCCTGGAACGCTGCCGCCGGGACCTGGCCGACCCGAGGCTGCGCGGTTATCCCGTCCATTCCATCGCCGCACGCTGGGGCTTTACCGATCCGACCACGTTCAGCCGCGCCTTCCGCGCCGCCTACGGCGTGCCGCCTGGCTACTATCGCCGGCTGTCACACAGGGAGAACTGATCTCGCCCGACCTCGGAAAGCCGAGGCTGCTGCAGGATTTGCCAAGGATGTCTGCAGGCCCGGCCAATGACCCGCACTTCGTGCGTGCGGCATGGTGATGAACGTCAAGCCACTCCATCGGGCCGCTTCCGCAGCGCATATCCGCTCGGACTCATGACGATCGCCGGCATCTGGCGGAAGCCTCAGCCGTATGTGCTGATGAATCGCCCTGCGGCGAGGTGAACAGACAAGGCGATCGCCGGCCGGGTCATGTGCGCCAGAAAAAGTCTGGCGCATGAGTCGCATCTCAATCTGGAGGAATGTCATGACCAAAGTCATACAGAAGCTGAGCGACAGGCTCCTTGTGCTTTTCGTTCCTCGGACCACTGTCCACGCGGGATGTCCCCGGATCTGCGAGCAGGTCCCCATCTGCGGCGAAGGCAACAACTGCGGGTACCGGACCTGCTGCATGATCAGCGTGGGCGGTCGCCAGTGCGGCTGGGACTGCTGAGGATCCGATAGCCGCCGGCACGATCGGTGAGCTCCGTCGGCTCTGACGGAACATCCGTCAGGGCCAACGGAGCCGCCTTTCCCGGCGGATCCGACCTCGGGCCCGGATCGCACAGGCCGCCCCGGCGGCCGCACTTCACAGGAGAGCTGGAACTTGCTTTATATGAATGTGGCCATTGGCCTCCTGAGCGCTCTTTCTCTCTTCAACCTCCTTCTTCTCTTCGGGGTGATTCGGCGCCTGCGGCAGCTTTCCGAGTCCGCGCGACAGCCGGCGCGTCTCGCGGTGGGCGACACGATCGACGACTTCTCCGCGGTGACCACCCGGAACAAAATGGTGACCGCAGGTTCCCTGCAGGACGGCACGGTGGTCGCCTTCATGTCGCCGACCTGTGAACCCTGTAAAGAAATTCTGCCGACCTATATGGAGTTCGCGAGCTCCTCGCAGACCCCGACGCTGACCGTCATGCTGACGACGGACGCCGACGCCGTCGAAGACCTGGGCCGGCTCGAGTCCGTCGGCGACGTGGCCGTCGAGCCCGTTCAAGGGGCGATCTCCACCGCTTTCGGAGTCACCAGCACGCCCACTTTCATCACTGTGGTCAGCGGGAAGATCGCCGACTTCGGCCTTCCCCAAGTCACGGAAGGCGCTCTGGGCTAGGCACATGTGGAAGAAGATGAGCAGCGCAACGCCCGTGAGGAACGCCCTGCCGGCCATTTCCCTCGCCTGGCGGGCGGGAGCGCCCTGGGCGACCTCGATCACCGTTCTCGCCCTACTCTCAGCCCTCACCCCCATCTCGATGGCCTGGCTGACCAAGCTGCTGCTCGACCGGCTGACCCACGGGGCTCAGTTGTCGACGGTGCTCCTGCTGGCCGGGTTCCTCGCGTTCCTCGGTCTGCTGATGTCCGGATCCGCGGCGCTGCGCCGGTACTGCGACGCCGAGCACGACAGAAGGGTCAACCTGTACGCACAGGACACCATCCATCGTGCGGTGAACAACATCTCCGGGCTCTCCAAGTTCGAGGATCCCAAGTTCCTCGATCAGCTCCGGCTCGCGGCGCAGGCCGGCGGGAACACGCCGAGCCAGGTGTTCCAGGCGGCGCTCGGCCTGTTCGCCGGATCGCTCACCATCGGCGGGTTCGCCGTGTCCCTGCTGCTGATCAGCCCGATGATGGCCGCGGCGACGATCGTCGGAGCCGTGCCCATGTTGCTGGCGGAGATCTCGCTGGCCAAGCGGCATGCCGTCCGGATCTGGCGGATGAGCCCCACCGAGAGGCGGGAGATCGCCTACAGCCAGTTGATCTCCACCACCGCGGCGGCGAAGGAGGTCCGCCTGTTCGGCCTGGGTGACTTCTTCCACATGAGGATGCTCAACGAGCGGCGGGCGATCGACGAAGAGAAAAGGCGCATGGACAGGGCGACCCTTCGGGTTCAGTTCGGGCTCGGAGTCCTGGGGGCAGTGACCGCCGGAGCGGGGCTGGTGTGGACGGCCGCGCAAGCACTGAACGGACGGCTCACCCTCGGCGACATCACCATGTACGTCGCCTCCATCGCCGGCGTGCAGGCAGGACTTTCCGCCCTGGTGTCGCTGATCGCCTCCGCGTACCAGCAGTTGACCCTCTTCGGGCACTACCGGGAGATCGTCTCCCTTCCGGCGGAATCTCAGGCCGAGATCAGGAACGTGCCGGCCGCCCTTGATCGCATCGAATTCAAGGACGTGTGGTTCCGGTACGGCCCTGACCATCCGTGGGTGCTTCGCGGCATCAACCTGACCATTCCCTTCGGCAGCAGCCTCGGGCTGGTGGGCGAGAACGGCTCCGGAAAGAGCACCCTGGTCAAGCTGCTGTGCAGGTTCTACGAGCCCACCGAAGGCACGATCCTGTGGAACGGCGTCGACACCCGCGAGATCGACGTGAAGATCCTGCGTTCCAGAATCTCGGCCGTCTTCCAGGACTTCATGGAATATGACCTCTCGGCTGCCGAGAACATAGGCGTCGGGGACATCGAGAAGATCGATGACCGTGCGCTGATCGAGGAGTCGGCCAGGCGAGCGGGCGTTCACCAGACGCTGGCCGCCCTGCCGAAGGGTTACGACAACCTGCTCACCCGATTCTTCCTCGCCTCCGACGACTCGGAGGGCGTACGTCTCTCCGGTGGCCAGGCGCAACGAGTCGCGGTCGCCCGGTCGCTGGTGCGAGAAGGCCGGGACCTGCTCATTCTCGACGAACCGAGCTCGGGCCTCGACGCGGCGGCGGAACACGACATCCACGCCGGCCTCCGGGAGTACCGCAAGGGATCCACCAGCATCCTGATCTCGCATCGCCTGAGCGCGGTTCGCGACGCGGACATGCTCGCGGTGCTGGCCGATGGCGGCATCGCCGAGTGCGGGACGCACAGCGAGCTGATCAGCCTGGACGGCATCTACGCCCGCCTGTTCAACCTGCAGGCCGCGGGTTACCACGAGACGGTACCCGGATGATCGTCCTTGCTGTGGCGGTCCTGGCAGGGCCGGCCCTCGTTCTCGGCTACGTGCTGTTACGGCGGCATCGAATGATCGCGGTCGTGTCCGGGGTCAGCATGTTGCCGAGCTACCGGCCGGGAGACCGGCTGCTCGCACGTCGCCGGCGTCCGCAGGACGCACTTCAGGCGGGCCAGGTCGTCGTCCTGCGGCATCCGCGTCCGGAGGTGGACACGGGCTGGCTGGTCAAGCGCGTCGTCGCCGTGGCGGGTGACGTCGTGCCCGACGGGATCCGCTGTGACGTCATACCGAAGAACCAGATCATTCTGCCGGGCGAGATCGTGCCCGAAGGGCACACGCTCATATTGGGCGACAATCCCGCGCACAGCATGGATTCGCGGCAGCTCGGCTTCATACCGCTGGAAAGCATAAGGGCGACGGTGGTCAGGCGGTTGAACCGCTGACAGCGTCCCTTTTCCTGATGACCGGACAACCCGCAACCGATTGAAGAGAGAGGTTTCACATGATGAGCAACCGTACCGTCCAGATCCAGGACGCTCTGCTGCGGCTCGAAGAGCCGGAGAGCTCGGAGCACGCCGTTTTCTCGGGGAGCGCCGGCTTCCCGCTCGCGACCTACAACATCGCCATTCCGCCGCGTAGCCGGTGAGCCGGGCAGGCGCGTTCACGTCAACAAGTGCAGTTCATTCACTACGGAGGTGGCCTCGGTGGCTGCGGTAGTCACTGCGGAGGCGCGGGCCGGCGTGCCGGCGCTGCCGGATTCCTCTCCACGGACGAGAAGGGCTTCACATGATGAGCAACCGTACAGTCCAGATCCAGGATGCTCTGCTGCGGCTCGAAGAGCCGGAGAGCTCGGAGCACGCCGTTTTCTCGGGGAGCGCCGGCTTCCCGCTCGCCACCTACAACATCGCCGTTCCGCCGCGTAGCCGGTGAGCCGGGCAGGCGTTCTCGCTTTCTCACCGAGCCTGCGCGCGTAGCTCTCTCGGGCCGGTCCGCCGACCGGCCCGAGAGGTGCCCTGCCTGCTCGGCCGACCGTCAACAAGTGCAGTTCACTCACTACGGAGGTGGCCTCGGTGGCTGCGGTAGTCACTGCGGAGGCATGGGCCGGCGTGTCGGCGCTTCTGGACTCCTATCTGCGAATCTCGGCTGCCGATCAGCTGGTGATTCTCTACACGGCCGAATGCCGCCCGCCCGCGGCCTGGATCCTGGTCGCGGCGGAGGAACGCGGGCTGTCGCCTGTCGCGCTCGCCATGCGGCCCATGGAGGACCCCTCTCTGGTCCCCCGCCTGCGCGAGGCGCTGCTCCCCTCGACGCGCCGGTCCAACAGGGTGGTGCTTCTCACGCTGGAGAAGAACAGCGTGTCCCACTTCGCCGTTCTGCGGGAAGCCCAGGACCTGCTCGGCGATGACCGCTGCGATGTCGTACGCGTCACCAACGCCGGTCCCGAGCTCTTCTCCCATGCCTTCAACACCACGCCCGCGGAGCTGAGCGCGTACAACGCCTCGCTGTACGGGCGTCTGCGGAAGGCGCGGAAGGTCACCATCAGGACCTCGCGTGGCACGCACCTGGAAATCGAACTCGATCAGGCACGTTTCACCTGGACCAGTAACCGGGGCACCCTCAGGAAGGGCGCCTTTCTGGTGCTGCCCGCCGGCGAGCTCGCGACCTATCCGGCCCGCATCAATGGACGTCTGGTCGCCGACGCCGCCTTCAACGCCAACATTTACACGACGCTGGATGCACGCCTCGGCGCCCGTCCCGTGACCGTCGACATCGTGGAAGGGCAGGCTGTGGACTTTTCCTGCGACGATGCCCAGGTCGCCGAACTGATCGAGATGTGCTGGGCCGTTCCGCACGCGCGCCGCGTGGGGGAGCTGGGCTTCGGCACCAACGCCGGCATCGACCGGCTCGTTCCGCTCAACTCCCACATCAACGAACGTTTTCCTGGCGTTCATGTCGGCTTCGGAGAACACAATCAGCCGTTCCAGATCGTCGACTACCGCTGCGACGTTCATTTCGATCTCATCGCGACGGGCGGCATCGTCACTCTGGACGACGGAAGTGAGATCGATCTGTCGAGACCGGCGGATGACGGGACACCGCATCCCGACGGTGTCAACGACGAGGACATCGACGGTGACTGCTGCGTGCTGAGCTTCGATCAGTGCAGAGTCCTCAGCCTGCCGGTCCGGAGCCGGTGATCCGCCTGGCCGTGACCAGGAGTCGTGAAAGAGAATCGAAGCCGGCATGACCCTCCCCGATGTCCCAGCTCAAGGCGAAAGGTCCCAAGGCTCCGCACCTCTTACCAGGAACCTGCCATTCCTCGGTTATCTCGCCGCCCGGGCGCAATCGCAGATCGGTTCGTCCATCACGGCGACGGCCACCCCGCTCATCGCCGCGACGTGGATGGGGGCGAGCGCCACACAGATGGGGCTGCTGGTCGCCGTCCCGTTCGTCTCACGGGTCGCCGGACGGCTCCTGGCCGCCGTCCTGGTTGAGCGCTCACGCTCGCGTGTCACTGCCCTGGCGGCCATCGAGGTGACGTCCGGTCTGTGCGTCGTCGCCGTCACCCTCCTGGCCGTCTCCCACGACCTGTCGATCCCGGGGCTCATCGCCCTGGTCTCGATCATCGCCGGGTTGTCCGGGGCGTTCGGGTCCTTCTCCGCGCCTGTTGTCCTGGATCTCGTCGATCCCGGCCGGCTGACCAAGGCCAACGGGGCGATGGCCGGGGTCGCGCACCTCTCCACCATCGCCGGACCCGGGATCTTCGGTCTTCTCCTCCAGTTCCTGGCGATGCCCTTGGTGCTGGTCGTGGACGCGCTCAGCTATTTCGTGTCGGCCCTTCTGACCCTGCCGCTCCGTCGGCGGGCCCTGCCGCGTACCCAGGCGAGAGTGCCGGACCGGGGCCTTCGAGGCTTCCGGCACGTGTTCCGTGGGGACATCCGGGTCTATATGGCGGGCGCCGCGCTCATCTGCCTGATCAACGGTGCTGTCATCGCCCTGCTCCCCTTGTACGCGACGCGTGATCTCGGCCTGTCGGCCGACGCGTACGCGGTCATCCTGGCCACCGGCGCGGCGGGCGGCCTCATCGGATCCGCCACCGCCTCCTTCTGGGAGACCAAGCTGGGCAGGAACCGGGCGGCGTTCGTGGCGGGCGCTCTGGCCACGGGGGCGACGGGATTCCTCGTGTTCGCGGACAAGGGCTTGTCCGGGGCGCTGGGCTGCGGTGCCTACGAACTGGTCGGCAGCGTCGGCGGCAGCGTCTTCGTCGTCCTCATGATGTCGGCGATACCCGTATCCGTCCCGTCGGACGCGGTCGCGAGATCGATGGCCGTCGGCGCTCTCGTTCTCGAGCTCGGCACGGCGATCGGAGCGGCGGCCGGTGGAGTCATGGGAACGGCTGCCGGCCTCCGTTCGACCGTGGAGCTCTGCCTGTACGTCGCCGCCACCGTGCTCCTGGCCGTCGCCCTGCGAGGCGGCCTGTCGGCCGTGAGGTCTCGTTCCTGAGGACGCAAGGGCTGACGCCCTTCCCCGGCGGGGTGGCGGTCGGCTCTTGACGTCCTCCGCCCTCAGGCGCGCCGGATGTGCGGAGCTGGTGCGGTCACCAGGTCACGGGGAGCTCGTACACCCCGTACACCTGGCCGTCGTGCTTGAAGGGGATCTTCTCGAAGTCGGTGGCCAGGGCCAGGGTGGGGATGCGCCTGTAGAGCGTGCCGTAGGCGACCTGCAGCTCCAGCCGGGCCAGGGGCTGGCCCAGGCACTGATGGACGCCGAAGCCGAAGGCCACGTGCCGGCGGGCGTCGCGGCGCACGTCCAGCTCGTCGGGGGCGGGGAAGATCTCGGGGTCGCGGTTGCCGATGTCGTTGGCCACGATGATGCCCTCGCCCGCGCGGATGACCTGGCCGCCGATCTCGATGTCCTCCTTGGCCACTCGGCGGCGTCCGCCGTGGGTGATGTTCAGGTAGCGCAGCAGCTCCTCCACCGCGCCCGCGATCAGCGCGGGGTCGTCGCTCCCGCGCAGCAGGGCGAGCTGGCCGGGATGCCGGAGCAGCGCGAGGGTGCCGAGGGCGATCATGTTGGCGGTGGTCTCGTGGCCGGCCACGAGCAGCAGCACCCCCATCTGGGCCGCCTCCTGCCTGGTCAGCTCACCCGCCGTGACCCGGGCGGCCACCTGGGACAGCAGGTCGTCGCCGGGGCGGACGAGCTTGTCGCCGACGAGCCCGTCCAGGTACTGCCGCAGCCGCCCGCCCGCGGCCGTCCGGTCCTCGACCGACACGTCACGCTTGACGATGATCTGGCTGTTGTCCTGGAAGAAGTCGTGGTCGGTGTACGGGACGCCGAGCAGCTCGCAGATCACCAGCGACGGCACCGGCAGCGCGAACGCCTCCACCAGGTTCACCGGCCTCGGCCTCGCCAGCAGGTCGTCGATGAGACGGTCGACGATGCGCTGCACGGCCGGGCGCATGGTCTCGACCCGCTTGACGGTGAACGCCCCTTGCACCATGCGGCGCAGCCGGTGGTGCTCGGGGTCGTCCATGAAGACGAAGCTGATCGCGCTGTCGGGCCGGTTGGGCGCCAGGACCGGCAGCGGGTAGCCGGGCCGGGTGACGTCGGAGCTGACCTGCGGATGGCTCAGCACCGCCTTCTGCTCGGCGTAGCCGGTGACCAGCCACACGGTGCCGCCGTCGCGCAGCCGTGCCCGGGTCAGCGGCGCGTCCTGCCGGAGCGCCTGCAGGGCCGGCGGCGGGTCGAAGGGGCACGCCGCCGCCCTGACACCGGGGAACTCGGGCAACGAGCCGGACACGTCCTGATCTGGGGCGGCCGTCATGACGGTGTTCCTTCCCCTTGCCTGGCCCGGACGGCGCTCATCGACTTCCCGCCTGACGCACCCGCGCTCGCCGTTGTCATGTCCAGTAACCGACGCGCGCCCTGGTAAGTCAAGCGCCTGCTTCGAGGAGCTCCGTGATCGAAGTGTTCTGGACGACAACCCATCAGTATGCGAATATGTGTTCGATTATTGAAGATCGTCAACGGAGGCGAGCCCCGCAGTCATGCCGGGACGTCTCCAGAACGGAGTGCCTGTGCGCACATCGACCTCTGCCCGTGCTCCTCTGCCCCGCCGATCAGTCGCGTGGGCCGGGCCCCTGCTCCTGGCGGCGGCCCTGCTCGTCACCCAGACGCCCACCGCCGCGACCGCCGCGGACGCCGCGACCGTCTCCGACCTCGGCGTCGCCGGGGAGGGCGGCGACGTGGTGGCGCGCAACAGGAAGGTCTTCGTCGCCGCCGGCGACCGGATCGTGGTCACCTCCACCGACGGCAAGGTCGTCGGCACGATCCCCGGCCTGTCCGGCGCCGTCGCCCTGGCCTCGCCGGAGGACGGCAGGAAGGTGTACGCGGCGCTGCGCGGTTCGAACGAGGTGATCGAGATCGACAGCACCACCCTCGCCATCAGCAGGCGCATCGACCTCACCGCGTACCCGTGCCCGTCGAGCCTGGCGCAGGAGTACGACCGGCTGTGGATCGGGTTCGGCTGCGGCGGAGCGGGCGGAGGAGGCGTCCTCGGCCTCGTCACGTCGGCGGCGACCCCCACCCTCGTCCGGGTCGGGCCGGCCACGACCGGTGCCCCGCTCGTCGCCGTCGCCGGGAACACGCTGGTGGCGGGGGAGTCCGGGGTCAGCCCCGCCACGGTCAAGGTGTACGACATCAGCACCACGCCGCCCACGTCGAGCGGCGAGATCCGGGGGGACGCGAACGGCCTGCCGGCCCTGCGCGATCTCGCGCTCGCCGAGCACGGCGCGACGGCGCTGTCGGCGCTGAACGACACCCGCCGGTTCGACGCCTGGGACACGGCGGCCCTGACGCGGGGCCGCGCCTACGCCGACAACGGCTTCGGCGACCAGGGCGTCCCCGTCACCGTCGGGGCCAGCCCGAACGACGCCTACGTCGTGGGCGGCTGGAACTCCCAGGCAGGCGACGCGGCCGAGCTCGTGGTGTACGACGCGACCACCTCGGAGGTCATCTACACGGCCGCCCACCAGGGGAAGACCGTGGTGGCGGGCAGCGTCGAGTTCTACGGCACCGTCACCTTCGCGGTCCTGAAGGAGCCCGGCACCGGCCGCATGCACCTCTGGCGGCTGCCGCCCTCGCCCTACCACTCCTCCACGCTCACCCTGACGGCTCCCGCCAAGGTGACCACGCTCCAGGAGTCGGCCTTCACCGGACGGGTCACGCTGAGCAGCGGACTGCCGCCCGGCGTGCAGACGCTCGAACTGTACCGCTGGCTCCCCGACGGCACCTCCAGGCCGTTCGAGGAGGTCACCACGGCGGCGGACGGGACCTACCGGTTCACCGACACGCCGCCGTCCACCGGGGCGTACAAGTACCAGGTGTACTGGCCGGGCAACTCATGGTTCCGGGGGAGCGGCTCCTCGGTGACCGTCACGGTGGGCCCGTACGAGCCGACGCTCACCGTGACCGGACCGGCGACGGGCCGCGTCGGCACGCGCCTCGCGTTCAGCGGCACCTTCGGCGCCGACGGCATCACCTTCCCGCGGACGACCGTCACCGTCTCGCTGCGGGTCGTCGGCCCGGACGGCGCCGTCACCTCGAGGAGCGTGGCGAAACTGGTCCCCACCCCCGACGGGACGTTCAGCTTCTCCGACACGCCGACCGCGGCCGGTGAGCACACCTACACCGTCGACCTGGCGGGCAACTCGGACGTGGGGCCGGCGCGCACCACCCACGTGGTCGCCGTCCGCTAGCGGCCCGCGCGACGTCCTGACGCCGGGCGCTTCAGGCGGCTTCCAGGACGAAGACGCTTCAGGCGGCTTCCAGGACGAAGAACAGGAAGCACAGGAACCGCGCGCCGGAGATCTCGCGGAGCTCGTCGGGGAACAGCTCGCGGGCCTCCGGCGCGTACGGCGGTTCACTGATCACGGTGATGCGGAAACCCGCCGCGGTGAAGGCTTCGGTCATCGCGTGCAGCGGCCGGTCCCAGAAGCTCAGCCGGCTGGTCTGCCCGCCCATGGTCCACTCCTCGACCCGGTTGCGGGCTCCGAAGTAAACCGGCTTCTCCCCGGCCTTGTGCTGCGTGAGGGTGATGACGAAGGGGTGCTCGACCGAGACGAGGAGCCGGCCGCCGGGCCGCAGCACGCGTCGCAGCTCGGCCAGCGCCGGCCCCCAGTCCTCCAGGTAGTGCAGCACCAGCGACGCGATGACGTCGTCGAAGGCGTCGTCGGGGAAGGGCAGCGGGCCGGCCAGGTCGGCGACCCGCAGGTCCGCCTCGGGGCCCAGCCTCCGCCGGGCCATCTCCAGCATCCCGGCGCTCGCGTCGACGCCGGTCACGACGGCGCCCCGATCGCGCAGCTCGGCGAACAGGGGGCCCGAGCCGCACCCGGCGTCGAGGATGCGCCGGCCGGTCACGTCCCCGGCGAGCTCCAGCATCGCGGGCCGCTCGTAGTACGCGTTCACCAGGCTGGTCTCGTTCTCGGCCGTGTAACCTTCGGCGATCGCGTCGTAGGCGTTGCTCTCGGGCGAGTCCGCGACGCGGTTCTCGGGCATGGTCGTCATAGGGGCCATTCTGGCCCGCATGTCCCGGGGGCGCGGAGATGCGGCCCGTCCGCCGGCCCCGGCTGGTCGTCCGTCCTGTCGAGCAGCAGGGCGGCCGCCCGGGTGAGCACCTGGGCCCGGGTGCGGCCGCCGTGGTCGGCGGCCAGGAAGTGTTCGCCGATCGCCACGCAGAAGGCCAGGAGGCTGCGGGCCTCGACCTCCTCGGGGTCGGAGCAGAAGCTGCCGATCATCTCGCGCAGCAGCGCCATGCGCCGGTTGTCCACCCGCCGCAGGCGTTCGGCGACCGCCTCGTCGCGCCTGGCCCAGTCGCGGACGGCGAGGTCGATGGGCAGCAGGCGGTCGTCGGAGAAGGTGAGCACGCCGGCGCGCTGGATCTTGGTCCGCGGGTCGCCGCCCTCGCGTTCGACGCGCTCGATCACCTCGTCGGTGCTCTCCCGCTCCCAGGTGTCCAGCATCGCCTCAAGCAGTGCCTCCCGGTCGGCGAAGTACCCGTAGAACCCGCCTTTGGTGACGCCGAGCCGCTTGGCCAGCGCCTCCACGCGCACCGCGTCGGGACCGCCGGCGGCCAGCGCCCGCAACCCCTCCTCGATCCACCCCTCCCGTGTCGTACGGACCGCGCCCACAGTGTGTGCCACCTCACTCGGAACATATGTATACGCCACCGTATAACCGTGGCTAACCTCAGTATATACGGCAGCGTATAGATAAGGAGGGGTCATGAGGCTGGCGAACGCCGCCCACACCGGACGGCCCTGGCGCATCCATGACATCGCCGCAGATTTCGAGCTGGAGGACGTCTGGGTGATCCGCACCCCCGGCGCCGGACGGGAGGACTTCTCAGCCGTGCTCGCCGCGTTGCGCGACTCCAGCGGCGGCCCCCTGCCGCTGCGGCTGCTGCTCGCGGCGCGCTGGAAGCTGGGCGCCCTGTTCGGCTGGGACAGGGCGTCGGCGGGCGTCGGAAGGCGCGTCCCGTCGTTGCGTGAGCGCCTGCCGGCCGACCTGCGCCGGGCCCCGCACGACTCCGACGCCGGCCTGGCGCCCTTCTCCCCGGTCTACGCCCTGGACGACGAATGCGCGCTGGAGCTGGCGAACCGCACCGTGCACGCGGTGATGCACCTGGCATGGGCGCCGGCCGCCGGTGGTGGGCAAGAGCTGCGCATGGCCGTCCTCGTGCGCCCCAACGGCCTGCTGGGACGGTGCTACATGTCCGCCATCACGCCGTTCCGCCGCGCCCTCGTCCTGCCGGCCTTCGTCCGGCGGCTGGAGCGCGCCTGGCGGGAGCGCGACGCGGGCGTCCTGGAGTCCGCCGTCGGGACGGGCGGCATCCCGCCGTCCGTCCGCGCGCTGAGCTCCTTGCCCGTCGTCGACTACGCCGACCACTTCGCCCTCACCGTGAACGCCGTCGCCGCCGAGGCCGGGGCGACGGCGGAGCGGTGGGCGCGGGCGATGTTCGGCGACGTGCCCAGCGCGGGGGAGCGGTTCATCTGGCGAGGTCTCCTGGGGCTCCGGCTCGCCCGCGGCCGCTCGCCCGCCACCGTGGCCGGGTGGCGGATCGCCGCGCGGGGCGACGACTGGATCCGGCTGGAGACCGCGTCCTGGTTCCTGACCGCCAACCTCGTCGTCCGGGCGGCGGACGGGCGGGTGTCGCTCACCACCCTCCTGCGCTACGACCGGCGCCTCGGGCGCGTCGTGTGGCCGCCGCTGTCGGCGATCCATCGCCGGCTGGCTCCCGGGCTGCTCCGGGGCGCCGCCGCACGGATGACCCGCGGGACTCCTTCCTCGACGCGGCCGGCGGCTACGTGACCAGCGAACGCGAGCTGCTGTCCGCCTGCAGGAAGGGCGCCGACCCCCTGGAGGTGGGTGAACGGGTGCGGAGCCTGCTGGCGGCTCTCCCGCCCCGGACCGAGCGGCCTGGCCCCGGCGCGCCGCCCCCGACGCGGGTGATCCACCGCCGCATGGCCCTGGCCGTGCAGGAAGCGCTCAAGCACGTCGGCAGGATCTTCCGGTACGTCACCGGGCGCACGATCAGCGAGTACCGCAACGAACTGAGGGTGCGGGCCGTGCTGGAGCACCTGGCCGACGGCGGCGCCCAGCTCGCCGAGCCGGCCACCATGTACGGCTTCGCCGACCACGCGCACCTGACCCGGACGGTCCGCAAGCACCTCGCCGAGACGCCCAGCGCCCTGCGCGCCCGCCTCGACCCCGGCGAACTCTGATCGTCACGTGACCCGCCGGCCACCCCGTCCGGTGGCTATTGTGATCACCGACATGCAGGGCAAGAGGGCGGATGGTCATGACATCGGCACAGCCTGGTCACCTGGTCGGCGGGCGTTACCGGCTGGTCGCCCTTCTTGGCGCCGGCGGGTTCGGGCAGGTCTGGCGCGCCCACGACCAGGTCCTGGACGTCGAGGTGGCGATCAAGGAACTGCGGCTGCCGCCCGGCCTGCCGCAGGCGGAGCAGGACAGGCGGCTGGAGCGCACCGCGCGCGAGGCGCGCAACGCCGTCCGGCTGCGGGCGCACGAGAACGTCGTCGCCGTCCACGACGTCGTCCAGGACGGGCTGCCCTGGATCGTGATGGAGCTGGTCGAGGGCCGGTCACTGCAGGAGCACCTCGACACGCACGGGCCGTTGCCGGTGGACCGCGCCGCACAGCTGGCCGCCGGGCTGATGGCGGCGCTCGGCGCGGCGCATCGGGCCGGCATCGTGCACCGCGACGTCAAGCCGGCCAACGTCATGCTCGCCGCGGACGGCAAGGTGCTGCTCACCGACTTCGGCATCGCCGTCCACACCGCCGACACCGCCCTGACGACCGCCGGGATGCTCGTCGGCTCACCCGAGTACACGGCCCCCGAACGGTTGCGCGGCACCGACGGGCTCCCGGCCAGTGACCTGTTCTCCCTCGGTGTGACCCTCTACCAGGCCGTCGAGGGCGTCTCGCCGTTCCGCCGCGACACCCAGCCGGCGACGCTGACCGCCGTCCTGCTGGCGGAGCCCCCGCCGCCACGCCGGGCCGGGCGGCTCGCGCCGCTCATCGCCCGGCTGCTCGACAAGGAGCCGCGCGGCAGGCCGACCGTCGAGGAGGCGCTGGCCCTGCTCGGCGAGCAGCAGCCGGGCCGGGACGAGGCCGGCGACCGCACCAAGGTCCTGCCGTCGGCCGGGATCCCCGCGCGGGGGTGGCAGCGCAGGGCCGTCACGGTGCTGACGGCGGCCGTCGGCGTGCTCGCTGCGCTCGGTCTCACGAAGGCGCTCGGCCTCGTCGAGGCCGGCGACCCCTGGGGTTACCTGAGCTCGCTGGTGACGGGACACCGTTGGGGCGCCGCCCTGGCCGCGGTCCTCGTCCTGGACGCCGGCCTGGCCGGCCTGCTGTGCGCCCGGGTCGCCCGGCTCCTGACGCCGCTCACCGGGACGACCGTCGCGGTCGCCGGGGGCGCCGCCGGGTTCCTCGCCGGGATCGGCGCCGTGGCGCTCGCCTTCGACGGCATCGCCGTGCTCCTGGCCATGGCCGACGTCGAGCGTGGCGACCGGATCTGGGTGATCCCGTTGATCGTGATCACGTCCGTCCTGGTGCTCACGGCCGGTTGGGCCTGGGAGTCGAGGCGCCGGGCACACCCGTCGTAGGGGCGTCCGCCGGTCAGCGGGGCCGGCTGAGGGCGGTCTCGGCCAGATCCGTCCACTGCTCGGCCGAGGAGTGCGGCACGACCACCCAGTCCTTGACCACCCTGCCCGTGCCCGAGGGGTCGAACAGGCACGCCCCGGCCAGCTCCAGCGCGGCCGCGTGCTCAGGGGTGTCCCTGACCAGCCGGAACACCATCGCGCCGTCACGCTGCAGGCTGGCGAACACCTTGCCCGCCTGATCCTTGAGCGCCGGCCTCCCCATCATCCTGGAGACCCGCACCCCCAGGTCGGCCAGCTCGGCGCCGACCTGCTGGAAATCCTCTTCCGCGCTCATCGTCAGTCGGCCCCAGACTCCATGGCGGCGCGGGGCCGAGCGGCTCGGCTCCGGCACTCCGGCAGAAACGGCGATCAGGCTAGCAGGACCATGCCGAACCGGGAGAACTCGCGTTCCCGGGCCGCGTCCGGCGCTCTTCCCCTGACGCAGGGTCAATGTCCCAGCATGGGGGCATGACCTCTCCGACCAGTACGAACCGCCCGCCGTCCGGCGAGCTGACCGCCCACCACGACGGCCTCACGATCCCGCTGTCCCGCGGCGGACGGGGCCGCCCGCTGGTGCTGTGCCCCGGGCTGAACGCGACCCGGGCCGACCTCGGCGAGCTGATCGAGCTGCTGCGGCGCGACCACGACGTGGTCACCTTCGACCTGCGCGGCCACGGCCGCACCCCGGCCGCGGACCGGTACTCCTTCGAGGCGTTCCTCGGCGACCTGGACGCCGTGATGGCCCGGGTGGGCCGGCTCGGCCTCGGCGAGCCCCCCGTGCTCGTGGGGTACTCGCTGGGGGCCGACCTGGCCGTGCACCACGCCGCCCGGCATCCCGGGGGCGTCGCCGGGCTCGTCCTGATCGACGGGGCGAACCCGGTGCCCGAGCCGTTCCTCACCGAGGACGTCCTACCGGCGTTCCGGGCGATGTGGGCGGAGCTGGCCGCGCGGCAGCAGGCCCGGCGCGGCACCCCGCGCCAGGTGCTGCTCACCGCGCGCCAGATCCTCGACCTGAACGTCGAGATCGACGTGGTCCGGTCCGAGATCCTGTCCCGGTACCCCCTGATCGACCGGCCGATCAGCATGATCATGTCGACCTCGATGGCCGGCGAGGGCGGCGGCCCCGCCGCGCGGTTCAACCGCAACTGGCGGGCCGGGATCGAGCGGCTCGTCCGGCGGCAGCCGCGCATCGCCACGACCTGGCTCGACGCCGACCACGGGCTGGTCTTCACGCACGCCACCGAGATCGCCCGGATCATCCGGCAGGCGGCTTCTTGACGACCTCTGGAAGGCTGGTCCCATGCTGACCATCGGCGAACTGGCCTCGTACGCGGGGGTGACCGTGCGGGCGGTGCGGCACTACCACGCCAAGGGACTGCTGCCGGAGCCCGAGCGCGACCGCCACGGCTACCGCAGGTACGACGCCGCCGTCGCGGTCGAGCTGATCAGGATCCGCACCCTCGCCGAGGCCGGGGTGCCGCTCGCGCGGGTGCGGGAGCTGCTGCGGGCCGGCGAGGAGGAGTTCGCCGCCGCGCTCGCCGACATCGACCGGCGGCTGCGCGCGGAGATCCGGCGGCAGCAGCGCCACCGGGCGCGGATCGCCCGGCTGGCCGCCGGGGACGGCCTGGCGCTGCCGCCGGAGGTCGTCGGCTACCTCGACCGGCTGCGGTCACTCGGTGTGGACGACCACATCGTCCAGGCCGAACGCGACGGCTGGATCCTGCTGGCCGCGCACTCGCCCGGACGCGTGCCGGAGTGGATGGCCCGCAAACGCGAGCAGCTCGACGACCCGGACTTCGTCGGCTTCTTCCGCAACCTGGGCCAGGCCCTCACCCGGTCCGCCGACGACCCCCGGCTGGAGGAGCTGGCCGACGAGCTGGCCGCCTGCCTCACGCGGCTGACCGGCGAGCGGGACGAGGGCTACGTCGACGACCTCGACGTGGAGCCGCAGTTCGTCCGGTTGATGGACGCCCTGGCGTTCGACGCCGTCCCGCCCGCCCGTCGGCTGATCGAGCTGCTGCGCGGGCGGGGCTGGACCGGCTGGAGCAAGCTCGAACGGGTGGACCCGCCGTCCTGGTCGTCGGCCGGGTCAGCCGTCGAGGAACCGCTCCAGCTCCGCGGTGACGAAACCGGGGTTCTCCTCGACGAGCCAGTGCCCGGCGCGCGGGACGTCCACCGCGCGGACGATCCTGGTCAGGCGCGGTGACACCGTGGCCCGGATCGCGTCGAGCTGCCCCTGGGCGGTCATGAGCAGCGCCGGGACGCGTACCGGCGCCGCCGCCGTCGTGTCGCGCACGTCCTGGTCCAGGGCGCGGTAGAGCTCGAAGCCGCCCGACAGTGCCTGCGGCCGGCTGTAGGTGCGGGCGTACTCGGTGATCTCGGCGTCGCTGAACGGGGACCGCTGCGAGGTGCCGCCGAACGCCGTTCCGCCGTAGGAGACCTGGGGGTAGAACAGCGCCAGGTACTCGCGGACGTCGTCGCCCACCACCGCCTCGGGCACCCGGCGCTGGGAGTGGAAGGCGATGTGCCAGCTCAGCGACCGGTACGTGGCCGCGTCGACGGCCGGGCCGGGCAGCGGCAGGTCCAGGTAGCCGAGGCGGGCGGTGTCGGCGGGGAACCGGCTCGCGTACTGGAACGCCACCGCGGCGCCGAAGTCGTGGCCGACGACGGCGGCGTCCCTGATCCCGAGCCGCCCGGCGATCAGCTGGTGCACGTACCGCGCCAGCGTGGCCTTGTCGTAGCCGGTGGGCGAGCCTTCGCTGTCGCCCAGCCCCGGCAGATCCACGGCGTAGACGGTGTGGTGCCGGGCCAGGTCCGGCATGATCGGCCACCAGCCGTACCAGGTCTGGGGCCAGCCGTGGATCAGCACCACCGGCGTGCCGGTCCCGCCCTTCACGTAGTGCATGCGCACGCCGTCCACGTCGGCGAACTCGTGCCGGAACGTCGTGCCGAAGCGCGGGTCGTCCCGGGTGGCGGTGGTGTGGGAGGCGGCGGGCGGGGGAGCGGCGGCGGGCGTCGAACAGGCCGTGGCGGCGAGCGGGAGCAGCAGGGCGAGCGCGACGGTCGCGGCCGTGCGCGCGGATCGGGCGAGACGGCCCGGCGACGGCCGTGGAGCGGTGGTCATGTGGTCCTGTCCTGAGGAGAGTGGCGGGGTCGACGGCCGGTGCTGCCGTCGATCAGTGTGGGATCAATCCGACCAGCAGCCCGCCGATCTGGCACGAAAACTTGCGGTTATGGCAAGATGGCCGTCGTGCACGACGACATGGACGAGGTGCTGGGCGCGGTGGGGCCGCGCCTTCGGGCCCTGCGTCGTCACCGCGGCATCACCCTCGCCGAGCTCGCCACCACGACCGGCGTCTCGGAGAGCACGCTGTCCCGGCTGGAGAGCGGGCAGCGCCGGGCCACGCTGGAGCTGCTGCTGCCGCTGGCCCGCGTCTACGACGTCCCGCTCGACGACCTGGTCGGCGCCCCGCGCACCGGCGACCCCCGGATCCACCTCAAGCCGATCACCCGGTTCGGGATGACGTTCGTGCCGCTGTCCCGGCGGCCGGGCGGGGTCCACGCGTTCAAAATGATCATCCCCGCGCGGCCGGAACCGCTCGAACCGGCCCCGCAGACCCACGACGGCTTCGAATGGCTCTACGTCCTCACCGGACGCCTGCGGCTCGTCCTCGGCGACCGCGACCTCACGCTGCCGGTCGGCGAGGCGGCCGAGTTCGACACGTCCATGCCCCACTGGCTGGGCAGCGCCGACGGCGGCACGGTCGAGCTGCTCATCCTGTTCGACCCGCAGGGCATGCGCACCCACATCCACGCCGACCCCCACCGGCACTCTCACTGAGCGTCCGACAGGCCGTATTCGCGGCCTGACCTTCATTTGTGGAGGTCAAGAGGTGCTGAAGCGCGTTTTCGGGGGAGAAGGGGGTGGCTTCGAATGCCTGATGATGGGAGTGGTGACCGTGGAGGGGTCCGGGGGAGCGATCCGGGTCGGTGTGGAGGAGGAGTACCACATCGTCGACGCGACCACACGCCGGGTGACCGCGCGGGCGGGGGCGCTGCTGAGCGCGCTGCCCGAGGAGAGCTTCACGCACGAGCTGCAGCGGTCGATGGTCGAGGCCAACAGCGCGCCGTTCCTGGCCCTGGACGACCTGGCCCGCGACGTGTGCCGCCTGCGCCGCAAGCTGATCTCCACCGCCGACGAGCTGGGGCTGGGGATCGCGGCGGTCGGCACGCCGCAGCTGGCCGACCTCGACGAGGTGAAGGTCTTCCCCGACCAGCGATACGAGAAGATGCTCAGCGACTTCCAGGTGCTGACCCGTGAGCAGCTCATCTGCGGCACGCACGTGCACGCGGAGGTGCCCGACCCGGACCTGGCGGTCGCGGTGGCGCACCGGCTGACGCCCTGGCTGGCGCCGTTGCTGGCACTCAGCGCCAGCTCGCCGTTCTGGGACGGCGCCGACACCGGCTACGCCAGCTACCGCACGCTGGTGTGGCAGCGGTGGCCGACGACGGGGCCGATCGGCAAGTTCGGCTCGGCGGCCGAGTACCAGGAGATGGTGCGGGGCCTGATCCGGTCCGGGGTGATCAGCGACGCGGGGATGCTCTATTTCGACGTCCGGCCCTCGCAACACGTGCCGACGGTGGAGCTGCGCATCTGTGACGCCTGTCCCCGGGTGGAGGACGTCGTGCTGATCGCCGGGCTGTTCCGGGCGCTGGTGGCCAGGGAGGTGGCCGCGGCGCGCCGCGGCCCCGGGCCGGAGGTGCAGGTGGAGGCGGCGCGCGCGGCGACCTGGCAGGCGGCCCGGTGGGGGCTGGAGGGCGACCTGGTCGATCCGGTGGAGGGCGTGCCGCGCCCGGCCAAGGAGGTGGTCGAGGACCTGGTGACGGGCCTGCGCCCGCAACTGGAGGCGGCCGGCGACTGGGAGCTGGTGACCGGGCTGACCCGGCAGGTCCTGCAGACGGGCACGTCGGCGGCCCGCCAGCGGGCGGCGTACGCCGAGCGGGGCAGCCTGGCGGACGTGGTCGACCTGGTGCTCAGCGAGACCCGCACCTGCGAGTGGGACCGGCCGACGGGCGACCACGACCTCCCTTCGTGCCGGCCGGCGGCCTGATGGCCGGCCTCGGCGGGACGGGGGTGGCGGCATGTGCGGGCTGAGCGGCGAGTTCAGGTTCGACGGCGCGGAGGCCGACATCGGCGCGGTGGGCCGGATGACCGACGCGATGCACGACCGCGGGCCGGACGGCTCCGGCCTGTGGGCGCAGGGGGCCGTCGCGATGGGCCACCGGCGGCTCAAGATCATCGACCTGTCGGAGAAGGCGGCCCAGCCGATGGTGGACGCCGGGCTCGGCCTGGCGGTGGTGTTCAACGGCTGCCTGTACAACTATCGCGAGCTGCGCGAGGAGTTGCGCGGCGCGGGCTACCGGTTCTACTCCACCTCCGACACCGAGGTGCTGCTCAAGGCGTACCACCGGTGGGGCGCCGAGTGCGTCGGACACTTCAAGGGCATGTTCGCCTTCGCGATCCACGAGCGGGACAGCGGCCGGCTGGTGCTCGGCCGCGACCGGCTCGGCATCAAGCCCATGTACGTCAGCCACGACGCCCGCCGCCTGCGCTTCGCCTCGACGCTGCCCGCCCTGGCCGCGGGCGGCGGCCTGGACACCGGCATCGACCGGGTGGCGCTGCACCACTACATGACCTTCCACTCGCTCGTGCCCGGCGAGCGCACGATCCTCGCGGGCGTGCGCAAACTGCCGGCGGCCACCGTGCGGGTCGTCGAGGCGGACGGCACGAGCACCGACCACCGCTACTGGGACCCGCCCTACACCCGCTCCGCGATGCCCGAGCACGCGGGGCTGAGCGAGCAGGAGTGGCGCCGGGCCACCCTGGACGCCCTGCGCACGGCGGTGCGCCGCCGGATGGTCGCCGACGTGCCGGTCGGCGTGCTGCTCTCCGGCGGCCTGGACTCCAGCCTCATCGTGGCGCTGCTGGCCGAGGAGGGGCAGAGCGGCCTGACCACGTTCAGCATCGGCTTCGAGGCGGCCGGCGGCGAGCAGGGGGACGAGTTCGCCTACTCCGACCTGGTCGCCGGCCGGTTCGGCACCGACCACCACCGCATCCGGATCCCGGGCGACCGCCTGCTGGACGGGCTGGAACGCGCGGTGGGCGCCATGAGCGAGCCGATGGCCAGCCACGACTGCGTCGCCTTCTACCTGCTGTCGCAGGAGGTCGCCCGGCACGTGAAGGTCGTGCAGTCGGGCCAGGGCGCCGACGAGGTGTTCGCCGGTTACAGCTGGTTCCCGCCGCTGGCGGGCGTGCCGCGCGAGCGGGCGGCCGAGGTCTACTGCAGGGAGTTCGCCGACCGCCCGCACCAGGAGCTGTCCGGCGTGCTGGCCCCCGGCTACCTGCTGGACCGGGACGTCAGCGGCGACTTCGTCCGGGAGCACGTGGCGCGGCCGGGCGCCGACACCGCGCTCGACGCCGTGCTGCGCCTGGAGACCACGGCCATGCTGATCGACGACCCGGTCAAACGCGTCGACAACATGACCATGGCCCACGGGCTGGAGGCCCGCACGCCGTTCCTCGACCACGACCTGGTCGAGCTGGCCGCCGCCTGCCCCGACGGGCTCAAACTGGCCCACGGCGGCAAGGGCGTGCTCAAGGACGCCGCCCGCCGGCTGCTGCCCGCGCAGATCGTCGACCGGCCGAAGGGCTACTTCCCGGTGCCCGCCGTCCGGCACGTCGAAGGGCCCCTGCTCGACCTCGTCCGGGACGCCCTCACCAGCGGGGCCGCCCGCGCGCGGGGCCTGTTCCGTCCGGAGTTCGTACGGCGGCTGCTGGCCGACCCCGAGTCCGACAGGGCGACGACCGGCGTCAACACGCTGTGGCAGATCGGCCTGCTCGAACTGTGGCTCCAGGCCCACCAGATGTGATGCCGGACATCCTCGGCGACCTGTCGCACCTGCCGTCGGCCGCCGCGCTGCGCGCCTGGAACTGCCGCCGGCCCGCGCTGGCGCCCGACAACAGCGCCGTGGCCTTCGTCGGCGACCAGGACGGCGTGCCCCGGGTGTGGGTCCAGCCGCTCGGCGCGGATCTGGACGCGTGGCCGGTCGACACCGGCCACCACCCGGTCGTGGACGTGAGCTGGGGGCCCACGGGGGAACACCTGGCGGTCCTGGTGGCGCCGGGCGGCGGCGAGCACACGCAGGTGTGGACCGTGCGCCCGCACGGCGGCGAGCTGCGGCCGCTCGCCGTCCCGCCGCACGGGTCGGCCGCGCTCGTCCGCTGGACCGGCCGGGGCGAGTCCGTCCTGGTGGCCGAGACCTCCGCCGCCGGCCTGACCAGGGCCGAGCTGGCCGACGCCGTCACCGGCGCCCGCCAGGTCATCGCCGCAGGCGAGCTGCTGTGGCCGGCCGCGGTCAGCCGCGACCACGCGCGCATGCTGCTCCGGCGCGGGCCGCGCGGCCTGCGCCGGATGTACGCGGCCGACGCCGTCCCGGGTCACCCGCCGGGCGGCGAGCGCGACCTGCTGCCCGGCCTGCCCGGCTCGACCGACCAGGGGGTCCTGTCGCCCGACGGCGAGATCGCCTACCTGGTGTCCGACGCGGGCCGCGACCGGGCCGCGCTGCTGGCGGTGCGGCGCAACGCCTATCCCGTCGTGCTGGCCGAGCGGCCGGACGCCGAGCTGGACCGGTTCGCGCTCAGCGCCGACGGCCGCCGCGGCGTCCTGCTGTGGAACGAGCACGGCCGCTCGGCGCTGGACGTCGTGGAACTGCCCGCCGTGCATGTCAGGCCGCTTCCGCCGCCGCCCGCCGACGTGGTCACCTCGGTCCGGGTCGCCTGGGACGGCCGCACGGCGGTGCTCGCCGCCGAGAGCCCCCAGGAGCCCTCGCACGTGCTGCTGTGCGACCTTACCTCCGGGACGTACCGGTACGCCGCCGGGGCCGGGCGGCTCCCGGTCGCGACCGGCGCCGAGCTGCTGCGCTTCCCCGCCCGCGACGGGCTGGAGCTGGCCGCCTGGCTCTACCGCCCGGCGCACGTCCACGGGCCCGCGCCGTTCGTGGTGTCGCTGCACGGAGGGCCGGAGGACCAGGAACGCCCCACCTTCAACCCCCTCTACCAGAACCTCCTGGCCGCCGGGATCGGGGTGCTGGCGCCCAACGTGCGCGGTTCTGGCGGGTACGGGCGGGCCTTCCGCCAGGCCGACGACCTGGCGCTGCGCTTCCGCGCGGTCGAGGACGTCGCCGACTGCGCCGCCGCGCTGGTGCGGACGGGCGCGGCGGACCCGTCCAGGCTCGCCTGCATGGGCTGGTCGTACGGCGGCTACCTGACCCTGGCCGCCCTCGTCACCCATCCGCGCCTCTTCCGCGCGGGCGTGAACATGAGCGGCATCGCCGATTTCGCCACCTTCTACGCCCGTACCGAACCGTGGATCGCCGCCGCCGCGGTGTCCGAGTACGGGCACCCGGAGGCCGACCGCGACCTGCTGCACGCCCTGTCCCCGCTGCGCGCCTTCGACCGGCTGGCCGCCCCGCTCCTGGTCGTGCACGGGACCCAGGACACCAACGTGCCGGTGCACGAGGCCCGGCAGGCGTTCGGGGCGGCCCGCGCCCGCGGCGTGCCCTGCGACCTGCTGCTCTTCGAGGACGAAGGCCACGAGATCCGCAACCGCGCCAACCGCGTCAGCCTCGTCTCCAAGGTGCTGAACTGGCTCGACGAGCACCTGCGGCCCGCCCCGCATTGATCGGGCGGCCGGACGCGTCCATCATGGTGCCCCACCGGCACGGAAGGACCCGCTCGTGACCGACCTCGACTCCCGGCTGCGCGCCTGGCGGCACGACCTGCACCGGCGGCCCGAGCCGGCCTTCGCCGAGCACGCGACGAGCGCCTACCTCGCCGAGGCGCTGGAGGCGGCGGGCCTCGACGTCGTCACCGGCGTCGGCGGCACCGGCGTCGTCGCCTCCCTGACCAGGGGCGGCGCCGGCCGGGCCGTCGGGCTGCGGGCCGACATGGACTGCCTGCCGCTCGACGAGCCGGGCACGCACGCCCACGTCTCCCGCAACCCCGGCTTCATGCACGCCTGCGGCCACGACGGGCACATGGCGATGCTGCTCGGCGCCGCCGCCGTCCTGGCCGCCGAGGGCGGCTTCGACGGCACCGTCCGGTTCGTCTTCCAGCCCGCCGAGGAGCCCGGCCGCGGCGCGCGGGCCATGCTCGACGACGGCCTGCTCGCCCGCTTCCCGGTCCAGGCCATGTACGGACTGCACAACTGGCCCGGCGTCCCCGCCGGCCACTTCCTGACCCGCGCCGGGAGCATCATGGCCGGCGAGGACAACTTCGAGATCCGCATCCGGGGCCGCGGCGGGCACGCCGCCCGCCCGCACATGGTCGTCGACCCGATCGTGGTGGCCGCGGAGATCGTCCTGGCCCTGCAGACGGTCGTCGCCCGCAACGTCGACCCCGCGCTGCCCGCCGTGGTGTCCTGCACCGACATCAGCACCGACGGCGCGCGCAACGCCATCCCCGGCGAGGTCGTCATCAGGGGGGACACCCGCAGCTTCGACCCCGCCGTCGCCGCGCTCCTGGAAGACCGCGTCCGGCGGCTCTGCGAGGGCATCGGCGCCGCCCACGGCGCGACGTGCGCCGTCACCTACACCCACGAGTTCGCGCCGACCGTCAACGACCCCGCCTGCGTCGCCGCGGCGGTCGAGGCGGCCGTCGCGGTCGCCGGCGAGGACGGCGTCGACCCCGACTGCGCGCCGGTCATGCCGAGCGAGGACTTCGGCGTGTTCGCCGGGGCCGTGCCGGCCTGCTTCGTCTTCCTCGGCAACGGCACCGAACCCGGCCGGGGCGGCGACCCGCTGCACAGCAGGGAGTACGACTTCAACGACGCCGTCCTGCGGACGGGGACGGACTTCTACGTCACGCTGGCGCGCCGCGCCCTGCCCGCCGGCGCTCCCCCGGCGCCTGCTCGGTGAGGCCCGTCCGCGGGCGGCCCCGCGGCGGGACGTCACGCGGCCGCGGCCAGCTCCTCCAGCGCGCGCAGGGACGGCAGCTCGAACGGCTGCCGCACCGGAACCTGCCCGGCGCGGGCGTCCTCGGCCTCGCCCGCCCAGTGCCGCAGCGCCTGCAGCGGGGTGACGCCGTTGGCCTTGGCCCAGCGCAGCCGCCGGGTCCAGACCACGGCGGCGTCGAAGGCGGCGTCACCGGCCTGCTCGCGCGGCACGTACTGGGCCGCGTCGTCCGTGGCGGCGGCCCACAGGTAGCCGATCACGGCGCCGTCCTTGAGCACCGGGACGTAGCGGACCGCGGACGCCGTCGTGCGGGGGTAGGCGTCCGGGGCGTGGACGGTCCGGAACTCGGGCTGGTCCTTCAGCGACACTTCGTCGTCCTTCCCGTCATCCGTCCCATCATCCGTCGGCCTCCGGCGGCAGCACCCAGCCGTAGACGTGCCACCGGCCGTCCTTCCGCTGCACGTCCTCGGCGAACCAGGACGTGCCGGCGCCGAGGAGCAGCTCGTTCTCGCGGTGATGGCTGATCAGGTCCAGGTAGAAGGCGGGGGTGCCCTCGGCGACGCGCAGGTGCAGCAGCACGTCCCCGGAGAAGACGTTCTTGTCGCCGAGGTTCGTCGAGAAGAAGGCGGGGTCGCGTTGCACGGTTCCCGGCAGCTCGTGGACGGGCACGGTGAACAGATTCTTGGTCAGCCGCAGCGTCCGGAACACGTCGATCGTCTCGGGGACCGGCCGGCGTTTCGTCACCGCCTGGAGCGCCTCGATCTGTTCGATGAGACGTGCCTTGTTCGCGGCGATGTCCTCGGCAGTCAGGCCCTCGATGGAGGAGTCGCCGTTGCGCAGGTAATCGTTCATCCCGATGTAGCCGCTGCCGGAGTAGGACTGCCCCGCCGCGCGCTCGGCTTCGGACAGCCCGGCCGAGACGTCCGACCAGACGGCCTGGCCGAACGTGGGCGAGACCAAGCGGGAGCCGAAGGGCGCGTCCAAGGGGACGTGCGGCGCGGCCGTGGTGTAGTACAGGCCCGATTCGGTACGCCGGATCGTCTGCCCCAGCGACGGGTTCGACCCGTCGCCGACCAGCCCCGAGTACGCGGGCGGCGCGCTGCCCTTGCCGTGGGCCAGGGCGGAGGGGGGCAGGTCGCCGGAGTGCGCGCCGAAGTCCACCGGGGGCTTGATCCGGCCGGCCGTGTCCGGCGCGGTGTAGTGGTCCTTCGGCGGGGCGGCGGCCGGGCCCGCGTCCTGGTGGTACAGGCCCATGATGTCCGGCAGGGCCTTGGCCAGGGCGGGGTGCAGCTGGCCGTCGTTCGCCATCGAGGTGAGCTCTTTCAGCGTGAACCACTTGGCGCCGCTGGCCTCGAACGTGTCGAGCTTCGGGGCGAACATCGGCCCGTCGGCGGCCAGGTTGGTGTACGTCCAGCCGCCGTCCCCGACGTGCACGGCGTGCTCGCCCTTGAGCTGCAGCAGGTCCAGGTAGTTCTGGTTGACGCCCAGCTCCTCGCTGATCTCCCGGGCCGCGCCGTGCACGGGGCTCTCCAGGCTGTCGAGCGCGCCGCCGGGCAGCTGCCACTTGCCGGCGTTGGAGACGAACTCGCTCTGCTGCATGAGCAGGTAGCGTGGCTCGCCGTGCTGGTCGATGCCCCGGATCAGCACGCCCGCCGCGCCGTACTTGCCCCACTGGCCCCCGCTCACATAACCGTCGCCCGACTTGCCGGGGTTCTCCAGGATCCGGAACGGCCCCTGCGGCTTGGCGGCGCCGGGCAGGACGCCCTCGCCCGCGTGGGAGGCGGCCGGCCCGTCCCCGGCCCGCACGTCGTTGAGGAGGGCGTCGAAGTTGTGCCCGCTCCCGAACGACACGTCCTGCTTGGTGCCCGCGCCGGCCAGCGTGGCGTTGTCCGGGAAGTGCCCGGACGGAAGCCCTGCCGAACCGTCCCCGTAGTACGAGGACGTGTACGACGACGAGGAGACGTCGTGCAGGGACGAGGAGGCGTGCGAGGAGTTGTACGAAGAGGACGAGTGCGACGAGGAGTACGACGACGAATGCGAGGACGAGTAGGACGACGGCGGGGAATCGTAGGCGTAGGACTGGTGCAGGCCGCCGCTCGTCCACTCGGAAGGAAGCGTGGCGGCCGAACCGGAGTGCGCGCCGGGCTTCGCGCCAGAGCTCCCCGTGGAGCTCACCGGCGGGCCCGCGTCGGGCTTGACGTGCGCTCCCGGGCTCCAGCTCGCCCAGTGCGCGTCCGCGCCCCCCAGCACGCCGGAGGTGAGGCTCTTGAGCAGCCTGTCGGGGTCGAGCGGCTGCCCGCTCGCGAGCTGCGTGGTCACGTCCGTGGCCATGCTGGCCAGGCCCGAACGGCCCATCAGCCCGACCATCGACCGGGCGGGCAGGATCCCGGTGAAGCCCGTCAGGAAGGCGCCCAGGAGGGCGCCCGTGCCGGCCGACGTCATGACCTGGTCCCAGTCGATGTGATCGCGCCGGGACTGCGTGGCCTGCACTCCGAGGTCCATGCCGCCCATCAGGCCGCCGAACAGCCCGATGTTGATCAGCAGCCGCCTGCCGAGCTGGGCGATGGCCAGCCGGGTCAGCTGGATCCGGGAGCCGGCCACGGCTACGGCGGCCGGTCCCCAGGGGCCCGCCGCCGCCGCCAGCAGCCAGATGAGCTGCAGGATCAGGAACCAGACCGAGACCTCGATCATCCGTTTGGTGTACTGCACCTGGACGCCGAGATCGTTGTAGTGGAGTGCGGCCGAGACGAGCTGTCTGATGAGCTCGGCCAGCAGCTGATCGGGCCCCTCCTGGACGTGCTTGACGAACTCCCGCAGCGCGTCGCCGTCCCAGTCGTCGCCCAGCCGGCTGTAGACCGCCACGCCCCGCTCCTCCAGGACGTCCCGCGCGGCGGCCGCGCACGCGTCGGCGATCCGGAAACAGCCGTCCTCGTCACCTTCGGGCCAGTCCATGCCGACGGCGTAGCCGATGTAGGGCTTCGCCCAGTCAGGGACGAGAAAACCGTCGAATCCCAAGGAAACTCACATCCCCGGCAACGACGGGAGAGGCGGGCCGTCGCCCTGCGGGGGCACACCCGCAGGTGACGCGTCCGCGGGGGGCGGCAGCCGGCCGTCGGGGGGCGGATCCGGGAGGCCCTGGCCGCCGGGGGAGGGGGAGCCCGGGTCCTCGCCGCCGGGGTCGCCGTAGCCTTCGGCGTCCTCGTAGTTCCGCGCGTTGCCCCAGAGCCCGTCCTGCACGGTCTCCACCGCCCGGATGTAGCCGTCGAAGGCGGCGAAGACGCCCTCCTCGATCTTGTACTGGTTCTTCTCCAGCTCCATGCCGTACTGGTCGTCGCCCAGCGGGTTGCCCTCGCGGTAGAAGACGGCGCTTAACACGTCGCGAATGTCCCACAGGGCGTCGGCGCTGGAGCCGGCCTGCGTGGAACGCTGCCGAAGACCGCTGAAGACGGCCTGGTATCCCTGGCCGCGGAGGTCACTCATGCCTCTCGCCGTCCTCCGGCGAAAGCCGGACGGGCTTCGGAAGGAACGACTCGATGCCCGCCCCCTCGCCCAGCACCTCCTCCAGAGGCAGCCCCTTCGGCATGAACGGCGTCATGAGCTCCTTCGTCCGGTCCGCCACCTGCTCGGTGGCGGCGCCGATCTGCTCCATGATCGAGCGGGCGAGCTGGGACGGCGCGAGCCTGCGGTACACCCGGGGGTCCAGCGCGATGTCCTGCACCTGACCGCGCGGCCCCACCGTCACACTGACCAGGCCGTCGCGGCTCTGCGCGGTCGCCACCAGCTCCGACAGCTTGCCGTACGCCGTCCGCAGCTCGCGGGCCTGCCGGTTGTACTCCCTGGCCAACGCTTCGACTGTCAGCCCGAACTCGTCGCTCAAACGGCGTACCTCTCGTACCAGGGGCCTGCTTCTGCCACAGCTGTAACCGGAGGCCCTACCGTACTAAATCTCTTTACGGACGGAAAACGAGCAGTTCAGGCCATCCGAAACCCGCCCACCGACGGGCCGGCGGGGTCAGCCGGCCTCGCGCGGGCCCGCCCGCCGGTCAGAGATCGCGAGGGGTCGTGTGCGCGAGGACGGCGGTGGCCAGTTCCTCGTGGACCTCCGGCGGCAGCGTGTGCCCCAGGCCCTCCACCATCATCAGCCGCGCCCCCGGCACCTGCTCGGCGATGAGCGCGCCATGACCCGGCTTGGCCACCTCGTGGGTGCCCTCGATCACCAGCGTCGGCGCCTTGACCTGGTGCAGCACGCCCACCGGCTCGAAATCGGGCTTGGCGCCCGCCGCCAGCCGATGGTTGACCGTCGCCGACAGGTCGCGCGCCCGGTCGTAGATGCGCTCCTGCAACCGGCGCGCCGCGTCCTCGTCGAACGGCAGCCCGGTCCCGTGCAGCAGACGCTGCTCGGCGATCATGCCCTCGATCGCCGCCCGCCGGTCCTGCGGCGGCGGCGACGCGATCAGGGTCTGGTAGAAGGCCACGAACTCCGGCAGCGGCACCGGCAGGCTGCCCTCCGGCTGCGGCTGGCCCAGCAGCGCCCGCATGATGACCTGCCCCTCGCGGCCGCCCAGCGGCGAGGAGCCGATGACCGTCAGCGACCGCACCCGCTCCGGCCGCTCCACCGCGACGAACTGCCCCAGCAACCCGCCCGCCGAGTGGCAGACCAGATGCGCGCTGTCCAGGCCGTGCGCGTCCATCACCCGGTAGACGTCGTCCTTGATGTCGTCCCACGTGTACGGGTGCGCCGCGAAGTCGACCGTGTCCGACATGCCGGTGTCACGGTGGTCGTACCGGATCACCCGGCGGCCGCCCGCGGTCAGCAGCCCGACGAACTCGTCCGGCCACAGGACGCCCTGCGACATCGAACCCATGATCAGCAGGATCGGCTCGTCGGTGGCGGCGCCGAACTCTTCACTCCAGATGTTCACGTTTTGCATGCCTCAAAGCTTGCCCGGCCCGGCCACGGGCGCCTTCTGTAGAACTACTAGCCGCGCCAGATCAGTACGGGAGCCGATGCCGAGCTTCGGATAGATCTTGTACAGGTGGTACTCGACCGTCCGCGGGCTCAGGAAGAGCTGGGCGGCGATCTGCTTGCTCGACAACCCGTCGGCGACCAGGCCCGCGATGCGCAACTCCTGCGGGGTCAGCGCGTCGAGCACGGCCGCGGGCGGCGCCTGCCCGCTCTCGCCGGCGGCCCGCAGCTCCTCCTGCGCGCGCCGCGCCCACGGCCGCGCGCCCGCCCGTTCGAACGTCTCCCACGCCATCCGCAGATGCGCCCGCGCCTCGCCCGGACGTTGCCCGCGGCGCAACCGCTCGCCCAGCAGCAGGGCCGTCCTGGCCGCCTCGAAGGGGTTGGTGTGCAGCCGCAGAGCCTCGTCGAAGGCGTCCTCGCGCGATTCGGCCAGGCCCCGGCAGCGTGCCAGCAGCGCGCGTGACTCCGGCGTCGCCGCGTGCCGCGACCCCCGTTCGTACGCCTCCAGCGCCGCCCGCGCGCCCGCCTCGTCGCCCGCTCCGACGGCGGCCTCGACGCGGTCGGGGGTCGTCCGCCAGACGACCGCCGGATGCCCGGTGCCCGGCCCGGCCGCGGCGATGGCCGCGAACCGGTCGCGCGCCGCCGCGTGCCGGCCCAGGCACAGGTCGAGCATCGCCCGCGCGTACGCCGCCACCCCCGCGCGCAGCCCCACCCGATGGGGGACGGCGATGGCCAGCGCCGCGCGGGCCTGCCGCTCGCAGTCGTCCTCCTCGCCGCGCAGCGCCGCCACGACCGCCAGGTTGGCCAGGTGCGCGGCCACCGTGTTCTCGTAACCGGCCTCGCGGGCCAGCTCCAGGCCCTCCTCCGAGAGGGCCTGGCTGCGCGCCAGCCGCCCGGCCAGCCGTTCGGCGGTCGCCACGAACTCCAGCACGACCGGCAACTGCCCCGCCATGCCCGACACCCTGGCCACCTGCCCGGCCCGGTCGCTGAGCTCGGCGGCCAGGTCCGTCTCGCCGAGCTGGCTGGCCGCGGCCGCCGCCCACAGGTGGCCCGCCGGGTCCTCCAGCTCACCGGCCCGCGCCAGCGCCCGGCGCAGGAGGTCGGGCCCGGCGGCGTCGCCGCCCAGGGTCAGGCCGATGCCGGCCACCGTGTCCCGCAGGAAGCCCTCCGGGTGCGCGGCGGCCCGGCGGCCGAGCTCGACGATCATCGCGGTGTCGCCGACGTACGCGGCCGCCTCGGAGGCGTCGGCCAGCATGTCCAGGCTGTCGCCCGCCGCCAGGATCCGCACGGCCTCGGCGGCGTTGCCCGAGTTCAGCTCGAACCGGCCGCGGAGCTGGGCGATCTCCATGGTCACGGCGACGTCGCCGCCGGCCCGTTCGCGCGCCTCGGCCAGCAGCGACTCCGCCTGACCGGGACGGCCGCCGAGCCAGGCCGCGACGGCGGCGTCCTTCAGCCGGACGGCCCGTTCGCGCGGCTCGGGGGTCAGCTCGGCGGCTCTGGCCAGGGCGGTGGCGGCGGCGCCGTACCCGCCGCGGTCGCGGGCCCGGCCGGCGGCGGCCACCAGCGCGGCGGCGACCTCCTCGTCCTGGCCCAGGGCGGCTCCGGCCAGGTGCCAGGCACGGCGGTCGTCGGCGGTCAGCTCCGCCAGGACGGCGTGCGCCCGGCGCACCTCGGCCGGAGCGGCCGCCTCGTGCACCGCCGAACGGATCAGCGGGTGGCGGAAGCGCACGCCGGCGCCCGACACCTCCGCCAGCCCGCCCTCCTCCAGCTCGGCCAACGCCGCCCGCCCGGCCTCCGCCTCCGCCTCTGCCTCCGACTTCGCCTCCGCCTCAGATTTCGCCTCCGTGGAAGCCGATGTCTTCGCGGAGATCGATGTCTCCGGGGAGGCCGGCGCGGGGTGGTCGTCCCGCGTGCCGGGCCGGCCCGCGCGTTCGGCGAGGAGCCGGCCGGTGGCGCGCAGGACCACGTCGAGGTCGCCCTCCACGGCGGCGACCAGGGCGGCCAGCCGGGCGGCGGCGGACAACGCGGCCACCCGGTCGCCGAACAGCCGGGCGCCGCCGGGCAGCGGGTCGGGCAGCGGTTCGCGTCCGGCGAGCTGGGCGGGCGTCAGGCGGGCGGCGATCTCGCGCAGGGCGAGCGGGTTCGCGCCGGTCAGCGTGACGAGCTCGCGCCGCACCTGGACGGGCAGCGCGCCGTGGCGGGACGCCAGCAGCTCGTCCGCGGCGGCCTCACCCAGGCCGCGCACCTCCACCGTCAGCGGCACGCCCTTGACCGCGGCGTCCCCGCGCACCGCGAGCAGCATCGCGACGCGTTCGGTCGCGAGCCGCCTGGCGGCGAACAGCAGCGCGTCGGCCGAGGCCCGGTCGACCCACTGGAAGTCGTCCACCACGCAGACCAGCCCGTCCGGCGCGGCGGCCTCGACCAGCAGCGAGAGCACGCCGGCCGCCAGCAGGAACCGGTCACCGGCGCCCCCGGCCGCCAGCCCCAGGGCCGCGCGGACGGCGAGGCGCTGCGGCTCGGGCAGCGCGTCGAGCGCGCCGGGCGAACCGGCCACCGGCCACAGAAGCTGGTGCAGCGCCGCGAACGCCAGGTCGGACTCCGACTCGACGCCGGTGAGCCGCAACACCCGCATCGCGCCGCCGCGCGCGGCCGCCGCGTCGAGCAGGGCCGTCTTGCCCGCTCCCGCCTCGCCGCGCAACACCACCGCGCCGCCGGCGCCGTCGCGGGCGCGGGCGATCACCTCGTCGAGAACGCTGATTTCCGCAGATCTGCCGTAGAGCACAAGCCCCTACCCTAGGCGCGCGGCCCGGCCCGCCGAGCCCCGGAGACCGTCCCTACGTGGGCAGCCACGCAGGCCACCAGGGCACGACGCAGTCGCCGGGAGTGCCCTGGGTGGCCACGTCGTACACGGTCAGCGCAGCGGGCCCGGCGAGCGTGACGGCGAGGGCGAGCACCGTCAGGAGGAGCTGCGGCCACAGCCGCCCGGCCGCCCACGGCAACCGCGCGAGCAACTGCACCGGCAGGGACAGCAGCGCCGACCCGGCCGACACGGCCGGGAAGAGCACGAACCTGCTCAGCATCCAGACGGCGCCGGCGAAGCCCTCACCCGCGCTCAGGTCACCCGCGCAGTAGACGTGCGCGTGCGCCACCAAGGAGGCCACACTGGTCCCATGGAATACGTCGGACGGGTGCCCGCGCCGCCGCTCGACCGGTTCATCGACGACATCTACTGCCTGACCGGGGTGCCGCGACACCGGCTGATGAACGTCCCGCCGATGCCGTCGGGACACCTGTTCGTCAACCTGGGCGACCCCGCCCGCCTGTGGGACTCCGACCCTTCCGTGCCGCCCGCGGTGTTCGCCGACGGCTGGTTCATGGGGATGTGGACCAGACGGTTCCGCTACGAGTACCCCGCCCGGGTGCGGCTGGTCGGGGTGCACTTCAAGCCGTGGGGGATGACGCCGTTCGTCGGCGTGCCGGCGGGCGAGCTGCGCGACCGGTGGGTGCCGGCCGACGCCCTCTGGCAGCGGTCCCTGGACCGGATCCGCGACCGGGCCGGCGACCTCGCCTCGGCCGCCGGTGTCCTGCGGGTGGTGGAGGAGGAGCTGCGGGCGCGGTTCGAGGGGACATCGTCGCGCAATCTCGACCTGGTCCGGCACGCGGGCGGCCGCCTGGCGGCCACGTACGGCGCGGTCCCGGTCGGCGCGCTGGCCGACGCCGCCGGGGTGAGCGGCAACCACCTGGCCGCGCAGTTCAAGTCCCATGTCGGCGTCACCCCGAAGCGGGTGGCCCGGATCTACCGCTTCGCCCGGCTGATCCTGTCCGTGGACGCGTCGCGCCCGGTCGACTGGACGGCGCTCGCCCACACGGCGGGCTACTTCGACCAGGCCCACTTCAGCAGGGAGTTCAAGGACTTCACCGGCCACACCCCGACCGGGTACCTGGCCCTGCGGCGCCGGTTCCCCGCCGAGCCGGGCTTCCCGCCGGACGACGGCCCGATGCCCGCCGATTGATTTTCTACAAGCCCGGCAGCCCTCCGGGACGGCAGGATCGCAGGCGTACTTCTGACGAGGACCGAGGAGACCCCGTGGGCGCAGTGATCATGAACAGCGCGGTGTCGGTGGACGGCTTCATCGCCGACGGCAACGACGACGTCGGCCCCCTGCACGACTGGTACTGGAACGGCGACACCCCGCTCACGCCGGGCGACGACCCGGACTACGACCATTCCGGCGCCGGCGGCCGCTTCAGGGTGTCCAAGGCGTCGGCGGAGTACGTCCGGCCGATCTGGGAGTCGGTCGGCGTGATCATCATGGGCCGCACGCTGTTCGACCTGGTGAACGGCTGGGAAGGACGGCCGCCGGCGGGGGAGCACGTGGTCGTGGTGTCCCACCGGCCCAAGCCCGAGGGCTGGCACCCCGAGGCGTCCTACCATTTCGCCGCCGACGTGACGGCCGCCGTCGCCCGGGCCCAGGAGCTGGCCGGGGACCGGGTCGTCAGCGTGAACGCCGGCGACGTCGGCGGCCAGCTGCTCGCGGCCGGTCTGGTGGACGAGGTGGCGATGGACGTCGTGCCGGTGGTGTTCGGCTCCGGCAAGCCCTACTTCGGCCGCGTCGCCGGGCAGCACCTCCTGGCGGACCCGCACATGGTCGTCCAGGGCGAGGGGGTGCTGCACGTGCGGTACAAGGTGCGCCGCTAGTCGCGGCCGACGATCCGCGCGAGGTCCCTCCGGAACGCCGACCCGTCCAGCGACGGGTGGCTCATCCGCCGGTCGGCCAGGATCGCGGCCGAGCCGCGGAAGCTAGCCTGACGCCGTGAGCTCCGTTCTGCTGTGGTGCGCGCTCGTCGGCGTCGCCCTCCTGTACGGCGCGGCCGTCCGCGGCACGGCCGGGGTCACGATCGCGGCCGTCGCGGCCCTGGTGGCGGCGGCGACGGCCGTCGCGGCGGCCCGCGGCTGGCCGCCGCAGGCGCTGGCGGGCGTGGCGCTGGTGGCGGGCGGCGTGGGCGCGGTCGTCTGGGCGTTCGGGCGGGCGCACCGGCGGGGCCGGACGCGGCGGGCGGCCCTGGCCGAGCACCGGGCGGCGCGATCGCGGGCGGCCGCGGCCGTGGCGGACACCGTGCGCCTCAGGATGGCCGCCGAACTGCACGACACCGCTGCCCACCGGCTCACCGGCATCGCGGTGGCCGCGGCGTCCGCGCTGCACGTGGCCGACCCGGCGATGCGGGAGTCCGCCCTGCGCCACGCCGGGGACGCCGCCCGTCTGGCCCGCGCCGAACTGGCGGGCGCGCGGGAGGCCGTCTGCGACCTGCCGGCGATCGACGCCCTGGTCGCCGGCCGGCCCGGCCCCGGCGCGGACCCCGGCCGGGTCGGCTACCGCAGGACGGCCGCCGCCGCCCCGCCCGAGGTCGCGGCGGCCGCCTACCGGGTGGTCCAGGAGGGCCTCACCAACGCCGCGCGGTACGCGGGCGGCGCCCGGGTGGACGTCGCCGTCCTCGGCGAACCCGGCCGGCTGACCGTCGAGGTGCGCGACACCGGCGGCGCGCGGGAGCACGACGACCTGGGCACCGGCCACGGCCTGTCCGGGCTGGCCACGACCGTGGCGGCCTGCGGCGGCACGCTCACGGCGGGCCCGGACGCCGGCGGCTGGACGGTCCGGGCCGCCTTCCCCGCCCCCGCCGGGCCGCCCCCGTTCCGGCGGGCGTGGTGGCGCGGGCGGCGGGCCTGGGACGCGGCGCTGGCCGGGCTCGCCGTCGCGTTGACGATGGGGGCGAGCCTGCTGCCGGGAGGCACTCCGGCGCCGCGCGAGTTCCTCGTGCTCGGCCCCCTCTTCGTCCTGCACGCCCTGCCTCTGTGGTGGCGGGTGCGGCGGCCCGCGTGGAGCCTGGCCGCGATGTTGTCGATCCATCCGGTGGCGATGGCCGGCCTGACCCCGACCCCCGCGGGCGACCTGTTCCTCTGGGCGTGGTGGGTGGAGCTGGCCCAGCTCTACGCCTTCGGCGCCCACCACCCCAGGCGCCGGGGCGTGCTCGCGATCCTCGCCGTCGGCCTGGTGGGCGGCCTCGCGCTGGCCCTCGGGCCGGGCATCGCCGGCGACCGGACGGCCGCCTGGGCGGTGCTCGCCACGGCCGTGGCGCTCCTGTCGGCTCCGGCGTGGGCGGCGGGCGTCCTGGTCGGCCGGGCGCGGGCGCGGCGGCGGGCGGCCGCGACCGCCGAACGCGACCTGCTGGCCGGCCGGCTGGCGGACGTGGCGCGCGGCGAACGCGAGCGGATCGTCGAGGGCCTGCGCACCACGGCCGCCCGGCACGCGGACGCGGTCGTCGCGGCGGCCGGGAAGGGCGACCTGGCGGCGGTGCGCGACGCCGCCCGCGCCGCGATCGACGCGCTCCGGCGGCTGCTGGACGAGCTGCGCCGCCCCGCCGGATCCGACGGCCCGCCGCCGACGCTCGCCGGGCTGGAGCTGCTGGCCGCCCGGCGTCAGGCGGGCGTCCGCCATGTCGGCGACCCTGACGGCCTGACGCCGGAGCTGGAGGTCGGCGTGTTCCGGGCCGTCGAGGAGCTGGCCGGGGACCGGATCACCGTGTCGTACCTGCCCGACGGCGTGCTCGTCGAGGGCACGGCGGCCCGGCGCGCCCGCCGCCGGCTGCACACCCTGGCCGACGGGTACGGCGGGACGCTGGCCACCGGCGGCCCGGACGACGTGCGGGTATGGTTGCCCGGATGATCAGGGTGATCGTCGTCGACGACCAGGCGGTGGTCCGGGTCGGGATCGCCGCGGTGCTGGCCGCCGAACCCGACCTCGACGTGGTCGGGCAGGCCGCCGACGGCGAGTCCGCCGTGGCGCTCGCCGCCGAGCTGCGCCCGGACGTGGCGCTCATGGACGTCCGGATGCCCGGCCTCGACGGGCTCGCCGCCACCGCCCGGATCACCGCCGGCACGCCGGGCACCCGGATCGTCGTGCTGACCACGTTCGGCCTGGAGGAGTACGTGTTCGGCGCGCTGCGCGCGGGCGCGTCCGGGTTCCTGCTCAAGGACGCCGAGCCGGCGCGGGTCGTGGACGCGGTGCGGGTGATCGCGCGAGGCGACGCGCTGCTCGACCCGGTGATCACCCGGCGGCTGCTCGAACGCTTCGCCGCGGCCGCCGACCCCGGCCCGCCCGCGCGGCCCGACGGGCTCACCGCCCGCGAGCGCGAGGTGCTCGGGCACGTCGCGCGCGGGCTGTCCAACGCCGAGATCGCCGCCGTCCTGGCGCTCAGCCCGGCCACGGTCAAGGATCACGTGGCGGCGATCCTGGCCAAGCTGGGCGTGCGCGACCGGCTGCACGCGACCATCCACGCCTACGAGTCCGGCCTGATCCGTCCCGGGGCCGGCTGACCCCCGCCGCGTGGCGGGGGCACGGTTCGGTCGCCGGCAGGAGGAGACGCGGCGCGCGCGTTCCTAACGTTGTGGCACATGAAACGTGTGTCAGGCGCGATCCTGCTGGTGGTCGCCGAGATCGCCGCGGTCGCCGCCGGGGCTGTGGTCTTCCTGCTCGTGGCGGCCGTGACGGCCGCCGTGCCGCTGTTCGCGGGGGCGGGGGTGCTCGCCGTCGCCGCCGTCTCCTGGCTGCTCGGACGTCCCGCGCTCCGCCTGCTGGGGCTGCCCCGGCTGGTGCCGCCCTACGTGGTGGTGAACACCGTGGCGGTTACCGCCCTCGCCGGGCTGGCGGTCTTCCGGCCCTTCCCCGTCCCGCCGCCGGCCGCGACGCCCGCCGGGGTCGCGTACTGGCAGCTCCCGACGGGCTCCCGGCTCGCCTACGTCAAGCTCGCCGGATCCGGCACGGCCGGCCGCCCGCCCGTGATCTTCCTGCACGGCGGCCCGGGCACGCCAGGGGAGGGGCTGCCGGAGGGCGGCGAGGAGCTGGCCGCCGCCGGGTTCGACGTCTACGCCTACGACCAGCTCGGCGCCGGCCGCTCGACCCGGCTGGCCGACCCGTCCGGGTACACGGTCGCCCGCCACGTCGCCGACCTGGAGGCCGTCCGCCAGGCCATCGGCGCCCCGAAGATCGTCCTGGTGGGCAGGTCGTGGGGCGGCACCCTGTCGGCCGCCTACCTCGCCGCCCACCCCGACCGGGTGGCCAAGGCCGTGCTCACCTCGCCGGGCGCGATCTGGGAGCCCGCCTTCCCCGGCGGCGTCGGCAGCCCGTGGGACGGCCTGCCCGCCCCCCTCCAGGCCCAGGCCGACGCGCTGACGAGCTCCCCGCGCATGCTGGTCCAGTCGTTGCTCCTGGGGGTGAACCCGGCCGCGGCGCGGGCGCTGGTGCCCGACGCCGAGGCCGACGCCCGGATGCGCGCGCTGCTGCTGGTGGCCAAGGACGCCACGGGCTGCGCGGACGCGAAACCCGCCCCCGTGCACGGGAACCTGCCCGGCTTCTACAGCAACCAGGTCACCGCCGAGGACGCCGCCGCCGTGCCCGACCCGCGGCCCCGGTTGCGCGGGGTACGGGTGCCGGTGCTCATCATGCGCGGGCAGTGCGACTACCTCAAGTGGGAGGTCACCTACGACTACCGGCGCACCCTGCCGGACTCGACCCTGGTGTACGTCCCGGGCGCCGGCCACTCGATCGCCAACGGCCGTCCCGACCTCTACCGCGGCCTGATCCGCGCCTTCCTCCTCGACCGCCCGCTGCCCGTCCCCGCCTACACCGGCGCCACGGATCCCGCCCGCTCCTAGACGCCGCCGCGCGTTCCGGGATCGGTGATCTTAGGATGCGGGTGACTTCAGGGGCTCCGCCGGGCGGCGGGGCGGGAGAGGAGAGCGCGTGGAGCCGGACGAACGGCTACGTCACAGCTCGTCATTCGGAGCCGCGGCGGCCGCGTACGCCGAGCACCGGCCGGACTACGCGCACGCCGCCGTGCGCTGGGCGCTGGAGACGGCGCCCGGGCTTCGGGTGCTCGACCTCGGGGCCGGCACCGGCAAGCTGACCGCGACGCTGGTCGAGCTGGGCGTCGAGGTCGTCGCGGTCGAGCCCGACCCGGCGATGCTGGCCGAGCTGCGCCGGGCGCTGCCGGACGTCCGCGCCCTGCCGGGCAGTGCCGAGGCGATCCCGCTGCCGGCCGCGTCCGTCGACGCGGTGCTGGCCGGCAACGCCATGCACTGGTTCGACATGGCCGTCGCGGGGCCCGAGATCGCCAGGGTCCTGGCTCCCGGCGGCGTCCTGGCCGGCCTGTGGAACGTGCTCGACGACGGCGTCGACTGGGTGGCCGGGCTCGCGCGGGCCGGCGGCGGCGAGGCGGTCGGCCCGCGCGACACGCCCGCCGCCTGGCGCGTAGAGACGGCCGGGATGCACCTGCCCAGGTCGGGCGCGCCGCGGTTCGGGACGCCGGAGCAGGACCAGTTCCCGCACGGCCAGCGCCGCACCGCGGACTCCCTCGCCGAGACGCTCGCGACCAGGGCGGGCATGCTCGTCATGCCCGAAGGGGAACGCGCGGCCCGGCTCGGCCGGATCCGCGCCTACCTCGCCGGCCGGCCCGAGACCGCCGACGGCGAGTTCACCCTGCCGATGCTGACCGCCGTGTTGCGCGTCCGGCGGTTGTGAGGGCGTCCGAGCCAGGGCCGTGAAGAGGTTTCACCTGCCGATAGATGCGAAAACAACGATCAAGCGGCCTCCCGTCGGACGGTGACGGCCGGGAAGGCGGTGCCGAATGTCCGGAGCGCCGTTGTACGACACCATCGGAGCGGCCTACACCACGACGCGGCGCACCGATCCGCGCATCGCCGCGCGCATCTGGGCCGCGCTCGGCGACGCCCGGACCGTGCTGAACGTCGGCGCGGGCACCGGGTCCTACGAGCCGCCCGATCGTTACGTCCTGGCCGTGGAGCCGTCGGCGCTCATGCGCTCGCAGCGCCCGGCGGAGGCGGCGCCGTGCCTGGCCGGGTCCGCCGAGCGCCTGCCGTTCGACGACCGGTCCTTCGACGCCGCCATGGCCGTCTCGTCGGTCCACCACTGGCCGGACGTGCTCGGCGGGCTGCGCGAGATGCGGCGGGTCGCCCGGCGCGTGGTGGTGTTCACCCACGACACCGGCGACGCCGGCTGGCGCGACCGGTTCTGGCTGTCCCGCGACTACCTGCCCGAGGTCGCCGGCCTCGTGGCAGGCCGGCCCTCGGTGACCGAGCTGGCGGCGGCGATCGGGGCCCGGCTGGAAGCCGTGCCCATCCCGTGGGACTGCGCCGACGGCCTGTTCGAGGCCTTCTGGCGCCGGCCGGAGGCGTACCTGGAGGAGGACGTCCGCCGCGGGATGTCGGTCTGGGCCAGGCTCGGGCCGGACGTCGAGCGGCGCGCGGTGCGCGACCTGCGTGCCGACCTCGCCTCCGGCCGGTGGGCCGCACGCAACCGGGACCTGCTCGAACTCGACGAGGCCGAGCTCGGCCTGCGCCTGCTGATCGCGTAGCCCGGACCGGCGGCCTTCCTCGGCGGTCGCGGAATGCGTGAGAGGTCTTCGTCCGTTGTCGCCGCCGTGGACGATCTCACCCCCGCGGAACTGCGCGTCCTGGTCGCCGTCGACGGCGAGGGCAGCGTCACGGCGGCCGGCGTACGGCTGGGGCTGACCCAGTCGGCCGTCTCGCACGCCCTGCGCGCCGCCGAGCGGAAGATGGGAGCCGTGCTGTTCCGGCGGGGCCGCGCCGGCGCGCGGGCCACCGCGGCGGGGCGGGCCGCGGTCGGGCACGCCCGGCACATCCTGCGGCTCATGGAGGTCATGCGGGCCGACACGCGCACCGCCGCCCGCGGCGAGGCCACCGGGACCATCCGGCTGGCCGCCTTCCGCAGCGCCGCCTTCCACCTGCTGCCGCGCGTGCTGGTCCGGTTCGGCCGGCGGCACCCCAAGGTCACCGTGGACGTGCGCGTCGTCCCGGACCTGGGCAGGGGCATCGCCGGCGAGGTGGCCGACGGCCGGGCCGACGTGGGCGTCCTGACCCTGCCGATGTACGTGGACGGCCTGGTCTGCAAGGAGCTGTACGAGGAGCCGTACGTGCTGGCCCATCCGCTGGGGCATCCGGACCCGCGGTCGCTCCCCATGATCGACTGGCACGAGAACTGCTCGGGCGAGACCCGGCGCTGGCTGGCCGCGCAGGAGTGGATCCCGCCCGGCGACATCACGGTCGAGGACGACGGCGTCGTCATGTCGATGGTCGGGCACGGGCTCGGCGCGGCGATCGTGCCCCGCCTGTCCACGGTGGACGCCCCGGCCAGGGTCGCCACGGCCGGGCTCGGCGAGGGCGCCCCCCGCCGCCGGGTGGGCTACGTCACCACCCGCGAACTGGCCGGTTCCGCGCTGATCCGCGACCTGCTCGGGGAGCTGCGCACCCTCCGGACGCCCGCCGCCCCGGCGGCGGCCACCCATCCATGAGCCGCTGCTGACGACCGTTTGGCGGTGCGCTGCCCTGGTCCGGGTACGGTCCCTGGCATGGAAGAGGTGCCGTCGCCGACGGACGACATCGTGCGCCGGCTGATCGGCGCCGCCAACGCGCACGACGTCGAGGCGGTGTCGCGGTGTTACGCGCCGGACGCGGTCGTCGTGAGCCCCGAGATGGAGGCGGGCGGTCATGAGGAGATCGCCTCCTATTTCACCCAGATCTGGGACGGCTTTCCCGACCTGCACTTCACGCTGTGGGAGACCGTCGCCCTGGGCGACACGATCGCCACCGAGCTGACGGCGACCGGGACGCACTCCGGCCCCTACCTGACGGTCGGGGGCGAGGTGCTGGCCGCGACCGGCCGCCAGATCACCGTGCGGGCCTGCTGGTTCTGGGACCTGCGCGACGGGCTCGTCTCCAGCCAGCGCCTCTACTACGACCAGCTGGAGATCTACTCCCAGATCGGCCTGTGCCTGCCCCTGGCCTTCGAGCCCCCGGACACCGGGGCCACGGAGGAGGCCGGGGACGCCAGGTGACCCGCCGGACAATGGCGCAGGCCCTCACGGCCTGATGCGGCTGTGAGGGCCTGCGCACGTCCGGACGGGCGTCAGCCGGAGCGGTGTCCGCCCACCTGGCGGGCCTGCTCGCGGGCCTGGTCGGCGGTGGCGGCGGCCGCCTCCGACGCGCTGTCCTTGACCTGCTGGACGGCCTGCCCCGCCAGCTCCTTGGCGTCCTGGCCGAGCTGCTGCGCCGACTCGCGGCCGGCTTCCACGACCGGCTCCAGCACGTCGCCGACCTGCTCGCGGAGCTGGCCGACGGCCTGCTCCTCCGCCTCGGTGGCGGGGATGAGCGTGGCGGCCAGCAGACCGGCGCCGAAGGCGATCAGTCCGGCCGCCAGGGGGTTGCCCTGGGTGCTCCGCCTGGCCTGCTCCGGCGCGGCCCGTACGGTCTCGGCCGCGACGTGGGCGCCGTGCCGCACGGTGCCGGCCGCCTGGTGGGCGCCCTCCATCACCGCGTGGCCGGCCTGGTGCGCCCCCTCGCCCACCGAGCCGGCGGTGGCGGCGACGCTGTGCCGCGCCCGTCCGGCGGCATGGGACGCGCCGTGGGAGGGGGTTCCCATCACCCGCTCCCGCAACGAGCGCGCCGCCTCCCGCACCCGTTCGGTACGGCGGCGCGCGATCCGCGCCGGGCTGGTCCGGTCGGCCAGCCGGTCCACGTCGGCCGCGAGTTCGGCCCTCGTGGCGGCGATCTCGTTTCTCACTTCCTCAGGTCGCGTGCCCATTGCGCGTCCTCCTTGAGCGTCTCGATGGTCTGCTCGGGTCTGGGGTTGATCTCGCGCAGCCGGTTGCGCCCGTTGACGTACAGCACTCCGCCGATGACCGCCCAGACGACCGCGAGAACGAGCGCGGCCCAGCCCAGGCCCATCACCTCGCCCAGGCCGAACATGACGGCCAGGGTCACCAGCAGCGCGATCATGTAGCCGGCGAAGCCGGCGCCGCCGAGCATCCCGGCCGCCTTGCCCGCCTTGGTCGCCTCCTGGCGGAGCTCGATCTTGGCCAGCTCCACCTCCTGGCGGAACAGTTTGGAGATGTCCTCGCCGATCTCGCCGACCAGCTGGCCGAGCGTCGGTTCCTCGGGCTGCGCGGTCATGGCAGGTCACTCCCGGCGCCGTAGGCGGGAGCGGCCGGGGCGGCCGGTGGCGTGGTGAGCGGCGGCACCGGGCGGGTGTCGTCCTGCCCGAGGGGGTCGCCGAGCGGCCGGTGCAGCGGTTGCGGCGGCGCCGTGCCGGGTTGCGCGACGCTCGGCAGGGTGGGGTCGGCGGGCGGCGGTGGGACCGCGGGCTGGGAGGCCGTCCCTGAGCCGTCGCCGGAGGCCTTGATGACGCGGCCCACCAGGAAGCCCGCGGCCAGGGCGCCGGCCAGGAACGCGGCCGGGCGGCGGCGGGCGAAGCTCTGCACCTCGCCGACCACCCCGGCCAGGCCGTGCCTGTCGAGGTAGTCGGCCGCGCGCCTGCCCTGGTCGGCGGCCTGGCGTACGACGTTGGTCACCGGCGAGTCGGGCTTGGCCTGCTCGTGCATGGCCGACAGGTCCTCCGACCACTCCCGCAGGCTCTGCGCGGCACGCCTGCTCTGCTGCTCGGACTGGGCGCGCACCCGGTCGCGCAGCTCGTCGACGGCGTTCCTGGCCTGGGCCCTGGCCTCGCCGGCCACCTGGACGCCGGCCTCCCTGGCGGTCCCGGCGACCTCCTGCGCGGCGGCCTTGCCCTGATGGAGCGTTCCCTCCTGGCCGGTCCCCGTCGGGTATTCACTCATGGGTGCCCTCCTCGTGGGATTGATGCCGCCTGTGGCTACCCGGACGGCCTTCGCCAAACCAAAAACACCCCAACGCAGGGCAAAGAACGTGAAAAGGGGATCGGCGTCCCGCGCTGCTCCGATGGCGCTCCGAGCGTGTTCGTGCGGGGTCGCGAACCGCCCTGAAGTGCGACTATTCGCGTTACACGGCTGAGCATGGGTAGGGAGGCGCCAGACCTGGTCAATCCGTTGTGGCCCTTCCTAAGGAACCAAGCATGAACGAGTCGCACCCGCTCAAGTCCGCCGTGGAGAAGGTCGTCGGCGCCGTCACCGATCACGGCGCGGTGCAGCCGGCCGAGATCCCCGGCGTGCCCAACAGCCTGCCGCCCGAGCTTGAGGAGCCGACCGAACCGCGGGAGCCGCTGCCGCCCAAGCCGGACCAGACCGGGCCCGAGACCGTCTCGCCCACCGGGCAGCCGACCGGCGCCTCGCAGGACCAGATGGCGCAGGGTGGCGAGTACCTGACCACCGCCCAGGGGCTGCGGCTGCGTGACACCGACCACTCGCTGAAGGCCGGCCCGCGCGGCCCGGTGCTGCTGCAGGACCACCACCTGCGCGAGAAGGTCATGCACTTCGACCACGAGCGCATCCCCGAGCGGGTGGTGCACGCCCGCGGCGCCGCCGCGCACGGCGTGTTCCAGGCGTACGGCACCGCCTCGAACATCACCAAGGCGGCCTTCCTCGCCGAGGGCGCCAAGACCCAGGTCTTCGTCCGCTTCTCCACCGTGCTCGGCTCGCGCGGCTCGGCCGACACCGTCCGCGACACCCGCGGCTTCGCCACCAAGTTCTACACCGCCGAGGGCGTGTTCGACCTGGTCGGCAACAACATCCCGGTCTTCTTCATCCAGGACGGCATCAAGTTCCCCGACGTCATCCACGCCGGCAAGCCGCATCCCGACCGGGAGATCCCGCAGGCGCAGAGCGCGCACGACACGTTCTGGGACTTCGTCTCCCTGCACACCGAGGCCACCTTCCACACGATGTGGAACATGTCCGACCGCGGCATCCCGCGCTCGTTCCGCATGATGGAAGGCTTCGGCGTGCACACCTTCCGCCTGGTCAACGCGGCGGGGGAGACGACGCTGGCCAAGTGGCACTGGAAGCCCAAGCTCGGCGTGCACTCGCTGACCTGGGAGGAGGCCCAGATCGCCGGCGGCGTCGACCCCGACTTCCACCGGCGCGACCTCGCCGACGCCATCGAGGCCGGCGCGCACCCGCAGTGGGAGCTGGGCATCCAGGTCTTCCCGGACACGCCGGAGCAGATGTTCGAGGGCATCGACCTGCTGGACCCGACGAAGATCGTGCCCGAGGAGCTGGCCCCCGTGCACCCGGTCGGCCTGATGACGCTCAACGCCAACCCGTCGAACTTCTTCGCCGAGACCGAGCAGGTCGCCTTCCACGTCGGGCACCTCGTGCCGGGCATCGACATCACCGACGACCCGCTGCTGGCGGCGCGGCTGTTCTCCTACCTCGACACGCAGATCACCCGCCTGGGCGGCCCGAACTTCGCGCAGATCCCCATCAACCGGCCGCACGCGCCGGTCAACGACATGCTGCGCGACGGCTTCCACCAGACGGCCGTCCACCGCGGGGTGGCCCCGTACCGGCCGAACTCCCTGGACGGCGGCTGCCCCTTCCAGGCCGGCGCCGAGCAGGGCGCCTACGTCGAGGTGCCGCTGGAGGTCGCCGGACGCAAGGTGCGCGAGGCGCCCGCGACCTTCTCCGACCACTACAGCCAGCCGCGGCTGTTCTGGCTGAGCCTGTCCCCGGTCGAGCGCGAGCACCTGATCAGCGCCTACACCTTCGAGCTGGGCAAGTGTTACGAGCAGGCGGTCAAGGAACGCCAGCTCCGGGTGCTGGCCAACATCGACCCGGTCCTGTGCCGGGAGGTCGCCGACGGCCTCGGGCTGCCCGCCCCCGAGCCCACCGTGCCGCTCGCCGACCCGGCGCCGAGCCCGGCGCTGTCGCAGGTCGGCCGGGAGTGGCCGCTGGACGGCCGGATCATCGGCATCGTCGCGGACGAGACCAGCGACCTCGGCGTCGTGGGCGCCGTCCGCCAGGCCGTGCTCGACGGCGGGATGACGCCGCTCGTCATCGCGCCCAAGGGCGGCATGCTGGGCGGCACGCTGGCCGTCCAGCGCACCTTCGCCACGGCCCGCTCCGTCGAGTTCGACGCCGTGCTGCTGGCCGGGGCGCCCGCCCCGGGCGACGACGCGTACGGCGCCCGCGACGCCAAGGCCGGCGACGGCGGCACCCCGGTCGACCCGCGCGTGCTGCTCCTGGTCGGCGAGGCGTACCGGCACGCCAAGGCGGTGGGCGGCTGGGGCACGGCCGCGCAGGCGCTGCAGGCCGCCGGGATCCCCGCGCAGGCGCCGGGCGTCGTCACCGGCCAGGACGGCGAGGGGGTGCTGCGCGACGTGCTCGCCCTGCTGCCCCTGCACCGGGTCTGGGACCGCTTCCGCGTCCACCCCGACGTGGCCTGAGCCGGCAGAACCGCCCTCCCATCGCGCGCCGCGACGCCAGGTCGCGGCGCGCGACGCGTGTTCCGGCCGGGCGCGATGCCGCCGCCCCGGCCGTGAAAGCAGATCGCCCCACCGGTGGAGTAGGGGTGTGACTGCCCATTCGACGGCCCGTCCGACGGTCCGGAACCGCACCGGCCCGCCGGCGGCGATCAGCGACGAGGCCCTGCTGGAGCTCTCGCGCCGCCGCCCCGAGCGGTTCGGCGAGCTCTACGACCGGTACGTCGGCGAGATCCACGCCTACCTGGGCCGCCGGCTCGACCGGCAGGCCGCCGACGACCTGACCGCCGAGGTCTTCCTGGCCGCCTTCAGCAAACGCGCGACGTTCGACCCCCGGCGCGGCATGGTCCGCCCCTGGCTGTACGGCTTCGCCGGCAACCTGATCGCCCTGCACCGGCGCACCGAGGCCCGGCGGCTGGCCGCGTTGCAACGCAGCGCGGGCGCGCACGAGGAGCCCGAGCACGGCCACGAGGAGCGCGTCGTCATCCGCGTGGACGCCCAGAGCGAACAGGGCCGGCTCGCCGCCGAGCTGCGCGCGCTGCCCGACGGCGACCGGGACGTGCTGCTGCTCAGCGCGCTGGCCGAGCTGAGCCATGAAGAGGTCGCCCAGGCCCTCGACATCCCGTACGGAACCGTCGGCTCGCGCCTGTCGCGGGTGCGCAGAAAACTTCGGGCCGCCCTCGGCGGCGTCAACCCTTTGCACGGAGGCTCGGATGGATGACTACCGGGCGGTCCGGGACCTGCTGCCCGCACCGCCGCTGCGACCCGAGATCGAGCGGGCCGGCCGCGCCCGGCTGGACGCCGCCGTCGCCCGGGAACGCCGCCGTCCGGCGGGCCGGACCACGAGGCGGCGCGCGTGGGCGGTGCTCCTGGCCGCGGCCGCCGCCGCGATCGCCGTCCCGCGGCTCATGCCCCCGCCGGACGGGCCCGCCCGCCCGGCCGCGCTCACCCAGGCGGACGGCAAAAGGTTCCTGCTGGTCGCGGCGGACTCGGTCGCCGCGCTGCCGGACGCGGGCGCCTGGTGGGGCGGCACGGAGGTGCGCGGCCGCCTGTTCCGCGAGCCCGGCGGCCGGTACGTGCTGCGGGAGAGCGAGTCGGTCGAGACGTGGATCCCGGCCGACCCCGAGGGCCTGACCTGGCACCGGAAGGTCCCGCAGGGCATCGTGCCGGCGACACCGCAGGACGAGGCCGCCTGGGCCGCCGACGGCTCGCCCACGTCCTGGACCTTCGACCAGCCGGCGGAGGACGGCCGGACCGGGGTCGTGCGGGCCCGGCCCGGCCCGCCGCGCACCTGGTCCACCGAGGACTGGGACTTCCGCGTCCTGACCGCGGGCAGGCCGCTGACCAAGGCCGGCGAGGTGCCCGACACGCCGGAGGCGCTGCGGGCCTACCTCGGTTCCGACGACCGCGCGACCATCGACGCGGCGGCGCGGCTGCTGCTGTTCGCGCCGGTGACGAGCCGGACCAGGGCCGCCGCCTACCGGCTGCTCGCCTCCCTGCCCGGCGTCACCGCCGTCGGGCCGGTGACCGACGTGCTGGGCCGCGCCGGTCAGGCGGTCGAGTACGACGCCGGCGAGTTCGCCCCGACCGCCCGGCCGGGCGCGGCCAGGACCCGGCTGGTGATCGACCCGGTCTCCGGCAGCCCGCTTTCCGTCGAAACCCGTTCCGCCGCCGACGGCCTGCTCCTGACGTACATCGCGATCAAGGACAGCCGCTGGGCGGACGTCAACCCCTTGAAGGAGAACCGATGAGACACACCCGTGCCCTCGCCGCCGCCGGTCTGGCGCTGGCCGCCGGCATCGCCGGCATCGCCGGTACCGCCGCCACCGCCGTCCCGGCCTCGGCCGACGCGCCCGAGGGGGCGTACTGGCGGGTCGAGTCGATCCGCACCAGCGTCCATCCCCGCGCGGTCGGCAGCGGCTACCACCTGACCCAGCGCAACGTCAGCACCCACTGGTCGTCGCCCGATGGCAAGGGCTGGAGCGGGTACCGCGACCTGGGCGCCAGGCCCGCGACCGCGAAGGACGAGGCGGCCTGGCGCGCCGACGGCTCGCCGACGAGCTGGGCGTACCGGACGGAGGGCATGAAGATCCGCCTGTCCACCGCCCCCGGCAAGGGCACCCTCGTGGCCGAGAAGCGCCCGCCCGGCTTCCGGCTGGGCGACGAGAAGTACGTGAGCCCCCAGCAGCTCCAGTCCCTGCCCGCGGACGCCGACGGGCTGCGCACGTACCTCACCGCCGACGTCGACGCCTGGATCGACAAGGCGGCGCGGGAGGCCACGACCACCGACCCGAAGGCGCGCAAGCAGGACTGGCTGGACCGTCGCGACCGGTACGTCGCCGAGGAGGCCGTCACCCTGCTGTACGCGGTCCCGGCTCCCGACAAGGTCAGGGCCGCCGCCTACCAGGTGCTCAGGACCACCAAGGGCGTGGACGACCTCGGCGACGCCAAGGACCCGCTCGGCCGCTCCGGCCGGAAGCTGGCGCTGCCGGTCCTCGCGGGCAAGGGCGCCGTGCTGCGGCAGCAGTACGTCGTGGACACCACGGCCATGACGGTGCTGGCTGAGTACACCGACCTCAAGGACGGCGGCAAGCCCGTGCTCGGCAAGACCGGCGTCACGACGATCACGGCGGCCTGGACCGACGACCGGCTCGCGGCCCCGCGGATTCCCTAGCCGCCCTGCCGGCCCGCGGGAAATCCGGATGCGGACGGCGGGCGGGGTGGTGTGTGATCGGGGGATGACGATCGAGACGGGCAGGCCGGGAATCGACGGACTCGGCGACGTGGTGCGGCTGCTGGGGGAGTGGCAGCGCGAAGGAGAGCCCGTGCAACTGCATCCGGGCGACCTGGGATGGTTCTGGCGGTTCGGCCCGGGGCGCACGGCGGCGGCCACCCTGACCTGGAGCCGGGCCGGGCAGGTCGTCGCGGCCGGTCTGCTGGACGGCGCCGACCTGCTGCGGCTGGCGTTCGCGCCGGGGGCGGCGCAGGACGAGGAGCTGGCCCGCCGGGTGGCCGGCGACGTGTCGGAGCCCGCACGCGGGGTGCTGCCCGAGGGGCGGGCGTACGTCGAGTCGCCGCCGGGCGCGCTGGTGCGGGACCTGTTGCTGAAGGACGGCTGGGCGGCCGACGACCCGTGGACGGTGCTCGGGCGCGACCTCGGCGCGCCTGTCCCGGATCCCGGCGTGCACGTCGAGGCGGTGGGGCCGGAGCAGGCGCCCGAGTGGGCCGCCGTCATCCGGGCGTCGTTCGACGGCTCGACCTTCACCGAGGAGCGCTGGCACGCGATGGCGGCGGGCGTCCCGTACGCCGGCGCGCGGTGCCTGCTCGCCCGCGACGACCAGGGCGCGGCGGTGGCGGCCGTGGCGGTCTGGTCGGCCGGTGCGGGCAGGCCGGGGCTGATCGAGCCGATGGGGGTGCACCGGGACCACCGGGGGCGCGGGCACGGCCGGGCGATCACGGTCGCCGCGGCGCGCGCGCTGCGGGAGGCCGGCTCGTCCAGCGTGCTCGTGTGCTGCCCGAGCTCCAACGCCGGTGCCGTCGCCACCTACCGGTCGGCCGGCCTCGAACGGCTGACGGAGAGGCACGACGTGTCCCGCCACCCCTCCTGAGGCGTCCCGCGCGGCGGTCAGGCGGTGTGCAGGGTGCGGAAGCGCGCCGGGTTCGCCGGGTCGCGGTCGGCGACCTGGATCGGGGGCCAGGCCCACTGCCAGACGCCGATGCCCGGCGCGCGGGAGAACCGGATCGGCCCCCGGGTGCCCTCGACCGCGACGTGCGGCCAGGATCCGGCGACGGCCACCCGGTCCACGCCGTGCGACCGCAGTGCCTCGGCCACCACGGTGACCGTGTCGTAGCCCTCGAAGGCGACGAACGACGGCGTCGCGGCCAGCCGCTCGCGAAGGGCCGCCGCCACCCGCACGCCCAGAGGGCTCAGGCTCTCGGGCAGGTAGCGCAGGAACGGGATCGCGGCGCCGTCGTCGCCCAGCGACTCGGCCCACCCCGGGAACTCCGGCTGCCCGGCCGGGGCGCCGATCAGGGTCCCGGCCAGACGCCGGTCGCGGCGCACGGCCCGCACGATCGGCACCGCCGGCTCCGGGTGGCCGACCAGGAGAAGCAGCGCCGTCGCGCCGTCGCGGGCGAGTTCGTCGCACACGGCCGCGGGGGTGAGCGCGGTCAGGTCCAGCTCGGTGACCGTGCCGCCGCGGGCGGCGAGGTGGTCGCGCAGGACGCCGAGCCCCGACGCCCAGTAGACGCTCGGCTGCGTCGCCACCGCGACGCGCTCGTGGCCCGCGCCGAGGAGGAAGTCGGCGAAGATCCGCCACCCGCGCGACTGCGCGGGGGCCAGGCGCGCGACCCACGTCGCGGGCTCTTCGGTGAGCGCGTCGAGGACCGCCGAGGAGCAGAGGAACGGCAGGCCGACGGCCTCGGCGCGGGCGGCGGCGGTCCGGGCGACCACGCTGTGGTACTCGCCGGTCAGCGCGGCCACCCCGAGCCGGGCCAGCTCGTCCACGGCCGCCGCCGCCTTCTGCGGGTCGGCGGCGGTGTCCCGGACCACCAGCTCCAAAGGCCGGCCGCCGATGCCGCCGGCGTCGTTGACGTCCCGCACGGCCAGCTCCAGCCCGGCGAGCAGGTGGCGGCCCGCCTCGACCCAGCCGGGCGGGGTGAGCGGGACGAGCGCGCCGATCCGGACGGACGGCCCGCCGGCCCGCTCGGCCCCCGGCTGCGACGACGGCGTGCTCATGCGCATGATCTCCCTGAACGTGATGATCCGATGGCCCAGTATGCCGGGATCGCGGCGTCGCGACGACGCCGGGGCCGGGGTGCGGGCCGTCCCCGGCCGGAGTACGGCGATCTTGAACCGCCCGACGCGCGTGGCGTCGTCCCTCTACGGTGACTCTCCGTTATTTTGCGAGATGGATGAGGGGGATCCGTAGTGACTGATTCGCGTGGGACCGTGTCCCGCAGGTTGTTCGTCAGCGGCATGTTCGCCGCCCTGGGCGCCGTTCCGTCGGCCGCCGCCGGAGCGTCCGCGGGGCCGTCCGCGGGGCCGTCGGCGGGGAGGGCCGCCGAGACGGCCGGCAGGAGGGTGCTGCGGGCCGCGCCCGCCACCGTGTCCCTCGGCGGACGGACGGTGTCCACCTGGGCCTACGACGGCCTGCTGCCCGGCCCGACCATCCGCGCCACGGCCGGCGGCACCGTACGGGCCAGGCTCGTCAACGACCTGCCCGCGCCGACCACCGTGCACTGGCACGGCATCAGGATCGCCGCCGACATGGACGGCGCGCCCGGCCTCTCGCAACGGCCGACCCGGCCCGGCGGGACGTTCGACTACGTGTTCACCGTCCCCGACCCGGGCACCTACTTCTACCACTCCCACGTGGGCATGCAGAGCGACCGCGGCCTGTACGGCCCGCTGATCGTGGAGGACCCGTACGAGCCGCTCGGGTACGACCAGGAGTTCACCGTCGTCCTCGACGACTGGCAGGACGGCGTCGACGGCACGCCCGACGACACGCTGCGCGCGCTGAGCACCACCCCGCACGACGACACCCTGAGCAGCCACGTCCTCGGCGGCACGTCCGGGCACGCGCGCTACCCGTACTACCTGGTCAACGGCCGTACCGCCGACGAGCCCACCATCTTCATGAGCCGTCCCCGCGTGCGCGCCAGGTTCCGGGTGATCAACGCGGCCGCCGACACCGCCTTCCGGGTGGCGCTCGGCGGCCACCGCCTGACCATCACCCACACCGACGGTTTCCCGGTCAAGCCGGTCACCGTGGACACGGTCGTGATCGGCATGGGGGAGCGCTACGACTTCGTCGTCACGCTCGACGCGGGGGCGTTCCCGCTGATGGCGATGGCGGAGGGCAAGGCCGGGCGGGCGTTCGCGGTGGTGCGCACCTCGCCCGGCGCCCGCACGCCGTCACCGGACGGCGCCGTGCCGGAGCTCCAGCGGCGGCAGCTCGCCTACCAGGACCTCCAGGCGCGCCGCCGCGACCAGCTGCGCCCGCCGTCCAGGACGGTCACCGTCACGCTCGGCTGGCGTCAGGGCACCTCGGGCAGCGAGTGGCCGCTCAACGGGCACCTCGCCGACGACCCGCTGCGCCTGCGGGTCGAGCGGGGCGAGACGATCAGGATCGTCATGCACAACGACACGCACATGTGGCACCCGATGCACCTGCACGGCCACACCTTCCAGGTCCGGACCACCGAGCGCGGCGGACCGCGGAAGGACACCGTGAACGTCATGCCGTACAAGCGGATCAGCATCGACGTGCACGCCGACAACCCCGGCGAGTGGATGTTCCACTGCCACAACCTCTACCACCAGGAGCAGGGCATGATGGGCCTGCTCGGCTACGGCAGGCCCCCGAAGCGCCGGCACGTCATGAGCCACTGACCGGCGTCCGCGCGGTCGTGTGCAGGTATCCGGCGGCGGCGGCCAGCAGCGAGGTCCCCCAGAGCAGGAAGACCGGGTAGGTCCCGGCGAATCCCCAGCTCCCGTCCAGGACCTCGGCGCCGCCGCCGGGCGCGCACCCGCGGGTGACGCCGAACGCGAGGCAGCTCGTCATCATCGCGCCGTACTGGCCGACCAGCATGCCCACGGCCGCCGCCGGGACCGCCGCGAGCGCGCGCGGCACCCGCCGTCCTCCCGCCAGGGGCACCCAGCGCGGGACGATCTGTCCCCATCGGGCGATCAGTCCCAGGGTGAGCAGGCCCCCGGCCACCGGCCCGGCGACGAGCAGCACCCAGAACACCGCCGAGCCGCCCAGCTCCGCCAGGCCCGCGCGGGAGCCCTCCGCCACGCCCAGCGGCAGGCCCAGCCCCCACAGCAGGTGCGGCACCGAGAAGCCCAGCATCGGCAGGACGGCCGCCGTCCAGGTCGCCGCCCTGGCCCAGCGGGCGGGCCGGACCGTCCCGTCGGCCCGCCGCCGGTGCGGCCGCGCGGCGGTACGCGTCCCGAAGCGGACGGCCGCCAGCGCCAGCAGCACCCCCAGCGCGGCGGACAGCGACTGCCGGGCCAGCGCGGGGTCGTCGAGCTTGCCGAACGCCAGCCGCATGACCAGGTTCCCCGGCGCCACCAGCACGAGCGCGGCCGCCGCCGTCCAGCCTGCGGCCAGCAGCGCGGGCCGTGTGAGTGATCTCATGGCCGCCCACGGTAGGCCGCGCGGCCCGCCCCCGATCTCCCTCCCGAGGGGGAACCGCCTCCCCCTCGCGGGCCGGCGCCCGGCGGATCAGCCGGCGCCCTCCTGCGGGGCGCCGGAGGCGCGCAGGCGCTCGCTGTTCTCCTGGAGCTCGTCGATCAACCGGGACGCCTCGGCCTTGCTCAGCCCGCCGGGCACCTCCCTGCCCACCTCCCTGGCCAGGGTGTGCAGGTAGGACTCCTGCGGGCCGGTCATGGGCTCGTCGCCGGTCGTCCACTCGTCGGGGTCCTTCTCCGCCGGTCCGTGACTCATGCTGACTCTCCTCGAACTCACGTTCTCCTGGGTCAGCACGCCATGCCCGAACAAGCGCGCCGCAAACGCGAGGTCGCCCGCCGGTGGTCCGGCGGCTCTGTCCGGGCAGTGCGGGCACTCACCTGACCGCGCGGCGGAAATGCCCGGGTCCGGGAAGTTCCTGCCATACTGGCGGGCGTGATGCGCAGGGTCGCGGCCGTGGTCGGGGACCTGGTCGCCGCGTTCGAGCTCGGGATCGTCTGCCAGGTGTTCGGGCTGGACCGCACCGACGACGGGCTGCCCGTGCACGACTTCGCGGTCTGCGCGGCGGAGCCCGGCGCCATCCCCACGACCTCGGGGTTCGCCGTCCACGTCGAGCACGGGCTCGACCGGCTCGCCGAGGCGGACCTGGTGGCCGTCCCGGCCTGGCCGCGGCTCGACGCGCCCGTCCCCGCCGCCCTGCTGGCGGCGCTGCGGGAGGCGGTCGGGCGCGGCGCCAGGGTGCTGACCGTCTGCACCGGCGCGTTCCTGCCGGCCGCCGCCGGGCTGCTCGACGGCCGGCGCGCCACCACCCACTGGCAGTTCGCCGACCTGCTCGCCCGCCGCCATCCCCGGATCACCGTCGAGCCCGGCATCCTGTACGTCGAGGACGGCCCCGTGCTCAGCAGCGCCGGAGCCGCGGCCGGGATCGACGCCTGCCTGCACCTCATCCGGCTGGAGTACGGAGCCGCCATGGCCAACGCCCTGGCCCGGCGCCTGGTCGTGCCGGCCCATCGCGCCGGCGGGCAGGCCCAGTACGTCGAGGCGCCCATGCCGCCGCGGCGCACCCCGTACGAACTGGCGGAGCTGCTCGACTGGATCCAGGAGCACCTCGACCGGCCACTGACGGTGGAGGCGCTCGCGACGCGCGCGGCCATGTCGCCGCGCACGTTCGCCCGGCGGTTCAAGGACCTGACCGGCACCACCCCGCACCGCTGGCTGCTCGAACGCCGCCTCCAGCTGGCCGAGGAGCTGCTGGAGACCACCGATCTGAGCGTGGACGCCGTGGCCGTCCGAGCCGGGTTCGGTGGCGCCGACACCCTGCGCCACCATTTCGCCGCCCGGCGCCGCGTCGCCCCCGCCGCCTACCGCCGCGCCTTCCGCCGCCTTCCGTGACGCCGGTCCCTACAGGCGCGCCACGGGCCCGTCCGGCGCGCGGGCGGGGGAGAAGGGGCCGCTCAACGCCGCCCACTGCAGCAGCATGATGGTTTTGGCGTCGGCGATCTCGCCCCGCTCGATCAGGTCGAGGGCGTGGTCGAAGTCGAGCTCCACGACCTCGATGTCCTCGCCCTCCGCCGCGACCCCGCCGCCCGCCGAGGTGCGGGTCGCGGCGCTGTACGGCGCGGCGTAGAAGTGCAGGCGTTCGGTCACCGACCCCGGGCTCATGTAGACGGAGAAGACCAGCTCGACCTCGCCGACGGTGTGGCCGGTCTCCTCGGCGGCCTCGCGCCGGATCGCCTCCTCCGGCGCGTCGTCGTCCAGCAGCCCGGCCGCGGTCTCCAGGAGCATCCCGTCGGGGTGCCCGTTGACGTAGGCGGGGTAGCGGAACTGCCGGGTCAGCAGGACGGTGCGGCGGGCGGGGTCGTACAGCAGCACGGTGGCGCCGTTGCCGCGGTCGTAGGTCTCCCGCTGCTGGGTGCTCCAGCGGCCGTCGGCGTGCTGGTAGTCGAAGGTGGTGGTGCGCAGGACGTACCAGTCGCAGGCCAGCAGCCGCACGTCGCGCACCCGCACCCGGGGGTTGCCGGTCAGGTCGCGTCCCGCCTGGTCCAGGCCGGTACGGCCACGCCGGTCGGGCGCGTCGAGGCCCGCGGTCACGACGACCGTCCGCGCCGGGCGGACGCGCCCGCCGTGGGGAGGTGGCAGCCGGGCGGAACCGGCCTGTCCGCCGCTCTGCCCGCGCAGGCCGGAGCGGGCTGTCGTGCCGATCGTGCCGTCATGTCGCCCTTTCGTCAGGGGTGCCGGATCCCGGTCACCGAGTATGGCAGGAAATTCCCGTATATGAGCAGTACTGCCACTGCCTCGCGATCCCCCTCCCGCGCAGACTCGGACCATGACCGCAAGCACGTACCCCCGTTCCCCGCTCGTGCCCTCCTTCCCGCTGCCCGGCCAGGGGAAGGAGCGTCACGCCGTCGCCGTTCCGGCGCCCGGCCGCGGGCCGCAGCACTGGGCCGGCGCGCCGAGCGCCACGCTCGACGCCGACGGCACGTACGTCCTGGCCTACCGCGTACGCGCCGGCGGCGAGGACCACAACGCGGTGGCCCGCTCCGCGGACGGCGAACGGTTCACCACGGTCGCCGTCCTGCCGCGCGGCCGCTTCGGCGCCGCGATGGTGGAGCGCCCCGCCCTGGTACGCCTGCCGTCCGGCCGGTGGCGGTTGTACGTCAGCTGCGCCACGCCGGGGACCAGGCACTGGTGGATCGGCGTCGTCGAGGCGGCGTCCCCGGAGGGCCTGGCCGGGGCGGACGTCCGGCCGGTGCTCACCGGCGACGCCCGCACCGGCGTCAAGGACCCGGTGATCCGGTACGACGGCACCGGATGGCGGGCCTGGATCTGCTGCCACCCGCTGGAGACGCCCGGCGGGGAGGACCGGATGAGCACCGCGTACGCCACCAGCCACGACGGGCTGAACTGGCGGCCGCACGGCACCGTCCTCACCGGCCGCCCCGGCTCGTGGGACGCCCGCGGCGCCCGGCTGACCAGCGTCCTGCCCGACGGCCGGGCCTGCTACGACGGGCGGGCCTCGGCGGCGGAGAACTGGCGCGAACGCACCGGCCTCGCCACGCCCGCCGGCGCGACCGGGGCCGGCGGAGCGCCGCTGCTGACGCCGGTGGACGGGCCGCCGGTGGCCGACGTCCGCTACCTCGACGTGCTCCCGCTCCCCGACGGCGCCCACCGCGTCTTCTACGAGGCCCGGCTCCCCGACGACAGCCACGAACTGCGCACCGAACTCGTGACGTGACAGGCCCGGCCGTCGCCCCGGCGGCCGCTCCCTACAATGGCCGGGTGAATCTGGATCGGGCCGTGTGCGGCACGTGCTGAGCGCGGCGGGGCTGGGCGCGGAGGAGGAGGCCGCCTACCGGCTGCTGGTCAGGACCACCGAGGTGGAGTCCGACGCCCTGGCCGAGGAGCTGGGCGTGCCGGTCGAGGTGGCGCGGCAGGCGCTCGGCTCACTGCTGGCCAAGGGCCTGGCGCGCGCCGTTCCCGGCGAGCCCGGCCGGTTCACGGCGGTCGCCCCCGACGTCGCGCTCGCGGCCCGGCTGCACCGGCGGCAGGCCGAGGTCGACCGGGCGCGGCACGCCATGGAGCAGCTCACGGGGGAGTACCTGGCGCACGCCAGGCGGCGCGAGGCCGCGCAGCTCATCGAGGTGATCACCAGCCGGGCGGCGCTGCGCGAGCAGCTCCGGCTGCTCCAGGACGGCGCCCGGCACGAGGTGCTCAGCCTCTGCCGGGCCGGGCACGTGGCGATGAGCTCGCAGGAGAACGGCGAGGAGCTCGCGGCGCTGCGGCGTGGCGTCGGCTACCGCGTCATCTACGAAGGGGCGTTGCTGGAGGAACCCGGCATGCTGGTCAACCTCGCCGACGGCATCACGCTGGGGGAGCAGGCCCGCGCGCTGCCCGTCCTGCCGGTACGGATGATCATCGCGGACGGCGAGCTCGGCGTGCTCCCGCTCATCCAGCACACCGACGGCCTGACCCAGCTCACCGCCGCGCTGATCCGGCCCAGCAGCCTGCTCGACGCCCTCAAGGCCCTGTTCGAGAGCCTGTGGGAGCGGGCCACCCCGGTCAGCATCACCAACCCGGGCAGCCCGCTCGACGCCGACCATCTCTACCTGCTGTCGCTGCTGGTCGCCGGCGTTCCGGACAAGTCGATCGCCACCCAGCTCAAGATCTCCCAGCGGACGGTGCAGCGCAGGATCGCCTACCTGATGGAGCGGGCGGGTGCGCAGACCCGGATGCAACTGGCCTGGCACGCCGCCCGCGAGAACTGGCTCTGACCGATCAGTAGGCCCTGATCACCGTCTGCTGGACCGTGTTGCCGGCCGAGTCGGTGGCGGTGACCCGCAGCGACGGGTGCGGGCGCAGCACGATCGCGTCGTAGCGGCCGCCGCCGAGCGGGATCACCGGCTGCCGCCGCCACGTCGCGCCGTCGTCGTAGGACAGCTCCAGCTTCAGGTCCTTCGCGCGCACCCCGGTCACGCCCTCCTGATGCCGTACGGCGAAGCCCACCAGACCGGGACGCTCCGGGCGCACGTCATAGTCGACCTGGAGCAGCGGCAGCACCCGGTCACCCGGCTTGGAGCGGAACGTCCAGGCCGTCTCGGTCGCGGTGGCCGTGGTCCACTCCTCCGAGGTGCGCCTGGTGGACAGCTCCAGCCGGTAGGCGGCCTCCTGCGGCGCCGCGGGGAACGCGCCCCAGGCGGCGTCGCGCTCGGCCACCAGCGTGCCGTCGCGGAAGAACCGGGCCGAGGCGGTGTCGTTGTCGACGCCCGCACGGGAGACGTGCCCGGAGGAGTCCACGAACTCGGGGACGCGGATCTCCATCGTGTCGCCCTCCCGGGTGGACGGCTTGAGCCAGCCGGGGATCGCCGGGCGGACCACCGGGGCGTGCCAGCTCTCGCTGATCCGCGCGCCGGGCTGGTAGGTGCGCGGCTGCTCGGTCATGCCGTCGAGCAGCCGGCCCATCTCGTCCCAGACGTACTGGTGGTTGACGAGGTGCTGCCAGTAGGAGCCGTCGGCGCTGACGTACTCGGTGCGGCGCAGCGGCGTCCTGACGATCCGCTGGGTCTCCATCTGCTGGCCCAGCGCGTACGACTGCCAGGGACGCCAGCCGAAGCGCTGCTCCTTGGCCCAGCCGAAACCGCCGTTGTCGGCATAGGTCGTGGTGACCCGGGCGGTGTTGCCGTCGTTCACCTCATGCACGATCTTGTCCGGCACCCGGCCGTCGGAGACCTGCATGACGTCGTAGAGGTAGGGCGAGTCCATCTGCCCCGTGACCTCCAGCTTGGCGTTGCCCTTCTGCATCCGCTCCAGCATCCGCTGCCCGTCGTCGCCGGCGACCACCAGCGCCGGGATCGGCAGGTCGGCGCCGACCGGCTTCCAGTCGTGGCCGAACGCGTCGTCGGGGGAGAGCACCAGGATCACGGCGACCGCGCCCGCCCTGATCGCGGCCCCGGACGGGTCGGACCAGTCGATGTCCTGGCTGCGGATGACCGCGGCCTTGCCCTTGGACCCGGCGGCCCCGTCGGCGAGCCGCCACATGTGCCGCCCGTCCACGCCCGGCGACCGGCCCAGGAAGCCCATCGGGTACGGCTCGCCCGAGCCGGGCACGCGGGCGGTGAGCTTCGGCGCGACGAGCTGCCAGCGCGAGGCGAACTCGAACGAGCCGTCCCGCACGGGCTGGGTCGGCGAGACGTTGAGCCCCTCGATGACGTCGAAGTTCATGACGCCCTGGGAGATCTTGCGCGAGCCGAACGCGCGATGGGTGAAGTAGGTGTAGATGCCCACCTGTTCGGCGGGTTCCTTGGTCCTGATGGTCACCGGGGTGGTCCTGCGGAAGTCGAGCACCACGTCCAGGTCGCGGTCGACCTTGAGCTCGGGGATGACGACCATGCCGTCCCGCGGGTGGGTGCGGCCCCAGCCGCCGCCCAGGTTGAGCGACTGCGTCATGTAGGTGCCCTCGGACACCTCCACGGTCAGCCCTTCCTGGGGCAGCCAGGTGAACAGGTCGTCCTGCTGGGAGGCGCCGAACATCGACAGCGTGTCGGCGCCGGTCGGCCTGCCCGCGGCGTCGACGGCGGTGAAGCGGACCTTGTGCTGCGGTCCCTTCCAGGTCAGCGCCAGCGTGGTGTGCACCTGCTCCGTGCCCGCCGTGGCGGTGACCAGCCCGCCGTACCGGCCGAAGGAGAGCTCGGCCAGGTCCACCGTGACCTTGACGTCGGCGGTGCCGCCCGCCGGGACCGTCACGGACGCGGCGCTGAGCTCGGCCTTGTCCAGGGTGGTGGCCAGCTGCAGCGTGACCGGGGCGGCCGTGCCGTTGGCGTAGGTGATGGTGCCCTCGGCCGTGGCCGGGCCCTGGTCCTTCTGATGCTTGCCGAGGTCGACCACGCCGGTCGCGGTCACGCCCTGGCGCACCGCGCGGGCCACGTCCAGGCGGCCGGCGCCGGCGTCGTCGATCTGCTGGCCGGGGATGGGCTTGGCCGAGCCGATCAGCGCGTCCTTGATCTGCCTGGCCGTCCAGGCGGGGTGGCGCTGCTTGACGATCGCGGCGGCCCCGGCCACGTGCGGCGTGGCCATCGAGGTGCCGGAGGCGGCCGTGTAACGCTCGTCCACCGGCTCGCCCATGCTGGTGCCCGCCGCGCGGGCCGCGACGATGGCCACGCCGGGCGCGGTCAGGTCGGGCTTGGGCGCGTCGTCCAGGCGCGGGCCGCGGCTGGAGAACTCCGCGAGGGCGTCCTTGCCGTCGACCGCGCCGACGGTCAGCGCCGAGGTCGCCGCGCCGGGCGTGCCGATGGAGTAGGCCGCGCCGTCGTTGCCCGCCGCCACCACGAACAGGGCGCCGGTGCGCTCGGTGAGGGTGTTCACGGCCTCGCTGAGCGGGTCGGTGCCGTCGGTCGGGCTGCCGCCGAGGCTCATGCTGATCACCGACGCGCCTTCGGCGGCGGCCCACTCCATGCCCTCGATGACGCCGGACAGGGTGCCCGAGCCGTCGTCGCCGAGCACCTTGCCGACCATCAGCTCGGCGCCGGGGGCGACGCCCTTCCTGCCGTCGCCGCCGGCGATGGTGGCGGCGACGTGGGTGCCGTGCCCGTTGCCGTCCTGGACGCTCGGCTCGCCGGTGAACACCTTGCTCTGCTTGACGCGTCCGGCCAGGTCGGGGTGGGTGGCGTCGACGCCGGTGTCCAGCACGGCGACCTTGACGCCCTTGCCGTCGAACCCAGCCTGCCACGCCTCCGGCGCGCCCACCTGCGGGACGCTGTGGTCGAGGGTGGCCTTGACCTTGGCGTCCAGCCAGATCTTCGACACGCCCTGAGACAGCGTGGCCCGCTGCCCGTCGAGCGACTTCCACAACCCGCCGATCGTGCGTTTGTCGGCGGCGACCACCCGGCCGTTGACGCTCTTCAGCTCGGGCGCGGACGCGCTCTTCGGCGCGGCGCCGTCGTAGAGGAACAGCAGCGGCAGCTTGTCCGACCTGGCGTCGTCGTACCCCTGGGCGATCAGCCGGGTGACCGAGAACAGGGCCGGGTCCAGCCGCCTGGCCGCCAGGAGGGGCACGACGTCCTTGGGCAGGACGCGCAGCTCGCCGTTCTCCTCGGTGGTGCTGAACGCCATCCGCTCACGGCCCGGCCCCGGCTTCACCTCCACCGCCTGCCTGCCCGGCTCGGCCTGCCTGACGGTCACCACGTCCCCGGTGATCAGTGTGACGCGGTGGACGCTCCCGCCGGCGGGCTCGGCCGCGGCCGTGGCCGCCGATAACGGGGAGCTCAACAGGGCGGCGGTGGTGACTCCTGCCACCGTCACATGGGCGGACCAGTGCATGGGGGTGAAACCTCTCGTAGCAACAACCAGTGCACACGAGAGTGGGTGATCGGACACGCGGCGCGCCAGGTGTCACCCGTGCCGTTTGTCTGCCATGTCGTGATTACGACACAGCGCCGGCGGTGCGGTTAGCATGGAACGGGATCGGGGATCGTGGCGACACTCGGCGACGAAGCGAGATCTGTGCATGCCTACGCCCCCGCGCAAGCTCCGCAACACCCTGAGCTGGTACGCCTTCGGCCTCTCCTGCGCGGTGACGCTGCTCGCCGCGGTCCTCATGGTGTTCCCCGACCCGGCCCTCACCAGGGCGGCGGTGCTCTCCTCGATCGGCCTCAACCTGATCGCGTCCGTCGCCTTCGCCGTCGTGTTCTCCGTCCTGAGCTCCCAGGTGCAGCAGCGCGGCATGGAGGAGAACATCGCCCAGCACCTGGGCGACCTGGCCACGGGGCTGCGCGCCGAGGTGGCCTCGATGCACAAGGGGTTCATGCCGACGGCCGTCTACCCGTCCTTCGACCCGGTGGACGGCACGTACGGGGACGCCTTCAACAAGGACGTGACCGCGAGCCTGGAGGCCACCGGGTTCTACGCCTTCTGCGGCCCGAGCGCCCGCTACGTGTCGGCCCGGCTGGCCAGGTCCCGCCACTTCCCCCACCAGGTCCGGGTCGCGATGCTCAACCCCGGCGACAAGCTGGCCATCTCGCGCCGCGCCACCGACCGCACCAGCTGGGCCAGGCTGGCGGGCAAGGACAACTCCACCCTGTCGGAGGAGCTGCGCGAGGAGCTCGTCATGAGCACGGTCGCGCTGTTCGACTACCGGCACATCTGCCCGGTGGACCTGGCCTACATCGAGGACACCGCGACCTACCGGTTCGAGATCTTCGACGACGCCATCTACCTGTCCTGGTACCACGGCCCGCAGTCGATCTCCAAGGAGATGCCGGAGTCGCTCAGGTTCGCCGCCGAGTCCTTCCTCTACCAGTTGCTCCGCCTCGACCTCATGCGCAGGTTCGAGATCGTCGAGAGCCGGGTGCGGTTCGAGGCGGGCCAGGACGACACCTTCCTCATCGCCCACCTGACGGCGGTGCTCGGCTCCTCGGTGTCGGCCGCCGACCTGGAGCGCTGGCGGAGACGGTACCGGGAGTACACGGCGGACTTCACCGGCTACCTCGACACCGTCTACGCCGAGCTCAGGATCTGACAGGGCTCACAGGGCTCAAAGGGCTCACAGGGCTCCGGCGCGGGCCGCGGCCAGCGCCGCCGCGGCGGCCCGGTCGGCGGCGGCCTCGTCGAGGGCCTCCCCGGTGTTGAGCAGCGCGTAGTACAGGGGCGCGGACACGGCGGCGATCACCCGGCGCGGGTCGGTGCCGGGCGGCAGCTCGCCGCGCCCGATCGCGTCGGTGACGCAGCCGGCCCACTCCTCGATGCGGACGGCGTAGAAGCAGTGCAGCGCCCGGGCGGCCTCCCCGTCGCAGAGCGAGGCGGCGATCAGCGCCTTGAACAGGCGTCCCTGGCGGGGGTCGGTGAGGGTCTTGACGACCAGGCGGGCGTTGTCGCGCAGGTCCGCCCGCACGTCGCCGTTGCGGGCGCGGGGCAGCGAGGTCTCCGCCATGTCCTTGAGGAGGTCGGCGGCGAGCGCGCCGGGCGTGCCCCAGCGGCGGTAGACGGTGGTCTTGCCGACCTCCGCGAGGCGGGCGATGTCGGCGAGGTCGAGCCCGGCGAAGCCCTTCTCGACCAGGGTGTCGCCGGCGGCCCGCAGAACGGCCTCGCGGACGCGGGCGGTACGCCCACCAGGACGGACGGCACCCGGCGGTGGCACGGCGGCCATACGGACTCCTCCTCGTTCGAACCCTTATCGGAACCGTAGTTCCCTTAACGCTGATTCCGGTGCTACTGTTCTCGCATCTTAACGGAACTAAAGAACCGTTTGCGGCGGCATGTCCGACCGGCACGCCCGAGAGAAAGCCCTGCCATGACCACCACCACACCCCTGCCCACGTCCGCCGCCCAGGCCCCGCCACGGCGCCTGACCGGCCGCCTGCGCCTCGTCCTCGCGGTGCTCCTGGTCGCCCAGTTCATGCTGGCCGTCGACTTCTCGATCCTCAACGTGGCCCTGCCCGCCATCGGCGACGACCTCGGCTTCTCCCTGTCCGGCCTCCAGTGGATCGCCACCGCCTTCGCCCTGTGCGCGGCCGGCTTCACGCTCTTCTTCGGCCGCATCGGCGACCTGGTCGGCCGCAAGCGCATCTTCCTCGGCAGCCTGGCGCTGCTCGGCGCGGCCTCGCTCGCCGGCGGGCTCGCCCCCACCCCCGACGTCCTCATCGTGGCCCGCATCGCCCAGGGCCTCGCGACGGCCGCGGCCACCCCGGCCGGGCTCGCCCTGCTCACCACGTCCTTCCCCGAAGGGCCGCTGCGGCAGAAGGCGCTCGGCCTCAACGGAGCCCTGATGTCCGCCGGGTTCACCGCGGGGGCCGTGCTCGGCGGCGTCCTGACCGACCTGCTCTCCTGGCGCTGGGCGTTCTTCGTCAACGTGCCCGTCGCCCTCGCCGTGCTCATCGTCGCGCCCGCGGTCATCGCCGAGTCCCGGCCCGCCGACCGTCCCCGGCTCGACCTGCCCGGCGCGCTCAGCGTGACCCTGGGGCTGCTCGGCGTCGTCTACGGCCTGACGCAGGCCGGCGAGCACGGCTGGACCCACCCCCTCGCCCTGGCCGGGCTGCTGGGCGGAGCCGTCCTGCTCGGCCTGTTCCACCTGGTCGAGCGGCGCGCCGCCGCGCCGCTCGTGCCGCTGCACGTGCTGCGCAAGCCGACCGTGGCCTGGGGCAACCTGCTCGGCCTGCTGGCCTTCGTCACCGAGACGTCCCTGGTGTACCTGCTCACCCTCTACCTGCAGAAGACCCTCGGCTTCACCGCCCTGGCGGCCGGGCTGTCGTTCGGCGTGCTCGGTCTCGGCACCGTGGCCGGCGGCCTGCTCGCCCCCAAGGCGATCGCCCGCACCTCCACCGTGACCGTGCTGGTCGGCGGCGGGCTGCTGCAGGCGGTCAGCACCGGCGCGCTGCTGCTCCTCGGCGGCACCTCGGGCTCGATGGCGTTGCTGCTGCCCGCCACCTTCCTGGGCGGCGTGGGGAACATGCTGGTCATCGTCGGCTTCATGGTCACCGCCACCACCGGCCTGCCCGACCGCGAGCAGGGCCTGGCCACCGGTCTGGCCTCGATGTCCCAGCAGATCGGCATCACCATGGGCACCCCGATCATGTCCGCGATCGTCACCGCCGCGACGGCCGGGGCCGTGACGGGCGCGGCCGTCCTGCACGGCGTCACCGTCGCGATCGCGGTCAACGCCGCGCTCGTGCTGCTCGGCGTCCTGGTCGCGGTGATCTTCCTGCGCGGCCGGCGCGACCGCGCGCACGCCTGACCCGCCCTCCCTCTCTCGTCGCGGAGCACCTCATGGATCCTCAGCCCAGTGGCGCGGTGATCGCCGTGACCGGCGGACGCCGGGAGCCGTCGTTCGCCGTGACCGGCGGACGCCGGGAGCCGTCGTGGTCACGTCTCGTCCTGCCCGGCTCGCCTCCCGTGCCGGTCCGCGTCCATCGGCCGCGGGGCCTGCCGCCCGCCGGGCTGCTGGTCTGGGCGCACGGCGGCAGCTGGCAGCGCGGCTCGGCCGCCGGCTGGCACGACGCCACCGCGGCCCTGGCCGCCTGGTCCGGCTGGGCGGTGATCAGCGTCGACTACCGGCTCGCGCCGCGCCACCGCCATCCCGGCGCCGTGCGGGACGTCCTCGCCGCCCTCGCCTGGGCCCACGGCCGGGCGGCCGGGATGCCGCTCGCGGTGGGCGGCGACAGCGCGGGCGGCACGCTCGCCGCCGTCGCCGCCCTGGCCGCCCGCGACCGCGGGCTGCCGCTGGCCGCGCAGGTGCTGGCCTACCCGCCGTTCGACCCGGCCTGCGCCGGCGCCTCCTACCACCGCTCGCCGTCGGCGTTCCCGCAGGCGGAGCCGCTGCGCCGGGCCTGGCGCGCCTGGCGCGGCGACCGGCCGGCCGCCGTCCGCGACGCCGACGGCACCCGCCTGTACACCACGCACTGGGAGGCGCCCACCCTGGCCGGGGCGGCCCCCGCCGTGCTCGCCGTCGGCCGCGACGACCCCGTGCACGACGACGTCGAGTCCTACGCGCGGCGGCTGCGCGCCGACGGCGTCCCGGCGCGGCTGCTCCGCCCGCCGGGCGCCGTCCACGGCGACGTGCTGCGCCCCGGCCGTCCCCTTCTCCGGCTGCTCGCGCGGGCCCTGCGCGGGCCGGACCCGTCCGACCATCGAGAGGACCACCGATGAACGTTCCCCCCGCCCCCCTTGAGGCGCTCGTCCGCCACTTCGCCGACCTGCGCGACGGCACCCACGCCGGGCACGTCACCCGCCGTGGCAAGCAGGACGCCTTCCGGCGGGCCTCGCGCCGATCACCCTGACCGCCCACTATGGCGCCGGATTCCACCATCCGCACCTGCGGGGCGCCGTCCCCGCCGTCCACCCCTGACGTACCCCGTGCCGCCGTCAGGGCCGCATGTCCCCGCGCCCGGCCTCCCGTACGGCGTCCATGAAGGCGTCGTACGGCATGCCCCCCGCGCCGCTCCACATCTTCTGGGCCAGCACGGCGAAGGTGGGCTCGACCAGGTCGCGCACGTCGTCCTCGGTGTAGGGCGCCGCGGTGATGTCGTTCCACACCGCCGACATGGCGCCCAGCAGCCGCGGATCGCCGGGGGCCACGCTCTGGCCGTCGGGGAAGACGTGCGGCGCCCAGTGGTCGTACAGGTACTCGCCGTCCAGGCCGTCGGGGTGGTAGTAGGTGGCGGCCGGGACGATGTAGAGCAGGGAGTCGCTGGTGTTGACGAAGGAGTAGCCGTCCCGCCCGGCCTCGTGCGGGCCGTACCAGACGGTGGCCCAGCAGTTGATCACCACGTCCCGGTCGTAGCCCTCGGGGACGCCGCCCGCCATCCTGGTCAGGCTGCCCCACGCGCGCGGACGTTTGCCCAGCGCCCGCAGGTGGGCCGCCATCGCGTTGAAGAACTCCCGGTAGCGCGGCTCGTCGGCCAGGTACTCGTCGGCGCCGAAGTGCGCGTGCGGGCCGCGGAACCAGGGGACGAACTCGGTGAACACGTCCTTGACGAACTGCGTGGCCGCCGGCTTCGACAGGTCCAGGTGGTCGTCGCCCAGCCCGAGCGAGGGACGGAACCGGACGAACGCCAGAGAGTGGGCGGGCGCGTCGATCTCGGGGACCAGGGTGACGCCCTCGGCCGCCGCTGCCTCCTCGAAGGAGTCCCAGTCGCCTCGGTCGTAGGCGCCGTCGGCCGAGGCCAGCCCGGCCAGCGCGGGGTCTTCCGGCACCAGGCGGAAGCCCGCCTGCACCTCCGCCCAGGTTCCGTCCGGGGCCAGGAAGCCGTTGTCGTTGAGGTGGAGCTGCAGCTCGTTGAGCTTGAACCAGCCCATGACGGCCAGCTGCTCGCGGATGAAGCCCGGCGTGAAGAAGCGGCGGCCCACGTCCAGCATGAAGCCGCGCACCGGGTAGTCGGGCCAGTCGGCGGCGGCGCCCACCGGCAGCTCGACGGTGGTGCGCAGGATCTGCAGCAGGCTGCGCGTGCCGTAGAACAGGCCGGTGGGCGTGGGCGCGGAGATCCGGACCTGCTCGCCGGTGACGGTGAGCAGGTAGCCCTCCTCGGCGAAGCGGGCGCCGCCCGCCTCGCACGTCAGCGCCGGGTCGAGGGTCAGGACGACGTCACCGGCGCCCGCCGGCCCGCCGGCCGCGGCCAGGGTCAGGCCGGTGACCTGCCCGATCTCCCGGACGAGCCGGTCACGCAGGGCGTTCTCGCCGCTCACGACCCTGGCCAGCGCGGTGCGGGGGAGCACGCCGGCGCCGCCGTCCCACTGCTGCAGGCGGGGCACGACGACCGGGCACGGGTTAGCCAAGGCCGGCCTCCTCGCGGATCTCCACGACCGGCTCCCGGCAGCCGTCCAGTTCGAGGACGACGAGCTCGTTGCCGCCCGCCCGCAGCAGCGGCCACGGCAGGTAGAGGGTGCGCTGGGGGCCCCGGTCCCAGTAGCGGCCCAGGCAGAACCCGTTGACCCAGACGTACCCCTTGGTCCAGCCGGGCAGGGCCAGGTAGGCGTCGCGCGGCTCGGCCACGGTGAGCGTGCCGCGGTGGAAGACCGGCCCGGTCGTCGCGCCGGTACGGCCCCACGGCAGCCCGGACACGTCGTCCAGCGGGATGGGCACGGCCTCCCAGTCGTGCACGTACTGCCGCTCGTGCCGCACGCCGCCGACGATGCCCTTGCGGTCGCCCAGCCGGGGGCCGTAGTTGACCCGGCCCATCGACTCGACCAGCAGCTCCACCACCGCCGACGGGCCGGGCACCGCGACGGGCACGCCGGTCAGCCGGTCCCGTTCGAGCACCGCCACCGGCTCGCCGTCCACGAACAGGTGGGCCCGGTCGGCCAGACCGTCGACGTGCAGCTCGTACGGCCCCCGCGGCCCGTGCACGGTGGCCCGGTACAGCACCAGGCCGTGGGCCAGCCCGAGCTCCTCGAACGTCGGCGGGCGCGCCGAGCGGGCCGCGACCGGCGGGAGCGCGTCGAACAGCCGCAACGACTGCGTCAGCTCGACGGCGCCGGGCGGCAGCGTCGGCGGCAGCGGCTCCGGCTCGGGCACCTGGCCCTCCCGGTGGGCGGCCAGCACCTTCCTGAAGGCCCAGAACTTCTCGGTCGGCGCGCCCCGCTCGTCGATCGGGGCGTCGTAGTCGTAGGAGGTGACGGTCGGCTGGTACTCGCCGTCCTGCAGGTCGCCGCCCAGGTTGGCGCCGGCCCAGGTGCCGAAGTTGGTGCCGCCGTGGGCCATGTAGAGGTTGACCGACGCGCCCGCGGCGAGCATGCGTTCCAGGATGCCGGCCACCTCGGCGGCGTCCCGGGTGGTGTGGGTGTCGCCCCAGTGGTCGAACCAGCCGTTCCAGAACTCCATGCACGCCGGCGGGTCCTCGGGCCGGAAGCGGGCCAGCTCGGCGAAGGAGCCTTCGGGGTCGGAGCCGAAGTTCACCGTCGCCCGCACGCCCGGCAGGGTGCCGCCGGTGAGCATGTGGTCGATCGCGCCGTCGGAGGTGAACAGCGGGACGTCCAGGCCGCGCTCGCGCAGCCCGTCGGCCAGCCAGGCCAGGTAGCGCCGGTCGGAGCCGTAGGAGCCGTACTCGTTCTCGACCTGGACCATGATCACGTTGCCGCCGCGGGTGGCCTGCCGGGCGGCGACGATCGGGATCACCTCGTCGAAGAAGCGCCCGACGTGGCCGAGGAAGGTCTCGTCGTGGCAGCGCAGCGCGGCGTCCCGGTCGGCGAGCAGCCACCAGGGCAGGCCGCCGTTGTCCCATTCCGCGCAGATGTAGGGCCCCGGCCGCACGATCGCCCGCAGCCCCTCCTCGGCCGCCAGGTCCAGGAAGCGGCCCAGGTCGGCCCGGCCGGTGAAGTCGAAGTGGCCGGGCCGCGGCTCGTGCAGGTTCCAGGCCGCGTACGTCTCGACGGTGTCCAGGCCCATGGCCCGCAGCATGGCCAGGCGCTGCCGCCACTGCTCCGGAAGGACCCGGAAGTAATGCATCGCTCCCGACAGCACCTGAGTCATGCCTTCATTCTCCTGATCCGGTCAGCGGGTGACGATCTCGTAGAGGGCGAGGTTGCCCCATTCGAGGTTCGCCTTGTGGACGATCAGCCGGATCTTCTGCGTGGACACCGGCGCGGGCAGCCGCATCGTGCTGGTCTCGACGGTGGCGCTGCTGGACGGCCAGTCGATGAGATGGTGGTCGACCCGGGTGACCCAGGAGTCGCCGTCCCAGGTCTGGAGCGAGACGTCCGTGATGCCCTGGCCCCCCGCCCAGGCGGTGTGCAGGGTGACCTCGGAGAAGGTCCGCGGCGTGCGGTAGTCGACGGTGATGTCGCCGGGGAAGGTCACCCCGGTCGAGGCCGAGGCCCACGGCGTGCCGGGGTCGCCGTCGATCAGGTTCTCCAGCGCGGACGCCGACACGAACGACGAGGTGGCCACCGGCACGCCGCCGGGCGGCAGGTACGGCTCGGCGGCGGCGGGCACGCTCAGCCGCACCTCGCCGATCCGGAAGCGGCCCTCGCCGGTGACGACCAGCCGCACCCGGCGCGTGGTGACCTCCTCGGGCAGCGTCACCGCCTGCTTGGCGCCGCTCGCCCTGGTCTGCCAGGTACGGCCGTCCGCGGAGGTCTGGACGTCGAACACGATGTCCGGCGAGCCGCTCACCTCGACGCGGCCGAAGGTGCGCGGCACGGCGTAGGTCAGGTCGACAGTGCCGGGGAACCGCGGCTTGGGCACGCTCTGCCAGAAGGTGTCCGGGTCACGGTCGGCCAGCCGCTCCAGCTGGCCCTTGGGCGTGAACGTGCTGCTCACCTCGGGGAGCGGGACGGCCCGCTGGTAGGCCCCGAGGTCGGGCGCCGCGTCCGGGACGGGCGTGCCGGCCAGGTCGGAGACGGCGGGCACGCTCACGCCCGCGTCGAACACCGGTGAGCCGTCGAGCGGGCGGTATCCGGCCAGGCCGCCGGAGCCGGGCGAGGCCAGCCGGGGGTCGGCCACGATCGCCTTGTGGTCGGGCCCCGTCGGCGGCTGCGGCGTGCCCCAGTACAGGTTGTGGTCGTAGATCGCGCCGTTCTTGCCGTCGAACCCGGCGCCGGCCGCGTTGAGGAACACGTTGTCGCGCACCGTGACGCCCGCGGCGTCGTTGTAGATCCGCACGACCTTGCCCAGGGGGTACTTGCCGGCCCCGGCCAGCGGCGGCTTCACCTCGACCACCCGGCCGTCGGCGTAGACGGTGTTGTGGTGGATGTCGGTGCCGTGGGTGGCCGTGGACAGCCCGAACACCTCGTAGCCGTCGCTCTCGCTGACGTTGTAGCGGACCACGGTGTCGCGGGTGGGCGCGCCGGCGAAGGACACCGCGATGAAGAAGCCGCCGTCGTTGTGGTGGCTGTAGTTGTACTGCACGATGCTGCGGTTGTTGTCGGCGTCGGAGTCGAAGCCGTGCCCGTCGGAGCCCGGCCCGTTGAACCCGGTGCCGCTGACCTCGTTGCGCTGGACGACGAGGTCGTCGTTGCCCTGCCACCAGATGCCGACGTTGCCGCCGGTCGGCTTGGTGCGGCCGGTCACCGCCCGCTCGACCTTGTTGCCCTCGACCAGCGCGCCCTTGGTGTGCATCGGGGTGATGCCGCCGCCGGTCACGTCATGGACGTGGTTGCCGCGGATGGCGACGCCCGTGCTCGGCGTCCAGGCGACCACCTCGCTGTCGGGGATGCCGGTCTCGACCGGGTAGAGGCTGGTCATGCCGTTGCGGCGGGACCAGGTGGACCACATGATGATCCCGTAGGAGCCGATCTCGGAGATCTCGTTGTCCTCGATGACCAGCCGGTCGAACCAGGTCGGCGTGCGGTTGCCCCTGATCGAGATCAGCAGCCCGGCGGTGGCGACGCTGTGGCCGCCGGCGCCGTCCACGTCGTGGATGTCGAGGTTGCGCAGGGTGACGTTCGCCAGCTTGCCGGAGTCCTTGGCGTACAGGTTGACGCCGGTGCGGTAGACGGCCCGGCCGTCGCTGTTGGTCACCTGGAGGCCGTCCACGACGAAGTCGTGCACGTCGGCGATCGTGACGGCGGCGCCGTCGAGCCCGCCGCCCTCGATCAGCGGCTTGGCGCCCTGGCCGTAGGAGCCGACCGTCGCCGGGTCGCCGGGCGCGCCGGCGCCCTTCAGGGTGAGCCGGCCGGTCCAGCGCTGCCCGGCCCGGAACAGCAGCCGGTCGCCGGGGCCGAGCCGCAGCTCGCTCGCCTTGTCCAGGCTCCGCCAGGCGGTGGCCGGGCTCGACCCGTCGGCGGCGTCGTCGCCGGCCGAGGCGTCGACGTAGTAGGTGGTGCCGGTCGCGGCCTGCGCGGGGGTGGCGGCCAGGAGTCCGGCGAACAGCGTTAAAGCGGTGACGATGACGCGCAAGAGCGGGCGTCCTTTCCAGGTCATTTGCCGATACCGGCCGTCATGCCTTCGACGACCCGCCGGCCGAGCCAGATGTAGAGGATGACCATCGGATAGATGAGGATCACGATCCCGGCGAACAGGCCGCCCCAGTCGGAGCTGTACTGCATGGTCGAGTACAGGTTGAGCAGGGCCGCCGGGAGCGTGCGCTCCTCGGGCAGCGGGGTGATGAGCAGGACCAGCAGGGTGGAGTTCCACAGGCCGATCACGTTGAGCACGAGCACGGTGGTCAGGCCCGGCCGGGCCAGCGGCGCGATCACGCGGACGAACGCCGTCAGCGGCCCGGCGCCGTCGAGCTCGGCGGCCTCCTCGACCTCCCTGGGCAGCGACCGGAAGTAGCCGGTCAGGACGAACACCGCGAACGGCAGCGACAGGACGACCTCGAACACCAGCAGCGTGATGCGGTTGTCCCACCAGCCGGTGACCCAGTCCTCCATGAACGTGTAGACCGACAGCTTGGCCACCACGATCGGGATCGCCATGGTCTGCAGCGGGATGCTCAGCCCGACGGCGAAGAACCCGGTGATCGGCCCGGCGATCCGCCGCGACGACCGTGACAGCGCGTAGGCGGCGGGCGCCGCGATGGCGACGATGAGGAACGCGCCGAGCGCGGTCAGCACGACGCTGTTGAGCGCGGCGATCGAGAACTGGCCGGCCTGCCAGGCCGAGTCGTAGTTCTCCCAGGCGGGGGAGTCGGGCAGCGCGAACGGGTGCAGCCACACCTCGCCGGAGGACTTCAGCGACTGCAGGCCGACCCAGGCGACCAGGGCCAGGTTGAAGACCACCCACGCCCACAGGGCGACGGCGGTCAGCCGGGGCAGCAGCAGGTCGCCCAGCAGCCGGGCCAGCGGACGCCTCACCGGGACGGTCGTCATGACAGCTCCACGCTCTCTCGGCGGGTGATGCGGCGCACCAGGACGATCAGCACGATGGTGATCAGGGTCACCACCACCCCCATCGCGGCGCCGGACCCCAGTTCGGGCACGCCGCCCCCGGTGATCACCGTGTACTGCTGCACGGCCACGGTCCTGGCCTGCAGCGGCGGGGCGCCGGGCGTGCCGCCGGTGGTGAAGGCGATCACGATCTCGAACACCTTGAGGCTGTTGACCACCCACAACACGGCGGCGACCGCGAACACGTCCCAGGTGAGCGGCAGCGTGATGTGGCGGAACTGCTCCCACTTGGTCGCGCCGCCGAGCACCGCGTCCTCGTACAGGTGGGGCGGGATGCCGTCCACGGCGGACATCATCAGCGCGATGTAGAAGCCGGTGGAGGACCAGACCAGCCCGCCGATGACGCACCGGAAGACCAGGTCGGGGCCGAGCCAGGGGAGCCCGTCGATGCCCGCCCAGCCCAGCACCTGGTTGACGACGCCGCCGGGGTTGAGCAGGAACCCGACCGCGGCGCCGACCGCGATCGCCGAGATGATCATCGGGAGGAAGACGACGGACCGGATGAAGGCCCGTCCCTTCAGGTGGCGCAGCGCCATCATCGACAGGAACGTGATCCCGAAGACCAGCGCGCCGCCCGCGACCGCCAGCAGGAAGGTGTTGGCGAACGACTGCAGGAACGCGTCGTTGCGCAGCAGCGCCTGGTAGTTGCGCAGGCCGCGCCACTCCATCTCGGCGCCCGGCCCGGCCCAGCGGTACAGGCTGACCCACACGCCGTAGAAGGAGGGCAGCACGAACAGCAGCGTGTAGAGCGCGAGCGCGGGCAGCAGGAAGGGCCAGAAGGCCCGTTCCCGCGCCGGCCGCAGGATCTTGCCGCGGTACGGATCCCGCGACGGGAGCGCCGTCTCCGCAACGAGGGAGCCGTATGCCATGTCAGCCCTTGTTCGCGAGGTAGTCGGCGGTCTTCTTCTTGCCCTGCGCGACGAACTCGGCGGCGTCGATCTTGCCCGCGAGGAGCTGGTCGTCCAGGGGCAGCAGGAGGTCCACCCAGTACGCCTTGTCGGCGGCCAGGGTGTCGTAGGTCTTGTGCACGGCGGGCGCCTCGGCGATCGCCTTCTGCACGTCGGCGAGGAAGTCGGGGGCGGGGATGTCGGGGCGCGAGGGGATGTTGAGCGCCTCGGTGGAGATACGGCTCAGGTACTTGCTCTGCAGCGCGAAGGCCAGGAACTCCTTGGCCGTCTCGACGTTCTTGCCCTTGACGTTGACGCCCCAGCCGAGCGCGCCGACCTCGACGGAGTCCTTGCCGCCGGCCGGGAGCTGGAAGGAACGGATCTTGGCGCCGGCCGGGGTCTTCGCCTTGACCTCGCTGGCCAGCCAGGTGCCGTTGATGTTCAGGGCCGAGTTGCCCTGGGCCCAGTCGTCCTGCGCGGCCGGGTACTTCGTGGCCATGTGGTCCTTCTGGAAGTAGCCGCCCTTGGTGAGCTGCTCGACCTGCTTGGCGGCGGCCAGCACCTCGGGCTTGTCCCAGGCGGCGGCGTCCTTCGACAGCGCCAGCAGGCTGCCGGCGCCGTTGGCGCGGACCAGGGCCGAGTAGAACCAGTAGACGTTGTAGAAGGGGATGGTGCCGTCCTGGCCGATGCCGGTCCGGCCGGCGGCCTTCTCCTTGTCGAGGAAGGCGATCAGGTCCGCCCAGCTGCGCGGCGGGTTGGCGGCCAGCTCGGGGCGCTTGGCGGCGTCGTACCAGACGGCGGTGGAGATCACGGTGTGCGGGAGGAAGCCCAGCCCCTTGTCGTCGGAGGCGGCCTGCCGGACCGAGTCGGGCAGCACGTCGCCGACGGTCTTGCCCTCGCCGGGCACCTGCTTGGTGAGCAGGTCGTCCAGCGGGGCGTTCAGGTTCTGGGCCCGCCAGCCGGGCAGGTTGTCGGTCGCGACGTCGAACAGGTCGGGGCCCTGGCCGGCGGCCATCTCGGTGGGCAGGTTCTCGGTGCCCTTGCGGCCGACGAACTTCGCGTCCACCTTGACGTTGTTCTGCTTGGCGAAGTCGTCCAGAATCGCCTTGAAGATCTTGGCCTGCGGCTCCTGCTCGCCCCAGGAGGAGCGGTAGACGAGGGACTTCTGCTCGGCCTGCCCGGCCGGGCCGCCGCTGTTCTTGTTGCCGCACGCGGTCACACCGAACGCGAGCGCGCCGACCGCCACCAGCGCGGCCGTCCGGGAGAGGACGTTGGTCATGGTTGTCACCTTTCAAGGGGGGAGGGCTCGGCGAGAGTGATCACCGTGCCGGACAGGCGGGCGCGCTCGGCCGCCCAGACCACGCGGTGCGTGGCCAAACTCTCGTGACCGCTGGAACGGATCATCGCCGGGTCGCCGCAGGCCACGGCGTCGAGGAAGGCGTCCATCAGGCCGTCGTCGCCGCCTCCGTGGCCGCCGGCCATCGAGGCCCCGGCGCCGGTCCGGGTGTCGATCTCGGTGATCCGGTCGGTGAGGAAGTCGTGCAGGCGCAGTCGCACGCCGTCGCCCTCGATGGAGCCGTGCGTGCCGAAGATCCGGGTCTTGCGGTGCTCCAGGGCGGCGAAGGCGGTGACGGTGAACGAGGCGGTCGCGCCGTCGGCGAACTCCAGGTTCACCACCTGGCTGTCGACCACGTCGTTGTCGCAGCCGAACACGCACCGGCCGTACGGGCCCTCGCGCAGGGCGGTCAGCACGCCCCGCTCCGTGTGGTCGGCGGTGACCGCCGACAGCGGCCACCACTCCTTGTCCGGGTCGCCCAGGCAGCCCAGGTAGAGCCGCTTGGCCGAGTACGGGCAGGTGGCCTCCACCGGGCAGTCGAGGCAGTTGGCCGTGGCGCCGGCCGGGGTCTGCTCCTCGCGGAAATAGACGAGATCGCCGAAGGAGGACACCCGGTGCGGCAGACTGCCCTTGATGTAGGCCATCCAGTCGAGGTCGTGGCAGGCCTTGGCCAGCAGCAGCGGAGCCGACTCCGCCTCGTTGCGCCAGTTCCCGCGGACGAAGGAGTGCGCCTGGTGCCACCAGCCGACCTGCTCCAGGTGCTGGATGTTCATGATCTGGCCGACGGCGCCCCGGTCGACGAGCGCCTTGAGGGTCCGCGTGTAGTCGGTGTACCGCATGACGTGGCAGACGGCCAGGATGACCCCGTTGCGCTCGGCGGCCTCGGTGATGCGCGCGGCCTCCTCCTCGGTCGGGGCCATCGGCTTCTCCAGCAGGATGTGGTAGCCGAGGTCGGCCGCGGCGACGGCGGGCTCGGCGTGCATCCGGTCCTGGGTGCCGATGATCATGGCGTCGGCCAGCCGGCCCGCCGCGACGAGGTCGGCCCAGTCGGCGAAGACGTTGCCGGGCGCGATGCCGTGCTCGGCGGCGAAGGCGGCGCGGCGTCGCGGATCAGGCTCGGCGACGGCCACGATCCTCGCGCGGCCGGTCGTCAGGGCCCGGCGGGCGTACAGCGTGCTCCGCAGCCCCGCGCCCGCGACGGCGAGCGTGACGACGGGTTCCGACATCGATGTCCTTCCGGTTTGCCACTTAGTAATTAAAGCTGTTTTTATTAGTCCCTGTTTGTATTGGTCGCCAGGCAGCACTGTCAAGGGGGGTCCATGCGGAAGGTCGCGCTCCAAGGAAGCGACGCACATCGCTTGCGGCGGATCAACATGATCGCGACGCTGCGGGCGATCCGCGCGGCGGGCGTCGTCCCGCTCACCGACCTGGCCCGCCGCGCCGGGCTGTCCAGGCCGACCGTGGAGGGCCTGGTCGAGGAGCTGCACGGGCACGGATGGCTGGAGGAGGTCGCCCCCGAGGCCGGCCAGATGGGCCGCCCGGCCCGCCTCTACCGGTTCCGGGCCACGACCGGCTACGTCGTCGGCGTCGACATCGGCTCCTCCAGCGTCCGCGCCCAGGTGACCGACCTGGAGGGCGAGCCCGTCGGCCTCGGCTTCACCCGCGTGCAGGCCGATTACGGCAGGGCCGAGCGGCTGGCGGCCGTCCGCGCGACGATGGCGGCCGCGCTGGGGGAGGCCGGCGTCACCGCCGACCAGGTGTTGTCGGTGGCCGTGGGCACCACCGGCGTGGTGAGCCCGTCCGGGACGGTCCGCCTGTGCGTGGGGCTGCCCGAGTGGACGGGCCTGGACCTGGCGGCGGAGGTGGGCCGCGACTACCCCTGCCGGATCCTGGTGGAGAACGACTGCAACCTGGCCGCCCTGGCCGAACGGTGGGCCGGGGTGGCCCGCGAGGTGGACGACGTGGTGTTCGTGCTGTCGGGCGTGCGCACCGGCGCCGGCATCCTGGTGCGCGGCGAGCTGCACCGCGGCGGCCGCGGCATGGCGGGCGAGATCGGCGCGCTGCACCTGGTCGGCTGGCACCGCGCCCCCGACCACCTGGCGCGCTTCGCCCCCGGCGCCGCGCCGGAGGAGGTGGCCGGGCTGGTCTTCGCCGCGGCCAGGGACGGCGACCCCGCCGCCCGGTGGGCGGTCGAGCAGTACGCGCACGACCTGGCCGAGGGCATCGCCGCCATCGTGCTGACCGTGGACCCCGACCTGGTGGTGGTGGGCGGCGGCGTCTCGCGCTCGGGCGACGTGCTCATGGAGCCGCTGCGCCGGCACCTGGACCCGCTCTGCCTCGAACCGCCCGCCCTGGAGATCTCCACCCTCGCCGACCAGGCCGTCGTGCTCGGCGCCGTACGGCACGCGCTCAACCACGTGGACGAGCTCCTCTACGACGTGGATCTCCCTCTTGACCTGACCCTCTTCAGGCAAGATATTAAACCTTGATTAATTAGTAACTCGGGCGCCCGACCGTCACCTTCTCCCCAGGAGTTGCCGTGTTCCGAGTTCTCTTACCGTGCGCCGCGCTGGTCCTGACCTTCGTGGCCGCGCCCGCCCCGGCCTACGCCGCCACCTCCTACTACGTCGACCCCGCAGGGAACGACGCGGCCGACGGGCACTCACCGTCCACCGCGTGGCGGACCCTGGACAAGGTCAACGCCCAGACCTTCCAGCCCGGCGACACCGTCCGCTTCAAGGCGGGCGGGCAGTGGACCGGACGGCTCGCGCCGCGCGGCTCGGGCTCGGCCGGCAGCCCGGTCACCTTCACCTCCTACGGCGCCGGCGCCCGGCCGTCCATCGCCGGCGGCGGCGTCGTGGACGCGGCCGTCAAGCTCGCCGACCTGCACGACGTCGTCCTGGACGGCTTCGAGGTGACCAACACCGGGTCGGGGAGCACGCCGCGCATCGGCATCGCGGTCACCGCGACCGACCTCGGCGCCGTCCCCCGGATCACCGTGCGCGGCAACTACGTGCACGCCATCCAGGGCGCCGCCTCCGGCTCGCAGTCCTCCAACCCGTCGGCGGGCGGGATCATCGTCAGCGCGCTGGGCAAGAACACCGCCACCTACTACCAGGACCTGCTCATCGAGGGCAACGAGGTCGCCGACTCCCGCTCGTACGGGATCGTCACCTGGTCGCAGTGGATGCAGCGCGAAGGCTGGACGTCCCTGTGGAGCGACCTCATGGGCATCCCCGCCGCCGACTACCGGCCCTGGACGCCGAGCACGGGCGTCGTCGTCCGCGGCAACGACGTGCACGACATCTCGGCGGGCGGCATCACCGTCATGCAGGCCCAAGGCGCGCTCATCGAACGCAACCGGGTCGCCAGAACCGCCCAGAACCACGGCAACGTCGGCATCTGGTGGGCCGGGGCCGACGACACCGTCGTCCAGTTCAACGAGGTGTCCGGGACGAAGTACTGGGGCCTGGCCAGCGACGGCAACGCCTTCGACGCCGACGCCTCCGTCCACCGCAGCCTGGTCCAGTACAACTTCAGCCACGACAACGAGGGCGGCTTCTTCATCGCCGTCTCGACCGGCACCGGACCGGCCGAGGCGACCATCCGCTACAACGTCAGCCAGAACGACGCCAACCAGGTCTTCGCCTTCTCCACCAACACCAGGAACATCGACGCCTACAACAACACCATCTGGGTCCCGCTGACGCCCTTCATCCAGAACCATCCGGACCGGGCCTCGTTCAGCCTGGTGAAGGTGTGGAGCAGCTCGGTGAGCAACGTCCGGCTGCGCAACAACGTCATCCACAACGGCGCCAACCTGCCCTACAACGACGGCGGCGCCGTGCAGTACGACCGCAACCTCTACTACTCCGGGCCGGTCCCCGGCGGCGACCGGGCGGCCCTGTCCGGCAACCCGCTGCTGACCGCCCCCGGCGCCGCCGCCGCGCTCGCCGACCTGTCCGGCTACCTCCCGACGGCGTCGTCCCCGGTCCTGCGGCAGGGCCTGGAGATCGCCTCCGACGGGGGCCGCGACGTCTCCGGCACGGCCCTGCCCTCGGGCATGCCCGACCTCGGCGCCGTCCAGCGGACGGCGGGCGCGGGCCTGTCCGAGCCGGCCGCGACCGTGACCACCTCCTTCGGCGACGGCCAGAGCACCACCCCCGCCGCCCTCACCGACGGCTGGGACTACACGACCTGGGCCAGCCCGTCCTCCGGCGTCACCTATCCGGGCACCGTCACGCTCACCTTCCCCAACCCCAGGACGGTCGGCGAGGTCGTGCTGGCCACCCACTTCGGCCAGGGCCAGGGCATCACCTCCCTCGACGTCCAGACCTGGGACGGCGCGGCCTGGGTGACCCGGACGGCCGGCGCGGCGATCAGCTGGGCGAGCAACACCGCCACGGTCGAGCGGCGGTCGGTGCCGCTGCCCGCGCCGGTCACCACCACCCAGGTGCGCCTGGTCGTCAAGGCCGCCAACCACACCTGGGGCAACCTGTCCGTCAGCGAGATCACGACCCGCTGAACCGTCTCTCGTCGAAGGCCGCGCCGGGACTTCCGGCGCGGCCTCCCGCCGCCGGGTTGACCTCAAGCGCGGTTGAGATTGCACGATGTCCTGGCCCCCGACCGCTTTCCCGATCAGGACAGGACGTTCATGAAGCTCGAGATCTACGCCGACGTGCTGTGCCCCTGGTGCTACATCGGCAAGCGACGCCTGTCCCGCGCGCTGGCCGGGCACCCCGCCCGCGACGGCGTCGAGGTCGTCTGGCGCAGCCGCGAACTCGCGCCCGACGAGGGCCGGACCCCCGGCCCGACCGCCGCCGAGGCCATGGCGGGCTGGTGGGGGGAGCAGGCTCCCGCCCGCGTCGCCCACATCCGGGAGGTGGGCGACGCCGAGGGCCTGGAGCTGAACCTGCACCTGGCCCGGCCGGTGAACACCTTCGACGCCCACCGGCTGGTCAAGCTGGCTGCCGCCCGCGGCCGGGCCGAGGAGATGCTGGAGGCGCTGCTGCACGCGTACCACACCGAAGGGCTCAACGTGGCCGACGCGGAGGTCCTGCGGCGGCTGGCCGCTCAGGCCGGGCTGGACGGCGCGGAGGCGCGCGCCGTCCTGGCCGGCGACGAGTACGCCGAGCAGGTGCGCGCGGACCGCCGCCGCGCGGCCGAGCACGGCGTCACCGGGGTGCCCAGCCTGGTGATCGACGGCCGTCCGCCGGTCTCCGGGGTCCAGCCGGTCGCCGACCTGCGACGGCTGCTGGGCGACTCGACCGGCTGACGCCGTCCTGGCCGTCAGGCGCTGTGCTCCAGGGCCGGTTCGTTCTCCTTGCGGCGAGTCGTCCAGAGGAAGATCAGCGCACCGGCGAACAGCACGATCGAGGTCCACTGGTTGATCCGCAGGCCCAGCAGCGTCACCGCGTGGTCCACGCCGCCGACCGGGTCGATGCGCAGCCCCTCGATCCAGAACCGTCCGGCGGTGTAACCGGCGACGTAGAGGGCGAACAGCCGGCCGCGGTCCGTCCGCAGCCGCCGGCCGGCCAGGATCAGCGCGAAGCCGAGGGCCACGTCCCACAGGGACTCGTACAGGAACGTGGGGTGGTAGAGCGTGCCCGGCAGGCCGCCGTGCGCCTGGTCGATCTCCAGGCCCCACGGCAGGGTGGTCGGGCTGCCGTACAGCTCCTGGTTGAACCAGTTGCCCCACCGGGCGATGGCCTGCCCGAACGCGATGCCGGGCGCGATCGTGTCGGCCACCGGCCCGAGCGGCACCCCCCGGCGGCGGCAGGCCAGCCACACGCCCACGCCGCCCAGGGCGACCGCGCCCCAGATGCCGAGCCCGCCCTCCCAGACGAACAGCGCCTGGTACGGCTCCTTGATCGCGCGCGGGCCGAAGTAGGTCTGCCAGTCGACGAGGACGTGGTACAGACGGCCGCCGACCAGCCCGAAGATCACCGCGGGCATCGCGATGTCGCCGATCGTGCCCCGCTCGCCGCCGCGGGCGCGCCAGCGGCGCTCGCTCAGCCAGATGCCGAACCCGCTGGCGACGATGAAGCACAACGCGTAGGCCCGGATCGGCACGAACCCGAGATACCAGACCCCCTGGGAAGGGCTGGGAATCGAGGCGAGGGGCATGCCGGTGACGCTAACCGACGAACGGCCTCCCGAGCGGGCCCGTGACCTGATCGCTAGCCATCCGGACGGCCGGCGTGACCTGGCGGAGGTAAGAATCTACTTTGTAAAGGCGGCGGGTCGTATCAGAAGCGGCTCAGGGCTTCTCCAGGACAGGGCAGGCACCCGGCGCAGGGTGCGGGGATCAGGAGGAGAGACCCCATGCCGATCGATTACACGTTCGTGGAGCTGAAGGAACTGGGACTGCCGCGGCCCCTGAACGCCGACGTCGCCGCGGCCGCGGTCAAGTACCGCGGCCTCGCCTCGGCGACCGTCGCCTTCCCCGACGGGCGGCTGACCGATGAGGAGCGTCACGCCCTGACGTGGCTGCTGGCCTCGTACGCTCCCGCGGACAGCGAGCCCCAGACCAACCACCAGATCATGCCCCTCACGGCCACCACCGTCGGCCAGGTGATCCTCGCCTACGGTAAGGGCCGCCACGCCACCGCGACCCTGGTCGGACGCGGCCTGCCGGCCGGCGCCGAGCCGCCGAGCCGCGACCTGGACCAGCTGAGGCAGTCGCTCACCACCACCTACGAGCTGGCCGGGATCACCGGCGTCTGGACCGTCGACCACCTGGTCAAGCTGCATGAGGCGCTGCGGCTCGTGCCCGCCGCCGACCGCTCCGCGCTGCGCGGCGTCGAGATCGAGCGGGTTCGGGAGTTCGAGGGCGCGGGCGGTCACAACAAGGCGAAGTTCGTCTACGAAAGAGGCCCCTGGTCCGGATCGCTCGGCACGCTCAAGATCACCGACGCGATCTTCCGGGACGACGCGATCGGCTTCTACGGCGGCGCCTCCGCCCGCGCCTGCTCGCCGAGCGTGCGTGACATCCTGCACGAGGTCGGCCACGTCGTGGAGAGCGCAGCGTGCCGGACCGCCTCCAGGAGCAACGCGGCCTGGGCCGTCCAGAGCGTCGGCGGGCGGGGGTACGGCCCGCTCGAACGCGTCCCGAAGGACGCGGTGACCGAGGCCGTCCAGCTCAGGACGGACAACGACGCGCTGAACGAGCTCGGCCCCACGCTCTCGGGCGCCGAGGCCAAGGCCCAGTACAACGCCCTGCTCGACGCGATCGAGAAGGTCCAGGCGTGGATCACGGCCAGTGACGAGAAGGGCGTCTACCCGCAGGAGAACGCGCTCGCGCAGCTCAAGAGCGACGTGACGACCAAGCTGACCCAGGAGACCTGGAAGACCTACCGGGACGAGATCGTCCGATGGTGCGACGCGCAGATCCTGGAGGTCCGCTGGCGGGCCAAGTTCAAGACGCCGCAGGGGAACGACATCACCCCGTGCCTGCGCAACTTCGTCGTGTTCGTGAACGAGGAGAAAGTGGGCCAGGACCTCACCCCGTACGCGCTGACCTCGGCGGGGGAGCTGTTCGCGGAGACGTACGCGTTCTGGATCGTCGATCCCGACGCCGTGGGGCGGCACCACCAGAAGCTCCGCGCCTACTTCGACGACTTCCGCTACCGCCGCGCGGACTGAGCCCGCCGCCGTCCGGCCGCCACGACGGGCGGTCACGGGGGTGGCGCGGCCCGGGTCACGCGCGGCTGCCGCCTCTGGCGCGAGGTCCCATGACCTGCCGGCTGAAGGCGGCCAGGGCGGCGTCGATCGGATGGGGCCGGGGCCTGCCCGACGCGTCCGGCCTGTTCCATCTCGCCAGGTTCGTCGTGATGGACATCTGCCGCCTGCCGTCGTCGCGGGTCAGCGACATCGTCGTGGCCCCCCAGACCGTGCCGCCGTGGCCCCAGCAGGTGCCGCCTCCCGGGATCTCGACCTTCTGCAGGCCGAGGCCGTAGTCGATGATCTCCCCGGTGTGGGCGCGGACCGGGACCGTGCGGTGCATCTCCGCCAGCATGGACAGGCCGACGATCTCGCCGCAGAGCAGCAGGCCGTAGAAGGTGTTGAGGTCCTCCATGGTGGACACCAGGGAGGCCGCCGTCCGCACCCAGGACATGTCGTACACGCTGTAGTCGCGGGGCGGGTCGATCATGCCGAAGAACGACTCGTAGATCCGCGGGTGCGGTTGCTCGATCCTCGGCCCGCCGGGGAAGGCGGTGTTGCGCAGCCCGGCGCGTTCGATGACGTGCCGGGTGACGTACCCCTCGGCCGTGGCGCCGGTCACGTGCTCCAGAAGCCGGCCGAGGATCATGTAGTTGGTGTTGGAGTAGACGCCGGGAGAGCCGCCGGGCTCGCCGGTCGGAGGCGCCGCGAGCCCCATCCTGATCAGCTCGGCCGGCGGGAAGTACGTGAACCGGTTGCCGTCCAGGCTCTCCGGCGAGACGTCCGGCAGGGACGGAAACCCGCCCAGTGACGGGAACGCGGCGGGAAGGTACTCGGCGATGCCGCTGGTGTGGTTGAGCAGCATCCGGACGGTGATCCGCTGCCCGCGCCCGCCCGGCACCAGCCGGGGCAGGTAGCGGCCGATCGGCGCGTCGAGCTGGAGGTCGCCCCGCTCGGCCCGCTGCAGGACGGCGGCCGCGACGAAGGTCTTGGTGATGCTGCCCACCCGTTGCGCCATCCCGGGCTCGACGGGACGGCCGGTCTCCAGGTCGGCGACCCCGGCGGCGCCCTGCCACACCCGGCCGGCGTCGCGCACCTCGGCGTACACGCCCGGCACGCCCGCGCGGCGCACGCCGTCCAGCGCGGAACTCAGGACCTCCGACCTCTCCCGGTCATTCACTGCTGATCTCATGCCCGCCATGATGGTCGCGCCGCCGTCCGGGGGCGTCCTGCCGGCGGAGTGACCTGCCGGTACCGCCAGGGGACCAGTGCGCGGCCGGCTACGACGCCGGGAGTAGTCCGGGCCGGTCCACGGGGTCCGTCACCAGGTGACGGGCAGCCTCTCCAGGCCCGATCCGCGCGTGGTGGTCAGTTCGCCGGCCGGTGCGGCCAGGGTGAGCGTGGGGATGCGGGTGAACAGGGCGCGGAAGGCCGTCTCCAGCTCGGCGCGGGCCAGGTTCTGCCCGAGACACTGGTGGGCGCCGTGGCCGAAGGTGAGGTGTCGTCCGGCGGGCCGCCGCACGTCCAGCTCCAGGGGGCGGTCGAGCAGCGCCTCGTCGCGGTTGGCGACGGAGGTGACGATCAGCACGCCGTCGCCTTCGAGGATGAGCTGCCCGCCGATCTCGACGTCCTCGATCGCCACCCGGGGGAGTGTGCCCTCGCCGGCGACGTACCGCAGGAGCTCCTCCACGACGCCGGGCCACGCGGGCGTGCCGTCGCGTACGGCGGCGAGCTGCTCGGGGTGTTCGAGCAGCGCGAGTGTGCCCAGCGAGATCATGCTGGAGGTGGTGACGTGGCCGGCGATCAGCAGGACGAGCGCCAGCCCGGTGACCTCGTCCAGGTCGGTCGCGCCCTGCTCGGCCTGATGGGCGAGCAGGGCGTCGATCAGGCCGTCGCCGGGGGCCGACTGCTTGGCCCGCACCAGGGCTTCGAGGTAGCGGCCGAGTTCCGCCATGGCCGCCGGGGCCTGCTCGGCGTCGTGCCGGAGCCTGGCCTGTCGCTCGAAGAAGGCATGGTCCTCGTACGGGACGCCGAGGAGCTCGCAGATCGCCAGCGAGGGCACCGGCAGGGCGAAGCCGGCCACCAGGTCGGCGGGCGGCCCGGCGGCCAGCAGGGCGTCGAGCCGCTCGTGCACGAGGTGTTCGAGCCGGGGACGCAGCGCCGTGACGCGCCTGACGGTGAACGCGGAGATCAGCGCTCTGCGCTGTCGCTGGTGCTCCTTCCCTTCGGCGCCGAGCAACATCGGCCGGGTGCGCGGGCCGGGTGGGAACGGAAGCGGCAGGGGCGAGCCGGGGTGCGCGCGGTCGGCGGTCAGCCGGGGGTCGGCCAGCAGGGCGCGGCCCTGGGCGTAGCCGGTCACCGCCCATGCCTGGCGCCCGTCGGGCAGCCGGACCTTCGTGACAGGGCCGGGGCCGTGGCCGTCGGCCGGGAGGTACGGGCAGGACTTGGCGGTCGGCAGGCCAGGGGGGTCGCCGGTGGCGGGTTCCGTCATGATCTGCTGATCCTCCATAAGATGCACAACGTATCTAATTGCATCCTTGCACGCTAGCACAGATAAGATCCGAAGTGCATCTTAAGGAGTGGTCCGATGACGCCCACGCGCCGACGGGGACAGCGACTGGACGACGCCATCCTCGACGCGACCTGGCAGATCCTGCACGAGGCCGGATACGCCAGGCTGACGTTCGAGGCGGTCGCGGCGGCGGCCGGCACCAGCCGCCCGGTGCTCAGCCGGCGCTGGCCCACCCGGGCCGAGCTCGCGCTCGCGGCCATGGAACGCGCCGCGCCGCCCGTCGCCGCGGTGCCGGACACCGGCGGCCTGCGCCCGGACCTGATCGACCTGCTGCGGGAGGCCGTCAACGGGTTCGGCGCCGTCCGCGGCGAGGTGCTGGCCGGGTTGCTCGCGGAAACGGCCCGCGACCCGGACGCCGCCGCCGCGGTGCGCGCGTGGATCGCACGCTCCACGGCCGGGCACGCGATGGCCGCCGTCCTGGCGCGCGCCGCGGAGCGCGGCGAGATCCCCACCGCCGACCTTCCTGCCCGGGTGCTCCGGCTGCCCTTCGACCTGGCACGCAACGAGGTGGTCCTGGGCGGCCTGCCGCTCGCCGACGACGTGATCGCCTCCATCGTCGACGACGTCGTCCTCCCGCTCGTCGGCGCGGCCGGGCGGGAGCGGCCGGCGTCCGCGACCGCGAGCGGGTCACCGGATTCCTGATCGGCTGGTTCCAGCGGCCCCTGACGCGGCCCCCTGCCCGACCGGTACGAACCTGCCCGCATCCGGTCGGCTTCCGGTCCACGTCAGGGGGTGCCGAGCCAGGTGGAGAGTGCTTCGTGCAACGCCGGTACGGCGGTGTCGGCGGGTTCGTCGACGGACGCGGCCCAGGCGACGTGCGCGTCGGGGCGGATCAGCAGGGCGTCGGACGGTCGCCGGTCGGTCCTGGCGGTGTGGACGTCGACGCGCTGCCCCCAGGCGCGGGCGGCCTCGCGAAGGTCGGCGCGGTCGGCGAGGTCGAGGAGGACGGGCCTGGCGGGGTGCAGGAGTTCGGCGACGCGGGTGGTTCCCTGGCCGGTGTGCAGCGGGAGGTCGGGTGCGAACGTCCCGGCCAGGGGGTGGGGGTTCGGGCCGGGCATCGGGTAGCGGATGTCGGCGCCGGCGATCATGGATCCCATGCGCCGCAACGGCTGCTCGTCGGTGAGCAGCTCCTGGACCATCTCACGGAGCGCTTCGGCGGCTGCGTCGTGCCCGCGTCGCAGCGCGACCTGGGCGCGGGTGTGCAGCATGGTGCGGGCACCGGCGAGGTGGCGTTCGGCGTGGTAGGTGTCCAGCAGGCCGTCCGGCGCCCGGCCGTGCAGGTCGGCGGCCAGTTTCCAGGCCAGGTTGACCGCGTCCAGCAGGCCGGCGTTGAGCGCCACGCCGGTGGCGGGGAACAGGTGCGCCGCGTCCCCGGCCAGCAGGATGCGCCCGGCCCGGTAGCGCTCGGCCTGACGGGCCTTGAAGGTGAAGCGCGACAGCCGGGTCGATCCCGCCAGTGGCAGGTGCACGCCGAGCACGCGGCGCATGCTGTCCTGCAGTTCGGTCAGGGTCATCGGGACGTCGTCGTCGTAGTCGGTGGTCTCGTCCTCGATGGTGTAGAGGGAGACGCTCGGGGCGCCGGGTGAGGAGCCGAGGCCGAACAGGCCGTGGTCGGTGCGGGTGAAACCGGCGCGGATCACGCCGAAGCCGGGGACGTCGAGATCGCCGTTGCCGAGCACGGTGACCTCGTCGGTCAGGGTGACCTGGGCCAGCCGGTTGACCTCGGGGTAGACGGTGCCGGGGAAGCCGATGCCGGCCCAGTCCCGGACGCGGCTGCGCGCGCCGTCGCAGCCGACCAGGTAGCGGGCGCTGACCCGGTACGGTCCGTCCGGGCCCCGCACGTCCACCCTCACCCCGGCGTCGTCCTGGTTCACGCCGGTCACCTCGTGCCCGCGGTGTACGTCCACGCCGAGCTCGCCGGCGCGTTCGTCGAGCAGCCGTTCCAGGTGCTGCTGCGGGAGCGGCAGCGCGTGCAGCGGCGGGTCCGCCAGCCGGGTGAAGTCCAGATGCACCCCGCCGAACGGGAACCGGGGTGCCGGGGCGGGGCCGGGGCAGGCAGCCTGGAAGCGCTCCAGCAGGCCCCGGTAGCGCAGCAGCTCCAGGATCTGGCCGCCGAGGCCGCCGGCCTTGGGGGTGTCGCGGCGGTTCGGGTGCCGCTCCAGCACCAGCGGCCGCACCCCGGCCAGGCTCAGTTCGATCGCCAGCATGAGGCCGGCCGGTCCGGCCCCCGCAATGATCACGTCGGCGTTCTTCATCGGTCACTTTCCTTACGATCTGTCGCGTGTCGGGTTTCAGAGGTCGGCGACGGTGGAGGTCGGGGTGTTGAGGACGCCGTCGAACGCCTCCAGGACGGGGGTGTGCACGTAGGCGCTCTGGATCCGGATGCGGTCGGGACCGGCGATCCCGTGCGCCTGGCGCAGGTCGGCGATGCTGAGCCCGAGCCCGGCCTCGGCGAAGGCGGCCTCGACGCTGCCCGGCTCGGGCGGCTGCAGCGCGGTGTCGTCGACGGCGAAGCCGAAGCGCGCGTTCTCGTCGGGGCGCATGTCGGCGGTGTGTCCGGCGGGGCTGGTCAGGGCGAGGGCGACGTAGTCATCGCCCAGGCGGTTGTGCAGGTGCTGCCCCATGGGCAGCCCCGTGAGCCGGCCGTTGAAGGAGACCGGCGTCTTCTGGATGTGGGCGTTGTGGGCGGCCAGCACGATGCGGGCCTCAGGGCCGGAACGTTCCAGGTGCCACTGGACCGACCCGGCCATGTAGACGTCCCTGGCCGAGGTGTCGGCGGTCAGGCCGGTGCCGGCGTACAGACCGGCCATGGCGCGAAAGCCGTAGTCGGCGCTGCAGGCGGCCTCAAGGCGGCGCAGGGCGAGGTCGTAGCCGGGCCGGTCGGCACGGGAGAGGTACAACACCTCCACGGCACGAAAGCGCATGAGCAGCCGCATCAGGATCGCGCTGAGAGCGTCCTGCTCGGCGGTTGCCAGGCGGGTCCAGGCCGGCGCGGCCGAGGCCGCGGAGGCGCCGGCGAACGACCCGGCGATCCGCATCGCCTCCTCGATCACCGGGAGGGTCTCGGGATCGACCTGGCGCAGGTAGTCGGCGACCGGGGCCAGGGCGGGAAGCAGGGACCCGCCGGCCGCCGGGATGTCGATCCCGGCGAAACGCACCGGCTCGGCCACTGAGGCGTTGTGCCGGCGCATCCAGCGCAGCGGCTCGTCGACCCCCACGGGGATCGCCGTCGCGAGCCGGGCCGCCAGCTCGTCGTCCGTGCCTTCGCCCTGCGCCCAGGCGTCCAGGGGGACGCCCTCGCTGAATCCGTACTCGAAGGCCAGGACGGTGAAGCCGCAGCGCTCGGCCAGGAACCGCAGGATGCGCCGGCGCATGACCGAGAACTCGGTGATGAAGTGGGAGTTCTCGCCGACCGCGACGACGCGCGCATCGCCGACGAGGTCGCGCAACGGCTCCAGGTCGTCGAGCGGAGCCTCGGGATCGAGGTGGGTGAGCGGGACGGCGTGGCCGCGAAGCCAGTCGGCGAACGGGTCGGGGCGGGACGAAGCGGGCATGAGGACAGCTCGATTCTGATCGTGGAATGGTGAAGGAACGACGAATGGAGGCGCGTGACACCGTGGGCGGAGGCGTCACCGGAGCCCGGTGGCGCGTCCTAGCGCCCGCGGGCCGCCGCTTCCTCCAGCTCCGCGACGCTGCCGGACATGATCGTGGCGACGTGCCGGGTGAGGTGCTGCAGCGGCCAGTCCCACCAGGCCAGCGCGAGGAGGCGGGCGATGTCGGCGTCGCTGTGGCGACGTCGGATGAGACTGGCCGGGCAGGCCGGTGACGAGGCCGAAGTGCTCGGCCCAGGAACCGCCCATGATGGGGAAGGGGAAGGTCGAGGGGCCGTCCATGCGGTGGTTGGCGCCGTTCATGATGAACCGCACGCCCTCACCGAGCGCGCAGAACTTGCCGATGATCAGTTTCTCCGGGCCGTAGTGGTACAGCACGTTGCGGGTCTCGAAGGCGGTCGGATCATCGGCGTCGTCGTAGTAGGAGAACTCGCCGACGTCGATCAGCGGTGAGGTGACCAGGGGCTTGAGCAGCACGACCCGGGGCTGATCGGGCATGGGGTGCAGCGCGGTCGGGTCAGGGGGGACGGGCATCACGCGATCGTCTTCTTCTCGTGAGGTGGTGGCGGTGTGGTCTGCTCTGCTTATGTGTACGGAACGTTCCGTACCGATAGGATGATGTCCAAGGTGGACGTCCGCTGTCAAGTACGGAACGTTCCGTACCGATATGGTGTCGGCGGAACCGGCACGCCGGGTGCGGGACGACCGAGATGTCCCGCACCGAACGGGCGCCCACCGGGTCCGCTTCCACTTTCTGGAGGATCTGTGATTTTTCGTCCCGCGGTCGAGGGCGATCTCGACCGTCTGCTCGGCTGCGTCGTCGATGAGGGCATCAGCTGGGCCCATCCTGACCGGCTGCTGTCCTTCCTCGAATCCGGCGACTACCGCCACGCGTGGATCTGGATCGCCGAGGAGAACGGCGAGATCCTGGCCCGCGCCGTGTGGTGGGGTTCGCCCGACGCCGGCAAGCCTCTCGCGCTGGACTGCCTCTACGTCCACCCCTCGGTCGACGACCCCATCGGCCTGGCCGCCGACCTGCTCGGCCACGCCCACGCCGCCTACGACGACAAGCCCGCCTACCACGTGTTCGTCTCCAACGGCTGGCGCGACGACCCCACGTCCGCGGCCGCGATCGCCTGGCGCCGGACGGCCGCGGGCCGCGCGGGGCTGACCGAGGAACTGGAACGACTGCGCTACGAGTGGACCGCCGAAGCCGGGGCGCCCAAGCCGTCGGGCCGGCTGGAGTTCCGCGGCGAGGACGACGACGAGCTGTTCGTCGCGGCGTTCCGCCGGGTGGCCGTCGGCACGCTCGACCACCACACCCGCGAAGCCCTGGTCACCATGGACCCGGACGCGCAGGCGCGCCAGGACGTCGCCGGCTACCGCTCCATGCCCGGTGAGCGCTCCTGGTGGCGCCTGGCCTACACCGCGGACGGCGAGCTGGCCGGGGTCGCGCTGCCGTCGGCGAACGGTGGCGGCCCGGTGGTCGGCTACCTCGGGGTGGTGCCCGAGCACCGCGGCCGGGGCTACGTGAACGACCTGCTCGGCGAGATCACCCGCAACCACGCGGCACGCGGCGTGCAGCGGATCGTCGCCGACACGGACGCGGGCAATGTCCCGATGGCCCGCGCCTTCGAACGCGCCGGCTACCGCAATTTCGCCATCCGCCTGGTCCTGTCCCCACCCCCGTCCCATACCTGATCGGCCGCTCGGCGCCGGACAGGGCGGGTACGCGCCCAGCCGGACCCCGCGCCGGAGTCCGGGCCCCCGCAGTCCTCCGCCCGTACGGAACGCGCCGTACCGATAAGGTGTCGGCATGACCGACACGCCCCACCGTCGCGGTGCCGACCGGACCGAGGCCATCATGCGGGCCACGCTGGAGCTCGGCCAGGAGATCGGCTACGCCAAACTGAGCATGGAGGCGGTCGCCGCCCGAGCGGGCGCCAGCAAGCAGACCATCTACCGCCGATGGCCGTCCAAGGCAGCCCTGTTGTTCGACTCGCTGTTGTCGGTGAACGGGCCTGCCCTGGACTACCCCGACAGCGGCGACATCGTGGCCGACCTGCGCGCCCAGATCCACTCGGCCGTTGACCTGCTGGCCGGGCCACCCGTCGGCCCGTTGTTCAAGGCCCTGATCGGCGAGGCCCAGCACGATCCCCAGATCGCCGCCGCGCTCAACGAACGCTTCGTCGCCCCACAGGCGGACAAGACCGTCGCCCGCCTGAAGGCGGCCCGCGACCAGGGGCAGCTGTCGCCCGCCTTCGACCTCACCCTGGCGATGGCGATCCTGTCCGGCCCGCTGTACTTCCAGCTCCTGATCACACAGGAACCGCTGACTCATGAGTACGTCGACCGGATCCTCGACGCCCTCTTCACCGGCATCGGCCCCACCCGCGCCCATTGACGTCCCACGTCATCCCGGCGACCTGCCCGGTTCTCCCCGCGGAGTGCAGGGCGGAGAGGAGCAGCCGACGCGGTCCATCTGCCGTCCGCCGGACGCGGGCTCAGGCGCAGCCTTTCCGCTTCACCGTCTTGGACCAGGCCGGGAGGGCGTCGGTGAGCTGCGGACGGGTGACGGACCACACTTCACGGCCTTGCCCCGGTACGAAGTCCTGCCCGCCCACAAGGACGTAGGAGGTCTTGTCGAAGATGAGCGATTCCCGGGAGACGGTACCCCCGGGCCCCAGGTTGTCCACCCGGGTCACCGCGATGCCCGGCTTGCCGGTGGCGTCCTTGAGCTCCTCCATCTCGATGCCCGGCAGGGTCGCGGCGATCTCGAAGATGGCCGCCTGCTGCCTGGGCGGGACCGGGCTGCCGAGGACGGAGCGGACGCCGTACCAGGTCCGGGTCGCCGGGTCCTTGCCGGCGACCATCTCGTTGCCGAGTTCGGCCAGCTTGCGCCGGAGCTGCTCCCGGTCCACCGGCCACTCGCGCAGGTCGGCGTAGGTGGGACGCCCGAAGCCGCGTTCGGGGCACCGGATCAGGAGCTCCTTGTACTCGCCCCCTCGGGGGACGGTCTTCGCCGGCTTGTGCCAGTGGAGCCCTGTGCGGGAGCCGTCCACGGACTCCCAGACCTCACCCGTGTTGTGCCGCGGAACGACGTTGCGGACCCCCTTCTCGCTGTACGACTCCGCGATGCGCTCGTAGTGGAGGTACTGGTCGTCGCGGGGTTGCGGCCAGGGCGCGGCGGTCGCGGCCGCGGCCGCCAGCCGCAGGACCTCGGCGGCGCTCGCGGGCGCGGAGGAATTGACCGTCTGGACGACGATCACCCCTGCGGCCATCGCCGCGACCAGGCCCGCCGCCGGCACCAGACGACGCGGCCCGGCCGGCCGGAACCGGCGCTTCGTACGGGCTTCGGCCAGGAGCGCGGTACGGGCGGGGGCGAGGCGATCCGCCGTCGGGTACGGCTTGTCGGCGAACAGGTCACGCAGCTCGGTCAGGTCGGTCTGGTCGTTCATGAGGTCTGCTCCATCGTGGGGTCGATGCTGCCGAGGACGTCGCGGACGATGGCCCGCGCGCGGCTGAGGCGGGAACGAACCGTTCCGATCGGGATGGACAGGGCGTCGGCCACCTCCTCGTAGGTGAGGTCGGCCCAGGCCACGAGTAAGAGGACGTCCCGGTCGCGGGCCTTCAGCGAGGCCAGCGCCCGGGCGAGCGGACGGCGTACGGCCTGTGCGCTCGCCCGCTCAAGTGCTTGTTCGGCGGCGTCGTCCGCGTCGGGCAGCGCGCCCACCTTCGAGTACGCCTTGTAACGATTGATCTCTGCGCGCTGGTGCCGGCGGACGAAGTTGGTCGCGAAGCCGTACAACCAGGGGAGAGCCTCCGGACGGGCGGTGTCGTAATCCCGGCGCTGCCTGAACGCCGCGAGGAACGTCTCGGAGACGACGTCGTCGGCCGTGTCGTCGCCGAGCCGGCGGGCCACATAACGGTGGATGTGTCCTGCGTGCCGGTCGAACAGCAAGGCGAAGTCCTCGGGATCTCGCCACGACCGTTCGATCAGGGCGGCGTCGGACAGCGTTGTACTGGGCGGCATGTGGTTGAGCCTTTGCAAGGAAGTGGTGTCGCCCGTCTTTCACCCGAGCCGGCGATCGAGTTCACGCGAGGCGGCCGTTCGCGGGCACCCCGGAGTGCACTCGCGACGGCCCTGGAACCGGTCTGTAAGGGCGGCTACGACCTCGACCGGGCATGACCATGCCCCCGCTCGAAGCCGAGCCGCCCGCACCCACCGCCTCAGAGCGGCCGCCTCCCCGTCACCCGGGCAGGCCGCCCGCGAAGATCGGCGGAACCCGGTCCCGCCACGGCATCGCCCGTTCCAGGAACGCGGCAACCTGGAACAGCAGGTCCTCGCGTCCGTAGGCGGCGGCGACCTGCACGCCGATGGGCAGCCCGCCCGCGCTCTGCCCCAGCGGCAGGCTGATCGCCGGCTGCCCGGTGGTGTTGAACAACTGCGTGAACGGCCCGAACCCGGACAACGTCTCCAGCCATCCCCGCAGTGTCTGACCGGGATCGTCGTACCGCAACGTGCCGTGCGGCACCGGCAGACGGCCCAGGGTGGGCGTGACGAGCAGGTCGTACCCGGCGAAGAAGGCCGCCGCCGATCGGGTGATCCGGTTCTGGGCGTCGAAGGCGGCCAGCATGTCCAGCGCGGTGGCCTGCCTGGCCGCCTTCAGGAACTCCCGCGAGACCGCCTCCATCCTGGCCTCGTCGGGCTGCCGTGGCGCGAGCAGGCACGGGGAGGCGACCCCGACGGCCTCGATGATCCACGCCCTCATGGCGTCCTCCCGGTCGACCGCCGGGCTCGCCTCCTCCACGACGTGCCCCGCCTGCTCCAGCAAGCGGGCCGTCGCGACCGCCGCCGCGGCGACCTCCGGGTCCACGTCCGTGCCCATCCAGGAGGTGGTGGTCAGCGCCACCTGCAACCGGCCCGGATCCGTCACGAGCTCCCGTGCGTACGGCCCGCGCGGGGGAGGCGCGGTGTACTTGTCGCCGATCCCCGGCCCGTGGACCGCGTCCAGCAGGCCCGCGGCGTCGCGGACCGTGCGCGTGAGCACGAACTCGTCCGCCATGCCGAGCACCGGTTCGCCGGCGTCCGGGCCGCAGGGGCCGCGCCCACGGCTCAGCTTGAGCCCGACCAGCCCGCAGCAGGCGGCCGGGACGCGGGTCGAGCCGGCGCCGTCGCTGGCGTGCGCGACCGGCACAGCACCGGCCGCCACCAGCGCCGCGGCGCCGCCGCTCGACCCGCCCGCGGTCCGGCCGAGGTCCCAGGGGTTGCGTACGGGCCCGTAGCGCACGGGCTCGGTGGTGAAGCTGACGCACAGCTCGGGCACCGTGGTCAGGCCCAGCGTGACCAGTCCGGCGGCGCGGAACCGCGTCATCAGGTCGGTGTCGCGCCGGGCGAGGACGCCGGGATATGCCCGGCTGCCCAGCGTGAACGGCACCCCTTCGGCCACCGGCCCGTGGTCCTTGATGAGGAACGGCACCCCCGCGAAGGGGCCGTCGGCTGCGTGGTCGAGCGCCGGCGAGAACACCGGCAGCGCCAGCCCGTTCACGTGTTCGTCGACCTGCGCCAGCGCCTGGCGGGCCGCCGCCTCGACCTCGCCGGCGTCGGCCTCGCCCGTCCTGATCAGGTCGCGGAGGCCGGTGGCGTCGTACCTGGCGTACTCATGGATGTCCATGGAAAGTCCTTCTCCGGGCGCGCTCGGGCGCCCGTACGTCGATCGTCTGAGGGAAGAGTCAGAGAGCTGCCGACAAGGGAGCGACGGCTCCTGGGCCGTCCCCCTGCCGGTGATCGACGTGTTCCTACGCTCGGTACATCACCAGCCATGCTCGCAGCGACCGTCCGTCCGGTCCACCGAGTTTTCACCAGGGACTCATGGCCTCCCTGCACCTCACCCAAGACGATGACGCCCGCACCGGAAACCAGGACGGCCTGCACAGTTGCCCGCCCCCACCGAGCAGCACCCTCATGTACTACGACGGGAACCACAAACTACGGGCGGCCCTGCTGCACGGCCGTTCGGGAACCGGAGACCAGGACGGCGGCCCCAACTGCCCGTCCACGCCGAGCAGCACCCGGCACCCCCTGGACTACGACCGGAAACCACAAACTACGGGCCCCGCGGCACGCCCCTGGCCCGCCATCTCCACGGCCGCTCCCGAATCGGAGACCGAGGAGCGGGTCAGCTTCTGGGGGATCGGGAGCGGGGTTGTCCTTGTGCTCCAGGAATGGGTTTGCCCCTGGGGCGCAGGAGTGGTTCGCCCCTGAGGGGGCCGGGGCGGTTCCCATGGTCCTGACATGATGTGGATCATTTCCTGAAATATCGCCCATTTGGAGGAAAGCTGTGCGCATCGCGCTCGCCGGGCTCGCCACCAGCCATCCGTACACCGACGCCCGCACCCTCACCCGCCACGCCGAGCTGACCGTCTGGGAGCCCGACGCCGAGCGGCTGCGGCGCTTCACCGAGGAGCATCCCGCGGCGAAGGCCGCGGGCGACCTCGACGAGCTGCTGACGGGAAACCCGGACGGCGTCGTGCTGACGCTGCCCAACCCGCACGTGCCCGCCGCCCTCGCCCGGGTGCTGGAGACCGGCGTGCCGTGTTTCGTGAACAAGCCCGCCGCCGCGACCAGGGAGCAGCTCGACGCCCTGCGCCGGCTGCCGGTGCACGATCGGGTGATGTCAGGCTCGGTGCTGCGCTTCGCGCCCGCACTCGCCGAGTTCCGCGCCGACGCGCAGGACGTGCTGTCGGTACGGGCGACGGTCCGGCACGACGTGGGCCAGTGGGCCGACGGCTACAACGCCTGGCAGGACACTCCCGGCGAGGGCGGCGGGACGATGGTGACCATGGGCATCCACGGCGTCGAACCGCTGGTCGCCCTGCTGGGCCCGGACGTACGCCTGGTCGGCGCAGCCGGCACCAGACGCCACTACCGGACACTCAGGTCGGAGGACACCGGCGTCCTGGCACTGCAGTGGGCGAACGGGATAGTCGGAACGGTCGAGATCCTGGGCGTCTCGGACGACAACGCCTACACGGTGACCCTCCACGGCCGGCACGGCAGCGAGTCGATCGTGATCGAAAGCGGCCCCGACCCGGTCCACAGCCTGGGATACATCCGGACGATGGAGGCGTTCCTCAGCATGGTGGACGGCGCCCCGAACCCAGTGCCATGGGCCGAAACCCTCGCGATCCTGGACATCCTAATCTCAGCCCGAGAACACGCCCCCACCACCTGAGCACCACCCCGCCCATCAACCGCCCCCAGACACCAACCCCCACACCCGCCCCCAGACACCAACCCCCACACCCGCCCCCAGACACCAACCCCCACACCCGCCCCCAGACACCAACCACCAAGCCCCGCCACCGAGCCGAACCAGCGCCCCGACCCTGAGCCGAACCAGCGCCCCGACAGTCACACATGGCACCATTCGCGGCCCCGCCCCCTGGACCGCCCCGCGCTCCGACCGTTCGCGATCGCCACCAGTCGGGCAGCCAAGGGGGCCTCGCCGTCTGTTCGCACCTGGCCCGGAAGCCGGCCGTCAGCAGTCGCGGAACGTGGGGACGGAGACGCCCAAGACGTGGCTCTGTCGTGGTTTGTCGGCGAACACCCAGCGGTTGGTGGCCAAGGCGTCGTCCGGTTCGGGGAGGGGGCCTCGACCGTGCTGACGGGTGAAGTCGAAGGGCGTGCGGACGGTGGCGGACCAGCCCCGCCCCCTCAGCAGCCCGATGGAGTCAGGACGCGGCTTCCGGTCGAACAACGCGAGCAGATCCACGCCGATCTGCGCCTTGGTCGCCGCGTAGACCGGGTTGGCGCGGACCGCCGGCGACCCCAGCCCGAGCTTCGCCTCGAACGCCAGGACGCTTCCCTCGGCGCTCAGGACGTCGATGGTCCGCTGAAGCCGCCGCTCGACCTCCGGATCCAGGTAGAGCAGCAGCCCCTCGGCCAGCCAGGCGGTCGGCGCGTTCGCGTCGAAGCCCGCGGCCAGCAGCGCGCCGGCCCAGTCGTCGCCGACGTCGGCCGCGACCACCCGGCGCCGTGCCGCCGGGACGCCCCGAACCGGGGAAGACGGCTCGACGGCGAGCGAGGCGAGGACGTGTTCCTTGAACGCCAGCACACCCGGCCGGTCGATCTCGTACACGACCTGTCCCCGAGGCCAGCCGAGCCGCAGAGCCCGGCTGTCGAGCCCCGCGCCGAGCAGGACGACCTGCCGGATGCCCGCCTTGGCCGCACGCAGCAGGAAGTCGTCGAGGACCCGGGTACGCAGACCGAAGTAGCGCCCGAGCCTGCCCCACAGAGGGTTGGCGTCGCCGCCGGGCACGTCCTGCGGACGGGTCGGCCAGGCGGCCGAGGCGGCGGAGGCGCGGACGAAGTGCTCGGCGTAGGGGTCGGCGGCCAGGGAGTCGGGGCGGTGGGTCTCGATCGCCCGCGCGGCGGCGACCATGAGCGCGGTCAGGCCGACGCCGCTGTCGATCTCGAGCTGTCGGTTGTCCGGCACGTGCGCTCCTCTCGGGCCGGTCGACCGTCCGCTGACACCGCGGCGGTCTCCTGTTCCGGGATCCACGAGCCGGGGACGTCGTGGGAGGTGAGATGGGCGCCGTAGAGGGCGGCCATGAAGCGCAGGATCTCCGAGTCGGGCAGGTAGCGGCTGGCGGTGCAGTCGGTCAGCACCGTGATGTGGAAGCCCTTCTGGAACGCGGTGCGGGCGGTGCTGTCCACGCAGACGTCGGTGTACAGGCCGGCGAACACCAGGCGGACGATGCCGCGTCCGCGCAGGTGCCGCTCGAAGCCCTCGCTGAGGAAGGCGTCGAAGCAGGCCCACTTGGTGAAGACCGGCTCGCCGGGCGCGGGCTCGACCTTGTGGAACTGCGCGCCCCAGGTGCCTTCGAGGCATTTGAGGGGTTTGCCCTGGGTGAGGTCGCGCCGCCGCCAGCTCGGCCCCTGATGCTCGGCGTCACCGACGAACCGGACGAACACCACGTCCATGCCGCGGGCTCGCGCCGATGCGAGGGCTCTGGCCGTGTTGGCCGCGGCCGTCTCCAGAGCCGCCGGGTCACCGGCGTAACGAGCACGGGCGGTGGAGCCGGTACAGAAGTCGTTCTGCAGATCGACGACGACCAGAGCCGCACGCTCGGTGACGGGCGGGTGCTCCTCGGCGGCCAGGCCGGCACGTTCCTGGACGGGCGGGCGCTCCTCGGCGGCCGGGACGGTGGCACGTTCCTGGTGTTGCCCGCTGACGAGAATGGAACGTTCCTTCTGGGGCTGTGGCTGCTCGTCGGTCATGAGTCCGCCATCGAGACCGGCCGGGCCACGGGCTCCAGGGCGTCGAGGAGGGCGTCGACCACGCCGGTGGTGGAGTGGCGTCCGCCGGCGTCAGGGGTGGCGACGCCGTGCCGGTCGAGCGTCATCAGGGCGCGTTCGACCATCCGCACCGCTCCGGCGCACCCCGCGTGCCGCTCGGCGATGGCCGCCGCGGCCCGGACGGTGGCCACCGGGTTGACCCTCCCGGTGCCCGCCAGATCGTCGGCGGAGCCGTGCACGGTCTGGTACTCGACCAGGCCGCGCGCGTCGGGATGCAGGTAGACGTTCTCGGTGCAGCGGTTCTCCTGCCGCTCGGAGCCGAGGCGGTCGAGCAGCACCACGTGCATGATGTCGGCCCACTCGTTGCCCGCGATGATCACCGTGCGGGGGCGGGGGCCGCGTTCGATGAGATTGCGGTTGACGGTGTCGGGCTGGAACAGGCCGATCTGCACGCCGTGGCGGGCGGCGCTCTCGGCCACCCACTCGTCGAGCGCCCCGTCGAGCAGGTGGAACTTGTAGGCCATGACGATCTCGTCGATGCGGCCGTCGGGCCACTCCTGGCGCGCCCGGCGCACGGCCAGCGCGATGACCTTCTCGGTGATCTCCCTGCTGAAGGTCATCGTGCGGACGAGCGCGCCGGGAAGGTGCACGTTCTCGCCGGTGTAGAAGCCCTGGGCCTGGTCTCTGACCAGCAGCAGCGATGCCCCGGCCGTGGTGATGGCGTCGATCTTCACCGCCTGCAGGCGCTGGCGGACCAGGTAGAGCGACTGGGCGTTGATCGCCGTACGGAAGACGGCGGGGACGCCGGCGGCCGCCAGCGAGCGGCAGAAGCGCGTGTAGTGGTCGGCGTCCTGCCGCGTGCTCTCGCGGATCTCCTCGGCCTCCGCGCCGGCCTTCAAGGACACGTAGGAGTGATAGATCCGCTCAGAGCGGGTGAGGGCCACCTTCGTGCCGCAGACGTCGGCGATCCCGGCCAGCACCCGCTCGAAGACGGCCGCGAGCTCGGGGCCCGTTCCCCGGCCGATGGCAAGTCCGATGACTGGTTCCACTACTGCTCCCTTTTCGTCGTCGAAGGCCGGACGCGCCGGCTCGTGGCGGCCGTCAGCTGGACTCTCCGAGCAGGAGGTCGCCCGCGATGTCCGCCTTCTCGGGGCTGTAGTACTCCTTGATGCCCTCGGCCCAGACCGGAACCTTGACCTGGTCGTCCTGGGAGGGGCCGAACGCGTCGAAGAGGGTGTTGACATTGCGCCGCTTGAAGCCGATGGCGGTCATGAGCGCCATGAAATCGGTGCGGTGGATGAGGCCGTCGCCGTCGGGGTCACCCAGCTCTGCCAGCGCCTCGGCGAAGTCGGTCAGCGCGTCGTCGAAGCGTTCGGGGGACAGGACGCACGCGCTGTACTCCTCGAAGCTGATGCGGCCGTCTTTGTCTGAATCGAGTTCCTCGACAAGAGTTGTCCAGTAACGGCGGAAAGCGTCACTGATCGCGCTCTTGGCGGCTTCCGTGGAACGAGGGGACGCCGCCAATACACGGTTGGCCATACGGTCGAAGTCTTCGGCCTCAAGGTAACCGGTGCCGTCGGCGTCGAACAGGGTGAAGATGAGTTTTACTCGGTCGATGGCCGCGTCTTGCATGCCTGTCACCTTTCTTCGGCGGGGTCCGGGTGCAGACTCTATAACGGAACCTGACGCGTGGGTGACCAGCTCTTTGGCGGCGAGGGAAACGCAAAATCCCGCATTTGGAATAATTCGCCAGAAAGCCTCGCTGGGTGACAAAGGCGGAGAACTCGTGTGATTCCCGAACCCGTTACGCGCAGGGAGCGCCGGGAAGCTGGGGATATTTCCCGTTATATGGGGATTTGCGACTCCCGCTTCGAGGGCGCTGTGCTTCCGTATCCCGGACGCTAGTTTTTCATGTCTCTGGGTGATGGTGGGGGGAGGGGCGTCCCGGATGGGGGTAGCCTTATCGGCTTTTTGGTGATTGTGCGCGCTAGGGCGTGTCGCCACCGTCTCGTCCCGGCGCGCTACTATTGATCTACAACGTAAAGGCGCTGCCCAGGTGCGAATGTAATCTTGGATCGAACGGCCCGTTGGACGGGCCGGGATCGGCGGTCGGGCACGATGCTGGGGAAACGTCCCCTCACTTTCACTTTATAGCGGATCCACGCCCCTCATGAGACCTCGAAAAGTCCTTCATACTGCCCGTTGCGAACCAACCCCGACGAAGGATGGAGCGACGGAATTGGGTTACGTGCTGGAGTTCGGGCAGATCAACGCGGCGAACCTCGCGGACGTCGGCGGGAAGGGCGTCGCCCTGGGCGAGCTCTCGCGGATCGACGGCGTCCGCGTGCCGGACGGCTTCTGCGTCACGACCGACGCCTTCCAGCGGGTCGTCGCCGCGGTGCCGTCGTTCGACGCCCAGCTCGACCTGCTGTCGAAGGTGGACCCGGACGACCGTGCGGCGGTCCGCGCGCTGAGCGCGGAGATCCGCGCCGTCGTCGAGGGCGCGCCGGTGCCCGACGACGTGGTGGCGGCGATCGGGGAGTCGCTGGCCCGGCTCGGCGAGCAGGCCGCCTGCGCGGTGCGGTCGAGCGCGACGGCCGAGGACCTGCCGACGGCGTCCTTCGCCGGGCAGCAGGATTCGTACCTGAACGTCGTGGGGCCGGCGGAGGTGCTCCGGCACGTGCGGCGGTGCTGGGCGTCGCTGTTCACGGAGCGGGCGGTGGTCTATCGGCGTCGCAACGGGTTCGATCACCGTGGGGTGCGGATGGCGGTGGTCGTGCAGCGGATGGTGTTCCCGGAGGCGGCGGGGGTCCTGTTCACCGCCGATCCGGTGACGTCGGACCGCAAGACCGCCGTCGTGGAGGCGGTGTGGGGGCTGGGCGAGGCGCTGGTCTCGGGCGTGGTCGCGGGGGACGTCTACACGGTGCGGGACGACCGGGTCGTGGACGTGTCGGTCGGGGCCAAGGCGCGGGTGGTGCGGGCGTCGCCGGCGGGCGGCACCGAGGAGGGGCCGGTCGAGGCCGAGCGGTCGGTCCGGCGGGCTCTGACCGATGAGCAGGCGGTTCGTCTGGTGGGGTTGGGGCGGCGGATCGAGGCGTGGTTCGGCCGGCCGCAGGACATCGAATGGTGTCTGGCCGGTGAGGAGTTCCATGTCGTCCAGAGCCGGCCGATCACGACGTTGTTCCCGGTTCCGGTCGCCGGCGACCAGGACAACCACGTCTATGTCTCCGTGGGGCATCAGCAGATGATGACCGACGCGATGAAGCCGCTGGGGTTGTCCTTCTGGCAGCTGACGACGTCGCGGCCGATGGCGGAGGCGGGCGGGCGGCTGTTCGTGGACGTGGCCCCGGTCCTGGCGACGGCGGCGGGCCGGGCGAACCTCATCGGGACGCTGGGGAAGTCCGATCCGCTCATCCGGGACGCGTTGCAGACGGTGGTGGATCGTGGCGACTTCATCCGCGCGGTGCCGGAGGAGGAGTCGGGTGTCGCGCCCGCGGCTGCTCCGCCCGCGCCGATCGAGACCGATCCGGAGCTGGTCGCCGAGCTCGTCCGGGACGGCCGGGAGTCGGTGGCGGCGTTGCGGCGCCGCATCGAGGAGCTGTCCGGGCCGGAGCTGTTCGAGTTCATCCTGGCGGACATCGCGGAGCTGCGGCGTCTGCTGTTCGGCCCGCGGAGCTTCCAGGCGATCATGGCGGGGATGGAGGCGGCCTGGTGGCTGAACGATCATCTGGAGGAGTGGCTGGGGGAGCGGAACGCGGCCGATGTGCTGACGCAGTCCGTCCCGCACAACGTGACGTCGGAGATGGGGCTGGCGCTGCTGGACGTGGCGGACGTGATCCGTCCGCACGCGGAGGTGGTGGCGTTCCTGCAGCGGGTGGCGGCGGAGGAGCGGGAGGGCGACGGTTTCCTGGAGGAGCTGGGCGAGCTGCCCGGCGGCCGGGAGGCCGCCGAGGCCGTCCGGGGCTTCCTGGAGCAGTACGGCATGCGTTGCGCGGGGGAGATCGACATCACCCGGACGCGCTGGAGTGAGCGGCCCGCCATGCTCGTTCCGGCGATTCTCGGTAATGTCCGGAATTTCGAGGCGGGTGCCGGTGCGCGGCGTTTCGAGCAGGGACGTCAGGAGGCCCTGCGCAAGGAGCGGGAGGTGCTGGCGCGCCTGCGGACCCTGCCCGACGGGGAGCGGAAGGCGGCGGAGACCGAGCGGATGATCGCCCGGGTGCGCACGTTCGCGGGCTATCGGGAGTTCCCCAAGTACGGCATGGTCTGCCGTTACCTGGCCTACAAGCAGGCGTTGTGGCGGGAGGCCGATCGGCTCGTCCGGGCGGGCGTGTTGCGGGACCGGGAGGACGTCTTCTTCCTGCGGTTCCAGGAACTGCAGGAGGTCGTGCGCACGGGCGAGGCGGACGGCGAGCTCGTCCTGCGGCGTCGGGAGGACTTCCGGTGGCACGAGACGCTGCGCCCGCCGCGCGTGCTCACGTCGGACGGCGAGGTGCTCGCCGGCCGGTACCAGCGCGAGGACGTGCCGCCGGGGGCGCTGGCCGGTCTGGCGGTGTCGGCGGGGACGGTCGAGGGACGTGCCCGGGTGGTGCTGGACATGGCGCGGGCCGATCTGGCGGCGGGTGACATCCTGGTCACCGCCTTCACCGACCCGAGCTGGACCCCGTTGTTCGTGGGCATCGCCGGGCTGGTGACGGAGGTGGGCGGCCTGATGACGCATGGAGCGGTGATCGCGCGGGAGTACGGGCTGCCGGCGGTGGTGGGGGTGGAGGGGGCCACCCGGCTGATCCGGGACGGGCAGCGGATCCGCGTTCACGGGACCGACGGGTACGTGGAGCTCCTTGACTGAGCGGCGGCGGCCCGGTCTCGTGTGCCTGGGTCGTCTCGTGTGCCGGGGTCAGAGTGCCGGCGCCGGGACGTTGAGCGGCTGCCGGGTGCCGTGGTCGGCGGGTGCGGGGTGTTCCGGGAGGTGTTCCGCGGGGGCCTGGAGGCGGGGCCGCTGTTCGGGGGCCGGGCAGTGGCCCTGGCAGTAGCCGTTGACGACGACGAGGCGTCCGCGGGCGGCCGTGTAGTCGCTGGGCTGCCGGCCGGGGAGGACTCCCTTGCAGGTGGGGCAGCAGATGGGCTGGTCGGCTGTCATCAGGGCCTTCCGACGTCGTGGATGTCGTGGGCGCGGGTGCTCCGGGCCGACGGCGGCTCCGGAGCACCGGGTCGGCGGGAGGTGCCGTGGTGGTCTGTGCTCAGGCCACCAGGGGGCTCTTCACCGTGCGCCTTCTGCAGTATGGCGACCGCGCGCGGGGGAGGGACGGGCGGGGTGGCCTGGCGGGCTGAGGATCGTTCCTCGCGGGGTTGTTTCCTTCCTCCCGCTTGGCAGCGGCTTCGCCCGCGGGTGGTGTTCCGGCGTGGCCGGCGCCTCGGGTGAGCTTCGACAGATCAGAGCTTGATGAGGACTTTGAGGCTTTTGCGGTCGGCCATGTCCCGGTAGCCGGCCGGGACGCCGGCCAGGCGCGTTGTGGCGGGACAGGCTGCCCATGCCATTCGGGGCGTCGTCGTACTGGGGGACGCCGACGCGGCTGATGACGCCGCCCTGCCGGACGACCCCGAGTGCCTGCCGGTAGGCGGGCATGGCGCCGACGGCCTCCAGGACGACATGGGTGCCGTCGCCGCCGGTGAGGTCGCGTACCTGCTCGTCGCCCTCCGCGCCGCGGGCGGCCACGACGTCGGTGGCGCCGAACTCGCGGCCGAGGTCGGTGCGGGCCGGGTGACGTCCGATCGGGATGATCTGCTCGGCGCCCAGGCGCCGTGCCGACAGCATCGGCCGGCCCCGATACGATCCGCCGTGTGAGCGCGGGCCGAACTCTCCAGGAGCGGGTCACCGTTGTGCGTGGTGAGCTGCCGTGCCCGGGGGTCCGGGTGGGGCGGGTGGCGGCGTACGAGTTCGACATCCCGCAGGGCAGGTACGTGCGTCCCGGTGCGGGGCGCCGGCAACGGGCGTTCCTGCTGCTGGACGAGTCGGTGCAACTCCACCAGCCCGTGGTGTTCGGGCCGGAGCGCGCCGGCTGGTGGTACATCGACCTGGTCGGGATCCGGGAGAGCGGTGACACGGTCCGGGTGGCCGACCACTACGTGGACTTCGTCGTCGGCCCGCCCGGGCTTCCGTACCGGGTGCTGGATCTGCACGAGCTGGGGGAGGCGCTGACGTCCGGGAGGCTCACCGCGCGGCAGGTCGCGGACGTGCTGGCCGCCGCACAGGCGTTCGCCGACAAGCACCTCCAAGGCGAGGGGCATCACGGGGCGCACTGGCCGGACTTCCCGCCGGCCGCGCTGTCGGCCGTGCGCGAGGTGGAGATCCCCCGCCTCTGACCGGCGAAGGGCGGTTCACCTGGCGGCGGGCCGCTTGGTCTTCGTTCCGACGCCGCCGAACAGGGCCAGGCCGCTGACGACGATCCGCGGCGCTCCTTGCCTCCTGTTGACGGCGCTCCGGTCGAACGCGCCGAACAGCCCGAGGCCCTTGACCTCCACCTCGACGTCGTCGGGGACGACGACCTCGGTGTACCCCCACAGGGCGAAGGCGCGGACCCGGATCTCCCGGCCGGCGAAGCGGGCGTCGCGCAGGTCGATCTCGCCGCCGCCGAAGACCGACAGGGAGGTGAACACGTCCGGGGCGATCCAGCGGCCCTTGCGGCTGAACCAGCCGAACACGCTGAAGGCGAAGCGCGAGTGGGGCTCGTCCCGGACCACCAGTGAGTCCGTCCGGGCCGGTTCGGGGAGGTCGCGGCCCGCGTGCGCGAGCTCTCCCTGGGTGCGGGCCGTGTAGATCTCGCCGAGCCGCTGGTCCAGCTCGGCCAGCTCGATCCGGCCCGCGGCGGCGGCCTCCTGGAGTCGCCGGGCCGCCTGCTCGCGGTCCTCGTCGGAGGGGCGTACCGGCCGGGCGGGGATGAGGTCGGGGTGCTCGGGCATGGGCGGTCCTGTCCGTGTGGTCGAGATGACGGGACCATCCTATTCTCCAAGTGGAGAACAAGTCAGCCGGACGGCTCCAGCCCGGACTCCTCCACCATGTGGGCGCCCATCATCCGCGCGAGCTGGACGCGGAACTCCGCCTCGCGGGCCGGGTCGTCGGGATCGTGGCCCAGGCCCGCCAGCCACGACCGGCCGCCGATCGCGAACCCGTACGCGGCCGACAGTCCCACCAGGACGACCGCCTCGATGCGCGACCGGCTGGGCGCGGGCCGTCCGGCGAGCGCGGCGCGGATCCCGGCCTCCATCGTGTCGATCAGCTCCACCAGCTCCGGCCGCGCGGCGCCCCGGTAGTCGGCGTGCATCTCGGTCCAGACGAAAAGGCGCAGATAACGTTCGTCGGCCAGGGTGTCGAAGAGCACGTCCATCATTCCCGCCGCGGTGGGCACGCCGTCCTCGGCCTGGATGCGCTCGCGTACGCGGGCCTCGATCCGGTCGTTCTCGGCCCGCAGCACCTCCCGGACCAGGACGGCGTACGTGCCGAAATAGTGGGAGACGAGCCCGTGGGCGACCCCGGCGGCCTCGGCGATCTGCCGCAGGCTGACGTTGTCCGGACCTCGTTCCCTGATCAGCTCGGCCGCGGCGGCCAGCAGCTCGGCACGTGATTCCGCAGGGCTGCGCCTGCGTCTGGGTGGCATGACCGGCAGTGTATGGTCCGCCGGCCCACAGAGCCGGTCCACGGGTGCCGGTTCGCGTGCCTGCCTGCTGAGCTGCGGGAATACCGGCGCGGCGGGACGCGTCCGATATGTTCTTGTTTGTCAGGTCTTTGCGTTGTCTTGGGGGAGTTGTCGGTGCGCGCACTACCGCTGATCGTGGCTCTCGTGCTGAGCCTGGCCGGCTGCGGTGCGATCCCGGGACTGCCCTATCGCCCCGCCGACCCGCCGACGCCGAGCCGGGCCGCCTCGCGGGCCGCCACGCCGTCTCAGTCGCCGGACGCCACGCCGGACGCCACGCCGTCCGCGAGCGCCACCCCCGCTCCCTCGGCGACCGCGCCGGACCTGACCGTCGCCCAGGCCCGGACGGCCATGCGCACGTGGGTGGCCGCGTACAACGCGGCGATCAAGAAGCGCAAGTGGTGGCGGTCGAACGCCCGGCTCGACGCGCTGTTCGTCGAAGGCGCCCTGTACGAGGGCGTCCTGGAACGCAGTCGTGAAGGCTTCGGATGGAAGCCGGCGCACAAACCGATCAACCCGACCGGCACCCCGACGATCTATGTGCCCCGGCCGGAGCGGCAGCCACCGGCCGGGGACTGGTTCATCGCGAAGGCGACCTACCGGGACACCAAGGGCCACAGCCGCCCGCACGTGCTGGCGTTCCTGCGCTCTCCCGGGCAGTCCTTCCGGCTGGCCGTCGCGACCCCGCTGCACTGGGGACAGCAGATGCCCAAGCCGCTGCTCGACGCCGACGGCTACATCACGGACATGGACGACGCGATGGCGGCCGCCGTGGCCGAGGAGTACCGCAACTTCTGGAACGGGGACAGGAAGAAGGAGGGCGACTCCGGCTACCGCCTGGCCAGGGACAGCTACAGCCGCAAGGCGTTCCCCCAGGTCAACAAGGGGATGTACGTCGGGTTCGCCGGCCGCGGCTCCGTCTTCGGCTTCCGTACGGCGAGTGGCGGCATGTTCTTTCTGTTCGCCCTGCTCAACGACGCCAAGAGCGTCAACAACGTGCTGAGCGAGGCGGTGCTGGTGCCCAAGGGCAGCAAGGCCGTCCAGGAACTCGGCGGAAGCTGGTTCTCCTAGGGACGCTCCTGTCCGGCGGGCGAGGCCAGGCAGGGGGGCGACGCGGCCCGGCGCCGATGACCGCCCCCCGGTACGGCGGCCGAGCTCGGGCAGCAGGGACACCACTCCGAGCACGGCCGGCCCGGCGCCCAGCCAGAGGGGAGCGCGCAGCCCGAAGCCGTCGATGACCAGCCCGCCGACCGACGAGCCGGGCACGCTCAGGTGGGCGAACAGCGCGAACCCGGCCAGGAAGATCGTGTTGAGGACCAGCCCCGACAGCAGGACGCGGACGGTGTGCCGGTCGGCCAGGCGTCCGACGACGTGGTTGCCGACCACGGTGGCCGCGCCGTACGCGACCAGCAGCAGCGGGACGGCTCCGGAGGCGAAGCCGACGAGCTCCATCGTGGTGTTGACGGTCAGGCAGCCGAGGCCGTGGCCGTCGCGCCGGTTCTCCGCCTCGGTCCGCAGGATCCTGGCGAACAGCGCGCGGACGCGCTCGATCGCCGGCAGCTCCTGGTCGTCGAGGATGCGCAGCTGGTCGGCGGTGGTGGCGTCCATGTAGCGGGTCAGGGCGCGCTTGAACAGCTCGCGCTTGTTGGTGAAGGCGTTGTAAGCGCTGCTGCGGTCGAGGCGTCGAGCGATCTCGGCCTCGCGATACGGGCGCGCTACCGGTTTTGCGTCGATTGGTGCAATACGTCGGGCGCGCCGGCCGTGGTTCCGCGGGTGAAGGCCGCCCGGTAGGCGGTGGGCGTGAGGCCGGTGCGGTGGGAGATGTGCTGGCGCAGCGAGTCCGTGGTGACCAGGCCGCTGAGCTGGGCCACCTGGCCCATGGGCAGGTCCGTGCTCTCCAGCAGTTCCCTGGCCTGCTCCACCCGCTGATGGAGCAGCCATTGCAGCGGGCTGTGGCCGGTCTCGGCGTGGAAGCGGCGGGTCAGCGTGCGCACGCTGGTGCGGGCGTGGGCGGCCAGGTCGGCGCGGGTGAGGGGCTCGTGCAGCCGCTCCAGCGCCCATGCCCGGGTGGCGGCGAGGGAGAGCCCGGTCTCGGGCGGCAGCGGGGAGGCGATGAACTGGGCCTGCCCGCCGGGACGCACCGGCGCGGCCACGACCAGCCGGGCCACGGCGTTGGCCGCGGCGGCGCCGTAGTCGCCGCGCACCATGTGCAGGCACAGGTCGATGCCGGCGGACAGGCCGGCGGAGGTCCAGATGTTGCCGTCCTCGACGTAGAGCACGTCAGGACGCAGGTCGACGGACGGGAAGCGGCGGCGGAACTCCTCCGACCTGGCCCAGTACGTGGTGGCGCTGCGGCCCGCCAGCAATCCCGCCCGCGCCAGGACGAAGGCCCCGGTGCAGATCGAGGCGACGCGCCTGCCGGTCTCCGCCGCCCGGCGCAGGGCCCGCAGGACCCGGGGGTCGACGTCGTCGCGGGAGCCCGTCCCGGTGACGATGACGGTGTCGGCGTCCTCGACGATCTCCAGCCCGTGCATGACGGTGACGTGGAGGCTGCCGCCGGTGGCGACGGGGCCGGGGTCGGCGGTGCAGATCCGGACGTCGTAGCCGGGCCGGCCGTCCACGGTCATCTCGCCGAGCACCAGCTCCGGAATGGACAGGTCGAACGTCGTGGCCGGCGGGACGGCGATGACGGCCACCCGGTGCATGGCCCGAACCTCCAGATACTTGGCATTCGGGCCACTATCGTACTGATCGCCGTCGGTACAGGGTGGACAACCGGTGTCACTGTCCCCCGTCTTTGGAGAAGATCGTGTCTCTTCATGTCGTCGTCGGCGCCGGAGCCACCGGGTCGGCCACCGCGCGGTTGCTGGCCGAATCCGGGCAGCAGGTCCGCCTGGTCACCCGGAGCGGCAGTGGCCCGGTCCATCCCCGGATCCAACGTGTGCCCGCCGACGCCGGCGACGCCGACCGGCTGGCGGAGCTGGCCGAGGGAGCCGCCGTCCTGTTCAACTGCGCGATGCCGCCCTACGACCGCTGGCCGGCCGAGTGGCCGCCGCTGGCCGCCGCGTTGCTGGCCGCCGCCGGGCGCAGCGGCGCCGATTACGTCATGCTGGGCAACACCTACGGGTACGGGCCGGTCGAGGGGCCCGTCGCCGACGGGGCGCCGATGGCGCCGACCAGCCGCAAGGGGCAGGTCCGGGCGCGGATGTGGCAGGAAGCCCTCGCCGCCCACCAGGCGGGCCGGGTGCGGGTGACCGAGGTCAGGGCCGCCGACTTCCTCGGCGCCGGCGCGTACTCGCCGTTCACGCTCATGGTCGGGGCGCAGGTGCTGGCCGGCGCGCCGGTCTCCTATCCCGGTGATCTGGACGCGCCGCACAGCTGGTCCTACACCGGCGACACGGCCCGCACGCTCGTCGCCGCCGCGGGGAACGAGGCGTCCTGGGGACGGGCCTGGCACGTGCCCTCCACCAGCGAGCTCCCGGTGCGCGGGCTCGCCCGGCGCCTGGCCGGAGCCGCCCAGGCGCCCGCGCCGCGGCTGGGACGCATGTCCCTGCGCGAGCTGGCGGAGATCGGGCGCACCGACTCGATCATGGCCGAGTTCCCCGAGATGTTGTACCTGTACGACCGGCCCAACGTGCTCGACGCGTCCTCGACGGTCGAGATCCTCGGCGTCGTGGCGACACCGGTGGACGACGTCCTGACGGAGATGGCCGCCGCGGCGAGGAGCGTGCAGACCGCGCGTTGACCCGGCCCGCGAACCGCGCGGTCAGCGGGGGAGTTCCTCCAGTGCGGCGGTGGCGAAGCCGTGGTCCTGCTCGGGAGCGCCGCCGCCGAGACCGATCGCGCCGATCAGGCGGCCGTCGCGGTGGATCGGCAGGCCGCCACCGATGAACAGCAGCGGCCGGTCGAGCGCGGTCGGCAGGGAGTGGAACGGTCCGTCGGGCTTGACCAGGTCGACCAGGTCGGCGGTCGGGGCGTTCAGCTGGAGGGCGGTGTAGGCCTTGCGGGTGCTGGTCTCGCCGGAGATCAGCACGGCGCGGTCGTCGCGGCGGAAGGCCAGCAGGTGACCACCGGCGTCGAGGACGGTGACGCTGACCGCGACCCCGGCCGTCTCGGCGGCGGCGCGGGCGGCCGAGATCAGGGCCTCGGCGTCGGCGGTGGTCAGCGGGGTGAGGGTGGTGGCGTTCATGATGATTCTCCTAGGGTGAGACGGACGCGCAGTCAGGCGGTCAGTCGTGGACGAGGGCGGGAACCGGGACGGCGGCGCCGGCCGGTTCACGCGCGGGCGCGCGGCGCTCCAGGGCGGCGGACCAGAAAGCCAGGGCGAGGGCCGCGGCGGCGAGCAGGGCGCCGACCCAGTTCGGCGCGGTGTAGCCCAGGCCCGCGGCGATGACGAGGCCGCCCAGCCAGGCCGCGAGCGCGTTGCCGAGGTTGAACGCGCCGATGTTGACCGCGGAGGCCAGCGTCGGCGCGCCGTGCGCCTGGTCGAGGACGCGCTTCTGCAGCGGCGGCACGGTGGCGAAGCCCAGCGCCCCGACCAGGAAGATGCTCGCCGCGGCGGCGACCTTGTCGTGCGCGGTCAGGGTGAACAGCGCCAGCACGACCGCGAGGCCGCCGAGGGTGGTGTAGAGCAGCGGCATCAGGGCGCGGTCGGCGAACCGGCCGCCGAGCAGGTTGCCGAGGAACATGCCGGCGCCGAACAGCACGAGCAGCCAGGTGACGGCGTCGGCGGAGTAGCCGGCCACCTGCGTCATCATCGGCGCGACGTAGGTGATCGCGGCGAAGACGCCGCCGAAGCCGAGCACGGTCATCGCCATCGCGAGCAGCACCTGCGGGTTGCGGAACGCCGTCAGCTCCGGGCGCAGGCGGGTGCCTTCGGGCCGGGGCATGGCGGGCACGAGCACGGCGATGCCGAGCAGGCCGACCAGGCCCAGCCCCGCGACGATCGCGAAGGTGGTGCGCCAGCCCACCGCCTGCCCGATGAAGGTGCCCAGCGGCACGCCCACGACGTTCGCGACGGTCAGGCCGGTGAACATGGTGGCGATGGCGCCGGCCTTCTTGTGCGGGGCGACCAGGCCGGCGGCGGCCACCGAGCCGATGCCGAAGAACGCGCCGTGGGCCATCGAGGCCACGATCCGGCCGCCGAGCATCACGCCGAACCCGGGCGCCAGCGCGGACAGCAGGTTGCCGATCACGAACAGGCCCATCAGCACGAGCAGCATCGTCTTGCGGCTGATCCTGGCGCCGAGCACCGTCATCAGCGGCGCGCCGATGACCACGCCGATCGCGTAGCCGGTGACCAGCAGGCCGGCGGTGGGGATGGAGACACCGTAGTCGCCGGCGATCTCGGGCAGCAGGCCCATGATCACGAACTCGGTGGTGCCGATCCCGAAGGCCCCGATGGCCAGGGCGAGGAGTGCGAGAGGCATCGCGCGACCCTTCTTGCTATTGCTACTGCTTCTTGCAGGCTTCGACAATAGTTGCACACGCGCTATAAAGGCAAACGCTGGCATTCAGCTTGGGCGCGTTGACCTCGCGGGGCCGCGGCGCCTGGGGGTGCCGCCGGTCGGGGGCCCCGGGCGTCTCGGTCCGGGGTCACCCGACCGGCCACGCCCGGAGAAGGGGCGACGGGGGCTGGACTGCCTCGCGAGTCAGAGTCTTTTCGGGGAAGGCCGACCGAGCGGCGGTCGGGCGCGGCCGGGGCGATGTGCCAGCTGAGGATCCGTTCGGGATAGCTGCGGATGATCTCTGGCGCGGCCGTTCCCTGCGGGCCGGGTGGGTTGTCGACGGCGAGGGTTTCCGTCCGGCCGCGGATCTCCACGCCCCGGCCCATACTCGGTTTGATCGCATCGGGGTCGTCGGGCGTCATGTCGTCCACGACGAGGCTCACTCGCGGGTTGGTCTGGATGTTGCGCCGGCGCTGCGTGCGGGCCACCCATGGTCCACCGGGATCGATGGTTCCGTCACATTCTTCCGGCAACTCGGCGGCACCGCCGGAACCGCGATCTACCTGTCGCTCCTGTTCGCTCTCACCGAGGACCGCATCACCGCCGCCTTCCGCCGGACAGAAAACACCCCGGCGTCCCAATCAGCCCTGCACGACCCCGCGGTGACCGCAGATCCCAGTGCACAGCATCTGATCGCCGGCCTGCACGATGGATCCGGCGTCGACCTGAACGACACCTCCTACCTCGACCATCTCGACCCCCGCCTGGCCCGGCCCGTGCTGGACGGCATGGCCGGCGCGATGGACACCGTCTTCGTCGTGGTCGGCTGCGTCATGGCCAGCCGCCGACCCCTGGCGCCACCCTGGCCGAGATGACGGCGCACCGCTTCGACCTCGGCGCACCGGCACCTCTGTGACCAGGGCCATGTCGCTGGTGGGCGGCTGGGGCCACCTCCGGGAGAAGGACGCCGTCGAGGAGTTCCGGCGAGGGGGCGGCGACGTCGTCCCCCAACCACGTAACCTCGCGCGCGGCGACATCGACGGCGACGAGGCCGTCATCCTGGGCATCGTCGTGTCGGGACTGCGACCGGCCGCCCGGCGAGCGCCGGGCGGCCGGTCCCGGGCCGCGCCGAGATCACGGGAACTCCGGCCGTGGGTGGATTCTGAGCGCTCTGACGTGCTGCAACGCCGAGGGGTTCGAGGTCCGCCGTACGACTCGGGGCCTCGAACAGCTGCCGGCCTCCGCTCAGTGCTTCCGCTCAGTGCTTCCGCTCAGTGCTTCCGCTCACCCAGGACGCAGAACTCGTTGCCCTCAGGGTCGAGGAGGGTCACCCAGTGCTGCTCGTCCTGCACGGCGTCGACGCGCCGGGCGCCGAGGGAGAGCAGCCGGGCGACCTCGGCCTCCTGGTCGTCGGGGCGGAAGTCGGGGTGGAGCCGGTTCTTCGACGTCTTGCCCTCGGGGACAGGCACGAAGAGCAGCCCCGGCATCCGGTCCGGCTCAGGCCGGATCTCGATGATTTCCTCAGTTTCGTCGACCACGACCCAGCCGAGAGCCTCGACCCACCAGCGCCCGAGAGCGACAGGGTCGGCGGCGTCGACGATGATCTGTTCCCATTCCAGTGCCATGGGCTTGAGCATAGACAGGACCGGCGGCCCGGCCTCGGAGGGGGCGAGTGGCGGGTTGTCGGAGTTCACCGACGAGGTCGCGATGATCGCCGAGCCGGGCCGCATGTGCGGCACGGTGGCCTTGGCCAGGTGGCAGAACGCGGACGGCTTGGTCGCCAGGGGTGGTCCCATTCCTCGTCCGGTATCGCCTCCAGTGACCCGCGGGTCATCTGGTACGCGGCGTTGCTGCCGCCCGTGATGATCGTCGCCTTGCCGGTCAGGCGTCCCGAGCCCCGATGGCTCCGCTCACCGTGATCGGGCGTCGGATTCATCTTGCCCGTGCTGCCGGGAGGCTGCTGTTGCTGCGCGGGCTGTGTCATGACGTCGCCAGGGGACGGCTATGAAATGCGCTCCAGCCCGGCAAGCCGCGCCACCTGCTACGGCTCTCAGAATGCCTACCCCTGCCGCGCGCGGGAACGGCGCTGTTGATGCTCGCTTGGGCGTATTCACACCCGATTGCGGCCCGGTTTCCGTCCGCATGATGTAGATCACGCCGATACCCGGCGTCGTCACGAGTCTGGGCCGGGCCGGGGTTTGTCATTCGCCGGAAGAGTGACCGTGGCTTGCGAGAGTGCATCCAAGGGCTCGTTGCCCGTCCCGATGATTGAGGGCATGACTGCGGACCTGGTGATTGGGGGGTCCTGGTGCTGGGGCGGTACGGCCGTCCGGGGTTCAGGATCCGGGCGGCCGTGCTCCGCGTGGACGGATCGGTTCCGTTCGGGTCAGCCGCAGTTGCCCCACGTGGAGCGTCCGCCGATGGCGCGGGCGCCGCTGGGGGCCTCGATGACGGCCGAGTACTTCACGCAGGCGCCCTTGGCGCTGGCATAGACCGGGCCGCCGTAGTACTTGACGGTCTCGCTCACGCCGTAGCTGCTACCGCCCTGGACGGTGAGCGTGACGTTGGTCCAGGTGCTGGTGCCGACGTAGTTGCTCTTGACGACCGTCACGCAGTTCTTGCCGGTGCTGCTGTTGTAGGTCAGGTACACCGTTCCCCAGACCTTGGTGTAGTTGTGCATCTCGCTCTGGTGAACGACCTTGTAGCCGTCGCCGCAGTAGACGTCCGCGCTGGCGGCCGTCGGGATCGCCATGAGGGAGGTGGCGGCGACGAGGGTGAACGCGGCGGCCGTGAGGGTCTTCCTGAGCACAGGCATCCTTCAATCTGCTGGCGTTTCGGTCATGATCTAACTCCCTTTTTTACCATATGTTCGAATGTCTCAAGATCCATAAGCGGCGGGGGAGGGGCAGAACTCGGCGGCCAGGGCGTCGTTGAAGACGCTCAGGGGCGCCCAGTCGCCGTTGACCTGCGTGGTGAGGCGGTGCTTGCCGTCACGGGTGCCCATGCTGTAGCTCCACGATCCGTACGTGGCGCCGCCGTTGCCCCACACGCTGGTGCCACAGGGCAGCTTCTGTTCGAAAACGCCCAGGCCGTACCGGGTGTCGGGGATCCAGCCCGCCCCCTCGGTGGGGACGGTCGTGAGCATCTCGCGCAACTGCGCGCCCGGCAGGACGCGCCCGCCGAACAGGGCGGCGAAGAACCGGTTGAGGTCGGTGGTGGTGGAGATGAGGCCGCCGGCGGCCCAGGCGAAGGACTGGTTCATCCGGGTGGCGTCGTGGACGGTCGGCTGCGGGTCGCGGGAGAACAGGATGGAGTAGTGCACGGGGTGCGGGCCCCGGATCCCGGGGTCGGCGCCGGGCAGGGAGGTGCCGTTCAGCCGGAGGGGGCGGATGACGGTCCGGTTGAGTTCCTGCTCGAACGTCCGGCCCGTCGCCTTCTCGACGATCATCGCGGCCAGGATGTAGTTGGTGTTGGAGTACTTGAAACGCCGGCCCGGCTCGCCGGTGGGCGGGTGGGCCAGGGCGATCTTCACCAGCTGCTCGGGGGTGTAGGTGTCGAAGCGGTGCTTGAACCACTCGGCGCCGCCGCCCGTGCCGAAGAACTTCTCGTCGTCGGTGTAGGCGAAGATGCCGCTGGTCTGGTTGAGCAGCTGCCGGATGGTGATCTCGCCCGGCTCGTAGGCGCTGCCGTCGAACAGGCCGGGCAGGTGCCTGTCCAGGGTGTCGTCGAGGCTCAGCTTCCCCTCGGCCGCGAGCTTGAGCACCACGGTGGCGGTGAACGCCTTGGAGGCGCTGCCGATGCGGAACCGCTCGTTCTGCCGGCGCTCGCGTCCGGTCTCGGTGTCGGACACGCCTGCCGAGCCGAACCAGGAGCGGCGGCCGTCGCGGACGTCGGCGACCATGCCGGGCGCGAGCTTGGCGGCCACCGTCCGGTCGAGCACCTGCTGCACCCCGGCATGCCCGGGAGCGGGGGACGCGGCGGCGGGCAGGGCCGTGGCGGCCAGGGTCGCGGCGGTGAGCACCGCCGCTTTTGCGGACTGGGATGCGGTCACGTCGGTTCCTTGTCTAGGGATGGGCGGCGCGATTCCTGACGTTCGCGACAGTGGAAAAGCTAACTTGCATTCGCAAAGTCGTCAACCAAAAAGTGCCTGTTCATCAGGTATTTAGCGGTAATTGCAATGGTGTGATGATGAATGCAAGTCGGTTCAGTTGCAATGAGATGGCGGCGAATGCAAGACTGCAGCCGTCCGTTGCGCGTACGACCAGGAAGGCGCCGCCGATGCCCGGAGGCAGGCTGACCCACCAGGACCGCCGGCAGATCGCCGAGGGGCTGGCCGAAGGGCTGACCCAGACCGAGATCGCCGCCCGCCTCAACCGGCCGCTGTCCACCGTCACGCGCGAGGTGGCCCGCAACGGCGGCCCCGACGGCTACCAGGCCGACCAGGCGCACCAGGCCACCCGCGACCGGGCCCGCAGGCGTCCGGCGGCCTCCGGGACGCGCGACCGCAAGGCGGTCACCGATCTGGAGGAGGAGTTCACCACGGTGATGATCGGCACCGGGTTGTCGCGGATGACCGCCCGCGTCCTGGCCAGCCTCTACCTCACCGACAGCGGCAGCCTCACCGCGGCCGAGCTCACCCGCAGGCTCCAGGTCAGCCCCGCCTCGGTCTCCAAGGCGATCGGCGAGCTCGAACGGCAGGAGCTGATCCGGCGCGAACGCGACCCGCGCCGGCGGCGCGACCGTTACGTCATCGACGCCGACGCCTGGTTCCGCGGCTGGACGGCCAGCGCCCGCCAGAACGCGCTGCTGGCCGACGTCGCCCGCCAAGGCGCGGCGATGCTCGGAGCCGCCTCGCCCGCCGCGACCCGGCTGCAGGACATCGGCGACTTCTTCGACCACGTCGGCCACGCCATGCTGCGGGCGGCCGAGGAGTGGCGGCAGGCGTACGCCGCCAAGCAGGCGTCCGGCCGGGGCTGAGCGGCGGCCGCACCGGGGCGACGGCGGTGCCGGTGTCCGTGGTCGGATCCACCGACGTCCGCGCCGGGCTCGGCCCCGGGGCCGGCCGGGTCGCCATCTCGTCCCGCCGGAAGAACTCGACATCGCGGTGGTGACTCCCATGGCCGCCGCCGCGTCGGTGAGGGCTCGGTGCGCTCCAGCATGCGGTGGGGGCGGCACGGATCAGGCGTGCGGGCTGCGAAGCGCGAGCACGGCAGGGGCCCGTCTCGTTCCTGCGCGCGCCAGGCTCGCCTCCCTCGACGGGAGCGCGAGCCTGGCCTGGCTCGAAGTCCGCGACCTCAGGGTCCTACGTCGCGCGGCCCGGGGCGGGCATCGCCGCGGCTGCCGCTCTTCCGGCCGGGTCAGTTCTTGCGGATGCGCCAGTCCTGCTCAGGGGCGTTGCCCCCGTAGCAGCGCCACTGAATGGCGATGGCTCCCTTGGCCTTGCTGCCCTCGCCGATCGCCAGGCATCCGCCGGAGGCCAGATTCCTGATTCGCGCGGCCTTCGTCCGCCAGACCTGCTCCGGCGCCTTGCCCCGGTAACACGGCCACTGAATGGCCCGCTTGCCTTCCCTGGTGGTTCCATGGGCGATCGCCATGCATTGCCCGGACACCGCGTTCCGGAAATTCACGCCGCCCTCGGAATCCTTGACGACGTACCAGCGCTGGCGCCTGGAACCGTCGCAGGGCCACTGGATGATCGGGGCGCCGTTCTTCTTCACTTCGGTCGCGGCCACGGTGAGACACTGGCCGGACGCGCCGTTGACGAGCTTCACCCCCTTCACGGACGCGGCGTGAGCGGGAGAGGGAAGCAGAACGGCTCCCGCGACGACGGTTAGCGCTAACGCGCGGAGACGAGACATGTCATCCTCCATCTTCTTGATCAAGAATGAGGGAGACAGTTTAGTGTGATCATCCTGAGCCTGCCGAGCGATTATTCGCGTCCCGACCAGGGCGCCGAAGCCGCGCTTCGCCACCGAACCGGAGGACAGGAAACAGCGCGGCGGCGTCTTCGCCGGGCCGGTCAGGACGTCTCTTGCCGGGCCTGGTTCGCCTTCGCGTTGGACTGCCGCATCAGCAGATCGGTCGCCAGTTCCACCTCCACCTCGACCCGCCGCAACGCCCGCAGCGCGTCGCCCAGGTCGGTGAGGTCTTCGCCCAGGGCCGCGGCGGCGTCCCGTACGGGGCGGAGAACGTCGGGGATGCTCTGGCGGTGCTCGTCCATGATGTGACGGTATGACACCGGTGGCCGGGTCGTCACCAGCGACCTCGGCCCCGGTCGTCAGCGCATCGCGCTCAGGGCACGTTCGATCTTCTCGCTCGGATAGGGCGTCGTCCTGCTGGTGCCCCACAGGTGCCAGTGGAAGTCGTTCACGGCCGCCGCCACGGGAGCGTACCGGCGGATCATCGCGGCCACGGCCGGGGGCGCGCCGGCGGGGTCCGCGCCCTCGGCGCACGCGCGGATGTAGGCGTTGCGCTCCTCGACGGCGCCGCTCGGCGCCTGCACCCCGCAGACGTCGATGACCAGCCAGTTGACCAGCCGCGCCAGCGCGTACGCGGTGTCGTGGCTGCGGTTGCGCTCCAGGAACTCGATCTCCGGCTTGGCCAGGTCGAACCGGGAGGAGGTCGCCAGCCCCAGGTCGGCGAGGTAGAGGCGTTCGCCGTCGGTCAGGATGTTGCCGAAGTGGCCGTCGAAGTGCATCAGGTGCCGGTCGTTCATGAACGCCACGTCGCGCGGCAGGCACGACTCCAGCATGACGGCCGCCGCCGTCGCCGCCTCCTGGCCGGCGGCGACCTGGGCGGCGAGCCAGTGGTTCAGGTCGTGGGGGATGAACTCCTGGAACAGCACGATGCCGGCCGAGGCGCGGGCGAGGGCGTGCAGGCGCTCCCGTACCGCGGGCGACCCGTCCCAGTACTCCACGGCCGCCTCGACGTCGGCGTGCTCGGCGGCCGGCGGCGGCGCGCCCGGCAGCACCCGCCAGTGGTACAGCAGCGGGAAGGCGGCGCTGTGCCCGGCCAGCACCCAGCCGGTCGTCATGGCGGCGGCGGCGAGCTCCCGCCACGCGCCGAAGCCGGGCGTGCCGATGGCGGCGACCCCGTACTGGCAGAACGGCGGCAGCCCGAACAGGTTCGCGGTGGACATCACGTTGGCAGGCCGGCGTTCCAGGTCGGTCAGCGGGATGCGCTTGGCGAAGACCGGCACGCCCTCGACGTCCAGCAGCACCGACGTGCCGCCGATGCCCGCGCCCAGAACCCGCGCCTGCTCCAGAGCCTGGCCGAGCTGCCGGTCGCTGTGCAACGCCAGCGCGCTCGCGACGTCGCCGTATCTTCGGGCCCGCTCGCCCCGGGACATGTCCATGCGCGTGTCTGGCAGTTCCACCGCCGGTCCCCCTTGATCGACTTCGTGGGGCAGACCCTACCCGGCGGAGGACGGCCGCGCGGTGCCGGATCCGGGGCGTCGCTCGCGGTGCCTGGCCAGCAGCTGCCCGCCGACGTCGACATAACCGGCGAACAACCCGATCACGTCCTGCAACCGCTCCTGCGCGGGCCCGGCGTTCACCAGGGCCTCGCCCTCGCGCAGGGCGGCGATCAGGGTCCTGGCCCGCGCCTGGCTGGCCTCCAGCAGCGACTCGATCCCCCCGGTGGCCTCCACCAGAAGCCGCCGGCTGCCGGGCTGCGGGATCACCCTGGCCAGCCCCCAGGAGCCGAGCTGCCGTACCGCGGTGCTCACCGCGCCCTTGCTCAGCTCCAGCTCGGCGGCGATGGTGTCGAGCGAGATCGGCTCCTCGGTGAGGAGCAGCAGCCCGTAGACGCGCCCGGTCGCGTGCGGCAGGTTCCACGAGGCCAGCAGGTCGCCCACCGAGGTGACGAACGTGTGCCGCGCGCTCATCGCCGCGCCCGCCCCGGCGCCGGGAGCGTGCACAGGAACGCGTCGATCGCCTCGTTGACCGCCTGCGGGTCGTCCTGGTTGGCGATGTGGCCCGCTCCGGGGACGACGACCTCCTCGACGCCTTCGGCGCGGGCCCAGCCGGGCATGGCCGAGGCGATGTCGCCGGTGGTGTCCCGCTCGCCGCGGATCAGGCACAGGGGGACCGGCGTGCGGTAGCCGGGGTCGGGGGAGAGGAACTCGACGGTGGCCCGCCACACCTGCACGAACTCCTTCTTCGGCACCTGGCCGAAGGCCCGCCGGGCGTCGTCCCTGGCGGCCCGGGTGGTCGCGGAGGCGTCGGCCATCAGCCGCGGAAGCCTTCTGGCGGGGATCATCGTCAGCATCGGCGCGGCCGCCCTCAGCAGCAGGCGGTCCCGCCAGGACAACGGCGCCGTGTTCGGCGTGGCGCCGATGACGACCAGGGCGCGGGCGAGGCCGGGATGCCGCCGCACGACGGCCTGGCTGAGGTTGCCGCCGAGGGACTGCCCCACGAGCACCGGCCGGTCCAGCGCCAGGTGCTCGACCAGCGCGCACAGGTCGGCGATCGCCTGCTCGGCGGTGAAGCGCCCGCCGGCCGGGCGGGAGAGGCCGTGGCCGCGCAGGTCCCAGGTGACCACGCGGTACCCCCGGGCCCGCAGGTGGCGGGCCTGGGCGTCGAACATCACGTGGTCGGCCCCGGCGCCGTGCGAGAACACCACCGGCACGCCGCCGCCCCCGCTGTCGGCGTAACGCAGGTCGCAACCCCGCAGGGAGAGGACGGACGGTAGATTCACCATATTCTGAATATAGCGAACGTCAGGCGGGGCGGGCGACGTACAGGATGCGGTCGTGGGCCTCCTCGTCGGCCGGGGCGCGCACCGAGGTGCCCACCAGTCCGTGCGCGGCCACCACGCGCAGCCCGGCCAGCTCGGCGGCCCGGCGTACCGTGCGGTCGGAGTGGTGGCGCTGCACGTGCCGCATCGACAGCCGCTGCCAGCCCGTGCCGACCCGTTCGAACAGGTCGAACTGGCTGATCACCATCTCGTCGGCCTCGATCCGCGGCGAGTGCGCGAACCAGGCCACGTATCGGTCACCGCGGTCGGCGACCACCGGGACGCCGAACGTGCGCCGGTAGTAGCCGATGGTGTTCAGGTCGAAGACCACCAGCCCGCCCGGGGCGAGCCGGTCGCGCGCCGCCGCCAGCGCCTGCCGCAGCCGGCCGGCGCTCGTCAGGTACGTCAGGGGCACGTCCACGCAGGCGACCACGTCGAAGCCGGACAGTTCCGGCGGAGGGCGCAGGAGTGATCCGACCAGGAACGGGATGCCGTCGGCGCCCGGCCGCCGCCGCGCGGCCGCCACCATCGCCGGGGACAGGTCGTAGCCGGTCACCGCGAATCCCCGCCTGCTGAAGGCCGTGCTGCTGCGGCCGGTGCCGCAACCGGCGTCCAGCAGCCGCCGCCCCCCGTTGCCGTGCCGCTCCACGGCCTCGGCGAAGCGGTCCACCAGCGCCTCGGTGTCCATCTGCGCGTTCAGCTCGTCGTAGCGGGCGGCGACGCCTTCGTAGGCCGCCAGGGTCTCCTCGACATGCGACATGCGTGCCTCCTGAACGGCCGGCGGGCCGGGTGACCGCGCCGGGCCCTCGGCCCGGCGCGGCCGCTCGGACTCGGTTACCAGATGTACCAGGCCTGCCGGTTGACCCGGCGGCCGGTGACGCGGCGCAGCAGCTTCCTCATGGGAGATCACCTCCTTCCTCGACGAACCGCTGGTGGTCAGGTCTGGCGTGGCGTGCGGCGCAGCTGGAAGGTCGGCGGCGTGATGATGCCCTCGACGTGCGGCCGCCCGGCGCCGCCACGCACCTCCAGGCGGGCGCCGTCGGTCAGGGCGGCCAGCAGGTCGGTGGCCAGCGCCTGGGCGACGCCCGCGCCGGCGCAGGTGAACGGGCCGCCGCCGAAGGGCAGGTAGGGGCCGCGCGGCTCGGGACCGTCCCAGCGGCCGGGGCGGAACGTGGTGGCTTGCGGCCAGTGCCGCTCGTCGCGGTGGAGCAGGTAGGGGCAGACGGACACGCTGTCGCCCGGCTCCAGCGGCACGCCGCCGACCTGGTGGGCCCTGCGTACCGGGCGGCCGAGCAGCCAGGCCACCGGCCACAGCCGCAGCGACTCGCGGACGGCCGACTCGGGCGGCACGGCGGCCAGGTCGACGCCGTGGGCCGCCGCCGACAGCAGCGCCCAGGCCACCGCGTGGCCCACCGGCGCGATCGAGGTGCGGAAGAGCAGCAGGTACACCTGCGCCACGTGCTCGTGGGGCGTCCCGGGCGGGGTGGCGCCCAGGACGGCGTCCAGCAGGTCGCCGGGCCGCGTCTCGCTTCCCGGTTCGCTCCGCCGGGCGCGGGCCTCGGCGGCGAGCGCCCGCACCACGCGGGCCCACAGGGCGCGCCGCGACAACCGCGCGAGCCGGCCGGCGGGACGGATCAGCACCTCGCGCCGCACGACGTACGCCATCAGCTCCCGCAGGGCGGGCGGGCTGTCCGGCCGCAGCAGGGCTTCGGCCAGGAATCGGTGCACGGCGGCCCGCCCGGCCGACGGCCACTCGCTGACCTCGCCCAGCTCCGCCACGACGGCGGGCAGCCGCTCGCGCCGGGCGGCCACGTGGGCGCGCAACGTCGTACGGGCCGCCCGGCCGATCGCCACCTGCGTCGCCCGCGGCCCGAGCAGCCCGCCGCCGACGTGGAAGAACCCGGACACGTCGTCGTAGTCGCCCGCCTCGTCGTGCAGGATGCGCAGGGCCTGCGCCGGGTCGGCCACGCACAGCGACCCGTCGTCGGGCAGGCGGAACACCGGCCCGCGCGCGGCCGCCGCCCGCTCCACGAACCCCAGCGGATCGCGGCGGTAGTGCCCCGCCGCGCCGCGCGGCCACGGCCGCCCCTGTCCGGGCACGACCCGATCCGGTTTCCCGACCGTCGTCATCCCACCTGCCCCATGCCATCCGTGAATCGGGTGTACACGCAGGCGGCGCAGGTGCGCCCCCCAGGAGAACGGTGCCGCACGGCCGCGACGGGCCGGGCGCCACGAAAACCAGGAACAGCGGCAGTGTATAGGCCGGGTCCCGGCACGCCGGTGGCCGAGTGATCAATGGGATCAGTGTGATCACATTGACCAATGTCACCGGCGTGCCGGGCCCGGGCGCTCTCAGGCGGCCTGGTCGCGCAGGCTGTTGATCAGGCCGGCTGCGGTGGGGGCGTCACGGCAGGACACCAGGAAGTCGGTGCCGTCGGCCAGGCGCAGGGCCAGCGCGGGCCCGGGCAGCAGCAACATGCCCGCCCCGGCGCCGTGCAGGGCCCCGTTCAGCAGCCACCGATCCGCCGGGACGTCGACCGCGTCGGCCCGGCGCACGCTGCCGACCGCGACCTCCCGGCTGATCGGGCCGAGCGCGACGGTCACCGCGCGCTCGTCGATGGCCAGCCGGTAGGAGCGCATCGGCAGCAGCACCACGGCGACGACCACGACGGCGGCCCCGGCCCAGCCCGCGGGGCCGACGGTGAGGACCAGCGCCGCCGTCATGGCCGCCCCGGTCAGCGTGAGAGCGGCCACGCCCAGGTCGACGGCCCGGATGACGCGGCGTTCCTGCCAGGAGACCTTCTCCTGGCCGCGCAGCGGCAGCCGGGGAGCGTCGGGGGCGGGGGCGCCGGTGGCCCGGCCGGCGGGGGTGCGGCGGCCGGCCAGCAGGAAGGCGGCGAACGCGCCGGCGAGCGTGGCCACGGGGACGAGCACGCCCATCACCGCCGGCGAGGGCGCAGCCGCCTGGGCCGCGGTGGGGGCGTCGAGTGCCGCGTGCAGGATGACCAGCAGGGACGTGGCCGGCGCGACGGCGATCGTGACGACCGCGACCAGGATCGCCGTCCGGATCGCATGGGCGCGCGAGGCCGGCGCGCGACCGGCCAGGACGAACCCGGCCAGCCCGGCCAGCCAGACGGCCGCCGGGACGCCGAGCAGCAGGGTGGACAACTGCTCGACCGTGACGGTGGAGCCGTGGGCCGCGCCGCTCCGGCCGGGTAACGCGGCGGGCAGCCGCTGACGCCAGGCGAGCACGGTCAGCACGGCGCCGCCCAGAACCGTCGCGGGCAGGGCGACCGCGCCCGTCAGCCATCGGACCTTACCGATCATGTGAATTCCTTCCCCACCAGCGACATCAGTTCGTCGCGGTTCAGGCCCGCGCGGCGGGCCACGGTGACAAGGTGCCGGACGGTCTGCACGAGCTGTGCCCGCTCGCGCGGGTTCGTCCTGGTGACGGTGGCGCCGCGGCCGGGACGCAGCTCGATCAGTCCTTCGTCGCGCAGGTCGGCGTAGGCGCGCAGCACGGTGTGCATGTTGACCTCCAGGGAGGAGGCCAGGTCGCGGCCGGAGGGCAGCCGGTCGCCGGGGGTCAGCAGCCCGTCGGCGATGCCGCGGCGGACGCATCCGGCGATCTGCTCGCTCAACGGCGTGCTGCTGCTCGGGTCGACGCGATAGAGCATGTTCTAATCCTGATAGAACAATGCGAGTTTCACAAGCCCGATCCGCCCGGCGCGCGCGGATCGGGGGAGAGGGCCTTCCCGGCTCAGATCCAGCCGAGCTTGGCGGCGCGGACGCCCGCCTGGAAGCGGCTGTCGGCGCCGAGCTGGGCGGTCAGCTCGGCCACGACCCTGGTCACCGTGCGGTTCGAGACGCCCAGGGCGCGGGCGATGGCGTCGTCCTTGGCGCCCGTGGCCAGCAGGCGCAGCACCGCCCGCTGCTGGTCGTTGAGCTCTTCGCCGTCGGCCGCCCTGGGCACGTCGCCCGGTTCGGAGGCGGTCATCCAGCAGTAGTCGAACAGCGCGGCGTAGGAGGCGACCAGCCCGCGTCCCTCGATGAGCATCGCACCCGCCATGAGGTCGCCGGGCATCACCTCGGCCACGGCCAGCTCGCGGTCCAGCATGATCAGCCGTACCGGGACGAACGGCATGGTGCGCACCTCGACCCCGCCCTCCAGCATGCCCTGGACGTGCTCGCGCATCGCCGGCTGGGCCAGCTGGCTCTGGGCGTGCATGATGCGCACCCGCACGCCGCGGGCCACCGCGCGCACGTCCTCGGCGCGGGAGTCCCGCAGCCGCTCCGGCTCCCAGGCGTGCGGCATGTGCATGCCCATGACCTCCTCGCGGGCCAGGTCCGTCGCCGCCCGCAGCTTCACCCGCAGGGCCTCCACGTTGGACCGGGGGAAGAACTCGACGCGGGCGTCCTGGGGGTCGCCGTCCAGGCGCAGGTAGTGCTCGGTGAGCTCCCTGGAGGCCGCCCGCTGCTCGGCGAGCATCCCGAGCAGCTCCTCGCCGCCGAGCAGCATGCGGTTGAGCGCCGCCATCGCGTCGACGGCGATCTCGGCGCCGGGGTTGAGCAGGCCGAGCCTGGTCAGCCGGTCGCGGGCCCGCTCGACCTCGGCGCCGCGCAATCCCAGCCCGGTGGCCGCCGCGCCGAACGACTCCCGATGCCGGCGCATCCGCGTGTACACCCGCCTGGCGGTGGCCTCGTCGCTCACGTCCCTCTCCTGTCCCCTTCCCGCCATGGCGGGAAGGGGAAGTCGTATCCGCTGTCGTCGCCGCTCTCCTTGCGGCAAGCTCAGAAAAGGGTACGGCGTGGTGAAACGGACCCCATACCCAACCCCTGTACGGCACTTCGGAGGACCTTATGATCACCCTTGTCCACAGCCTCGTCACCTACGGCATCCCCGACCTGAACACCGGGAGCTGCGCCACCTGCGTGGAGGCGGTGAAGCGGGAGCTGGCCCTGATCCCGGGGGTGGTGGGCGTGGACGTGAACCTGGCGGCCGGCCGGGTGAGCGTGCTCACCGAGGGCCCGGTCGAGGAGAGTTTCATCGTGGCGGCCATCGAGGACGCCGGCTGCGAGACCGACCGCCTGCCCGGCTGGCGTTCCTAGGGTGTGGGTGAGAACCCTGTCGCGTTGATCGCGCTGCACCGGGATGATCTCGGTGCAGCGCGTGGGGACTTGAGTGATGCGCGATTCGGGTGCCCGTCTGGGGGCCGGCCGTTCCCGCTTCCGCCCGGATCGGGTGCGGGCCGCGCCTACTCGAAGTCGATCTGGGCGGTCGGGTGTGCGGCGATGATCCGGTCGCGGACCGCCCCTGGGAACAGGTTGCCGTACAAGTTGGCCACCGCCAGATCGGGGAGCGTGTCGAAATCCGCCGGCAGGTCGTTGAGCTGATTGAACCTCAGGTCGACGATCCGCAGCCGACGAAACGTCCCGATCCCGGCGAAGTGCTCGGGCTTGAGCTTCAGGCGCTTGGTGTTCCGCTGCCACCGGCTGATCCGGAGCTCCTCCAGTCCGGGCAGCTCCATGGCGAACAGCTCCCGCAGGAAAACGTGCGACGGCAGGGGCGTGCCGGCGCGGCGGCTTTCTCCGCCGAAGCCGAGGACCCGCAGCGCGGGCAGGCGGCCGAGGTCGGGCAGCGGGTCGCGCAGCAGACCGAGGCTGTCGCCGAGGTCGAGCTCTTCGAGGCGGGTCAACCGCAGCAGGCTGTCGGGGACGGTGTCGAAGTAGTTGCCGCTCAGGTCGAGCCGGCGCAGGTTCGGGAAGGTGGTGACGGCCTCGGGGAAGGTCCGCAGGAAGTAATGGCTCCCGCCGGTCATGGACACCTCCTCGACGGCGGCCAGCCCGTGCGCGGAGTCGGGGAACACGACGTCGGTCCCGTCGGCGACCAGCTTGCGCAGCGCGACCAGGTCGCCGAAGGCGTCCGGCAGGACGAACCGCGTCACCTCCGGCAGGTTCCACTCCGACCCCGACTCCGTGTCGACGGAGACGGACAGGTAGGAGATGTCGAGTTCCTCCAGAGCGGTGAGCCGGCCGATGGCGGCCGGCAGGGTGAACTCGACCGTGTCCAGGTCCGGGTCCCGGTTGCCGGCGACGCACAGCACCCGGAGCGCGGCCAGGTCGCCGATCGATTCCGGCAGGGCGGTCAGCTCGCATTTGCGCACCGACAGGTGCTCCAGCCGGGTGAGCGTCCCGAGCGCCTCGGGCAGCTCGCCGATCGGGTTGCCGTCCAGGACCAGGGTACGAAGCCACGGCATCTGGAGCACCTCGGCGGGAAACTCCTTGAGGTTGCGACCGGTCAGGTCGAGGTGCTCCACCCGGTCGGCCCGGGCCCGGGACACGTCGGCTTCGGCCGACTCGGCCGCCGTCCGGGCTCCGGGCCGCAGGACCGGCAGCCCGGCCCGCAGCCGATCCAGGAACGCATCGATGTCCAGACAGCGGTGCTCCGCGTCGACGACCTCGGGCACGAACGCCTCGACGATTCCCGGCTTGGTGTAGTCGGCGTTCTTGGCGTCGCCGAAGTTGTCCACCCAGCGCCCGCCGACGGCGTGCACGTCCATGGCGTGATCGAAGTCGATCACCCAAGGGGTCTCGACGGTCCCGGTCCGTAGCCGGCCGTGGTTGTAACAGCCGTGGACGAGGTGCGTGAAGGCGCCGTCGTGGATGTAGATCTCGCAGTCGCCGGCCTCCAGGGTCTCGGCCTCGGTGCGACCGCCGACGTAGAGTCCGGGCTGGTCCTCATAGAGCGCGATCGGGCCGTTGACCGTCAGATCGCCGGTGATCACGATCAGCTCGACGTCGTCCTCGTCGTCCCCGCTTCGCAGGGCATTGGCGGCGTCCAGGAAGTCCCCGTCGACCGCGAGATCGCCGTCGAAGAACAGCACGCTGTCATGGTCGGACGACTCTCCTTCACTCTCGAACGCGGCGGACAACGCGCCGCTCAGACGGGCGTCGGCGTCGGCGTAGGACAGGGAGGCGGGGGTGGCGGATGTCGACATGGCGACGAGCATAGGTCCGCGCTGTGACAGCCCTACGGGAAAGTCCAGCTCCGTCGTGAGGCCGCCGGCGGGGGCGGCCCGTCCGGACCGTTCAGGGCGGGCCGCGCCGGCCGGTCAGGGGGCGGCCACGACGGACTGCCTCTGGCGGCCCAGGCCGTCGATGCCGAGCTCCATCCGGTCGCCCGGCCGCAGGTAGACGGGCGGGTCGAAGCCCATGCCGACGCCCGCGGGCGTGCCGGTGTTGATCAGGTCGCCGGGTTCGAGCGCCATGAACCGGCTCAGGTAACGCACGACGAAGACGGGGTCGAACAACATGTGGGCCGTCGAGCCGGTCTGACGGCGCCGCCCGTTGACGTCGAGCCACATGCCCAGGCCGGACACCTCGCCCAGCTCGTCCGGCGTGACCAGCCAGGGGCCGCACGGGTTGAACGTCGGGGCCGACTTGCCCTTGACCCACTGGCCGCCGTGGCGCAGCTGGAAGTCGCGCTCGCTGACGTCGTTGACCAGCACGTACCCCGCGATCGCGGCGCGCGCCTCCTCGTCGCTCTCCAGGTAGTGGGCCCGCGCGCCGATCACGACGCCGAGCTCCACCTCCCAGTCGGTGGCCGAGGAGCCGCGCGGGATGTGCACGTCGTCGTCGGGCCCGACCAGCGTGTTCGGCGCCTTGGTGAACACGATCGGCTCGGCCGGCGGCTCCTGGCCCGACTCGGCGGCGTGGTCGGCGTAGTTGAGGCCGACGCACAGGATCTGGTGCGGACGGGCGATCGGCGCGCCGACGCGTTCACCGGCGAAGCGGCGGGCCGCGCCGGCGGCCACCCGGTCGGCGACGGTCGCGGCGAGCCCGTCCAGGCCGGCGGCGAAGAAGGAGCCGTCGAAGTCGGCGACCACGTCGGACACGTCGATGTAGGTCTCGTCGTCGATCGCGACGACCGGACGTTCGGCGCCGGCGGCGCCGATGCGCATGAGTCTCATGGGGAGGTCCAGATTCTGCTGTGGGGGCGGATCAGAGCTGCGCGCCGGCCGGGACGGTGACGGTCTTCCCGGACTGGATGGACTCGTAGGCGGCCTCGACGACGCGCATGGCGTACACGGTGTCGCCGGAGTCGATCAGCGGCGGGCGTCCCTCCACCAGGGCGCGCACGTAGTCGGTGACCTCGGTGATGACGGACTCGTAGTGCCAGCCGCCGGGGTGCCAGGCGTCGGGGCCGAAGGGCACGCCGGCGACCGCCTCGCCCTGGTAGTCGTGCTGGCCGCGGAAGATCTTGACCACCGGGTCGGACATCTGGTCCACCAGGATGCCCCCTTCGGTGCCGTAGAGCTCCAGGCGCTCGCTGTGGGGGACCTCCGACACGGAGGTGAAGCCGCACGAGAAGTGGGCGCCGCTGCGCATGCGGCCGTACACCTCGGCGGTGTCCTCGATCTCGTTGTCGAGCGGGAACACCTTCCTGGAGACGCCGGTCAGCTCCTCGAACTCGCCGAGCAGCCACTTGAGCAGGTAGAACGAGTGCGCGCCGGTGTCCATGACCAGGCCGCCGCCGAGCTTGTACTGGGTCCGCCAGTAGCCGGGCATCGACAGGTGGGCCTTCTCGTTGGAGCGCAGGTACGTCCTGGCGTGGATGACCTCGTCGATGGCGCCCTCGCTCAGCAGCCGGTGCACGGCCTGGTAGGCCGCGATGTACCGGCTGTTCTCCGCGACCATGAAGTGCACGCCGGCCTCGGCCGCCCGGCGCTGGATGGCCACCGACTGCTCGTACGTCGGCGCGACGGGCTTCTCCAGGATCAGGTGCTTGCCGGCGTCCAGCACCGCCATCGCGGCGTCGTGGTGCAGGTGGTGGGGGAGGATCAGGTCCACCACGTCGACCCGCGGGTCCTCGATCAGGTTCTGGAGGCCGGTGTAGGTCTTGGCGCCGAACTCGGCGGTGAAGGCCGACGCCGCCCCGGGGTCGACGTCGCAGCCGGCCACGAGATCGACCACGTCGGACATGCGCTGGTAGGCCGCCGCGTGCGTCTTCGAGATCAGCCCGAGACCCGCGATGCCGACGCCCGGCTTCGACACTGACATGTGATTCTCCTGTAGAGATGTGACGAATGGATGGTTGGTGGGCGCCGGGCCTCAGCCCTTGAGGGAGCCGGCGAGCACGTCGGCGCCGTACCGGCGCTGGAGGAGGTAGTAGACGATCATCACCGGCAGCGCGACCATGATCGCGGCGGCGCAGGTGATCTGGTAGTTGCTGCCGTACTGCAGGCCGACGAAGAAGTTGAGCGCGGCGGGCACCATGCGCAGCTCCGGCTGGGAGATCATCACGACCGCGAGCAGCAGGTTGTTCCAGGTCCAGATGAACAGGATGGTGGCCAGGGCGAAGATCGGCGAGCTGGCCGTGGGCACGACCACCCGCCACAGCGTCTGCCACCGGTTCGACCCGTCCGTCCGCGCAGCCTCCAGCAGCTCGCGGGGGAAGGACGTGAAGAACGACGTCATCCAGTACGTGCCGAAGGCCATCGAGCCGCCGATGCACGGCAGCATCATCGACCAGTAGGTGTCGATGAGGTCGTAGGCCCTGAACTGGTAGTAGAGCGGGATGACGGTCGCCTCGTACGGCACGATCAGCCCGAGCACGAACAGCGGGAACAGCAGCGACGAGCCGCGGAACCGCATCGTCCCGAACGCGTAGCCGGTCAGGATCGAGAAGAAGACCGACACGCTCACCACCACCCCGGACAGCAGGACGCTGTTGAGCAGCGAGCGCCCGATGCCGGCGTCCGGGTTGTCCCAGGCGCTGACGAAGCTGTCCAGGGACCACCGGCTCGGCCAGGCCAGCCCGCTCACGGACGCGTCCGGCGGGTTGAAGGCGACGAGCGTCGTGGAGATGAAGGGGTAGATCGCGAAGGCCGCGAACAGGAGCAGGACCACGTAGGACATGGTGTTGCTGCGGCGGGAGACCATCGTGTCATTCCGATCTGACGAGCCGGTTGACCAGGCCGACGCCGATGAAGATGACCAGGGTGAGGAGCACGGCGATGGCCGCTCCCGGACCGATCTGCCCGTTGACGAAGACGTCGCGGTACATCATCAGCGACGGCGTGGTGGTGGCGTAGCCGGGGCCGCCCTGCGTCGCCATCAGGGGCAGGTCGAAGATGCGCAGGGACAGGGTGAGGATCATCACCAGCGACACGCGCAGCTCGTGGCGGATGCCGGGCAGGGTCACGGTGAAGAACTCGCGCACCGGTCCGGCGCCGTCGATGCGCGCGGCCTCGTACAGCTCCTTCGGGATGTGCTGCGTGCCGGACAGCAGCATGACCACGACGAAGCCGAACGTCGCCCACAACGCGACGACGCCCAGGGCGGGCAGCGCCAGGCCGGCGTCGCCGAGGAACGGCCGCACCAGGTCGGCGCCGAAGACGGTCTTGATGATCGCGTTGAGCGAGCCGTCCAGCGAGTAGAGCCAGCGCCAGGCGATCGCGACGACCGCCAGGGCGATCGTGTACGGCAGGAAGAACACGAACCGGAAGAAGCTCAGCCCGCGGATCCTGGTCCGCGCGATGATGCCGACGAGCAGCAGGGCGAGCGTCACCGGCAGCACGCAGCCGAAGACGACGAAGACGAGCGAGACCCGCAACGAGGTCCAGGTGTTCGGATCGGTCAGCACCTGGAGGTAGTTGTCGAGCCCGACCCACGTCTGCGGCGAGAGCCCGTCCCATTCGAGGAACGACAGGCGGACCGTGTCGGCGATGGGCACGAGGACGAACAGCGCGTAGAAGATGAATCCGGGCAGGATGAGCGATCCGGCCGATGCACTGCTCGGCGCTGGGGAAGGCCTACCTGTCGGCCCTCGATCCCGAGGCCCTCGACACCCACCTGGCCCGCCTGTCCTACGCGGGCGGCACGGAGAACGCCGCCAAGGGCCCCATCGAGTTGCGGCGCCGGGTGGAGGAGTCCCGCGAGGCCCGCTACGCGGTCGACCGGGACGAGACCTTCGACGGCGTCCGGTGCGTCGCGGTGCCGGTGCGGATCCGCGGCTCCCTGATCGGCGCGGCCGGCATCTCCGGCCCGTCCAGCCGCCTGTCCGACGCGCGGATCCCGCAGCTCGGGCAGTACCTGGCCGCGTCCATGTCGGGGTTGTGAGCCCCAACGGGCGCGGCCGGGCGCGCCGCGCGGCCGTCGCCCACTCTGGACGGTCGTAAGGCTGTAAACCGTATTTCTCACTACGATGTCCGGATGCTTCGTGCTCCCCTCGCGGTCGAAGGTGCGGCCTCGCCGAATGCCGGGCGGCTCGCCTGGCTGGACGCGTTACGCGGGCTCGCCGCGATGGTGGTGGTCTTCGAGCACGCGCTCGAACCGCTGTGGCCGGAGGCGCGGGCGCAGATCAAGGCCGTCTTCGATCCCGGCTGGTTCGGCGTGCTGGTGTTCTTCCTGGTCAGCGGCTACATCGTGCCCGCGTCACTGGAACGCCGGGGCAGTGTGCGGGCCTTCTGGATCTCGCGGTTCTTCCGGTTGTGGCCGCTGTTCGCCGTGTGCGTGGCCGGCATGCTGCTGCTCGCCGCGCTCGGCTGGGACGACCTGCACGTCTGGTGGGACACCCGGCCGCTGGCCATGGCCCTGGCCCACGCCGGCATGCTGCAGAACCTGCTGTACGCGCCGAACGTGGCCAACGTGCTGTGGACGCTGTCCTACGAGATGGCCTTCTACCTCCTGCTGACCGCGATGTTCGCCCTCGGCGTGCACCGGCGCAGCACGGCCGCCGCGCTCGGGTTCGCGGCGGCCGCCGTGCTCGGCGCCGGGCTGCTGCCGGTGACGCTGCTGTCGGCGGGCGGCGCGGGCCGGATGCTCACGGTCGTGGTCGTGGTGACCGTCGTGCTGGGCGCCGGGCTGGCCGCCGTCCTGCGCGGCGGCAGGCGCGTCCGGCAGGCGGGCGCCGTGGCCGTCGCGGGCACGGTCCTGCTGCTGCTGGCGGTCAACCAGAGCTACCCCGGGCCCTGGCAGGGGCTGTTCATCCTGGCGACCATGTTCGCCGGCACCGTGCTCTACCGCGTCGAGGCCGGCCTGCTCGGTCACCGGCATCTCGTCTGGGTGGCGCTGATCCCGCTGGCGGGGTTGTGGCCGGCGCGCGCCGAGCTCGGGACGCAGGTGGCGACCGTGGCGGCCTGGCTGACCTTCGCCGTCGCGATGACGCTGCGCCGCCGCGCGATGCCGTCGTGGCTGACCTGGCTGGGGCTGGTGTCGTACTCGATCTACCTGCTGCACCCGCTGCTGCTGGAGAGCGTCGAGTTCTTCCTGCCGGAGCCGTCGGGCGTGCCGCTCGCGGCGCGACTGACGCTCCTGGCCGCGGTGTGCGCGGCGCTGCTCGGTCTGTGCGCGCTGACGTGGCGGTGGGTGGAGGCGCCGGCGCAGCGGCTGGGCAGACGCCTGATCCGCCGGGCCGAGCCCGCCCCTCAGAAGCGGTAGTGCTGGACGGCGGTGCCCTTGCGGGACAGGGACGTGCTCCAGGAAGTGAGCCGGCTCGCCAGCCGGGTCGTCCACGGGTAGCGGGCGACCTCGGGCTCGCGGGTCAGGAAGATCTCGCGCACCAGCTTCAGCCGGGGCTCCAGGCGTTCGATGTCCTGCGGCGTGTCGAATCCGGGCGACTTCAGGAAGGGCGCGACGGATTGGGTGCCGGGGTACTTCCTGGCCGCCCACACGTGGAACCTCGTGTAGCCGTTGAAGCAGATCTCGCCCGCGGGGAAGTGGCGGATGAGCCGGTCGAGGAGGCCGGCCAGCTCCTCCCGTGACAGGAACCCGATCAGGCCGTCGGCGACGATCACGGCAGGACGGTCGGAGGGCACCCCGTCCAGCCAGCCGGGGTCGTTGAGGTCGCGGCCGATGACGTGGGCGTGCGGACGCTCCGGCAGCAGCAGGCGCCGGGCCTCGGCCACGCCGGGCAGGTCGACGTCGTACCAGTCGACGGTGGGGGGCGGGTCGACGCGGTGGACGCGGGTGTCGAGCCCGGCGCCCAGGTCGAGCCCGACCGCGTCGGGACGGCCGGCGACGAACCGCCGCACGATGTCGTCCATGACCAGGGACCGGTGGGCGATGCCCACGACCGGGCTGGCGGAGAGCTTGAACCGGGCGGTGTCGAGGTCGAGCTTCGCGGCCAGGTCGTAGGCCGTCCGGTCGCGCAGGATCGGGTGCTCGGCCCGGTAGTCGAGCGCCTTGCCGGCCAGGGTGAGCCAGAGCGTGTTCTCCAGCGGGGTGAGGTCGGGGAGGGGGATGGTCATCGTGTCAGTCCTCTTCCTGGGGTGAGTCGTCGAGGGCGGCCCGGGCCGCCTTGAGGGCGGCGTCGTCGGTGAACAGCCCGTGGGTGTAGAGCTCCAGCGTGGGCAGCGCGAGGCGGCGCAGCACGTCGGGCCCGAACTGCTCGTGGCCCAGCGCGCGCGCCAGCGACGGCGGCATGGTCAGCGTGGCCACGCTGTTGAGCACGGTCAGCACCGCCAGCGCCCGCACGTCGGAGGTCGGCCGCATCGAGCCGTCGGCGATCCCGGCCCGCAGGACCTGCTCCGACTCCTCCACCAGCGTCTCGACGAACGTGGCCGCGGCCGGTGTGTCCTCCTCGATCGCGCGCAGCATGTACCGCACCTGGAGGCGGTACTCCTCCGGGTTGGACAGGTACTCGCGGAAGAGGTCCTGCATGCCGCTCGGGCGGGCGCCGCCGGCCCGCCGGACCAGGATGCCCAGGACGTGCTCGTCGCAGGCGCTCCGGAGCTTCTCCTTGCTGCCGAAGTGGTGGATGACCAGGGCGGGGCTCACCCCGGCGGTCGCCGCCACGGCGCGCAGGTTGGTCTTGCCGAAGCCGTCACGGGCGAAGTGCGCGATGGCCGCGTTGCGGATCTTGGCCTGAGCGGTCAGGTCTGAACACATGTTCAGTAGACTAAACACATGTTCAGCCCCTGGCAAGTGGCACGGGAAAGCCCCGTGCCGGAGACGGCACGGGGCTCGGGGCGTGCGCCGGACCTAGTTCCGGCGGGTGAGCACCCACTGCCAGGTCTCCTCGCCGCCGCGGTCGCGGCTGCCGGTGAGCTGGATCATCCGCTCGCCGTCGGCGCTCGCCAGCGCAAGGCCGTTGTCGAACTCGTTCTTGCACGCGCCCGCGCAGCCCAGCACCACCACGTTCTCGTTGTCGGCCCAGGCCAGGTGCTGCAGCACCAGCTGCCGGCCGGGCACCGACGGCGGCAGGTCGCGGTCCAGCGTCAGCCTGCCGTCGGGCGAGACCTTCGACCAGCCCGAGTAGTCGATGTACCGGTCGCCGGCCGGGCCGTCCCGGCGGGCGCCGTCGAGGCCGAGCCACAACCTGTCGGGCATGGTGTCGGTGGGCTCCCAGAGCATGGACCCGTCCAGGCTCCAGCCGAGGTCCTGGCGCGCGTTCATGTTCCCGGGGCTGCCGTCGCGGTCCAGCGACGGCAGCGGGTGGTAGGCGGCCTGGCCGGTGGCGACGTCGATGACGTAGAAGCCGATCCTGGGCTGGACGAACTCCTCGACGGTGTAGGAGTCCTTGCCCATCTGCTTCCGGCTCTGCTCCGGATACTGCGAGTACGCCGTGGCCAGCACCCTGGTGCCGTCCGGCGACCAGACCAGCGAGCCGACGTCGTGCTCCAGGTCGATCCAGGCGAGGGCCTGCCGGGTGTTCATGTCGACGATCCCCACCCGCCTGCCGATCCGCTCGCCCTGGAGCACCGCCGCGAGCTGGAGCCCCGGCGCCACGTCCAGCCAGGCCCACGGCGTCTTCTCGTAGCCGTCGGAGCGGGGGTCGTACAGGTGCCAGGTGCGCCGCACGCGCTCGCCGCCGCCGGGCGTCTTCTCCAGCCAGGTGGTGAAGTAGGCGGAGACGGCCACGTCCCCCGCCGCCACGAACCTCTTCGGCGGCGCGTTCTCGACGTCGGCCCGCACGTCCGTGGACGTCACCGAGGGACGCACGGGCACGGGGACCCCGTTCGCCGGGCGCACCGTCGTGCTCCGGCCGTGCAGCCCGACGGCCAGCACCGCCACGACGACGGCCATCCCGGCGGCCAGCACCACCGCCATGACCGGCGGCCGGGCACGCCGCCGTAGCGCCCGGTCGGCCAGGTCGTGCGGCAGCCGCACCTCGTCGGCCCACTCCTCCATGGTGTCGCGAAGCAGCCGGTTCATGTGGTGACCTCCAGTTCCGCAGCCAGTTCCGGGGCGATCTGCCGCAGCCGGGCGAGCGACCGGAACGTGGTGCTCCGCACCGTGCCGACCGAGCAGGACAGCATGGCGGCGATCCGGTCCTCCGGCAGGTCCTCGAAGTAGCGCAGCACCAGCACGGCGCGCTGCCTCGGGGTGAGCCGGGCCAGGGCGGCGCGCAGCACCATGCGCAGGTCGCTCTGGTGCGTGCCGTCGGCCCCCGGCCGGTCGGGCGGCTCGGCCTGGACCACCTCGCCGCGCCGCCCGATCGCGCGCCACCAGTTCACCTGCTGCCGGTACATGATCTGCCGGACGTACGCCTCGGGGGCGTCCACCTGCCGCCACCGGGCCGCCAGCTTGGCCAGCGCGGCCTGCACGAGATCCTCGGCCGCGTGCTGGTCGCCGCCGCTGAGCATGAACCCGAGCCGCATCAGGGCAGGAGAGCGCGCAGAGACGAACTCGCGGAAGCCTTGCTCGTCCGCAGGGTCCACGACCACCTCCAAACGTGTGAATGACACCCCTGAGACGCGCGCGGGGCACTCCCGCTATGCCTGTCCGGCCGGACGATTCTGCGGCCGGCCCCCGGTCAGCGGCCGGCCGCCTTCAGGTCGATCACCACCTGGGTGCCCTGCGCCGTCCGGAACCAGACCACGCCCTCCTGGGTGTGCAGCGTGGGCGGGGCCTTGTCGCCCCTGCGCGTCGGCACGGGGAACAGCCGGCCGGTGCGCTTGGCGGCGACGTCGTGCAGGGCCAGAACCTTGCCGCCGGCGTCCTTCTGGTTGAGCAGGACGAAGCGGCCGGAGATGAGCGTGCCCATGGCGGTCCCGGGCAGGTCGCGGCGGTCCGTCCCGTCGCGTCGCCAGGCCGTCGTCCCGTTGAGGCACCACACCTGGGCGCAGTCGGTCCACGACGAGCGCTTGTTGGCCGCGTCGGCGTTCCTGGACCGGCCGGTGATCACGTTCTTCAGGTGCTCCAGAGGCCGCGCGACGGGATGGTCGACCGTCCGGTCGTGCGCCGGCCAGCCGGCCCAGGGCCACTCGACCAGGTAGAAGCCCCTCGTCCCGTTGATCAGGGACACGTTCCCGCCCTTGAGCGGGGCCCGGTAGACGCCGCCGTCGGCGGGCGACCACACGGCCATGCCGCCGGCGATGGCCAGCTTCTTGAGCCCGCTGTAGGCGTTGTCGCTGGACAGCACGGCCCGCAGCGCCGCGATCCGCTGCGGGACGCCCCCGGTGACGGGCACCGCCCAGATCTCCGACCGGTCGTCCCGGAACGCCGACCAGGCCAGGTGGCCGTCGCCGAAGACCAGCGGCTCGTTGTTGACCATGACGTCCTGCAGCGGCGCGACCTGGGTGAACGCGCGCTTGTCGAGGTCGTACGACCAGATGCCGTCGAGCCGGTTGTCAGTGAGCCCCCGGCCGGCCACCACCCGGTCGGAGACGAACACGTCCGGCACGAAGACCCGGCCGCCGGGGCCGGTCGCCGGGATCTCGTGCACCGCGCCCGGCCACACCTGCTCGACCGGCGGCGACAGGCGGCCGGCGGCCGCCGGCGGGGCCGCGGCGGACGGCGGCGCGGAGCCGATCGTCCGGGTCCCCAGGACGGTGACGCCCACCACGGCGGCGGTCGCGGTCGCCACCGCCACCGGCGCCCACCACCACCGGGCCGCCGTCGCTCTCCGGCGCGGCGACGGCGCGACCCGCGGCCGCCCGTCGTCCTGAACCGTCTCGGCCCTGGCCGCCATGGCGTCCCTGAGCCGGTCCTCGATCGTGGTCATGCCCGGCCTCCCAGCTCGCGCTCAAGCCGCTCCAGGGCTCTGGAGACGGTGGACCGTACCGTGCTCTGCCGCAGGCGCGTCGCCTCGGCGATGTCGGCGTCGGACAGGTCGAGGTAGTAACGCAGGACGAGAACCTCGCGCTGCCGCCGGGGCAACCGGCCGAGCGCCGCGAGCATCTCCTGTCGCGACTCGCCCAGCAGCGCGATCGTCTCGGCCGAGTCCACCGGGTCGTCGCGCCGCCGCAGGATCGCCCTGGCGGCGACACTCCGCCTGCGCAGCAGCGAGCGCGAGGCGTTCAGCACGCAGACCCGCACGTACGCCAGGGTGAGGGTCGCCGGGCTCCGGCCGGGCAACCTGGAGAAGACGTCCTGGACGACGTCCTCCGCGCTCTCCCGGTCGCCCACGAGCAGCAGGGCCAGGCGGACGAGGGCGAGCCGGTGCTCCCGGTACAGGCCGGCCACCGCGTCGGCGGCGCCGGCCGGCGGCGGGGACGCGCGAGCGACGATATCGACATTCATGCACAGGGAACGCGCACCTGCCCCGATCCGCTGCGTGCCGGGCACGCCTTCGTTCAGGCCGGGGCGGAGCGGCCCGGCAGGTACGGCCCGACCAGCTCGGCGAGCCCGGCGGACTGGCGGCGTCCCTCCAGGTACACCCGCCCCCACCGGCTCCGGTCGCCGAGGTCCGGCCCGAACGCCTCCAGCGCCGCCTGGTCGGGCAGGATCCGCAGGCCCCGCTCGACCGCCGGGCCCGGGAACAGGTGCCCGAGCGGCTCGACGAGGACGATCGCGCCCGCGCCCGCGGCGAGGTGCACGTTGGACCCGCCGCCGAGCGCGCCGTCCATGTACCGGCGTGCGCCGATGGTGATCGGGACGGCGTGGCCGGGGGCGGCGCTGCTGGCGGCGACGGCGGCGGGCAGCGGGACGCCGCTGTCGCCGCTCCAGACCACCGGCTCGCCGCTGACGGCGTCCACGGCGGTGATCAGCAGCGGGCGGCCGGGCCAGGAGCCGGTGCCGACGAGCCGGCGCATGGCGGTCAGATGGTCCTCCTCCGGCAGCGCGTCCGCCTCCAGGGCGAGCGCGCCGGCCTGGCGCAGCGCCTCGCGCGGGTCGGCGCCGGGCGCGTTGAGGATCTGCAGGACGCGCGGCATCACGGTCGGGTCCCCGCGCCGCCGGTCCGGGGGCGCGGGCGGCAGGTCGGCGAGCTCGTCCAGGTCGCGTCCGGCGGCCAGGGCGGCGGCGGCGATCGCGCCCGCCGAGGTGCCGACGAGCAGATCGGCGTCCGCGAGCTCCACGCCCGCCGCGCGCAGGCCCGCCGCCAGGCCGAGCAGCCAGGCCGTGCCCACCGGACCGCCCGGCCCCAGGACGACGGCGACGTCGGCGGTGCTCGCTGTGAAGATCATGCCCCGATGCTACAAGGCGGCGTCCGGCACGGGTCGTGCCGATTGTCCGGACCGGTGCGGGGGACTGCCGGACAATCGGCCGGTCACCGAGACTGGGACCCCGCCGACGCTGTGACCTGCGTGTTCCCGCTCAGGCCGGAACAGGGTGACGGGCGGCGGCCCCGGGTTGTGCACTGGATCCCGTGCCCGGCCGGAGAACACGCATCGGACTGACGAGAGGCGACGGCATGACCAAGACGACACTCGGACTGGCCTCGATCGGCCTGCTGGCCGCGACCGGACTCGCCCTGGCCGCCGGCCCGGCCGCCGCGAAGGACGACTACTACCCCGGCGCGGGCGGGATCGCCCCCATGAGCGAGGACTTCTACCCCGGCGCGGGCGGGTGAGTGCCGGGCCGGTCTTGCGGTCCGGGCCTTGAGGGAGGCCAGGCCCGCGCGGCCACGGGGGCCGCGGGCCTGGTGGGCGGGGGCATGAGCGGCCCCGCCTGGCTCCGCGAGGCCGGCTTCCACTCCTGGACCAGGAGCCCGAGCAGCACCTGGTCCAGGAACTCGCCCATCACCCACGCGGAGGAGCGCAGCACGCCCTCGCGGACGAAGCCGTTGCGCTCGGCCGCGCGCAGCATCGCGACGTTGTCGGCCAGCGTCTCGATCTGCAACCGCTGCAGGCCGCGCAGGACGAAGCCGTAATGGCACAGCACCGCGACCACGTCGGTGCCGTAACCCTTGCCGCGGCAGGACGGCAGCAGCCCCAGCCCGATGTGCGCGGACCGGTGGTGGGTGTCGATGCCCCACAGCGTCGCCGCGCCGACGAGCGCGCCGCCGTCGAGGTCCACCACGGAGAACGGGACGACCGCCTCCACGGTGTCGTCCACCACGAGCCGCGAGTCCGTGGTGCCGGGCGTGACCGGCCGCCACGGACGGTTTCCGGCCCGCGAGGAGTAGACCGGGTCGTCGTAGAGCTCGGCCCGCAGGATCGGGATGTCGTCCTCGTGGCGGGCCCGGAGCCCGACCTTGCCGCCCTTAAGCACCCCAGCTTCCTATCCGTCCGGATCGGGCGGCCGCAAACGATTTTGCGCGGGCGGTCAGGCGTCCGGGTCGCACCAGCCGCGGCGCGCCGCCAGCAGGCCGGCCTGGAAGCGGGTGCGGGCGCCGAGCCGGTCCATCAGCTCGCTGACCCTGCGATGCACCGTGCGCAGGCTCACCCCGAGCTGACGGGCGACCGCCTCGTCCTTGAGCCCGGCCGCGAGCAGCGTGAACAGCTCGGGGTCCGGCAGGTCCGCCGGGCGGGAGCGCGCGTCGTAGAGCGGGAGCGGCAGCGCCGCCCGCCACAGGACCTCGAACAGGGCGACCAGCGCGTCGAGCAGCGACGAGGAGTGCACGATGACCGCGCTGCCGGAGTGGGCCGAGGCGTCGGCGTTCAGCGGCAGGATGGCGGTCCTGCGATCGGCGATGGCCAGCTTCATCGGCACCTCGGGGCTCACCCTGGCCTGCTCCCCGGCCGCCGCCGACTCCTGGGCGAGACGGAGCTTGCCGGGGATCTCCAGGGCCGAGGCGTCGTAGATGCCGCGCACCACGAGGCCGTGCGCGAGGCGTTCCATCTCGGGCGCGTTCTGCTGGGACGGATCCTGGGCGTACGGGGGCCGGTCGAGGACCAGGAGCTCCTCGGTCGCGGTCTGCTGCAACTGGGTGAACCGCTGCACCACGGCCGCCTGCCCCTGGACGACCTCCACCAGCTCCTCGGGAGCCAGGTTCTCCGTCCGCGGCGTCTCGGCCAGCAGCGCGAGCGCGGCCAGCCTGGCCTGGGCCAGCCCCTCCTCGCGGCGGGAGATGAGGGCGGCCACCGCCACGTCGGGCCTGGTCGGCACGTACCGGACCGGGCGGCCGGCCATGCGGCTGACCAGGCCGAGCGCCTCCAGCCGGGAGCACGCCCGGCGCAGGGCCACGGTGGTGCGGCCGGTGTGCGCGGCCAGCTCGGGCAGCGTGGTGCGCGGCCGGCGCAGCAGGGTGCGGTAGATCTGCTCGTCCTCGGCGTCCACGCCGACGGCGGCGAGGGCGTTGTCGTCCGCGTTCATGATCGAACAGTTTGACAGATACCTGCCATGGCGTGAACCAGCCGCGGGCAGACCTAGCCTGAGCATCGCATCCACCGATAGGAACGAACGCGTACCAGATTCCTGTCGGGGAGGCAGTGTTGAAGAAGGCGTTCACCATCGGGCTCGCGACCGCGCTGACGGTCTTGTCCGCCGCCACGCCCGCCATGGCGAGGACCTCCAGCGAGGGTTTCGACGGCTCGGGCTGGAGCCGGCCGGTCTGCCAGACGGTCGCCGGTGACGGCTCTGTGACGTACGCGTGGAACGACGGCAAGAAGATCGCGTCCACCAGCGAGGTGCTCGGCCCGGTCGTCTACACCACCGGGCTGGTCGCGCTCGACCGCCCGAACCAGTTGCTGGCCATGTCCAACAGGCGGTTGCTGGCCTCCAAGGACGCGGGCTGCACCTGGAGCGCGGCCGGCGAGGTCAAGGGCTCCTTCGTCGAGCTGGTCGCCGCCCAGGGCGGCCGGGCCTACGCCTGGGACCGCGACGGCAACCTGGCGCTCGCCACGCCCGAGGGCGTCACGCCGCTCACCGGGCCGGGCGGCGACCTGATCGGGATCGGCGTGGACCGGGGCGACGGCGACCGCCTGCGGGCGTCCGACCTGCTGGGCCAGCTGCACGAGTCGCGGGACGGCGGGCGCACCTGGCAGCCCGTCGGGGTGCCGGCCTGGTCACCGAGCGACACCCGCATGTCCTACACGGCGGTGTTCGACCCGCACGACCTGGACCACGTGGTGCTCGGCGCCTCCGACACCGGCGCCCGCGTCACCTTCGACGGCGGCCGCACCTGGACCTCGGCCGCGGGGCTGGCCGGGGACGGCGACCGGGTCAACGTGTTCAGCGCCGCGATCTCCCCGGCCGCCGGGAACGTCGTGTGGGCGATGGGGCTCAACCTGGCGGAGCTGGAGGCCGGCGTGCCGTCCGGCGGCCGGCACATCTACCGCTCGGACGACGGCGGCCGGAACTTCACCCCCGCCGTGGACCAGGACGCGGTGGTGACGATCCCCAACGGGCCGCTGCTCGCCCCGCACCCGAAGGACGCCGACGTCCTCTACTTCGACTTCGGGACCGGCTGGTCGGCGATCGGCACGGACATCTACAAGTACGAGTCCCGCAAGGACCGCGTCACCGTCAACCACAACGCCTACGACCGGGTCACCTCGATCGCCTTCAACCCCGCGTACCCGAGCGTGATGTACCTGGGGGTCTCCGAAGAGGCGTAGCGGCCGTCCCCGCCCCTCGCGTCCCATGGTGGTTCCGCGCCATGGGACGCGAGGGCGGCGTCACTCCGCCTGCCGGGCCGCCGGCTGGAGGGCGGGCGCCACGTTGCCGCCGGAGACGATCGCCACCACCGGCCCGTCGGGCAGAAGCGCCTGATGGGCCAGGTAGGCGGCGGTGGTCACGGCCCCGCTTGGCTCGGCGCGCTCGCCCAGCCGGTCCCACAGCAGGTCGGCGGCGGCGTCGATGTCGTCCTCGCGGACGGTCAGCATGTCGTCGACGTGCCGCCGGATGTGCTCCCAGGCCAGCTCGCCGAGGACGGGGCCGCGCAACCCGTCGGCCCGGGTGCGGTAGGTCAGCTCCACCGGCCAGGCCGTCCGGGTGCCGCTGCGGAAGCTGGCCGCGCCGTCGGCGGCGAGCTCGGGCTCGACGCCGATCACGGTGATCGCGGGGTCGGCGGCCTTGGCCGCCACCGCGACGCCGGCCAGCAGACCGCCGTTGCAGACGGGCACCAGGATCGTGCCCGCCTCCGGCAGGTCCAGGACGATCTCCGCCCCGGCGCTGCCGTGCCCGGCGATCACGTCGAAGTCGTCGGAACGCACGACGGTCGCCCCGAGATGGTCGGCCAGCGCCAGGCAGGTGATCTCGCGCAGCGCCGGCGGCACGATGACCACCTCGGCGCCGAGCCCGCGGGCCGCCTCCACCTTGAGCTCCGGCGCGGTGTCGGGCAGGACGACGGTGGCCCGCACCCCGTGTTCGGCGGCGGCGTAGGCGATGGCCTGGGCGTGGTTGCCCGAGGACTGGGCCACGACGTGCGTGATGCCCCGACCGGCCAGCCGGCCCACGGCGTTGGCCGCGCCGCGCACCTTGAAGGAGCGGGTGGGCTGCCGGTTCTCCGGCTTGAGCCAGAGGCGTTCGCCGGGCAGTCGCAGCAGCGGCGTGCGCCGGACGAACGGGGCGATGCGGGCCGCGGCGGCCCGCACGTCGGACGCGGATACCAAGATCATCCGTTCAGCACCTTCTCCTGGATCGCGTTCAGGTCGGCGGCTGCCTCCGAGGGCGGCGCCGCGTCGGGAATGAGGTCCTCGATGTGGTGCAGCGGCCGGTGACGCAGCCCGAGCAGACCCCAGATCACCAGCAGGACGCCGCTGGCCAGCAGCACCGCCGCGGCGCCGCCGCCCGGCCGGGAGGTCAGCGGCTCCGCCCATTCGGCCAGCGGCCCGGCCGACAGGAAGCCCAGCGGCTGCATGGCCGTGGCCAGCATGACGTTCACCGCCAGCACCCGGCCCTGCAGGTCCGGCCCCACCTTGGTCTGGATGATCGACAGCCAGTGCGCGTTGCCGATGCTCATGCAGGCCAGCCGGACGAACAGGCCCACCGCGACCAGCCCCACGACCGGCCACGCGCCCATCAGCACGACACCGATCCCGGACCCGATCACGAAGGCGATCATGCCGGTCGCCCGGCGGCGGCTGCCGCCCCACACCAGGATCACGCCCGTGCCCACCGCCACGCCGAGACCGCCGGCGGCCGTCACCACGCCCAGGTCGGCCGAGCTGCCGATGGACAACACGATCGGGGTGATGAGCACCCACATCAGCGCGGTGCAGAAGTTGACCACCGCGAAGAAGACCGCCATCACCAGCAGCGGCCGCCGCCGGCGGATGAAGCGCCATCCGCCGCTCAGCGCCGCCCGGAAGCTCTCCTCCCGCCGGTGGAAGAGCCGGTTCGGGAACCGGACCGCGAGCAGCGTCCCCACGCCGATCGCGAAGGTGGCCACGTCGATGGAGATCACCGCCGACAGCCCGAACAGGCCGATCAGCGCCCCGCCCGCCAGCGGGGCCACCACGTTGCCCGCGCCGAACCCCAGGTTGGCCATGGCGTTGGCCTGCGGCAGGTACGGCTTGGGCACCAGCTGCGCGATCGCGGCCAGGTAGGCAGGCTGATGGAACGCCGTGACCATCGAGGTGACGGCGACGATGAGACAGACGTTCCACAACTCCAGCCGGCCGGTCGCCATCAGCAGCACCAGCGCCCCCATCGCCAGCCCGGACAGGGCGTCGCAGGCGAGCATGATCCGCCGCCGGTCCACCCGGTCGGCCAGCGCGCCGCCCAGCGGGGTGAGCAGCACGGCCGGGATCTGCGCCAGCATCGTGACCAGCGCGAGGTCCAGGATCTCGCCGCTGCGCTGGTAGGCCCAGATGCCCAGCGCGAAGGCGCTGAGCGCGTTGCCCACCGCCGACGCGAACTGCCCGCCGGCGACGGTGTAGAAGGAGCGCAGGCCGGTCCGGTCAGGCGGGCGCACGGGATCCGGGAGCTCACCGTCCGACCAGCGCCGTAGCTGGCCGAACACCAGCGCGGCCAGCGGCTCGGCCTGATGGCGCAGGAAGTAGTGACCGGCCCTGGGCAGCACGGCGTGCCCCACCCTCGACGCGAAGGCGCCCCATTCGGCGTAGCGCTCCTCGTGCAGCTGGGTGGCCCGGTCCCGCTCGCCCACCAGGCACAGGATCGGCGCCGCCAGCCGCGGGCCGTCGGCGGCCAGCTCCCGGGTGAACCACTCCTGCGCCTGCGTGGAGTCGTGGCGCATGGCGCGCACCGCGGTCGCCTTGGCGGCCTCGTCCATGTCGTCGAGCAGGCCGCCCGACGCCCGCAGCGCGTCGCGGAACAGCCGGTCGGAGACCAGGCGGTCGCCGCGGAACAGCTTCCTGGCCAGGCCGGGCAGCCGTGCGGCCGGGAAGCTGGCGGCGGCGATCACGCCCAGCACGGGCACGCCGTCGGCCTCCAGCTTCCGCGCGAGCGCGACGGCGGGCGCGGAGCCCACGCAGTGGCCGTAGATCGCGACCGGGCCGGACGCGGTCGCCGCCACTTCGGCGGCCAGCACGTCCACCAGCTCCGCCAGCGGCAGCGGCAGCTCGTCGGGTCTGGCGGGGTCGTGGCCGGGCAGCTCGGCCGAGAGCACCTCGACCCGGTCGCCCAGCGCCTGGGCCAGCGGCTGGTAGACCGCCGCGGAACCGCCGCCGTACGGCACGCACACCAGCGTGAATTCACTGGCTCGGCCGCCGCCCAGGCGGTGCAGCAGCCCGCCGCCGTCCTCCTGGCCGAGGAAGGCGGCCAGCTGGGCGACGGTGGGCCGGGTGAACAGGTCGATCACGCGCAGCCCGCGGCCGATCTCCTTGACCGCGCGGACGGCGGCGAAGGAGTCGCCGCCGAGGGCGAAGAAGTCGTCGCCCGCGCCGACCCGCTCCACGCCGAGCACCCGGGCGAAGGCCCCGGCGACCAGCTCCTCGTTCGGCGTCGAGGGCGCCGCGTACGCGGCCTGCTCGGCCACCGGCTCGGGCAGGGCCGCCCGGTCGATCTTCCCGTTCGGGTTGAGCGGAAGCCGGT
>NZ_JBIAOF010000015.1:0-293371 GCF_042878785.1 Nonomuraea sp. NPDC003560 | reverse complement strand
GCTCCCACTCCGCGTTAGTTAAGTCACCTCGACCCATAGGCCAATCGTGACCGCCCAGGCACGATCAGTCAGCAGATCTAAGAAACAGCACCTAGCGCGGGTCCTCCCAGACGAAGCCGTGCTCGAACGTCTGCTCGGCCAGCGCCTTCTGCCCGGCGAGGTTGGGATGGAAGAAGTCCCACTTGCTGACGTGGTCGAGCGTGAACGGGAAGGAGAAGATCGCGCCCTCGTCGGTGTCGCACGAGGGCCCCATCGCCTCGCACGCCAGCGCCGCCTCCCTGTTGTAGGCCATCACCCGCGCCCGCACCCGGGCCCGCCGCTCGACGTCGGCCTTCTTCACCGAGGCCGGATCGGCCAGCATGGTCTGGCAGATCCTCCCGACGGTCCAGAACGTACGGGCCAGCGGGTTGCCCTTGCCGACCTGCCACAACCGCCGCAGGTCGGGCACGCTGGCGATGAACACCCTGGCCTGCGGCATCCCGGCACGCAGGGCCGACAGCGCGGCGTCCATGCGCCGGCGGTAGAGCGCGACCGGCGTCATCTCCCGCTCGGTGCGCTTGCACGCGTCCTGGGCGCCTATGAGGATCGTCACATAATCGGCCTTCGCCGCGATCGCCTGGTTGACCTGGCCGAGCAGGTCGGCGCTCGTCGAGCCGGGCACCGCGAAGTTCTCCCGATGGAGCGTTCCAGCCAGGCCCCGCAGCCGGAGGTAGTGGCTGACCACCTGCGCGTTGTCGCCGGCCGCCCAGGAACGGGCCGCGCAGGAGACGTACCAGCCGCAGGAGTTGAAGCCCGTGGAGATCGAGTCGCCCAGCGCCGCCATCGTCTCAGGGACGGGCTGAGCTGCGGCGACGGCCTGCGCGGGGCCCGAAGCGGCCAGGACGAGGACGGCGGTGACGACAGGGGACAGGCGACCGATCATGGCCCCAAAGGTAGGGAGTCGATCAAGGACGCACCATGACCTTCAGGCGAGGTCTGCCATTTCAGGACCGTCTTCCTATCGCCGCTTGACAGTGCCTCCGCGAGCTGGGCGCCCCCAATGAACGTCAAGATCCGGTTATTTCCTGGCTCGTGGGCAGTAACACCGCATTCACGGGGGTCCGAGTCGAACGTGTTCAGTTCCCGCATAGAGTGTCTTGAGTGAGTGTCGCGCTCGGAACAACCCGCCCGCTACCGGTTCGCACCACCCCTGTCGGCGACCCCGGTGACCTGCTGGCATCCCTCCCGAAGACGGCGCCCTACGCCTGGATCAGGAACGGCGAGGGCCTGGTGGGATGGGGCCAGGCCGCCCGCGTCGCCGTGCCGCCGGGCCCCGGCCGCTTCGCCTGGGCCCGCGAGTGGCTGCGCACCGTCCTCGGCGACGCGCCCGCCGACGACGCCGGGCGCGCCCCCGGCTCCGGCTCCGGCCCCGTCGCCTTCGGCAGCTTCACCTTCGACGAGGACGCCCCCGGGTCCGTGCTCGTCGTCCCCCGCGCCGTGCTCGCCCGCCGCGGCGGCCGCGCCTGGCTCACCACCGTCGGCGAGGCCCCGCTGGAGACGTTCAGCCCCCTCCGCGAGCCCGGCCGCATCAGCTACGGCGACGGCAGCCTCACCGCCCCCCAATGGGAGCACGTCGTCGCCCGGGCCGCCCGCCGCATCCGCGACGGCGAACTGGAGAAGGTCGTGCTCGCCCGCGACCTGCTCGCCACCGCCGAGCACCCCATCGACGTGCGCCTGCTGCTGACCCGGCTGGCCCGGCGCTACCCCGAGTGCTACACCTTCTCCGTGGCCGGCCTCGTCGGCGCCACCCCCGAGCTGCTCATCCGCCGCACCGGCCAGGAGATCGAGTCCCTCGTCCTGGCCGGCACCACCGCCCGCGGCACCGGCCCGGCCGACGACGTCGCCCGCGGCGCCGCGCTGTTCGCCTCCCAGAAGGACCGCCACGAGCACGAGTGCGCCATCGCCTCCGTGCGCCAGACCCTCGCCCCCCTCTGCTCCTCCCTGCACACCCCCGACGAGCCCGAACTCCTCGTGCTGCCCAACGTCCAGCACCTGGCCAGCCACGTCACCGGGCGGCTGGCCGACGGCGCGTCCGTGCTCGACGTGGTGGCCGCCATGCACCCCACCGCCGCCGTCGGCGGCACCCCGACCGACACCGCCATCAAGGTCATCCGCGAGCTGGAGGGCATGGACCGCGCCGGCTACGCGGGCCCGGTCGGCTGGATCGACGCCCACGGCGACGGCGAATGGGGCATCGCCCTGCGCTCGGGGCTGATCGAGGGCAACCGCGCCCGGCTGTTCGCCGGCGGCGGCATCATGGGCGACTCCGACCCGGCCGCCGAGCTGGCCGAGGCCCAGGCCAAGTTCCGCGTCATGCAGTACGCCCTGGAGGGCTGAGCGGCCTCAGCCGGGCACGTGCACGCCCTCGCCCACCTCGACGCGGGCCCGGCCGGCCGTCAGCGCGGCCACCCACTCGCCGAACGCCGCCACCTCCTCCTCCCCCACCGCCACCGAGAACGTCACCCCGGCCGCGTAGGTCACCTCGCGCAGCGCGTAGCGGGAGGCGCGCAGGTCGTTCTCCACCCGGCCGGCCTGGTCGTGGGCCACCGAGACGCTCACCAGCCTGGCCGGGACCATCCGCACCGGCTCCACCAGGTCGAGCGTCTCGGTCACCGCTCCCCCGTAGGCGCGCACCAGGCCGCCCGCGCCCAGCAGGACGCCGCCGAAATAGCGCGTGACCACCGCGACCACGTCGTTGAACCCCCGGCCGACCAGCGCCTGGACCATCGGCGTGCCCGCCGTGCCGCCGGGCTCGCCGTCGTCGTCGCCCTTCTGCAGCCGCCCGCCGATCACGTACGCGGTGCAGTTGTGGGTGGCGCCGGCGTGCTCGCGGCGGCGGGCGGCGATGAAGGCGGCGGCCTCCTCGACGGTACGGGCGGGGGCCAGCGCGCAAACGAACCGGGAGCGGCGCACCTCGGTCTCGTGCTCGACGCCGGTCGCGAGGGTGAGGTACGACTGGGACACGCCTGCCAGGCTACCGCCTTTACGTTGTAGATTTTTGGGCGGGCGCACCCGGTTGAGCGCGATGCACGGGAGGCGTCCCTCCCCTGTGCAGGACGCCCATGATCGCGGCGCCGCCGCGCGCGTACGGTGCGGCGCATGACCTATCGCGTCGCCATGGACATCGGCGGCACCTTCACCGACGTCGTCTGCTACGACGAGCGCACGGGGGCCGTCACCGCCTCGAAGGCGCCCACCACGCCGGGGGACCTGGCCGAGGGCGTGTTCGCCGCGCTCGGCCGGGTCGTGGACGACCCCGCGGCCATCTCTTTCTTCGTGCACGGCACCACGCAGGGGCTGAACGCCCTGCTGGAGCGCAAGGGCGCGCGGGTGCTGCTGCTGGCGAGCCGGGGCGCCGGGGACGTCTACCGGATCGCCCGCGGCAACCGCGACCGCATGTTCGACCTGCGTTACCGCAAGCCGTCGCCGCTCGTGCCGCGCCAGGACGTCATGGAGGCCGGCGGCCGTCTCGACCACCGGGGCCGCGAGCTGGAACCCCTCGACGAGGAGGCGGTGCGGCGGGCCGCGCGGCGCGCCCGCGAGGAGGGCTTCGACGCCGTCGCCGTGTGCCTGCTGTTCTCCTTCGCCGACCCCGCGCACGAGCTGCGCGCGGGCGAGATCCTGCGGGCCGAGCTGGGCGAGGACGTGCTCGTGGTGCTCTCGCACGAGGTCGCGCGCGAGTGGCGCGAGTACGAGCGCACCTCCTCGGCGGTGCTGGAGGCCTACACCGGGCCGGTCGTGCGCAGGTACCTGGCCAGGATCGAGCGGCGCTTCGCCGAGCGCGGCCTGTCGGTGCCGGTGCACGTGATGCAGTCGTCGGGCGGGCTGGTCAACGCCTCGTACGCGATGCGGCGGCCGTTGCAGACGCTGCTGTCGGGGCCGGTCGGCGGCACGATGGGCGGCGTCGCCGCGGCCCGCATGCTGGGCCGGGAGAACGCGATCTGCGTGGACATGGGCGGCACCTCCTTCGACGTCTCGCTCGTGGTGAACGGGCGGCCCGACGTCAGCGCCGAGGCCCGCATCGAGGGCTACCCGGTGCTCATGCCCATCGTGAACCTGCACACCATCGGCGCGGGCGGCGGCTCGATCGCCTACGCCGAGGCGGGCGCGCTGCGCGTCGGCCCGGAGTCGGCCGGGGCCGTGCCGGGCCCGGCCTGCTACGGGCGGGGCGGCACCCGGCCCACCGTGACCGACGCGAACGTGGTGCTCGGCCGGGTGGACCCGGCCTGGTTCGCGGGCGGGCTGATGACGCTGGACGAGGAGGCGGCGGGCGCGGCCGTGGTCACGCTGGCGCGGGAGCTGGACCTGGACCCGCTGCGGCTGGCCGAGGGCGTGTGCGACGTGGCCAACGCCAAGATGGCCCAGGCGATCCGCACGCTGACGGTCGAGCACGGCGTGGAGCCGCGGGAGTTCGCGCTGGTCGCCTTCGGCGGCGCGGGCGCGATGCACGCCGTCTTCATCGCCCGTGAGCTGGGCATCTCCGAGGTGGTCGTGCCGCGCTTCCCGGGGGCGTTCTCGGCCTGGGGGATGCTGGAGGCGGACGTGCGGCGGGACCTGACGCACCCGTACTTCCGGCCGCAGGACACGCTCGACGGCGACGACATGGCCGGGCATCTGGCGACGTTGGAGCGGGAGGCGCTGGAGGCGCTGGCCGGGCAGGGCGTCCCTGAGGAGCGCCGCCGGGTCGAGCACGCCGTGGACATGCGCTACGAGGGCCAGGACTACACGCTCACCGTCCCGCTGCGCGACGCCGCCGAGCCGGGCGAGCCGGGCTTCCTCGCCGCGGTCGCGGCCCGCTACGCCGAGGCGCACACCAGCCGGTACGGCCACGCCACCCCCGAGGCGCCGGTCGAGTTCGTCATGCTGCGCAGCACCGGGTTCGGCTCGTTCCCGCGCGCCGCCGCCGGGGCCGCCGAGCCGCGCGAGGAGGCGTCGGCAAACGTCCGGGACGTGATCTTCGACGGGGTGGTGCACCGCACGCCCGTGTTGCGGCGGGCGGGCCTGTCCGGCTCGTTCGCCGGGCCCGCGATCGTGGTCGAGGAGACCGCGACCACGGTCATCCCGCCGGGCTGCCTGGCGGCCGTCGACGACAACGGTTTCCTCATCGTGAAGGTGGACGTCCAGTGATCGACCCAATGATCGACCCAGTGATCGACCCAGTGATCGACGCGGTTACCACAGAGATCATCCGGTGCGCTCTGCTGCAGGCGGCCGAGGACATGAACACCACGCTGATCCGCAGCTCGTACACGCCGGTGATCTACGAGGCCAAGGACTGCGCGGTGGCGCTGCTCGACCGCGACCACAACGTGCTGGGGCAGTCGTCCGGCCTGCCGATCTTCCTGGGCAACCTGGAGGTGTGCACCCGCGAGACCGAGCGCATGTACGGCCGCGAGGTGTGGCAGGAGGGCGACGTGTGGGTGCTGAACGACTCCTACGTCGGCGGCACCCACCTCAACGACGTCACCGTCTACGGCCCGATCTTCGCCGGCGGCGAGCTGGCCGGGTTCGCCGCCTCGCGCGCCCACTGGCTGGACGTCGGCTCCAAGGACCCGGGCGGCTCGATGGACTCCACCTCGATCTTCCAGGAGGGCCTGCGGCTGGGCCCGGTGAAGGTGTACGCGGGCGGGCGGCCGTGCCGCGACCTGCACGAGGTGATCGCCCGCAACGTGCGCTTCCCGCACGCCACGCTCGGCGACATGCGGGCCCAGGTGAGCTGCGCGATGACCGGCCAGCGGCGGCTGCAGGAGATCGTCTCGCGCTGGGGCCTGGAGACGGTCATGGCCGCCCGGGACGAGATCTTCGCCCAGACCGAGCGCATGGAACGCCAGGCCATCGCCGCGATCCCCGACGGCGTGTACGAGGCGTCCGGCTTCCTCGACAACGACGGCGTCGACCTGGCCACGCCGCTGCCGGTGAACGTGCGGGTCACGGTGTCGGGCGAGTCGATGCGCGTGGACCTGACCGACTGCGCCGACCAGGCCCGCGGGCCGGTCAACTGCGGCGCGGCGCAGGCCGTGGCGGCGGTGCGGGTGGGGTACAAGCTGCTGGTGTCGGGGGACGTGCCGCTGAACGGCGGCTCCTTCCGCCCGCTGAGCGTCGAGACCCGGCCGGGCTCGATGCTGGCCGCGCGGTCGCCGGCCGCCTGCCAGTACTACTACTCCCATCTCGGGCTGCTCATCGACCTGGTGGTCAAGGCGCTGGCCCCGGCGCTGCCGGGCAAGGCGGCGGCGGCCTCGTACGGGGACTCGATGATCGTGCAGTTCACCGGGACGGACCCGCGTACCGGGAAGTTGTACGTCTCCCAGGAGGCCACGGTCGGCGGCTGGGGGGCGTGGGAGGGCGGCGACGGCGAGTCCTGCCTGATCAACAACGTCAACGGCTCGCTGCGGGACATGCCGATCGAGGTGCTGGAGACGCTGTTCCCGGTCCGGGTGCGCCGCTACGAGATGCGTCCGGGCACCGGCGGCGCCGGTCAGTGGCGCGGCGGCAACGGCGTGGTGCGGGAGTACGAGTTCTGCGGCGACACCTCGTTGTCGTTGTGGTTCGAGCGCTCGGTCACGCCCGCGTGGGGCCTGGCCGGCGGCGCGGCGGGCGCTCCCCCGCGGGTGACGCTCAATCCGGGCACGGCGGGCGAGCGCCGGATGCTCAAGGTCAACGCCCTGCCGGTGTCGGCCGGTGACGTGCTGCGCTGCGAGTCCGGCGGAGGCGGCGGCTACGGCCCGGCCGACCGGCGTTCCCCCCTGGCGCGGGCGGCCGACCTGGCCGAGGGCATGATCACGAACTGATCCGCATTCGACCGAAAATCGCACGGATTGTTCGCCGGTCTGTGAAGATGATCGACAACGCGGGGGCACGCGAAGCCTGGGGAGGCTGTGTCCCCGTCATGACCATCTTCACGAGGGGACTCTCATGACTGCGTTACGAACGCGCCTGCTCGCGGGCTCGGCCGCGCTCGCCGCGGGCCTGGCCGGCGTCGCCGTGCTGACGCCGGCCGCGCCCGCCTCGGCCGCCAGGGTGGAGGCCGCCTGCTCCGACGCCCCCGGCGACGCCGCGGCGATCCAGGCCGCCATCGACTCCTCCAAGGACGGCGACGAGATCGTCATCAAGGGGCCGTGCCTGATCAACGCCACGATCAGCCTGGCCGACCGGCGCACCTACCGGGGCGACGCCAAGGCCGGCACGGTGCTCAAGCAGGCCGACGGCGCCAACCTGCCCGCCGTGCTGGCCTCCAAGGGCTGGCTGGAGGACACCGAGTTCAGCGGCGAGAGCGTGCGGGTCGAGCGGCTGACCATCGACGGCAACCGCGACCACAACACCGGCACGGTCGGCCTGCTGCTGCGCTCGTGGAACACCCGGGTCTACGACGTGGACATCTACGGCACGCCGTCCGACGGCATCCGCATCAGCAATCCGTCCAGGAACGGCACGACGCTGCGCAACACCATGGTCAACAGCGTCATCAGCGACGTCTACATCGAAGGCGCCGCCGAGGCCGGGATCCGCGTCGTCGACCCGGGCAACTCCGTCACCGACTGGACGCTGCAGCGCTCCTGGATCGGCTTCAGCGGCACCAGCGCCATCCAGAGCGACAACGCGGCCGGTTGGACGATGAGCGGCCTGCACCTGTACGGGACGCCGAAGAACGCCATCGACGCCCACCGCTGCTTCGGCACCTCGATCCAGGACAACTACATCGAGGACTTCGGCGCCGAGAGCACGGCGGGCCAGACGTACTACGGCATCCGCTGCGACCTGCAGGGCGACGCCGCCACCACGATCACCGGCAACCGCGTGCACAAGTTCCTGCCGCCGCCGAACGCGCTGGCCGAGCTGCGCAAGGCCCGCCAGAGCGGCGCGGCGCCGCCCGAGCGCAAGATCGCCGCGACCGGCCCGCTCCCGGACGGCGTGGACTTCGTCTACCTGGCGCTGGACGCGGTCAACTACGGCGCGGGCCACGCCGCGATCACCGGCAACACCGTCGTCGGCCACGGCACCAAGCAAGAGACCGGCATCCTGCTGGCCAAGGGCGAGGGCGAGTCGATGTCGATCGCCTCCTCGGGCAACCTCCTCGACGGCGTCGGGAAGCGGCGCAAGGTCGGCGCGGGCGTCCACCTCACCAGGGGCTACTGACCCGGCGACGCCGCCGCCCGGCTCAGCGCAGCAGCACGTGGCAGGCGAGCTGCAGCGCCAGGCGGGTGGCGGCGTCGTCCAGGTCGAAGCCGGCGGCCTTGATGCGGTCCAGGCGGGTGGTGACCGTGTTGCGGTGCACGCCCAGGCGTTCGGCGGCCTTGAGCGCGCCGCCCTCGTCCAGGACGGCGGCCAGCGTCACCAGCAGCGTGCCGTCCTTGTCGACGGCCAGCAGCGGCTGGAGCACGACGGTCGCCGGCGCGCGCAGCACCCCCGCCGGGAGCGCGCCGAGCAGCTCGGCCGGTCCCATCCGGTCGGCGCGGGCCACCGTGCCCGCGCCGGCCACGAACGCCGCCGCCTCGGCGCCGAGCAGCGACTCCCCCACCGCCTCCAGCCCCTCCACCGCCGCGCCCACCCCGGCCGCGCACGGCCAGGGCATGCCGTGCACGCAGCGCCGCAGGTGCTCGGCGAGCTCGCCGGGCGGCTCCGGCGACCACCCGGCCCAGCCCTCGCCGCGCCGCAGCACCGGCACCTGGCCCAGCGCCGCGGTGACCAGCGCCTGCACCAGCGGCCCGTCGTCGGCCAGCGCCCCCATCGGGCGGACGTGGTAGGCGGTCAGCGTGCCGCGCACCCCCCATCCCAGCGCCACGGCCTCGGCCGGCGCCCCTTCCAGCCAGATGCCGCCGTCGCCCGCCGGTTCGTGGGCCGGCCGGCCCGCCGCGAGCAGCCGCCGGGCCAGCGCCGACTGCAGCGCGAAGTCGCGCGAGGCGCGCAGGCGCTCCTGGGCCGCCCACGCCGCCAGCGGGGCCACCGCCAGGCCCAGCACGGTCCGCACCACCGCGGGCCAGCCGGGCGAGCGGGACGTGCCGGCGGCCACCAGCGTCCCGAGCGCCGGGCCCTCCTGACCGGGCACCTCGACCTCGGCCGCCCACCGGGACCCCGGCGGCCGGGCCGGCTCGTGCTCGCCCGGCGCGCGGGTGGCGCTCTGGCGGCCGGCGACGTGCAGGCCGTACCGGTCGAGGAAGGCCACCGACGTGCCGGGCAGCTCGGCGTTGAGCACCCCGAGCACCCGCCGCGCCGAGGGGCCCGCGTCGGCCAGCCGGGTCGCGCAGCGGGCGACGAGCTGGGTGCGGGCCGCCTCCGGCCTGGAGGCCGCCGAGGCCACCCGGACGGCGACGATCAACGGGTCCTCGTCCACGAAGATCAGGGTGACGCCGAGCCGTTCGGCCAGCACCTCGCCCGACCCGGCGCTCAGGCCGCCCGACGGCGCGATCACGCAGGCCGCCGCCTGCTCCCAGGCCCGGCGCATGGCCATCTCGACCGCCCAGCCGCCGCCGGCCGCCGCGCCGATCAGCACGACCGCCGTGTGCGGCGTCACCGCGCCGAACACCGACAGGTCGTCCACGATGCGGACCTGGTGCACGGGGTTGTCGCCGCTGCCGTACATCCTGGCCCCGGCCAGCGGGCCGGCGTTGACCAGCTCCGCCACCGTGACCGGCGCCTCCCAGCCGGGCTCGCGCAGGCCGCTCACGGCGACTCCGCCCGCTGCTCGAACGGGATCCCGAACGCCCGCAGCCCGCCCAGCGCGAGCCCCGCGTCCGTGTGCCAGACCGGCGCGGCCTTGACCACCATGACCTCCACCTCCATGCCGGGCGCCGCCTTGTCGACGTCCACGACCAGGCCGTCGGCGGACGAGATCATGCAGATCTGGTCCGGCGCCATCGCCACCGGCGCCCCGTCGGCCAGGGCGAGCACGATCTCGTTGTGCGCCTCCAGCCGGACGAGCCTGCGCAGGCCGCCCGTCTCCTGCACCACGATGCTGGAGGGCAGCGAGGGCATGGCCACGTCGACGCCGTGCCCCGTGCTGCCCTCGACGGCCAGGATGCGGCCCGCGCACAGCGTGCGCACCCCGTACGGGGCGGCCGCCGAGCGCGGCGCGCCGGGCACCCCGGCCGCCAGCAGCAGGCTGACCGTGCCCGGCACCAGCACCCGGGCCAGGTCCCGCGCCGCCATCGGGTAGCAGGCGGCCACCGCCCACCCGCCCACCGCCAGCACGACGGGACGCAGCAGCTCCTCCACCCGGCCGCCCGCGGTCTCCAGCAGCGCCAGCTCCCCCGACGCCCCGGCCAGCGCCAGCGGGGACGCGCTCAGCCCGCCCAGCGTGTACGTCGTCTGCTCCACCAGCGGGAACACCCGGCCCGTCCCGTCGCCGTCGACCAGCGGCACGCCCAGGGCCGCGGCGGCGACCAGCGGGATCAGCGCGTTCTCGGCCGCCAGATTGAGCGCCGCCACGGCTCCGGCCCGCTCCCCCAGCCGCCGCTCCAGCGCCCGCACCGCCCGTACGGGCTCGTCGCCCGCGGGCAGCTGCTCGCCCAGCGCGGTCGTGGACCCGACCAGGCTGACCACCATGCACAACGTCCCCGGGTCCAGCTCGTGCGCGGCGGCCAGCTCGACGCCGTCGCCGAGCACCGACTCCGCCCAGGCCAGGGTGAGGCCGTAGGAGGACTCGCCCGCGCCCGTGGCGAACAGCCGCGACCCCGCCGAGAAGCGGCGCAGCTCATCGGGGCCCACGAGCCGGGTCACGGCGTCGCGCCTTCGGCCGTGACGCGCACCCGGTAGAAGCCGTCGGGCAGGTAGGACAGCGGGTTGACGGTGGTCTCGGCGATCCGGGCGAAGCCGGGCGCGGCGCCGGCGCTGACCACGCGGGTCAGGGCCTCGTCCCTGGCGTCCTGCAGCGCCCGGTCCAGCTCGGCCCGGCCGCGGGCCTGCACGATGCGCTCCACCTGGGCCTCGGGACGGGCGAGCGCCGCGCCGTAGGCCGCGGCCAGCAGGTCCTCGCCCGCGGACTCGATCACCTGGAACGGCGCCGGGACGTCCGCCGTGGCCAGGGCGGCCCGGCCGCGGCGCAGGCTGGTCGTCCCGCCGCGGTCGCAGGCCCGCGGGAACCTGCGGAAGTAGTGCGCCGACACCAGGCCGCTGCCGGTGCGGGCGAAGAACACCGGCACCCCGGGCAGCTCCCGCGCCACCCGGTCGGCGATCCGGCCCGCCTCGGGGCCGAGCGCCGCGTTCCGGATCGCGTGCGCCTCGCGTTCCCGCAGGCCGGGGCGGCCGAACTCGTACGACAGCGTGATCCTGGCCGCGGGCACCTCGGCGGCGATGATCGCGGCCACCGCCAGCTCGTGGTCGGCCAGCATCGGCGAGCCGGTCGCCGTCACCGCGAAGTCGACCAGGCCGCAGCCGGCGGCGAACTCGCGTACCGCGCCGGTGTCCAGCGGCGCCAGCGGGCGGCCGGTCAGGCTGTGCCCGCCGCGCACGATCGTGGCCACCCCCGGGTCAGCGACCGGCCGCAGCACCGGCGGGCACGGTCCGCCGACGCGGATCGCGGCCACCGGCGCGCGGGCTATCCCGTCGAGGTCGACCGCCACGCAGGCGCGTACGGCCTGCGACGGCGGAGCGCCGTCGCCGACGGCCACCACCGCCGGCGACGGCCCGTCCAGCGCGACGCCGAGGATCACTCCAGCTCGCGCCCTTCGGTCTCGGGCAGCGGCATGGCCAGCAGCGCCGTGGCCACCATGAACGCGTTGATCACCAGCATCGTCGCGGTGAAGCCGGTGGCGTGGGCCAGCAGCGCGCCCACGGCCGACGGCGCGACCGTGGTGGCCACGAGCTGGGAGGCCGTGGCCCAGGAGTAGCCGGTGCCGCGCAGGGCGGTCGGGTAGAACTCGCCGTTCCAGGTGTTCCAGACGCCCCACGCGCCCAGGCTGAAGAACGACAGGACGAAGTTGCCCAGGTACAGGCCGGTCAGGCTGCTCGCGGTGGCGAACCACAGGCCGCCCAGCACGGCGGCGACGACGTAGAACAGGAAGACCTTCTTGCGGCCGAACCGGCCGGTCAGCAGGGACGCGCTCACGTAACCGGGGATCATCATCAGCGCGCTGAGCGCGGCGAAGCCGAGCGAGGCCGACAGCGACAGGCCCTTGGCCTGCAGCAGCGTCGGCAGCCAGGTCTGCAGCCCCCAGTAGCCCCAGTTGAAGACGAAGTTGAGCAGCAGCATGAGCACGGTGATCCGGGCCAGCCGGCCGCGGAACAGGTCCATGGGGTTGCCGGCCCGCGCGCCGGCCACCGTTCCGGCGATCGTGAACGTGGCCTCGGCGTCGGGGCTGCCCAGGACGCGCAGCACGGCCCGCGCCTCCTCCTGCCGCCCGCGGGCGGCCAGCCAGTACGGCGACTCGGGCACCCACGCCCTGATCGCGAACGCCCACAGCCCGGCCGCCGCGCTGGCGATGACCACGACGTGCCAGCCGAGCCCGCCGAGCGTCACCGAGGCGGCGATGGCCGCCAGCATGCCGATGGGCCAGCCGATCGACAGGTAGACCGCGGCCCGGCCCCGGTGCCTGGTCGGCAGCAGTTCCAGGAAGAGCGGGAAGGTGATGGTGTAGACCCCGGCCAGCGCGAGCCCGGAGCAGACGCGCAGCGCGACCAGGGTCGCCATGTTCGGCGCGAACGCCGAGGCGAGCGCGATCACGCCGTATGCCAGCAGCGACCAGAACGCGGTCGGCCGGCGCCCGACGCGGTCGGCGAGCGGTCCCCAGACCAGCACGCCGGGGATCATGCCGAACGCCACCGCCGACAGCACGACGCCGATCCCGGCCTCGTCGATGCCGAACGCCGGCCCGAGGTCGCCGGAGACGTAGACCAGGGCCAGCTGCTCCCAGGACTCGATGACGAAGGCGATGAACAGGGCGAGCGCGATGAGCACGTGCCGGCGGGAGAACGGCATCCGGTCGAACGCCGCCCCGATGGGGAGCGTCGGTGCGTCGGTGGCGGTCATGCAAGCTCCTCGGAGGGGGGCGCGAAGTATTGCCGCACCATAGGGCCGTCCCCCTTCCTCCTCGGTGTGCGCGACGCCCGGCCGGGGCGGGCCCGGCTGTGCGGGGCGCACTGCCGGGTCACTGCCGGTGTCACTGCCGGGGCCGTCGCGTGGCGCGCCCGCGCCCGGTCAGGTCGTCAGGGCGTGTCCGCGCGCGCGTCGTCCGTGTGCGGCCTGGTGCACGAGCTGAGCGTGTTCTCGTGCACGTGGACGATCTTCCACTCGCCGTCCACCAGGCGCAGCACGCTGGTCGTCCGGACGAGTTCGGGGTCGCCGTGCTCGAAGTCCACCTGCAGCAGGTACCGGGCCAGGGCGGTGTCGCCCCACACGTCCACGATCTCGTCGATGGCCCGGACGGAGGTCTCCGCCGGGCCGTCCGACGGCCGCGCGTCGCGCACTCTTTCGAGCTGCCGCCTGCTGGTGATCAGGCCGGGCTCGGCGGAGTCCCAGATCGTGGCCTCCGGGTGGAGGAGCCGGTCGATGCCCTGCCTGTCGCCTCGCGCGTAGGCGTCGTACATGCCGGTAATAACGGCCCAGACAGCGTCGCGTGCCACGCTTCCGTACTCCTTTGGCTTGGTGGAGAAATATCGTTCTTTCTCACCGTATGGGCAGCGTGAAACGCAGGCGTCTTTACGTTGTAGATCAGGCGTTCAGCCACTCGCGCAGCTTGGCGACCGCCAGGCTCATGGCGGCCTTGTTGGCGTTGGTGTCGCGCAGCAGGTCCACCATGGCGAAGTCGTGCACCATCCCCGCCAGCTCGACCGCCGTGACGTCGTTGCCCGCCTCCCGCAGCCGGGCCGCGTACGCCTCGCCCTCGTCCCGCAGGACGTCGGCCTGGCCGTTCAGCACCAGGGCCGGCGGCAGGCCGCGCAGTTCCTGGTCGCTCGCGCGCAGCGGCGAGGCGTGGCTCTCCGCGCGCTGCGCCGGATCTGTCGTGTACTGGTCCCAGAACCACTTCATGCCGTCCCGGTTGAGGTAGTAGCCCGTGGCGAACTGCTTGTAGGACTCGGTGTCGAAGTTCGCGTCCGTGACGGGGTAGAACAGCACCTGGCCGAGCAGCCGCACGTCACCGCGCTCCTTGGCCATGAGCGTGAGCACGATCGACATGTTGCCGCCCACCGAGTCCCCGGCCACGGCCATGCGGGAGGGGTCCAGGCCCTTCTCCGCGCCGTGCTCGGCCACCCACTGGGCGGCGGCGTAGTTCTGCTCGATCTGCGTGGGGTACTTCGCCTCGGGCGCGCGGTCGTACTCGGGGAAGACGACGGCGGCGCCGGTCCGCACGGCCAGCTCCCGCACGAGCCGGTCGTGCGTGTGCGCCGAGCCGAACACCCAGCCCGCGCCGTGGATGTAGAAGATGACCGGCAGCGTGCCCGTGGCGCCCTTGGGCTTGACGATGCGCACCGGCACGATGCCCGTCGGGCCGCCCTGGACCTGGATCCACTCCTCGTCGATCTCCGGCTTGGGCACGCTGGGGTCGGACTGCAGCTTCTCCAGCACCTCGCGGCCCTGCTCGGGCGGCAGCTCGTAGATGAAGGGCCGCTTGGCGTTGGCGTCGGCGAACTCCTGCGCCGCCTTCTCCAGCACGATCTGCTTGCTGATCATCGTCGTCACGGTGGCCGTCCCCGGGGTCGTCAGTCGTCGTCCACCCGGTTCCTGCCTTGGCCTACCTCGATCCGATCGCCCGATTCCGTCAAATTCCGATCAAGCGGCGATCATTCGCGCCGGAGCTCGTGGTCCAGCTCCGCCAGCTCCGCGCCGCCGGCCATCAGCGCGGTCAGCTCGTCCTTGCCGATGTCGGACTTGGCGTACTCGCCCATGCTGGTCCCGCGGTTGAGCAGGAGGAAGCGGTCGCCGACCGGGTAGGCGTGGTGCGGGTTGTGGGTGATGAACACCACGCCGAGCCCCCGGTCGCGGGCGCGGGCGATGTAGCGCAGCACCACGCCCGCCTGCTTGACGCCCAGCGCCGAGGTGGGCTCGTCCAGGATGAGGACCCGCGCGCCGAAGTGCACGGCCCTGGCGATGGCGACCGACTGCCGCTCGCCGCCCGACAGCGTGCCCACCGGCTGGTCGACGTCCCGGATGTCGATGCCCATGGCGCGCAGCTCCTCCGCCGCCACCCGGCGGGCCCTGGCCACGTCGAAGGCGAGCCCCTTGCGGGGTTCGGAGCCGAGGAAGAAGTTCCGCCAGACCGACATGAGCGGGATCATCGCCAGGTCCTGGTAGACGGTGGCGATGCCTCGGTCGAGCGCCTCGCGCGGGCCGGCGAAGCGCACCTCGGCGCCGTCCACCAGGTACGTCCCCGTGTCGTGCTGGTGCACCCCGGCCAGGATCTTGATGAGCGTGGACTTGCCGGCCCCGTTGTCGCCGAGCACGCAGGTGACCGAGCCCGCCTCCACGCCCATCGACACCCCGCGCAGGGCCAGCACCGAGCCGAACGTCTTGCCGATGTCGCGGGTCTGCAGGATCAATGCCGCACCTCCTCGGCGTAGCGCCGGACCATCCGGTTGGCCAGCGTGGCGAGCAGCAGCATGGCTCCGAGGAAGAACTTGAACCAGTCGGCGTCCCAGCCCAGGAACACGATGCCCTTGTCGGCCATGCCGAAGATCACCGCGCCGATGGAGGCGCCGACGGCGGAGCCGTACCCGCCGGTCAGCAGGCAGCCGCCGATGACGGCCGCGATGATGTAGACGAACTCCTGCCCGATGCCGATGTTGGCCTGGACGGAGGTGTAGCGCAGCGCCAGGATCGAGCCGACCAGCCAGGCGGCCACCGCCGTGGTCATGAACAGCGCGATCTTCGTCCGGGCCGCCGGCACCCCGACCGCCCGCGCGGCCTGCTCGTCGCCGCCCACGGCGAAGATCCAGTTGCCCGGCCTGGAGCGCATGAGCACCCACGTGGCCAGCGCGGTGATCGCGATCCACCACAGGATCGCCACCCGGAACGACGTGCCGCCGATCTGGATCGTGCCCGCGAGCAGCGCGCTGGCGCCGTCGAACCCGGCCGCCCGGCGCAGGCCGCCGACCTGCACGGTCCCGGTGACGGCCTTGGTGACGCCGAGGTTGACGCCCTGCAGCATGAGGAACGTGCCCAGCGTGACGATGAAGCTGGGCAGCTTCGTCCGGGTCACCACCAGGCCGTTGGCGAACCCCACGGCGAGCGCCACGACCAGCCCGGCCAGCATCGCCGGCCACACGCCGAACCCGTAGCGGGTGGCCAGCGTGACCAGGATCAGCCCGCTGGTGCCGGTCAGCACGCCCGCCGACAGGTCGAACTCGCCGCCGATCATGAGCAGCGCCACGGCGACCGCCATGATCCCGAGCGTGGCGGCCGGGTCGAGCCAGTTGGCGATCCCGGCCGGCGAGCGGAACACCTCCGACTGCGCGGCGAAGAACGCGAACACCACGACCAGCCCCACCACGGCGCCGAGCTCGGGCCGGACGATCAGGCGGCGGGCCAGGCCGACGCGGGCGACCCGCTCGTCGGCCCGCGCGGGAGCGGCCGTCATCGGCGGCCCTCCCCGCGCCCGGCCCCGTGCCCGGCCGCGTCCCCGCCCGCGTCCCGGCGGCCGCTCATCGGGTGCCCGCCTCGGCCAGCTTGGCCACCTGCTCGGCGTTGTCCTTGGTGACGAACCCGGGCCCGGTGTTGACCGGCAGCCCGCCGCCGACGGTGTTGAGGTTGTCCTTGTACAGCTTCAGTACCGTGATCGGCAGGTAGCCCTGCAGGTACTGCTGCTGGTCGACGGCGAACAGGATCTCGCCGTCCTTGATCGCGGCGACCACGTCGCCCGACAGGTCGAAGGTGGCGAGTTTCGCCTGCGAGCCCGAGTCCCTGATCGCGTCCCTGGCCGCCACGGCGACCGCCGGGTTGAGCGCGAGCACGCCGTTGACCTGCTTGTCCGACTGCAGCTTGGCGGTGACCTTGGAGGTGACGTCGGCCAGGTTGGCGACGTCCACCTGCAGGCGCTCGACCGTGCCGCCCAGGGTCTGCTCGGCGCCCTTGCAGCGCTGGTCGAGGCCGACGTTGCCGGCCTCGTGGACTACGCACAGCAGCTTGGTGACGCCCGCGGCCTTGAGCTGCTCGCCGGCGCCGCGCCCGGCCACGTCCTCGGACTGGCCGACGTGGGTGAGGGCGCCGAACGCCTTGGAGGAGTCGGCCCCGGAGTTGATGGTGACGACCGGGATCTTCGCCGCGACGGCCTTGCCGACGGCCTCCTTGAGCGCGTCGGGGTTCGCCATCGAGACGACGAGGCCGTCCACCTTCTCCGCGACGGCCTGGTCGATGAGCTGCGACTGCTTGGCGGGGTCGCCGTCGCCCTGGTAGGTGACCTTGACGCCGTACTGCTTGCCGGCGGCCTCGGCGCCGTTCTTGACCACGTCCCAGAAGGCGTCCCCGGCGCCGCCGTGGGTGATGACGGCGAAGCTGCCGCCGCCGGCCGCCGGGGCGGCGGCCGAGCCGGGCGCGGCGCTCTGCGCGCCAGGCTCGGCGGAGGAGGAACAGCTGGTCAGGGCGAGTACGCCGGCCAGCGCCAGCACGATCGGGGTACGTCTCATCGGATACCTCCAAGACCAACGGGCTAGCCTGGTTCTACCGCAATGTGCTCTCTTTGTATAGACATACGGACCAGCTCTTCGATCTTCACCGGAAGTAGAACGGAATCTTTCGTTCCCGTATGCTGGGGGCATGACCAGCGCACCCATGAGCGGCCGCAAGGCGCAGGCCGCCCGCAACGACGAGCTGATCCTCCAGGCGGCCAGGGCGGTCTTCACCGCCGATCCGGGCGCCCCCATCGCGGCCGTGGCCGAGAAGGCGGGCGTCGGGATCAGCGCGCTCTACCGCCGCTACCCCAGCAAGGAGGCGTTGCTGCAGAAGTTGTGCGGCGACGGGCTGAAGCTCTACGCCGCCGTGGCCCAGCGCGCGATGGACGACGAGGGCGACCCCTGGGAGGCGTTCGCCTCCTACCTGCGCGGCATCGTGGACGCCGACACCAACTCCCTGACGATCAAGCTGGCCGGCACCTTCCAGCCGACGGAGGAGCTGTACCACGACGCCGTCCGCGCCGGCGACCTGGCCACCCGGCTGCACCGCCGGGCGGTCGAGGCGGGCGTGCTGCGGGCCGACGTCACGGTGGCCGACATCGCGCTGCTGTTCGAGCAGATCGCCTCGATCAAGCTCGGCGACGAGGAGCGCACCTCCCAGCTCCGCCACCGCTACCTGACGCTGATGATGGACTCGCTGCGGGTGCCGCCCGCCCACCGCGACCTGCCCGGCCCGGCCCCGGCGGACGAGGAGCTGCAGGTCCGCTGGTACCCGTCGCGTTAACCGGGTTCGGGTCAACCGGGTTCGGGCCGGTCCGCCGGGGCGAGCCGGCGGGCCAGGTCCAGCACGCGGCGGGCCCTGGCGAGGACCGGGGCGTCCACGAAGCGGCCGTCGGGCAGGGCCACCGCCCCCGTGCCCGTGCCCGTGCCCGCCCGCTCGGCCGCCTCGACGATCTCGGCGGCCCTGGCCGTCTCCTCCTCGGTGGGACGGAAGGCCCGCCGGATGGCCGGGAGCTGCGCGGGGTGGATGGCGGTCCTGCCGAACAGGCCGAGCGCGCGGCCGGCCCGGCAGGAGGCGAGGAGCCCGTCCTCGTCCTTGATGTCGGGGTAGACCGACATGGGCACCGGCGGCAGGCCCGCGGCCGCGGCGGCCAGGACGACCTGCAGCCTGAGATGGTTCATGGCGGTTCCGTCGGTGAGGGACAGCTCGGCGGCCAGGTCCTGCTCGCCCAGCGCCACGCCGGCCACCCGCGGGTGCGCGGCCACGGCGCGGGCCTCGACGATCCCGGCCGCCGACTCCAGCAGCGCGTACAGGGGGGCCGTGCCGGGCAGGGCGTCCAGCGCGGCGGCCGACTCGACCTTGGGCAGCCGCACGGCGTCGGCCAGCTCGCCCACGGCGGCCAGGTCGTCCAGGCCGCGCGCGGTCGTCACGTCGTTCACCCGGACGTGGATGCGCGGCCCGGCCTGCCTGGGCCCGCGCAGGTAGGCGACGGCGTGGGCGCGGGCGGCGTCCTTGGCGGCGGGCGCGACCGCGTCCTCCAGGTCGATGATGACGACGTCGGCCCCCGAGGCGACGGCCTTGGCGAAGCGCTCGGGACGGTCGCCGGGCACGTACAGCCAGGTGACGGGGGCGTTCACGCGATCACCCCGGCCTCGCGCAGGGCCGCGACGGTCTCGGCCGGGTAGTCCAGCTCGCCGAGCACCTCGTCGGTGTCGTGGCCGAGCGGGCGGCCGGGCCAGCGGATCTCGCCGGGCGTCTCCGACAGGCGGAACAGCACGTTCTGCAGGGTGACCGTGCCCAGCTCCGGGTCCGGCAGCTCGACGAACGTGCCGAGCGCGGCGTACTGCGGGTCGGTCGCCAGGTCGGTGACGTCGTAGATGGGGGCGACGGCGGCCTGGGCCTCCTCGAAGCGGGCGATCACCTCGTCGGCGTCGCGGGCGGCGATCCAGGTGGCGACCGCCTCGTCCAGCTCGTCCACGTGCTGGACGCGGCCGTGACCGCTGGCGAACCAGGGCTGCTCGACCAGGTCCGGCCGCCCGACGAGGGTGACGACCCGCTCGGCGATGGGCTGGGCGCTGGTGGAGATCGCCACCCAGCGGCCGTCGCGGGTGCGGTAGGTGTTGCGCGGGGCGTTGCTGCTGGACCGGTTGCCGGTGCGCCGCGGCACCACCCCGAGCGCCTTGTAGGCGGTCATCTGCGGCCCGAGCAGGCCCAGGATCGGCTCGATGATGGCCAGGTCGATCACCTGCCCGCGGCCGGTCGCCGCGCGGGCGTGCAGGGCCACCATGATCGCGTACGACATGGCCAGGCCGGCGATGCCGTCGGCCAGGGCCAGCGGCGGCAGGGTCGGGGGGCCGTCCGGCTCGCCGGTCATGGCCGCGAACCCGCTCATGGCCTCGGCCAGCGTCCCGAACCCGGGCTGCCCGGCCATCGGGCCGATCTGCCCGAAGCCGGTCATCCGGGCCACGATCAGCCGCGGGTTGGCCTTGAGCAGGTCCTCGGGGGCCAGGTTCCAGCGTTCCAGGGTGCCGGGACGGAAGTTCTCGATCAGCACGTCGGAGCGCTCGGCCAGGCGGCGCAGGATCTCCTGGCCCTCGGCGCGGGAGAGGTCGACGGCGGCGGTGCGCTTGTTGCGGGACAACGACTTCCACCACAGGCCGACGCCGTCCACCGAGGCGCCGTGGCCGCGCGAGGGGTCGCCGCGGCGCGGGTGCTCGATCTTGATCACGTCGGCGCCGAAGTCGCCGAGCATCATCGCGGCGGAGGGGCCGGCGAACAGCGTCGCCGCGTCGATGACCCGCAGGTCGGCCAGACTTGTCATAGTTTGTAAGTTATAAGAAATAATTTATAGCCGCGACCGGCCGTGCGAGAGACTGGGGACATGACAGCCAGCGAGCCCACGCCGCCCATGAGCAAGGCCGACTACGTCTACAGCGTGCTGCTGGACGAGATCCGCGGCGGCCGCATCCCGGGCGGCACCGCCCTGCGCGCCGGGGCCGTCGCCCGGCGGCTCGGCGTCTCGGTCACCCCCGTGCGCGAGGCGCTGCGCCGGCTGGAGAAGGACCGGCTGATCAGCTACGAGGCCCACCACGGCGCGACCGTCATCGACCTCGGCGACGACGCCCTGGCCGAGTACTACGGGCTGCGCGCGGTCGTCGAGGGCCTGGGGGCGCGGCTGGCCGCCGCCCGGATCACCGCCGACGACCTCGCCGGGCTGCGCGACCTGCACCGCGAGATGGCCGCCGACGCCGAGCAGGGCAGGCACGACCGGCTGGCCGACCAGAGCAGCCGCTTCCACCTGCGCATCGTCGACATCGGCGGCCCGGCCTTCCTCGGCGCCCACGCCAGGTCGGTGCGCAACGGCGTCCCGGTGCCCGCCGAGGCGTCGCTGTGGCTCGACCCGGAGCAGGTCGGGCGGCAGCTCCAGGCGCACGAGCGGCTGCTGGCCGCGCTGGAGGCGGGCGACGCCGACGCCGCGGAGCGCGTCATGATCGACCACATCCGGCAGGCGGGCGAGTACCGCAAGCACCACTGATGACAAACATCATCGTTCACCCCCGGTTCATTGATTCACCGTGACGGGTGTTGCACGATGAGTCACTCTGATGGTCTTGCCGCGACCCCGACGCCGAAGGAGCCGACACTGTGGCGGACGTGTGGACGCTCAATCCCGACTACCGCACCCCCCGGGTCCCCACAGACCAGGCCACCGAACCCGGCCCCTGGCGCCACCCCGACGGCCAGGTGATGAACGGCGCCTACGAGCGCAGGCGTCCCAAGCGGCGCACCGAGGTCGTCACCGTCTGGTACGGCTACGCGCTGAGCCGCTGCCTGGGCCCCCGCATGCCGCGCTTCAGCAGCCCGCTGGTCTCGGCCTGGAACCCGGTGCTGGCCCAGGGCCTGAGCTGCGACCCGGGGTCGCCGACGCCGTACCGCGACGAGCACTGGTGCGACCGCTGGATCGCCGAGGCCCTGCTGTACGGGCGCAAGCCGTACGGCACCTTCACCCTGCCCGCCGAGGAGGCGCTGCGCTGGTTCGCCAAGAGCGGCGGCACCGGCCTGGTCTACCGGGCGCGCGCCGAAGGCTCGGCCGTCCGGGTCGTGGCCGGCACCACCGAGCCCTACGAGCGGCTCTTCGACCTCGACTCCCTGATCGCCGACTACCACGAGGCCCTGCCCCCCGGCCGGGCCGCGGCCGAGGTGGCGGCGCTGGAGTCGCATCGCGGCCTGTCCCCCGCCCTGGCCTACGTGCTGGGCGAGGACGCCGAGGCGCGCTTCGCCGCCGCGCCGCGCTCGGTGCGCGGCCTCACCCTGGGCTACCCGCCGCGCGAGACGGCCGCCCGCGTCGCCGCCGATATGCTCGCCGGGTGAGCGGCAGCATCAAGGGCATCCTGTTCGACCTCGACGGCACTCTGCTCGACCATCGCGGCGCGGCCGACGCCGCGATCACCGCGTGGGCGTCGGAGCTGGCCCCCGGCCATCCCCGCCTGCCCGAGGTCGCCTCGCTGTGGGCGGCGCTGGAGATCCCCCACCTGGCCGCCTGGCAGGCCGGCGACTGCTCCTGGCAGGAGCAGCGCCGCCGCCGGGTGCGCGCCCTGTGCCGGGAGCTGTCCGTGGAGGCGCCCGCCGACCTGGAGGCCGCCTTCGCCGGCTACACCGACCACTACCGGCGCGGCTGGGCCGCCTACCCCGACGTGGCCCCGGCGCTGGCCGGGCTGCGCGGCTACACGCTGGGCGTCCTGACCAACGGGTCACAGGGCGTGCAGGAGGCCAAGATCCGGGCGCTCGGCCTCGACGTGGGCCCGGTGCTGACCGGCGAGTGCCTGGGCGGGCACTTCAAGCCGTCCGCCGCCTGCTACGCCGCCGCCGCGCGGGCCCTCGGCCTGCCGCCCGAGCAGGTGCTCCTGGTGGGCGACGACCTCGACAACGACGTACGCGGCCCGGCGGCGGCCGGCATGCCCTCGGTGTGGCTCGACCGGCTGGGCGTCGAGGCGGCACCGGCCGGGTTCCCCCGCCTCACCTCGCTCGCCGGGCTGCCCGCGCTGCTCGCCACTCGCTATTTGTCTTGACATTCTGACCTCGGTTAGGCTGATCAGCATGACCCCGAACCTGGCCATCGACCTGGACCGATCCAGCCCTGTGCCGCTCTACTTCCAGGTGGCCGAGCAGATCGCCGAGGCGATCCGGCGCGGCGACCTGGCGCCCGGCTCCCGGCTGGACAACGAGATCCTGCTCGCCGACAAGCTCGGCCTGTCCAGGCCGACGATCCGCCAGGCGATCCAATACCTCGTGGACAAGGGCCTGCTGGTGCGCAAGCGCGGCGTCGGCACGCAGGTGGTGCACGGCCAGGTCAAGCGCTCGGTCGAGCTGACCAGCCTCTACGACGACCTGCGCCGCTCGGGCCAGGAGCCGGCCACGCAGGTGCTCGCGCTGGAGCCGCGCCCGGTCGAGGAGGACAAGGCGGCCATCCTGGGCGTCGAGCCCGGCACCGAGATCCTCTACCTCGAACGCCTGCGCTTCGCCGCCGGCGAGCCGCTCGCCGTGCTGCACAACTGGCTGCCGCTGGGCCTGGCCCCGCTCTCGGCCGCCGACCTGGAGGGCCGCGGCCTGTACGAGCTGCTGCGCGGCGCGGGCGTGCGCATGCGGGTGGCCAACCAGCGCATCGGGGCCCGCGCCGCCGGCCAGATCGAGGCCAAGCTGCTCGACGAGCGCCGCGGCGCGCCGCTGCTCACCATGATCAGGACGACGTACGACGACCAGGGCCGGGCCGTCGAGCACGGCTCACACGTCTATCGGGCCTCGCACTACTCCCTCGAGGTCACCCTCATCGAGCGCTGAGGCCGCGCGGCGCTTGAGATAGAGCGTGGTGCCGATGCCGAACAGCACGGCCACCCCGAGCCCGACCCAGGAGAAGCCCTTCAGCCACTTCTCGGCCACCATGCCGAGATAGTAGATCACCGCGGTGGTGCCGCCCGCCCACACGATGCCGCCCAGCACGTTCGCCACGGCGAACCGCCAGTACGGCATGCGCAGCGCCCCCGCCAGCGGCCCGGCCAGGATGCGCAGCAGCGCGATGAAGCGGCCGACGAACACGGCCCAGACGCCGTACCGGTGGAAGTAGTCCTCGGCCTTGGCGACGTGACGGGGGCCGAAGTGGCGGGGGAAGCGGCGGCCCAGCCGTTCGAACAGCCGGCGGCCGCCCTTGCGCCCGATGGCGTAGCCGGCGGAGTCGCCCACGATCGCCCCCGCGCTCGCGCACACGCCGACGGCGACCGGGCTGACCACGCCCTTGGCGGACAGAATGGCGGCGCTGACCAGCACGATCTCGCCGGGCAGCGGGATGCCGAGGCTCTCCAGGCCGATCACGAGCGCGACCATCGCGCACAACCAGGCGGCGGGGATCGCTTGCAGCCATTCGTCGATATGCACGCGGCCACCCTAACCCCGCTCCCCGCCTCCTCCATCCGTCCGCCACCCGAACCGCACACCCGAGCCGCACTTCTTGGGGCCGCACTTCTTGGGGCCGCACTCCTTGGGGCCGCGCTCCCGGCCCCCTCCCCGGCCCCCTCCCCGGCCCCCTCCCGGGGCCGCCGTCGGCGGGCCCGCCATGCGGAGGTGGGCGTGCGGAGGCGGCGGGGGGCTCAGCCGAGGAGGCCGCCGAGGCGGCCCTCCAGGACGAGCAGCAGTTCGGCCAGCAGGTCGGCGAGCTGGCGTTCGCGGTCGCGGGGAAGCCCTTCCAGCAGCTCGGTCTCGTAGTCGAGCTGCTCGGGCAGCAGGCGCAGGATCAGCTCCCTGCCGCGTCCGGTCAGCGAGAGGTGGGCGACGCGCCGGTCTCGCTCGTCCACCCGCCGGGCGACCAGGCCGATCTCCTCCAGCCGCCTGACCCGCTTGGTCACCGCCGCTCCCGAGGCGAACGTCTCGCGGGCCAGCCTGCCCGGCGTCAGCTCGCCGCCGACCCTGAGCAGGGCGCACAGCAGGTCGTACTCGGGACGGCTCACCCCGGCGCGCCCGAGCGGGGCGTCGGCGGCCTGCTGCAGGAGCGCGGCGCAGCGGTTGAGCCTGCCGATGACGGCGATCGTGTCGAGGTCGGCGTCGGGAAGGACCTGCCGCCATTGCCGCAACGCCTTCGCGACGGCGTCCTCCACGTGCTGGTTCCTCTCATCGTGCCGATCTTCCGGTGGCTCCGATCGTACGCGCCGACGGCGCCGCTCCGGCCCCCGGTGGAACGATCAGGCGTACAGGGTGGCGAGTCTGCGGTGACCGGCGCGCTCGGCGGCGGCGATGCGCTCATGGGGCAGCGCCCCGGTCCACCACTCGCCCGAAGCGACGTCGGCCGCTTCGCGGACCTCGACCAGCGCCGCGCGGAGCCGGTCCCGCTCCCCCGGCTCCGGCGTCCCGGCCAGCATCCGCTCCAGACGTACGAGCCCCGCCCGTACGCGCCGGGCCGCCCTCCGGTCCGGCACCAGCACGCAGGCCAGCAGCCCCGCCACCGCGCCGAGACACGTGTCCAGCCAGCGATCGGCCACGAGCTCGGCCACCGGCCGCGTCCCGGCGAACTCCCCCATGAGGATGGCCATCGGCGTGACGAAGACGCTGCCCAGCCAGTAGTTGCGCGTGATGGCCGCCTCCGTCGCGAACTGCAACGCCAGCACGGCCACGACGAGCGCCACCGCGCCGAGCCGGGTCACGGGGGCGACCAGGGTGAACAGCCCGACGCCCAGCAGGTTGCCGACGACGCGCTGGATCGCGCGGCTCCAGGAGAGAGTGGTGTTGGCCGCGAACACGGCCGCCGCCGTCACCACCGCCCAGTACGGCCTGCCCACCCCCAACGCCATGGACCCCCACCCGGCCACAGCGGCCCCGGCGCACACCATCCCGACAACCCGCCACCGCCTCACCACCTCGCCCACCACCCGCACAACGCCACCCCCTGTCCCACGCCGCACTACCTCGCCCGATCCACGCACCCCGCCGCCCGCTGCCCCACGCCGGACTCGGCCAGCCGCCGCCGCACGCCCTACTCCGCCGGCCGCCGCCGCACGTCCCGGCCTGTCCGCTCCGGTCATCGCGGACTCGTCCCGTCCAGCCGCGACGCCTTCGAGTTCGGCCCGCTCATCCGCAGGGAGCGCGACCTCGCGCGGGGACGGCAGCGGGCGCCCTTTGCGCAGGTCGCGGGCCCAGCGGGCGAGCTCTCCGGGGGTGGCCCGCCGCATTGCACCTGAAGCAGCGAGAGCGCCAGGAACCGCCTGAGCCCCCGAAACACCGGAAACATTCGGAACACCCGGAACACCGGGTAGGCCCGGAACACCCGGAACACCGGGAGGGCCAGAAACGCCGGGAAGGCTCGAAACACTCGGAAGGCCCGGAGCCCTCGCAGCGCAGGGACCGGTCTCCCCGACAATCCCAGCGGCAGCCGACTCGGCGCGGACCAGCAGCCGGGCCAGCGCGTCACGGCGCCGAGCGGGGACGCCGGAGCGCAACAGCGTCTGCCAGGCGGCGTTGACCGCCGCCGCAGCGGCATGGCGCGCCTGGTGGACCGCAGCGGCCTCGCGCCCCTCAGGGAAGTCGCGCCCCTCAGGGAAGTCGCGGGCCTCCGAGAGGTCGCAGGTCTCGGCGAGACCGCGCCCCTCGAAGAGGCCGCGGATGCCGGAGAGAGCATGCCCATCGAAGAGGCCACGGGCGCCGGGGATGCTGCGGGTGCTGAGGACGCTGCGTCCCTCCAGGAGAACGCGAGTCTCGGGGAGAGCGCACGTCTCCGGGAGGGCGCGGGGCTCGGGGAGGGCGCGGGGCTCGGGGAGGGCGCGGGGCCCGGGGGCTGTACGCAGGAGGTGGGCGGTGGATTCGAGGGCGCGGGCGACGGCGATGCGTTCGGGGCCGTCGGGGCGCAGGAGGACGGGGGCCATGCCGACCGTCCAGGCGAGGAGCCCGCCGAGCAGCCCGAGACCGACGTGGGCCGGCACGTCGCCCAGTTCCTGCGGGACGAACACCGCGCCGGCGGCGACGAACGTGAGCACGACGTTCCCCGGCGGCCCGATCCGGGTGGCGTCGCAGACCGCCTTGTGCAGCCCGGCCAGCAGGGCGGCCACCGCCACCCGGACGGCGACCGAGCCGGTGAGGGCCGAGACGACCAGCGCGACCGCCGTGCCGGACGTCATCCCCAGGACGACCCAGGCCAGCGCCCTGGCACGGGCCGCGTACGGCAGGCCGTGACCGTACAGGGCGCACATCGAGCCGGCGGCGGCGTAGGGCACGAGGTCGAGCCGTCCGGCCCACAGGAGGGCGAGCAGCGGGACGGCGAGGGCGACGACGGCGCTCAGGGCGGGTTTGTGCCAGATGTCACCGACGGGCCCCAGCCGTAGCGCCGCACGCACGGGCAGCCGCGCCCGCCACCCCGCCGACGCCCCCACCGCAGACCACAATGAACGCTCCTGCGACGGCGACGGCGACGGCGAAGCAGGGGACGGCAGGGATCGGGCACGGGATCGGGCACGGGATCGGAGCGCACTGGTCATCCCCAAAAGGTTACCAGGTGTTTTACCTGTGAAATAAACCAGGTCGGCGACGGGATCTTGCAACCGGCGATCAAGCGGCGGTCAAGCCGTCCCGGCTAGAAAGTCCTTCGAGATCAGACGGAACGAGCCGCCCGGACGCCGGGCGGAGGACAGAACTGGGGAAGCACAGTGACCACGGGAATCTTGCTGGCTGTGGCGATCACCGCCGGGACGACGCTGCTCACGGCCGCGGTCGGCGTGCCGTTCCTGATCATGGCGAGGAACGGCCAGCGACTCCTGGCGACCGGGATTCCCGCGCAGGCCGTGGTGGAGTCGATGGCCGACACCCACATGTCCGTCAACGACCAGCCCGTCGTCAGCTTCGGGCTGGTGGTGCAGCCGCACGAGGGCCCCGCCTACCGGGTCGCCCACCGCCAGACGCTGCCGCGCATCCCCATGGGCCTGGTGGTCCCGGGCGCGGTGCTGCCCGTGAAGGTGGACCCGGCCCGGCCGGACCGGGTGCGCATCGACTGGGCGGCCTGGCGCCCCTCCCCCGCCGACGCCCCCTGGCGCCCGGCCACCCACTGACCGCCCCGCAGACCGCACCGCTGACCGCACCACCGGCCGCGCCATCGACTGCCCCGCTGAGCACACCACCGAGCACCCCCACGGGACCGGCCCCCGGCCTGAGCACCGCGTGACCGGGAGCGGTCCTCGTGCCACGGAATCGGGCGGCTGGGCCCCGCGATCGAGCGGCTAGCTCTGCCGGCCCCCTGCCACCCGTTCGACCTCGAAGACCAGCGCCGAGGCCGGACGCAGCGCGGGCCCCGGCAGCCCCAGCTCGGCCAGCGCCGCCCCCGGCAGCCGCGCCGGCGCGAACACCCACTGCGGCAGCCCCGCGCCCTCCGGCAGCGGCCCCGCGGCCCGCACCTCGTACAGCGCGGCCGGGTCGAGCCCCGGCAGCCGCAACGGTTCCGGGCTGACGGTGACGCGGCTGGTGAGCTGGACGCAGGCGAACACGGCCTTTTCGGGCAGCACGACCCCGTGCACCAGCGTCGAGGGGTCGGGATGGTCGGCCCGCACGACCCGCCCGGCGTGCAGCACCGGCCGCAGCCGCTTGTGCAGCGCGATCCAGACGCCCAGCTCCTCCAGTTCCTGCGGACTCGCCGAGGTCAGGTCCCACTCCACGCCCATGTGGCCGAACATCGCGGTCGCCGCCCGGAAGGCGAGCGGCAGCGCGCGGCCGGTGATGTGGTCGTGGGGCGCGCCGACGTGGCAGCCCATGCGGTCCGGCGGCACCAGCAGCCCGGTCCAGCGCTGGATGGCCTGCCGGTCGAGGGCGTCGTTGCTGTCGGAGGCCCACACGCGGTCGGTGCGAGCCAGGACGCCGTAGTCGATGCGCGCGCCGCCCGACGAGCACGACTCGATCTCCAGCCCGGGGTGGCGGCGGCGCAGCTCGTCGATCAGCCGGTAGACCGCGGCCGTCTGCGCGTGCACGCCCGGCGTTCCGTCGTGGACGGGCTCGGCCAGGTCGCGGTTGTGGTCCCACTTGATGTAGTCCAGGGCGTACTCGCGGGTCAGCGTGTCCAGGCGGTCGAGGAGGTAGTCGTAGACCTCGGGCCGGGCCAGGTCGAGCACCTGCTGGTTGCGCCAGAGCGCGGGCGGACGGGCGGCGCGGGCGAGGATCCAGTCGGGGTGGGCGCGGGCCAGGTCGGAGTCGGGGTTGACCATCTCGGGCTCGAACCACAGGCCGAACTGCAGGCCCAGCTCGCGTACGTGCTCGGCCAGCGGGTGCAGGCCGCCGGGCCACACGTCCTCGTCGACGTACCAGTCGCCGAGCCCGGCGCGGTCGTGGCGGCGGTGGCGGAACCAGCCGTCGTCGAGCACGAACCGTTCGACGCCGGCGGCGGCCGCCTTGTCGGCCAGCTCGCGCAGCCGGTCGAGGCCGTGGTCGAAGTAGGTGGCCTCCCAGTTGTTCAGGGTGACCGGGCGGACCGGGAGCGGGCGGGCGGCGCGCAGGTGGTCGTGCAGGCGGCCGGCGGCCTCGTCCAGGCCGCTGCCGGACCAGGTGAAGTAGACCCACGGGGTGGTGTAGGCGCCGTCCTGGGCGAGGGTGATCTCGCCGGGTTCGAGCAGTTCGCCGGCGGCCAGCACGGCCTGCCCCTCGACGAGCCGTTCTGCGTAGTGGACGTGGCCGCCGCTCCAGCCGGCGTGCACGGCCCACACCTCGCCGGAGCGGAACCCGAAACCGGGCGTGCCGGCGACGAGCAGGCCGGTCGCGTCGTGCCCGGTTCGGCCGCGGCGGCTCTCCCGCGACCACACCCCCTGCCCGAACTCCCTGCGCTGCGGCACCTTCTCCAGCGCCCACCGTCCGGTGAAGTCCAGCAGCTCCCCGGCCCTGGCGGGCAGCGGCAGCGCGCACGTCAACCCCTGCAGCCGGTACGGCGAGGCGGCGGTGTTGGTCACCGTGTGCCGCATCATGACGACGCCGGAGGCGTCCATCACCAGCTCGCTGAGCAGCCGCAACCCCGCCTCGGCGTCCACGGCGGCGACGGCGACGCGGCCGCCCGCGCCCGGCTCGGCCGCCGTCTCGACGCTCTCGGCGCTCCAGCGCACCGGCCAGTGCTCACCGGCCCGGTCACCGGACAGACCCGGCCGGCCGAACCAGGACTCGTCCTGGCCGGGCAGCAGGGCCAGCGCGGGGGTCAGGGAGAGCAGGGCGGGCGCCAGGTCGGCTCCGGCGACCGCCCCGAGGTCGGCGCCGTAGTGCCGCACCCGCGGCAGCCCGGGGCCGGAGTCGTCGAGCACCAGGGCCGAGCCGGCGGCGGAAAGGATGACGGGGGGCACGTCACGCTCCTCTATGTCAGTAGATCAGGTGGAACGAGACGTTACCGGGCAGTACGCCCCCGCCCGCAACGCCCGTGGCGCCGGTCCCCGCGGGCTCTTCGCACGGAGGGGGCCTGCTCCGCGAGCCCGGACAGGAGGGCATGTACACTCCTCTTCGGAAACAGACCGTAGCGCTGCGTGACGATCATCGCATCCGGCGCCTTCGGCCAGGGGCGGGTCCCCGTAGTCAGCACCACCTTCCTCCGCCCGGACCGACAGCGGGGAGCCGACATGGATTCTCTTCACCTGACCACCAGCCGCCACGACACGACCGTGACCGTCTCCCTGAGCGGCGAGCTCGACATCGCCACCACCGAGGCCGTCCGCGGCCACCTGCTCGGCGTGCTGGAGGAGGCCGGGCGGGCGCGGCGGCCGGACATGTCGGTGGTGATCGAGGTGGGCGGCCTGTCCTTCATCGACGCGGCCGGGCTCGGCATCCTGGTCTCCCTGCACAACCAGGCCGCCCGCGGGCACACCAGCCTGCGGCTGGCCAACGTCCCGCCCAACATGAAGCGCCTGCTGCGGATCACCGGCCTCGACGCCCACCTGACGCCCCAGTCGTGACGGTACGCCCGCCTTGAGTAGGTTGTGGGCGTGTCGATGATTCAGGTTCCTGGCCCGATCCCCGCCAGGCTGGAGGACGGGTTCGACCGCGTGCTGCGCGAGCAGCGGCTGCCCGCCGGGTTCCCCCAGGACGTGCTCGACGAGGCCGACTGGGTGGCGCAGGTGCCCAGGCTTGACGCCAAAGACCTGACCGACGTGCCGTTCGTGACCATCGACCCGCCGGGCTCGATGGACCTCGACCAGGCCCTGCACCTGGAACGGCTGCGCGACGGCTACCGCGTCTGGTACGCCATCGCCGACGTCGGGGCCTTCGTCCGGCCGGGCGGCCCGATCGACGTCGAGGCCCGGACCAGGGGTGAGACGGTGTACCTGCCGGTGGGCAGGGTGCCGCTGCATCCCAAGGTGCTGTCGGAGGGCGCGGCGAGCCTGCTGCCGGGCGCGATCCGTCCGGCCGCGGTCTGGCGCGTCGACCTCGACGCCGAGGGCCGGATCGTCGGCGCGGACGTGCAGCGCGCCCGGGTGCGCAGCCGCGAACGGCTCGACTACGCCTACGTGCAGGCGGCCGTGGACACCGGCACCGCCGACGGCACCCTGAGCCTGCTGGCCGAGATCGGCGCGCTGCGGCTGGGGCTGGAGCGAGCGCGCGGCGGCGTCACCCTGCCCACGCCCGAGCAGGAGGTCGTCCGGGACGCCGACGGCGGCTACCGGCTGGAGTTCCGCGTGCCGCTGCCCGCCGAGGCGTGGAACGCCCAGATCTCGCTGCTGACCGGCATGGCCGCCGCCTCGATGATGCTGGACGCCGAGGTCGGCATCCTGCGCGTGCTGCCCGCGGCGCAGCCGGACGACCTGGCCAAGGTGCGCAGGGTCGCGCAGGCGCTCGGCGTGCCGTGGCCCGAGGGCGCCGGTTACGGGGAGGTCGTGCACGATCTCGACCCGAAGAACCCGCAGCAGGCGGCGTTCCTGCAGGAGTCGAAGGTGCTGCTGCGCGGCGCCGGGTATGCGGCCTTCGACGGCGCGCCGCCCAAACTGGCCGAGCACGCAGCGGTGGCGGCGCCGTACGCGCACGTCACGGCGCCGCTGCGGCGTCTGGTGGACCGGTACGCGACCGAGGTGTGCCTGGCGGTCGCGGCGGGCGAGCCGGTGCCCGCCGAGGTACGGGCCGCGCTGCCGCTGCTGCCCGACATCATGTCGGCGACCGGCCGCCGCGCGGGGGCGGTCGACCGGGCCTGCGTGGACCTGGTGGAGGCGTTCCTGCTGCGGGAGCGGATCGGCCAGTCGTTCGAGGCGATGGTGATCGACGTGGACGAGCGCCGCGGCGGCGGCCAGGTGCAGCTCGTCGAGCCGGCCGTGATCGCCCGCTGCGACGGCGTCCTGCCGCTGGGCGAGCGGGTCGCCGTGCGCCTGACGCAGGCCGACCCGGCCACCCGCGAGGTGCGCTTCACCCTGGCCTGAAACCCACCGGGCCGGCCACCCGCGGGTACGGCGAGGGCCGTGCCGCCGGGCGCCCGCGGGCACGGCGAGGGCCGCGCGCTCGACGATCTCGCGCGCGGCCCCCGGTACCCCTGCCCTCACCGCTTGAGCGGCGACCATCCCGCGCCGACCCCCAGCAGGTGGAGGGCGACGCACAGCAGCCCGGCCGTGGTGAGCGTGCCCGCGGTGAGCACGTTGCCGACGGCGGTGCCGGCGATGTCGAAGATCAGGGCGAGCAGGAAGAACAGGGCGGCGATGAGAGCGAACACGGGTTACCTCCCGAGCTGACCGGACCCGGCCGATGGGCCTGAAGGGGGATCCCTTTCCTACGTCTTGGGGATGTCCGCCGGATTCGACGGAGAAACTGCCCCGAGGGTGACGATCTGTAGCCATATGACGACACCTCCTTGACCGGCCGGTCAGTCGGCTCCGGCCGCCGTGATCTGCGGCGGGACGGGCGGCCGGTCAGTCGGCTGTGGCGCGCATGCCGTCGCACATCACGGCCGCCATCCGCCCGGCCGCGCCCCTGCCCCGCGCGTGGCGTTCGGCCGCCAGGGCCCCGCGCAGCAGGTCGCGGACGTCGTCGGCGGACAGGTCGCGGCGCACGGCCCCGGCGCGCTGCGCGCGGGCCAGCAGCCGCCCGACCGCGTCGGCCAGGTCGGCCTCCAGCGCCGAGCCGGGCCGCGACCCCGGCCCCGCGCCACCGTCCAGCAGGTCGCACAGCGCCTGGTGGGCCGCGGCCTGCTCGGCGACCCGGCAGAACCAGCCGAAGAAGGCCCGCCCGGCGTCCTCGGCGGTGGCCAGCGCGCGGGCGTCGGCCACGAAACGTTCGGCCCGACCCAGCAGCACGGCCTCCAGCAGCGCCTCCTCGGTGGGGAAGTGGCGGTGAACGGTGCCGACCCCGAACCCGGCGCGGCGGGCGATCTCGTCGAGGGAGATGGTCAGCCCGTCGGCGGCCAGCGCCTCCTGCGCGATCTGCAGCACCCGCTCGCGGTTGCGGCGGGCGTCGGCGCGTAACGGCCGGGCGGAGCTGTGGTCGCCCATGGGGAACCTGCCTTTGGCAAGCGGAGGGAGGGCTCCGATTCTACCGGGCGGTAGCCCGGCGTGGCGCGGCCGCCCGCCCTGGCCGGAGCCAGGAGGGGCGGCCGCGTGGGACCTGTCGCACCCGCCGCTCAGGGCGGCGTCGTCAGCCGCGGCCCGAGGCCGAACGAGCCGACGCGCTTGAGCCGGATGCGCTCCTCGCGGGGCACCGGCTCCAGCTCCACGGCTCGCGCGCCCTCGGGCACGTGACGCAGGTCGTGGGTGATGAGGATGGTCGTGCGCCCGGCCATCAGCCGCCGCAGCGGCTTCATGACCTGGGCGACGGTGGCGTCGTCCAGCCCGGTCATCGGCTCGTCGAGCACCAGGACGGGCGCGTCGCGCAGGATGGCCCTGGCGATCCCGATCCGCTGCCGCTGGCCGCCGGACAGCAGCCGGCCCCGCTGCCCGACCGGGGTGTCGTACCCCTGGGGCAGCAGCTTGACGAAGTCGTGCACGCCCGCCGCCTCGGCCGCCCTGATCACCTCGTCGAGCGAGGCGCCCGGCCGGCCGTAGGCGATGTTGTCGCGTACGGACCCCGAGAACAGCAGCGTCTCCTGGTGCAGGATCGCCACGTTGGCACGCAGCGACTCCCGCGTCAGGCCCCTGATGTCACGGCCGTCGAGCAGGATGCGCCCGCGTTCCGGGTCGTAGAACCGCAGCAGCAGCTTGGCCAGCGTCGACTTGCCGCTCCCGCTGGGCCCGGTGCAGACGATGAGCTCGCCGGGCCCGGCGGTGAACGACACATCGCGCACGGCAGGACGGCTGCGTCCCGGATAGGTGAAGCCGACGCCGTCGAACTCCACCCGTCCCTCGGCCCGGCCGGGCAGCGCCACCGCCCCCTCGGGGTCGGTGACGAGGGGCCGGACGTGCAGGACCTCGATCACCCGGTCGGATCCCGCCGCCGCCTCCGACACCGTCAGCGCGAGCTCCCCCAGGCTCTGCACGGCCGGGTAGAGCATCGCCAGGTAGGCGGCGAAGGCGAGCAGGCCGCCCAGGGTGAGCCGTCCGGAGACGATCTCCCAGGCGCCGAACCCGATGATGACGATCAGGCAGACCGTCTCGATGACCTGGACGACGGGCTGGTAGAGCCCCGACAGCCAGGCCTGGGACAGGTTGGCGCGCAGCCAGCGGCGACCCTCGCCGTGCAGGCGCCCGGACTCTGCCCCCTGCCGGTTGTAGGCCTGGACGAGCGCCTGGTTGGCCAGGCCCTCCTCCAGCACGCTGTTCATGGCGCCGTTGCTGAGCCGCTCGCGCGCCGCCGCCGTCCTGAACCTGGCCGCGAACAGCTTCGAGACGACCAGGAACGCCGGGATCAGCGCCATCGTGACGAGGGCGAGGTCCCAGCGGATGAGGAAGGCGGCGCCGGCGAAGAACACCACGCTGGCCGCGGTGGTGAACAGTTTGACCAGGCCGGAGCCGACCAGTTCCTCGATGGCCTGGATGTCGTCGGTCAGCCGGGCCATGAGGTCACCGAGCCGCCGGTTCTCCGAGAAGTCCGGCGACAGGGTCTGGATGTGCGCGAACACGCGGTCGCGCAGGGCGAGCAGGAAACGTTCCGCGCCGTAGGCCGTGGCGTACGTCCCGACGAAGGACGTCAGCCCGGCGAAGGCGGCGAGCCCGAGCCAGGTGAAGGCGGGCGCCCAGAAGGCGTCCAGATCGCGGGTGGCGAGCACGTCGTCCGTGATGTGCCCGAACAGGCGGATCGCGGCGACCTCGCAGAGTGCCGCAAGGACGGCGAACACCACGCCACACGCGAAGAACCGGCGCAGACCTTTGGTGTCCGGCCAGAACTCGCGAAAGGTTCGACGGATGGAAACGGCAGGAGCGAGTTCACGGCCGGAGAGCGTAAGGGAGAGCCGGCGGCTGGGCCGCCGGCTCTCACGGGGTTGCTCTACCACCCCCAGCCCCACCACCTGCGGTAGCAGCAGCGACGGCGGTACCACCGGCGACGGCGGCAGCGCCAGGACTCCTGGAAGCCGGGCTGGGTCAGCTGGTTGTTAGCCATGTTTTCCTCCCCCGTATGGCTGTTCCATTCGACAAATGGGACGATACCCACGAATTCGCCGCAAATCACCAGAAGTACGGACTTAAAGGGAGAATTGACCGGTGAATCCCGGCCACAAAGGCACTACTGCCGGCCACTTAAATGAGCCGTAAATCGCGAAATCCGCCGATAGCGGTCACGGAACGCCCAAAGATGCTACTCAGAACTGGTTCTCACCTAATCGGAAAACCCGAAGGGCGGGCGGATCCGGCCGGATCCACCCGCCCTTCGCGGGCATTCCCGGGGCTCAGGTGAGCCCTCAAGGGGAGTCCTCAGGTGAGCGACGAGTACGCAACGACGCCGCGGCGCATGGCGTCCATCGCCTTGCCCGCGGTCTGCTTGATCTTGCTGCCCTCGGGGGCCGCGCTGCCGAGCTGGCCGAGCAGGTCCATCAGCTGCTTGATCCACCGCACGAAGTCGCCGGCCGCCAGCTCGTTGCCGGCCACGCCCTCCAGCAGCACCGCGTCGAGGCTGTGGCCCTTGGCCCACCGGAACGCCGCCCACGCGAACCCCAGATCGGGCTCACGGATGGTGGACAGCCCGTGGTCGGACTCGATGCCCTCCAGCTCGCCCCACAGCCGGATCATCGACGACAGCGCGTCCTCGGCCCGCCCGGCCGGGATCTTGGGACGGCGCGCGTCGTCGGACTGCCGCGACTCGAACACCAGCGCCGACACGCACGCGGCCAGCTCGGCCGGTTCGAGCTCCTCCCACAGGCCGCCGCGCAGGCACTCGGCGGTCAGCAGGTCGAGCTCGGTGTAGAGGCGGCCCAGGCGGCGGCCCTCGTCGGTGACGGCCTCGCCGTCGAGGTAGCCCAGCTGCTCCAGCACCGAGCAGATGCGGTCGAAGGTGCGGGAGATGACGTGGGAGCGGCCCTCGACGCGGCGGCGCAGCCCCTCGGTCTCGCGCTGCAGCTTGTAGTAGCGCTCGGCCCAGCGGGCGTGGTCCTCCCGCTCGTCGCAGCCGTGGCAGGGGTGCTGGCGGATGCTCCGGCGCAGCTCGTTGACCTCGTCGTCGTCGACCGAGTGGTCGCGCGCCCTGGCCGGCTTGCCGAGGTCGCGGTCGCCGATCTTGGCCAGCAGGGTGGAGACGAGGTTGGCGCGTTCCTTCGGCGAGCGCCCGTTGAAGTTCTTCGGGATGCGCAGCTTCTCCAGCGGCTCGACCGGCACCGGGAAGTCGGCCGGGTCGAGCTTCTTGACCTGCTTGCCGATGGTCAGCACCAGCGGGCTCGGGCCGTGGCCACGCGGGTTGCGCCCGGGGTCGAGCACGATGGCCAGGCCCGCCCGGCGCCCGCCCGGCACCCGGATCACGTCGCCCGGCTGCAGCGCCTCCAGCGAGCGCACGGCGGCCGCCCGCCGGGCCGCGCCACGCTGCTTGGACAGCTCGGCCTCACGGTCCGACAGACGCCGGCGCAGCGCGGCGTACTCGGGGAAGTCGCCCAGGTGGCACGTCATGGCCTCCTGGTAGCCCTCCAGGGCCTCCTCGTGCTTGCGCAGCTGCTTGGCCAGGCCCACGACCGCCCGGTCGGCCTGGAACTGCGCGAAGGACTCCTCCAGCAGCGTGCGGGCGCGCTCGCGGCCGAACTGGCCCACCAGGTTGACGGCCATGTTGTAGGACGGCTGGAAGCTGGAGCGCAGCGGGTAGGTGCGGGTGCCGGCCAGCCCGGCCACCGACAGCGGGTCCATGCCCGGCTGCCACAGCACCACCGCGTGCCCCTCGACGTCGATGCCGCGCCGCCCGGCCCGCCCGGTGAGCTGGGTGTACTCGCCCGGGGTGAGGTCGGCGTGGGTCTCGCCGTTCCACTTGTCGAGCTTCTCGATCACCACGCTGCGCGCGGGCATGTTGATGCCGAGCGCCAGCGTCTCGGTGGCGAAGACGGCCTTGACCAGGCCGCGGGTGAACAGCTCCTCGACGACCTCCTTGAAGGCCGGCAGCATGCCCGCGTGATGGGCGGCCAGGCCGCGCTCCAGGCAGTCGCGCCACTCCAGGTAGCCCAGCACGGCCAGGTCCTCGTCGGGCAGGTGGGCGGTGCGCTCGTCGACGAGCTGCCTGATCTCGTGGCGCTCGCGGTCGGTGGTCAGCCGGATGCCGGCGTAGAGGCACTGCTGCACGGCCGCCTGGCAACCGGCCCGCGAGAAGATGAACGTGATCGCCGGGAGCAGCCCCTCGGAGTCGAGCTTCTCGATCACCTGGACGCGGTCGGGCGGCCGCGAGCGGTGGACCTTGCCGTAGCCGCGGCGCCCGCGCCGCCCGGCCATCAGCCGCTCGGCGTCGCGCGTCACCCGCATCAGCGCGGGGTTGATGCGCGGCGTCAGGTCGTCGGTCATGAACATGTCGTAGACGCGGTTGCCGACCATCATGTGCTGCCACAGCGGCACCGGCCGGTGCTCGTCGACGATGACCGTGGTGTCGCCGCGCACCTCGCCCAGCCACTCGCCGAACTCCTCGGCGTTGCTGACCGTGGCCGACAGCGCCACCAGGCGCACCGACTCCGGCAGGTGGATGATGACCTCTTCCCACACCGCGCCGCGGAAGCGGTCGGCGAGGTAGTGGACCTCGTCCATGACGGCGAAGCCCAGCCCGGCCAGGGTGGCCGAGCCGGCGTAGAGCATGTTGCGCAGCACCTCGGTGGTCATGACCACGATGGGGGCCTCGCCGTTGACGCTGTTGTCGCCCGTCAGCAGGCCGACCTTGGCCGTGCCGTAGCGCTTGACCAGGTCGTTGTACTTCTGGTTGGACAGCGCCTTGATGGGGGTGGTGTAGAAGCACTTGCGGCCCTGCTCCAGGGCCAGGTGGACGGCGAACTCGCCGACGACCGTCTTGCCCGACCCGGTGGGCGCGGCCACCAGGACGCCGTCGCCCGCCTCCAGGGCCCGGCAGGCGTCGAGCTGGAAGTCGTCGAGCTCGAAGTCGTAGAGACCGCGGAACGATCTCAGCGCCCCTCCGTCGTCTCCGTGCTTCTGACGGAAGGCCGCGTAGCGTTCCGCTGGCGTTGTCATACCCGTCAGCCTACCGAAATCGCCATTCCGGTCCGTCCCGGCGGACTCGGCCCGCGGCGAACAGCCTTCACGTCGTGGATCAGGTGATCACGCGCAGCGCGCCGGGCTGGATCTCGCAGCTGACCGGCACCGGCCCCACGCGCTCGCCGTCGGCGTAGGCCACCACGTCGGCCGCCTCCAGCGTGACCCGGCGGGCCCGCCGCACCGACACCGCCGGATGCCCCACGTGGGTGCCCCGGTAGACGCCCGGGAAGACGCGCAGGAACTCGCCCTTGGACACCGCGCCGACCATCATCACGTCGAGCAGGCCGTCGTCGGGCGAGGCGTCGGGGCACACGCGCATGCCTGCCCCGTAGGAACGGGTGTTGGCCACGGCGACCATCATGGCCTCCTGCTCGACCACCTCCCCGTCGTCGAGGGTGACCCGGAACGGGATGGGCCGGAAGGCGCGCAGCTCCTCGGCCACCGCCACCAGGTAGCGGCCCCTGCCGGGCGGCCAGGTGCGCCGGTTGGCGCGTTCGTTGACGCGCGAGTCGAAGCCGCAGCAGAGCACCCCGGCGAACAGCTCCTCCGACCCCCCGGCCCGTACGCGGGCCGCGTCGACCGGCCGGGCCCGCATCCGCAGCACGGTCCTGGCCGCGGCCAGCGGGTCGCGCGCCAGCCCCAGGGCGGCGGCGAAGTCGTTGCCGGTGCCGGCCGGGATGATGCCGAGCGGCACGTCGGTGCCCGCCACGGCCTGGACGGCGAGGTGGACCAGCCCGTCGCCGCCGAAGGCGACCAGCGCGTCGGGGCGCTCGGCGACGGCGGTGCAGGCACGTTCGAGGGCGTCGGCGGCGTCGGCGCCGACGATCACCGACAGCTCGGCGCCGCCGGCCCGCAACCGGCGGGCGACGGGTTCGAGCAGTCGCAGGGTGCGCCCGCCGCGCGCGGCGGGGTTGACGAGCAGGGCGATTTGGGGGGCCACGCCCGGAACCTATCGCCTATCGGGCGCCGTCGGAATCCTCGGCGTCGGACGCGGCGTCCGCCAGCGGCGAGGCCTCGTCGTCGGACAGGTGCGAGAAGTCCTCGCCCGCGGGCCTGCGGCGCTCCCGCACGTACATGAAGAGCTCGGCGAGGAAGTACAGGATGATCATCGGCGCGGCCAGCGCCATCATGGTGAGCGGGTCGCCACCGGGGGTGATGACCGCCCCGAACACGAACATCGCGAAGATCACCGTACGCCGGTGCTTCTTCACGGTCGCGTGGGACAGGACGCCGATGACGTTGAGGAAGACCAGCAGCAGCGGCAGCTCGAACGACACGCCGAAGATCATCAACATGATCAGGACGTAGTCGAGGTACTCGTCGATCGAGATCGTCGCGACGGTGTCCTCAAGCGAGAAGCTCAGCAGGATGCCGAGGCTGGTGTCCATGATGACGTAGGCCAGGCCCGCGCCGAACACGAACAGCGGGACGGCCAGGCCGAGGAACGCGATCGAGTAGCGCTTCTCGTTGCGGTAGAGGGCCGGGGTGACGAAGGCCCAGATCTGGTAGAGCCAGACCGGTGAGGCCACCACGACGCCCACCATCGCCGAGACCTTCAGGGTGATGAAGAAGGACTGGAAGATGCCGTTGTAGACCAGGCTGCAGTGACCGTTGAGCTGGCGCGACTGCACCGTCTCGCAGTAGGGCGCGCGCAGCGCCTCCCACACCGGGTCGAACAGCATCCAGCCGACGACGATGCCCACGACCACCGCGAGAACCGAGATGAGCAGCCTGTTGCGCAGTTCGCGCAGGTGCTCCATGAGCGGCATCCGGCCCTCGGGGTCGGGGGCCGATCCGGAATCTCTCGACCGTTTGAGCAGCGCCATTCGCACGTCCAGGGGTGAAGGAGGAGGAAGGGGGGTCAGCCTTGCTTGTCGGCCTGGGCGGCGCTGGCGCGCAGGCGGGCGGCCTGCTCCTCGAGCTGGCGGGCCTGCTCCTCGGCCGAGAGCGCCGGGGCGGCGGCGGGGGCCGGGGCGGGAGCGGGGGTGATCGGCTGCGGTGCGGCCTGCTGGGCCGGAGCCGGGGCCGGCTGCGCCTGGACCGTGGTGTGGGGCGTGTCGTCGTCGTCATCGCGGAGCTTGGCGGTCTCCGACTTGAAGATGCGCAGCGACCTGCCGACGCCCCTGGCCACGTCGGGCAGCTTCTTGGCACCGAACAGCAGGACGAGCACGCCTGCGATGATCAGGAGCTCGGGAACTCCAAGGTTCGACATGAAACGTCCTTTATCAGCGAGTGCCGGTCTTCAGCCCCGATGGTACGCCCCCAGGGGCCGTGGTCTCATCCTTCCGGGGCGTCAATCTGACCTGCCCCCGCTCCAGACGCGCCTTCGCCGCGGCGACCTCCCTCTTCAGGGAACGTGCCGCGGCGGCGGCCCTGGCGCCCGCGACGCCGAGCACGGCCAGCCCGGCCAGGACCAGCCCGGCGGCCAAGAAGATCCACGTCATGGGTGCTGAGCGTACAGGGCCAGGGCCCGCTCGGCCTCCCCGCGCACGGTCTCGGCCATCGCCGGCGGGAAGACGACCCGGCCGGTGTCGCCGAGCCGCAGCGCCAGCTTGACGATCCAGTCCTCGTCACGCGCCCGCAACGAGATCTTCAGCCGTCCTTCACCGAGCTCGGTGACCTCCTCGCACGGGTAGTACTCGGCCACCCACCGCCCGGCGGCGCTGACCTCCAGCTCGACCAGCTCGTCGGTCGGCGAGGGACGGAAGACGCCGCGGGTGACGTCGATGGGCTCGGCCTCGGCCGGCGGGTCGGCCGGCACGTCGAGCACGTCGACGCCGAGCACCCGGTCGAGCCGGAACAGCCGCATCGCCTCGGCCCGGTAGCACCAGCCCTCCAGGTACGTGCGGCCGTCGACGACCACGACCCGGGTCGGGTCGACCTCGCGCGGGGTGACCTCGTCGCGCCCGGGCACGTAGTAGCGCAGCGACAGCCGGCGCCGGGCGGTGAGCCCCTCGCGCACCCGGCCGAGCGCGTCGGGTGCGGCCTCGACGTCGAAGGCGACCTGGCTGCTGACGGTGGCCGCGCCCTCGCCCGCGGCGCGCTCCAGCTTGGCCACCACGCGCGGCAGCGCGTCGCCGGCGGCCACGTCGGCCAGCTCGGGCGTGGCGGCCAGCATGCGCAGCGCGACCAGCAGCGCGCTGGCCTCGTCGATGCCGAGCCGCAGCGGCCGGGCGATGGTGTCGGCGTTGTCGATGATGATCTCGCCGCCGTCCCAGGAGACGTCGATGAGGTCGCCGGGGGTGTGGCCGGGCAGGCCGCACATCCACACCAGTTGCAGGTCGTCGATGAGCTGCTTCTCGCTCAGCCCGAAGACCTCGGCGACCTCGCCGACCTGGGCCCCCGGGTGGGACATCAGGTACGGCACCAGCGCCAGCAGCCTGGGCAGCCGGTCAGCAGAACCGCTCATGCCAGGGCTCCCTTCAGTCGGCGGATGACGGCCTCGCGGGCGTCGGGCGGCCCGACCACCTCGACGTCGGCGCCGAGGCTGGCCATCCAGCCCGCGAGGCGTTCGGGGTCGGCGAAGGCCAGCTCGGCCTCGTCCCAGCCGTCCTCGCGCGGGTGCACGGCCCTGGCGAGCTGGCGCAGGCCCTCGCAGGTCCCCCGGCGCACCCGGATGACGGCGACGCGCTCGTCCACGGGCTCCTCGGGGAAGCCGACCATGGCCCGCAGGTCGACCCCGTGGGGCACCTCGACGACGCCGGGGCGGCCGAGCGCGGTGACCGGACCGGCGATGCGGCTGAGCCGGAAGGCGCGCGGCGCGGCGCGGTCGCGGTCGAACCCGGCCAGGTACCAGCGCCCGCGCCGGCTGACCACGCCCCACGGCTCGACGGTGCGGGCGCGCACGGTCTCGCTGCCGGAGGCGCGGTAGTCGAAGCGCACCACGCGGCGGTCGCGCACGGCGTCCCACAGGGCGGGGAAGGCCGGGTCGCGGGTGTCGACGCGCAGTTCCAGGGCGCCGCCGCCGATCGGGCCGCCGACCGGCTCGTCGGTGGCCACGCCGGCGGCGCGCAGCTTCAGCAGCGCCCCCGAGGCGGCCTCGGCCAGGCTGGCCCGCTGCCACACCTGCGCCGCCAGGCCCAGCACGGCGGCCTCGTCGGCCTCCAGGGTGATCTCCGGCAGCTCGTAGGACTGCGGGTCGATGCGGTAGCCCGGCTCGTCCTCCCACGGGTCGCGCACGACGTCGATGGGGATGCCGATCTCGCGCAGCTCGTTCTTGTCGCGTTCGAACATGCGCTGGAACGCCTCGTCGCCGTCGCGGTCGTAGCCGGGAACCGCCTGGCGGATCTGCTCGGCCGACAGCGGGCGGCGGGTGGCGAGCAGGCAGATCACCAGATTCAGCAACCGCTCGGTCTTACGGCGCGACATCTGCCTCACTCCTCCTTCATCGACGCTACCCTGCCCCCGTGATCAGATGGCGCAAGGGCGAGGTTGTCCGGATCCGACGCGAGTGGCCGGGAGCGGTGGAGCTGGACGTCGCCGTTCCCGAAGGTGAGTGCCGGGCACTGGCCTACCCCCCGTTGGTGGGCCGCCCGGAACCCGGTGACGAGGTGCTGCTCAACACGACCGCACTCGCGATGGGTCTCGGTACGGGAGGTTACGCCATGGTGGTGGCCGTCCCGAACCGTTTGCCGCAAGATCCGGTGGGTCCGGGGCACCTGGTGAAGGCCCGCTACACGCCGCTGCAGGCCACGGTGCTGGGCGCCGACGAGCAGGACTCGCCGTTCCACGACGTCCTGAGCGAGGCCGACGACCTGGCCGGGATGCCGGTGATCGTGGCCGATCTGCACTCCGCGCTGGCCCCGATCCTGTCCGGCCTGTACGACGGCGCCCCCGGCCCGCGGGTGGCGTACGTGATGCAGGACGGCGGCGCGCTGCCCGCCTGGTTCTCGATGTCGGCGGCCCGGCTGCGCGAGACCGGCTGGCTGGCCGGGGTGGTGACGACGGGCCAGGCGTTCGGCGGCGACGTCGAGACGGTCACCGTCCACACCGGGCTGCTGGCGGCCAGGCACGTGCTGCGGGCCGACGTGGCGATCGTCACGCAGGGCCCGGGCAACCTGGGGACGGGCACCCGCTGGGGCTTCTCGGGCGTGGCGGCGGGCGAGGCGGTCAACGCCGCCGGGGTGCTGGGCGGCCGTCCGGTGGCGGCGCTGCGCGTCAGCGAGGGCGACGCGCGCGAGCGGCACGTCGGCGTCTCCCACCACTCGCTGACCGCCTACGGCCGGGTCGCGCTCTCGCCGGCCGACGTGGCGGTGCCGCAGCTGCCCGGCGCGTTCGGCGAGCGGGTGCGCGAGCAGGCCGGGCCGCTGGCGGCCCGGCACCGGCTGGTGCCGGTGCCGGTGGACGGCCTGCACGAGGCGCTGCGCGCCGCGCCCGTGAAGCTGTCCACCATGGGCAGGGGCCTGGAGGAGGACCTGCCCTACTTCCTGACCTCGGCGGCGGCGGGCAGGCTGGCGGCCTCGCTGCTGTCGTAGGAGTCCTTGTAGGTGAACGCCTCGGGGCTCGGCCCCTCGGTCCTGAGGCGTTCCAGCCGCCGCATGCCCTCGGCCAGCGACGGGATGTGCCCCTCGGGCACCCACCACATCACCATGTACGGCTCGGCCACGCGCAGGAACCACTCCCTGCGCCGGCGCAGCACGCCCAGATGGACGCTGCGGTAGGTGAAGTCCCACAGGGTCTCCAGCGACTCCCACACCGAGAAGTTGATCAGCAGGTGGTCGCCGAAGTCGTGCACGACGGTGGCGGTGGGGTCGCTCTCGCTCTCCTTCATCCGCCACACGAAGCCGGGGGCCTCGTCGGCGACGGCGTTGACGGGTTCGAGCAGGGCGACGAACTCGGCGAGTTCGGGGGCGTCGATGGGCGCGCGCAGGTGCGCGACGTTGAGCTGGGCCAGATGCATGGGGCTCAGCACATCACTCTCGCGGCTTCTATGTCAATCTTCATTTGTTTTAGAAAGCGAGACGCAGCACTCCCCCGGCCGCGGATCCAGCCGCGCCCTGCCCGGGTCCTCGCCCATACCCTCCAGCAGCCCCTGGCACAGCGCCAGGTTCATCGAGCACACCAGCAGCGGCTGCTCCTGCGACAGCAGGTGGAAGGGGCAGTTGCGCAGCCGCAGCGCGCCGCCCTCGTCGTAGGGCTCGTAGCCGCGCTCGCGCAGCACCCGGTCGACGGGCTCGCCGCCGCGCCCCCTGCCGATGCGCGCGCCCGCCCGGCGGGCCGCCTGCTCGGCCTGCTCCTCCGCGCCGAGCAGCTCCACCACGTCGGCCAGCACCGCGGCGGGCGTGGCGTAGTCGCGCGGGGGCAGGCTGACCGTGCGCTCGCCCTTGGCCCTGCGGTAGACCTTGGCCGGGCGGCCGCTGCCGGGGCCCTTCCTGTCCTGGGGACGAAAGCCGCTCTCCAGCAGCCCGGCCTCGACGAGCTTGTCGAGGTGGTGGCCGGCCAGCGTCCTGGACACGCCGGCCGCCTCGGCGGCCTCGCCCCGGCCGACGTCGCCGCCGCCGGCGGTCACGGCCTCGTACAGGCTGCGGCGCACGGGGTCGTGCAGCAGGCCGAGCGCCTGCAGGTCGTCGTCACTGCTCACAGCCGGAGTCTACGGAGCCTCAGTAGGCGGCCAGGACGTCCACGACGAACACGAGGGCGTCGGAGCCCTTGATCCCGTACGCGGGATGGCCCGGCGCGCCGTAGCCGTAGGCGGGCGGGACGACCATCAGCACCCGGCTGCCGACGGGCACGCCGACCAGCGCCTTGTCCCACGCCTTGATCACGGTGCCGTCGCCGATCCGGAACGCCTTCGGCAGACCGGTCGACCAGGTGGAGTCGAAGACCTCGCGCCGGGCCCAGATCGCGCCCTCGTACTGGGTGACCAGGAGCTGCCCGGCCCGCGCCGGGCCGCCGCTCCCCCGCCGCAGCACCTTGGCGGCGAAGGCGCGCGGCGGCGCGGCGGCCGGGATCGACACCTTCGGCCGCTCGCCGCCGGTCACCCGGACGCCGGCCAGCGACCCGCCGGCCGCCTCGACCGAGACGCCCTTGCGGTGGGCGCCCAGGATGTCCACGACGTAGACCAGGTCGTCGGCCGGGCCGACGCCGCGCGGCGGGGCGGCGCCGAAGCCCTGGTCGGGCGGGACGGCCGCGAGCACCCTGCTGCCCACCGTGCGGCCGCGCAGCGCCCTGCCGAGCCCCGGCAGCAGCGAGCCCACCGGGAAGGCCGCGGGGGCGCCCCGGTTGAAGCTGGAGTCGACCAGGCGGTTGTCGCGGCCGTCCCAGACGTGCGCGGTGTACTGGACGACCGCGACGTCGTCGTCGCCCAGCCGGTCGCCGCCGCCCGTGGTCAGCTCGTCGACCTGGAGATCGGCGGCCGGCCGGCCGGCGGGGAAGACGATCGTGGGCCGGGCGCCGAACGCGCCGCCCACCTTCAGGTCGAGTTTCTTCTCCGCCTTGAGCGCGGGCCCGCCGGCCGTCGGGCCCGTGCAGGCGGCGGCCAGCAGCAGCAGCGACGCCAGCGACGGCACGATCGTACGGCGGCGCATCTGCCCTCCCACGACAAAGTGGCCCGGCGGCGAGACGCCACCGGGCCACGAGATGCTACCGCGTCGTCGGACGGCCCGTCAGGAGATCACCCGGTCAGGAGGCCGCCAGCACGTCGACCACGAACACCAGCGTGCTCTTGGCGGGGATCTTGTCCTGGGCCTGGTCGCCGTAGCCGAGGTCCGGCGGGATGCTCATCACGACCCGGCTGCCGACCGGCACCCCGGCCAGGCCCTTCTGCCAGCCCTGGATCACGTTCGCGAGCGGGAACTCGGCCGGCTCGCCGCGCTCCCAGCTGGAGTCGAACTGGCTGTCGGTGCCCCAGATCTTGCCCGTGTAGTGGACGGTCAGCGTCTGGGTGGGCTGCACCTTGGCGCCGGTGCCCTCGATGATGGTCTTGACCACCAGCTCCTTGGACGGCTTCTCGTCGGTCTTGGTGGTCAGCGTCGGAGCCTTCTCCCCACCCGGGTTGTCCACCTTGACGCCCTTGAGGGTCTGGCCGGTCTCCTTGCCCGTGGCCGCCTTCAGCGCCGGGGGCCGGGCGCCGACCACGTCGAGCACGAACACCTTCGTCGGCTCGGCACCGGCCGTGGCCTGCCCCGCCGGGGCCGAGTCGTTGGCCAGCACGGCCAGCAGCCGGCCGCCGTGCTTGACCTTCGTGAAGCCGGTGCGCAGCACCTCCGGCAGCTGCTCGTTGACCGGGACGGTCTCGGGCTGCTTGGTGTCGTAGGAGGAGCCCTGGATCGCGTTGCCCTTGCCGTCCCAGTTGTAGACGGTCAGGTTGACGATCAGCTTGTCGCCGGTCTTGACCTCCGGGCCGGTGCCCGGCTGGATCACCTTGTAGGAGGACTTCGTCGCCGGCGAGCCGGCGGGGAAGGTCACCGTGGGCTTGACGCCCACGTTCCCGGTGACGGTGAGCCCGGCCGCGTCGGTGCCGGTGGTGGCGCCTCCGTTCGCCCCGGCGTCGGTGTCGCCGCACGCGGCGGCGACGAAGATCAAAGGCACGGCTGCCAGTACGGCCAGAGCGCGGCGCATGGACTTCCCTCGGAAAAGACGTCAGATTCGCGTCACCCTACCCGACATCGAGGTAGGGCCGAGGTAAACACCACGCCCCGGCCGTCGCCTCACATGCCGGCGATGAGCTTGTCGACGCGCTCGTCCACGCTGCGGAAGGGGTCCTTGCACAGCACCGTGCGCTGGGCCTGGTCGTTCAGCTTCAGGTGAACCCAGTCGACGGTGAAGTCGCGCCGCTTCTCCTGCGCCTTGCGGATGAACTCGCCGCGCAGGCGCGCCCTGGTGGTCTGCGGCGGCACCGACTTGGCCTCGAAGATCTTCAGGTCGGAGGCCACCCGCTCGACCGAGCCGCGCTTCTGCAGCAGGTAGAACAGGCCGCGCTTGCGGTGGACGTCGTGGTAGGCCAGGTCGAGCTGGGCCACCCTGGGCGAGGACAGCGGCAGGTCGTACTTCTTGCGGTAGCGCTCGATCAGCTGGTATTTGGTCACCCAGTCGATCTCGCGCGAGACCAGGTCGAGGTCGCCGGTCTCGACGGCGCGCAGGGTGCGTTCCCACAGCTCCAGCACCCGGCGGGTGATGGCGTCGCCGCCGCGCCGGTCGACGAAGTCCTGGGCCTTGGACAGGTACTCCTGCTGGATCTCCAGGCTGGAGGCCTCCCGGCCGTTGGCCAGGCGCACCCGGCGGCGGCCGGTCATGTCGTGGGAGACCTCGCGGATGGCCCTGATCGGGTTCTCCAGGGACAGGTCGCGCATCACCGTGCCGGCCTCGATCATGCGCAGCACCAGGTCGGTCGCGCCGACCTTGAGCAGCATCGTGGTCTCGCTCATGTTCGAGTCGCCGACGATCACGTGCAGGCGGCGGAAGCGCTCGGCGTCGGCGTGCGGCTCGTCGCGGGTGTTGATGATCGGCCGGGACCGGGTGGTGGCGCTGGAGACGCCCTCCCAGATGTGCTCGGCCCGCTGCGAGACGCAGTAGACGGCGCCGCGCGGCGTCTGGAGCACCTTGCCCGCCCCGCACACGATCTGCCGGGTCACCAGGAACGGGATCAGCACGTCGGCCAGGCGGCCGAACTCGCCGTGCCGGCCCACCAGGTAGTTCTCGTGGCAGCCGTAGGAGTTGCCGGCCGAGTCGGTGTTGTTCTTGAACAGGTAGATGTCACCCGCGATGCCCTCTTCGCGCAGGCGTTTCTCGGCGTCGACGAGAAGGCCCTCAAGGATGCGCTCGCCCGCCTTGTCGTGGGTGACGAGTTCGATGACGTTGTCACACTCGGGTGTTGCGTACTCAGGATGGCTGCCCACGTCGAGGTAGAGACGTGCGCCGTTGCGGAGGAAGACGTTGCTCGATCGGCCCCAGGACACGACCCGCCGGAACAGGTAGCGCGCGACCTCGTCGGGGGACAGCCTGCGCTGTCCCCTGAACGTGCAGGTCACGCCGTACTCGTTCTCCAGCCCGAAGATGCGACGATCCATCACCTCACACTATGCCCACGGATCGGCGATAGGGAGAGATCTTCACAGGTGTTTTCCGGCGGACGTCCCATTTGCCAGATTTGCTGGGTGGGTTTTACCAGGTCCGCGCCCGCCCCCGCGAAGCGCGGAGCCGGGATCACGGGGTGTAGATCTCCTGAACCTTGACGATCTTGCCCTTGTGCACCGTGATGAGCGACGGCTGCCGCTGCTTGTCGTGCCGCTTGACCAGGACGGACGCGGGGCAGCGCTTGGCGCCCAGGCCGGTGTTGCGGTCGACGGTCATGGCCGCCATCACCGGCTTGCAGCCGTAGGCCGACAGGAAGACGACGTCCTTGGCGATCGGGGAGGCGTAGGCCGTCACGTCGCCCTCGGGCGGGCCGACGAAGTAGCCCTCGGTGGTCTTGGACCGCTTCCACTTGATGGGCTCGTACTCGGCGACGCCGTCGCGCACGTCGGTGATCCAGCCGCGCAGGATGCCGCTGTGGCGGGAGTGGATGCCCTTGGTGAAGTCGTGGCCGGGGTCGGCCTGGAAGCTCGTGCCGAAGATCGCGGGCTTCTTGTACGCCGGGTAGGCGGTGGCGGCCTGGCTCGCCGTGGCGGTGGCGGTGGCGGTGGCGGTGGCGGTGGCGGTGGCGGTCGTGGCCGCGTGGGCGGCGACGCCGGAGGCCAGCAGCGCGGCGGCGGCGGTGCCGCCGGTGAGGAGGGTGCGCATCGTTGTGTTCACGCTTGCTGAGATCCCACCTCGCGCCCCGGGGTTCACCGCCATGCCGGTGATACAGGTCACACAGCGCGGGCCCTGTCGCGGGCGGTGAGCTCAAGGGAGAGGGCGAGGGCCGTCATGGTGGCCCTCGCCCTCTCCCTGCGGTCTTCGAAGGCTCAGAGCGGCCCGGAGCCGTCGTCGACGTCGCCTTCGGGGCCCGTGGGCGGACCGGTCGGCGGCGCGGCGGGCGGCGTGGTGGGCGGGGTGGCGGGCGGGGTCTCAGGCGCCGTCCCGGACGACTCCCCGGCGGGCCCGGTCGGCGGGGCCTCGGGCGGGGTGGCGGGCTGCGCGGCGGACGTCGTCGTCTGGGCGAGCAGGCGCTCCAGCCGCGCGCCCGTCAGCCGCAGGAACTTGCGGTGCTCGCGGTTGCGGTCGAGCACCGCGACCTCCAGCTGGGTGACCGGCGGCCGCTCGCCGCCCGGCTCGGTGAGCGCGGCCAGCGCCACCTCAAGGGCGTCGGCCAGCGACATCGACTCGCGGTAGCGCTCCTTCAGCCGCCCGGCCACGGCGTCGGCCTGGCCGCCCATGGCGGCGAAGCCGTGCTCGTCGAACACCGAGCCGTCGAAGGTCAGCCGGTAGATCGCGTCGCCGTCGGGCGTGTCGCCGACCTCGGCGACGACGACCTCCACCTCCAGCGACTTGATCGACTCGGTGAAGATGCGGCCCAGGTTGGAGGCGTAGAGGTTGGCCAGCCCGCGACCGGTCACGTCGGAGCGGTCGTAGGTGTAGCCGTTGATGTCGGCGTAGCGGATGCCGCCGAGGCGCAGCTCCTCGAACTCGTTGTAGCGGCCGACGGCGGCGAACCCGATGCGGTCGTAGATCTCGCTGATCTTGTGCAGCGCCCGCGACGGGTTGGGCGCCACGAACAGGATGCCGTCGACGTACTGCAACACGACGACCGACCGGCCCCGCGCGATGCCCTTGCGCGCGTAGTCGGCCTTGTCCCGCATGATCTGCTCAGGGGACGCATATCCAAAAGGCATGGACACGGGCAGTGGTCCTTTCTAGCGCAGCGGGGCGATGGGGCCGTCGGGCGAGATCATCCGGGCCTCCAGCATCTGTTCGACCTTGGCGGCCACCTGCTGGTCGGTCAGCCTGCGGAAGCCGTCGGCGTCGATCACCGACACGATCGGCCAGATCTTCCTCGACACGTCGGGCCCGCCGGTCGCCGAGTCGTCGTCGGCCGCGTCGTAGAGGGCCTGGATCACCGTCATCACCATGTCGTCGGCCGAGGCGCCGTCGCGGTAGAGCTTCTTCAGCGAGCCGCGGGCGAAGATCGAGCCGGAGCCGATGGCGTCGTAGCGGTCGCGCTCGTAGGGGCCGCCCGCCACGTCGTAGCTGAAGATGCGGCCCTCGTCGCGGTCGGGGTCGTAGGCCGCGAACAGCGGCACCACCACCAGGCCCTGCATCGCCATGCCGAGGTTGCCGCGGATCATGGTGGCCAGGCGGTTGGCCTTGCCCGCCACCGAGAGCGTGCGGCCCTCCATCTTCTCGTAGTGCTCCAGCTCCACGCGGTAGAGGCGGGCCATCTCGATGCCGGTGCTGGCCGTGCCCGCGATGCCCATGCACGAGTAGTCGTCGGAGCGGAACACCTTCTCGATGTCACGCTGCGAGATGATGTTCCCCGACGTGGCCCGCCGGTCGCCCGCCATCACCACGCCGCCGGCGAAGGTGGCGGCCACGATCGTGGTCGCGTGGGGGACCTGGTCGCCGATCGGAGTGGCCAGCGCCTGGTGACGCTGCGGCAGCAACTCGGGCGCGTAAGAGCCGACGAACTCGGTGAACGAGGAGTTCCCTGAGTTTCGGAAAAGCTGGTCCACCAGGCCGACGGGCAGATCCCTGTTCGGTGCCACGCGACTCCCTCCCAACATCAGTGTCTCTAGGCCGACCCTACTCATGTTGCGTTGCTGTCTGCACTTCCCACGATCAGCTCACGGCGAACCGTTCATCAGATCGTTTCTTTACGCCCGCCACACCCCGTGCGATTGTCGGTATGTCTGCACGTCCTGAACAGGAGGCCGACTTGCGACTTCCCAGCCGGCCCGCGCTCGTCGCGGCCGCAGCCGTCCTGGCCCTCACCTCCTGCGGCTCCGGCACCCAGTCCGGGGGCAGCATCACCCTCACCATCACCGCCAACTCCATCGAGGGCGGCAAGAACTCCGAGTCCGCCGCCTGGATCAAGAAGTGGGTCATCCCCGAGTTCGAGAAGACCCACCAGAACGTCAAGGTGCTCTTCCAGGGCAACGGCGTGGACGACGAGCAGTACAAGACCAAGATCGCGCTCGACCTCAAGTCCAGGACCGGGGCCGACGTCATCGACCTCGACGGCATCTGGGTCGGCGAGTTCGCCCAGGCCGGATACATCAAGCCGCTCACCGAGGTCGGCGGCGCCGGCGTCGAGCAGTGGGAGGGCTGGTCGCAGATCCCGCAGGCCGTCCAGGGCCTCGGCATCTTCGACGGCAAGAAGTACGGCCTGCCCCAGGGCACCGACGGCCGCGTGCTGTTCTACAACAAGGCGCTGTTCAGGAAGGCCGGGCTGCCAGAGACCTGGCAGCCGACCAGCTGGCAGCAGATCATCGACGCCGGCGTCAAGCTCAAGGCCGCCGGGGTGCCCACGCCCCTCCAGATCGACGCCGGCACCGCCATGGGCGAGGCCACCACCATGCAGGGCGTGCTGCCGCTGCTGGCCGGCGCCGGGGCGGAGATCTACGCCTCGGGCAAGTGGACCGGCGCCTCCCAGGCCGTCAAGGACGTCCTCGGCTTCTACCAGCAGGTCTACGGCGGCAGCGGGCTCGGCGACCCCAAGCTCCAGCAGGAGGCCAAGGGGCGCGACAAGTCCTTCGCGCAGTTCGCCGCCGGCAAGATCGCCATCCTGGCCGAGAGCGACTACTTCTGGCGCTCGGTCATCGAGCCCAAGGCCGGGGTCGCCCCCATGCCCGACCGCGACCAGGTCGTGGGCTACGCCAAGATCCCGGCCAGGCAGCCCGGCGGCGGCATCCGCGGCCAGGACTTCGTCAGCATGTCCGGCGGGGCGGTCCGCGTGCTCAACCCCTTCTCCAAGAACCCCAAGGCGGCCTGGGAGCTGCTGGCCTTCATGCACTCGGCCGCCGCGACCAAGTCGCAGCTGGCCGGGAAGGCCCGCGTCAGCGCCCGCACCGACGTCAACGAAGAGGTGCTGAGCGCCGACCCCATGCTCAAGTTCGTCGCCGACGAGGTGCTGCCCATCACCGCCTACCGGCCGGGCCTGGCCGTCTACCCGCAGGTCTCCACCGCCCTGCAGGAGGCCACGGCGGCCGTGGTGGCCGGGAAGAGCGCCGACGAGGCGGCCGCGGCGTACCGGAGCAAGCTGGAGGGACTGGTCGGTGGCGCGGCCAACGTCGGCGGCTGACGCCGCCGGGCTGGGCCGGGGCAGGGCGGTCGCGTTCGTCCTGCCCGCCCTGGTCCTGATCGGCGTCTTCCTGCTCTTCCCGGCCCTGTGGACCATCTACCTCGGCCTGACCGACTACCGGCTGACCGGTCTGGCCGCCGCCGACCCCCAGGTCGTCGGACTGGACAACTACACCGCCGCGCTCGCCGACCCGCGGTTCCTGTCCTCGCTGTGGCTCACCCTGCTGTACGTCGGCGGCTCGGCCGTCGTCGGGCAGGCCGGGCTGGGCTTCGCCCTGGCCTGGATCCTGCGCTCGCGCACCGGCCCGCTGCGCCGGGTCGTCGAGGGCGCGGTGCTGCTGTCGTGGATCCTGCCCAGCACCGTGGTCGGCATGTTGTGGTTCGCGCTGCTCGACCGCGACGACGGCACGCTCAACGCCCTGCTGCACACGCCGGGGTTCGCCTGGCTGCTGGACTACCCGCTGCTGTCGATCATCGTCTTCAACGTGTGGCGCGGCACCGCGTTCTCGATGATGCTCTACTCGGCCGCCCTGGAGAACGTGCCGCCCTCGCACCTGGAGACCGCCCGGCTGGCCGGCGCGAGCGTGCCGCAGCAGCTGCGCGACGTGGTGCTGCCCGCCATCAGGCGGCACGTCCTGACGAACCTGCTGCTGATCAGCCTGTGGACGTTCAACGACTTCACGCCGTTCGTGCTGACCGGCGGCGGGCCCGAGGGCCGCTCGGAGATCCTGCCCGTGTACGTCTACCGCGTCGCCCTCCAGGACGGGCAGCTCGGCGTGGGCGCCGCCATCTCCTTCCTCATCCTGCTGATCAACCTCGTCTTCGCCCTGGCCTACCTGCGGTTGCTGCGCGGACGTCGCCGCACGCGGGAGGTCGCCGCCGCCGGAGGACCGCCCGCATGATCCGCCACACGCTCGGACGGCTGGCCGCCACCGTGTTCGTCGCCGTCGTCCTGGCCTTCTTCGCGCTGCCCATGCTCTGGCTGGCCAGCGCGCCCTTCGACGACACGCCGACGATCACCACGTCGATCCCCGAGTTCACGTTGCGCAACTTCGCCGCCGTTCTGGACAACCCGTACGCGCTGGGCTCGATCCGCAACTCACTCATCCAAGGGGGCGGGGCGGCGGTGCTGGTCGTCGTCCTGTCGGCGCTGGCCGCCTACGCCCTGTCGCGGGTGCGGCTGCCCGGCCGTGACGTGCTGCTCTACCTGCTCCTGCTGCTGTCGTCCGTGGTCACCGGCACCGCGGCGATGGTGCCGATCTTCGAGCTGGCCACCCGGCTCGGCCTCATCGACACCCATCTCGGCGTCGTCCTCGTGGTCTCGGCCGGTCTGCTGCCCGCCGCGATCTTCATCCTGAAGGACTTCATGGACGAGACGCCCACCTCCTACGAGGAGTCCGCCCGGGTCTTCGGCGCCTCGTCGCTGCAGATCCTGCGGCACATCGTGGTCCCGCTCGTCCGGCCGGGGCTGGCCACCATCGCCGTGTGGGCGCTGGCCAGCGTGTGGGGCGGGTTCCTGTTCCAGTTCATTCTGCTGCGCGACCCCGAGAAGGCGCCCGGCTCGATCATCCTCTACACGCTCTACACCGAGGGCGGCGCGCCCCGGCTCGACCTCATCTCCGCCTTCTCGCTGCTGTACTCCCTGCCGGTGGTGCTGATGTACCTGTTCGTCTCCCAGCGGTACGGTTTCCGCTTCCACGGAGGAATCAAGCGTTGATTTCCCTGCACGGCCTGACCAAGGTGTTCCCCGGAGGCGTGCGCGCGCTCGACGACCTCGCCCTCACCGTCGAGGACGGCGAGTTCTTCGCCCTGCTCGGCCCCTCCGGCTGCGGCAAGACCACCCTCCTGCGCAGCATCGCCGGCCTGGAGACCCCCACCTCCGGGACCGTCGCCATCAACGGCAAGGACGTCACCGCGCTGCCGCCGGGCGAGCGCGACGTCGCCATGGTCTTCCAGGACTACGCGATCTTCCCCCACATGGACGTCACCGCCAACATCGCCTACCCGCTGCGCATCAGGAAGGTCCCCCGCGCCCGCCGGACGGAGAAGGCGGCCGAGGTCGCGGCCCGGCTCAGCCTCACCGAGCTGCTGCTGCGGCGTCCGTCCGAGCTGTCCGGCGGCCAGCAGCAGCGGGTGGCGCTGGCCCGCGCGATCGCCTGCCACCCGGCCGCGTTCCTGTTCGACGAGCCGCTGTCCAACCTCGACGCCCGCCTGCGCCTGGAGGCGCGCACCTTCCTCAAGCGGCTGCAGCGGGAGCTGGCCGTCACCACCGTGTTCGTCACCCACGACCAGGCCGAGGCGCTCGCGCTGGCCGACCGCATCGCCGTCATGTCCAGGGGCTCGATGATCCAGGTCGGCACCCCGGCGGAGATCTTCCACCGGCCGGCCACCACGTTCGTGGCCTCCTTCATCGGCTCCACCCCGATGAACCTGCTGCCCGCCCAGGTCACCGGCTCCGGGCTCAAGGTGGCCGGCGCCCTGCGCCCCCTGCCCGACGGCCTGCCCCCGGACGACGACGCCCCCGTGACGTACGGCGTGCGCCCGGAGTACATGGACCTGTCCCCCGCCGAGCGCCCCGACGCCTTCCCCGGCGTCGTCTCCGTCCTGGAGAACATGGGCACCCACACCCTCATCACCCTGGAGTCGCCGGACGCGCTCATCCAGGCCGTCGTGCCGGAGGGCGAGGAGCCGCCGCTCGGCGCCGCCCGCTGGGCCGTGCCGCGCCGCGCCCTGGTCTACCGCGACGACCGGCTGCTGTGACCCCGGGGCGGCCCGCCTCGCATACTGGACTCATGGCCAGGGCCTGGATCCTGCACGTCGACCTCGACCAGTTCATCGCCGCCGTCGAGCTGCTGCGCCATCCCGAGCTGCGCGGCAGGCCCGTCGTCGTGGGCGGTTCCGGCGACCCCGCCCAGCCGCGCACGGTCGCCGCGACCGCCACCTACGAGGCCCGCGCGCACGGCGTGCACTCCGGCATGCCGCTGCGCACCGCGCTGCGGCGCTGCCCCGACGCCGTCTTCCTGCCCAGCGACCCGCCCGCCTACGAGGCCGCCTCCGAGCGCGTCATGGCCGCCCTGCGCGAGCTGCCGGTGCTGGTGGAGGTCTGGGGCTGGGACGAGGCGTTCGTCGGCGCCACGACCGACGACCCCGAGGCGCTGGCGGCCGACCTGCGGCGGGTCGTGCTCGACCGCACCACGCTGAGCTGCTCGGTCGGCATCGGCGACAACAAGCACCAGGCCAAGCTCGCCTCGGCCTTCGCCAAACCGGCCGGCGTCTACCGCCTGACCGGCGAGAACTGGGCCGAGGTGATGAACGACCGGCCGACCGACGCGCTGTGGGGCATCGGCGCCCGGACGGCGAAGAAACTCGCCGGGCTCGGCCTGCGCACGGTCGCCGACCTGGCCGCCGCCGACCCCGCCGAGCTGGCCCGCGCCTTCGGTCCGGTGAATGGCCCCTGGTACCACTACCTGGCCCTCGGCAGGGGCGAGGCCGAGGTGGACACCACTCCCTGGGTGGCCCGCGGTCACAGCCGCGAGATCACCTTTCCCCGTGACCTCACCGATCGGGAGGCCGTCGCCGGCCAGGTGGCCGATCTCGCCGGGCAGGTCGCCCGCGACGCCGTGGCGGCGGGGCGTCTCTGCGCGCGGGTGACGGTCAAGGTGCGCTTCACCCCGTTCCTGACCCGTACCCGGCAGTGCACGCTCCCCGGGCCCACGGCCGACGCCGGCGCGCTGACCGAGGCGGCGCTCGCCGCGCTGGGCCGCTTCGACCTGGACCGACCGGTCCGGCTGCTCGGCGTGGCGGTCGACTACACGGCGCCCGACCGAACTCCTGGCTGAGTGCCAGAGGAGTGAGCCCCGGCCGCATCGGCCGGGGCTCATCCTTCCCCATGGTCAGAGCGGTGAGGACAAGGCCCTACTGGCCCTACTCGCCACCCTTTTGCACATAGGAACGCACGAATTCCTCTGCGTTCTCTTCGAGTACTTCGTCGATTTCGTCCAGGATCGCGTCGACATCGTCAGTGAGCTTCTCCTGTCGCTCCTGCACGTCCGGCGCCGCCGAGGCCTCGGTCTCCTCAACTTCGGCCTCACGCCGGCCGGTCTGCTTCTGCCCGCCGGTGTCCTTGGTTGCCATGTCCTACCTCCGCTTGGGGGACTGCCTCTAAGGCATATCTTCCCCGAACCGGACGACATTTCGCGTCGAACACCCTGCGATCTTGGCGGCTTGACTGGATAGCGCTCCTATCCAATAATGGATCCACCTATACACAAGGAGATCCCGACATGTCGCCTTCGTCGCTGCACACGGCAGGTGTGCTCCTCATCACAGTCCCCGGCGTCGCGTTCGGCGGTGTGACGCTGCTGCGTTTCCTCATGCGCAACGAGCCGGGCTACCTGGACAACCCCGTCCGCAGGGGCCTGTGGCGGGCCGGGCACGCGCACGCGGGCGTCCTGGTGCTGTTCAGCCTGGTCGCGATGGTGTATGTGGACCAGGCGAGCCTGTCCGAAGGCGTGAAGGCGCTGACGCGCACGCTCATCGTGGCCGCGCCCATCCTGATGCCGCTGGGCTTCTTCCTGTCGGTGCTGCGTCCGCGCGACACCAAGCCGAACCGGCTGATCTGGCTGACCGCGGTGGGCGGCGCCTCGCTGGCCGCGGGCACGCTGACGCTCGGCATCGGCCTGCTGTGAGCCCCGGGACGCCCCGGGGCCCCGGCTACTCCCCGGTGCCGGTCAGCGCCGCGACCAGCTCGGCCGCGGTGCGGCAGCGGTCGAAGAGCTCGCCGACGTGGGCCTTGGTGCCGCGCAGCGGTTCGAGCGTGGGCACGCGCTGCAGGGACTCCCGGCCGGGGATGTCGAAGATCACCGAGTCCCAGGAGGCGGCGGCCACCGACTCGCTGTACTGGCTCAGGCAGCGCCCGCGGAAGTAGGCGCGGGTGTCGGTCGGCGGCAGCTCGATCGCGCGCTCGACCTCCTCCTCGCTGATCAGGCGCTGCATGCGCCCGCGCGCCACGAGCCGGTTGTACAGGCCGCGGTCGGGGCGGATGTCGGAGTACTGGAGGTCGACGAGCTGCAGCCGCGGGTGGGACCAGGGCAGGCTGTCGCGGGTGCGGTAGCCCTCCAGCAGCTCCAGCTTGGCGACCCAGTCGAGCTCGCGCGAGAGCTGCATCGGGTCCTCGGCCAGGCGCGTGAGCACGGACTCCCAGCGGTCGAGGACGTCCTTGTTCATCTCGTCCTGGGCGGTGCCGCGTTCCTCGACGTACTTGCGGGCCTGCTCCAGGTACTCCATCTGGAGCTGCACGGCGGTGAGCCTGCGGCCGTCGCGCATCGGGATCTCGTAGCGGCAGGTCGGGTCGTGGCTGACCGCCCGCAGCGACTGGACGGGGTTCTCCACGGCCAGGTCGCGGGTCAGGAAGCCCTCCTCGATCATGGCCAGGACGAGCGCGGTGGAGCCGAGCTTGAGATAGGTGGAGATCTCCGACATGTTGGCGTCGCCGATGATCACGTGCAGCCGGCGGTACTTCTCGGGGTCGGCGTGCGGCTCGTCGCGGGTGTTGATGATGGGCCGCTTGAGCGTGGTTTCCAGGCCCACCTCGACCTCGAAGAAGTCGGCGCGCTGGCTGATCTGGAAGCCCTCGCCGCGGGAGTCCTGGCCGATGCCGACCTTGCCCGCGCCGGTGACGACCTGCCGCGAGACGAAGAACGGCGTCAGGTGCCGGACGATGTCGGCGAACGGCGTGGCCCGCCGCATCAGGTAGTTCTCGTGGCAGCCGTAGGAGGCGCCCTTGGCGTCGGTGTTGTTCTTGTAGAGCTGGATCGGCGCGTTGGACGGGATCGCCGAGGCGCGGGTGGCCGCGTCGTACATCACGCGCTCGCCGGCCTTGTCCCAGATGACCGCGGCCCGCGGGTTGGTGCACTCCGGCGAGGAGTACTCCGGGTGGGCGTGGTCGACGTAGAGCCTGGCCCCGTTGGTGAGGATGACGTTGGCCAGCCCGAGGTCCTCGTCGGTGAGCTGGCTGGGATCGGCGACCTCGCGGGCCAGGTCGAAGCCGCGCGCGTCGCGCAGCGGGTTCTCCTCCTCGAAGTCCCATCGCGCTCTGCGCGCGCGGGCCGCCGAGGCGGCCAGGTAGGCGTTCACGACCTGGGAGGAGGTCACCATCGCGTTGGCGCCTGGCTGACCTGGTACGGAGATGCCGTATTCGGTCTCGATGCCCATCACCCGACGCACCGTCATGCAACACCCTCTGTTCGTCCGGATCTGCCTATCCGCCGTTTATATGCCCGAGCCTATGCCCTTCACAGTGCCCCGAGGCCACAGAGTTATGGCACCGACGCCTTCTGAATCTGTACGGCGGAGCTTGTTGTGGTTTGCGGTGATCTGCGGGGCTTGAGGAGTCGCTGGATCGGCCGTTCGGCAAAGGAGTAGATCAGATACGACAGCACGACGGCGGCCAGCGTCGTGACCAGGGCCACCGCCCAGGGGGGCAGGTCGCCGGTGAGCAGCGGGATGAGCGCCGCCGCGGTAACCCCATGGAAGAGGTAAAGCGGGTAAGTGGTGGCGCCCAGCGCGGTGAGCGTCCTGGACGGTTTGAGACGGATCAGGCCGAGGGCCACCAGGGCCATGGCGGCGAAGATCAGGGTGAGGGTGACGATCACGCCGGTGTCGGTGACGGGCATGTTCTTGAACCCGGCGGCGTCGATGCGGCGGTGCACGCGGCCCAGCGCGGCGGGAATGGCCATGGCGTATCCGGCGGCCACGTACAGCCACGGGAGCAGGGCCTTGCGGTTCTGGTGGATGAGATAGAGGGCCATGCCGGCGACGAAGTAGGGGGCGTAGTCGGGCATGACGATCTCGTTCAGCAGATCGTTCTCCACGAACCTGGCGGCCAGCGCGACGGCCAGCCAGACGCCCGAGAAGACCAGCACGCGCCCGTACGTGACGCCGGCGATCACCAGGATCGCGATCAGCAGGTAGAAGCGCAGCTCGGCCCAGAGCGACCAGTAGACGCCGCTGGCGTCGGCCACCTTGAACAGCCGCTGGAACATGGTGGCGTTCACCAGGTACTGGCCTGGTGAAAGTTTTGGGTCCAGCGCGGTGGCGCCGGTCAGCCCGTACAGGGCCGCCACCGCGCCGAGGCTCAGCCAGTACGCCGGGTAGAGCCGCACCAGCCGCGACCGGGCGAACGCCCCGAGCCCCCTCCCCCACACCGTCATGAGGATGACGAACCCGCTGATGACGAAGAACAGCTCGACACCGAGGATGCCCAGCCCGGCGAACGGCGCCAGCGCGGGGAACAGCGCGGCGGGCCTGGCCCCCCAAACCGAGGCGAAGGCCACCAGGTAGTGGAAGGCGACGACCGCCAGGGCGGCGAGGAAACGCAGCAGGTCGAGCTCGGCCAACCGGCCGTCTCCCCGAGCATGCTTTGGCCGGTTAGCTTGATGCACGCCCTTTTGACGACCCGCTGATCACTTTGGTTCCACGGGTCCCTCTGTTCCCACCAGCAACACGCGTGCGGACGGGCCGAGCGCGATCGCCTCGCGGGTGCCCGGGTCGAGGGCGAGCAGCCCGGCGGCCCCCGCCGCGCCGCACTCCGACAAGGCCACCCCGCGCTCGGCCAGCAGCGCGGCGGCCTCGGCGGCCTGCTCGTCGGCCACGGTGACGAACAGGTCGGCCTGGCGGCTCAGCAGGTCGAAGGCGATCAGGGACGGTTCCAGGCAGTCGAGCCTGCCCAGGCGCGTGGGCGAACCGGTGGCGTGCACCGGCCGTCCCGCGCGGGCGCTCTCCAGCAGGCAGGGCGCGCCGTCGGGCTCGACCACGACGATCCTGGGCTGCTCGCCCCAGCGGTCGCGCGTGTACCCGGCCGCGGCGGCGGCCAGCCCGCCCACCCCGGCCTGCACGAACACGTGGGTGGGCGGGATCTCGATCTCGTCGAACAGGACGGTGTAGCCGCGCATCACGTCCAGGGGGATGTCGTCGTAGCCCTCCCAGGAGGTGTCGGCGACCAGACGCCAGCCGTGCTCCTGGGAGGCGTGCAGGGCGGCGGCCAGGCTGGCGTCGTAGTCGCCGCCCTCGCGGCGGACCTCGGCGTCCAGGGCGCGCAGCCGGTGCGCGAACGGCTCGGGCACCTGCTCGCTGAGGTAGACGACGCAGTGCGCGCCGAGCTCCCTGGCCCCGGCCGCGACCGAGATGCCGTGGTTGCCGGCGCTGGCGCAGACGTACGTGGTGCCGCCGCCGTCGCGTTCGGACAGCCGGTGCACGGCGTAGGCCCCGCCGAGCGCCTTGAAGCTGCCCAGGCCCATGCGGCCGCTCTCGTCCTTGACGTGCACGGTGCCCGCCTCGGCCAGATCGGTCAGGGTGTGCACGGGCGTGGGCCGGTAGGCCGGGTGCCGGGCGAAATGGGCGCGGGCGAGCCGGGCGTGCTCCACACCGATCAGCTCACGGTCGCGTTCGGCGTAGGGCGTGCGGCCGGGGTTGAAGAAATGCATGATCGCCATGCTAGGACGGGCCGGGCGGCGTTCCCCGGCACCTGGCGGGCGCGCCCGGCCGCATGTCACGCGGACCGGTCGCGGGCGGCGGCCACGGCGGCCTGGCCGAGGCTGAGGCCGCCGTCGCCGGGCGGCACCCGGGTGTGGGTGAGCACCCGGAACCCGGCCCCGCGCAGGCGCTCGACGGCCCGTTCGAGCAGCAGCGCGTTCTGCAGCACCGAGCCCGACAGCGCCACGGTGTTCAGGCCGGTGCCGTCCCTGAGCATGACGCAGCAGCGCACGACGGCGTCGGCCACGCCGTTGTGGAAGCGGCCCGCGATCGAGCCGGTGGCCACCCCGGCCGCGACGTCGGCGGCGGCGGCCCGGACGAGGTCGGCGGCGTGCACGACGAGCAGGTCGCCCTCGGTGATGGTCGCCGGGTACGAGCCGCTCTCGGCCGGGTCGGCGCGCTGTTCGAGCTCGGCGGCCGCCTGCCCCTCGTAGGTGACGGCGTCCCGGATGCCGAGCAGCGCCGAGACGGCGTCGAACAGCGGCCCGGCGCTGGAGGTCATGGGCGCGCCCAGCCCGGTGCGGGTCCGGGCCAGCACGTCGGGCCAGTGGGCGGCGTTGCGGCGGACGACGTCCAGGCCGGGGTGCTCGTCGCGCAGGTAGGCGGCGGCCATGCGCCACGGCTGGCGGAGCGCGGCGGCGCCGCCGGGCATCGGGACCAGGGCCAGGTGGCCGAGCCGGTGGCAGGAGGTCAGGTCGGCGCGCAGGAACTCGCCGCCCCACAGCGTGCCGTCGAGGCCGTGGCCGGGGCCGTCGAGGGCCACGCCGATCACCGGGCCCGTCTCGCCGTTGTCGGCCAGGCAGGAGGCGATGTGGGCGTGGTGGTGCTGGACGCCGACCAGCTCGACGCCGGTCAGCTCCAGGGCGTGCCTGGTGGACAGGTAGCCGGGGTCGAGGTCGTGGGCGACGACCTCGGGACGGATGTCGAACAGGCCGCAGAAGTGGTCGATGCCCTCGACGAAGGAGCGCAGGGTCTCCTGGTCGTCCAGGTCGCCGATGTGCTGGGACAGGAACGCGCGCCGGCCGCGTACCAGGCAGAAGGTGCTGCGCAGCTCGGCGCCGCAGGCCAGCACCGGGCGGGGCGCGGGACGGCGCAGCGTGAGCGGCTCGGGCGCGTGGCCGCGGGCGCGGCGCAGCACGGTGTGCCCGCCGGACCAGGGGCGCAGCACCGAGTCGTCGGCGGGGACGTGGATGGCCCGGTCGTGGACCAGGAAGGCGTCGGCGATGCCGCCGAGCCGGGTGACCGCGTCGGCGTCCTCGTAGGCGATGGGTTCGTCGCCGACGCTGCCGCTGGTCAGGACCATGGGCTCGGCCAGCTCCGCGAGCAGCAGGTGGTGCAGCGGCGTGCAGGGCAGCATCAGGCCGAGGTCGCGGCTGCCGGGCGCGACGGCGTCGGCGACGGGCGCGCCGGGCAGCCGGGGCAGCAGCACGATCGGGCGCGCGCGGCCGGTGAGCAGCGCCGCGCCCTGCCCGTCGACCGCGCACAGTCGGCGGGCCTGGTCGAGGTCGGCGACCATGACGGCGAACGGCTTCTCCGCGCGGTGCTTGCGGGCCCGCAGCGCCGCGGCGGCCTCCTGGTGGGCGGCGGGCACGGCCAGGTGGAACCCGCCCAGCCCCTTGACGGCGACGACGCGGCCGGCCCGCAGCAGGGTCGCGCAGGCGCTGACCGGGTCGCCGCACAGCTCGGCGCCGCGGGCGTCCAGCAGGCGCAGGGACGGGCCGCAGGCCGGGCAGCAGGTGGACTCGGCGCGGAAGTGGCGGTCGCCGGGGTCGTGGTACTCGGCCGCGCAGCCGGCGCACATCGCGAACCCGGCCATGGTGGTCAGCAGCCGGTCGTAGGGCACGCCGCGCACGACGGTGAAGCGCGGCCCGCAGTTGGCGCAGGCGATGAACGGGTAGCGGTGGCGCCGTCCGGCCGGGTCGGCCAGCTCGCGCAGGCAGTCGTCGCAGGTGGCCAGGTCGGCCGGGACGAGGGCGCGGCGCGGGCCGGCCGGGTCGCCGGCGGCGATGCTGAAGCCCCGGTGGCCGGCGGGCGCGCCGCTGACGACGGTGACGCTCTCGATCTCCGACAGGGCGGGCGCGTCGCGCTCCAGCGCGGTCAGGAACTCCTCGACCCCGGCCAGGGCGCCCTCGACCTCGATGAACACCCCCTCGACGTCGTTGCGCACGCGGCCGGCCAGGCCGAGCCTGCTGGCCAGCGAATACACGAAGGGGCGGAACCCCACGCCCTGGACGACGCCTTCGACGCGGACGTCCACCCGTTTACGGACGGTCACAGGCCCCAGTGTGCGCCTCACCAAGGCGGCTTGTACGCCGGATGACGCGTGTCGCGGCCTTCCTCTCAGGAAGTCAAGGTGCCCATCTCCCCCGGTGGGCATGGAAAGGGCCGCGCGGACGGCCGCGCGGCCCTTTCCAGACGTTCCCTACAGGTACTGGCCGGTGTTGGCGACCGTGTCGATCGAACGGCCGGCCTCGGTGCCCTGCTTGCCGGAGACCAGCGTGCGGATGTAGACGATCCGCTCGCCCTTCTTGCCGGAGATGCGGGCCCAGTCGTCGGGGTTGGTGGTGTTGGGCAGGTCTTCGTTCTCGGAGAACTCGTCGACGCAGGCGGTGAGCAGGTGTTGCACCCGCAGGCCCTTCTGGCCGCTCTCCAGGAACTGCTTGATGGCCATCTTCTTGCCCCGGTCGACGATGTTCTGGATCATCGCGCCGGAGTTGAAGTCCTTGAAGTAGAGGACTTCCTTGTCACCGTTGGCGTAGGTCACCTCGAGGAAGCGGTTCTCCTCGCTCTCGGTGTACATGCGCTCCACCACACTCTGGATCATGCCGTGGATGGTCGCCTCGCGAGAGTCGCCGTGCTCGGACAGATCGTCGGGGTGCAGGGGAAGCTCGGCCAGCAGGTACTTGGAGAAGATGTCCTTGGCCGCCTCGGCGTCGGGCCGCTCGATCTTGATCTTCACGTCCAGGCGGCCCGGCCGCAGGATCGCGGGGTCGATCATGTCCTCGCGGTTGGAGGCGCCGATCACGATGACGTTCTCCAGGCCCTCGACGCCGTCGATCTCCGACAGCAGCTGAGGGACGATGGTGTTCTCCACGTCGGACGAGACGCCGGAGCCTCGGGTGCGGAAGATCGAGTCCATCTCGTCGAAGAACACGATCACCGGGGTGCCCTCGGAGGCCTTCTCACGGGCCCGCTGGAAGACCAGGCGGATGTGCCGCTCGGTCTCGCCGACGTACTTGTTGAGCAGCTCCGGGCCCTTGATGTTGAGGAAGAAGCTCTTGCCGGACTGGCCGGTCTTCTCCGCGACCTGCTTGGCCAGGGAGTTGGCGACCGCCTTGGCGATGAGCGTCTTGCCGCAGCCGGGCGGGCCGTAGAGCAGCACGCCCTTCGGGGGACGGAGTTTGTGCTCGCGGAACAGGTCGGCGTGCAGGTAGGGCAGCTCGATGGCGTCCCTGATCTGCTCGATCTGCCGCATGAGCCCGCCGATCTCCTCGTAGGAGATGTCGGGGACCTCCTCGAGCACGAGCTCTTCGACTTCGGACTTGGGTATGCGCTCGTAGACGTAGCCGGAGCGGGGTTCGAGCAGGAGCGAGTCACCGGCCCTGATGGGCTGGCCGACCAGCGAGTCGGCCAGTCGCACGACGCGCTCCTCGTCGGCGTGCGAGATGACCAGGGCCCGCTTGCCCTCGTCCAGCAGTTCCTTGAGCATGACGATCTCGCCGACCTCTTCGTAGCCGAGCGCCTCGACCACGTTGAGTGCTTCGTTGAGCATGACCTCCTGGCCACGCCTCAGCGAGTCGACGTCGACGGCGGGGCTGACGTTCACCCGGAGCTTGCGCCCTCCGGTGAACACCTCGATCGTGCCGTCTTCTCGGGCTTCAAGGAAGGTGCCGAAGCCGGACGGCGGCTGCGCCAGCCGGTCGACCTCCTCCTTGAGAGCGACGATCTGGTCCCGGGCCTCCTTGAGTGTGGCCACCAGGCGCTCGTTCTGGCCTGTCACGGCCGCGAGATTCGCCTGTGCCTCATGGAGACGTTCTTCGAGGACTCTGGCCTGACGGGGTGACTCGGCCAGCTTCCGCCTCAGCGCGGTGATCTCCTCCTGGAGGAAGGAGACCTGTGTTGAAAGATCAGCGACCTCCCGTTCGCGCTGCGCGGCTCGAGCCTCAGCATCATCGCGAGCTGCCACGCCCCGTCACCTCCTTCCCAGTCGAGGGCGACTACTAAGGACCTTACCTATCTCGGGCCCCTCCGTAACCTGGCCGGGCAGTGTTCGTCGAGTGACATGCAGTATTCGGTGAATAATCCCCAATGGTGCGTTTAATACTCCCAGCATATGAACACGGCGATCTGTTCCCGTGTCACGCACCAACGCACCCTCGTGGCCAAATTGTCATAGTTCCTCGGTGGTTCCCTTCGGTCGGCGGCGTCGCGGTGGCGGCGTCACTCCGTCTGCCATGCGGCGGGCGCTGACGAGGAAGCCGGTGTGGCCGATCATCCGATGATCGGGACGAACCGCGAGCCCTTCGACATGCCAGTCGCGAACCAGGGTCTCCCACGCATGAGGCTCAGTGAAACACCCGTGATCGCGAATGGCCTCCACGGTCTTGGACATCTGGGTGGTGGTGGCGACATAGCAGCAGATGACGCCGCCCGGCGTGAGGGCCTTGGCGGCGGCGTCGACGCACTCCCAGGGGGCCAGCATGTCGAGGATGACGCGGTCGACGTCGGCCTCGTCGATCGAGGAGACCAGGTCGCCGACGACCAGGCGCCAGTTGTCCTCCATCGGGTCGCCGAAGAACTTCTCCACGTTCTTGCGGGCCACCTCGGAGAACTCCTCGCGGCGCTCGTAGGAGGTGACGTGGCCCTCGGGGCCGACGGCGCGCAGCAGGAAGCAGGTCAGGGCGCCGGAGCCGACGCCGGCCTCGATCACCCGGGCGCCGGGGAAGACGTCGGCCATGCCGACGATCATCGAGGCGTCCTTGGGGTAGATGACGGCCGCGCCGCGCGGCATCGCCAGCGTGTAGTCCTGGAGCAGGTGGCGGAAGGCGAGGTAGGCGGTGCCGCCGGAGGACCGCACGACGGAGCCTTCAGGCTGCCCGATCAGCTCGCTGTGCGGGATGGCGCCCTTGTGCGTGTGGAAGACGCCGTCCTGCTTGAGCGTGATCGTGTGGCGCTTGTTCTTGGGGTCGGTGAGCTGCACCTGATCCCCTGCCTGGAACGGCCCATGCCTGCGGAAACCCATGTCGGCAAGGTTATATGGGTTTCTCACGCCTCCGGACGCACGGTATCTATGGGGGATGCTCCCGCGCGACGTGATCTCCACCGGCCCCCTGATCCTGCGAATGCCCGCCGACCCCGACGCAGAGGCGATCGCGCGCATGATGGACGATCCCGTCACCGCCCGGCATCTGCCGCTGGTGCCGTCGCCGTACCGGATCGAGGACGCCCGCGCCTACCTGAAGTTCGCCGAGGACAAGTGGGCGTCGGGCGGCGCGGAGTGGGCCGTCACCGAGGACGGCCGCTACTGCGGCGCGATCGGGGTCCGCCCGCCCGACCGCTGGGGCACGGCCGAGATCGGCTACGTGGTGGCGCCGTGGGCGCGCGGCAGGGGCGTGGCCGCCCGGGCCGCCAGAGCGGTGTCCGACTGGCTCACCGACCAGGGTGTGCACCGGGTGGAGCTGCAGGCCGAGGTGGAGAACGTGGCCAGCCTCAGGGTCGCGCTCAGGGCCGGGTTCCGCGAGGAGGGCCGGCGGCGCAAGGCCAAGCGGCTGCGCGACGGGCGGTGGGCCGACCTGGTGTCCTTCGCCCGGATCGCCGGGGAGCCGGCGGCGGCCGAGGAGCCGTACCTGCCGTTCTTCGACGGCGGCGAGCTGACCGACGGCGTGGTGCGGCTCGTGCCGCTCTCGGTCGAGGACGCCCCGGAGTACCACCGGATGATGTGCGACCCGAGCGTGACCGCCTACTCCCTGACCCCGCCCGCCTCCCTGGAGGAGGACGAGCAGCGCTGCCGCTGCACCGGCTACTGGTGGGTCACCGGGCAGCGGATCGAACTGTCGGTCAGGGACGCCGCCACCGGCGCGTTCGCCGGGCACCTCCAGCTCATGCAGGTCCTCCCCGTGCTCGGGCAGGCCATGATCGGCTACTCGCTGGCGCCGGACTTCCGCGGCAGGGGGTTCATGACCCGCGCGGTGCGGCTGCTGGTCGACTGGGCGTTCGCGCGCACGGCCCTGCACCGGGTGGTGGCGGGCACCGACGTGGTGAACGCGGCCTCGCACGCGGTGCTGGAACGTGCCGGTTTCAGCAGGGAGAGCCTGCACCGGGAGCTGTTCCCGAAGCCGGACGGCACGCGGGCGGACGACGTGGAGTGGGTGCGGCTGCGCTCGTCGTGAACGGCTCGACCGGCTCTGCCTGCGAAATGCGGAAAAATCGCAATTTCCTGTTGAGGGGTAGTCAAGAGCCGCGTCGAGGGTGATACTCCGGGCACCGTTCGGAGTTTCGCGTGATCGGGCCGCGCGATCTCTTCCCCCCTCCACCCGAGGGAATCACCGCGATGCCAAACAACCGTGTCGATATCGCCATGCGTGAACTCATCACCGCGTTCTCCTGCCTGGAGGTCGCCGACGTGATCGATCGGCTCGCGCGCGCCGCGGCGGCCGTGGCGGGCACCGCGTACGCCGGGTTCGTGCACGTGGACGTGCTGCGGCGGGACGCCCGTCCGCTGCACGTCCACGCGCCGCCGGGAGACCCGCTGCGGGTGCGGCGCTGGTTGTCGGGGTCCGGGGTGCTGAAGGAGCTGGCCGCCGCGGAGGGGTCGCTCCGGCTGGCGCGGGACGAGACGATGGGCGAGCCGGGGTTCCTGGCCGTGCCGGTGCCGGCGCAGGTGCGCGACCACACGTTCGTGTGGGTGGCGGGACGGGGGTTCCAGGAGGGGGACGAACACCTGCTGAGCCGGTACGCGACGGCGGCGGGACGCGCGGTGGAGGGGGCCCGCGGCCTGGAGGCGGCCGTGCGCCTGCTGCGCGGCGTACGCACCTTCCGCCCCACCTGACCCCAGCCCCGGCTACCTTCCCGGACCGCCCGCCCCTTCGGGCATGGGCCGCCCCTTCCGAACCCCCACCCCCTCGAAACACCTGCGCCTTCGGGCCCGCATGCCCCTTCAGGGGGCTGCACCTTCGGGCCTGCTGCCCTTCGGGACGGGCTGCACGTTCGGGACACCCACCCTCTCGGAACGGCTGCGCCTTCGGCCCCGCCACCCCTTCAGGGCGACCTGCACCTTCGAAACGCCCGCCCCTCGAAAGGCTGCACCCTCCGAACTTCCGCCCCCTCGAAACTGCTGCACCTCCGAACTTCCGCCTCCTCGGAACGGCTGTCCCGTTGGCACGGCTGCCCCTTTGGGACGGCCCGGATACCTCTTTCGGAAAGGGCCGCGAGCCCGGTCCTGACTTTTCCCGAAATATCGCCCAGCGCCCACGAAATACCCTTACTCACCCCCTCCCCCGACCCTGGCAATTCCCATTCAGTCATTTGCCACCGAACATTCTTGACGTCTTTCCTCAAGGGTTTCCGGAAACACGAACGCCCGCACCCCAGGAAAGAGGTGCGGGCGGACAGGTGCCGGGATCAGCCCCGGTGGGCCTCGAAGCGGAGCGTGCGGGAGACGCCCACGCGGACCGTCGTGCCGGGCGCGATGGTGACCGGCTCGTTGGGCGGGATGTCGTAGAAGTTGGGGTCGCCGGGCGGCTGGATCTGGGTGCCGTTGACCGAGCCCAGGTCGACCAGGTTGACGTCCCAGCCGTCGAGGGCCACCCGCAGGTGGCGGCGCGAGACCGAGCCGTCGGGGCTGGTGACCTTGGCCGGCCGGGCCGAGCCGCCCGCCACCTCGGGCGCGCGCTCGGGGTCACGGCCCAGCAGGTAGTCGCTCTCCAGCGGCAGCGCCGTGCCGTCGTCGAGGATGAGCACCCCGAGCGAGGGCCGCGGCCCCTTGTACGGCACCAGGGTCCGCTGCACCAGGGCGATGCCGCAGACGGCGCAGTAGGGCACCCTCGGGTCGTTGAAGTGGTCGTTCTTGCAGTCGACCCCGTAGACCAGCGGGCGGTCGCCGTGGTCGCCCTGCTGCTGCTCCTGCGGCGGCGGCCCCGGGTGGTCGAAGTGCTCCGGCGGGCCGAGCACGGGCGGGGCCGGCTGGTCGAAGTGATCGGGCGGGCCCATGTGCTGCTGCGGCTGGTCGGCCATGCCGTTGCCGGACGGCGGCAGCTCGTCGTAGGACGGGAACTGCTGCTGGGGCTCGGGCTGGGGCTGCTCCTGCACGGGCAGGAAGGGAGGCTGGTCCTGGGGCGGGAGGTAGGGCGGCTGCTCGTGCCCGAACGGGGCCTGCTCCTGGCCGAAGGGCGGCTGCTCGTGCCCGAACGGCGGCTGGTCCAGCGACGGCGGACCGGAGTGAGGACCGGAGTGGGGACCGGGCTGGGGGCCCGGGTGCGGGACGCCGGCCTGCGCGCCCGAGGGCAGACCCTGGACGATCGGCGGCTGGTCGGCCAGCGGATAGGGAGGCCGCTCGACGGGCCGCTCCACTGGCCGCTCGGGCGGCGGCGCCAGGTCGGGCTCCATGTGCAGGGCCGTGTTGGGCATCTCGCTGGTGAGCGCCCTGGACCGGTCGGCCGCCTGCCCCTGGGAACGGACGTGCGACGGCTGGTCGGTGAGGTCGCCGATCAGGCCGCCGCCGTGGACGACCCCGCCCTCGAAGCCGACCGCGGGATGCGCACCGCCGGCGCCGGGCAGGGTGAGCTCGACGCGCTCGACCGGGCCGCTGATCAGCCGGTCGGCCCAGGTGAGGGAGTCGCTGCCGGCCAGGCGCGTCTCGCCGCCGGAGGTGCTGACCGAGGCCGAGGCCGAGCCGCTGACCAGCACGGCCACGCCGCCGTCGACGGGACCGGCGACCGCGCACGTGGCCGGGTCGCCCGCCATGTTGGCGGCCAGCACCTGCGCCGCGCGGCGGGCCAGCGCCCGGCCGTCGCCGCCGGAGGCCGCCGTCTCGCGCAGCGCCTCGATCAGGCCGTCGGCGGCCGCCTCGCCCGCGTCGCACACCAGCAGCAGGCCGCCGATGTAGGCGACCAGCCCGTCGCCGGGAAGGGGACGCACCACTCCGAAGCCCTGGCCGCTCATGCGCCCTCCCTCATGACGACCGTGCTGCGCTCATCGGTGCCCTCGCTGCGCTCGGTCACTCAACTCTCCTCCCGGAAGCCGGCGGTATTACGGCACCCGCACTGCCGTGCCGGCCACCAGCCATACGCATACCCAGACGACGACGCCGTGTCGCGGCCCAGGCGTCTCGATTCGGTGAACCGGTGGACCACGACCAACCCGTCAACTGTGCAAGTTCGGCCAAACAGAAGACTATCGGCCCGCCGTCCTGGCATCGAAATCGCCGGGCTAAGGGAAGTGGCCGGACAAGACCTTAGCCGCAAACGCGCCGGGCATGTCAGACCCCGGTGAAGACGCGGTTGACGTCGGCGGTGGCGAGCACGCCGTAGATGTCGCCGCCGTGCTCCACCAGCAGGTACTCACCCGCGGGGGCCGAGCGCATGGCGTCGATGAGCGGCTCGCCGGTCAGGTCGGCGGCCAGCACCATGGTCGGTTCGAGCGCCTTGGCCAGCGAGCCCACGTCGACCCAGGGGCGCCGGTGCTCGGGGGTGGCCTGGACGGCGGCCTCGTTGACAATGGCGACCGGCCGTCCGTCGTGATCGACCACCACCAGGGCGCCCGCCCGCTGCTCGGCGGCCTGCCGCAGCGCCTCGGCCAGCGGCGTCTCGGCCGCCACCGGGATCGCCCTGCGGGCCAGCGCGCGCGCGTTGACCTGCGGGATGCGGGCGCGGATGCGCGCCACGCGCAGCGACTGGGTGGCGCCCATCCAGATGAAGGAGGCCAGCACCACCGGCCACAGCAGCTCGACCGGGTCGAACTCCTGCCCGCTCGTCATCGACGTCGCGAACGGCAGCACGACCAGCAGCACGGCCAGCACGCGCCCGCCCCAGGCGGCCACGACCGTGCCGGAGCCGGGGTTCCTGGTCAGCTTCCACACGCCCGCGCGCAGCATCCGGCCGCCGTCGAGCGGCAGGCCGGGCAGCAGGTTGAACACGCCGACGATGAGGTTGGCCACCCACAGCTGCCAGATGAGCACCTCGGCGATGCCGCCGTCGTTGATCACGTAGGTGTCGGCGAGCAGGCCGAGCCCGGCCAGGCCCAGCGACAGGGCCGGCCCGGCGGCGGCGACCAGGAACTCCTTGCCCGGCGTCGGCGGCTCCTTCTCGATCTCCGACACGCCGCCGAGGAAGTAGAGGGTGATCCGGCGCACCGGCAGGCCGAACATCTTGGCCAGCACGCTGTGGGCCAGCTCGTGCAGCAGCACCGAGACGTAGAGCAGCACGGCGAAGACGAAGGCCACCGCGTAGGCGACGGTGCTGTCCAGCTCGGGCAGCATGTCGCGCATGCGGGGGCCGAACATGACGGTGATGAAGGCAGCGACGATGAACCACGTCCAGGAGACGTACACCGGGATGCCGAAGGGCCGCCCCATCCGAAGGCCGGGGAACTCCTGACGCGGGCTCTGCTCGCTCACCGCACTCCTCGTACGTCCATTACGTGCTGTTGCTGCCTCGATGCTACGCGCCGGATCACGTGATCCTCGTCCCGGCGAGGGTTATTCTGTCGGGCTCTTGACCTAGAGTGCGGTGCATGACGTTGACCGAACCGGTGATCATCGGAGCTCTCTCCCCGTCCCGGGCAGGCGATTTCATGACCTGTCCCCTGCTCTACCGGTTCCGGGTCATCGACCAGCTGCCCGAGAAACCCTCCCCCGCGGCCGTGCGCGGCACCGTGGTGCACGCCGTCCTGGAGCGGCTCTACGACCTGCCGGCGCCGCGCCGGTCGGTGCAGGCGGCGCTGGAGCTGCTGGAGCCCCAGTGGCAGCGGCTGCTGCAGGAGGACGAGCAGTACGCGCGGATGTTCGCCGACGACGCCGAGCAGGCCGAGTGGCTGGCGCAGGCGCGGGCCATGCTGGAGCGCTACTTCACGCTGGAGGACCCGACCCGGCTGGAGCCCGCCGAGCGCGAGCTCTACGTGCAGGCGGTGCTCGACGGCGGCCTGATGCTGCGGGGCTACGTCGACCGGCTCGACGTGGCGCCCACCGGCGAGGTCCGGGTGGTCGACTACAAGACGGGCAGCGCGCCCGGCCCCGACTTCGAGGCCAAGGCGCTGTTCCAGATGAAGTTCTACGCGCTGGTGCTGTGGCGGCTGCGTGGGCAGGTGCCCCGGCTGCTGCAACTGGTCTACCTGGGCGGGCGCGGCGAGGTGCTGCGTTACGCCCCCGACGAGGCCGACCTGCTGGCCACCGAGCGCAAGGTGATGGCGCTGTGGACGGCGATCGAGCGGGCGCTGGAGACCGGCGAGTGGCGCGCGCGCCGCAGCCGGCTGTGCGACTGGTGCGACCATCAGGCGCTGTGCCCGGAGTTCGGCGGCACCCCGCCGCCGGTGCCCGACCGCCAGCCCGGCGACACGGTGCGCAGCAACCGGCGCGCGGCCACCGACGAGCTGTAGCCCTGGGCCCGTAGCCCTCCCGCAGGCCGCACCTTATCCTCCGAAGGGAGGAGTTCAAGGCTCTCACCTGGGCCTACAGTGAAGCGGTGCGGATCGACCGACCCCTGTTCCACGACACGGTGCTGGCCGTGGTGGTGGCCGCGGCCTCGGTGACGCTCTTCCTCCTCTACGGGCCCGAGCGCCTGGAGCCGGCGGAGCTGACGACGGTGAGCATGCGCGCGCCCGACGGGCTCGGGGCGGCGCTGCTGGTGCTGGCCGCCGCGCCCATCGCGGTGCGCAGGCGCTGGCCGCTGGCGGCGCTGTGCGCCGGCCTGATCCCCGAGACGGCGCTGACCGCGCTGGGTTACGGCACCGGCGCGTCGGGGGTGTCCAGCCTGGTGCTGGTGTACTCGGTGGCCTCCAACCGGGGGCTGGCGGTGGCGCTGGGCGGGCTGCTGGTCTCGCTGCTGACGTACGCGGTGGGGGCTGTCGCCGGGCCGGTCACGCCGCCGGGCGCGAGCGGGCACGTGGTGGCGGTGCTGGTGCTGCTGGCGGTCTGGGGGGCCGGCAGGAGCCTGCGGCTGCGGCGGGCGTACCTGGAGGAGCTGCGCGACCGGGCGGCCCGGCTGGAGCGGGCCCACGCGGCCGACACGCGGGCCGCGCGCGCCGAGGAGCGCTCGCGCATCGCCCGTGAGCTGCACGACGTGGTGGCCCACCACGTGAGCGTGATGACAGTGCAGGCCGCCGCGGCGCGGCGGGTGCTGGCCGCCGATCCCGACCTGGCGCGGGAGGCGCTGTCGGCGATCGAGAACACCGGGCGGCTGGCCATGTCCGAGATGCGCAACATCGTGGGCGTGCTGCGTACCGACGCGCGGGCCGAGCTGGGGCCGCAGCCGGGCGTGGGCGACCTGCCGGGGCTGGTGGAGCAGATGCGCGAGGCGGGGCTGCCCACGCGGCTGCGCGTGGAGGGCGAGCCGCGGCCGCTGCCCGCGGGGGTCGACCTGGCCGCCTACCGGCTGGTCCAGGAGGGGCTGACGAACAGCCTGCGGCACGCCGGGGCCGGGGCCGAGGCGGTGGTCACCGTCTCGCACGCCCCCTCGGGCCTTGACGTACGCGTCGAGGACGACGGCAGGGGCACCGCGCCTGCGGCCGACCGGACGGGCCACGGCCTGGTCGGCATTCGCGAGCGGGTCGCACTCTATGGTGGAATTCTGAACATCGGTCCGCGACCGGGGGGCGGTTTCGAGGTGCGGGCGAGGTTCCCGTTGAAGGACGGCCAATGACGATCAGAGTGCTGCTGGTGGACGACCAGCCGCTGCTGCGCACGGGATTTCGCCTGATCTTGGAGGCCGAGTCCGACATCACGGTGGTCGGCCAGGCCGGCGACGGCAAGGACGCGATGGAGCAGACCAGGGCGTTGCTGCCCGACGTGGTGCTCATGGACATCCGCATGCCGGGCGTCGACGGCATCGAGGCGACCCGCCGGATCGTGCGGGAGGCCGCGCCCACGGCGCACGTGCCGAAGGTGCTGGTGCTGACCACGTTCGACCTCGACGAGTACATCGTGGAGGCGCTGCGGTCGGGGGCGTCGGGCTTCCTGCTGAAGGACGTGCCGCCCGACGAGCTGGTGCAGGCGATCCGGGTGGTGGCGGCGGGCGACGCGATCGTGGCGCCGAGCGTGACCAGGCGGCTGCTCGACCGGTTCTCCAAGCGGCTGCCCTCGGCCTACGAGCAGGCCACGCCGGCCCGCCTCGACCGGCTGACCGAGCGCGAGCTGGAGGTGCTGCGGCTGATCGCCAAGGGCATGTCCAACGCGGAGATCGCGGCCAAGCTCGTGGTGAGCGAGACGACGGTCAAGACGCACGTGGGCAACGTGCTGACCAAGCTGGGGCTGCGCGACCGGGTGCAGGCCGTGGTGCTGGCGTACGAGACCGGGCTGATCACGCCCGGCGCGACGTCCTGAGGCCGCCGCCCCGGCAGGAGGGCGGCGGCCGCAAGGTCAGGCCCCGATCGGGGCCGGTCGAAGCCGGTTCAGGCCCGGCTCAGGCCCGGTTCAGGCCTGAGTCGCCGCGGCGGTCGCGGCGGCGGGCGCGTTCTCCGGGAAGTGGCAGGCCACGCGGTGGCCGCCGGCCAGCTCCTCCAGGGGCGGCTCGACCGTCTTGCAGATCTCCTGCGCCTTCCAGCAGCGGGTGTGGAAGCGGCAGGCGGGCGGCGGGTTGAGCGGGCTCGGCACGTCGCCGGTGAGCCTGATGCGCTCGCGTTCCTTGCGCGCCTTGGGGTCGGGCACGGGCACGGCCGACAGCAGGGCGTTGGTGTAGGGGTGCATCGGCGAGCTGTAGAGGCTCTTGCGGTCGGCGATCTCGACGATCTTGCCCAGGTACATGACCGCGACCCGGTCGCTGATGTGGCGCACCACCGACAGGTCGTGGGCGATCACGACGTAGGTCAGGTCGAGCTCGTTCTGCAGGTCCTCCAGCAGGTTGACGACCTGGGCCTGGATGGACACGTCGAGCGCGGAGACCGGCTCGTCTGCGATGATGAGCTTGGGCTTGAGCGCGAGCGTGCGGGCGATGCCGATGCGCTGCCGCTGACCGCCGGAGAACTCGTGCGGGTAGCGGTTGTAGTGCTCGGGGTTGAGCCCGACCAGGGCGAGGATGTCCTGGACCGCCTTCTTGACGCCGTTCTCGGTCTGCACGCCCTGGATGCGGAAGGGCGCGCCGACGATGGTGCCGACGGTGTGGCGGGGGTTCAGCGACGAGAACGGGTCCTGGAAGATCATCTGCATGTCGCGGCGGAGCGGCCTGAGCCTGCCCTGCCCCATGTGCGTGATGTCCTGGCCCTCGAAGACGACCTTGCCGCCGGTCGGCTCAAGGAGCCTGGTGACCAGGCGGCCGGTGGTGGACTTGCCGCAGCCGGACTCCCCCACCAGGCCGAGCGTCTCGCCCTTGTAGACGTCGAAGCTGACCCCGTCGACCGCCTTGACGGCGCCGACCTGCCGCTTGAGCAGGCCCTTCGTCACCGGGAAGTGCTTCTCCAGCCCCTGGACGGAAAGAAGCGGCTCGTTCGCGGTCACCGTCTCGCTCACTGGCTCTCCAGCACTGGCTTGATCTCGTTCTCCCACAGCTCCCGCCGCTCCGTCCTGCTCATGTGGCAGCGCACCAGGTGGCCGCCCTCGGTCTCGATCAGGCCGGGCACCTCGCTGCTGGACTTGCCCCCGGTGCGCTCGGCGTAGGGGCAGCGGGGGTGGAAGGCGCAGCCCGAAGGCACGTTGATCAGGGACGGCGGGGAGCCCTTGATCGGCAGCAGCCGTTCGGTGGGCTCCCGGTCGAGGCGGGGCATCGATCCCAGTAGACCCCATGTGTAGGGGTGCTCGGGACGGTAGAAGATGTCGTCGGCGGTGCCGTACTCGATGCACTTGCCGCCGTACATGACCAGGATGTCGTCGGACAGCTCGGCCACCACGCCCAGGTCGTGGGTGATGATGATCAGCGCGGAGTTGAACTCGCGCTGCAGGTCGACCATGAGGTCGAGGATCTGGGCCTGCACGGTCACGTCGAGCGCGGTGGTCGGCTCGTCGGCGATGAGCAGTTCGGGGTCGCACGACAGCGCCATGGCGATCATCGCGCGCTGGCGCATGCCGCCGGAGAACTCGTGCGGGTAGGAGTCGACGCGGCGCTGCGGCTCGGGGATGCCCACGCGGCCCAGCATGTCCACGGCGTGCTTCTTGGCGACGGCCTTGGTGACCTTGTGGTGGATCCGGTACGCCTCGACGATCTGGTCGCCGACCGTGTAGAAGGGGTGCATCGCGGACAGCGGATCCTGGAAGATCATCGCCATCTTCTTGCCGCGCAGCCCGCGCACGTGCTCCTGCGAGGCGCCCACGAGCTCCTCGCCGTCGAGCCAGATCTCGCCCGAGACGTTGGCGCCCTTGCCCTTGTGCAGGCCGAGGATGCCGAGGCTGGTCACCGACTTGCCCGAGCCGGACTCGCCGACGATGCCGAGGGTCTTGCCGCGTTCGAGGCTGAAGGTCAGCCCGTCGACGGAGCGGACCAGGCCGTCGTCGGTCGGGAAGTGGATCTTCAGGTCCTTGACGTCGAGGAAGGGACTCACGCCAGCCTCACTCTCGGGTCAACGACCGCGTAGAGCAGGTCGACGATCAGGTTGGCCAGGATGATGAAGGCCGCCGCGACGATCGTGACGCCCATCACCTGGGGAAGGTCGTTGTTGCTGATGGCGTCGACGGCGTACTTGCCGATGCCGGGCAGCGAGAAGGTGCTCTCGGTCAGGACGGCGCCGCCGAGCAGCAGCCCCAGGTCGAGGCCGAACATGGTGACCACGGGGGTGAGCGTGGCCCGCAGCCCGTGTTTGAGCACCACCTTCCGCTCGGGCAGGCCCTTGGCCCTGGCCGTGCGGATGTAGTCCTCCGACATGGTCTCCAGCATGCCCGCGCGGGTGAGGCGGGCGTAGCCGGCGGCGTACAGGAAGGCGAGCGTCACCCAGGGCAGCATGAGGTTGTTGGCCCAGGTGAGCGGGTCTTCGCTGATCGGCACCCAGTCGGCCACGTCGCCGACCAGGCCGAGCTGGTCGCGGAAGATGGCCAGGGAGACGATGCCGGTGAAGAAGATCGGCAGCGAGACGCCGGCCAGGGCGATGCCCATGGACAGGCGGTCGAAGAAGCTGCCGCGGCGCAGCGCCGACAGCACGCCGGTGGCCACGCCGAAGATGACCCACACCACGGCCGCGCCGAGCGCCAGCGACAAGGTGATCGGCAGGCGGTTGAGCAGGTCGGGCAGGACCGGGTTCTGGCTGACGTAGCTGTAGCCGAAGCAGGGCGCCGGGCAGTGCTCGATGCCGGGGCCGTAGTTGCGGTCGACGCCGACGAAGATGCCCTGCACGAAACGCCCGTACTGGACCAGGATCGGGTCGTAGAAGCCGAGGCGCACAGCCGTGTCGTGGATCACCTCGGCGTTGGCCGCCTTGCCCACGTACCGGGAGGCCAGGTCGTCAGCGGACATCCCAGCGAGCCGAGGCACGAGGAAGAAGATGGCGAACGTCGCGATGCTCACCACGAAGAGCAGCATGACGGCCGCTATCAACCGTCTGAGAATGTATGTGAACACTGATCTCGGCCATGGCGGCCGGGCCTTGTGAGCCCGGCCGCCGAAGCCTTCACCTGCTTTCGGTACGGGACGTTCCGGCAGTTGGCGCCGTTGTTACTGGGTGCTCAGCGTGAGGAACTCGTACATGCCCCAGTTCTGGGAGACGAAGACGTTCTTCAGCTGCGGCGGACGGTAGAACAGGCCGTGCGCCCAGACGTAGGGAAGGATGTAGGCCGACTCCATGACCTGCTTGTCGACAGCGGCCCAGATGCTGTTGCGCTTGGTCGCGTCGGTCTCGCCCGCGGCCTGGTCGATCAGCTCGTCGATCTTGGGGTCCTTCACGCCGAGGTTGGTGTTACCGGCGGGACGGATGACCCGGCTGTCGACGATCTGCTGGAAGAAGCCGAAGCCCTCGGGGTAGTCGGCGCCCCAGCCGTAGACCATGAGGCCCAGGTTGTTCTTCTTGGCGAAGTCGGGCTTGCCGGCGTACAGCTTGAAGTAGTCACCCTGCGGGAAGCCCTTGAGCTCCAGCTTGATGCCCACGCGGCCGAGCGACTGCTGCAGCGACTCGGCGGTCTGCTTCTCGGCCGAGCGCTCGTTGCGGAAGGAGATGGTGGTGCTGAAGCCGTTGGGCTGGCCGCAGGCCGCCAGTTCTTCCTTGGCCTTGGCGATGTCACCGGTCGGGTTGGCCTCGACGCCGTAGGGGTCGATCTTCTCGTAACCGGTCATCTTGGCCGGCATGAGGCTGAGGGCCACGTCGCCACCGGCGTCCGGGCCGCCGTAGGCGCCCTGGATGGCCGAGCGGTCGGTCGCGTACAGCACGGCCTTGCGGCAGTGGATGTTGTCGAACGGCGGCACGTCACCGTTGATGTTGGTGAACCAGGTGCGGTCGATCGGGGCCGAGTCGGCGTACTGCTTGACCTTCTCGTCGGTCAGGACCGTCTTGCGGGCGTTGGCCGCCACGCCGGTGCTGTTGACCTTGACGTCGATCTTGCCGGAGAGCAGGCGCTGGTCGAGGTCGTCCTCGTTCTGGCCCAGCAGCACCTCGATCGAGTCGTTGAGCTGCTTGCGGTTGGGGTCGGTCGCCGCGTCCCAGTTCGGGTTCTTGACGAGCTCGATGCGCTTGGTGAGCTCGTGCGCCTTGAACATGTACGGGCCGGTCGCGACCGGGTGCTCCTTGTACTTCGAGCCGGTGTCCTTGGCCTCGGGCACGGGGGCCGTCTGCGGGAGCATGGCGAAGTAGTCGAAACCGCCGTACGCCTTCTTCAGGTGGAAGACGATGGTCTGGTCGTCGGGGGTCTCGATCGCCTTGAAGTCGTCGAGCTTGCCCTTCATCTTGTACGGGCCGGTGTAGCTGCCGACGTCGAGCCAGTCGTTGAAGTACGTCGGGCCGCTGGGCAGGATGTCCTTGTCCAGCGAGCGCGCCACGCCGTACTTGACGTCCTTCGAGGTGACCGGGGTGCCGTCCTCGAACTTGACGCCCTTGCGCAGCTTGTACGTCCACGTCTTGCCGCCGTCGCTCGGCGTGCCCAGGCCCTCGGCCAGGTCGCCGACGAGCTGCAGGCCCTCCTCACCGGGGACCGGCTTGAACATGGTGAGCGCGCGCGTGTAGAGGCGGGCGAAGTTCCAGGCGTAGCCGTAGTACATGTCGCCCGGGTCCACCGAGTCGAAGTCGCCGGGCATGCCCATGTGCAGGGTGCCGCCGACCTTGTCCGACGGGTTGATGACCGCCGTCACGCCCGCGTTGTACTTGCTGGACGGCTTGTCGTCGCTGCCCGAGCCGCTGGTGTTCTTGCTGCCACCGCCGCCGCCGCACGCGGAGACGACCACGGCGAGAGCGGCGGTCACCGCGATCGCCGACGCCTTAGATCTCATCTTCATCGACCTGACACACCCCTTGAATCTAGGAGTTGAGAGAACTTGCGGATAACTACTCACGAGGCCTTATCGGGCCTTGGGATCGAAGGCGTCCCTGAGGCCGTCACCGAGCAGGTTGAACGCCAGCACGGTGATGAAGATCGCGAGGCCGGGGAAGATCATGAAGTTGGGCGCCACGTCGTAGTTGTGGACCGCCTCAGCCAGCATGCCTCCCCACGTGGGGGTCGGCGGCCGCACGCCCACGCCGAGGAAGGAGAGTGCGGCCTCGAACAGGATGTTCGACGGGATCAGCAGCGTCGAGTACACGAGGATCGGCGCGAGCAGGTTGGGCAGGATCTCCTTGAACAGGATCGTGTGGCTGCGCGCGCCCAGGCTTCTGGAGGCGTCGACGAACTCCCGCTCGCGCAGGGAGAGCGTCTGGCCCCGGATGATGCGCCCGATGTAGGGCCAGTTGAAGAAGCCGATGATGAACACCAGCAGGCTGATCCTGAGGGTGTCGCCCGACATGCCGAACGCCTTGTCGGGGATGACGCCGGCCAGCGCCAGCGCGAACACCAGCAGCGGGAAGGCGAGGAAGATGTCCATGAGGCGGGAGATGATGGTGTCGATCCAGCCGCCGAAGAAGCCGGCGATCATCCCCAGCACGGTGCCGATCACCACGCACAGCAGCGTCGCGAAGAACGCGATCAGCAGCGAGATGCGGGCGCCGTACAGGATCCGGCTGAACAGGTCGCGGCCCGTGGTGGGCTCGACACCGAACAGGAAGTCCCAGCTCATGCCGCCGAAGGCGCCGATCGGAGCCTGGATCGCCGGGTCGATCTTCTCCCGGTGCCATTCGGCCGGGTCGTGACCGAACCACGACACCAGCAGCGGCGCGAAGATCGCCACGAGGATCAGCAGGACGATGACGATGCCGCCGATCATCGCGATGCGGTCGCGCTTGAGGCGCATCCAGGCGATCTGCCCGAGGGAACGCCCCCGGATGACTGAAGACTCCGCCCCCTCAAGAACGGTCTCCGGCCCGGCCTCGACGGCCGAGTCAGGAACATCGAGCGGTGCGGTCATGCCAGTGGCCCCCTGGATTCCAGACGACGTCGTCCGTGTCGGCGCGACCCGGTCAGGGTAGTGCGCCCGTGCAAGGCGAGTCCGCAGAGTCGCGGCCCCAGGAGGCAGAATCTATGGCCTGAGCTGGTATGACCAGTCCCTCAGCGCTCGATGTGGCTCAACTGTGATTGACGCGAAACTTATTCGTATCGATCTTGATGTGAATGTCTACGGCCCGTCCCGGTTGGGTCTCGGAACTGTGACAGTGCCGATCCACGACCGTTTCCGTCCGAAATCAGCTGATGCCGCGGCGCTTCAGAAGCGCTTCGATATCGGAGAAGTCATCGTCGTTCTTGGGGGTCTTCGGGGCCACCGACGGCTGTGCCTTGTTCGCTACGGGCTGAACCGGCGGCTTCCCTCCCGGCTCGGGAGCGGCCTTCTTCTTGCGTCCCACGGACAGCCTGCGGCCGCGCATCACCCCGGAGACCACGAACAGCACGGCGGCCAGGCCCGCCACGGCCACACCGGCCCACACCATCGGGTTCAGCACCAGCCCGGTGACGAACCCCACCGCGGTCGCCCCGATCGTCCACAGCGCGCTGAGCGCGCCGGTCAGGTAGGCCGCCACCGGCAGCAGGGACCAGGCCGCCAGCCTCATCCCCGCGGCCGCACCCCGGCGCCTGAAGGCCAGGAAGCTCAGCACCAGCCCTACCGCCGTCACCCCGGCGCACAGCGGCAACCAGGCGATCTGATTGAACATTAAGGCCGCCCCTCGTCTCGACTACGCCTTCCATCCTGGCACGCGAAACGCCGGGGGCCTCTCCTCCGCGAGGACCAGACGCCCCCTAGGGGATCAGCGCGCGCAGATCGGCGACGCCGACGCCGGCCAGCGAGGAGACCACCAGGCGGCCGGGGGCCGGCTCGACGGGCAGCAGGTTGGGGACGGCCACGACGGCGCAGCCGGCCGCCGTGGCGGCCGCCACGCCGTTGGGTGAGTCCTCCAGCACCACGCAGCGCACCGGCTCGACACCGAGCAGCCCGGCGGCCTTGAGGTAGGGCTCGGGGTCGGGCTTGGTCCGCTCGACGTCGGCGGCGGTGACGACGACGTCGAAGCGGTCTTCGCCGAAGCCCTTCAGCACGGCGTCGGCGATCTCCTTCATCGACGAGGTGACCAGGCCGACCGGCACCCCCTCGTCGCGCAGCGCCTCCAACAGCTCCGCGGCCCCCGGCATGACGGCGACGCCCTCGGCCAGGCGCTCGACCATGCCGGAGACCATCCACTCCTGCACCGTCGGCGCCGGCACGTCGGCCCCGGAGACGGCGAGCATGTAGTCGAGCGTGCGCTCCATGGACCCGCCGACCAGGTGGGCCTGGTGCTGGGGCGTCCACTCGGCGCCGAGCCTGGCCATCACCCTGGTCTCGATCTCCAGCCAGACCTTCTCGCTGTCGACGAGCAGGCCGTCCATGTCGAAGAAGACCGCTTCCACGTGCTTTCCCCCGATGACGAACTAGACGTTGAAGTACTTGGCCTCGGGGTGGTGCGCGACCAGCGCCGAGGTGGCCTGCTCGGGGTGGAGCTGGAACTCCTCCGACAGGCTGACGCCGATGCGCCCCGGGTCGAGCAGCTCGAACAGCTGCTGCTGGTCCTCCAGGTTGGGGCAGGCCGGGTAGCCGAAGGAGTAGCGGCAGCCCTGGATGTTGACCTTGAGCATGTCGTCGAGGGTCTCCTGGCCGCCGATGCCCCACTCCGCGCGCACCCGGGCGTGCCAGTACTCGGCCAGCGCCTCGGTGAGCTGCACCGACAGGCCGTGGAGCTCCAGGTAGTCGCGGTAGGCGTCCTTGGCGAACAGCTCGGCGGTGGCCTGGGAGATCTTGGCGCCCATGGTGGCCACCTGGAAGCCGACGACGTCGACCTCGCCGGAGTCCTTGCTCCGGAAGAAGTCGGCCAGGCACAGGTGCCGGTCGCGGCGCTGACGCGGGAAGGTGAAGCGGGTGCGCTCGTCGCCGTCGTCACCCAGGATGATCAGCGAGTCGCCGTCGCTGACGCACGGGAAGTAGCCGTAGACGACGGCCGCCTCCAGCAGGCCCTCGGTCTGCATGCGCTCCAGCCACATGCGCAGCCGGGGCCGGCCCTCGGTCTCGACCAGCTCCTCGTAGCCGGGCCCGTCGCCGCCCCTGGTGGGCTTGAGGCCCCACTGGCCCAGGAACAGCGCGCGCTCGTCGAGGAAGGCCGCGTACTCGTTCAGCGAGATGCCCTTGACCACGCGGTCGCCGTGGAAGGGCGGCGTGGGCACGGGGTTGTCGGCGGCCACGTCGGAGCGGGCGGGCAGCTCCTCCACCGGGGTGCGCTGGAGCACCGCGCCGGTCTTGACCCGCCGCTCGCGCAGCGGCGGCAGCGTGGCGCCCGCGACGCCGCGCTTGACGGCCATGAAGGAGTCCATCAGCCGCAGCCCCTCGAACGCGTCGCGGGCGTAGCGCACCTCGCCCTCGAACAGCTCGGCGAGGTCCTGCTCGACGTAGGCGCGGGTGAGCGCGGCGCCGCCGAGCAGCACCGGGTACTTCTCCGACAGGCCCCTGGAGTTCATCTCCTCCAGGTTCTCCTTCATGATGACCGTCGACTTCACCAGCAGCCCGGACATGCCGATCACGTCGGCCTTCTGCTCGTCGGCGGCCTCCAGGATGGCCGAGACCGGCTGCTTGATGCCGAGGTTGACCACCTGGTAGCCGTTGTTGGACAGGATGATGTCCACCAGGTTCTTGCCGATGTCGTGCACGTCGCCCTTGACCGTGGCCAGCACGATGCGGCCCTTGGTCTCGCCCTCGACGCGGTCCATGTGCGGCTCCAGGTAGGCCACGGCGGCCTTCATCACCTCGGCCGACTGCAGCACGAACGGCAGCTGCATCTGGCCGGAGCCGAACAGCTCGCCGACCGTCTTCATGCCGTCGAGCAGCACCTCGTTGATGATCTCCAGCGCGGGCCGCTGGGTGAGCGCGTCGTCGAGGTCGGCCTCCAGGCCCTTGCGCTCGCCGTCGATGATGCGCCGCTTGAGCCGCTCCCACAGCGGCAGCGCGGCCAGCTCCTCGGCCTTGCCGGCGCGCATGGCCGCGGCGTCGACGCCCTCGAACAGGTCCATGAAGCGCTGCAGCGGGTCGTAGCCCTCGCGGCGGCGGTCGTAGACCATGTCGAGCGCGACCTGGCGCTGCTCGTCGGGGATGCGGGCCATCGGCAGGATCTTGGAGGCGTGCACGATGGCGGAGTCGAGGCCGGCGTTGACGCACTCGTTGAGGAACACCGAGTTGAGCACCATGCGGGCGGCCGGGTTGAGGCCGAAGCTGATGTTGGACAGCCCCAGCGTGGTCTGCACGCCCGGGTAGCGGCGCTTGAGCTCGCGGATGGCCTCGATGGTCTCCAGGCCGTCGCGCCTGGTCTCCTCCTGGCCCGTCGCGATGGGGAAGGTCAGGCAGTCGACGATGATGTCCTCGACGCGCATGCCCCAGTTGCCGGTCAGGTCCTCGATGAGGCGGGAGGCCACGCGCACCTTCCAGTCGGCGGTGCGGGCCTGGCCCTCCTCGTCGATGGTCAGCGCGACGACCGCCGCGCCGTGCTCGCGCACCAGGCGCATGATCTTCTGGAAGCGGGAGTCGGGGCCGTCGCCGTCCTCGTAGTTGACGGAGTTGACGGCCGCCCGGCCGCCGAGCATCTCCAGGCCCGCCTGGAGCACGGCGGGCTCGGTGGAGTCGAGCATGATCGGCAGCGTGGAGGCGGTGGCGAAGCGGAAGGCCAGCTCCTTCATGTCGGCCACGCCGTCGCGGCCGACGTAGTCGACGCACAGGTCGAGCATGTGGGCGCCGTCGCGGGCCTGGTCGCGGGCGGTCTCCACGCAGTCGTCCCAGCGGCCTTCCAGCATCGCCTCGCGGAAGGCCTTGGAGCCGTTGGTGTTGCAGCGCTCGCCGATGGCCAGGTAGGAGGTGTCCTGGCGGAAGGGGACCGTCTGGTAGAGGGAGGAGGCGCCGGGTTCGGGGTGGGGGCGGCGCGCGACCGGCTCCTTGCCGCGCACCCGCTCGACCACCTGGCGCAGGTGCTCGGGGGTGGTGCCGCAGCAGCCGCCGACCAGCGACAGGCCGTAGTCGCGGGCGAAGGTCTCGTGCGCGTCGGCCAGCTCCTGCGCCGACAGCGGGTAGTACGCGCCGTCGGAGGTGAGCACCGGCAGGCCGGCGTTGGGCATGCAGGACAGCTTGAGGCGGGAGTGGCGGGCGAGGTAGCGCAGGTGCTCGCTCATCTCGGCCGGGCCGGTCGCGCAGTTGAGCCCGACGATGTCGACGCCGAGCGGCTCGATCGCGGTGAGCGCGGCGCCGATCTCCGAGCCGAGCAGCATCGCGCCGTTGGTCTCGATCGTCACCTGGGCGATGATCGGGACGTCCCGGCCGGCGGCCTCGACGGCCCGCTTGGCGCCGATGACGGCGGCCTTGACCTGGAGCAGGTCCTGGCAGGTCTCGATGATGAGCGCGTCGGCGCCGCCCGCGATCAGGCCGGCCGCGTTGTCGCGGTAGGCGTCGCGCAGGCTCCGGTAGGGCAGGTGGCCCAGCGTCGGCAGCTTGGTGCCGGGCCCCATCGAGCCGAGGACGAAGCGCGGCTGCTCGGGGGTGGACCAGTGGTCGGCGCGCTCGCGGGCGATGCGGGCGCCGGCCTCGGAGTACTCGAAGACGCGCTCGCCGATGTCGTACTCGCCGAGCGCGGCCAGGTTGGCGCCGAAGGTGTTGGTCTCGACGCAGTCGACGCCGACGGCGAAGTACGCGTCGTGCACGCCCTGGACGATGTCGGGACGGGTGACGTTGAGGACCTCGTTGCAGCCCTCGTGCCCCTCGAAGTCGTCGAGCGTCGGGTCCTGCGCCTGGAGCATCGTGCCCATAGCCCCGTCGGCCACGATCACGCGCTGGGACAACACTTCTCGGAAGGACGGGGAGATGCTCATGCCGTAGAGCTTATCGGCTGAGTCCCGACCGCTTATTCTTCCGCCTGTCAATTGACTCGGCGTCCAATACCGGTGGGGCCGTCCGGCTTTCATCGTGTCGTTCCGGCGGGTGGTCCGCCCCCTTTCGGGGTGATCCGCTAGGGGCGAACGAAAGGGAGGGGTGAGCGCCGTGGGACGGGGGATAGTCGCGTGGTGGGCTGGGCGAAAGGGGTGGGCCGGTGGCTCGGAGCGTTCGCGGGGAGATCGGTGACGCCGACGCCTGCTTACCGCATAGGCTTAGCGCGATGAGGGAGAGAGGAGGCGACACGTGATCGAGCTCGAAGGGCTCCCCGAGCTCGTCGACCCGGTGCTCATTGCCGCGTTCGAGGGGTGGAACGACGCGGGCGAGGCTTCCAGCGGTGTGATCGCCCATCTCGAGTCGTCCTGGAAGGCCGAGCCGCTGATCGCGCTCGACCCCGACGACTACTACGACTTCCAGGTCACCCGTCCCGTGGTGGAGATGGGCGACGGGCTGACCCGGTCCATCGTGTGGCCGACGACGCGGCTGTTCCACGCCCGTCCGCCGGGCAGCGAGCGCGACGTCGTGCTGCTGCGCGGCATCGAGCCCAACATGCGCTGGCGCTCGTTCTGCGCCGACATCATCCAGGTCTGCCGCGAGCTGGGCGTCGAGCTGGCGGTCATGCTGGGCGCGCTGCTCAACGACTCGCCGCACACCCGTCCGGTGCCGATCCTGGGCGGGGCCACCGACGAGGCGCTGGCCCGTTCGACCAACCTGGAGCTCAGCCGCTACGAGGGCCCCACCGGCATCGTCGGCGTGCTCCAGCACGCCTTCGGCGAGGCCGGGCTCGACGCGATCTCGCTGTGGGCCTCGGTCCCCCACTACGTCGCCCAGCCGCCCAACCCGAAGGCCACCCTCGCGCTGCTGCGCCGCATGGAGGACGTGCTGGAGATCCCGATGCCGCTCGGCGACCTCGACGAGGAGGCGCGCGCCTGGGAGCGCGGCGTCGACGAGCTGGCCTCGCAGGACAGCGAGGTGGCCGAATACGTCAAGGAGCTGGAGGAGCGCAAGGACGCGGCCGAGCTGCCGGAGGCGAGCGGCGACGCGATCGCCGCCGAGTTCGAGCGCTACCTGCGCCGCCGCGACCGCGACACCGACAGCTGACCCCGGCTCCGACCACCACACCCGCTGGCCGACTCCTGGGCTCATCCCAGCCCAGGCCGTTACACCCGACGACTGACTCCGGGGGCATCGCCTGCTCGGCCTGCCCCACTCCAACGGCTGACTCCGGGCCGTTTCGGCCCACGGCCCCCAGCCGGCCACTGACTCCGGGGCCCATCCCGTCGCACGCCGTCACACCTGACGGCCTGCCTCCGGAACAGTCTCACGGCACGATCCTTCACCTCCGGCCGCTGGCCCGGGGCATCCCGTCTCAGGCCCTCACACCTGACGGACTGCTCCCGGAGCAGGCCCGCGGCGCGGTCCTCCACCCCCGGCGGCCGACTCTGCGAGCAGCCCTCGGGGGTCAGGGCGGGGCGGTGAGGTCGTGTGGCTTTATCCCAGGCCGCGTTGGGGAGGTCGCGTTTCGCGTCCCCGAGGCCAGGGTTGTGAGGTCGCGCGTGTGCATCCCCGAGGCCGGGAGGTGAGGGATCGCTGGGGTACATGCCAGGCCCGGGGGCTGAGAGGGCGTTCGGCTACAGCTCGGGGAGCGGAAGCGAGGTCGGTCGCTGCATCTCTCCATGCATGTGGGGGCGCGTGGCCGGATTTCGGGGCATGTGAGGGCGGGGGTTACGTCCGGGCGGCGGGGGTCGGGTGCGGGTGTCGGTGTGTGAGGGACTGGTCGTAGCGGTGCCAGATCAGGGCGGTCACGGCGGGGTCCGGGGCGAGCGGGGCGGTGACCAGGTCGGCGCCCGAGGCGGTCAGCCGATCGTGGAAGAAGCCGGGGGCCAGCACGTACGAGGCCACCACCACCCGGCCACGGGACGTCCTGCGCGCCTGGTCCACCGCGTCCGGGAGCGACGGCGTCCCCGAGGCGGCGAAGGCAGCCGTGACCGGCCGTGACAGGCGTACCGAGAGCCGCCGGGCCGCGGTGCGCACGTCGGCGAGCCCGGCGGGGTCGGACGAGCCCGCCGCCCCCAGGATCACCGTGTCGTCGGCGCGCAGCTCCGCCTGGGCCAGCGCGCGGACGAGCGCCGAGGTCAGCAGGGCGTGCGGACCGAGCCGGCCGGCCACCAGCGCGTCCGGACGGCGGGCGGCGACCACCTCGGGCAGGTCGACGTGCACGTGGTAGCCCCCGGCCAGCAGCAACGGCACGACCACCACCGGCCCCGGCACGGCCGGCAGCACGTCGGCGAGCAGCGGCGCGCTGATCTCCAGAAAACTCGGCTCGACCCGACACCCCGGACGCGCCCTGCGGACCGAGCGGGCGAGTGCCGCCAAGGCCCGCTCCCCCGCCGCACTCCGCGTACCGTGCGCGGCCAGCACCAGCGTTGGCAGCGCCCCGTCCTCCAGCACGGACGCCCCCACTAGCGGGGAGGCACCCACCTGAACGGGCGCACCCACCAGACGGGACGCCCCCACCTGAGCGGGCGCACGCACGACATCGGACGCACTCACGGCGTCAGGCACAGGCGCGACGTAGGACCCGGGCACGAGGACCGGCCCACGCACGAGAGTGGGCCTCCCGTCCGACGTCGAGCCGGGGCTTGCGGGCTGGTCGGAGGTCATGGAGTGGCTGGGCTGGTCGAAGATCATGGGGTCGATGAGCTGCTCGGAGGTCAGGGGGTGGCTGGGCTGGTCGGAGGTCAGGGGATGGGTGGGCTGGTCGGAGGTCAGGGGGTGGGTGGGCCGGTTGGGGGTCATGGGGTGGGGTCGTGGGGGCAGGCCAGGCGGTAGCCGCGTTTGACGACCGTCTCGACGATGCCGGCCGGCCCCAGGGCGCGGCGCAGCCGGGTGACGGCCATCTCCACCGCGTGCTCGGCCGAGTCCCGGGCCGCGCTGCCCGGCAGTACCGTGCGCAGGTCGGCGCGGGAGACCACATGGCCCGGCTTGTCGGCCAGGCGTTTGAGCACCGCCATCGGCGCGGGCGGCAGCGGACGCAGGTCGCCGTCCACGACGACGGCGTGGCCGCGCACCTCCAGCCGGTGCCCGCCCGCGACCAGCCGGGTGACGCCGTGCTCAGGCAGGTGCCTGGCCAGCGCGCGGGCCAGGGCGCCGAGACGGGACCGGTCGGGCCGCAGGACGCGTACGCCGCGCGAGGTCAGCGGCTCGGCCGTCACGGGCCCCACGCAGGCGGCCACGACGGGCCCGCCGAACGCGGCCAGCAGCGCGTCCTCCAGCCCGTCGGAGCGGGCCGCGCCGAGCATGGCGTGGACGGCGGGCGCGCTGGTGAAGGCCACCGCGTCCACCGCGCCCGAGACGGCCTGGCTGATCAGGCGGCGCAGGGGCGAGCCGTCGCGGCAGGGCAGCCACCGGTAGACCGGGATCTCGATCACCTCGGCCCCGGCCGCGCGCAGGGCCGCCACGAAGGCGGTGAGCGGCTCGCCGTGCTGCTGGACCGCGATGCGCCGGCCGCGCAGGTCCTGGGCGAGCAGGTGCTCCTTGACCTCGTCGCAGGACTCGGTGACGGGCGTCCAGTGGTCGGTCAGTCCGGCGGCCCGTACGGCTCCCCTGGCCTTGGGGCCGCGGGTGAGCAGGCGGGCCCGGCCGAGGTGGTCGCCCAGGTCGGCGGACAGGCCCCAGCCCTCGGCGGCGGCCATCCAGCCGCGGAAGCCGACGCCGGTGGTGACGACCACGTCGTCCAGGGGGGCCTGGAGGGTGAGCCGGGTGGCGGCGAGCAGGTCGGCGTCCTCGGCCAGGGGCACCAGGCGGATGGCGGGCGCGCTGACGACGCGGGCGCCGCGCCGCGCCAGCAGCGCGGCGAACTCCTCCCGCCGCCGCGTGGCGGTCACCCCGATGGTGAACCCGGCCAGCGCGTCGGGCGCCGTCTCGGGAGACCCTTCGGAAAGGGCGGTCATGCCGGCACCTCCGGGCAGGTGGGGCCCGGCCGGGCCCCGAGCGCCCGGCCGGGCGTCACAGGCGCGGGCGACGCAAGTGAGATCACCCTCCGATCCTGCTTTCGGGTGGTTTCACCCTTGGGTCTCCGCTGTTACCGCTGTGCTACAAGGCCCGGCCATCAGGGTTGAGGGGATCCGGCGACGGGAACCGTTCCGCATGACGATCGCGGCGTTTCGGGGAGTTGCGGGTGACGGTCCGGCCTATTCGCGTGTTCGACGATCCGGTGCTCCGCGTGGTGGCGGAGCCGGTGCACGACTTCGACCGGGAGCTGCGGCGCCTGGTGAAGTCGCTGACGCTCACCCTGCGGGCGGGCACGGGCCGGGCGGGCCTGTCGGCCCCGCAGATCGGCGAGCCGGTGCGGGTGCTCGTCTACTCCTACGACGGCCGTTCCGGTCATCTGGTCAACCCGCGGCTGGAGCTGTCGGAGCGGCGGATCACCGCCGACGAGGCGTGCCTGTCGGCGCCGGGCCTCTGGCGTCCGCTGGAACGCTCCTACATGGTCACGGCGCGCGGCCGCGACATGTTCGGCAAGCCGGTGACGCTACGGGCGCTGGGCGTGCTGGCGAGGGTGCTGCAACACGAGGCCGATCATCTCGACGGGGTGCTGTTCAGCGACCACCTCGAAGCTGAGGAGCGGGAACGCTTTCTTGCCGAGGCACTGCCGGCGAGCTGAGCTCACGCCGCTGTTCGGGGTCGGTGCCGCCCCACACGCCGTGCGCCTGCCGGGTGTCCAGCGCGTACTGCAGGCAGGGCCGGCGCACAGGGCACCGGCCGCAGATGGTCTTGGCCTTCTCGACCTGCGAGCGGCCGGGGCCTTCGAGCGAGATCGGGAAGAACAGTTCGGGGTCCAGTTCCAGGCAGGCTGCCCTGCGTGACCAGTTGAGCATCATCATGCCCATCGCGCCTACCCATGCCTTCCGGCGTCATACCTGTCAGATCCCGGCTCGGACCTCGGCTCAGATCTCGGCTCAGATCTCGGCCAGCAGCCGGTCCCAGTCCCGCAGGAACCTGGGCAGGCCGTAGCGGGCCAGGGCGGCGGCGCGCGCGGCCTTGCCGGCCTGGGCGGCCCGCTCGAGGTCGGTGACGAAGGCGTGCAGGGCCTCGGCCAGCACGTCCACCCTGGTGGAGAGCACCCCGGCCTCCTGCGGCACCGCCTCGACGGCCTCGGTGGTGGCCAGCGCCACGACGGGCATGCCCAGGGTCATGGCCTCGATGAGGGCCAGGCCCAGCGACGTCCAGCGGTAGGGGTGCAGGTAGGCGCGTCTGCGGGCCAGGGCGGCGTGCATGACGTGCTGCGGCAGGTCCTCGTAGGTGCCGTACGGCAGGCCGTCCACCTTCATGCCGAACACGTCCAGCGGGACGCGCTCGGCGAAGCGCGGCAGCAGGTCGGTGCCGGCGACCCTGGTACGGCGTACCGGCTCGTTGACCACGACGCCGGCCCTGGCCAGCTCGCCGGTGTACAGGTGGCCCGGGTCGGGGACGCCGTGCTCGATCACGCGGGTGGGCGCCCGGCCGTTGTCCCAGAACAGCTCGTTGAAGTGGGTGACGTGCACGATCGTGACGTCGTCCTGGCCGGACAGCGGGTGCCTGGTCCGCGGGACGTCGCCGGCCGGGGTGTTGTGCTCGACGTACACGCCGGGCGCCGAGCGGGCGAGCCACTCGCGGGCCAGGTCGATCTCGTGCGGCCGCTGGTAGACGACCACGTCGATCGGCTCGTCGCGGAGCCGGTCGTAGGCCACCTCGCGGACGTTGTCCGGCCAGTCGTAGGTGGCGGCGCGCCCCCGGCCGTCGGGACCGCGGCCGGGGACGAGCGGCAGCACGTAGTCGTGGCCGCCGCTGACGAAGGCGCTGGTCCACGAGCCGTGGACGTGCCAGATGAGGATCCTCACCAGCGGCTCCAGCCCATGGCCCGGGCCCAGGGCGCGGCCGAGGCCGCCGCCACGGGCATCTCGGGCGCGCTGAGCACCCGGTCGACGACGTCGGTGAGATCGTCGGCGACCTCGGCCGCCTGCTCGATCTCCTCCTCCAGCGTCTGCCTGGTCGGGACGAGGATGCCCCGGGCCCCCGCGGCCCTGGCCGCCTCCATGTCCCGGCCGATGTCGCCGACCACCACGCAGTCGCGCGGGCTGACGTCGAGGACGGCGGCCGCCCTGATCACCAGCCCCGGCGCCGGTTTGCGGCAGGTGCAGCCGTCGGCGTCGTCGTGCACGCAGATGGCCCACGCGTCGAACGGCCCGAGCAGCTCCTCCACCCTGGCGTTCACCTGGTCCATCTCGTCCGGCGAGAGCAGGCCCTTGGCCACGCCGGACTGGTTGGTGACCACCGCGACGGGCACGTCGGCCCGGCGGAGCCTGCCGAGCGCCTCGACCGCTCCCGGCATGGGCTCGACGAGGCGCGGGTCGCCGTTGTACGGCACGTCTTTGATCAAGGTTCCGTCCCGGTCGAAGAGGACGGCCCCGGGACGTCGCTTTTCGAACACCTCTCACCTCCGTCGCGTGGTCCGGCAGCTACCCGGGCCACCACCCGGCAAACAACTACTCAGAGTGACCAACCCCAGGCGATTACGCCCGTTTTCGCATCTCCCGAGGTAGCCCCAGGTTTGAGAGCCGCTTCTCTCGGTAGCGGTTCTCGACATCTGCGGGGGAGGAAACGATGAAGTTTCTCGGCATCAACGCGATCTTCCACGACCCGGCCGCGGCGCTGGTCGTCGACGGGAAGATCGTGGCCGCGGCGGAGGAGGAGCGCTTCAGCCGCCGCAAGCACGGCAAACGGCCGCTGGCGTTCTCCGCGTGGGAGCTGCCCGAGCAGGCCGCCGCCTGGTGCCTGCACGAGGCGGGCCTGTCCCCCGAGGACCTGGACGCCGTGGCCTACTCCTACGACCCGGCGCTGGTGGTCCAGCGGCCGGAGGGCGACTGGGAGGACCTGCGCACGAAGTACGCCGTCCGGGCGCCCGCCTTCCTGGCGACCGCGCTGCCGGGCCTGGACGCCGGGCAGGTCACCTACGTGCCGCACCACGTGGCGCACGCCGCCTCGGCCGGCCTGGCCTCCCCCTGGCGCGACTGCGCGGTGCTGGTGTGCGACGGGCGCGGCGAGAACGTCTCGCACCTGGCGGGCCGCTACCGCGACGGCGAGCTGGAGGTGCTGGCCGCCCAGGAGCTGCCGCACTCGCTCGGCCTGATGTACGAGGACGTCACCCAGCACCTGGGCTTCCTGCGCTCCAGCGACGAGTACAAGGTCATGGCCATGGCCTCCTACGGCCGACCGCGCCACCTGGAGTCGCTGCGCGAGATCATCTACACGACCGGCGACGGCGGTTTCCGCGTCGAGCCGGTCGACTGGAACGTCTACGTCAAGGCCCTGGCCATGGGCGAGCCGTGGACCTCCGACCACGCCGACCTGGCCGCCAGCGTGCAGGCCCGGCTGGAGGAGGTGCTGCTGGAGCTGGCCCGCTGGCTGCACGAGCGCACCGGCGAACGGCGGCTCGCGCTGGCCGGCGGGGTGGCGCTGAACTGCGTGGCCAACACCCGGCTGCTGGACGAGGGGCCGTTCGAGGAGGTGTGGGCCCAGCCGGCCGCCGGCGACTCCGGCACGGCGCTGGGCGGCGCGCTGCACCTGGCGCAGACCTACGGCGAGCCGGCCGGTCCCATGCCGGGCGCGGCGCTCGGGCGCGGGTTCACCGACGAGGAGCTGGGCGCCTGGCTGGACGTGGCGCGGGTGCCGTACACGCGGCCGGCCGACCTGGGCGCGGCGGTGGCCGCCGAACTGGCCGCCGACCGGATCGTGGCCTGGTTCCAGGGCCGGTCCGAGTACGGGCCGCGGGCGCTCGGCCGCCGGTCGCTGCTGGCCCATCCGGGGCACGCGGGCAACACCGAGCGGCTCAACGACGTCAAGGGCCGGGAGCAGTTCCGGCCGATCGCGCCGATGGTCCTGGAGTCCAGGGCGCCGGAGATCTTCGGGCGGGGGCCGGTGCCCTCGCCGTACATGCTGTTCGTGCACGACGTGCGCGAGCCCTGGCGGGACCGCATCCCGGCGGTGGTGCACGTGGACGGCACCGCGCGCATCCAGACGATCTCGCCGGCCGACGACCCGCTGATGGCGCGGGTGCTGACCGAGTTCGAGGCGCGCACGGGGCTGCCGGTGGTGGTCAACACCAGCCTGAACACCGCGGGCCGGCCGATGGTCGACGACCCGCGCGACGCGCTGGAGTGCTTCGGCTCCTCGCCGGTGGACGTGCTGGCGCTGGGGCCGTACCTGGTGCGGCGCGGGGAGGTGTTCGCGTCGTGATCACCGTCGTGATCCCCACCATCGGCCGCGCCACGCTGCGGGAGACGCTGGCGGCGGTGGGCCGGTCGGTGCCGGTGATCGTGGTGGACGACCGGCGGGCGGGCGCCGCCGCGCTGGAGCTGCCCGATCACGTGCGGGTCGTGCGCTCGGGCGGCCGCGGCCCGGCCGCGGCGCGCAACGCCGGGTGGCGGGCCGCCGGGACGCCCTGGGTGGTGTTCCTCGACGACGACGTGATCCCCGCGCCCGGGTGGGCCGAGGCGGTCTGGAAGGACCTGGTGGACCTGCCCGACGACGTGGGCGGCAGCCAGGGCCGGATCGTGGTGCCGCGGCCGGTCGGCCGGCGGCCCACCGACGCCGAGCGGCACACGCTGGGGCTGACGGACGCGCTGTGGGTGACGGCCGACATGGCCTACCGGCGTTCGGTGCTGGAGCAGACCGGCGGGTTCGACGAACGTTTCCCCCGCGCCTACCGCGAGGACGCCGACATCGCCCTGCGGGTGGCGCGGGCGGGCCACCGGCTGGTCGCGGGCGAGCGGGTGACCACGCACCCGGTGCGCCAGGACGGGTTCTGGGCGAGCGTGCGCTTCCAGCGCGGCAACGCCGACGACGCGCTGATGCGGCGCCTGCACGGGCCGGACTGGCGGCAGGCGATCGGCGGCTCGGGCGGCCGCCTGCGCCGCCACGCCGCCACCTCGGCCGCCGCGCTCACGGCCGCCGCCCTCGGCCTGGCCGCCACCGTGGCCCGCCCGTCCGGGAAAGGGCGCGCGGACCGGTGGCCCCAGAGGCGGCCCGGCGGACGGCCCGGCGGGCGGCTCGACCGGCGGCCCGGCAGGCGGGGCGCGGCCGGCGGGTGGCGGGCATTGCCGGTGCTGGCCGCGGTAGCCGGAGCCCTGTGGGCCGCGATGACCGCCGAGTTCGCCTGGCGGCGCATCGCCCCAGGGCCGCGTACCCCGCGCGAGGTGTGGCGCATGGCCGTCACCAGCGTGGTGATCCCGCCGGTCGCCTGTGTGCACCGGCTTCGGGGGGAATGGAGGTGGCGGCGATGAGACGTCGCGATCCGGCGGCTCGGTGCGGCTGCGGCCGTACGAACGCCACGCAGTGCCGCGGCAAGGCCGGACGAGCCGCCCGCGCCCGCAAGCCCGCGGAACCCACCACAGCGCAGACCACCACGGCGCAGACCACCACGACGGAGGCCGGCACGCCGGAGGCGGCGGCGTGCCGGGCGGCCGGAGAGCGCGGCGGCGGCCGGGGACGCGTCCTGGTGGCGCGGCTCGACGACGCCGGAGACGTCCTGCTGGCCGGGCCCGCCACCCGCGCCGTCCGCACGCTCGCCGACGAGCTGGTCTTCCTGGCCGGTCCCAACGGCCGGGCCGCCGCAGAGCTGCTGCCCGGCGTGGACCGGGTGATCGAGTGGCGGGCGCCGTGGATCGACCATTCCCCCACCGCCGTGTCCAACGCCCAGGTCGCCGACCTGATCGCCCGGGTCGAGGGCGTGGACGAGGCGCTGCTGCTGACCTCCTTCCACCAGTCGGCGCTGCCGCTGGCCCTGCTGCTGCGGATGGCCGGCGTGCGGCGCGTCTGCGCGATCAGCAACGACTACCCCGGCTCGCTCCTGGACGTCCGGCACGTCGTGGACGAGACCCTCGACGTGCCCGAGGCCGAGCGCATGCTGGCCGTCGCGCGGGCGGCCGGGTTCGAGCTGCCACCCGGCGACGACGGCAAACTGGCTGTTCGGCGGCCCTTGCCGGATATCGGCCGGGAAAGCGGGCATCTCCTAGGCGTCGGCGGCGCTGCCGATGAACGCTCGTACGTCGTGGTGCATCCAGGGACGTCAGCCCCCGCCAGAACGTGGCCCGCCGACAGGCATCGGCAGGCCGTCAGGGAGCTGGTGGACGACGGGCACCGGGTCGTCGTGACCGGCAAGGAACGTGACCTCACCGCCTACGTGGCCTGCGACGCGGCAGTCGACCTCGGGGGCAGGACCACGTTCGCCGAGCTGGCCGCCGTGATCGAAGGCGCCAGTGTGCTGGTGGCCGGGAACACCGGTCCCGCGCACCTGGCCGCGGCGGTCGGCACACCGGTCGTGAGCCTGTTCGCCCCTGTCGTCCCCGCCGCTCGATGGGCCCCGTACGGCGTTCCCACGGTGCTGCTCGGCGACCAGCAGGCGCCCTGCTCGGGAAGCAGGGCGCGCACCTGTCCGGTGGCCGGGCACCCGTGCCTGTCCCTGGTGACAAGTGAGCAGGTGGTCAAGGCAGTGAGGGAGCTGACGCAGTGAAGGTCGATCTCATCTCCGAACACGCCGATCCGCTGGCGGCCATCGGTGGCGTGGACGCGGGCGGGCAGAACGTCTACGTCGCGCACCTGGCCGTCGCACTGGCCGAGCGCGGGCACACGGTCGTCGTCCACACCAGGCGCTCGGCGCGGTCGCAGCCCGACGCGGTGACCATGACGCCCGGCGTCACGGTCGAGTACGTCACGGCTGGCCCGGCCGCGGTCGTACCGAAGGACGAGCTGCCGCCGTACATGCCGGAGTTCACCGAACGCCTGGCCGAGCGCTGGGCGGCCGACCCGCCGGACGTGGCCCACGCGCACTTCTGGATGAGCGGCCAGGCGGCCCTGCGGGCCGCCGCCGGGGGCGTGCCGGTGGTGCAGACCTTCCACGCGCTCGGCACCGTGAAGCGGCGCTGGCAGGGCGAGGCCGACACCAGCCCGGCGCACCGGATCGACACCGAGCGCGAGATCGGCAAGCGGGCCGACGCGGTGCTGGCCACCTGCAGCGACGAGGTCAGCGAGCTGTGCGCGATGGGCGTGTCCGAGCGGCGCGTCACGGTGGTGCCCTGCGGGGTGGACCTGACGGCGTTCCGCCCGCAGGGGCCGGTCGCGCCGCGCGCGGGCGCCAAGGTGGTGCTCAGCATCGGCCGGATGGTGCCGCGCAAGGGCGTGGACACCCTGATCGCCGCGCTGCGCCAGCTCCCGGACGCCGACCTGGTGATCGCCGGCGGCGGCCCGGACGACGAGGAGGAGACCGCCCGGCTGCGCGACCTGGCCCTCGCCTACGGGCTCCAGGACCGGGTGCACCTGATCGGCAGCGTCCCGCGCACGCACGTGCCGGCGCTGATGCGCTCGGCCGACGTCGTGGTCACCGTGCCCTGGTACGAGCCGTTCGGGATGGTCCCGATCGAGGCGATGGCCTGCGGCGTGCCCGTCGTGGCCTCGGCGGTCGGCGGCCACCTGGACACGGTCGCGGGCTGCGGCGTGCTGGTCCCGCCGCGCCGCCCGCGGGCGCTGGCCAGGGCGCTGCGCGACGTGCTCGCCGACCCGGGCAGGCGCGCGGCGCTGGGCGCGGCGGGGGCGCGGCGGGCCCGCGAGCGGTACGGCTGGTCCCGCATCGCCGAGCAGACCGAGGCGGTGTACACGCAGGTCATCGACGGCAAGCTCTGCCGCCTGGCCGCTCTGGGGGGTTGATCATGGACAGACATCTGGAAAAGCTCTGGACCACGCTGGAGAAGGTCGACGACCACGCGGTCACCATCCGCGCCTGGGGCGGGAAGCTGGCCGGCGTGCTGTCGGCCGGCGGCCGGCTGCTGGCCTGCGGCAACGGCGGGTCGGCGGCCGAGGCCCAGCACCTGACGGCCGAGCTGGTGGGCCGGTTCAGGGCCGACCGGCCGCCGTACGCGGCGATCCCGCTGCACGGCGACAGCTCCTCGATGACCGCGATCGCCAACGACTTCGGCCACGAGGAGGTCTACGCCCGCCAGGTGCGGGCGCACGGCCGTCCCGGTGACGTGCTGATGTGCCTGTCCACCAGCGGCGGCAGCCCGAACGTGCTGGCCGCGGCCCGGGCGGCGCAGGAGGTCGGCGTCGTCGCCTGGGCGCTGACCGGGCCCGCGCCGAACCCGCTGGCCGACCTGTGCGACGAGGCGGTGGCCGTGCCCGCGCAGGAGACGGCCACCGTCCAGGAGGTGCACCTCGCCATGATCCACCTGCTCTGCGACGCCGTCGAGGAGGCCGTCTGATGGGCCCCCTCGTCGTCATCGGCGACACACTGCTCGACGTGGACGTCGAGGGCGACAGCGAGCGGCTGTGCCCGGACGCGCCGGTCCCGGTGGTCGACATCGCGGCCGAGCACGCCCGCCCCGGCGGGGCCGGGCTGGCCGCGCTGCTGGCCGCGCGGGACGGCGCGGAGGTGGTGCTGATCACCGCGATCGGCGACGACCCCGACGGCCACCGCCTGTGCGCACTGCTGTCGGAGGAGGTCGAGCTGGTACGCCTGCCGCTGAACGGCGGGACCGTGCGCAAGACCAGGGTCAGGTCGAGGGGCCAGACCATGCTCAGGCTCGACAGCGGCGACGGCGTCACCCGGTCCGCCCCGCCCGGCGAGATCCCCGAGGAGATCACGGCCGTGCTGGCCCGCGCCGGCGCCGTGCTGGTCTCCGACTACGGCAGGGGCGTGGCCGGCCTGGCCCGGGAGCTGCTGCGCGAGGCCCGCGTACCGGTCGTGTGGGACCCGCACCCCCGGGGCGGGCCGCCCATGCCGGGCTGCACGCTGGTGACGCCGAGCGAGGCGGAGGCCAGGATGTTGTGCCCGGACGGCTACCGCGGCCCCGACCACGCGGCCCGCCGCCTGGTGCGGGAGCTGCGCGCGGGAGCCGTGGCGGTCACCACCGGCGGCAACGGCGCCACGCTGGCCGTCCAGGGCGGCCCGCTGACGCGGGTGCCGCCGCCGGTGACGGCGGCCGGGCAGGACGCGTGCGGCGCGGGCGACCGGTTCGCCGGCGCCGCGGCGCTCGCGCTGCGGGACGGCGCGGACGTCGAGGAGGCGGTCACCATCGGCGTCGGCGAGGCCTCGCGCTTCGTCGAGCGCGGCGGGGCCGCCACCGTCAGGACCCAGGAACAGCGGCTCGGCGACCGTCCGCGCACCGCGCTGGAGGTGGCCAGGCTCACCCGCGCGCAGGGCGGCCGGCTGATCGCCACCGGCGGCTGTTTCGACCTGTTGCACGCGGGGCACGTGAGCCTCCTGCGGCGGGCCAGGGCGCTGGGCGACGCTCTCGTCGTCTGCGTCAACTCCGACGACTCGGTGCGCAGGCTGAAGGGCCCGTCCAGGCCCGTGGTCGACGCGCGGGACCGGGTCGAGGTGCTGCGGGCGCTGAGCTGCGTCGACGCGGTCCTGGTGTTCGAGGAGGACACCCCGGCCGAGTCCATCGAGCTGCTGCGGCCCGACGTGTGGGTGAAGGGCGGGGACTACGAGGGGGAAGTCCTGCCCGAGTCAGAGGTCCTGGAGCGGCTCGGCGCCGAGTTCGTCGCGCTCAGCACGCTGCCGGGACGTTCGACCAGCAATCTGATCAGGGAGATCCAGTGAATATTTTGATCACCGGGGGCGCCTCCGGTCTCGGCCTGGCCACCGCCGAAGCGGTCGAGAAGGAGGGCTGGCGGGCGCTCGTCGTCGACGTGCGCGAGCCGGACCAGCGCTTCGACCACGTCACGGCCGACCTGGCCGACCGCGGGCAGGCCGAGCGGGCCGTGCGCGAGCTCGCCGAGCGGGCCGGCGGCCTGGACGGCGTGGTGACCGCGGCCGGCATCGACGCCTGCGGACGCCTGGAGGACGTGCCCGCCGACGACTGGGAGCGGGTGATCCAGGTCAACCTGCTCGGCACGGCCGCCGTCGTCCGGGCGGCGCTGCCGTATCTGAAGCGGAGCCGCGGCAAGGTGGTGACCTGCGCCTCGACGCTCGGGCTGCGCCCGCTGAGCGACGCCTCGGCGTACTCGGCCTCCAAGTTCGGCGTCGTCGGCTTCACCAGGGGCCTGGCGGTCGAGCTGCGCGGCGAGGTGGGGGTGACCCTGCTGATCCCGGGCGGCATGCGGACGAGCTTCTTCGACGGGCGTCCCGAGCAGTACAAGCCGGGCCCGGAGGCGGGGCTGAACGACCCGGCCGACGTCGCCCAGACCGTCGTGTTCGCGCTCCGGCAGCCGGCCGGGTGCGAGGTCAGAGAGCTGGTCGTCTGCCCCTCGACGGAGACGTCATGGCCCTAGAACTGCTGGCGTTGCGCGGGCTCGGCCTGGGCGACCTGCTCACGGCCGTCCCCGCGCTGCGGGCGCTGCGGCAGTCGTTCCCCGGGCACCGGATCACGCTGGCCGCGCCGAAGTCCCTGGAGGCCCTGCTGCCGCTGATCGGCGCGGTGGACGCCCAGGTGGACGTGTCCGGGCCGGGCCCGGTGCCGTTCCAGCGGCCCGACATCGCGGTCAACCTGCACGGCAAGGGGCCGCAGAGCGTCCAGGCGCTGCGCGCCACCGACCCGGGCCGGCTGATCAGCTTCGGCGTCGGCCCGCCGTGGCAGGACGGCGTGCACGAGGTGCGGCGGTGGTGCGGCCTGCTGGAGTGGCACGGAATCCCCGCCGACCCGGAGGACCTGACGCTCGGCATCTCCGACCGGACGGGCCCGGTGATCGTGCATCCGGGGGCCGCCTACCCGGCGCGGCGCTGGCCGCCCGAGCGGTTCGCCGAGGTCGCGGCGGCGCTGGACGACGTGGTCGTCACCGGCAACGCCGACGAGGTGCCGATCGCCAGGAAGGTCGCCGAGCTGGCCGGGCTGCCGCCGGAGCGCATGCTGGCCGGCCGCACCCGGCTGGCCGACCTGATCGACCTGGTCAGCCGGGCCCGGTTGGTGGTCTGCGGCGACACCGGGGTCGCGCACCTGGCGACGGCGTTCTGCGTGCCGTCGGTGGTGCTGTTCGGCCCGGTGCCGCCGTCGGAGTGGGGGCCGCCGCCCGGATGGCGGCACGTGGCCCTGTGGGCCGGTCGCAAGGGCGACCCGCACGGCCTGCGCCCCGATCCCGGCCTGCTCAGGATCGAGGTGTCGGAAGTGGTCGACGCAGCTCTGGAGGTCACGTCATGAGGGCTCTGGTCACCGGCGGAGCCGGCTTCCTCGGTTCCTACCTGTGCGAACGCCTGCTGGACGAAGGCGCCGAGGTCATCTGCATGGACAGTTTCCTGACCGGCGGCCCGCGCAACGTCGAGCACCTGCTGGACAATCCGGCCTTCCGGCTCATCGAGAGCGACCTGACCGGGTACGTGCACGTCCCGGGCCGGGTGGACCTGGTGCTGCACTTCGCCTCGGCCGCCTCGCCGGCCGACTACCTGCGCTACCCGATCGAGACGTTGCGGGTGGGCAGCGTGGGCACCCTGCACGCGCTCGGGCTGGCCAGGGAGAAGGGCGCCCGGTTCGTCCTGGCGTCCACCAGCGAGGTGTACGGCGACCCGCTGGAGCACCCGCAGAAGGAGACGTACTGGGGGAACGTCAACCCGGTCGGCCCGCGCAGCGTCTACGACGAGGCCAAGCGCTTCGCCGAGTCGCTGACCACCGCCTACCGCCACTCGCGCGGCACCGACACCGGGATCGTGCGCATCTTCAACACCTACGGCCCGCGGATGCGCCCGTTCGACGGCCGGGCGATCCCGACGTTCATCCGGCAGTCGCTGAAGGGCGAGCCGCTGACCATCACCGGCGACGGCACCCAGACCAGGTCGATCTGCTACGTGGACGACACCGTCTCGGGCATCCTGGCCATGGCCCGCAGCGACTTCACCGGCCCGGTCAACATCGGCAACCCGGACGAGCTGACCATGCTGGAGCTGGCCACCCTCATCCGCGACCTGACCGGTTCGGCCTCGGAGATCGAGTTCATCGACCGGCCCGCCGACGATCCGAAGGTGCGCCGGCCCGACACCACCCTGGCCGCCGAGCGGCTGGGCTGGCGGGCGGAGGTGCCCGCCAAGGAGGGGCTGCGGCGCACGATCGAGTGGTTCACCGCGGAGCTCGCCGCGAACGACAGGTTCGAGGAGCTGCGTGTGTGACGGAGAACGCCGAGGGATCGGCGACTCCACGGGAGGTCGTGGGCCGGGCGTGAAAGCCCGGCCCACGACCATGTCACCCGCAGGCTGTCGGTCGGTTTGTCAGAGGGCGATGCCGAGCAGGGCGTCGGTCAGGTCCTTGACCAGGCCGGGCTGCTGCGGGCCGCCCTCGGCCAGCGCCCGCTCGGCCCAGGCGTCGATCGCGGCCAGCGCGCCCGGCGAGTCGAGGTCGTCGGCCATCCGCTCGCGGACCGCGGCCAGCAGCTCCTCCGCGCGCGGCGCGCCCGGCAGGGCGACGGCCGAGCGCCACAGCGCGAGCCGGCGCTCGGCGGCGGCGAGCTGGCCGGGCGTGTACTCCCAGTCCTCCCGGTAGTGGTGGGCCAGCAGGACGAGCCGCACGGCCATCGGGTCGTGCCGCTGCCGCAGCCGGCTGACGAACACCAGGTTGCCCTTGGACTTCGACATCTTCTCGCCGTCGAGCGCCACCATGCCCGCGTGCGTGTAGAACTTGGCGAACGGCCACTCCCCCGTCGCCGCGTGCCCCTCGGAGGCGCCGCACTCGTGGTGCGGGAAGATCAGGTCGGAGCCGCCGCCCGCCACGTCGTAGCCGGGGCCCAGGTTGCGCAGCGCGATCGCGGTGCACTCGATGTGCCAGCCGGGACGCCCCCGGCCCAGGCTCGTCTCCCAGGCCGGCTCGCCGGGCCGCTCGGCCCGCCACAGCAGCCAGTCGAGCGGGTGCCGCTTGCCCGGCCGGTCGGGGTCGCCGCCGCGCTCGGCGGACAGGGCCAGCATCTCGGCCTCGTCGTAGCCGGACACCTGGCCGAACTTGGGGGCGTCGGCCACCTTGAAGTAGACGTCGCCGTCGAGGTCGTAGGTGCAGCCCTTGGCGGCGAGCTCGGTGATCAGGTCCGCGACGTGGCCCACGACCTCGGTGACGCCGACGTACTCGCGCGGCGGCAGGATGCGCAGGGCCTCCATGTCGGTGCGGAACAGCTCGATCTCGCGCTCGGCCAGTTCCTGCCAGTCGATGCCGGTCTGGGCGGCCCGCTCCAGCAGCGGGTCGTCCACGTCGGTGGCGTTCTGGGTGTAGTGGACCTCGTGCCCGGCGTCTCGCCACATCCGGCCCACCAGGTCGAAGGCGTGGTAGGTGTTGGCGTGACCGAGGTGGGTGGCGTCGTAGGGGGTGATGCCGCAGACGTACATCCGGGCGGTGGGGCCGGGATCGGTCTGCCGCACCTGCCTCGTCGTCGTGTCGTAGAGACGCAGCGGAATGCTCTCACCTGGGAGCTTGGGGATGTTCTGGGCAGACCACGATCTCATGCCTTTGAGCCTATCCGTGCCGTAAGGTCCGTGAACTCGTAGCCGGTGTCGTCCTGGCCCAGGGTGACCCGCATCACCGACAGCGAGGCGTAGACGCGGCCGTCGGGCAGGATGTTGCGCACCAGGAGGGCGTCCGGCCGGTCGGAGTGCGCGCCGGTGATCAGCTCCGCCCAGTCGGGCGCGCTCGCGAAGCGCGGCAGGTGGGCCCGTACGCGGCCGGCGTCCGGGTCGAGGCCGGTGTTGACGACCATGCTGGTGCCGTCGGGCAGGGCGGAGGCGGTGAGGCGGTCGCCGTCCCAGCTGAACAGCCGCACGCCGGACAGGTCGGCGAGCACGAGGTGGAAGGGGTCGTAGCGGGTCAGGTCGACGTCCGGGACGTCGCCCGTGGACACCGCGATCAGGGCCAGGTCGCCGCGGGAGACCCTGGTGGTCTCGGGGGCCATCGTGCCGTGGCCGTTGAGGAGAGCGGCGGCGCGGCAGGCGGACGGGGAGACGGCCATCCAGGTGCCGCCGCCCTTGAGGTCACGGCCGCCGATCACCCCGGGATGCTCGGGCCAGTGCTCCCCGGGCGCCTCCCAGGGGCGGTCGGTGAGCTCGTCCCGCACGCCCATGAGGGTCAGCGGCTCCCCGGTTCTCACGATCAGCGTGCACATGCGGCAAAGGGTATAAAACCCCCGCCAGTCCTCAGATGGGGGGCCAGGGAACGGCCGGCCACCCTTCCGACGGGTACGGATGCACCCCGGTGTCCAGCAGCCGCCTGACCCGCCGCCAGGTGGCCTCCACCTCGGCCAGCGTGAGCAGCTCGCGCAGCCGCCGCCCCAGCGAGCCCGACTCCAGGTCGCGCTCCAGCTTGGCCAGCACCGCCACCGCCTCGCGCGCCAGCGGCTTGCCCCGCCACTGCCACAGCACGGTGCGCAGTTTGTCCTCGACCGAGAAGCAGACGCCGTGGTCGACGCCGTAGACGTGCCCGGTCGGCAGCGGCAGCAGGTGACCGCCCTTGCGGTCGGCGTTGTTGACCACCGCGTCGAACACCGCCATCCGGCGCACCACCGGGTTACGGCTCTTGACCAGCCGCATCAGGTCGATCTCGCGCTCGGTGTCGATCCACAGCTGGCACATGCCGGGCCCGAACGGGCCCTCGCGGTAGACGGTCGGCGGCACGATGCGCCAGCCGGTCGCCTGGGAGACCTCGTAGGCGGCCACCTCGCGGGCGGCGAGGGTGCCGTCGGGGAAGTCCCACAGGGGGCGCTCGCCGCGGACGGGCTTGTAGACGCAGGCGGCGCTGCGGCCGCCCAGCTTGATCGAGCAGTAGAGGGTCATGTTGGTGGCCTCGACCAGGCGGCCGGCCACCTCCAGGCGCCCGTCGCGCAGCAGCGTGAGCGCCTCCTCCTCCTGCATGATCGGCCCTTGTGGCGGCTTGACGGCCGGTTCGCTCTCAGGAGCGGTCATGAAGCCGCCTCACCCCCGCGGTAGCCGTTGAGTCGGACGCAGACATGGCCTTCGGCGTCGAGCGGCTGCCCGCACAGGGGGCAGGGAGGCCGACCCGCCGCCACGATCTGGAGCGCCCTGCGGGTGAAGGCACGCGCTGCCCCGGCGCTGATCCGCACCCGCAGCACCGCGGGGTCGGGGCCGTCGAGGTCCTCCTCGTCGATGACCTCCTGCGCCTCGATCACCACCTGGGACTTGTCGTCGTCCCAGGCGAGCGCCATGGTGCCGACCCGGAAGTCCTCCGCGACCGGCACGTCGAGGGGGGCGTCGTCGGCCAGGTCGGCCGGAGCCAGCGCGGGCACGTGCGCGGTGCCCCCGCTGAGCCGCAGAACCTCGTCGAGCAGCTCGTCGAGCCTGCCCGCGAGCGCAGCCACCTGCAGCTTCTCCAGCGCCACGGTGGTCAGTCTGCCCTCGGCCCTGGCCTGCAGAAAAAAGACCCGCGCGCCCGGCTGCCCCAGGGCGCCGGCGACGAACCTCTCCGGTGGGTCGTAGTCGAAGACCGGCATAGCCTGACCTTACGTGGTCCCGGGTCCACCGCCGACGGCGGCATCGCTCCCGGTGATGTTTTCTCCCCCGTCTTTCTCCTCCGAATCCTCGGGCAACCGCAATTCCCCCATATCGTTAATCCTGAGAACAAAGGGACGCAAGGGGGCATAGCGAATCACGGTGAGGGCCGCCGGATCGGCTGTTATCCGCTGAAAATGATCGAGGTGCAGCCCCAGAGCGTCCGCCACGATCGCCTTGATGACGTCTCCGTGGGTGCACGCCAGGTAGACACCCTTCAACCCGAGGCGTCGATTCCACTCCCGGACCGCGGCGACCGCCCGATGTTGCATATCGGCCAGCGACTCCCCTTCCGGAAATGTCACCGCACTGGGATGCGCCTGCACGGTCTGCCAGAGCGGCTCCCGCGCGAGCTCCTTGAGCGGGCGGCCCGTCCAGGCGCCGTAGCCGCACTCGATCAGCCGCTCGTCGAGGACCACGTCCGCCCCGCGGCCCTTGGCGACGGCCTCGGCGGTCTCGCGGCAGCGTTCGAGCGGGCTGGAGACGACGGCGTCGAGCCGGATCCCGGCGATGCGGCCGGCCAGCGCCTCGGCCTGCGCCCGCCCGGCCTCGCTCAGGTGCACCCCCGGGGTGCGCCCGGCCAGCACCGGCCCGGTGAGGTCGGTCAGCCCGTGGCGGGCCAGCAGAAGGGTGGTCACACCAGCAAGTGTCGCAGGCGCGGATCACCATGTTTCACGCACCTGCGAGAAAACTTCGCATCCACCCGCCGCCACGCTCCTCACCAGGCAGGACATTGGAGCGGCGGACTGGCGGGCGAGCCCGTTCTTGGTAACCTGGCGGGATCATGGAGCAGCGCTATGTCGGCCGCAGCGGCCTGTCGGTGTCCCGGCTGGGGCTCGGCACGATGACCTGGGGCCGTGACACCGACCCGGAGGAGGCCGCCGCCCAGCTCCGTTCGTTCGTCGACGCGGGCGGCACCCTCGTCGACACCGCCGACGTCTACACCGGGGGCGACTCCGAGCGGCTGCTCGGCCGCATGCTGCGCGACTCCGTGCCGCGCTCGGAGCTGGTGATCTCCACCAAGGCCGTGGTCACCCCGACCGGCCGCCGGCCGCGCGACGCCTCCAGGCGCCACCTGATCGCCGCCGTCGACGAGTCGCTCAACCGGCTCGGCCTCGACTACGTCGACCTGTGGCAGCTCCACACCTACGACGCCGAGGTGCCGCTGGAGGAGACCCTGGCCGCCCTCGACGCGATCGTCTCCTCCGGCCGGGCCGTCTACGCCGGCGTGTGCGACTACGCGGGCTGGCAGCTCGCCGCCGCCGCGGTCACCCAGAAGTCGGTCCCCGGCCGCATCCCGATCACCTCGGCCCAGGTCGAGTACTCGCTGCTGGCCCGCGAGCCCGAGCGCGAGCTGCTGCCCGCCGCCGCCCACCTCGACGTCGGCGTGCTGGCCTGGTCGCCGCTGGGCCGGGGCGTGCTGACCGGCAAGTACCGCACCGGCATCCCGGCCGACTCCCGCGCCGCGACGCCGCACTTCGCCGACTTCGTCCGCCCCTATCTCGACGAGCGCAGCCGCAGCGTGGTCGAGTCGGTCACCACCGCCGCCGACGGGCTCGGCGTCTCGCCGCTAGCGGTGGCCCTGTCGTGGGTGCGCGACCAGCCCGGGGTGGCCTCGGCGATCGTCGGCGCCCGCACCCACACGCAGCTCAAAGGGATTCTGTCGGCCGAGGACGTCGTGCTCCCGATCGAGATCCGGGAGGCGCTCGATGACGTGTCCTCGCTCGACTGACGACGAACGAGAGTCCAACTCGCGTATCACTAGTCGATACCGAATCGCAACTTTACCGGGAAAAAGCCTGCGTCTGACGGGCCTTGTCCATAAGGATTTCCTCCTGAAGCGACACAGGAGGGGACGGATGGGGAGCAGGACCGCGATCTCGGCCGGGGTGCTCGCGGTGGCGCTGGCGGCGATCCCGGCGGGGGCGCCGGCCGCTTCCGCCGCCGCCGTCCAGGGCTGCCCGGGCGAGGGTGGGCTGCTCTCGGGCGTCACCGACACGCTGTGCGACGTCGTCGGCGCGCTCACGGGCACGGTCGACGACGTGACCGGCGGCAAGGCCGACCCGGTGACCAAGGGCGTCGACAAGGCCACCGGCGAGGTGCTCGGCACCGTCGGCGACGCCGTGCCGACCGGCAGGCCCGCCAAACCGACCCACTCGGACCGCCCCTCCCCCAGCCCCAGCCACAGCGACCTGGTGCCCGAGACGCTGAAGGACGTGTGCCTGCCGGTGCTGGCCTGCGACGACCAGGGCGTGCTCCCGTCGCTGACGGCCTACCCCACCCCGACGGCCTCGCCCGGAACCGAGACCGGAACCGAGACCGGGCCTGAGACGGAGACCGGGCGCCGCCGGAGCGACCGGCCGCGCGAGCGCGGGACCGACGAGGCCACCGCGCCGCTGCCGACGCAGCCGCCCACGCCGCCGCAGCACCAGCCGTACACGCTGGACGACGAGCGGCCGGTCACCGCCGAGGAGCCGACCGCCGATCCCGACGACTCGCGGGTGGAGCTGCTGTGGCCCAACCCGTTCGGGCGCGAGCTGGCCGTGCCGCTGCGCGACCAGCGGGTGGTGCGGCCCAGCCCGCCGGCTCAGGACGTGCTGGGCACCGTGCTGACGATCGTGCTGCTGGGGTCGGCGGTGCTGGCCACCCGGATCGTGCAGCAGCGGCGGCACCGGGCCGAGCCGAGCGAGTCGATCCCGTTCGAGCCGGCCCCGGCGGGCAGCAGCGGCAGGCACCGCCTGGCGTGAGGCGCGCTCAGCCGCCGATCGCGTGCGCGCCGCCGTCGACGTGCACGATCTCGCCGGTGGTGGCGGGGAACCAGTCGGACATGAGCGCCACGCACGCCTTGGCGGCCGGGACGGTGTCGGTGAGGTCCCAGCCCAGCGGCGAGCGCTCGGGCCAGCTCTCCTCGAACTCCTTGAAGCCCGGGATCGACTTGGCGGCCATCGTGCGCAGCGGCCCGGCCGAGACCAGGTTGACCCGGATGTTGTGCTTGCCCAGGTCGCGGGCGAGGTAGCGGCTGCACGACTCGAGGCCGGCCTTGGCCACGCCCATCCAGTCGTAGACCGGCCAGGCCTTGGAGGCGTCGAAGTCGAGGCCGACGACCGCGCCGCCCTCCTTCATCAGCGGCAGGCAGGCCACGGCCAGCGACTTGAACGAGTACGTGGAGACCTGCAGGGCGGTGGCGACGTCCTCCCACGGCGTGTTGAGGAAGTTGCCGCCGAGGGCGCTCTGCGGCGCGAAGCCGATGGAGTGCACGACGCCGTCGAGCCCGTCGACGTGCTCGCCCACGCGGGCGGCCAGCGTGTCGAGCTGGTCGGTGTCCTGGACGTCGAGCTCCAGCACCGGCGGGGTCTGGGGCAGCCGCTTGGCGATGCGCTCGACCAGGCTCAGCCGGCCGAACCCGGTGAGCACAACCGTGGCGCCCTCCTCCTGGGCCAGCTTGGCCACCGAGAAGGCGATGGAGGCGTCGGTGAGCACGCCGGTCACGAGGATCCGCTTGCCTTCGAGAATTCCCACGTCAGTGCCCCATTCCGAGTCCGCCGTCGACCGGGATCACGGCCCCGGTGATGTACGAGGCGTCGTCGCCGGCCAGGAAGCGGACGACGCGCGCGATCTCCGCGGGGGCGGCCTGCCGCCCGAGCGGGATGTTCTTGACGATGGCCTCCTGATCGAGGCCGGACGTCATGTCGGTGGCCACGAAGCCGGGCGCCACCACGTTGACGGTGATGTTGCGCGAGCCGTACTCGCGGGCCAGGGAGCGGGCGAAGCCGACCAGGCCGGCCTTGGAGGCGGCGTAGTTGGCCTGGCCCGCCTGGCCGGACAGGCCGACCACGGAGGAGATGAGGATGATGCGGCCGCGCTTGATCTTCATCATGGGCCTGATGGCGCGCTTGGCCACGCGGTAGGCCCCGGTCAGGTTGGCGTCGATGACGTCGGTGAAGGTCTCCTCCTTCATCATCGCCAGCAGGGTGTCCTTGGTGATGCCCGCGTTGGAGACGAGGACCTCGACCGGCCCCTGCTCGGCCTCGACCTTGTCGAAGGCGGCCTCGACCTCGGCCGTGCTGGTGACGTCGCAGCGGACGCCGAACAGACCCTCCGGCGGCTCCCCCGATCGGTAGGTGACCGCGACGGCGTCGCCGGCCGCGGCGAGTTCACGGGCGATCGCGAGGCCGATGCCGCGATTGCCTCCGGTGACGAGTACAGAGCGTGCCATGGCATCTGACGCTATCTCTTACTTGCGGGTATCCGCTTGTCCGGGTGGCACAAGATCACAGGGCTAGGATCGTGGACATGCGCCAGATCGATCCCGATTTCCTGGAACTGCCGCTGCGGCAGCTCGCGGACGCGGCCCTGCAACGCGCCCGCGACCTCGGCGCCGAGCACGCCGACTTCCGGCTCGAACGCGTCAGGGCCGAGACGCTGCGCCTGTACGACGCCCGCCTCGAAGGCGCGCTCGACGCCGACGACCTCGGCTACGCGGTCCGTGTCGTCAAGGGTGGCACATGGGGGTTCGCGGCCGGCATCCACCTGACCCCGCAGGCCGCCGCGGCGGTGGCCGAGCAGGCGGTGCGGGTGGCCGAGGTGAGCGCGCCGGTCAACCGGGAGCCCATCGAGCTGGCGCCCGAGCCGGTGCACGCCGACGCGGTGTGGGTCTCCGACTACGACGTCGACCCGTTCGAGGTGCCCTCCGCCGACAAGGTGGGGCTGCTGGCCGACTGGTCGGCCGGGCTGCTCAAGGGCGCCGACCACGTCTCGGCGCGGCTGCTGCAGGTCAAGGAGCAGAAGTTCTACGCCGACACCGCGGGCACGGTGACCACGCAGCAGCGCGTGCGGGTGCATCCGTCGCTCAACGCGATGAAGGCGCACGAGGGCGGCTTCGACGACATGTCCACGATCGCGCCGCCGGTCGGCCGCGGCTACGAGTACCTGACCGGCACGGGCTGGGACTGGCCGGCCGAGCTGGGCCGGCTGCCCGAGCTGCTGGCCGAGAAGCTGGCCGCGCCCTCGGTCGAGGCGGGCGACTACGACCTGGTGATCGACCCGTCCAACCTGTGGCTGACGATCCACGAGTCGATCGGCCACGCCACCGAGCTCGACCGCGCGCTGGGCTACGAGGCCGCCTACGCCGGCACCAGCTTCGCCACCTTCGACCAGCTCGGCGAGCTGGTCTACGGCTCGCCGCTGATGAACGTCACCGGCGACCGCACGGTCACCCACGGCCTGGCCACGGTCGGCTACGACGACGAGGGCGTGCGGGGGCAGAGCTTCGACATCGTCAAGGACGGCGTGCTGGTGGGCTACCAGCTCGACCGCCGGATGGCGCTGATGAAGGGGTTCGGGCGCTCCAACGGGTGCGCGTTCGCCGACTCCCCCGGCCACATGCCGATCCAGCGCATGGCCAACGTGTCGCTGGCCGCCGCGCCCGGCGGGCCCTCCACCGAGGAGCTGATCGCGGGCGTGGAGCGCGGCCTGTACATCGTGGGCGACAAGAGCTGGTCGATCGACATGCAGCGCTACAACTTCCAGTTCACCGGGCAGCGGGCGTACCGGATCTCGCACGGGAAGCTGGCCGGGCAGGTCAGAGACTTCGCCTACCAGGCCACCACGACCGATTTCTGGCAGTCGATGGACGGCGTCGGCGGGCCGGGCACGTACGTGCTGGGCGGCGCCTTCAACTGCGGCAAGGGCCAGCCGGGGCAGGTCGCGCCGGTCAGCCACGGATGCCCGTCGGCGCTGTTCAGGGGCGTGCGCGTGCTCAACACGGTGCAGGAGGGCGGCAAGTGACTACTCCGCAGGAGATGGTGGAGAGGGCTCTGGAGCTCTCCGCGAACGACGGCTGCGTGGTGCTGGTGGACGAGGGCTCCACGGCCAACCTGCGCTTCGCGGGCAACACGCTGACCACCAACGGCGTGGCCCGCTCGTCCCGGCTGACCGTGATCTCGGTGGCCGGGCAGGGCGTGGGCGTGGTCTCGCGCTCGGCCGTGCGGGCCGACCAGCTCCCCGACGTGGTCGCGGCGGCCGACCGGGCGGCCCGCGAGGCCCGGCCCGCCGAGGACGCCCGCCCGCTGGTCGAGGGCGGCCCGGCCGCGCCCGGCTGGGACGACGAGGTGCACCCGACCGACATCGGGGTGTTCGAGCGGTTCGCGCCCGCGCTCGGCGAGGCGTTCTCGGCCGCCGAGTCCGGCGACAGGAAGCTCTACGGCTTCGCCGAGCACTCCCTCACCTCGACCTTCCTCGGCACCTCCACCGGCGTGCGGCTGCGGCACGACCAGCCGACCGGCCGCCTGGAGCTCAACGCCAAGTCCGGCGATCTGAAGCGGTCGGCCTGGACCGGCGTGTTCACCGAGGACTTCGCCGACGTCGACGTGGCCGCGCTCGGCGCCTCGCTGGCCCAGCGCCTGGAGTGGGCCAAGACCCGGGTCGACCTGCCCGCGGGCCGCTACGAGACGCTGCTGCCGCCGAGCGCGGTGGCCGACCTGATGATCTACCTGTACTGGTCCTCGGGCGCCAGGGACGCGCTCGACGGCCGCTCGGTGTTCTCCGGGCCGGGCGGCGGCACGCGGGTGGGCGAGCAGCTCGCCACGCTGCCGATCACGCTGTCCAGCGATCCCCGGGCCGCGGGCATCTCGTGCGCGCCGTTCGTCACCGCGCACGCCTCCAGCCGCGACGGCTCGGTGTTCGACAACGGCCTGCCGCTGGGCCCCACCGACTGGATCAGGGACGGCCGGCTGGAGTCGCTGCTCCAGACGCGCTACTCGGCCGAGCTGAGCGGGCTGCCGGTGACGCCCGGCATCGACAACCTGGTCATGTCCGGCCCGGCGGAGGGCGCCCGGTCGCTGGAGGAGATGATCGCCTCCACGCGGCGCGGGCTGCTCGTCACCTGCCTGTGGTACATCCGCGCGGTCGATCCCCAGACGCTGCTGGTCACGGGCCTCACCCGCGACGGCGTCTACCTGGTGGAGCACGGCGAGGTCGTCGGCGAGGTGAACAACTTCCGGTTCAACGAGAGCCCCGTCGACCTGCTCGGGCGCGTCACGGAGGTGGGGGCGGCCGAGCGCACGCTGCCCCGCGAGTGGAACGACTACTTCCAGCGCACGGTGATGCCGCCGCTGCGGGTGCCGGACTTCAACATGTCGACGGTCAGCCAGGCGAGCTGACCCCGCCGTACGTCAGGGCCGTACGTCACGGCACGACGACGCCCGCCGTCCCGCGATCGAGCGGGGCGGCGGGCGTCGTCGTGCCGGCCGCCGTCCGGGCCCCCAGCGGGCCGCAGGGCGGGCCGGGGCCGGGACGGGGGTCGGTGTGCCGGGGCGCCGGCCCCGGGCCGTCCGGGGACGGTCAGGAGTCCTCCAGGCGGAAGCCCACCTTCATGCCCACCTGGTAGTGCGCGATCTCGCCTCCGTCGAGGTGGCCGCGGATCTCGGTGACCTCGAACCAGTCCAGGTGGCGCAGGGTCTGCGAGGCCCGCTGGAGGCCGTTGCGGATGGCCTGGTCAAGGCTCTCCCCCGACGTGCCGACTATCTCAGTGACCCGATACGTTCGATCCGTCATCTCCCCATCCTCCTTACTCGAAGGCCATGATCGCATGACCCTCCTCAGCGCCCGGCCGCGCCGTCGCGCCCTGCCCGTACGAGGTCTACCGTGGAAGGTATGAAGGGGTGGCGCAAGAAGCCGGACGTCCATCAGGTCACCGACGCCAGACCCTCGCTCACGGCGGACATCCGCAAGCGTGAGGTCGCCTACCTGATCAAGATGGGCATCCGGACGATCTGCCTGATCCTGGCGGTCGTGGTGCCGGTGCCGTGGCCCTACCGGCTGCTGTTCATCGCCGGGGCAGTGTTTTTGCCATACATTGCCGTAATCGGGGCCAATGAGCGCAGCGAGGGCGCGCCGCCGCCCCACTTTCAGTCCCCCGAGGCTAACCAAACCGAGATACCGCTGCATCGACGCGAGATCGGGTCGTGACTAAGTCTTGACGCATCCCATGGGTTGTAGGTGTACGCTTTAGGCAAGCGCTCCGGTCCCCCGTCGGAGTGCTGGTGCCGGCGTTCCGGGCCCCCGTCGGAACGCCGATGAAGCGACGCCGGGTGGTTTGCCCCCGTAACCACCCGGCGTCGCCCTTTTCCTGGCCAGCCCTTTGCATTGGACGATCAGTCCCCGTGCCGGCCGGAGTCCGATAGGACCGCTTTCCCGAAATCGTTTACACCGGCCTCCTCCTCGCAATTCACAGGAAATCTGGAGGAAGCGGTCGGCTTGACTTCAAGAGTTCGTTCGAGTGTCAGCCGTCAGTCAGGGTCTCGGTGGTCGCCTGCTCCCAGTTCTTCGCCAATGTGACCAGTCTGGCCACGGCGTCCTCAGGGGCGCTGCCCGCGCCCTGGGCCAGCCCGAGCAGGTAGGCGGTGAGCGGCGCGGCGGGCCTGGCCACCCCGTGGGCGACCTCCTTGGTCAGGTCGAGGACCAGGTCGCGGTCCACCCGGGCGGGGTCGACGCCCAGCTCCTTGCACACCAGCGCCGTCCACTCGGCGAGTACGTTCATGCGAGCCTCCTTCAGGTCGTCCATCGTGTCGCAGTCGAACCACGGCCGGCCCGGCGAGGCCAGCCGCGTTCCGGTCAGGGGGCCGAGCAGGCCCTTGAGGGAACGCCCGAGGTAGGCGGCGAGCGCCGCCCGCAGCCGCGGCACCGGCCAGGCGCCGACGAGCCACTGCTCGCGGCCGTCGTCGTCGACCATGACCGCTCCCGCGCCGGGACGGGCCGCCGCCAGCAGCTCCCGCACGTGCGCGGCCGTCAGGAACGGCAGGTCGCCGGCGAGCAGCACCAGCCACGGCGCCTCGACCTCGCGCAACCCGGCGGCCAGCGCGGGGACGGGCCCGCCGCCCGGCGGGTCCTCCCGCGTGAACACGACCCCGGGCAGCTCCCGGCGCGGCCCGACGACGACCGTGCGGCGCGCGCCGGACGCCGCCGCGACCACCCGCTCGACCAGCGGACGGCCGCCGACGGCCAGGCCGGGCTTGTCGGCGCCGCCCAGGCGGCGGGCCGCTCCCCCGGCCAGGACGACCGCGTCGAAGAGCATCGTCAGCCGCCGATGGCCGACATCGGCCTGGACGGCTGGAGGAAGGACGGGTCGTCGATGCCGTGCCCGGCGCGCTTGCGGGCGACCGCGGCGACCCAGCGGGCGGCCAGGTCGTCGTCGGAGGCGCCCGCGCGCATGGCGGTCTTGAGGTCGGACTCCTCGGTGGCGAACAGGCAGTTGCGCACCTGGCCGTCGGCGGTGAGCCGGACCCGGTCGCAGGTGCCGCAGAACGGGCGCGTCACCGAGCCGATCACGCCGACCCGGGCCGGGCCGCCGCCGACCAGGAACCGCTCGGCCGGGGCGCTGCCGCGCTGCTCCAGGTCGTCGGGGGTCAGGTCGAAGGCGGCCGAGAGGCGTTCGAGGATCTCGTCGGCGGTGATCATGCCTTCGCGGGTCCAGCCGTGCTGGGCGTCGAGCGGCATCTGCTCGATGAAGCGCAGCTCGTAGCCGTGCTCCAGGCAGAAGCGCAGCAGCGGCACGGCCTCGTGGTCGTTGACGCCGCGCATGAGCACCGCGTTGACCTTGACCGGGCGCAGGCCCGCCGCGTCGGCGGCGGCCAGCCCCGCGATGACGTCGGCGTGCCGGTCGCGGTGGGCGAGCTGCTTGAACGTGGCCGGGTCGAGCGTGTCGAGTGAGACGTTGACCCGGTCGAGGCCGGCCCGCGCCAGCGGCTCGGCCAGCCGGGCCAGGCCGATGCCGTTGGTGGTCAGCAGCACCTGGGGACGCGGGTCGAGGGCGGTGGTGCGGGCGACGATGTCGACCAGCTCGCGCCGCAGCAGCGGCTCGCCGCCGGTGTAGCGCACCTCGGTGACGCCCAGCCGCTCGACGCCTATGCGCACCAGCCGGACGATCTCGTCGGCCGTCAGCAACTGGGCCTTGGGCAGCCAGTCGAGCCCTTCGGGCGGCATGCAGTACGTGCAGCGCAGATTGCACTTGTCCGTGAGGGACACCCGCAGATCCGTCGCCACCCGTCCGAACGAGTCTCGCAACATGGGGCGTCACCTCCTGTCCGTTTCGCCAGAGAGCCAGACTACGACGGGTGTCGCGCGGCGCTCAAAACCGCCTGCCTCTCCCTGGCAGGCAACGCGCCGCGCCGGTGATCGATTCCGTGGGGCCGCCGGGACGGGATCGTCAGGGGTGGGCGGCGTGCCAGGACTCGCGGGCGTCGATGAGCTCCGACAGGTGCCGTCTGGACCACTCGCAGCCGGCCGCCATGGGCGCGAGCAGGCTGCGGCCGAGGGGGGTCAGCTCGTACTCGACGCGGGGCGGGATCTCGGCGTAGGCGGTGCGGGTGAGCAGGCCGTCGCGTTCCATGGCGCGCAGGGACTCGGTGAGGACCTTCGGGGTGATGCCGCGCAGCGGGACCTGCAGCTCGGTGAAGCGTCTCGGGCCCTGCTCCAGACAACGGATGATCTTGGCGGTCCACTTGTCGCCGACGCGGACGGGGGCGACGTGGACACAGGCGGCGAACATGTCGGGGTCAAGGGGTTCGGCCATGACGTCCATGCTAGGCGGCGGGAGCTCACTATCGTTGCGGGAAGTGACCATCGGGCGTCTACCGTCTGCCGGGCGCGGCCGGGTGTGCCGGCCGCTGGACGGAGTGTTGACGATGAGCAGGATCGTGGTTTTCGGCGGGGGCGGACGGGCCGGCGCGCGGGTGGTCGGGCAGGCCGTGGAGCGGGGGCACGAGGTGACGGCCGTGGTGCGCGACCCGGCCCGGTACGCGGGGCCGTCCGGTGACGGCGTGCGCGTGGTCGCCGGTGACGTGACCGACCGGGAGAGCGTGGCGGCGGTCGCGGCGGGGCACGACGTGGCGGTGCAGGCGAGCGTCCGGCTGGACGTGCCGTCCGCGGAGTTCTACACGGCGGCGGCGCGGGCGCTGACCGGCGGGCTGGCGGCGGCGGGCGTGCCCCGGCTGGTGGCGCTGGGCATCGGCACTTTGCTGGAGGTCGCGCCGGGGACGCGGCTGGTGGACACCCCAGGCTTCCCCGAGGACGCCCGGACGTTCTCCCTCGGGCACGCCGCCGAGCTGGAGGTCCTCCGCGAGGAGGGCGGGGCGCTGGACTGGGTGGTGATCGCGCCGCCGCCGGTGGTGCTCGACGACCGGGCGGAGCGCAGCGGGCGGCACCGGTTCGGCGGGGAGCAGATCATGGCCGCCGAGGAGGGCGGGCCGGTGTTCTCCTACGCCGATCTGGCGGCGGCGGTGGTGGCCGAGATCGAGGACCCGCGGCACCACCGGGTGCAGGTCGCCGTGGGCTACTGACGGCGACGACCGGCCCGGCAACGGGGCCGGACATGCCGGAAGCCCGGCCGTGAGGCCGGGCTTCCGCCGGTGTCGCTAGTGGCGGTGGCCGCCGCCGTAGACCTTCACCCAGTCCTTGCCCTCGGAGGGGGCCAGGTACCTGGAGCCCTCGAAGACGGCGCGCCAGGTGCCCGAGGTGTAGGCCCGCTCGCTGGTGCTGAAGGAGCCGTCCCGGTTCGTGCGCACGGACTCGACGTAGTCCCACTTGTCGCTGCCGTCGGCCTGGAAGAGGATCACGACCCGCTTCCACGCCAGACGGTGCCAGCGCTCGCTGTCCTTGCAGTAGTCGGCGTGGTGCACCGCGACGAACCCGCTGATGTAGTCCTCGTCGCAGGACACCGACAGCTTGCCCTGGATGTCGAGGGCCCTGCCGCGCCGCGCCGGCTCGGGGTTGACGTCGAGCTGGAGGCTCGTGCTCCCGCCCGCGAAGTCGGGATCGGGGTCCGTGTCCGCCAGGGCGGGCGCGGCGGCGGCGGTGGCCACCATCGTGGCGCCCAGAGCGGCCGCGGCCAGTCCGGCGGCTAGACGTCGCATCATCAAAAACAAATCCTTCCCCGTCTCGGACGCGCCCCAGGGACGGGACACGTCAACGCCTAATGACGCGTAAGGGTAAAGAAAAGTTGCGATACGACAGATCACGATTGGATAACGACAAATGCCCCGGCGGATTTTTGTGCGTGCTTTATTACGTTAACTGGCGATTTGTCGGGGTTTAGTGGTGTATGGCGCGTAGTGGGGGTTTCCTGGGAAGTGCACGCGCCACAGGCCGCCTCTCCTGGGCGGCACCGTCTGCACGAAGGCCCCGGCCGCGTCGGTCGTCGTCTCGGCCACGTCCTCCCAGGCCGGCGAGCCCTCCCCGCGCCACTGGAGCCGCAGCCGCTGCTTGGCGTACGGCCCGAAGTCGGTGAAGCCGCGCGGGTCGATCCTGGTCAGCGAGCCGCGCAGGCGCACGCCGCCGGCGGACTTCGGCGACCTCTCCACCCGGACGGACGACAACCTCGTCGCCCTCCTGAGCTCGAAGGAGGCGTATTCGGTGACCGTGGCGCCGTCGGCGTCCCTGGCGGTGGCGCTGATCGTCCAGGTGCCGGTCGGGTAGAAGCGGTTCAGCTTCTTGTCGGGCAGGAAACGCCAGGTCTGCCAGTCGGCCGCCATCCGGGCCGGCGGGGTCGCCCCCTGCCGCCACACCAGCCGGGGCGGCAGCGTGCCGGTGGACGGGGCCTTCTGCAGGTCGACCCTCGGCTCGGCGGCGCCTGGCTCGGCGGCACCCGGCTCGGCGACGACCGTCAGGGGCAGCGGCATCAGGGCCCGCAGCCCCTCGACCGGGCCGCCGGAAGCCGGATGCGCGTACGCGCTCCCCGGCGCGGCGCCGGCCGGGCCGACCGGCGACGCCGAAGACCCGGAGGGCCCCGCGGACTCGGCGGACTCGGCGGATCCGGCGGACCCGGTGGACTCGGCGGGCCCAGCGGGCTCGGCGGGCGCCGACGACGTCCCGGGCGTCCAGGACGAGGACGACGGCGGCCCGGAGAGGGCCGGGGGCTGGAGGCCGGGTTCGGCGGCGGGCGGGAGGTCGGAGGCGGGCGGGAGGTCGGAGGCGTCCTCGACCGGGGGCTTGGCCGACAGCAGCGGGCCGGGCGGGGCGCCGGGCTCCACCTTGACGGTGACGCCGTTCTTGCCGCGCGCGCCCCGCGCGATCACGTCGATCACCAGGCTCACCGAGTCGTGGGCCCCCACGACCGGGTTCGCGGGCCGTACGGTGATGGCGCGGATGGCGAGCTCGGTCGCGGCGGGATACGCAGGCACGGGCGCCGTGAGCGACCCCGCCGCGAGCGAGACGAGAAGGAGGCTTCTGGTCATGAGCGAGACGCTAGGAACCGCCCGGTCATGACCAGGACCGCGACACGCACCCCTTATGGCAAAGCCGACGGGGGCCGCAGATCAGCGCGCCTCGCCGTAGAGGGACTCGATGACGTCGGCGTACTTGGCATGGATGACGCGCCGCTTCAGCTTCAGGCTCGGGGTGAGCTCCTCGGTCTCGGCGGTCCACTCGGTGCCGAGCAGCGCCCACCGTTTGACCTGCTGCACCCTGGCCAGCCTGGCGTTGGCGGCCTCGACGGCGGCCGCGACCTCCTTGAGGACGTCGGGGTGCTCGGCCAGCTCGGCCAGGGAGGTGAAGCCGATGCCGCGGGCCTGCGCCCAGCCCGGCGCGGTCTCGCCGTCGAGGGTCAGGACGGCCACCGGGTGCGGGCGGTTGTCGCCGTAGGCGAGGGCCTGGCCGATGAGCAGGTGCTCCTTGAGGTGGTTCTCGATCTCGGCGGGCGAGACGTTCTCGCCGCCGGCGGTGATGATGAGCTCCTTCTTGCGGTCGACGACGCGGTAGAAGCCGTCGTCGTCGACCGTGCCGATGTCGCCGGTGTGCAGCCAGCCGTCGGCGTCGAGCAGCTCGGCGGTGGCCTCGGGGCGGTTGAGGTAGCCGCCGGTGTTGAGCGGGCTGCGGGTGAGGATCTCGCCGTCCTCGGCGATGCGCACCTCGACGCCGGGCTCGGCCCTGCCGACGGTGCCCAGGCGGTAGCAGGAGGGGCTGTTGCCGGTGAAGGCGCCGGTGGTCTCGGTCATGCCGTAGACGTCGATGACCTTGAGGCCGAGGCCGGCGTAGAAGTGCTGGACCTCGGCGGGCAGCGGGGCGGCGCCGGTCGCGGTCCACTCGGCGCGGTCGAAGCCGATCATGCCGCGGACGACCGACAGCAGGGCCGCGTCGGCCTTGTCGTAGGCGGCCTGGATCTCGGGGGTGATCGTGCCGCCGTACTGGCCGGCCTCGACGTAGGCGGCGCCGGCCGCCATGGCCTCGCGTACGGCGGCCTGCTGCTCGGGCGGCTGCGTGGCGAGCACGGCCAGCAGCCGGGCCATCATCTTCTCCCACACGCGCGGCACGCCGAAGAACATCATCGGCCTGACCTGGCCGAGCGTGGCGCCGAGGTTGGCCAGGTCGGTGCAGAAGTGCACGTGCGACATCTTGACCAGCGGGAGGTAGAGGCTGAGGATGCGCTCGGCGATGTGGGCGTAGGTGAGGTAGGAGATCTGGGTGCCGTGCGTCGGCAGCGAGGTGATGCGGTCGGTGGCGGCGGCCTCGTAGAAGACGTTGGTGTGGGTGAGCGGCACGCCCTTGGGCATGCCGGTGGTGCCCGAGGTGTAGAGCACGGTGACGACGTCGCCGGCGGCCACCTCGCGGGCGCGGGCCTCGACGGCGGCCTCGTCCTCGGCCAGGCGGGCGCGGCCCAGGTCGAGGAAGTCGGCCCAGGACAGGAAGCGCTCGTCGTCGGGGGCGCCGTCGAGCATGATGATCCGGCGCAGGCCGTCGAGCCGGTCGAGCACCGGCTGCCAGCGGGCCAGCTCGGCGGGGCCGCCCAGCACGGCGAAGCGGGCGCCCACGTCGCCGGCCACGAACGCGATCTGGTCGGGCGCGAAGGTGGAGTAGACCGTGCAGCCCACGCCGCCGGCGTGCACGGCGCCGAGGTCGGCCAGCACGTGCTCGCTGCGGTTGACCATCATGATCGCGACTGATTCGCCGCGCCGCAGGCCGAGGGCGGCGAAGGCGGCCGCGATCTCCAGGATGCGCCGCCGCGCCTGCCCGTAGGTCAACGTCGTCCAGCCGCCGGAGGCTTCGGGGTCGGAGTACGCGGGTGCGTCGGGGTGCCGGGCGGCCACCTGCCTGAGCTGTTCGCAGACCGTGCGACCGGCGATCTCCCGCTCGATGTCGGCCCGTACGTCGAGGACTTCGGCCATGGCACCCGCCTCCAGTCAGTAATCACTTGCACAGGTGGCATGCATCGCACCACACCCTCCGGACAGCGGCAAGACCCAGGCGGGAAACAGTCGGGGCGGTCACGTAGAGTGATCGTCCAGGTGCCGTACGTGTCTCGGGGGGTGGGCATGAGCAAGGGCGGAAGGACCTTCTTCGGGCATCCGTGGGGGCTGGCGACCCTGTTCTCCACGGAGATGTGGGAACGCTTCAGCTGGTACGGCCTGCGGGCGATCCTGGCCACGTTCATGGCGGCCTCGCCGGCCCACAAGGGCCTCGGCATGTCGCAGGAGACCGCGCAGGCGGTGGTCGGCGTCTACGGGGCGCTGATCTACCTGGTGGCGCTGCCCGGCGGCTGGATAGCCGACCGCGTGCTGGGGGCGCGCAGGTCGGTGTTCTGGGGCGGGTTCGTCATCATGCTCGGCCACATCAGCATGGCGATCCCGGTGACGACGTCGTTCTTCGTCTGGCTGGGGCTGCTGCTCATCATCAGCGGCACGGGCCTGCTCAAGCCGAACATCTCGGTCATGGTCGGCCGCCTGTACGGCGAGGACGAGGACGGCCGCCGCGACGCCGGCTTCTCCCTGTTCTACCTGGGCATCAACCTGGGCGCCTTCTTCGCGCCCCTCGTCGTCGGCTGGCTGGCCGACGGCGACCGCTGGCACCTGGGCTTCAGCGCCGCCGCCGTCGGCATGGCGCTCGGCCTGCTGCAGTACGTCTGGGGCGGCCGGAACCTGCGCGGCGTCGGGGAGCGTCCCGGCGTCCGGCTGACGCCGCCCGAGCGCCGCCGGTTCGGCCGGGTGGCCGGGGCGGGCGTGGCGGTGACCGCGCTCGCGCTCGGCGCGTGGGCGGCCACGGGCACGCTCACCATCGACCGCCTGGCGCTGGCGATCACGATCGTCATCCTGATCGTGCCGGTGGTCTACTTCGCCTACATCCTGCTGGGCAGCCACAGCCTCACCGACGAGGAGCGCAGCCGGATGAAGGCCTACATCTGGCTGTTCGTCGCGGCGGCGATCTTCTGGATGATCTACGACCTGGCGCCGAGCAAGCTGCTGTTCTTCGCCGCCGACCACACCCGGCTGGAGCTGTTCGGGGTGCCGATCCAGGCGGCGACGACGCAGTCGTTCAACCCGCTGTTCATCATGATCTTCGTGCCGGTGTTCGCGGCGTTGTGGGTGAAGCTCGGGGTGCGGGTGAGCACGCCGCAGAAGTTCGGGTTCGCGCTGGTCATGGTGGGGCTGAGCTTCGTGGTGATGGCGATCGCCGCCGGGCTGGCGACCGGCGGGCGGGTGTCGGTGTGGTGGCTGGTGCTGGTCTACCTGATCCAGGTGTTCGGCGAGCTGTCGCTGAGCCCGGTCGGGCTGTCGGTCACGACGAAGCTGGCGCCGGAGGCGTTCAAGGGGCAGATGCTGGGGATCTGGTTCATCGCGGTGTCGGTGGGCGACGCGGTGGGCGGCCAGACGGGGCGGCTCACCCGGTACCTGTCCGACCCGATGTACTACCTCGTCCTGGCGATCATGGCGATCGCGGCCGGGGTGGCGATGTTCCTGTTCACGCGGAAACTGCGGGTGCTCATGGCCGAGCACTACCATGCGGCGGCCATGCCGCCGATCCGGTAAAAACATCCAACGTGTCTGAAATTCTCGACCTTGTCGGTATTTTTGTCTTCGCACTGACCGGTGCGCTCATGGGTGTGCGCAAGCGGCTCGACGTGGTCGGGATGGGCGTCCTGGCCGAGATGACCGCGCTCGGCGGCGGCCTGGTCCGCGATCTCATTCTCAACGTGCGGCCGGCCGCCTTCCAGAGCCTGGGTTACGTGCTGGTGCCGGTGGCCGCCACGGTGATCGTCTTCTTCTGGCATCCGCACGTGGCCCGCGTGATGCCGGTCATCCTCGTGCTCGACGCGGCCGGCCTCGGCCTGTTCGCGGCCGTCGGCACCGAGAAGGCCCTGGAGTACGGCCTCAGCCCGCTGCACGCCACCATCCTCGGCGTCACGACGGCCGTCGGCGGCGGCGTGATCCGCGACGTGCTGGCCGGCGAGATCCCCACGCTGCTGTACGACCGCCAGCTCTACGCGGTGCCCGCCCTGCTGGGCTCGGCCGTGATGGCGGGCCTGTCCACGGCCGGGCTGCACGGCTGGCCGGCCACGCTGGCCGCCGCGCTGCTGGCCTTCGGCCTGCGCATCACCGCGATGCGCCGCAACTGGCGGGCGCCCCTGGCCAAGGGCGCCGAGGAACATTCCTGACCTTTCACACCATCGGCACGAGCGAGTCGGGGTGGCGGCGGGCGCCGGTGGGGCCCTGGACGCGGGCGCGGGCGATGCGGGCGACGGCGTCGGCCACCGTCTCGGGCGGCAGGGTGAACGGCAGCCGCAGGTAGCCCTCCAGCGTGCCTTCCAGGCCGAACCAGGGCCCGGGGGCCAGGCGCACGCCGTGGGAGACGGCGGCGTCGGCGAGCGTGGTGGAGGTGTCGCCGTTGAGCCGCACCCACAGCGTGCCGCCGCCGCGCGGCAGCGTGTACGTCCACTCCGGCAGGTGCCGGGCCAGCGCGGCGGTCAGCGCGTCCCGCGAGGCGCGCAGGCCGCGCAGGCGTTCGGCGCGGGTCTGCGCCATCCGCTCGAACAGGCGGGCGGTGACCAGCTGCTCCATGACCGGGCTGGAGATGTCGACGACCGCGCGGTGCCGGGCCAGCCGGCGGGCCAGGGCGGCCGTGGTGCGGATCCAGCCGATGCGCAGGCCGCCCCACCACAGCTTGGACGCCGACCCGATGCTGATCACCCGGCTGTCGGTGTCGAAGGCGGCCATCGGCGCGGTGCGCGGCACGTCGTCCAGGGCCAGCTCGCTCCAGGTCTCGTCGACCAGCAGGATGACGTCGTTGCGGCGGGCCGCGCCGGCGACGGCGGCGCGGGTGGCGTCGTCCATGAGGGCGCCGGTGGGGTTGTGGAAGTCGGGCATGAGGTAGGCCAGGCGGGCGGCCGACTGCCGCATCGTGGCGGCCATCAGGTCGGGCTGCCAGCCCTCGTGCGAGATGCCGAAGGGCACGATCCGGGCGCCGTGCTGGCGGGCCACGTCGATGGCGTGCGGGTAGGTCGGCGACTCGACCATGACGGGGTCGCCGGGGCCGATCAGCAGCCCGGCCACGAGCTGGATGGCGTGCTGGGAGCCGGTGGTGACGACGATCTGGTCCGGCCGGGTGGCCAGGCCGCGCTCGGTGTAGCGGGCGGCGACGCGCTCGCGCAGGACCGGCAGGCCCATGGGGTCGTAGCCGTTGCCCATGCCGTACCTGGGCAGGTCGTCCAGGGCCTCGGCCATGGCCTCGCGCAGCGCGGACGGCGCGGGCGGGGCGGCGCAGTGGAGCTGGATCAGGCCGTCGTCGCCGGTGGACAGCCAGGGGTTCTCGCGGGTGGTGGCCGGGTCGGGCAGGCTGGTCCAGCTTCCCGAGCCCTGCCTGCTGTCGAGGTAGCCGCGCTCGCGCAGCAGGTCGTAGGCGGAGGTGACGGTGGTGCGGCTGACGCCCAGGGTCTCGGCCAGGTGGCGCTCCGCGGGCATGCGCACGCGTACGGGGATCTGGCCGTCCATGATGAGCGCGCGCACGCCGTCGGCCAGGGCGCGGTAGTACGGCCGCGCGGCCGGATCGACGTCGACCAGCCGCGCCACCTGCGTAGCCGACAAATGCCTCATAAGGCCACTTTCCACGATTGGCCCTGTTTTGGCAACCAGTTGGCCTGCCACCATAGGGCCATCATGAGCGAAGCAACCGTCCCCCGCCTGAGTTCCCTCCCCTCCCGCCTCCTGCGCCTCTACGGCGGCCTGGCCCTGTACGGCGCCGGCATCGGGCTGCAGGTGGAGTCGGGCCTCGGCAACGACCCCTGGGACGTCTTCCACCAGGGCCTGGCCCTGCGGCTGGACGTGTCCATCGGCACCGTCATCATCGGCGTCGGCGCCCTGGTGATGCTGCTGTGGATCCCGCTGCGCCAGCGGCCCGGCCTCGGCACGATCAGCAACGTGGTGTTCCTCGGCCTGTTCGCCGACGCGGCGATCCTGCTGCTGCCCACGCCGTCCCACCTGGCCGTCCAGGCGCTGTACGTGGCGCTCGGCGTGGTCGCGATCGCGCTGGCCACCGTGCTCTACATCGGGGCGGGCATGGGCCCGGGGCCGCGCGACGGCGTCATGACCGGCCTGATGCGGCTCGGCCTGTCCGTCCGGCTGGCCCGCTTCCTCATCGAGCTCACCGTGCTGGCCGTGGGCTGGCTGCTCGGCGGCAGCGTCGGCGTCGGGACGCTGGTCTTCGCCCTCGCCATCGGCCCGCTGACCCAGCTGTTCACCCGCTGGTTCCCCTTGTCGTGATCCCGCGCCGGGCCCGTCCTGACGCGACAGGCCGGGCCCGGCGCGGGATCGCCCGCGCGCGAGTAGCGTCTTCGGCATGCGGATTGAGGACTACGCGCTGATCGGAGACATGCAGTCGGCCGCACTGGTGGCGAGGGACGGTTCCATCGACTGGCTCTGCCTGCCCAGGTTCGACTCCCCCTCGTGCTTCGCGGCCCTGCTCGGCAGCGAGCGCAACGGCCACTGGTGGCTGGGGCCGGCGGCCCGGCGGCCGGCCACCCGGCGCCGGTACCGGCCCGACACGCTCATCCTGGAGAGCGAGTGGGACACCCCGACCGGCACGGTCCGGGTGATCGACTTCATGCCCCCGCGCGACCGGAACCCCGACGTCGTGCGCATCGTCGAGGGGGTCTCGGGCAGCGTCGAGGTCTCCACCCAGCTGCGCGTGCGCTTCGACTACGGGCGCATCGTGCCGTGGGTGCGCCGGACGAACGGCCACCTCCAGGCCGTCGGCGGCCCCGACTCGGCGTGGCTGCACTCCCCCGTCCCGCTCAAGGGCGGCGACTACGCCCACCGGGCCACGTTCACCGTCAACGCGGGCGACCGGCTGCCGTTCGTGTTCACCTGGCACCCCTCCCACGAGCCGATGCCGCCGCGCATCGACGCCGAGGAGCAGCTCGCCGAGACCGAGACCATGTGGACCGAGTGGGTCGGCAAGTGCGCCTACCAGGGCCCCTACCGGGAGGCGGTGACCCGGTCGCTGATCACGCTGAAGGGGCTGACGTACGCGCCGACCGGCGGCATCGTGGCCGCGCCGACCACGTCCCTGCCCGAGGACATCGGCGGCGTGCGCAACTGGGACTACCGGTTCTGCTGGCTGCGCGACGCCACGATGACGCTCGACGCGCTGATCAGCTCGGGCTACCTCGACGAGGCCGCCGACTGGCGGTCCTGGCTGCTGCGCACCATCGCCGGGCGGCCCCAGGACCTGCAGATCATGTACGGCGTCGCCGGCGAGCGCCGCCTGCCCGAGCTGCGCCTCGACTGGCTGGACGGCTACGAGGGCTCCCGCCCGGTCCGCATCGGCAACGAGGCGGTCCAGCAGCTCCAGCTCGACGTCTACGGCGAGGTGATGAACTGCCTGTACGTCTCCCGCACCCGCGGCCTGGCCGCCGACGAGCGCGCCTGGTCGATCCAGCGCCAGCTCCTCGACTACGTGGAGGAGCACTGGGACGAGCCCGACGAGGGCCTGTGGGAGGTGCGCGGCCCGCGCCGGCACTTCGTGCACTCCAAGGTGATGTGCTGGGTCGCCCTCGACCGGGCCGTCAAGTACGTCGAGAGCTTCGGCCGCACCGGCCCGGTCGACAGGTGGCGCGTGCTGCGCGACACGATCCACGCCGAGATCTGCGACAAGGGCTTCGACCCCCACCGCAACACCTTCACCCAGTCGTACGGGTCGTCGGAGCTGGACGCGGCGCTGCTGATGATCCCGGTCGTGGGCTTCCTGCCGCCCGACGACCCCCGCGTGACCGGCACCGTGGCGGCGATCGAGAAGGAGCTCATGTCCGACGGGTTCGTCCTGCGTTATCCGCTGGCCGCCGACAACGACGTCGACGGCCTGCCCGGCGGTGAGGGCGCGTTCCTGGCGTGCAGCTTCTGGCTGGTCGAGGTGATGGCGATGCAGGGCCGCAAGGAGGAGGCGCGCGAGCTGTTCGAACGCCTGCTGGAGCTGCGCAACGACGTCGGGCTGCTGGCCGAGGAGTACGACCCCCGCTACGGGCGCCTGGTGGGCAACTTCCCGCAGGCGTTCAGCCACGTGCCCCTGATCCACGCCGCCCGCGCCCTGTCGCGGGCCTGACCCGGCGGGAACGGGTTTCCTCCACCTCGCGGAGTGGGACAAGACCTCGCATGGGTGAGGAATGGGACCTGGCAGTCGTGGGCGCGGGACCGGCGGGCTCGGCGGCGGCGCTGCGGGCCGTCCAGCTGCGGCCGGACCTGCGCGTGGTCCTGCTCGACCGGGCCGGTTTCCCCCGCGACAAGCCGTGCGGCGACGGCATCGCCGCGCACGGCCGCGACGAGCTGGCCCGGCTGGGCCTGCCGGACCTCATCGACGACTACCGGCCCACGCCCCGGCTGACCGTGGTCTCGCCGGGCGGGCTGCGCGTCTCGGCCGAGGCGGCCCGGCCCAACCACGTGGTGCCGCGCCGGGTGTTCGACGCGCGGCTGGTGGCGGCGGCCGGGGCCAGGGGCGTCGAGGTGCGCCGCCACCGCGTCAGGGAGCTGGCCCACGACGGGTCCTGGGTCGTCCTGGACGGGCGGCTGCGGGCCCGCGCGGTGGTGGCGGCCGACGGGGCCTACTCGGCGGTGCGCCGGCTGATCGGGCTGCCCGCGGCGGGCGAGCGGCACACCGCCCTGGCCGTGCGCGGCTACGCGGACGTGCCCGAGGCCGACGACGTGCAGCTCATCGCGATGCAGCGGGCGGGCTGGCCGGCCTACGCGTGGTCGTTCCCGATCGGCGACGGCACCGCGAACGTCGGGTTCGGCATGCTGCTGCCCCGGCTGCGGGCGGCGGGGGCGCCGGGCCGCCAGGTGCTGCACGGCAGGCTGGCCGAGCTGCTGCCCGACCGGCCCGCGCGCGACCTGCGCGCCCATCACCTGCCGCTGTCGACCGGGCGGCCCGCGCCGGGCGCCGGGCGGGTGCTGCTCGCCGGGGACGCGGCGGGGCTGATCAACCCGCTGACCGGCGAGGGCATCTACTACGCGCTGCTGTCGGGACGGCTGGCGGCCGAGGCGGTCGTCGAGGCGGCGGGCGACCCGCTGGCGCGGTACCGGGCCAAGCTTCGCGGCGCGCTGGGGCGGCACCTGCGCACGACCGACGTGCTGGCCCGGCTGGCGCAGTCGCCGGGGTTCATCGACGCGGCCATCGCGACCGCCGCGCGCCGCAAGGAGGTGTTCGACCTGCTGGTGGAGGTCGGGCTCGGGGCCGGGACGGTGCCCGCGCCGCTGGCCCTGGCGGTGGGCCTGCGCTGGCTGCGCGGCGCGGCACGCCTGCCCCACCGCGGTTGACCGAGGCTCAGACCGTCAGGACGGCACCGTCGGCCCAGACCGTCAGGACGGCCCACTTGGCTCAGGCCGTCAGGGCGGCGCCGTTGGCGAGCAGCAGGAGCACGTCCACGGCCGCCACGGCGACGGCGGTGACAAACGGCGCCCGCGCGGACCGTCCGGCCAGCAGCGCTCCCCCGGCCGCGAGCAGCACCGCGGCCGCCATGGCCGCCCATCCCGCCACCCCGGGGCCGCCCGCGGGCCCGAGGACGAGCAGGCAGGTGGCGGCCACCAAGGGCACCGGCACCAGCAGCCGTACGCGCGCCGCGCCCAGCCGCTGCGGCCACCCGCGCACGCCCGTCGCCAGGTCGCCCTCGATGTCGGGCAGCACGTTGGCCAGGTGCGCGCCCACGCCCAGCAGCGCCGCCGCCGCGACCGCCCACCACGCCGGCCACGGCTCCCCGGGCAGCCCCAGCGTCACGAACGCCGGCAGCACCCCGAACCCGACGGCGTACGGCGCCCACGACAGGACGGTGGCCTTCAGGCCGAAGTCGTACCCCCAGGCCCCCAGCACGCCCGCCAGGTGCGCCAGCCCCGCCGTCCGGCCCGAGGCCAGCGAGAGCGGCACGCACAGGGCGAGGGCCGCCAGCGCGGCCACCCGCACGGCGGTCACGCTCACCGTGCCGTCGGCGGCCGGTTTGCCCGTGCGCCCCGCGGCGGCGTCGCGTCCGGCGTCGAGCGCGTCGTTGCACCAGCCGATCGACAACTGCCCGGCCAGCACGGCGGCGGCCACCAGGACGCACCCGGCCGGGTCCCGGCCCGCCGCCACGGCCAGCGCGGTGACCAGGGCGGTCACGGCCACGGTCGGGCCGGGATGGCAGGCCAGCGCCAGCGCGACGGCCGTACGGACCGGCCCGCCGCGCACGGCGGCGGCGGCCGCGGGATCCGGGTCGGTCACACGGTGATCGTAGACCGGGAGATCCGGACCGAGAATTCCCACGCGCCGCGTATGGCTTAAATGACCATCCTTGCGGGAAGCGTGCGGGGAGTGGATGTTGTGGGCGACCTGTCGAGGGAGCACTGCATGACCCGAATCTCCGCAGTCCGTTGTGCGTTCCCTCCCCACCGCTACCCGCAGTCCGAGCTCACCGACATGGCCGCCCGCCTGTGCCTGCCCGACGGCGCCGACCGCCGCCTGCTGGACCGGCTGCACCGCAGCGCCCGCGTGGAGCACCGCAACCTCGCCCTGCCCATCGACCGCTACGAGAAGCTGAACGGCTTCGGCGCGGCCAACGACGCCTTCGTCTCCGTCGCGGTCGAGCTGGGGCTGGAGAGCGTGAAGGCCGCCCTGGACGCCGCCGAGCTGGAGCCGACCGACGTCGACCTGATCATGTTCACGTCGGTGACCGGCATCGCCGCGCCTTCCGTGGACGCCCGCCTGGCCGCCGCGCTCGGGCTGCGTCCCGACATCAAGCGGGTGCCGGTCTTCGGCCTGGGCTGCGTGGCGGGCGCGGCGGGCATCGCCAGGCTGCACGACTACCTGCGCGGCTGGCCGGACCACGTGGCCGTGCTGCTGTCGGTGGAGCTGTGCTCGCTGACCCTGCAGCGCGGCGACTCCTCGCCCGCGAACCTGGTCGCCAGCGCGCTGTTCGGCGACGGCGCGGCGGCCGTGGTCGCCAGCGGCGCCGGGCGGGGCACGGCCGGGCCCGCCGCCGGGCCTGCGGTCGTCGCCACCCGCAGCCACCTGTATCCCGGCTCGGAGCACGTCATGGGCTGGCAGGTGGGCGACACCGGGTTCCGGGTCATGCTGGACGCCAGCGTCCCCGCCGTGGTGCGCCGCTACCTGGCCGACGACGTGCACGGGTTCCTGGCCGAGCACGGGATCACGCCCGGGGAGGTGACGGCGTGGGTGTGCCATCCGGGCGGGCCGAAGGTGCTGGAGGCGGTGTCGGAGGTGCTGGAGCTGCCGGTGGGCGCGCTCGACGTGACGTGGCGCTCGCTGGCGGCCAACGGCAACCTGTCGTCGTCCTCGGTCCTGCACGTGCTCGGCGACACCCTGGCCGGGGAGCCGCCCGCGCCGGGGAGCTGGGGGCTGGTCATCGCGATGGGCCCCGGTTTCTGCTCCGAGCTCGTGCTGCTGCGCTGGTAGTCCCCCGTCCCTGCGATCGGCTGGTGGTTGGCCTGTGACCTGGTATCTGGTGCTCATCATGCTCGTCGGCCTGGAACGCCTGGCCGAGCTGGTCGTCGCCAGGCGGAACGCCGCGTGGAGCATGGCGCGCGGCGGCGTGGTGACCGGGCGGGGGCACTATCCGTGGATGGTGGCCCTGCACACCGGGCTGCTGGTGTGCGCGCCGCTGGAGGTGGCCCTGGCCGGGCGGCCGTTCGTGCCCGCGCTCGGCTGGCCGATGCTCGCGGTGGTCGTGGCGGCCCAGGCGCTGCGGTGGTGGTGCATCACCGCGCTCGGGCCACGGTGGAACACGCAGGTGATCGTGGTGCCGGGGCTGCCGCTGGTGCGGCGGGGGCCGTACCGGCTGGCGTGGTTGCGGCACCCCAACTACGTGGCGGTGGCGGCCGAGGGGCTGGCGCTGCCGCTGGTGCACACGGCGTGGCTGACGGCGCTGGCCTTCACGCTGCTCAACGCCGCGCTGATGGTGGTGCGCATCCGCTGCGAGAACGCCGCGCTCGCCCTCGCGACCAGGGGGTGAGCCGGTGATCGACGTGCTCGTGGCGGGCGATCGGGAGGCGGGCCGGTGATCGACGTGCTGGTGGCGGGTGGGGGGCCGGCGGGGCTGGCCACGGCGATCCACGCGGCGCTGGCCGGGATGGAGGCGGTGGTCGTCGAGCCGCGGGCCGCGCCGGTGGACAAGGCGTGCGGCGAGGGCGTCATGCCGGGCGGGGTGGCCGCGCTGGCGGCGATGGGCGCGCCGGTCGAGGGGCGGGGCTTCCGCGGCATCCACTACCTCGACGGGCGGCGGGAGGCGCGGGCCGCGTTCGCCGCCGGGCCGGGGCTCGGCGTCCGGCGCACGAGCCTGCACGCCGCGCTCTGGCAGCGGGCCGCCGAGCTGGGCGTCAAGACGGTCACCGGCCGGATCACCCGCGCCGACCAGGACCGCGACGGCGTGAGCGCGATCGGGCTGCGGGCCCGCTGGCTGGTGGCCGCCGACGGCCTGCACTCGCCGCTGCGCCGCTCGCTCGGCCTCGACCTGCCGGTACGCGGCCCCCGCCGGTACGGCCTGCGCAGGCACTACCGGATCGAGCCGTGGAGCGACTTCGTCGAGGTCCACTGGTCGGGGGCGGGCGAGGCGTACGTCACGCCGGTCGGCGACGACCTGGTGGGCGTCGCGGTGCTCAGCTCGGCACGGCGCGGCTTCGAGGAGCACCTGCGCGGCTTCCCCGGGCTGGCCCGCCGCCTGAGCGGCCCGGCCGTCACCCCGGTGCGCGGCGCGGGTCCGCTGCGCCAGGCGGTGCGCTCCCGCCGGGCCGGTCGCGTGCTGCTGGTCGGCGACGCCGCCGGTTACGTGGACGCGCTCACCGGCGAGGGCGTCTCGCTGGCCGTGCGCTCGGCGGAGCTGCTGGTCGGGTGCCTGGCGGCGGACCGTCCGCAGGACTACGACGGCGCGTGGCTGCGCCTGTCGCGCACGCACCGGCTGCTGACGGCGGCGCTGGTGCAGGCCGCCCGCCGTCCCGGCACGGCCCGCCTGGTGGTCCCGGCGGCGCGCCGGCTGCCCCGCCTGTTCGCCGGCGTGGTCCGCGTGCTGGCCTGAGCCTTCCCCGGCCCCCGGCCGGACGCCGATAATGAACCCCCACGGTCCCCGTCAAGGACGGTCGCCATGACAGACAAGCTCGTGCGGCAGGTGCTCGACCAGGTGGACGCCCCCGACCCGCGGGTCGGCGAGATCGTCTCCGCGCTGATCGCCCACCTGCACGCGTTCGTGGACGAGGTGCGTCCCACCGAGGCCGAGTGGCGGGCCGGGCTGGCCTTCCTCGCCGAGACCGGCAGGTGGTGCACACCCGACCGCGACGAGTTCGTGCTGCTGTCGGACATGCTCGGCCTCACCTCCGCCGTGGACGACGTCAACCACGCCGGCCCGGACAACATGACGCCCTCCTCGGTCGAGGGCCCCTTCCACTCCCCCGCCCCCGAACGCGAGCCCGGCGCGTGGATCAGCGAGGGGCCCGAACGCGGTCGCGGGACGCCGATGGTCGTGCACGGACGGGTGCTGTCCTGCGACGGCACGCCGCTGCCCGGCGCGACCGTGGACCTGTGGCAGGCGGCCGACGACGGCCTCTACGACAGCCAGGACGACGCCCAGCGGCCCGGCAACCTGCGCGGCCTGTTCACCGCCGGCGAGGAGGGCCGCTACTGGTTCCGCACGATCCGCCCGAGCAGCTACCCGGTGCCTGCCGACGGCACCGCCGGCCGGCTGCTGCGCGCGATCGGACGGCACCCGATGCGCCCCGCCCACCTGCACTACCAGGTCACCGCGCCCGGCCACCGGCCGCTGACCACGCACGTGTTCCTGGCCGGCGACCCCTACCTGGGCTCGGACGCCGCGTTCGCGGTCAAGGAGGAGCTGGTGCGGCGGCCGGTCCCGCGTACCGGCGGCTGGGAGATGGACGGGCCGTACGAGGAGGTCGAGTTCGACCTCAGGCTGGTGCCGCTGGGGTGGGCGCCGGGCCGGTGAGCCGCTCCGGGGGGCGCAGGCCGTCCATGATCAGGCCGAAGAGGTGGTCGCCGCGGGCGGCCAGCGAGGGGGCCTGGTCGGCGATCCAGCTCACCGCGCTGGCCAGCGCGAACAGGTCGAGCCCGGTCACGTCGGCGCGCACCTCGCCGGCGGCCTGGGCGCGTTCCAGCAGCCGTCCGCCCGCCTGGCGCATGGCGTGGCAGGAGGCGTGCAGCGGCGAGCCCTCGTCGTTGATCGTGGCCATCATCGAGGCGGCCAGCCCCCGGTAGGCGCCCGCGCCCGCGACGAACGAGCGCAGCCACTCCACCAGCGCCTCGTGCGGCGCGGCGGCGCCGGCCAGCGTCCTGGCGCGCTCGGCGAGCAGGTCGAAGCGCTGCCGCAGCAGCGCCTCCAGCAGCGCCTCCCTGGTCGGGAAGTGCCGGTAGAGGGTGCCCAGGCCGACCTCGGCGCGGCGCGCGACGTCGCGCAGGGACGCCTCCGTGCCCTGCTCCTCGATGACGGCGGCGGCCACGGCCAGGATGCGCTCCCGGTTGCGCTGGGCGTCCGCGCGCTGGTTCCGGGGTGTTGAGGTCATCCGATACCTTCCGGCGATTGACAAGCGGAGCAGTGCTCCAGTTATGATCCGGAACACTGCTCCGCATCATAGCGGCGCCCGTCTCCCCGAGGAGAATCGATGATGAAGGCCATCCGCGTGCACGAGACCGGCGGCCCCGAGGTCCTGCGTCTGGAGGAGGTGCCCCGGCCCGCGCCGGGGCCGGGCGAGGTCCTGGTGCGGGTGCGCGCCGCCGCGCTCAACCCGCCCGACTGGTACGCCCGCCGGGGGTTCGCCAACATTCCGCCGTCGATGCGGCCGGAGATCCCGCTGCCCTTCACCCCCGGCTCGGACGTGTCGGGCGTCGTGACGACCGTCGGCCCCGGCGTCACCGAGTGGCAGCCGGGCGACGAGGTGTACGGCCTCGTGCGCTTCCCGCGCGTCGGCGACGAGGGCGGCAGGGGGTACGCCGAGTACACCACCGCCCCGGCCGGCCACCTGGCCCGCAAGCCCGCCTCGGTGGACCACGTCACCGCCGCCGCCGTGCCGATGGCCGGGCTCACCGCCTACCAGTACGTCCACGACGTCATCGGGCTGCGGCCCGGCAGCCGGGTCCTGGTCAACGGCGCGGCCGGCGGCGTCGGCCACTTCGTCGTCCAGCTCGCCACGGACCTCGGCGCGTACGTCATCGGCGTCGCCTCCGGCCGGCACGAGGCGTTCCTGAAGGACCTGGGTGTGGCCGAGTTCGTCGACTACACCCGGGTCCGGCCGCAGGACGCGGTGCGCGACGTGGACTGCCTGATCGACACCGTGGGCGGCCCCGACGGCCACACGCTGCTGCCCATGCTCAAGGACGGCGGCACCCTCAGCCCGGTCTTCTTCGGCGACTACCACGACGAGGAGCTCGCCCGCCGCGGCATCGTGCGCCGCGGCGGCCAGGTGCACTCCGACGGGGCCCAGATGGCCGCGCTGGCCGAGCTGATCGACGCCGGGCGGCTGCGCGTCGGCGTCGACAGCGTCTTCCCGCTGGAGGAGGCCCCGAAGGCGCACGAACGCGCCGAGCGGGGCCACATCCAGGGGAAGATCGTCCTGAGCGTGGCCTGAGCGCGGCCCGCTCCAGCGGGCGGATGGGGTCGCGGGCGAGGTCAGGACCGGGTCCACCGCTGGTTGGCGCCGCCGTTGCAGGTCCAGATGACGAGCCTGGTCCCGTTGGCGGTGGCGTTGCCGGGCACGTCGAGGCACTTGTTCGCGCCGACGGCCGTCAGCGTGCCGTCGGCGCCGAGCCGCCACTGCTGGTTGGTCTGGCCGTTGCAGTCCCAGATGATCACGCGGGTGCCGTCGGCGGTGCCGCGGTCGTACACGTCGAGGCACTTGCCGCCGTAGACGCGCAGCTCGCCCGCGGTGGTGGGGGTCCACTGCTGGTTGGCGCCGCCGTTGCAGTCCCAGATCTGGACCTGGGTGCCGCTGGTCTGGGACGCGCCGGGCACGTCCAGGCACCTGCCGGAGCCGACGCCCTTGAGCGCGGTGGCCGCGGGTGGCGTGCCGCCGCCGGTGACGACGTACATGGCGGCTCCGTGGGCCGGGACGGAGGCGCTGATCGTGCCCGTCGAGGAGCCGGTCGTGTGGGCCCACAGGTCGCGTACGGAGTAGGTGGCGGCGGCGCCGAGGCCGAGCGCGGAGGCGGTGGTGGAGACGGTGGCCGCGGCGCCGCCCCGGTTGAGCAGCACGACGGCGGCCGAGCCCGTGCCCGTGCCGGTCGCGGCCATCGGCTTGCGCCAGACCTCCAGGTCGCCGCTGTCGGCGATCTTCTGCCCCTGCCTGCCGCCCCAGTCCTGGTCGACGGCGATGACCTCGCCGTTGGTGAGGATCGTCCGGGTCTCGGCACCCATCGAGCGCAGGTCGTTGCCCGCGACGAGCGGCGCGTTGAGCAGCGCCCAGAGGCTGAAGTGGGCCCGCGACTCGGTGGCCGTGAGCCCGGCGTTGCCGACCTCCAGCATGTCCGGGTCGTTCCAGCCGCCCGGCCCCGAGTACGCCGCGAGCCCCGCCTGGCTGTCCAGGATGCCCATGACCGAGCCCCAGTTCGCCTGGATGTCGCCCGTGGTGCGCCAGGAGTTGCCGACCGGCATGCCCCAGGTCCAGACGGCGTCCTGGCCCCAGTTGCACAGGCTGTAGAGGATGGGCCGGCCGGTGGCGGCCAGCGCGTCGCGCATGGCGGTGTAGCGCTGCTGCGCGCTCTGCCCGAGGTGGTCGCCGCAGTTGTCGTACTTGAGGTAGTCCACGCCCCAGGACGCCCACAGGGCCGCGTCCCTGCGCTCGTTGCCGAGGCTGGCCGGGTAGCCGGCGCAGGTCGTGGTGCCGGCCGAGGAGTAGATGCCGATCTTGAGCCCCTTGGCGTGCACGTAGTCGGCGACGGCCTTGACGCCGCCGGGGAACTTCTGCGGGTCGGGGACGAGGTCGCCGGCCGCGTCGCGGGTCCTGGTGGACCAGCAGTCGTCGATGTTGACGTAGGTGTAGCCGGCCGCGGCCATGCCGGAGGCGACCATGGCGTCGGCCGTCTGCCTGACGAGGGCGTCGCTGACCGAGCAGCCGAAGCTGTTCCAGTCGTTCCACCCCATCTGGGGCGTTCTGGCCAGGCCGTTGTCCAGGGCGGCGGCGGGGGGCGCGAGGCCGGCGACGGCGGTCAGGCAGGTCGCGGTGAGGGCCAGGGCGAGGGTTGACCGAAGGATCGCACGCATGGGACTCCTTCAACACCGAGGGTGAGGACCCAACATGATCCGACTAAATCAAACAGGATCGTCCGTCGGTTTGCGTGTGCAGTCAAGGGGTCTTGAGGGATTCTGTTGCCTGCCGTTCGGCGCGCAAAGGGCTGCCGAAGGGGTGCCCCGGAGCCCTCCGGGCCGCGTTTCAAGTCGCTGACCTGCGGTTACTATCTGTAGCGGTTAGATCATCGACAGTGATTGGATCGGTGTGATGCGACGACTCATCGCAACACTTGTCTCTTGCGCCACCGCCGGCGCTCTTCCGCTCGTCACCGCCGGTCCGGCTGCCGCCGACCCGCGTCCGGAGCCGATCGAGTACGTGGCCCCGGACTACGACGTCAGGGGTCCGTACATCCTCGCCGACGACCCGTGGTGGCACCACCACCACAGGCACCACGGCGACCACCACTGGGACGGCGACCGTTCCTGGGACGGCGACCGCGACCAGGACGACCGGCACAAGGACGACGACCGCTGCAAGGACGACGACCACGGCAAGGAACACGCCTGGTACCAGGACGACGACCGGTACAAGGACGACGACGACCGGTGCAAGGACGACGACCACGGCAAGGAACACGCCTGGTACCAGGACGACGACCGCGACAAGGACGACGACCGGTACAAGGACGACGACCGGTACCGCGACGACGACCGCTACCGGGACGACGACCGTTACCGGGACGAAGGGCGCGACGACGACGACCGCTACCGCGACGGCGACCGCGACTGGGGCTACAACTACCGGTACGTGACCTCGCTGCGCTGCAGCCTGGGCGGCGGCGTCGTCGTGCGCAGCTGGCACAGCCCGACCAGGCTGTCCTGCTACGGCGGACGGTACAACGGATACTGGGTGGTCAGCTACGGGCTGTGATCCCCATGGCTGCCATCAGGGCGGGTCCGCACCACGCGGGCCCGCCCTTCTCGTGCCCGCCTACGGCGCGCACATGGTGAACCTGACCGACTTCGTCCTGGGCGAGGGGGTCAGGATCCGGTAGGTGACGGTGTGCCTGCCCTTCGCGGGGGTGATGAGCCTCCTGGAGCTGACGTAGCCGCTGCGGCTGTTGGCGGGGAAGCGGGACGAGCCGCGCTCGATGACCCTGCCGTCGTAGAGCCACTGGTAGGAGTAGGCGGCGCCGGGGCGGCTGGCGTTCACCCCCGCGGCGAAGTTCACCGCGCCGGTGTAGCAGGCGACCCCGGCCGAGTTGATCGTCGAGGAGCCCTGGACGCGCACGTACGCCAGGGCGAAGGAGGCCCTGCGGGTGGTGGCGGGCGGTGTCGTGGAGCGTTCCGACGGGCCCGTGGCGGAGGGGGTGGGGCGGGTCGCGCGGCGCTGCGGCGTCCTCGTGGGCCTCGACGCCGCCGTGCCGTGCCGGGACGGCCCCGCCGAGGCGGACGTGCGCACGGGCTCGCGGGCGGACCGCACCTCGGCGTCCGCCTGACGCTTGCCGGAGTTCCACACCACGACGCCGGCCGCCACCGACACGGCCACCGCCCCGGCCGCCAGCGCCAGCACCGGCGACCGCCGTCCCACCGCCCACCTGGACCGGCCATCCGGTGAGGCGACCGGACCGTCGGCCGCCCTCGCGGGAGCGTGCCGATGACCGTCAGGAGGGTCCGCGGCCGTTCCCGCGGGAGCGTCCCGAGGGTCCTCGGGAGGCGCCGGGGCAGCGGGGCGGGGCTCGCCCAGGACGAGCGGCAGGACGGCCGTCATGGGCGGGCGGGCCTGCGGATCCTTGGCCAGGCAGGCGCGGACGATGTCACGCAGCGGGTCCGGCAGGTCGCCGAGCTGGGGCTCGCCGCGCAGGATGCGTCCGGCGACCGCGGCCGGGGCGTCGTCGCCGAACGGCGGCCGGCCCGTGGCCGCGAACGCCATCACCGACGCCCAGGCGAAGACGTCCGCCGCCGCTCCCGCCGCTGCTCCCGCCGCCGCTCCCGCCGCCGCCCTCGACGTTGCGCCCGCCGTCGGGCCCGCGGTCGCCCCTGACGTTGCGCTCGCCGTGTGCCCGTCCAGTTGCTCCGGCGCCATGTACGCCACCGCGCCGCCGTCGGAGCCGTGCCCGGGCCCGGTGCCCGCGCCGGCGCGGCCGGAGCCCGGGCCGGTTCCCGCGGCGCCGAAGCCGACCAGGCGTGCGCCGTCCCGGCCGAGCAGCACGCTGGACGGCTTGAGGTCGCCGTGCGTGAGCCCCGCCCGGTGCAGCGCGGCCAGCCCCGTGGCCGTGCCGACCGCCAGGTGCCGCAGGTTCCCGCCGCCGAGCCTGCCCACCTCGGCCAGCGACGGCCCCTCCACGTACTCGCTCACGATGTACGACAGCCGCCCCCAGGCCGCGTCGAGCACCCGCGCGACGCCCGGCGAGTCCACCCGGCGAGCCGCCTCCGTCAGGGCGGCGAACCGCTCACCGGCCACGACCCCGTGCAGGACCTTGACGGCCACGGGCCGCCCGTCCGGCCCCTGGCCGAGGTAGACGACCCCCTGCCCGCCGGAGGCCAGCCATCCGGTGATCCGGTGGGCCCCCAAGGACGTGGGATCTCCAGGACGTAAAGGCTCGGCGTTCGGCATGAGGCGGTGACTCCTGGGACAGCAGCGGTACCGAATCATGAACTTTAGCGGGATGAATCAGGATCCGCCGCCCGCGGGTTCACCTCACCGTTCCGCGCGGGACCCGTCCTGCGCCCGTTGGACAGCAGCCGGCTCCTCACACTACGGTAATCATCAGCACTACTGACGATCAGTAGTGCTGATGACAAGGAGTTGGGGCAATGATCCTCATCACGGGCGGGCTCGGTTTCATCGGCACGCACACCGCGCGAGCGCTGCTCGACCTCGGCGAATCCGTCGTGCTCGTCCAGCGCAGGGCCCCCGAGGTGCCCGCGCCGCTGGCCGGGGAGGCCGAGGGGCGGCTCGTCGTCGAGCGGGCCGACCTCACCGACCGGGCGGCGCTGCTCGCCCTGGGCGACCGGCACAAGATCACCGGAATCGTGCACCTGGCGGGCTCGATGCCCTGGCCGGTCGGCGCGCACGAGCCGGTCGAGGCGGTCGAGAAGTCCGTCGCGAGCCTGCTCAACGTCTTCCACGCCGCCACCGAGTGGCAGGTGTCCCGGCTCGGCCTGGCCAGCACCATCGGCGTCTACGGCGGCGTCGAGGCCCCGAGCCCGCTGGCCGAGGACCTGCCGCTGACGATGTCGGCCGGCCACCCGATCCCGACGTTCAAGAAGATCGGCGAGCTGATGGCCGGTCATCTGGCCGGGACCGCCGGGCTGGACGTGGTCAACCTCCGCATCGGCGCGATCTGGGGGCCGCTCGGCCACGCGCGTTCGCCGTTCTTCCTCCTGCCGCAGCTCGTGCACGCCGCCGTGCAGGGGGCCGCGCCGGACCTGACGAGCCCCGCGTGGGGCGCGTACGCCGGGGACGGCGGCGACCTGTGCTACGTCAAGGACTGCGGCCGGGCCATCGCCCTGCTGCAGACGGCCGAGCGGCTGCGCCACCGCACGTACAACGTCGCCACCGGCCGGATGACCACCAACGGCGAGGTCGCCGCGGCGATCCGGCGGGCCGTGCCCGGCGCGGACGTCGAGCTGCGGGAGGGCCGCGACCCCGCCGGCCCCGGCCGCGACCTGTGCCTCGACGTCACCCGGCTGCGCGAGGACACCGGCTTCGAGCCCGCCTACGACACCGCCTCCGGGATCGCCGACTACGTCTCCTGGCTGCGCGCGGGACACGCCCGCTGACCGGGCGCGGCACCGCGGCCCCCGACGGCCCCCGACGGTACCCGGCGGCTGGTCAGCGGCGGTCCAGGCACCCCTGCCTGCCCAGCAGCCGGAACGCCCGCGCGGCCGGCGGCGGCAGGGCGCGGTAGGACCTGGGGAACACCGCCCGTACGGCGGCGGGCCGGTCCGGGGCTCGCTGCTCGGCGGCGAGGTCACCGTCGAGGTCGCCGTCGAGGTCACCGGCGAGGTCACCGGCGAGGTCACCGGCGAGGTCGGCCATGGTGAGCGACGGGTTCACCACCAGGTGCTCGGCCACGATGCGCAGCGCCAGCGGAAGATATCCGCACAACCGCGTCATGCCTGCGACGGCCCGCGGCTCGGCGGCGATGCGTTCCGCGCCGGCGGCGGCGGCCAGCAGGTCGGCGGACTCGGCGGCGGTCAGGGTGCCCAGGGCGAGGTGGTGGGCGCCGTCCCGGGCGACCAGACCGCCCAGCCGGTGACGGCTGGTCACCAGCACCAGGCAGCCGGGGTTGCCGGGCAGCAGCGCGCGGACCTGGTCCGTGGAGACGGCGTCGTCCAGCAGGACGAGCATGCGCCGGCCGCCGATCAGGCTGCGGAACAGGGCCGCCCGCTCCCCCACGTCGCCGGGCAGGCGCCGCAGGTCCGGGGCGAGGGCCCGGACGAGCTGGGCCAGCGCCTCGGCGGGCGGCAGCGGCCCCCGTTCCACGTCGGAGCCGCGCAGGTCGAGGTGGAGCTGGCCGTCCGGGAACCGGCCGGCCACGCGATGCGCGAAGTGCACGGCGAGCGCGCTCTTGCCGACGCCGGCGACGCCGTCGATCACCGCGATCGCGATGGCGTTGCCGGAGTCCGGCATCAGTTCCGCCAGGCGGGCGAGCTCGGCGCAGCGGCCGGTGAAGCCCGGCACGTCGTGCGGGAGCTGCGCCGGACGCGGCCGCTCGGGAGGACCGGCCACGGCCAGCTCCCACAGCGCCACCAGGCGCGCGGTGTCGCCGCAGCACGCCTTGCTGATGGCCTCGACGGCCTGGCGGGGCGGCAGCAGCTTGCCGCTGAGGTAGCGCTGGAGCGAGGACTTGCTGCAGTGCGTGTGCCCGGCCAGCTGCACCAGCCCGAGACCGGAGGCGGCCTTGAGCAGGCTCAGTTCGGCCGCGAGCATGCGGGCGTGGATGCCGTTCACCACTGCGGGGCTCATTCGCCCGCCTCCTTTTCCGGGGTTCACAGGACGTTCCAGGCGCGGATGACCGGGGGTCAGGCGTTGGCGAAGTAGGCGTACAGGTCGACGTCGACGCTCACCTGCCCGGTGCCCTCGTTCTTCAGCACCACCGACCCGTCGGCGCGGACGGCGGCGATGGTGGACCCGACGGCGTCCTTGCCCGCCGGGTAGGCGACGACGCGGGCGGTCGAGGGCCCGCTCTGCGGCAGCACCGAGACGGTCCCGGCGGCCGAGCCCCGCGCGGCCACGGTCAGCGCGACCGCGGTGACGCCGGAGGCGGGCAGGCCGGTGAAGCGCACGGTCTTGGTGCCGCCCGCCGGGATCGCCAGGGCCCGTCCCGCCGACGTGGGACGGACGGCCTTGACCAGCGCGCCGCGCCGCTCGGCGGAGAAGTAGCCGGTGACGTCCACGGAGATCTCGGCGTTGTCGTAGCCGAGGTTGTGCACGTTGATCTTGCCGTCCTGGCCCGGTTTGACGATCGTGTGGAACTGCGTGGTGAGGTTCGCCGGGTAGTCGATGTTGGCGTCGACGGGGTAGGCGTCTCCGGCGGCGTACATCCGTACGGTGCCGGTCGACGGGCTCTTCAGGACCACGGTGAGGGCGACCTGGGCGACCCCGGTGGCGGGCAGGCCGTTCACGCCCGCGACGGACAGCTCGTAGTTGCCCAGCGCGGGGATGACCGTGTGGTCGGCCACCCGGGCGGGCGTGACGGGGAAGTAGGTGCCGCCCACGGCGGCGGCCGCCTTGTCGAGGGTGTGGCCGTGCGCGTCGAGCGTCACCTTGACGGGGCCCGTCCCGCGGTTGACCAGCTTGATCTTGCCGTCGGCGCCGACCCTGGCGATGATCATGGTGGAGGCGTAGCGGGAGGTGTCGTAGGCGAGCACCTTGCCGTCCGGTTCCTGCTCGTCGGAGGCGTGCACGGTGATCGTCCCGGTGTTGAAGAAGTCGCCCTTGGCGCTGACGTTGAGCGCGACGGACCGCACGCCCTGCGCGGGCAGCCCGGCCACACCCGCCACCTGCACGGCCATGGTGGAGTTGGCGCTGATCCGGACGTTGTCCAGGATCCTGCCCCGCGAGTGGAAGTACTGGTCGGGCCCCGGCCGGGGCGTCGCGCCCTGGGCGGCGGCGTCGAGCTGGATGCGGGGCGTGGTGGCGCCGGTGTAGGCGATCGCGCGCCCGGTCTCCTTGAGCTTGGCCTCCAGAGCCACGGGCCCGACCCCGGGGAACGCCTGGCTCAGCACCGCGAGCGCCCCGGCGACGTGCGGCGCGGCCATCGACGTGCCGCTCATGGACGCCCAGCGGTCGCCGGGCACGGAGGAGACGATGTCGCTGCCGGGTGCCAGCAGATCCAGCAGCGGGCCGCGGTTGCTGAAGGAGGACAGGACGTCGGCGTCGGTGGTGCTGCCCACGGCGACGGCCGACGAGACGCAGGCGGGGGCGGCCACCGCGTTCGGGGAGGCGTCGTTGCCGGCCGCCACGACGGTGGCGACCCCGGCCGCCAGCAGGGCGTCGATGAGAGCCTTGCGCTCGTCGATTTCGCAGGGCGCGGTGTACTCGCCGCCGCCCAGACTCATGTTGACCGCCACGATGGGCAGTGTCGCCTTCAGCGCCTGGACCTTCTCCAGCGCGGCCACCTGGGCGCTGACGAAGCTGAGCAGGCACGGCGTGCCGAGGGAACGGCAATGGACGTCGGAGTCGAAGCGGCTGAAGACCTGGATGGCCACGAGGTCGGCGCCCGGCGCGACCCCGCTCCCGCCGTCGCCGTCGATCCCTTCGCCGTCACCGGCGATGATCCCGGCCACGTGCGTCCCGTGGGAGCAGTCCAGCAACTCGTCGGAGCAGCCGCCGCGCTCGGCGTCGGCCGAGCCGGGGCCGTCCTGCTCGGGGGTGCCGTCGGGGCACAGGCTGGTGGCGGAGTAGTCGGGATCGGCGGGTGAGAAGCACGCCTCGGCCACGACGCGGCCGCCGAGGAAGGGGTGGCCGGTGGCGACGCCGGTGTCCAGCACGGCCACGGCGGTGCCCGCGCCGGTCAGGCCGGCCGCCCTGGTGCGGTCGCCGCCGATCAGCGGGACGCTCTGCCCGAGGGCCGGCGGCACCGGCCGGTCCTCGGACACGCTGAGCACGCCCGGCCTGGCGGCGAGCCGCTGGAGGCCCGCCCGGTCGGTCCGCAGGGTGACCATGGGCAGGCGGGACAGCGTCTGGAGCACCTGGCCTGCGCCGGAGCCGGAGACGGCGGCCAGCTCGTCGCGATCCCTGGTCACGACGTTGACCCGGAGCCTGCCTCCGGCGTCGAGCTTGCGGGCCAGTCCGGGCTCCACCCACGGCACCGCGTCCGCCCGCTGCCCCGCCTCCGTCCGCTGCCCCGCCGCGGCGGCCGGCGAGCCGGTCGCGACGGCGAGCGAGGAGAGCAGGATCGCCGTCAGGACGAGCACGCGGTGGATGGTCGCCGTGACGGTGGCTGATCGCCTCATGAGGCTCTCCTTCGGCGCGGGACGAAGATGCCCGCGCAATGTAAGCGCCCCCTGTTGCCACCCGTTTGCCAGCGACGTCAGCGCCCTTCGCGGCTGCCGATCCGGCTGAAGATGGCGGTCGACTCCTGGCGGGCGGCGCCGGCGTGCGCGGCCTCGCCGTTGCGCGACTCCAGGCGGGCCAGGACGGAGAGCGTGCGGGCGCGCCACAGCGGCAGCTCCAGCGTGTCCCACAGGTCGAGGGAGGCGGACAGCGCGGCCCTGGACTCGGCCACCGCGTCCTGCTCCAGGCGCAGCTCGCCGAGCGTCCGCAGGCCGAGCGCGCGGCCGAAGCGGTCGTCCTGGCGGGTGAAGACGCGCAGGCTCGCCTGGAGCGCCCGCTCGGCCTGCGGCAGGTCGCCCACGCGGATCCGGATCTTGGCCAGGGACTGGTCGGCGTAGGCCGTCCCGTGCGGGTCGGACAGGGCGGCGAACAGGCGGCGGGACTCGCGCGTCCTGGTCGCGGCGTGCCCGTACTCGCCCCTCGCCCGGTGCACCAGCCCGATGCTGCGCTGGAGCAGGGCCTGGCAGCGCAGGTCACCGATCTTCTGGTACGTCTGCAGCGCCCGGCCGAGCAGCCACAGCGCCAGCTCGTCGTCGCCGCGTTCGCGTTCCACGAAGCCCAGCATGTAGATGGCGTGCGCGTGCCCGGCCTGGTCGCCGAGGGCGGAGCAGAGCGAGGCCGCCTCCAGCAGGTCGGTCTCCCCCTCGGCGAACCAGCCGCCCTCGGCCCGTACCGTGCCCAGCCCGGACAGGGCGGCCGCCAGGTGCCGCCGGTCGCCGAGCCGCTGGAAGGCCCGCCGGGCCTCCTCGTAGGCGGCGACGGACTCGGCGAAGCGGTCCTGGGCGAAGCGGATCCGGCCCAGGCCGAGCATCACCAGCCCCTCCCCCTCCAGGTCGCCGGACCGCCTGACGGCCTCGGGGCCGCCGGCGCCGCCCTGCCCGGACCGGCCGCCGAGGCGGGGGTCGCCGCGCAGGATGTCCAGGCGCAGCCGTACCAGGGCGGGGCCGGGATCGAGTCCCAGCTCGTCGTTCAGGTGGGCGCGTGACCGTTCGAAGGCGTCCAGGGCCTCGGCGATGCGGCCGGAGCGGTAGAGCGCGAGCATCAGCAGGCCCACCAGCCGTTCACGGGTGGGGGCGGTCGCCACCTCCTCGGCCAGCGCGCCGAGGACCTGCCGGTGGCGGCCGAGCCGCAACGACGCCTCGGCGTGCTCCTCGATCGCCTCGCGCCGAGCCTCCTCCAGCCGGACGCAGAGCGTGTCGCGGGCGGCGCCGACGGCCGCCTCATCGAGCACCGGGCCACGCCACAACTCCAGCGCCTGCCGCAGCAGCCCGGCCTTCTCCTCGTCGTCGTCACTGCCCCCGGCCCGCTCCCTCAGCACGGCGAACCGGTGGGCGTCCACGGCCATGGGGTCGATGCGCAACCCGTAGCCGGAGCCGGTGGCGAACACCTCCACGTCGCTCCCGGCGGCGTCCGCGAGCAGGCCGCGCAGCCGGGAGACGAGCACCTGGACCTGCCTGCGCGCGCCCTGCGGCGCCCCCTCGGGCCAGAGCACCTCGGCCAGGCGCTGGAGCGGGACGACCCGGCCGGCCGACAGAGCCAGCACGCCGAGCAACAGCCGCTGCTGCCGCCTGCGCAACACCACCGGCGCCCCCGCCCACCGGAAGTCGACCGCCCCCAGCACCCGGACGCCGTCGTTCGGTGAATTGATCACCTCCCCATGATTGACCGACTGTCGAAGCCCACCGTCAACCGATATTCAACCGAGACAAATCCCGCGATTCTTCGGAAAACCTTTGGCATTTCCGAGTCGCGGCCGAGATCCGAATGAGACGAAAAGCCAATCACGTAAGGGGCAGGTCGCATTCCGCCACACCGGTTCGGGCGAGGAAGGCAGGGTCCGGCGCCCCTGTACGGCACGAACAGGGGCGCCGGACCGGCGATCGCGACCACATTGCGCCGATCGCCGGTCGCTGTTCAGGGTCGACGGGTCAAGAAAAGCTCTCCGTCCGCGCCCGCACCACGATCGCGGTCGCTTCGCGTACGGCTGAGAGCAGCGCCTCTCGCTCCTGCGCGACATTTCCCGCCCTCGCGCCCGCCGTCCTGTACAACTCCTCATAGGCGACCCAGGCTTCATGGACCACACGCAACCCTTCGGCGACGGCCCGGTCCACCGCGAACCGCTGTCGCAGTGTCACCGGCGGGTCGACCCGGCCTGTCCACTGTTCGAACCGCGCCTTCTCGAGCACGAACTCCGCGATGACCTCGATCTCGTCGTTGCCCACGATGTTGCTGCTGAGCATCTGAAGCGCGAGGTTGAGGGACACCGACGCGGTCGGGACCCGCAGCCCCTCGGGAGCCTCCCAGGCCGGCGGCAGCCCCTTGGGCCATTCCCAGTCTTCCTGCTCCACCTAGAGCCTCCTTTGCGGGAATGACGAGTTCAGCAGCCAACCCACGATGTTCGGCGAGTCGGAGGCCGGCACTGTGAATCCTCCTGCTTCCAGGATCCTCGCGCAGTACGTCACGCAGTTGTTCGACAGGTTGTCATGCGGGCCGAAGTTGTATTCGTCAAAGGCGCGTTGCGCATTCTGTGCGTTCCGCGCATCGCTGAGCGGAATCCTGACGACCGTTGAACCAGGGGTGTGTCTTCTTGTCCGGGTGGTGGCTATCGAAGGCAGTCCTGGCGCGGACCCTGCTTCGGTGTGCACCGTTTCACCCCCGTATGTGACTGCGATGGACACATGCCCTTCATAGTCGTCGAAGTACACGTCCGCATATCCGTTGCCGCAGTTGTGGACCAGAACCGGGGTGGCGCCCACCAGCACGTAGTACGTGTGGATGTCGGCGACGGTCAGGTTGTGGACGCGGGCCTGCGTGGTCTGGGTCCTGACGGCGGTGATCTGGACGTAGGTGCCGGCGGAGGTACGCAGGAACTGCCCGGGACGCAGGTCCTTGGCGTCGCGCCACGCCTTCTCGCTGTCTATCCAGAAGGGATGGCCGTCGGTGGCGATGATGTCGCCGGTGGCCTTTCCGGCGGCGCCGTCAGTGTCGACGGTGACGGTCACGAGGTTTTTCGAGCCCTGCCCGACGATGGTGGCCAAGATCGCCTTGGCCTCGGTGCGGCCGGTCTCCGGGTCGGTGGCCAAAACCTTGTCGCCGGGTATCAGCTGGTCGATGCGTTTGGCGGAGCCGTCGGCCAGCAGCACCTTCGTCCCGGGGACGAAACTGTTGGACAGACTGCAGGACCGGCCTCCGGACGGGTTCTTGCTGCGTTTGCCCGCGCGGGCTATCAGGCCGTCCAGGGCGGCGATCTTCTTGTTGATGTCGTCGATCTTGGCGTCGATGGCCTCGATGGCGCGGCGGGCCGCCTTGATGGCGCCCTGGACCTTTTTGTAGATCTTGATGCCCATCCGGACCCTGGTGGCCAGTTTCCAGATCAGGCCGCCGATCTTCTTGGCCGGCACGAATTCCAGGATCAGGCTGACGCAACTGCCGACGCTGCCGCCTAAACAGCCTTTTATGTCATCTATTTTCAGGAAATCTTTGATGAATCCGATGCCTGCGGCCTTCAAGGCTTCGAGCACCGCGTTCCGCTTGGCGATCTGCTGCTGTTGCTGCCGCTCGTTCTGTTGCGAGTCGCGGGCGTTGTTGAGGCGTTTTCTGGCGCCGTCCCGATCGCAGGGGCCTTCGCAGTCCGGGTTGTCGTGGTCCTCGCCCGGCGCGCAGGGGGGTGCGATGGAGTGGAAGCAGCCGACGCCGGTGCAGCAGGGTTTCTTGCCCGTGGGGTCGGCCAGGGTGGGGGGATTGTTGTTGGCGTAGTTGTAGCCGTTCATCTGCTGGGAGTCGCCCATCTGGATGAGCGGGTCGACGGAGATGAAGCGGCCGGTGAGCGGGTCGTAGCTGCGGGCGCCGAGCGTGGTCAGGTCGGTGCCGGCGTCGTTGATGCCGCCGACGAATCCGCGCTGGTGGTCCTGGGGCCAGGCGCCCTGGCTGCCGCGCAGGGCGCCGAAGGGGGTGTAGCGGCGCTGGCTGAGGGCGCCGGTCTCGGCGTTGATGGCCAGTTCGGCGGTGCCGTGGTGGTCGCCGAGGACGTAGGTGACCCCGGTGGTGGTCCGCATGGCGTTGCCGACGTAGCGGCTGGCCGTGGGGCTGGTGGCCCCCTTGACCAGGTGCACCTCCAGACCGGGCAGGTACAGGGTCGTGCCGTCCTTGTCGCGCCGGATGAGCCGCTCGCCGTCGGCGGTGTAGAGGAAGCGGGTCTCGCCCTTCTTGTCGTCGTTGACCTTGACGAGCTCGCCTTCGGCGTCCCAGGTCAGCGTCTGGTTGCTCGCCTGGGTGCGGCGCTCGACCGTGTTGCCGGAGGCGTCGTAGGCGAAGGAGGCGGCGCCGGGGACCGTGGTGAGGCGGTGGGCCTTGGCCGGGTCGTAGACGTAGGCGCGGTCCGACTGCTGGACGCCGCCCGCCGGGCCGGCGCCGTAGAGGGACTCGCTGCGGCGGTTGCCCGTGTCGTCGTAGGTGTAGGCGGCGCGGTAGGGGGCCGGGCCGCCCACGGTGGCGGTCGCGCCGGTGGCGGCGCAGGCCGCGTCGCCGTCCTGGGTCCAGGCCTCCGACAGGCGGGACAGCTCGTCGTAGCGGAAGCACTGGTTGTCGACGCCGTCGCGGGAGGTGTCCTTGATCTGGGTGATGTTCCCGGCGGGCTGGTAGGCGTACTGGGTGCTGCGGTCGGTGCCGGCCATGCCGAAGTGCCAGGTGGTGGCCTTGGCCAGGCGGCCGGTGCCGAACTCGTAGTCGAAGGTCTGGTCGATCTGCTTGCCGTCGCCGCCGGACTGCATGCGCAGGCCGATGACCCGGCCGGTCTTGGTGTAGTCGGTGCCGACGAGGTACGTCGACAGCTGGGACTTGGTGGAGACCAGGCGACCGAGGTCGTCGTAGGTGTAGGCGATGTTCTCGGCGGGCAGCCCGCCGACGGCGGGGCTGCTGCTCGCGGCGACGCTGCCGTCGAGGTTGTAGCTGGTGTCGAAGACGTACCCCTGGGCGGGCGCCAGGCCGCCCTCGACGGCGGGCAGGACCACCCTGCTGCGCTGCGGGCGGTCCAGGTTGTCGTACGCCTCCACCTGCGTGGTGTACCGGTCGTTGCCGACGATGCGGGTGGAGCTGGTGAGCTGGCCCTTGCGGACGGTGTCGTACACCCACTCGGCGACCTTGGTGCCGGGCGACGACGTGGTGGCGTCGTACTTGGCGACCATGCGGTCGAGCCCGTCGTACTCGATGCCGATCTTCTGGTTGCGGGCGTCGGTCATCAGGACCGGCCGGTCGAGGTTGTCGTAGGCGGTCTTCTCGACGCCGCGGTCGGGGTCGTTCGACTGCACCCGGCGGCCGAGCAGGTCGTAGCTGTAGGACCAGACCTGGTTGCCGGGGCCGGTCACCGACTCCTGCTGGCCGCGGTGGTTGTAGGCGAACTTGGTGACGACCGGCCCGGCGGCCGTCTGCTGCTGGATCTCACGGGTACGCCCGTGCACGTCGGTGTAGGTGGTGACCGGGGTGCCGCCGGACGGGGGGACGACCTTGGTCCAGTCGCCGCCGTACTCGTAGCGGGTGTTCCACAGCTCGTTGACGTCGCCGTCGCTGTTGCCGGACAGCAGCCGTTCGGACAGCAGCCGGCCGCGGCCGTCGTAGGTGTTCCACAGCTGCGACTCCACCGCGCCCACGGTGGCCACGCCGAACCGCTTGGGCTCGGGGTCGCCGTCGGCGTAGTAGGGCGCGAAGGTGTAGTGCACCTGGCCGGCCCCGTTGTAGACGCTGTCGGAGACGATCCGGCCCCTGGTGTCGCCGTTCTTGCCGGGGGCCTGCGACTGCCTGGGCCGCAGCCACCCGTCGAACAGCGTGTACGACGTCTGCTGGCCGCCTTCGCTGGTCAGCGTCTTCGCGCCCACGGCCACGATCGCGCCGGCGTTGACGAGGTACTGGTACTCGTTGTCGGGCGTCATGCTCGTCGTGCGGCCCGGCCCCCAGACCTTCGCGGTGCGGCCCAGCGCGTCCCGTTGCGCGATGGTCACCTTGCCGGCCGCGCCGGTCTCGCGCGTCGCCAGGCCCCACGCCGGGTCGAGCACCCGGGTCGTGACCATGGCCGAGTCGGGGTCGTCGGCGCGGGCCCGCGGGGTGGTGGTGACCACCTGCGTGGTGACGCCGTGCGTCTCGGTGTAGTCGGTTGAGGTGGTCAGCCCGGCGGCGTCGGCGACGGTCTTGGGGCGTCCCAGGTCGTCGTAGGTCGACCGGGCCATCACCTGGTAGCCGGTGACCGCGGTCGCCGAGGCGGCGTTCCCGCGTTCGGTCCTGGTCACGTCCCCGTGCACGGGCGCGGCCTTGAACGCCTTGTCGTCGTAGTAGGTGCGCGCGTCGGCGATCAGGTCGGTGAGCAGGTTCGGCGTGTCGGCGCAGCGGCGGGCCACCGTGGTCACCCGGGCCGGCAGGCGCAGCACCCGCGCCCCGTCGGCGGTCAGCTCGGTCCTGGTGCACTCCTCGTCGCCGGCGACGCCCACCTCGCCCTCGTCGTCGGTGGCCAGCGCGGCGCCGGTGGTCAGGTCGAACTCGGTCACGGTCGAGCGGGTCTGCTGCCAGGACAGGCCGACCAGGCCGAAGGTGCGGGTGGACCTGGTGCCGGTCAGGTTGGCGGTGATCGTGCCCCACGGGCGGGACCTGGAGGCCGTCTGGTGGTACCACGGCGTGCTGATCGACTTGCTCACCGGCACGCCGCCGGCCTTGTCGTAGGTCACGGTGCGCAGGGTCGTGCCGTGCAGGGATTCGTGGTCGGTGTACGTGCCGCCCTCGCCGTCGTCCACTGTGACGGCCTTGGTTCCGCCGGAGACCGCCGCGCGGTCGCCGTTCATGCCCTGGAAGTACCAGTAGTCGGTCTGGGACGGGGTGCCGCCGCCGGCCGCGCTGGTGGCCCCGCCGATCACCCGGACCTTGTCGAAGCCGCGCCAGTTCGACCACGTCTTGAACTTCTCCGGCGTGATGCCGTCGTCGTCGGCGTAGTGCCAGGCGGGCTTGCCGATGCTGTAGTCGTAGCGGGTGACCATGTCCGGGCCGCCGCCGGTCAGGTCGGTCTGGATCAGCTCCCGGACGACGTACTTGTGGAACCAGTCCAGGCTCGGGTCGGCGCCGCCGTTGGAGTTCTGCCAGAACGTCGGGAAGCACAGCCGCCGGTTGCTCGCCGGTTGCGGCAGGTCGGAGGGGCTGCAGTCCATCCCCGAGTAGGTGACGTCCAGCTTGCCGCCGGTCTCGTTCTGGATCGAGGCCACCCGCTCCTTGACGAACGGGCCGACGTCGTCGCCCAGTTTGTCCACCCGGTTGGCCAGCTGCTGGTAGACGAAGCTCACCGGCGGCATGGTGACCGGCGCCGCACCGGCGTGCCCGGTGTGGACGATGTCGGTGAGCTTGAGCTGCCGGTCCACGTCGGCGATGCCCCATAGGTGCTTGAACTCCCAGGAGTCCACGTCGCGGTGGCCGGTGCCGGCCGCGTTGACGACCTTGGTGGTGACCTTCGTCAGGCGCTTGCGGGTCCAGAAGCTCGGCGAGGCCGTCCCCTTGCCGTCCTTGCACTCGGTGCCCTCGTCGCAGTTCATGTCCCAGGGCACGTCCGGCCAGCGGACCGGATGGGCGGAGATGTCGGCGCACTCGGCCGCGGTCAGCAGGCAGCGCTCGGCGTTGGTGAAGTCGACCCGCGCGGGCGGCGTGGCCGGGAACAGGTCGCCGGTGCGCAGGCCGTACTGGATGGAGGTCAGGTAGCCGCCGCGGTCGTAGGCGGTGTCGTCGGCGGCGCGCAGGTTGCGGCCGTAGCGGTTCTGCTCCTTGGCGTAGTAGAAGGTCACCGCGTTGCCGTGGGTGTCCTCGATGTAGTCGAGGTTCCACCGCCAGGTCTGACGGCACCAGGAGTCCTTGAAGGCGTCCTTGTGGCAGGGTTCGCCGGCGTCGTCGCCGAACACCGGGACGTCCCAGGCGGAGTTCGTCTGGGGTTTGCCGGCGGTCCAGCCCGGCAGGCGGTTCTTGCCGAAGTAGTACTGGGTGCCGTCGGCGGTGGTCACGCGCCAGTACTCGTTGTCGTCGTCGCCGTTGGCGGTGTCGGCGGCGGTGCCGGTGAGGCGCTGGACCCGGGTGCCGTCGTCCCTGGCCAGGACCCAGGCGTCGGGGCCGGTCGGGACCAGCTCGCCGCCCGATCCGCCGAGCGCGAGCGTGGCGTTGTCGTAGGCCCAGCACTGGTCCATCGGCTCGACCTGGTAGGTCGGGTCCTTGGGGACGCCGTCGTCCTTGCAGGACTTGTACTTGCGCTCGATGTACCCGGGCGACAGCTCGAAGCCGTCGCCGAGCCAGGACGCCTGGTTGTTGGTGGTGGCGGTGCGCCCGTCGATGGAGGCGGCGGAGTAGTTGACCACCAGGTTCGGCACCAGCCCGCCCGGCACCGGCGGCACCCGCAGCGGGTAGGACCAGGTGAAGTCGCCCGTCTGCGGGCTGACCTGCCAGGTCGCCGACGGCGACAGCGAGGTGACGCCGAAGTCGCCCTTGTCCCCCGACGTCCCGGAGGTCACGGCCAGCACCATCGGCTCGGCGGCCAGGTCGACGTCGGCGCTGAGCGTCCTGGTCTCGGTGTCGTTGCGGCCCTTCAGCGGCACGGCCTGGCGGCACTCGGCCTTGTCCGGGCTGGTCAGGGCACATGCGGGCAGGGCCGCCAGGCGCACCCGGGAGCCGAAGCCGCCTCCGTAGGCTTCGGCGAAGGGGGCGTAGTCCACCTTCATCGTGACCTTGCCCGGCGGTCCCGACGTGCGGGCCGCGGTGAAGACCGGGCCGCCGACGCCCGCGCGCTGCGAGGCCGCGCGGTCGTGGGTCTGGATCCGCACCCGCCCGGCGGCGGAGGCGGCGTCGGCCGCCGTCGCGGACAGCGTGCCCGCCTTGCGGGCGGCGGCGGACGCCGGGGCGGCCGCCAGGTCCACCTCGACCGTGCCGGGCGCGGGCCAGGCGGCCACGGGGTCGGGGGCCTTCGGTTCGGTGATCCGTGGCTTCACCGCGGCGGGCCGGCCGGGCACGACCCGTTCCCGGTCGACGGGCTTGGGCCGATCCCGCTCGGCGGCGGCGCTCGCGGAGGGGAGCGTCGTCGGCACGACCATCAGGCCGACAGCGAGCAGCAACGTGAGGGCCGCGCGGAGCAGCCGGGACCAGGAAGAGCGACGTCGGCGTGCGGCATGGACGCGCATGCCGTACCTCCCAGGGAAGAGAGCGGAAGCGGCAGGAGGGACGGCGGGGGCGCCGGCGCGGCGCCCCCGCACCGGGGTCAGTCGGGGGTGTTGTCGTTGAGCGCGTCTTCGGAGACGGTCGTCATCTCCGACCACAGGGACAACAGGTCGATCAGGCTGCCGTCCGCGGGGCCGCGCAGCACCCACACGTCGTCGACGTGGCCCGACCAGTTCAGGCCCGTCCCGCCGCGGCCGAGCTGGGCCGAGGTGATGGGGCCCGTCAGGGTGACGTCGTTGCGGTAGGACTTGACCTCGGCCTCCGGCGCCGCTTCGAGGGTGCCGTTCACCCAGAACTCCAGCGTCTTCTCCCGGGCCCGGTAGACGATCGCCAGGTGGTCCCAGTCGCCGAACCCGGTGTGGAAGGCGGGGTGCTCCACGACGGTGCCGCCGGGGATCTCCACGACGTACCGGCCGGTCTCGCCCATGTCCGGGTCGCCGCGGGCGGGGTCGAACTTCACCGTCAGCGCGCTGCCGGTGGCCATGGGCAGGTTCAGCAGGGTCATCGCCTTGCGCGCCTGGCCGCTGGTCTCCACCCAGGCCGAGAGGGTGAAGCTCTCCCGCGGATCCAGCACGGCCGACTCGACGGCCGCGTAGTCGCCGGTCGCGCCCGGCAGGCGCAGGGAGCCGGGCACGACGCTGTTGCTCATGGGGGTCTTGGCCACGAAGCGGGCCGCGCCGTACAGCTTGACGGGGGTTCTCGGCGCCTCGCCGCTGTCGTCGGGGACGTTGTTGAGGTGCCACTTGTGCGTCACCGTCAGCATCTCCTTGGACAGCGCCGCCGCCTCCTCGACGCCGACGATCCGGTCGTAGACGCGGACGTCGTCGATCTTGCCGGGGAAGTGGTCGAGCTGCTGGGCGCCCCACAGGACCCGGCCGATGGTGAGCGGGCCGTTGGCCGCCCAGGCGGCGGTGTAGTCCATCTCGGTGCCGGGCTCGCCGTTGACGTAGATGCGCACCTTCCTGGCCACCGAGTCGAAGACGCCCATCAGGTGCGTCCACTCGCCGGGTCTGGCCTGTTTCGCCGACCACGCGCTGGCCGAGGTCGCCGAGGTCGAGTCGGCGTTCATGCGCCAGAACACCCATTTGCGGTTCGGCGCGTCGTAGCGCAGGCAGAAGCCGGACACGTTGGCGCCGTCCTGGGCCAGCACGGTGGCGTAGGACGAGGGCAGGACGTCCGGCAGCTTCGCCCACGCCGTGACCGTGAAGCTCTTGGTGGTGTCGAGCACCGCGGCGTCGGTACGGGCGTAGGCGGTGGTGCCGTTGCCAGCCATCGCCGTGCCGCGGGAACCGGCCACGCCGAGCTGCGGCGTGCCCGCGGTACGGGCCGGGTAGCGGCCGCCGGTCTCCGCCAGGGTGGTGGCGCCGGCCGGGTCGTTGAGCTTCCAGTGGGCCTTCGGCCCGCGGCCGGGCGCGACCCGGAACCGGTAGACGGCCGACCCCTTGGAGTAGTTGCCCGCCTGGTCCTTGACGCGGACGTAGAGGCTGTTGCTGCCGACGACCTTGGGCAGGATCTGCACCGTCTCGGTGGCGCTGCCCGCGGTCCTCTTGCGGAACTGGGTGGGGTCGTCGTTGACCGCGTACGCCCACTCGGTCACCGACGGGTCGAAGGTGATGACGAACCGGCCGTAGCGGCCCATGCCGTCCTGCGGCGTCTGCGCCGGGTCGAGGGGGTCCTCCGCGGCGTACCCGTCGGCGCCGGACGAGGTGATAACCGGCAGCGGCGGCGCCTTGGTGTCGAAGACGAAGTAGCAGGCGGTCGCCGCCCCGGCCGAGCTCCACGGCCCCTTGCCCTTGCGGCTGTCCTGGGCGCGGACCTGCCAGTTGACGACGGTGTTCTCCGGCAGCAGCCCGCGCGGCACCTGCGCCATGAAGCTGTTGCCCGCCTTGCCGGACTTGGCGCTCTTGGCCGGCGTGAGGTACCGCCATTCCTTGTTCTGCCCGGCGGCGTTCTTCCACGACACCAGGAACTCCGCCTGGACCTTGTCGGCCGTGCGGTTGTAGGTGTCGGGGTCGCGGAGGTTCTTGGCGATCAGCTTCGGCGTGGACCAGTTGAACACCGACGGGTTGCCCGGCCCCTTGCACGGGCCGCCCGGCTCCATCTCCAGCTGGCTCATTCTCGGCTGCAGCGGCGGCCGGTTGTAGTGCACCCGCAGGTAGGCGCGCGACTCGAACCGCTTCCAGCCGAGCTGGTCGCCCTCGTCGGCGGCGCGCAGGCCGAACGTGGTGTCCCGCCAGCCCTTCTGCGCCGCCTCCTTGACGCCCGAGGTCACGTTGAACAGCACGTCACCGGCCGGGCAGGACTTGGCGGCGCAGCCCGACCACCCCTTGGCCACGTTGCGGCTGTCCAGCTTGCGCAGCCAGTTGTCGGAGGTGGAGTTCCAGGTGGAGTTCTTGCCGAACGCCTTGGCCAGGTGGATGTTGACCGGCCGCTTGCTGCCGGAGGCGGCCCACACCTCCCGTACGTGGAACTCGGCGGACAGCACCTGCTTGCCGGCCAGCCAGCCGGTGGGGATGCGGTAGAACAGCCGCTTCTTGTGCGGGGAGCCGCAGCTCTTGCCGCTGGAGGGCAGGCCGATCGGGCATCGGCCCATGCCCTGGTCCTTGGTGAAGTTGTAGAGCTCGAACCCGCTGCTGGCCACCATGAGGTTCGCCGAGCTCATCGGCGTGCGGTACATCGGGTCGATGTAGACGGGGAACGTCGTGTCGGCCGCGGTCAGCATGGCCGGGTCGGGGGTCAGCGTGAGCTGTCCCTCGCCCAGTTCGGTGCCGATCGTGGCGATCTTCGACGCGTCGCCGGGGGTGCCGTCCGTGGCGTGCGTGGTCGGCGGGTCGACGGGGCCGTCCTCGCCCACGGTGCCCGTGCCCGCGGCGGGGGGCGCGGGCGCCGAGTCCCACATGACGGGCTTGGGCGCCTCGAAGATCACCGCGCCGTTGTCGGGGTCGACCGCCTCCTGCGTGCCGTCGGCGCCGGTGCTCACCGTCAGCGTCGGCGCGGACAGGCCGAGGGTCAGGCTGGCCAGCCGGGGGTCCTGGGCGGCGGCGGGGGTCTTCACCACCAGCGTGTGCGCGAAGCCGTCCGCGGTGGCCCGCACGCGCAGGTCCACGTCCGGCCCGAGCACGCCGGCGTACACGGCGGTGTCGCCGTCCAGGCTCGGCGTGGGCAGCGTGGTCGGCCAGGTCAGCGACATGGTGTGGCCGGAGCGGGTGAGCGTGGCCATCGGCCCCGTCCCGCCGGCCAACAGCCTGAGGTCCACCAGCGAGGAGTACGGCCGGACCGTCCCGTCCTGGAACCGCAGGCCGTTGTACAGGGGGACCCACGTGTCGCCCTGCTTCTTCCTGATCGGGGCGAGCCGGTCGTTGACGTACATCGTGCCCTCGGGGGTGGCGTACACCTCGCGCGTCTCGCCCCGCTCGGCCAGCACCTCCACCAGTTGCCCCGTGGCCTCGGCGGAGGCCAGCGCCTCGGCCTCGGTCTGCCGGGGATCGGTGGAGACGGTCCACTTCTGTTCGGTCAGCGAGACGTTGTCCAGGAAGGCCGTCAGCGCGCCCTGGCCGCCGAACTGGAAGGTGAGCGCCCCGGTGGTGGTGTCGGCGGTGGAGTCGAAGGTGTAGGAGAAGTGTTGCGGCTGGTCGGGCAGCTCCACGTCCGTGGCGAAGATCTCCGGGCAGGTCTCGGCGTCCTCGCAGAGCACGGCCTTGACGGTCGCCGCGGCGGTGGCGTGGGCGTCGAAGGAGAGCGTGTACGTCTTCTTGGCCTGCAACGTGCGCCCGAGCTGGCGCAGGTGGGCCTGCCCCGGTTCGGTGGTGCCGTCGGCCACGGTGACCTTGAGCACGCCGTCCTCGACCGCCGTCGTGGTCGGCCCGGCGGCCTCCCATGACGCGGCGTCCGTGGTGAACTCCCCGTTGAGCAGCAGCTTCTTGCTGAACGAACCCCGTCCGTAGAAGGCGACCTTCTGGTACGTCCAGCCTTCGGCCAGCGCGCGGGCCTTCTCCGCCTCGCCGACCGCGTACCGGTGGGAGGGGCCCTTGACGAGCTGGTGGACCGGGAGCAGCCCGTCCCCGGCCGCGGCCTGGGCGTGGAAGCGCACGCCCTCGTTCACGTAGCCCTGCGCGACGGCCTGGTCGCGCTCGCTCTGGTCGAGGGTGAAGATGCGATCGCCGCCCGCCTTGCGCAGGCCGGTGACCGGCGACAGCCCGGTCACCGCCTCGCGCGAGACGTGCAGCACCTGACCCTCAGGGGTGTAACCCCATTTCGTCACCGCGCTGTCGTACTCCGTCTCCCAGGTGGTGAACAGCGTGTTGTCGGTGCCGGTGGTGCCCCGTAGCCGGAACAGGGGTTTGACCATCCACGCGGTGGCGGCGTCCACCGCTTCGGCGACCGCCTGCGGCGGCGTCCACACCGTGCCGGCCAGACCGCCCACGGCCAGCGACGCCGCTGCCAGGACGGCCGTCCACCTTCGTAACCCCATGCGTACTCCCCTGGTACACGATCGCGTGGCATGCGTTCCGCCACAGCATCGATCGCTCGGACCGCCCGGGGTAGGCCGCGGCCGCCGGTTGGGAAAACGTGGGAAACGCTTCCCGCCCGGCCGGCCTCCGGCCGCGCCCGGCGTGGCAGCATGAACGCGACCGCTGACACCCCCGCCGGGAAGGGCCCCCATGAACACCGCGGACCTGTACGACGAGCGCGGCGACGAGCTCGACTCCTGCGACCTGCAGCTGCGCCAGTACGGCGGCCGCCGCGCCTTCCACGGCACGATCGTCACCGTGCGCTGCCACCAGGACAACGCCCTGCTCAAGGCGGTCCTGTCGGAGCCCGGCGAGGGCCGGGTCCTGGTGGTGGACGGCGGCGGCTCGCTGCACGCCGCGCTGATGGGCGACATGATCGCGGGCGGCGCGGTGGCGGCCGGCTGGGCGGGCGTGGTGATCCACGGCGCCGTCCGGGACGTGACCGCGCTGCGCGAGCTCGACCTCGGCGTGAAGGCCCTGGGTTCCAACCCGCGTAAGAGCGGCAAGACGGGCACGGGCGAGCGGGACGTGCCGGTGACGTTCGGCGGCGTCACGTTCTCGCCGGGGGCCGAGCTGTTCAGCGACGACGACGGCATCCTGGTCACCCGCGTACCGGGCTGACCCGGCCGCCGCGCGGGCTTCCACGGGGCCGCCGGGGTGTGGTTTCGTGACAGGACATCACGATCCGGAGGCGGACCATGGCATTCCAGCTCATCGTTCTCTACCACCACCCCGAGGACGTCGCGGCCTTCGACCGGCACTACGACGAGATCCACGCGCCCCTGGCGGCCAAGCTTCCGGGCCTGCGGGGCTACACCGTCCAGCGGCCGGTGGCCGGCGGCGGTCAGCGGCCCGCTTACCACCTGGTCGCGGTGCTGACCTGGGACGACGAGCAGGCGTTCATCGCGGCGATGAGCAGCGAGGAGGGGCAGGCGGCGGTCGCCGACGTGGGCGAGTTCGCCGGGTCGGGGGTCACGATGACGACCGGGCCGTCGGGTTCGGTGCTCTGAACATACGAGAAGGGCGTCCCCCACAGGGAACGCCCTTCTCGTCGCGCGCGCGTGTTACTTCTTGACCGACACCGGGGCCGTGCCGGTGTCCTGCTGACGCCAGGCGCCCGTGTCGAACGCCACCGGAGCGGCCTTCCTGCCCACGCCGTCACCCCACTTGGTGACCACGTACTGGATCTTGATGTGACCCTCGCCCTTCACACCGTCCACACCCAGCGTGTCCGGATTGAACCGGCCACCGGTCAGCTCGGCGAACGTCTTGGCGTCCAGGTCCAGCATCACCCCACGGCTGGAGGGGTCACCAGGACCACGGTCACCCACGAAGAACGGCAGCTTCTTACCCTGGTAGACCACGTAACCCTCGGTCATCAGCGGCCACGACGGCGAAGCCGCCAGACCCTTCTGCATCGGCTTACCCGCAGCCGGCAGACCCGTGTCACCGGCACGACCCGAGGAGTCGTCCCAGAAGTAGGACGCCGTCGTCGAACCGGCCAGCACACCCCGGCCGTTCACATCCGCATCAGCATGCGCGGGATGAGCGGCGGCACCGATCGTCAGCGCCGACAGCGCAGCGGCGGAAAGCATGGCGAAAGAACGCAGGCGAGCAGTCATCAGCAGTCTCCTTGGTGACATCGATCATCAGGGGGGCATGCGCTCGCTTGACTCAGACAAGACATGAAGGCCGTAGCCGGGCACAAACGCCATCGGTCGCTACGTGGAGCGCACTTGGTGGTCCGACGGACGTGATGAAGTCACGTGCGGTTCCACCGGCTGGATAGATACAACACTATCCCAAGAAACGGACAAACGCAAACCTAACACCCCAAAACGGGCAAAGATCTACCTCTGAACCGTAAACCCCGGGCAAACAGCCTCAGTCACTGCCAAAGCCCTCGGGGTATGCGTATGTAAACCACTGGCAAGCTCCCGGCATTCCCCCCATGACCTGGGCGTTCGTCCGGGGCCGATCCCCTGCCTCCCCTTGGGCTCCCAGCCAACTGCAAAGAGGATGCAAGCCCGTTCCCAGTGTCGTCCGAGATCATCGCGCCAGCGTCAGCGCGACAGACACGAGGTGAGGAATGGCGACGACGATCAGCGCGTCCACGCTCAACGGACGGCACCACAAGGCGGCACTCACGGTTTTCATGCTCATCGTGGTGGCCCACTGGGCCGAGCATCTGGTGCAGGCGGTGCAGGTCTACGTCTGGGGGTGGCCGCTGAGCGAGGCCCGCGGGGTGCTCGGCCTGCCGTTCCCGTGGCTGGTGACCTCGGAGTGGATGCACTACGGGTACGCGCTGCTCATGCTCGTGGGCCTGGTCATGCTCCGCAAGGGGTTCGCGGGCCGTTCGCGCACGTGGTGGAACATCTCCCTGGGCATCCAGGTCTGGCACCACATGGAGCACCTGCTGCTGCTCGTGCAGAAGATCACCGGGCTGTACCTGCTCGGACGGCCGGTCCCGACCAGCGTCCTGCAGATCTTCCTGCCCCGGATGGAGCTGCACCTGTTCTACAACGCGGTCGTCTTCGCGCCGATGGTGGTGGCGATGCTGCTCCACCGCCGGGCCGCCGAGCACGGCGGGGCCGTCTGCACCTGCGCGGTGGCGCACTAGCTCATGGCGGTCACCAGACGACGTCCGGGCGGGTTCACGGTGGTGCTGGCCGTCGTGGGACTGTTGCTGCTGTCGGTGTCCGTGCCGGAGTTCGGCCCCGTCGTACGGGCCGCCCGCGCCGACGGGGTGAGCGGCGCGTTCACCGCCCGGGAGCTGCGGTGCGTGCGGCATCCCGGGCACGAGTCCTGCGTCTGGGCCGGGGACTTCACCTCCGGCGACGGGCGGATCCGGCGGCGCGACGTCGAGCTGTACGGCAGCGACCGCGGCACCCTGGCGGCGGGACAGGCCACCGCGGCCGTGGACACCGGCCGCCTGACCCGCGTCTACGGGCCGGAGGGCTCGGACGAGTGGCTGTTCACCGCGCTGCTCACACTGGCCGGGGCAGCCGTGCTGACGGTGGCGGCCAGACGGGCGCGCCGCCCCGCGCCCGAACCCGCGCCCGAACCCGCGCCCGAACCCGTGCCTGAATCCGTGCCTGAATCCGTGCCCGAACCGCGCGCCTGAACCCCGCGGTGCCGCGTGCGGGCGATCGCCCGTACGATTCCTCCAGCGTTTTCCGGATCTTGTGAGGTTCGTGTGTTCGGGATCATCCGTCCGTGCGGTGAGCACGGGTGCGCGGCGGTACGCGCGGCGTGGCGGGCGCACCTGTGCGGGCTCTGCCTGACACTGCGGGACGGGCAGGGGCACGCCGCCCGGCTGACCACCAACTACGACACCCTGATCCTCTCGGTGCTGACCGAGGCCCAGCTCCCGGCCGCCGTGCCGCACCGGACGGCCGGGCCGTGCGCGCTGCGCGGGTTCCGCTCCGCCGACGTGGTGGACGCCCGCGGTCGCGGCGCCCGGCTGGCGGCGGGGGTGTCGCTCGTCCTGGCCGCGGGCAGGCTGCGCGACCAGGTGGCCGACGGGGACGCCGCCCCGGCCACGGCTCCGGCCCGCCGCCTGCTCGCGGCCCGCTGGCAGGCGGGCGGCGCCAGGCTGGCGTCCGGCGTCGGCTTCGACACCGCCGTGTTGTCGGCGACGGTCGACCGGCAGCTCGAACGCGAGCGCCGGGCCCTCACCGCACCGATGGACCTGCTCGACCTCACGGCGCCCGCCGAGGAGGCGGTGGCGGCGGCCTTCGCCCACACCGCGGTGCTGGCCGGACGGCCGGGCAACGCGGCGGCGCTGGCCGAGGCCGGCCGGTTCTTCGGCCGCATCGCACACCTCCTGGACGCCGTCGAGGACCAGGCGGGCGACGACGAGCGGGGCGCGTTCAACCCGCTGACCGCCACCGGCACCGGCCGCGAGCGGGCGCGGCAACTCTGCGACGACGCCGCCCACGGACTCGCCCTCGCCGTGGCCGACCTGGAGCTGGACGAGCGGCACCTGGTGGAGCGGCTGCTCGGCGCCGAGGTGCGCCGGGCGGTCGAGCGCTCGTTCGGCGCGGCCTCCTACCGGCGTCCCGGCTGGATCCGCAGGTCGGGGGCAGGGGTGGTGACGTTCCTGACCTGCGGGCTCTGGCGGCCGAGGTGGAGCAAGAAGGCGGGACGGCCCTGCTGCGAACGCTGCTACCTGGACAACTGCAGCAGCTGCGACTGCCCCGACTGCGGCGGCTGCTGCGACTGCGGCTGAGCCGGCGGCCGGGGCGCCGGCGAGAGGGTCAGGGGGCCGAGATGTGCAGCACCTCGCCCGCCTTGTGGTAGCCGACGCGGGCGTAGACGCGGCCCGCGGCGTCGTCGGCCGGGGTGAGGAACGGCATGGTGATGCCGGCGTCGACGCCCGCCCTGGTCAGCAGGGCCGTGACGGCTCCGCCGATGCCGCGCCGCCGGTGCGTGTCGCGCACGGCGATGCCGGCGACCTCGGCCACGCCCTCCTGGGGGCCGCCGAGCTGGCCGGCGCCGACGACCTCGCCGGTGGCGACGTCGGTGGCCGCCGCCACGAGGCCGCCGCGGTCGAGCACGCCGCGCAGCCGCGCGACGTCGTGCTCGGTGACCTCGGGCGCGTCGAAGGCCGCGTTCATCACCCGCGCGACCTGCCACAGGCCCGGGTCGTCGGTCACCAGCGCGAGGCGTACGGCGGCGTCGGCGGGCGGCTCGGCGAGCGACCCGGCCGGGCACACCAGCAGCGGGAAGCGCCCCTCGACGGCGAACCCGGCGGCCAGCAGGGCCTCCTCCACCTTGGGCGCGACCTGCGGCACGTACTCCAGCCGGGGTGTCCTGCCGCGCTCGCGGAAGGCGGCGGCCAGCGCGGCCACCTGCTCGCCGGTGGGCGCGAGGTCGTCGTCGGGGATGGCGTAGTTGAACGGCGGCGCGTCGTCGTGCTCGTCGAAGCGGATCAGGAACGGCCCGGCCCGGTGTGCCCGGGTTCCGGCCGCCGCTCGAAGGTATGCGTGCACGCGGGCGCCCAGCAAGTGAAGTCCTCTCGGTCGACGTACGACGCGATTGACGTACGACCGTCACAAGGTAGGGCCGCGCCCACCCCCGGACAAGCGGTTTTCCAGGCTCCCCCGGAGGGGCGCCGGGTCACCAGCGGTCGAGATGCAGCACCTCGTCGAGCGGCTGCCGCGCGGCGGGCCGGAAGCTCTCCCCCGTGAAGTACGCGGTGGGCAGCAGCACGCCCTGGCGCACCTCGGCCGGGATGCCGAGCAGCTCGGCGATCTCGCTCTCGTACTCCAGGTGCAGGGTGGTCCACGCGCTGCCCAGGCCGCGGGCGCGGGCGGCGAGCATGTAGCTCCACGCGGCGGGCAGCAGCGAGCCCCACAGCCCGGCCTGGTTGCCCTCGGGCAGGCGGCCGCCGGGCAGCTCGATCGCGCCGATCACCAGCACCGGGACGTCGCCCATGTGCTCGGCCAGGTAGGCGGCGCTGCCGCTGACGCGCTCCTGGACGGCCGCGCGCGCCGGGTCGTCCCGGAACATCGAGCGGGCCGAGCCGTCGGAGGTGTGGTAGCTGTTCCACGACCGCCGATAGTAGTCGCCGATCACCTTGCGCCGCTCGGGGTCGGTGACCACGATCCAGTGCCATCCCTGCCGGTTGCCGCCGCTCGGCGCCTGGAGCGCGACCTCCAGGCTCTGGCGGACCAGCTCCGCCGGGACCGGGCGGGACAGGTCGAGGCGCCTGCGCACGCTGCGGGTGGTGGTGAGCAGGGTGTCCGGGGCCAGTGGTTCGATCGTCATGGGGTCATCATGTCAACGCGGGCCGCCGGAATCCCGTAGCCCGTACGGCCCGGCCCGGGCCTGATTTTTCCGCGCCCCTGGACGTATGATCACGCCAGCCGGACTCGCCCGACGCAACCGAAGGAGCCGACCGTGGCCGACGACGAGCAGGACGCGCCCGCCCTCGGCGTGGACACCACCAAGCCCAGCGTCGCCCGGGTCTACGACTACATGCTCGGCGGCAAGGACAACTTCGAGATCGACCGCGAGGTGGCCCAGATGGCGCTCCGGATCGCCCCGGACGCCCCGCAGGCGGCCCGGTCGAACCGGGACTTCCTGGCCCGCGTCGTCCGCGACCTGGTCGTCGAGGCCGGTATCCGCCAGTTCCTGGACATCGGGTCGGGGCTGCCCACGCAGGGCAACGTGCACGAGATCGCCCAGGCGTCCGCGCCGGGCTGCCGGGTGGTCTACGTCGACCACGATCCGATCGTGCTGGTCCACGGCCGGGCCCTGCTGGCCGTCGACGACAGCACCACCGTCATCGAGGCCGACATCCGCCGCCCCGACGACGTCCTCGACCACCCCGAGACCAGGCAGCTCCTCAACCTGGACGAGCCGGTGGGCCTGCTGCTGTTCGGGATCCTGCACCACCTGGCGGACGAGGAGGACCCGGCCGGCATCGCCGCGCGCCTGGTCGGACGGCTCGCGCCCGGCAGCCACGTCGCCGTCTCGCACTTCCACAACCCGATGGAGGAGCGCCCGGAGGTGTCGCGGCAGGCGTTCGAGGCCGAGCGGCTTTTCAACGACACCATGGGCACCGGGCGCTGGCGCACCCGCGAGGAGATCCTCGGCTTCTTCGACGGCCTGGAGCTGCTGGAGCCCGGCCTGGTGCCGCTGGCCGAGTGGCGGCCGGAGCCGGGTTACCGGCCGGCCCTGGGCATCACGTACCACACCTTCCTGGGCGGGGTCGGGCGCAAGCCGTGACGGTCAGCAGACCGCGTCCGGCAGGGCGATCGGCACCTGCTGCCGGTCGCCCGGCGTGAGACGGCGGCCGAACACCTCGCACAGCCGCGCCCGCCAGCTGCCGGGGTCGAGCCGGAGCAGGTCGGTGGAGTAGCCCGTGGCGCCGTCGCCGCCCTTGAGGCGCAGCAGCAGCGAGCCGTCGGGCGAGATGTCGAGGAAGTCCTGGGCCTGGCGGAAGGTGTAGCCCTCCTCGTAGGACACCCCGGTCCCGCCGAGCCCGTAGACGCTGATCTCCCGCTCGCGGAACAGGAACAGCCGGCCCGCGTTCTCCGGCATGATCGAGGTCATGCGCTCGCCGCCGCGGATGTTCTCGCCCGACGAGCGCAGCGGCCCGAGCACCTTCCTGAGCGGGTGGGTGAGCCACACCTCGGGCAGCATGCCGCTGCGGAACAGCAGCAGGTGGGTGCCCGTGCGGTCGAAGACGAACCCGCTGACGACGTCGGCGCCCACGGTCAGCCGCCGGTCCTTGACCTCCTCGCCGGTGCGCAGGTCGATCGTGCGCAGATGGTCGGCGCCCTGCACGGCGACCATCAGGTGGCCGGCGCTCCACGGGCTGACCTGCACCTCCGTGACGACCGCGCCGGGGCCGGCGACGTCGAAGGCGCTCTTGCGGCGGCCGGTGGCCGGCTCCCAGCGCTCCAGGCGGCGGCCGGCGACGGTGAACAGGTCGCCGTCCTTGAAGAAGTAGGTCAGCTGTGTGCCCTCGGGCGGCCGGGCGGTGGTCACCTCGGTGAGGGGGGACAGCGAGGGCAGCGCGCGGACGGCGACCCTGGTCGGGGCGACGGCGTCGGCGAGCAGGCGTCCCGACTCGTCCGCGACGGGGTCGCCGTCGGCGTCGAGGCCCTTCGGGCTCTTGGCGCGGGAGACGTCGGCCAGGGTGCGCTGCGGATCGCCGGTCTCCATGAGGCGCAGCCGGGCGCCGCCGTCGGCCTGGGCGACCATCCGGGTGCCGCCCTGGAGCAGCGCCGGGTTGCCGATGAGCTGCTCGCCGTCGCGCAGCGCGGTCAGCACCAGGGTGTCGGGCGACCTGGTGAGCAGTTCCTGCGCGCCGGGCGCGCCCACCAGAGCGACCGGGGCGGCACTGGTCTGGGCGTCGATCCAGGCGCGCGACAGGGTGCGGCCGCCGGCCAGGTCGACCAGCTCCCAGCCGGCGGCGCCCTGCTCGGCCACACGCCTTCCCTCGCGGTCGACGACGAACGCGCCGCACGGGCGTCCGGCCTCGAAGCCGCCCAGCCGCTCGCCGTCGCGCACCGCGAAGCCCGTGTACGTGGCGGCGCGGCCGTCGTCGCTGGTCCGGCAGGTCACGGCGGTGGCGCCGTCGCCGGAGACGGCCAGGCCGTCGGCCGGGCCGAGCTCGCGGATGGTCAGCTGCCGCCACACCGGGCTGCCCTTGCTGCTGTACACCTTGGCCACGCCCTTCTCCCGGACGACCAGGGTGGTGGCGTCGGGGCCGAACCGGACCAGGTCGGCGGGCAGGTCGTACACCCAGGTGCGGGGGGTGCCGGTGGCGCCGAGCGACTGGAGCACGAGCTTCTTCGGGCCCGCGGTGACGATCCAGCCGTCGTCGCCGTCCGCCCTGACGTCGGCGACGGGCTCGTCGGCGGCGAGCCCGCCGGCCGGGACGGGCCGGTCCTGGCGGGCCAGGACGTGGCCCTGGTCCAGCAGCTCGCCGTCGCGCGGGTCGACGCGGTGCCAGACCATGCCGCCGTCGTCGAGGGCGTAGGCGATCAGGCCGCCGTCGGCGGAGACGGCGGGCCGGCTGGTGCCGCCCCGGTCGGGCAGGTGGGCGGGCCGGTAGCGGCCGTCGGGGCCGCGGGTGAACAGCGTGGCGCGGCCGGCGGCGGAGGTGGTGGTGGCCAGCAGGACGCGGGCGTCGTCGCTGGCGTCGGCGGCGGTGATCGAGCCGAGCGCGCCCGTGGCCACGCCCTTGGTGTACCGGTGTTCGACGTAGCGCTGCAGGAGCTGGGCCCTGGCCTCCTGGGTGGGGGCCGCGCGGTAGGCGCCGACGGCGAGCAGCGACGACAGCTCGGGGTCGCGTTCCGCCAGGTCGGCCGAGGCGCCCGCCAGCGCGCGGGAGCGGGACTCGGCGGCCCGCTGCTCGCCGATCCGGCCCTGGTAGAGCGTCCAGGCGACCAGCGAGAGGACCGTCAGCAGCGCCACCCCCGCGCCGCTGATCGCGCCCCGGCGGCGCAGCGCGCGGCGTCGCTGACGGCGGCGGCCCTGGCGCAGGTAGTCGTGCTCGTCCTCGGTCAGGTCGGCGGGCCGTTCGGCGAGCCAGCGGGCGGCGGCGGCCAGCTCGGGCGGGCCGGGGAGCCGGTCGGGGGCGCGACCGGCCTGCCGCCAGCGGCCCATGTCCTGGTGGAGCAGGTCGCGCCATTCGAGGAACTTCAGGTCGGCGGCGACGATCCCGGCCAGCCGCGGCCATTCGGTGATCAGCGCCTCGTGGGCCAGTTCGACGGTCTGGCGGCCGTCCGCGCCGGTGTCCATGACGAGCAGCCGCCCGGCGGCCAGCCGGCCGGCGGTCCGCCAGCGCTGCTCCCCCGCCTCCTCGCGGGTGACCCGGCGGCGCAGCGGCGCGTGCGCCCCGGCGGTGACCCGGACGAGCCGGGACAGCAGTTCCTCCCCGGCCGCGGTGTCCTCCTCGGGCACGCACGCCGTCCAGACCTGCTCGGCCTGCGCGCCCAGGGCCCCGCGCACGCCGCGGCACGCCTCGTAGGAGGTGTGGGTGATGCGGCCGCCCTCCTGCTCGTGCCAGAGGCGGTCCAGCAGGAAGCCGATCAGCGGCAGGGCGCCGGGCGCGCCGCCGGCGTCGCCCAGGATGCGGTCGACCAGGCCGGGGTCGTACGTCACGGCGGGGACGGCGTCCAGCGGCGCCTCGACGGCCTGCCTGAGCTGGTCGCGGGTCATGGGGGTGAGCCCGTAGGTCTCGCGGCCGAGCGCGCCGCCGAGCGCGGGGTGGGACAGGGCGGCGGGCAGGAAGTCGGCGCGCAGCGTGAACAGCACCCGCACGGCCGGGCAGGCGCGGGCCGCGGCCAGCACCACGGCCGCGTCGTCGGCCTGCTCGGGGTCGCCGACCAGCAGTTCCTCGGCCTGGTCGACGACGAGCAACAGGCCCGTCGCGCCGGTGTCGCGCAGGACCTGGGCGACGACGTCGGGCAGCCGGCCCTTCCGCAGCGGCTCGCGCAGCGCGTCGGCCCTGGCCAGCGCGTCGGCCCCGGTCAGGCCCGGGTGCGACAGGGCGGCCAGCTCGGCGGCGAGCGCATCGGGCCAGGACCGCACGGCCGACGGCCGCAGGACGACGACCTGGCAGCCCTGGCGGCGCATGGCGGGCACGACCCCGGCCAGCGCCAGCGACGACTTGCCGCAGCCGGACGGGCCGGTGAGCGTGACCTCGGGGTGGGTCTGGAGGAGGCGGGCGATCCGGGCGGTCTCCACGTCGCGGCCGAAGAAGACGGCGGCGTCGCCCTCGCGGAAGGCCGACAGCCCGCGGAACGGCGAGGCCGGCCGCACGGTCGCGGCCAGGGCGGGGACGGCGCGGGTGAGCGACCGGGTGGGGATCACGAACGCCTGGCGGGGCCCGCCGGGCTGGGCCGCGACCACCATGCCGACGACGTCGCCGAGCTCGACGTCCCAGACGGGGCTGCCGCTGAAGCCGCTCTCGATCGGCACGCCGCGGGGGTCGTCGGGGGCGCACTGGAGCCAGCCCTGCTGGGTGCCGCCGAGCAGCCGCCCGGTGTGCCAGCCGCCGCCGCGCAGGCCGGGCGGGAACCCGGCGACGACGACCCGGTGGCCCCACAGGCTGCGCGGCTCGGCCATGCGCAGCGGGCGTCCGCCCGGGGGCGCGGCGTCCAGGCGCAGGACGGCGATGTCGCCCGAGCCGTCGGCGGCGGTGTGGACCCAGTGCTCGACGTGGGCGCGCACGGGCGCGGGTTCGCCGGCGAAGGGCAGCTCGACGGTGACCCAGGCGTCCGGCGGCGGCGGGCCGTCGGCGTGGCCCAGGGCGCCGGAGACGACGTGCGCGCAGGTGAGGGCGCGGTCGGGGGCGATGAGGAAGCCCGCGCCCGCCACGGCCCCCTCGGGGCCGCGCACGCGCAGGACGGCGAGGTTCAGCGCCTCGTCGGGCCCTGTCTCCATCACTTACGGTCACCGTCCGTCACTCCAGGTCGTCAGTTGAGCCAGTATGGCCGCTGGGCGGGGGCGGTGTTTGCCGTTCCTTGACATGCGAGAAGGGCGTCCCCCGCGGGGAACGCCCTTCTCGTCGTGCGCGCGTGCTACTTCTTGACCGACACCGGGGCCGTGCCGGTGTCCTGCTGACGCCAGGCGCCCGTGTCGAACGCCACCGGAGCGGCCTTCCTGCCCACGCCGTCACCCCACTTGGTGACCACGTACTGGATCTTGATGTGACCCTCGCCCTTCACACCGTCCACACCCAGCGTGTCCGGGTTGAACCGGCCACCGGTCAGCTCCGCGAACGTCTTGGCGTCCAGGTCCAGCATCACCCCACGGCTGGAGGGGTCACCAGGACCACGGTCACCCACGAAGAACGGCAGCTTCTTACCCTGGTAGACCACGTAACCCTCGGTCATCAGCGGCCACGACGGCGAAGCCGCCAGACCCTTCTGCATCGGCTTGCCGGCCGCCGGCAGACCCGTGTCACCGGCACGACCCGAGGAGTCGTCCCAGAAGTAGGACGCCGTCGTCGAACCGGCCAGCACACCCCGGCCGTTCACATCCGCATCAGCATGCGCGGGATGAGCGGCGGCACCGATCGTCAGCGCCGACAGCGCAGCGGCGGAAAGCATGGCGAAAGAAAGCAGGCGAGCAGTCATCAGCAGTCTCCTTGGTGACATCGATCATCAGGGGGGCATGCGCTCGCTTGACTCAGACAAGACATGAAGGCCGTAGCCGGGCACAAACGCCATCGGTCGCTACGTGGAGCGCAATGGGGGCGGACCCAGATGGGCCACTCACCCGCCAATAGGTACACACTAACCCAAGAAACGGACAAACGCAAACCAAACACCCTAAAACGGGCAAAGATCTACCCCTGAACCGTAAACCCCGGGCAAGCGACGCCAACATGGGCAAAAGCCCAGGTCACTGTCGCGGGGTGTCCGTATGTAAACCCCGGGCAACGCGCGGGCATTCCCGACCCCCGCGAACGCCATGACCTGGGCATGAGCCGCCCGGCGGTCACGGCCTCCGGTAGTCGGCCGCCACCCCCACCAGCGAGATCAGGCCCGCGGCGAACTCCATCGCCTCGGCGTGCCCCTCCTCGAACGGCGGCTGGAAGCCCACGCCCTCCCACGTCCGCGCCGTCGGGTTCCACAGGTCGGCGCCGACCTCGAAGTCCCAGCCGTAGACGCCGTGGTCGTACCAGAGCTCGTCGGCGGAGTTGCCGGCCGCCGAGTAGAGCACGTCGGTCACCGGCCCGGTCTGCTGGGGCCAGATGACCGTGCCGCGCTCGGCGGCGATGGCCTGCTCGATCGTGCGGGCCGAGCGCATGAAGTACGCCTCCTCCTGGGCGCTCGGCCTGGGCAGCGCCACGCGGCCGTCGAGCTTGTACGCCCCGGGCGGCCACATGAAGTACCCGCCGTAGCTGTGCACGTTCATGGCGAACCGGATGTTGCGGTACGTCTCGGCCAGCCACATCACGTTGCGGCTCTCCGGCTCCGAGTGCTCGGCCGGACCGGCGTACGTGCCGCTCTGGCAGTTGGCCGAGGCGCCGAAGTAGCCGTCCGACAGGGAGCCGACGGCGTAGTTGCGGTTGACGTCCACGCCCCAGGTGTTGCGCTGCGCCGGGTCGGACTGCGCGGCCGGGCAGTGGTTGGTCATGTTCTTCCGCTGGCCGTTGAAGTCGTAGAAGCTGTAGTTCGCGCCGTCGGGGTTGACGGTGGGGACGATGAAGATGTCGGTGCGCTGCAGCAGCCTGCGGGTGGCGGGGTCGTGGGCGTAGTTGCGCAGCAGCCGCTCGGCGGCCTCGACGGTGACCAGCGGCGCCACCCATTCCCTGGCGTGCTCCTGGGCGTAGGCCAGCACGCCGGTGCGCGAGCCGTCGCGGTGGACGCCGACGCGCAGCGCCAGCACCCGCATGGGCTTGCGGGAGACGTCGGCGGGCGCCTTGAGCGAGTCGGTGAGCCGGGTGGCGGGGGCCGCGGCCATGACGCCGGCGCCCGGGTCGGTGCGGTAGGCGGCGGCCTTCAGCCCGGTGCCCGGCGCGGCGTTGATCGCGGCGACGACCTGGGCGGCGGTGCTGACCGGCGTGCCGGAGCCGTCGGTGGCCAGGCTCACCGTGACCTGCTTGCGGGCCACGCTCACCTGGAGCGGCCGGTCCGGCGCGCCCGGGGCGGCCAGCTCGACGGACAGGTCGTTGCCGCCCTCGGAGCCGTAGGCGTCGGAGGTGACCACGATCGCGGCGCCGGGCGGCGTGCCGATCAGCGCCTGGGCGTGGCGGCGGTAGCCGTTGGTGAGGTTGGGCAGCGGGATGACGTCGGTGAGCGACGGGTACCGCCGGTGCAGGGCCTGGATGCGCTCGTTGAGCTGGGCGGGCGGCATGTACTGGGTGACGAAGTCCTTCTGGTAGCCCGGCGCCCGGTGGTCGGGGCGGTCCCCGTCGGGCCATTCCCGGACGCGGGCCTCGGCCGTGCCGCCGGTCGCCGAGGTGACCGTGACGCGCTGCGGCTCGGCCGGCACCGGGGCGGGGGTGCTGAACTGGTGGCCCAGGTAGGCGCCGGCGTCGACGTACGGGACCATCGCGACCTGGCCGGTGGCGCCGCCGCGGCCCGTCCAGGTGGCGGTGAGGGCCGCCGTCTCGCCCGCGCTGCTGCTGGCCTCGACCGACAGGAAGTACCCGTCGCGGGACTTGTACCAGACGGCCCGTTCGATGACGATCTGGTCCTGCGCGGCGGTGGCGGACGGCGCCTGCCGGGCGGCGGGCGGCGTGCCGGACGCCAGGCCCACGCCGATCGCCCGCAGCTCGGCGAGCTTGCCGGCCGTGAGCACGGCGTCCACCTGGACGCTGCCGTCGGCCTGCGGACGGACCCGCTCGGTCAGGTCGGCGCCGGAGGCGACCAGCCGCTCCATCGCGGCCCTGTCGGGCACGGAGAGCGTGACCAGCGACGCCGGCTCGGGATCGGCCGGCCCCGCCACCGCCGGCAGCGACGACGGCCCGGAGGCGAGGAACGTCGAGACGACGATCATCAGGATGACTGCGGACGCCCTCAAGCCACGCATCGGCTCCTCCAGGATCACCGGTATCCCGATCATTGAAAGCCGACTTGACCCGACCGGCAAGACCCAGTTTCACCTTTCTGTGGAGGCGGCGACGTCCCGAATCGCCGTGACGACCAGATCGGGCTGCCGATAGTGCACGTAGTGCTCGGAGGTGCCGGCCACCACCACCCGCCCGCGCGTGGACCGGGCGGCCACCCGCCGGGCCTGGTCGAGGGCGCTGCGCGGCCCGCCGGACGGGATGACCACCACGACCGGCGGCCCGCCCGGCCCCTGCGCCGTCCCGGCGACCTCCCGCGCGCTGTCCGGCGAGGCCCACGCCTCGGCCCTGGCCGCGGCCATGGTGCCCGGCCCGTAGACGACGGGGGCGGCGGCGCGCGCCGCCGGGGTGGCGTCACCGGGCACCAGGAGATCCCCGGCCAGCCGGAGCAGGCCGATCCTGGCCAGCGCCTGGTCGGCGGTGAGCTGGACGGCCAGCAGCGGCCGGGACACCCGCATGGCCGTCACCGCCTCCTCGTCGGTGGCGTCGATCAGCACCAGGCCCGCCGTCACCTCCGGGTACCGGGCGGCGAACAGCCGGACGATCTGGCCGCCGTAGGAGTGCCCGGCCAGGACGTACGGGCCGGGCTCGCCCGCGGCGGCGAGCAGCGCGCGCAGCTCCCCCGCCGCGCGGCCCGCCGTTCGCGGCCCTGGCCCCTCCTCGCTCCAGGCGTAGCCGGCCCGGTCGTAGGAGCACACGCGCAGCCCGGCCGACAGCCGCCGCTGGACCACCTCCCAGCTCGCGCTCGACTCGACCAGGCCCGCCTCCAGCACCACCACCGGGCCGCCGGACCCCGTGCAGCGCAGGTGCAGGCGGTGGCCGCCGACGTTCACCAGGCGGCCCGGGGGCGGGTGGCGCGTGGCGTCGCCGCGCCGGGCGGCGGTCTCGTAGCCGAGCCCCGCGCAGGCGGCCATCAGCAGCAGCCCCGCGCACCAGGCGGCCAGCCGCCGCGCTCTTGTCATGCCACCGAATCTAGGGAGCCGGCCGCCGGGTTTCCTCGTCCTGGCGGCCGAACGCGGGCTGGGAGCGGGGTCCTGGAGGGCCGTCGTTCAGCGGAAGGAGGCCGCGGAGCGGGGTCCTGGAGGGCCGTCGTTCAGCGGGAGGAGGCCGCGCGGCAGGCCAGCTGGAGGGCCAGGCGTTGCCGCGGGTCGGCGAGGTCGGCCTGGAGCAGGGTCTCGATGCGGCGCACGTTCCTGCTGACGGCGTTGCGGTGCAGGTGCAGCTCCTCGGCGGCGCGGGCGGGCGAGCCGTTGTGGTCGAGGTAGGCGCGCAGGATGGCCAGGAGGTGGGCGGCCCGCTCGCCGCCGAGGTCGAGGATCGGTTGCAGCAGCTCCCTGACGGCGTGCTGGGCGGCGTCGGAGGCGTACCACTCCTCCAGCATCCGGTCGAGGCCGGCCAGGTCGTAGGTGGCCAGCGGCAGGGTGCTGCGGCGCAGGGCCGTACGCGCCTCGGAGGCGGAGGTGCGCAGGCCGACCAGGCCCTGGTGGGCGGTGCTGACCCCGCAGCGCAGCTCGGCGCCCGCCGGGCGGACCCGTTCGAGCAGGCGGGCGGCGTCGCGCACGGCCTCGCGCAGGCCCGCCCTGCCCTGGTCGCGCCGCTGGCTGCGGACCACGATCAGCGCGTCGCCGGCGAGCGCGGCGTTCCAGGCGGCGCCGCCCAGCTCGCGGGCCGCGCGCACGGCCCGCGAGGCGGCGGTCTCCAGCAGGGCGTAGCGTTCCTGGCCGCCGTCGGCCGGGCCGTCGGCGGCGGCGTCCGGGGTCTTCGCGGGGTCCTTCGCGGGTTCCAGGCGCAGGACGACGTGCCAGTCGTCGATCGGCAGGCCGAGGGCCCTGGCGCGGGGGGCCAGCTCCTGCGCCTGGTTCTCGGGGGCGACCAGCAGCTCGGTGAGGAGCTGGGCGCGGGACCGTCCGGGCAGCTCGTCGGACGGGCCCGCGGCGGCGGCCAGGGCGGCGACCCTGAGCACGATCCCGGCGGCCCGGTCGAAGTGCGTCCCGGCGGGCCCGCCGGCCTGGGCGGTGAACGCGCCTCCGTCGGCCCGCACGGGACGGCCGAGAGCCGCGCCGGCCGCCTCGGCGATGCGCTCGGGGACGCCGCCCGCCCCCGCCACGGCCTCCGCGGCGCGCGCCGTACGGACCAGCGCCTCGGCGGCGTCGCCCGCGATGGCCCGGTCAAGGGCCACCACCAGCTCCGCCAGGTCGCCGCCGGCGGCCGCCAGCAGCGCGACCCCGCCCCGCTCGGCCAGCGCGGCGGCGCTCCGGTCCACCGCGGCCTCCAGGGCCTCCAGGGGCTGCCCGGCCTCCGCGGTGAGCACGAGCGCCACGGCGCCGGCCGCGGCGGCGTCGCGCAGCGCGACGTCGAGCCGGTAGCCGGCCGCCTGCCGGGAGGCCGCGCCGGTCAGGACCAGCACCGACCCCGGCGGCTGGCCCGCGATCCCGCCCAGGTCCTCCACCAGGCGCACGCCGGAGGCCGCCGCCGGCACCTCAGGCCCGGCCAGCGGACGCAGCTCTTCCAGCAGGAACATGCCATCAGTGTGCCATCGGCACACGAAGCCCGGCAAAAAGGTGCGGCGGGAACATCCGCCCTCGACCTGCGGCTTCGTAACCTCGACAGCATGGACATCGACACCGGGCTGCTGCCCGCCTTCGCCCGCGGCTGCGCCGTGCTGGGCTCGGGCGGCGGCGGTCCCGTGACCATCGCCCGCGCCGCGGCGCTGCAGGCGCTGGAGGACCACGGGCCGGTACGCGTCGTGCAGCCCGCCGAGCTGGACCCCGAGCTGCTGGTCATGCCCGTGGGCACCGCGGGCTCCTCGGCCGTCATGTCCGAGCGCGTCGGCGGAACCGACGAGCCCGTCTACCTGCGCGACAAGATCGAGGAGCTGTACGGCGCGCCCGTCGGCGCGGTGCTGGCCAGCGAGATCGGCGGCGCCAACGGCTGCCTGGCGGTGGCCTGGGCGGCCCGCGTCGGCCTGCCGCTGGTGGACGCCGACGGGATGAGCCGCGCCTTCCCCCGCATGGACCAGACGGTGATGCAGTTGCGCGGCATCGCGCCCACCCCGGCCGTGCTGTGCGACGAGCGCGGCCGGACCGTCGTCGTCGACCGGGCGACCGGCGGCTGGCTGGAACGGCTGGTACGGGCGTCGCTGGAGGCGTTCGGCGGCCAGGTCGCGACCAGCGAGTACATCATGCGCGGCGACCAGGTGGCCGGCGCCACCGCGCTCGGCTCGGTCACCCGGGCCGTGCGCCTCGGGACGCGGCTGCCCGACCCGCTGGTCACCGGCAAGGTCGCCGAGACCGCCGGGTCGATCCTGGTCGAAGGGCTCGGGTACGACCAGGGGCGGCTGGTGCGCGTCCAGGCGGGCAGCGAGTTCCTGGCCGTCGTCGAGGACGGCGTGCCGCTGGCCGTGGTGCCCGACGTGATCGCGATGCTGGACACGCGCACGGGCGAGGTCGTGCAGGCCGAGCAGGTCCGGTACGGGCTGCGGGTCAGCGTGGTGCGCGTCCCCTGCGACCCGGTCTGGCACACCCCCGAGGGGCTGCGGCTGGCCGGGCCGGCCGCGTTCGGTCTCACCGGCCTTCCCACCCCTCCCCCACCGCAGCCGTCCCCCCTCCCCGCGACGCCGGAAACCCCGGCGGGCACGGCCTTCGGCCCCTCCTCCACCGCGTCCACCGGGTCTTCCGGGCCCCACGGGTCCGCCGAGCGGGAGGCGGGGGCGTGAGGGCCGGGGTGGACGTCGGGCCGACCAACACCGACGCGGCCGTCGTCGCCGACGACGGCCGGGTGCTGGCCACCGTCAAGATCGCGTCGATCCCCGGCGACCCGGTGGCCGGCGTGCGCGCCGCGCTGGCCCGCCTGCCGATGGACGGCGAGCCGGCCCAGGTCGCCGTCGGCCTGCGTGGCGCCGCCACCGCCGTGACCAGGCGGTCGGGGTTGCGCAAGGTGGCCGTGCTGCGCATCGCGGGCGTGTCGGCGACCGCGGTGCGCCCGCTGTCCGGCTGGCCGCCCGACCTGCGCGCCGCGGTGAACGCCGGCACCGCCGTCGTGGACGGCGGCGGCGGCCTCGACCGCGAGGACCGCACGCCCCTCGACCGCGACGCCGTGGCCCGCTTCGCCGCGGGCGTGGCCGGCACCGCGCAGGCCGTCGCCGTCGCGGGCCTGTTCTCGCCCCTGGACGGCGAGCAGGAGCGCGAGGCGGCCGAGATCGTCCGGGCGGAGCTGGGCGAGGGCGTGCCGATCGCGCTGTCGGCCGACCTCGGCTCGCTCGGCCTGCTGGAACGCGAGAACGCGACCGTGCTGGACGCCGCCCTGTCGGGGTTCGCGGGCGCGGTCTCCGGCGGGCTGGCCACCGCGCTGGCGGGCCTGTGCCCGGGGGCGGCGGTGTTCGTGACCCGCGGCGACGGCACGCTGATGAGCCTGGAGCACCTGGCCCGCCATCCCGGGCTCAGCCTGGGCAGCGGCCCGGCGAGCGTGCTGCGCGGCGCCGGCGCGCTGACCGGGCTCGGTGACGCGGTGGTGGCCGACGTGGGCGCCACCCGCGTCCGGGTCGGCGTGCTGGCCGGCGGCTATCCGGAGGAGGCCGTGGGCGGCGCGGACATCGGCGGCGTGCCCGTCGGGCTGCGCATCCCCGGGCTGATCAGGGTGCCGCGGCCGGTCGACCCGACCGAGCTGGCCGAGGCCGTGGACCGGCTGCAGCCGGGCGCCGGGCTGCTGCCGCTCGTGGTCGTGGGCGGCGGTGAGCACGCCGTGCCGGAGGGGCTGCATCCCGAGCACGGGCCGGCGGCCGGCGCCATCGGCGCGGCGGTCAGCCCGGTCGGCGGCCAGTACGAGCGCATCGTCCGCCTGCCGGACCGCTCGGCGCTGGCGGCGGCGCTCGAACCGGTCGCGGAGGAGGCCAGGGCGGCGGCCGTCCGCGCCGGGGCCGATCCGCGGCGGGTGCGGGTCATCGGGGTGGAGGAGATCCCGCTCGCCTACCTGCCCGGCCCGTTCGTCCGGCTGCGCGCCCGCGCCGCCGGGCCGCCCTCGCTCCTGTGACCGCCGCTGTGAACAGCCCCGATGCTCTGAGACCAGCCCTGTGACCGCCTGCTCGTGAGCCCCCGCTCGTGAGCCCCCGCCACGACCCCCCGACGCGAAGGAAGACCACCATGACCGACTCCGACTACCCCCTGGAGCGGGTGCCGCAGGCCGCCCGCTACTCCTGGTTCAACGTGGCCGTGCAGCGGTTCGGCCAGCTCTCCGACCTGACGCAGTTCCTGCTGGGCGCCACGCTCGGCGCCGGGCTGTCGTTCTGGGGGGCGTTCTGGGCGTTCACGCTCGGCTCGGTGATCCTGGAGGTGGTGTGCATCTTCGTCGGCATCGCCGGGATGCGCGAGGGCCTGTCCACCTCCATGCTGGCCCGCTGGACCGGCTTCGGCCGGTACGGCTCCACGATCATCGGCGTGATCATCGCCCTGAGCCTGTTCGGCTGGTTCGGCGTGCAGACCGCGGTGTTCGCCTCGGGCCTGCACTCGATCATGTCCTGGCTGCCGCTCTGGGCGTGGGCCATGATCGCCGGCATCGGCGTGACGCTGCTGGTCATCCGGGGGTTCAAGGCGATGGGGATGACGGCGTTCATCACCGTGCCGGCGTTCCTCGGCCTGGCCGGCTGGGCGATGTGGGTGGAAATTTCGCGACATGATCTGGGGTCGCTGGTGGCCTCGCCGCCGTTCGGCGAGCCGATCAGCATCGCGACCGGCGCCACCATCGTGGCCGGCTCCTACATCATCGGCGCGGTGACCACGCCCGACATGACCAGGTTCAACCGCAACACCGGCGACGTCGTCAAGCAGACCCTCGTCGGCATCTCCCTCGGCGAGTACGTGCTCGGCCTGGCCGGCGTGCTGCTGGCCTACGCGGTCAAGTCCTCGGACGTGATCGCGATCATCACGGCCTCCTCCGGCGTGATCGGCGTCATCGTCCTCATCTCGGCCACCGTGAAGATCAACAACTGGAACCTGTACTCCGCCGCGCTCGGCCTGCTCAACGCCGTGGAGTCCACGGTCGGGGTGCGGCTGAACCGGGTCGCCGTCACCATCGGCATCGGCGTCCTGGGCAGCGTGCTGGCCGCCGCCGGGATTTTGGAGCGCTTCACCGACTTCCTGCTGATCCTCGGCGTCATCACGCCCCCCGTCGCCGGGATCATGGTCGCCGAGTACTTCGTGGTGCGCCGCTGGCGCCCGGTGCTGGACGCCTCGCGCGCCACCGGCACGCTCCCCGAGACCGAGCCGACGTGGGTGCCCGCCACGCTGGTCATCTGGGCCGCCGCCGCGCTGGTCGGCTGGCTCAGCGACCACTACCAGTGGATCGGCATCCCCGCCCTGAACTCCCTGATCCTCGCGGGCCTGGGCTACGTCGTCGCGGGCCGGCTCGGCCTGGTCCGCGGCACCCGCGAGGTCCCCGTCGAGCGGCCCGCGCTCACCGTCTGAGAGTCGCGCGGCCCCGCGCTCACCATCCGAGAGCCGAGCGGCCCGCGCTCACCGTCCGAGAGCCGAGCGGCCCGCGCTCACCGTCCGAGAAGAGAGTCCTCCTTCATGCGTATCGGCATCGACGTGGGTGGCACCAACACCGACGCCGCCCTCATCGGCGACGACGGCCAGGTGCTGGCCACCGTCAAGTCCCCCACCACCGCGGACGTCACGGGCGGCGTCGCCGCGGCCCTGGCCGGCCTGGGCGCCACCCGGGTGTCCGCGGTGATGATCGGCACCACCCACTTCGTCAACGCCCTGGTGGAGGCCGCCCGGCTGGAGCCGGTCGCGGCCGTCCGGCTCGGCCTGCCCGCCACCGCCGCGCTCCCGCCGCTGGTGGACTGGCCCGACCGCCTGCGCCAGGCGGTCGAGGGCGCGGTCTACCTGTGCCACGGCGGCTGCGAGTACGACGGCGCCCCCATCTCCCCCCTCGACCCGGACGAGCTGCGCGGCGTCGCCGCCGACATCAGGCGACGCGGCCTGCGCACGGTCGCGATCTCCTCGGTGTTCTCCCCGGTCAGCGACGCCCACGAGCGCGAGGCCGCGCGGATCCTGGCCGCCGAGCTGGGCCCCGAGGTGCACCTGTCGCTGTCCTGCGAGATCGGCCGGGTCGGCCTGCTGGCCAGGGAGAACGCCACGATCGTGAACGCCGCCCTGCGCCCGCTGGCCGGCCGGACCGTGGCCGCCTTCGGCGAGGCGCTGCGGGTGGCCGGGATCGACGCGCCGCTGTTCCTGTCCCAGAACGACGGCACCCTCATGGACGTGGACCAGGCCCGCCGCTACCCGGTGGCCACGTTCGCGTCGGGGCCGACGAACTCGATGCGCGGCGCGGCGTACCTGTCGGGGCTGACCGACTGCGCGGTGGTGGACATCGGCGGCACCACGTCCGACGTGGGCATCCTGGTCGGCGGGTTCCCGCGCGAGGCCGCCGGCGAGGCGCTGGTCGCCGAGGTGCGCACCAACTTCCGCATCCCCGACGTGCTGTCGATCGGCATCGGCGGCGGCTCGCTGGTCGCCGAGGACGGCACCACCGGCCCGCGCAGCGTCGGCTACCGGCTGACCGAGGAGGCGCTGGTGTTCGGCGGCGGCACGCTGACCGCCACCGACCTGGCCGTGGCCGCCGGGCTGGCCGACATCGGCGACCGCGACAGGGTCGCGCACGTCGACCCGCAGCGCCCGCTCAAGCTCATCGCCGAGCGCGTCTCGGAGGCGGTCGACCGCATGCGCACCTCGTCCGCGCCGCTGCCCGTCGTGCTGGTCGGCGGCGGCAGCGTGCTCATCCAGGAGCTGCCCGGCTTCGACGACGTGCGCCGCCCGGCGCACTTCGAGGTGGCCAACGCGGTCGGCGCGGCCATCGCCCAGGTCGGCGGCGAGGTGGACCGGGTCTTCTCCGGCCCCCGCGAGCGCATCCTGGAGGAGGCCAAGAGCGAGGCGATCATCCGCGCCGAGCGCGGCGGCGCCCGCGCGGGCAGCGTGCGGATCGTGGACGTGGAGGAGCTGCCGCTCGCCTACCTGCCCGGCGACGCCACCCGGATCAGGGTGAAGGCCGTCGGCGACCTGGACCTGGAGAAGATCGATGCGTGAGATCGGAATCGACCGGCTGGACGACATGGCGCGCGGCGCCGGGATCCTCGGCACCGGCGGCGGCGGCGACCCGTACGTGGGCAAGCTGCTGGCCCGCGAGGCCATCCGCAGGCACGGCCCCGTGCCGCTGGTGGCCATCGACGAGGTGCCCGCGGACGCGACCGTCGTGGCGGTCTCGGGCATGGGGGCGCCGACCGTGCTGCTGGAGAAGCTGCCGGCGGGCACCGAGGAGCTGACCGCGCTGCGCGCCCTGGAGGCGGTGCTCGGCCGTCCGGCCACGCACATCGTGCCCATCGAGGTCGGCGGCGTGAACTCGATGATCCCGATCGCCGCCGCCGCGCAGGCGGGCCTGCCGATCGTGGACGGCGACGCGATGGGCCGCGCCTTCCCCGAGGCGCAGATGGTGCTGCCGACGCTGATCGGCGTGCCGAACACGCCGATGGCGCTGGCCGACGACAAGGGCAACACGCTGGTGCTGGAGACGGTGTCCAACGTGTGGGCCGAGCGCCTGGCCAGGGCGGCGTGCGTGCAGATGGGCTGCCAGGTCTCCTGCGCCGACACCGTCATGCGCGGCGACCAGCTGCGCGACGGTCTGGTGCCGGCCACGCTGACGCTGGCCGAGGACCTGGGCCGGGCCGTGCGGCTGGCCCGCGCCGGGCACGCCGACCCGGTGGCGGCGGCCCTGGACGTGCTGGGCGGCCTGAAGCTGTTCACCGGCAAGGTCGTGGACGTCGAGCGCCGCACCACCGGCGGCTTCGCCCGCGGCCAGGCCCGTCTGGAGGGCACCGGCACGCTGGAGCTCAGCTTCCAGAACGAGCACCTGCTGGCCCGCCGGGACGGCGAGATCGTGGCCACCACGCCCGACCTGATCTGCGTGCTGGACACCGACTCGGGCGAGCCGGTCACCACCGAGGCCATGCGCTACGGCCTGCGCGTCACCGTCATCGCCGTGCCCTGCGACCCGCGCTGGACCTCGCCGGGCGGCCTGGAACTGGCCGGGCCGCGGTACTTCGGCTACGACTGCGACTACCGGCCGCCGGCCACGACCCCGGCGTAGACCCAGCGGCCGTCCAGCCGGACGAACCTGCTGTGCTCGTCGAGCACGCCCGGCACCCGCCGGTTGACGAAGTGGGCGCGGAACCGCACGGTGCCCTCGGTGTGGACGGGGCTGCCGCCGGTGCTCTCCAGCACCTCCAGCTCCGTCCACGCGACCTTCCTGTCGAGGTCGAGGCGGGCCGGGCGGTCGGCGGGATGCCAGGTGGCCATGAGATAGGCCTCGTCGCCCACGGCGAACGCGCTGAACCTGGACCGCATGAGCGACTCCGCGGTGGGGGCCGACCCCTCACCGCGGTGGTATCTCCCGCAGCAGTCCGCGTAGGACGCGGGCAGACCGCAGGGGCATGGACGAGGAGGCATGCCCCCCATTGTGCCGCCCCCGCGCCGCCTTGCGCTCCGCCCGGCGCGCGCGTGGGGTCAGCCTTGCGCTCCGCCCGCTACCGGCGTGCGGGTCGGAGGCGGGCGGCCAGCTCGGTCAGGGTGGCGCCGAGCGGGGCGTCGAGCAGGAGCGCGGCGTCGGCGTCGGCGCCGGTCGGGCCCTGGTTGACGATGGCGACGGGCAGCCCGAGCTCGGCCGCCCTGGTGACGAAGCGCAGCCCCGACCTGATCGCCAGCGACGACCCCAGCACGAGCAGCGAGCGCGCCCCGCCCACGAGCGCGAAGCACTCCGCCACCCGGTCCCTCGGCACGTTCTCGCCGAAGAAGATCACGTCGGGCTTGAGCAGACCGCCGCAGGAGACGCAGTCGACCACCTGGAACCCGGCGACCTGGGCGTCGGTGAGGGCGGCGTCGCCGTCGGGGTTGACGCGGCCCTCGGCGGCCCAGCGCGGGTTGGCCGCGCTGAGGCGGCGCTCCAGCTCGGCGCGCGGGGTGCGTTCGCGGCACGACAGGCACACGACGCGGTCGAGGCCGCCGTGCAGCTCGATCACCCGGCGTGCCCCGGCGGCCTGGTGGAGCCCGTCGACGTTCTGGGTGACGATGCCGGTCAGCAGGCCGCGCCGCTCCAGCTCGGCCACCGCGCGATGGCCGGCGTTGGGTGCGGCCCGGCCGATCTGCCGCCAGCCGACGTGGCTGCGCGCCCAGTAGCGCCGGCGCGCCTCGGCGCTGCCGGTGAAGCGCTGGTACGTCATCGGCTCGGCACGCCGGGACCGCCCGGTCGGGCCCCGGTAGTCGGGAATGCCGGACTCGGTGGACAGCCCGGCCCCGCTGAGCACCACGACGCCGCCACCGGCCACCAGCTCGGCCAGCGACGCCATCGCCGGTGCCGTCACGGGCGCCGTCACGGATGCCGTCACGGGTGCTGTCGCAGTCTCTTGCACACCCTCCATGATGCCCGGTCAGAGGTAGTTGCTGAGCTCGATCAGGTTCCCGTCGGGGTCCCGCAGGTAGACGCTCCTGATGGGGCCGAGGGCTCCGGTCCGCTCCACCGGGCCCTCCTCGATCCCGACGCCGTGCCGGGCCAGCTCGTCCATGACCGTCTCGACGGGGTCGGCGGTGATCAGGCACAGGTCGGCGCTGCCGGGCACGGGCCGGGCCGCCTTCGGCTCGAACTCGCGTCCCGCCTCGTGCAGATTGATCTTGCTCTGCCCGAACGCCAGCGCCCGCCGCCCATCTCCGAACGTCACCGCCTCCATCCCCAGCACCGCGGTGTAGAAGCGCACCGCGGCCTCGACGTCGGCGACGGTCAGCACCAGGTGGTCCAGGCGGTCGATCCTCATGTGGTCCCTCGCTCCTCGATCGGTTCTCCGTCCCATAGTCTGCGCATCTCGGGACACGTACGCAGCAGCTCCCCCAGCGGCCCACGTCCCGCCACGCGGCCCCGGTCGAGGACGACCACCTGGTCGGCGCGTTCGAGCGCGGCCCGGCGGGAGGAGACCACCAGCAGCGTGGCGGGGCCGTGCCGGGCGACGCGCTCCCACAGCAGGTTCTCGGTCCCGACGTCCAGGGCGGACGACACGTCGTCCACGACGAGCAGGTCCGGGGCGCGGACCAGGGCGCGGGCGGCGGTGGCGCGCTGCACCTGGCCGCCGGACAGACGCACGCCCCGGGGGCCGACGACGGTCTCCAGGCCGTCCGGCATGGCGGCCAGGTCGTCCTCGAAGGCGGCCAGTTCCAGGGCGCGGGCCAGGTCGGCGTCGTCCGCGGGCAGGCCGAGGAGCAGGTTCTCGCGCAGGGTCTCCGAGAACAGGCGCGGGATCTGGCTCGCGTACGCCGCCCGTCCCGGCACCAGGAACGCGCCCGGGTCGGGCACCGGGCGGCCGTTCCAGGTGATCGTCCCGGTGTCGAGGGGCAGCAGGCCGAGTACGCCGCGCACGAGCGTGGTCTTGCCCGCGCCGACGGCCCCGGTGACGACGGTGAACGTGCCGCGCCGGAGCGTCAGATCCACGTCGTGCACCCCGCGGCCACCGGGGTGCACGACGCTCAACCCACGCACCTCCAGCACCTCCAGCGTCGTCGGCGCGATCGGCCCCTCCCCGCCCGAGGGCGGCTCCATAGGCGGCGTGGAGAGGCGGGGGCCGCGCCTCAGGGGCGACCTTCCCGCAGGTGGGGGCGAGGTGGGACGGGGGTGCGGAGTGCGACTCGGGGGCGGTGCTTCCGGCGGTGGGGTGGGACGAAGGTGGAGGGGGTGGTTGCGGGTCAGGTCGGGGGTGTCATGGTGGGGGGCGAGCAGGGCGGTCAGGCGTTCGGCGGAGACGTCCGCCCGGGGCAGGCGGTACAGGATGGAGCCGATGGTGCGGGGCAGGGCGGTGAGCCAGCCGACGTAGCTGGTGAACAGCGCGAGGTCGCCCACGGTGAACTCGCCGCGCCGCATCGCCCCGGCGGCCAGCAGCAGCACGACGCCGACGCCCAGCTCGACCGTGGTGCCCGTGGCGGCCTCCAGCAGGTCGGTGGCCAGGCGGCTGCGTACGGCGGCGTCCCGGCGGCGGGCGTTGAGCGTGCGCAGGCGGTCCAGCGCCGCCCGCTCGGCCCCGGCTGTCTTCAGCGTGAGCACGCCGCCGAACAGTTCGCCGACGAAGGCCGTCACGCCCGCGCCCAGTTCCCTGGCCCGCTGGTGCCGCCGTCTGATCACCCGTCCCATGAGCCTGCTCAGCACGCCGATCGCGAGCATCGGCACGACCAGCGTCACGGTGACGACGGGGTCGATCGAGACCATGACCGCCAGCGCCACCCCGCCGAACAGCACGCCTCCGGCCAGGGGGACGGACTCGTCGGCGAGCTCGACCAGCTCGGCCACGTCGTCGCGCAGCCGGGCCAGCGACTCGCCCGGGGAGCGCGGCAGCCGGGCGGCGACCGGGCCGCGCGCGGTCAGCACCGAGCCCAGGACGTTGGCGCGCAGCAGCGTGGCCGCCGCGTCCCACCAGTAGGAGCCGTAGGACCAGGCGAACACCAGGACGATCCCGCGGACCAGCTCGACGCCCGCGAACGCCGCGCACAGCCACAACGACTGCCGCAACGTCGCCGGGCTGTGCCCGCTGATCTGGTCGAAGAGCTGCCGCAGCACGAGGCCGCCGCCGAGCGGCAGCACGTGGACCGGCAGCCAAAGCAGGATCTGCAGCACGTACAGGCGCACGTCGAAGCCGATCAGGCGGCCCGCCACCGCCAGGGCCCGGCGCGCGCTCACCGGCTCGTCCCGGCGGGGTCCGGGAGCCGGCCGAGCCTGAGCCCGGCGCGCGTTCACCGGCTCACCCCCGCGGCGTCCAGGAGCCGGCCGAACCTGCTGCCGGGGTCGGCGGCCAGGTCGGCGCGGCGGCCGTACTCGACGAGCTTGCCGCGTTCCAGCACGGCGATCTTGTCCACGTGCGCCAGCGAGGAGAGCCGGTGCGCGATGAGCACGCCGGTCCGCCCGTCCAGCAGCCGCCGTACGCCGTCCTCGACGTGCCGTTCGGTGGCCGGGTCGAGCCTGCTGGACGCCTCGTCCAGGATCACCAGGCCGGGGTCGGCCAGGAAGGCCCGCGCGAAGGCGAGCAGCTGGGCCTCCCCCGCCGACAGGCCGCCCGGCTCGCCGTCGAGCCCGCCGGGCAACGCGGCCGGCCGGCCGCCCAGCCCCACCCCGGCCAGCACCTCCAGCAGGTGAGCGTCGTCGTGGCGGGGGTCGGTCAGGGCGCCGAACAGGGTGAGGTTGTCGCGGACGCTGCCGTCGAACAGCCGTACGTCCTGGGTGACCACGCCGACCCGGCGGCGCAGCGACTCCGGGTCGCACTCGCGCAGGTCGAGACCGCCGATCTCGACGGTTCCGCCGGTCGGGTCGTACAGGCGCAGCAGCAGCTTGGCGAGGGTCGTCTTGCCGCTGCCGGTGCGTCCGACCAGGCCCAGGCGTTCGCCGGGCGCCAGGGTGAGGGTGATGCCCGACAGCGCGGTCTCGCCGTCGTCGGGGTAGGCGAAGCTCACGTCGTCCAGCCGCAGGCCGAGCGCGCCCGAGGCGGGCAGCGGCCGGGGCGCGGCGCGGACGGGCAGCGCGGGCCGCTCGGCCAGCAGGGAGCCGATGCGGGCGAACCCGGCCAGCGCCCCCTGGAACTGCCTGAGCTGGTCGATCAGCCGCTCGAACGGCGTGCGGATCATCAGGGTGTACTGGAAGAGCAGCACGGCGGTGCCGACCGTGAGCGCCCCGGCGTCCAGCAGCCAGGCGGCCAGGGCGAGCATCAGCGCGGTCCCGGCCGCGAACGCCACGTTCGTGGCCGCGAGCAGGCCGCCCGCGATGCGCGAGCCGTGCCACTCGGCGCGGAACCAGGCCCCGGCGACCTGGTGGAAGCGGCCGAGCGCGTGCCCGCCCGCGCCGTTGGCCCGCAGGTCCTCGGCTCCGGCCAGCCGCTCTTCGAGGTGGCCGTAGAGCGCGGCGCTCGCCTCCCGCGACCGGGTCGCCGACGGCACGGCGAGCCGCTGCGCGCCCGTCATGGCGAGCCCGGTCAGCAGGCAGTAGGCCAGCAGCGCCGCGCCCAGCCGCCAGTCGACGGTGAACACGACGGCGAGCACGCCGGCCAGCAGCAGCAGCCCGGCCACGACGTCGAGGACGAAGGCGACGACGAACTCGGCCACGGCCGCCACGTCGCCGTCGACGCGTTCGATCAGCTCGCCGGGCGAGTGGCGGGCGTGGAAGGCCAGGTCGAGGCCGAGCACGTGCCCGGCCAGGTGTTCGCGCAGGCGGTTGGTGCCGTCCCAGGCCAGGCGGCCGGCGAGCCAGGCGGCGGCCATGCGGGCGGCCTGACCGGCGGCGGCCAGGGCGAGGTAGGCGAGCGCGATCACGATCAGGTGGCGCAGCCCGGCGCCGCCGGCGGCGTCGTCGACGAAGCGGCGGGTGACGTGCGGCGCGGCCAGCGGCAGCGCGGTGGCCGCGGCGGTGGCGGCGCCCAGCGCGAGCGCGGCGCGCGGGGCGGGCCGCAGGTGGCGCAGGGCCTGCCGGGCGGGTCTAGCTACCTGCGGACGGGTCCTGGTGAGCGGGGATCTCAAGAAGCGTCATGCCCTCTGAATAGGTGGGTGTCCTGTGCTGGGAGGTCATGAACGCTGTCCTCATCGATCCGCTCCTTCGTCCGGCGATCGGTGCCGCCGGGAAGTACAACAGCCGCCCGCGGCGCGCCGCAACCGGTTTTGGCCGCCTACGGGATCTATACGCCGCCTATACAGCCGCTGCTCACGCTGAGCACCGAACGGCCTTACACCCCCCGCGGAGGTTGGACGGTGTTGAAGAAACCCAGGCGGCTGACTCCCTTACCGCCGCTCGTCGTCCTGTTGCTGACATCCACGGCCCTCGTGCCGCTTCCCGCGCGGGCCGCCCCGCCCGCGCCCGCCAAGGCGCAGGCGGCGGTCGCCTGCCCGGACGAGATGCCCACCGAGATCTCCGCCCGGCTGGCCGCCGCGGTCTGCGGCAAGCGGATCAGGGCGGCCTCGCTGACCACCGAGACCGACGAGTTCTTCGTCAACCCGGCCGGCACGGTCACCCAGGAGCACCGCTACCGCCCGGTCCGGGTCAAGCGGGGCGAGGCGTGGGTGCCCGCCGACCCGACGCTCGCGGCGGGCCGGGACGGCACGGTCGCGCCGAAGGCCGCGGCGGTCTCCTACAGCTTCTCCGGCGGCGGCGACGGCCCGCTGGTCACCGCCGCCGAGCGGGGCACCCGCCTCACGCTCGGCACGCCGCTCGGCTCCCTGCCCGAGCCGGTGCTGGACGGCGCCACCGCCACCTACCCCGACGTGCTGCCGGGCGTGGACCTGGTGCTGACCGCGGACGTGGACGGCTTCGCCGAGAAGCTCGTCGTCAAGACCCGGCAGGCCGCGGCGAACCCGGCGCTGAAGGAGCTGACGTTCGCCACGTCGGTGAAGAAGGGCGAGGTCAGGACCGACAAGCACGGCAACGTCTCGATCCTCGACGCCGAGGGCGAGCCGGTGTTCGGCTCGGCGGCGCCGGAGATGTGGGACGCCGCCACCGAGTCGGCCATGACCCGCAACCCGGCCACCCCGGCAATGGCCGCCCAGCCGGGCCGGCGGGCCAGGATGGGCGTGCGGCTGTCGGGCCGCGAGCTGCGCGTCACCCCCGACGCCGCGCTGCTGGCCGACCCCGCCACGGTCTACCCGGTGACGATCGACCCGAGCTTCACCTCGGCCAAGTCCGGCTGGACGTACGTGGACTCGGCCTATCCCACCAGCGCGTACTGGAACTCGGCGAACGACGCGACGGCCGGCACCAGCAACGGCGGCGGCTACAAGCGGCGCTCGTTCTTCAACATGGGCCTGTCGGGCCTGGCCGGCAAGCACATCACGGCGGCCACGTTCAACATCAAGGAGACGTGGGCCTGGTCCTGCTCGGCGCGGAACGTCGAGCTGCACAGGACCGCGGCCGTCGGCTCGGGCACGACGTGGAACAACCAGCCCGCCTCGAACCTGAACATCGGCGCCAAGAACGTCGCCTACGGCTGGTCGTCGGCCGGTCAGGGCGGCGCGTCGAGCTGCCCGGCGGCCTGGGTCGGCTGGGACGTCACCAGCGCGGTGCAGAGCGTGGTGAGCGCGAACGGCACGTCGGTCACCTTCATGGTCAAGGCCGGCAGCGAGACCGACAACTACTACTGGAAGCGCTTCGCCAACAACCCCAACATCGCGATCACCTACAACTCGCTGCCGGGCACGCCGTCGGCCCTGGCCGTCGCGCCCTGCTCGGTGTGCGCCAGCCCGGCCGTGGTGGGCGCGGCGCAGCCGACGCTGTCGGCCAAGGTGAGCGACGCCGACGGGCAGGCGCAGCGGGCCGACTTCGAGATCTGGACGGCCGACCACGCGACCAAGGTGACCGGCGGCTCGGCCGCGAACGTGGCGAACGGCGCCACCGCCTCCTGGAAGGCCGGCACGGCCCTGGCGAGCACGTCGTACGCCTGGCGGGTGCGCTCGCACGACGGCACCGACTACGGCCCCTGGTCGGCGTGGTTCGCCTTCACGGTGGACGCCGCCCCGCCGCCCGCCCCCGAGGTGTCCTCGAACGACTACCCGGAGGACGCCTGGGCCAAGGGCTCGGGCCAGGCCGGCCAGTTCACCATCACGCCGGCCTCGGCCGACGCGTCCTCGGTGTTGTGGTCGTTCGACGGCGGCGCCCAGCAGTCGGCCGCCAATTCCGGCGCGCCTCACACGGTGAGCTGGACGCCGCCCGCTGACGGCCCGCACACGCTCAAGGCGTGGGTCAAGGACAAGGCGGGCAATCTGTCGGAGGCGACGACGTACGCGTTCAACGCGGGCGGCTCGGCGGTCACCTCGCCCAAGGACGGGCAGTCCACCGCCCGCCGGACGGTCCTGTCGGCCACCGGCAGCGCGGGGCTGAGCGCGGTCACCTTCTCCTACCGGCGCGGCGAGGCCGACTCCTGGCACCAGGTGCCCGCGGCCGACGTGCGCAGGAAGTCCGACGGCTCGGCGGTCGCCTGGCCGGTGGCGATGAGCGCGGGCGCCTCGCCCGAGCTGGTCTGGGACGCCACGCACACGCTGGCCGAGGACGGCTCGATCGAGATCAGGGCCGAGTTCGTCACCTCCTCGGGCACGGCCGCCTCCCAGCCGGTGGACCTGGTCGTGGACCGGGACGGCGAGGGCGCCTCCACCCAGCCGGTCGGCCCCGGCTCGGTCAACACGCTGACCGGCGACTTCAGGATGGCCGCCACGGACGCCAACGTGTACGGCATCGGCCTGATGCGCTCGTTCTCCTCGCGTGACCCGCGCAAGGGCTCGGCGCTGCCCGGCGTGGCGGCGATCTTCGGCACCGAGTGGACGCCGACCGGGCTCGCCCAGTCGGGTCAGGGCACGTTCGCCCAGCTCCGGGCCACCTCCGCCACCTCGGTCGAGCTGAGCGGCGAAGGCTCGGCGGTGGCCTTCACCAAGAACGCCGACGGCTCGTACGAGCCGCAGCAGGACGCGGCGAGCCTGAAGCTGACCTTCGACGCCGCGGCCGACCGCTACACCCTGTCGGACACGAACTCGGCCGAGCGCACGGTGTTCGCCAAGGTGGACGCCGCCGCGCCGATCTACCTGGTGCGGGCGGTCTACCCGGCCAGCGGCAAGGGCAGCACGGCGTTCGTGTGGCAGTCGGTGACCGGCTCGGACGGCAAGGCGCTGGCCCGGCCGGTCAAGATCATCGCGCCGTCGTACACGCAGGCCGACTGCGACGTGGACACGCTGGCGAGCCTGCCGCAGGGCTGCCGCCTGATCAAGCTGGACTACGCCACGACCACGACCGCGGGCGCGCAGCTCGGCGACGTGGCCGGGCAGGTCAAGGCGATCAGCCTGTGGGAGGGCGGCGCGAGCGCGCCGCTGGGCCTGTCGGAGTACCGCTACGACGACCTGGGCCGCCTGCGCGAGCAGTGGAACCCGGCCACCCCCGACATCAGGACGCGCTACGACTACGACCTCGGCGGCCGGGTGAACCGCTACACCCCGCCCGGCGAGCTGCCGTGGACGTTCGGCTATGGCAAGGCGGGCAACGCCGACACCGCCGCGGACGGCATGCTGCTCGCGGTCTCCCGCCCGACGCTGCGGCCCGGCACGCCGAGCGAGACGAACGGCACCGCGGTCACGTCGGTGGTCTACGACGTGCCGATCAGCGGGACGGGGGCGCCCTACGGGATGAGTGAGACGGCCACGGCCGCCTGGGGGCAGAGCGACTCCCCGGTGGACGCGACCGCGATCTTCCCGGCCGACCAGGTGCCGGCCAACCACACCGGGCGCGGCGGCCTGGCCGCCTCCGACTACGGCCGGGCCACGATCACCTACCTGAACGCCTCCGGGCAGACGGTCAACCGGGTGGAGCCCGGCGGCGCGGTCTCCACCAGCCAGTACGACGCGCAGGGCAACACGGTGTTGTCGCTGTCGGCCGGCAACAGGGCGCTCGCCCTGGCCCAGACGCCGGACGCGGGCGCCGAGCTGACCCGGCTCGGGCTGCTCAACGCCTCGCCCGCCGACCGGGCGCGGCTGCTGGCCGAGGAGTCCGCCTACAGCTCCGACGGGCAGCGGATGGTCTCCGAGCTGGGCCCGCTGCACCTGGTCACGCTGAACGGCACGCAGGTCGCGGCCAGGAAGCACACGGTCAACACCTTCGACGAGGGCCGGCCGGCCGACGCCAAGGTGTCGAACCTGGCCACGACGGTGGCGGTGGGCGCGTACGTGCCCGGCGCGACCTCGGACGCCGACGTGCGCACGAGCCGGACGTACTACGACTGGAACACCGGCAAGAGCGTCAGGACGGTGGAGGACCCCGGCGGCCTGGCGATCACCAAGACGACCACGTACGACTCCGACGGCCGGGTGGTCGCCACCACGATGCCGAAGTCGTCGGGCGACGACGCGGGCACCACGACCAGCGAGTACTACACCGCCGACGGCACCGGCGCGTGCGGCGGCAAGGCCGAGTGGGCCGGGCAGCTGTGCCGGACGAGGTCCAAGACGGGCGTCGGCGACAGCGGCACCCGTCCTGCCGAGCTGGTCACCAAGGTGTACGCCTACGAGCCCGGCGGCCGCGTGTCGTCGGTGACCGAGACGGCCAACGGGGTGACCAGGACCACGACGACCACGTACAACCCGGCGGGCGACATCGTGAAGACCGTCGTGTCCGGCGGGGCCGGGACGGCGGTGCCCGAGGTGAGCACCACCTACGACGCGGCCGGGCGCGGGGTCAGGACCACGGCCTCCAACGGCACCTCGATCACCCGCGAGTACGACGCGCTGGGCCGCCAGACGTCCTACACCGACGCCGACGGCGGCGTGACCAGGGTCGAGTACGACGCCCTCGACCGCATCACCAGGAAGACCGACGGCGCGCCCTCGACGGTCACCTACGCCTACGACGACGTGCGGGGCGCGCTGTCCACCATGACCGACTCGGTGGCCGGGACGTTCACCGCCACGTACACCGTCGACGGCGCGATCAGCCACGAGAGCCTGCCGGGCGGCCTGTCCTACGACCTCGCCCGGGACCCGTCCGGCGCGCCGGTCTCGCGGGTCTACCGGACGGCGGCGGGGACGCGGCTGCTGGACGACTCGGTGACCTGGTCGATCCACGGCCAGCAGGTGAGCCACAACGGGCTGTCCGCCCAGAAGATCGGCTACGACAAGCTGGGCCGGATCGCCTCGGTGGACGACACCGTGAGCGGCCTGTGCTCGCGCCGGGCCTACGGCTACGACGCCAACTCCAACAGGACGGGGCTGACCACGAGCGCCTGCGACGGCTCGGGGGCGGTCACCGAGAACCACGCCTACGACGGCGGCGACCGGCTGGCCGACGCCGGCTACGAGTACGACGCCTACGGCCGCACCACGGCCACGCCGGCCGGGCTGAAGGCGGAGTACTACACCACCGACCTGGTCCGGCAGATGACGTCGGGGGCGGTGCGGCAGTCGTACACGCTGGATCCGGAGCTGCGCCGCAACACCACCACGCTGGAGCAGCTGTCCGGCGGCACGTGGAGCGCGGCCGGCAAGCGGGTCGAGCACTTCGACGCCGACGACGACACGCCCGCCTGGGTCGTGGAGGGCGGCGCGGTCACCAGGAACGTGCACTCCATCTCCGGCGGCCTGGCCGCGGTCACCTCGGCGACCGGCGACGTGCGGCTGCAGCTGACGAACCTGCACGACGACATCAACGTGATCCACGCCGACGGCGTGCCGCTGGCGCTGGACTTCGACGAGTTCGGCAATCCGCGCGCCGGTCAGCCCGCGATGCGCTACGGCTGGCACGGCGCGGCCGAGCGGGCCGCCGACACCCCCGACGGCACGATCCTCATGGGCGTGCGGCTCTACCAGCCCAAACTAGGACGGTTCCTACAGACCGACCCGGTGGAGGGCGGCAGCGCCAACGCCTACGACTACGCCAACCAGTCGCCGACCTCCAACGCCGACCTGGACGGCAAGAAGTGGTACTGGTGCACCAACTTCTGGCACTTCGCCTTCAACCACTGCGGCGTCAGCTACGCCTACTACCACGGCAGCTGGCGTTACGTGCACTGGAAGAAGACGCCGGCCGGCTGGTGGGTGCGCGGCGTGTACTACGACTACTGCACCAAGTCACCCGACAAGCCGCTCGGCTACGACTTCCGCCAGGCGTGCATGATGCACGACTACGGGTACGCCCTGCGCAACATGGGGTATATCCACAGCAAGTACCAGGTGGACTACATCTTCTATTACGTCCTGTACTGGGGCGTCTGCTCCCACTACTTCTTCAAGGGGACATGTCGCAGCATCGCGTACGCGTACTTCCTTTCGGTGGTCGCCTTCGGCCACCCGTGACCTAGGATGAGCCACCGGCGGGAGCTACCACGAAAGGCTCCCGCCGGTGCCTTTTTCTCCCGGTCGGCGCAGGGTTGACGGGAGTCGGACGTTGATGCACATTGAAGCAGCTTTGATCTTCCTTGTGCACCAACGTCCTTGCGGGGAGCGCGATGGAGTTCGCCGTACTTGGGCCGCTTCACGTCTCGGATGACCAAGGGCCGCTGCCGCTCGGCGTCGGCAAGCAGCGCACCCTGCTGGCCGAGCTCCTGTGCCGGGCCGGCCGCCCGGTCTCCCCCGCCACGCTCGTCGAGGCCCTGTGGGAGCAGCGCCCGCCGCGCACCGCCGCCGACAACCTGCGCCTGTACGTGCACCAGCTCCGCCGGACGCTCGGCCAGGACCGCATCACCCGCACCGACGCCGGTTTCGTCCTGGCCGTGCACCCCGGCGAGCTGGACGCCGAACGCTTCGAGACCCTGGCCGGCCGCGGCGGCGACGCGCTGTCCGGCGGCGACCACGAACAGGCCGCCACGCTGCTGCGGCAGGCGCTGGCGTTGTGGCGCGGGCCCGCCTACGCGGGGCTGAACCTCACCGCCGGGCTGCGCGACCACGCCCGCCGCCTGGAGGAGGAGCGCCTGGCGGCCCTGGAGCACCGGATCGAGGCCGACCTGGCCCGCGGCCTGCACGCCGTGCTGATCGCGGAGCTGACCGAGCTGGTCGCCGAGCACCCGCTGCGCGAACGCCCGCGCCGCCAGCTCATGCTCGCCCTGGCCCGGTCGGGACGGCAGGCCGAGGCGCTGGCCAGCTACCGCGAGGCCCGCCGGGTGTTCGCCGCCGAGCTGGGCCTCGACCCCGGCGCCGAGCTCAACCGCCTGCACCAGGCCATCCTCACCGGCACCCTCGACCCGGCCCCCGGCGGCGCCGCCGGTCCCGCGGCGCGCTCCCCCGCCCAGCTCCCGACCGACATCTCCGACTTCACCGGACGCGGCGAGCAGCTCGCCCAGCTCACCGCCCTGCTCGGCGACGAACCGCCGCAGGGCCCCGGCCAGGTGCGGGTGTGCGTGATCGCGGGCATGGGCGGCGTCGGCAAGACCACGCTGGCCGTGCACGCCGCGCACCGCATCGCCCGCCACTACCCCGACGGCCAGCTGCACACCAACCTGCACGGCGCCGAGGCCAGCCCCGCCGACCCCGGCCAGGTGCTGGCCGCCTTCCTCACCGCGCTCGGCGTGCCGCGCTCCACGCTGCCCGAGAGCGTGGACGAGCGGGCCGCGCTGTTCCGCAGCAGCCTGGCCGAGCGGCGCATGCTGATCGTCCTCGACAACGCCGCCTCCGAGCAGCAGGTGCGCCCGCTGCTGCCGGGCACGTCCGGCTGCGCCGTCATCATCACCAGCAGGGCCAGGCTGAGCGGCCTGTCCGGCGCGGCCCTGATCGAGCTGTCGGTGCTGCACCTGCGGCAGGGCGTGCGCCTGCTGGCCAGGATCGCCGGCGCCGGGCGGGTGGAGGCCGAGCCGGAGGCGGCGGCGGAGATCGTCCGGCTCTCCGACGGGATCCCGCTGGCCGTGCGGGTGGCCGGGGCCCGGCTGGTGGCCCGGCCGCACTGGCCGCTGACCCGGCTGGCCGGGCAGCTCAAGGACGAGCGGCGGCGGCTCGACCAGTTCGCGACCGGCGACCTGGCGGTGCGGGCGAGCCTGGCGCTCAGCTACGTGGGGCTGGAACCGGCCGCGCGGCGGGCCTTCCGGCTGCTCGGTACGCTGGAGGCGCCCGACTTCGCCGGATGGGTGGCGGGCGCGCTGCTGGACCTGCCCGTGCCGGTGGGTGAGGAGCTGGTGGAGTCGCTGGTGGACACCCAGCTCGTGCTGATCAGCGGCGTCGATCCGGCCGGGCAGCCGCGCTACCGCTTCCACGACCTGGTCCGCCTGTACGCCCGCGAACGCGCCGAGCTGGAGGACCGGCCCGAGGCGGTCGCGGCGGCGCTCGGCCGGGCCTTCGGCGGCTGGCTGGCGCTGGCCGAGCAGGCGACCGAACGCGTCCAGGGCAGCTCCTCGGCCATCATCCACGGCTCGGCCCCGCGCTGGAGCTCGCCCGACGGCACGCCGCTGGAGATCCGGCAGGACCCGATGGCCTGGTTCGACACCGAGCGCACCGCGCTGGTCGCGGCGATCCGCCAGGCGTGCGCGCTCGGCCTGGCCGAGGTCGCCTGGGACACCGCCTGCTGCGCCGAGCGCTACTTCGACGTCAGCGGCCTGTTCGACGACTGGCGGGCGCTGCACGAGCGGGTGCTGGCCGCCTGCCTGGCCGCCGGCGACCGGCTGGGCGAGGCGGTGATCCGGCGCGGCCTCATGCACGCCACCACCTGGACCGAGACCGGCGGCGCCATGGCCGCCCAGTACGACGGCGCCGAACGCCTGATCGCCATGTTCACCGAACTGGACGAGCGGCGCGGCCTGTCCGACGCGTACGTGCTGCGCGCCTGGGGCGAGGCCGCCAGGGGCGACATGGCGCAGGGCCTGCGCTCGGGCCGCATCGCGCTGGAGCTGGCCGAACGCAGCGGCCACCAGGGCGGCGAGGCCAGGGCGCACGTGTGCATGGCGGTCGCCTACGGCACCAGGGACATCAGGATGGCCATCGTCCACCTGCTGCGCGGCCTCGACCTGGCCACCAAGCTCGGCAACCCCCGCTTCGAGGCCACGACCCTGCAGTTCCTCGGCCTGGCCCACGCCCACGCCAAGGAGTTCGAGGCCGGGCTGGAGTACATGGTGCGGGCGCTGGCCATCTACCGGCAGATCCGCGACCCGCTGCTGGAGACGATGGGCCTGGTCGCCCTGGCCAAGCTGTACGCCGGCCACCACGACCCGCGGGCCAGGGCGGTCGCCGAGGCGGCCGAGCTGCTGAGCCGCTCCCACCGGCTGGCCCACCACCGGGCCGACGCGCTGTGGGTGCTGGGCGGGGTGGACCTGGCCGAGGGCCGGGTGAAGGAGGCCGTCGCGCACCTGGAGGAGTCGGTGAACCTGTGGCGCGCGCGGGGCTGGCAGGAGTTCCTGGCGGGGGCGCTGGACAGCCTGGCCGAGGCGTACACGGCGGCGGGCGACCCGGCGGCGGCGGCCGCGGCCCGGCGGGAGGCTCGCTCGCTTGCCGGTTCTCCTCAGACGGGTTGAGTATCCGAGCGCTCGTGTCCCCGCCCCCGCCGCGGGCATGCTGGCCGTCAGGACCAGTGTGAGGAGAGAGATGCCGCGTTCCGCCCTGCTGTGGGCCGTGATCCTGATCGCCGGAGGCGTCGCCGCCGTGGCCGTGTGCGTGCTCACCGCGCCCGCGGTCGCGCCCGGCGCGCCGAAGGACGTCCTGGACTCCCCGGCGCTTGTGCCGGCCTTCGCCGCGCTGGCGGTCCTGGCCGGGCTGGCCGCGTGGGCCGTCCCGCATCCGTTGTGGGGGGCCGTCGCCGCCGCGCCGTTCTTCGTGCACTTCGCCGCCGGGGTGGTGAGCGAGCTGCGCGGGGGCGGGCAGGGGTTGTGGCCGGTCGGGCTGATGTTCCTGATCGGCCTGACGTTGCTGCCCCTGGCCGCCTCGCTCGTCACGTCGCTGATCGCCAGATCGCGCTGAGCCCCACGGCGACCGTACTGCGTACGGTACGATCGCCTACCCGCTCCCCATTTGATGTGACAAGAAGGGATTCCGTGGCCATCAGCGCCAAGTCCGACGCCGTACGCACCCGATCCGCCGATCACACCGCCGCCGACAGCCACGACGTCATCCAGGTCCGCGGCGCCCGCGAGAACAACCTCACCGGCGTCGACCTCGACCTGCCCAAGCGCCGCCTCACCGTGTTCACCGGCGTGTCCGGCTCGGGGAAGTCCTCGCTCGTCTTCGACACGATCGCCGCGGAGTCCCGGCGGCTGATCGACGAGACGTACACCACGTTCGTCCAGAACTTCATGCCGAGCCTGGCCCGTCCCGACGTGGACTCGCTGCGGAACCTCAGCGCGGCGATCATCGTGGACCAGGAGCGGATGGGCGCCAACGCCCGCTCGACCGTGGGGACCGCCACCGACACCTACACGATGCTCCGGATCCTGTTCAGCCGGCTGGGCTCCCCCCAGGTGGGGCCGCCGTTCGCGTTCAGCTTCAACCGCGCCGAGGGCATGTGCCCCGAGTGCGAGGGGCTCGGCAAGGTCGCCGGCGTCGACGTCGACGAGCTGGTGGACCGGGACAAGTCGCTGAACGAGGGCGCCATCAAGGTCCCCGGGTACGCGGTGGACACCTGGTACTGGCAGATCATGGTCGGCTCGGGCCTGTACGACCCCGACACCAAGCTGCGCGACTTCACCCCCGAGCAGTGGGCGGACCTGCTCGACAAGCCCGCCACGAAGATCAAGTACGGCACCAGCAACTTCACCTACGAAGGGCTGGTCACCAAGGTCAAGCGCCAGTACCTGGCCAAGGACCGCGAGTCGATGCAGCCGCAGGCGCGCGCCTTCGCCGACCGGGCGCTCAAGCTGACCGGCTGCACCGCCTGCGGCGGCTCGCGCCTGAACGAGGCCGCCCGGTCCTCCCGCATCGACGGCCGCAACATCGCCGACTGCTCGGCCATGCAGATCAACGACCTGGCCGAGTTCGTCAAGGGCATCGGCGACCCGAGCGTCGGCCCGGTGCTCCAGGGGCTGCGCGACACGCTGGACTCGCTGGTCGAGATCGGCCTCGGCTACCTCAGCCTCGACCGCGAGTCCGGCACGCTGTCGGGCGGCGAGGCCCAGCGGGTGAAGATGGTGCGGCACCTCACCTCCAGCCTGACCGACGTCACCTACGTCTTCGACGAGCCGACGGCCGGGCTGCACCCGCACGACATCCAGCGGATGAACAACCTGCTGCTGCAGCTGCGCGACAAGGGCAACACCGTGCTCGTGGTCGAGCACAAGCCCGAGGTGATCGAGATCGCCGACCACATCGTGGACCTCGGTCCCGGCGCGGGCACCGGCGGCGGCCGCATCTGCTACGCCGGCGACCTCGACGGGCTGCCCGGCTCGGGCACCCTGACCGGCCGCTACCTCGGCCACCGGGCCGCGCTGCGCGCCTCCGTCCGCCCGGCGAAGGGGCAGCTGGAGGTGCGCGGCGCCACGCTGCACAACCTGCGCGGCGTCGACGTGGACATCCCGCTCGGGGTGCTCACCGTCGTCACGGGCGTGGCGGGCTCGGGCAAGAGCTCCCTCATCCACGGGTACGTGTCCGGCCGCGAGGGCGTGGTGGTCGCCGACCAGTCGCCGATCCGCGGGTCGCGGCGCAGCAACCCGGCCACGTACACGGGCGTGCTCGACCCCATCCGCACGGCGTTCGCCAAGGCCAACGGGGTCAAGCCGGCCCTGTTCAGCGCGAACTCCGAGGGCGCCTGCCCGGCCTGCAAGGGCATCGGCCTGATCTACACCGAGCTGGCGATGATGGCCGACGTGGCCTCGGTGTGCGAGGCGTGCGAGGGGCGCCGGTTCACGCCGGAGGTGCTGACGTACCGGCTGCGCGGCAAGAACATCAGCGAGGTGCTGGAGATGCCGGTGGCCGAGGCCCGCGCGTTCTTCCCGAGCGGCCAGGCCAGGACGATCCTCGACCGCCTCGACTCGGTCGGCCTGGGCTACCTCGGGCTCGGCCAGCCGCTCACCACGCTGTCGGGCGGCGAGCGCCAGCGGCTCAAGCTGGCCATCCACATGGCCAGGAACGGCACCACGTACGTGCTGGACGAGCCCACCACCGGCCTGCACCTGGCCGACGTGGACCAGCTCCTGGCCCTGCTCGACCGGCTGGTGGACGACGGCAACACGGTCATCGTCATCGAGCACCACCAGGCGGTGATGGCCCACGCCGACTGGATCATCGACCTGGGGCCCGGGGCGGGCCACGACGGCGGCCAGGTGGTGTTCACCGGCACCCCGGCCGAGCTGGTGGCGAGGGGCGACTCGCTCACCGCCGTGCACCTGCGCGACTACGTGGGACAGGCGTAGCGCGACGCCCCCCGGGCCACCGGGCTCGGGGGGCGCGGCGTCAGCCCTGCCTCAGACGGCCAGGCGGGCGAGGATGCGGGCGAACTCCGGCGGCGGGGCCACCACGAGCCTCGTCTGCCCCTGCTGCAACACGATGTCGGCCTTGATCAGCGTCAGCCGTCCCTGGTGCCACCAGTAGACCTGCGCGCTCAGCCCGCCGGTGCGGGCCGCGTGCACCCGCAGGCGTTCGATGGCGCGCACCACCCCGATGCCGTCCACCGGGCGCACCAGCACCGTGTACGGGTCCGGCAGCACCACCAGCACCCCGTCGGCGGGCACCGTGAGGTGGTCGCCGAGCCAGCGCAGGTGCGTGGCGGCCGACGGTTGGGCGCCGGTCAGCCGGGTCACCGGCGTGCCGCCCAGCTCGATGCGCTCGACCTGCAGCCGCTCGGCCCGCCGGACGTTCGCCACGGCCAGGTCGAGCGCCTGAGCCGTCGGGACGGGCCAGCAGCCGGCCTCCTCGGGCCGCACCAGGCGGGAGCCGACGGTCAGCAGCTCCACCAGGTCGGCGTTGAGGTGCCGCCCCACCACCCGGGTCAGGTCGGGGACCTCGTCCACCGCCTCGACCCGGGTGCGCAGCAGGGGCGCGGCCTGGTCGAGGTCGCAGGCGTCGTAACGCTCGTCGGCGGTGGCCAGGGCGTGCGCGAGGTGCTCGGAGACCAGCACCGGCCAGTCCTCCCTGGCCCGGCGCCCGGCCTCGCGGCGCAGCCCGGTCAGCCTCACCACCAGCTCCGCGACGCCGTCGCCGCGCAGGGTCAGCGACGCGCCGTCGCGGGCGAACTCGCACACGAACCCCAGGGACTCCGCGACGAGGCCGAGCAGCGAGTCGAGGTCGACGTCCTCGATCGGCCGGCGGGAGGGCTCCCGGTCACGCCTGAAGAAGCTCACACACCGTCCCCTCTGTCGGATTCGTCCCTTTAGGTGTCTTCCTACCTTGCCTGCTCGCCGTCGCGGAACGGACCAGCCAGGGAGCACGATTCGGTATCGATAACCCCAAGCTCCCCCAGCCACACGCTCATCTGTGGTGACCCGTGCCCCACCGGAAGCCCGGCCACCACGGGCACCCCGAGCGGCGCGAGCCGGTCGGCCAGCACCGGGTACGGATCGCCACAGTCCACCCACGACCCGAGCGCGATCCCCCGCACGCCGTCGAACGCCCCGGCCTGCAGCAGCTGCGTCAGCATCCGGTCGATCCGGTACGGCTCCTCCCCGATGTCCTCCAGCAGCACCAGCTTGCCGTCGAAGGAGGGCTGGTACCGGGTGCCGCACATCGAGGCCAGCAGCGACAGGTTGCCCCCGGTGAGCACGCCCTCGGCCCGTCCGGGCACCAGCACCCGGTCGCCCCGCACGGTCGCGCTCTCCCCGGCCAGCGCCGCCCACAGGCTCTCCCACGAACGCGGCTCGGGGCCCTGGTCGGCGGCGATCGTGTCGCAGGCCGTCATCGGCCCGTGCAGCGTGGGCACGCCCAGCTCGATCGCGAAGGCGTTGTGCAGGGCCGTGATGTCGCTCGACCCGACCAGCACCTTGGGCCCGGCCGCGCGCATGGCGTCCCAGTCGAGCAGGCCGAGCAGCCGGGCCGCGCCGTAGCCGCCCCGGCCGCAGAACACCACCGACACGGCCGGGTCGCACCAGGCGGCCTGGAGGTCGGCGGCGCGGGCGGCGTCCTGGCCGGCCAGATAGTCGAGATCCTGGCGGTCGAGCGCGTGCGCCCCCGCCACCACCTTCAGCCCGAGGGCCTCCAACCGCTCGACGCCGCGCTGGAACAGCACGGGTGAGGGCGGCCCCGACGGCATGACGATCGCGACGGTGTCACCTTGCTGCATCGGTCAACTCCTGCACGCCTGGGAGCGCCGGGGCCCGGGTAAGCACCGAAACGCTGATTGGCTCGTTCACCTGCCAAACGGTGTCACACTTGTGGTCCAGTATGCGACTTCCGCCCCACATCCTCGTGGTCAACGGCATCAAGGTCCGCAGGCCCGTCTTCCTGCTCGGCGCCCCGCACTCCGGCGCGGACCTGCTGGCCCGCGCCCTCAAACGCTCCCCCGGCTTCCACGTCACGACGGGCCGCGCGAGCGTGGCGCACGTCGTGTACGCCTTCGCCCGCAAACCGTCCATCGGCCGCACGTCGGGCGCGGTCCGCGTGCTGCGCGACGCGCTGGCCGAGTCCTGGCAGGTCTCCCCGCGCTCGTGCGGGCAGTGCGCCGAGCCGTGCCGGGAGGCGGGCGGCGTGACCGGCAGCGGACCGTGCGTGGAGCCCGGCGAGGTGACGCGGTTCGGCGACGGCAGCCCCGACCTGCTCTACAGCGCGCCCGTGCTGCTGCAGGCGTTCCCCGACGCCCGGTTCGTCCAGCTCATCAGGGACGGCAGGGACGCCGTCGCCGGCATGCTCGCCGACCCGGCCTGCCTGGCCTGGTTCAAGCCCGCGATGCTCTCCGACAGCACCGAGTTCCCCAACGCCTTCCTCGGCGTCAACAAGGACGAGCACCTCGACCGGTGGAAGGGCATGCCCGCGGCGGGCAAGGCGGCGCTGCGCTGGCGCAGCGCCGTGCGGCTGAACGCCGAGCTGCGCCGGGAGCTGCCCGAGCGGCAGCTGCTCACCATCCGCTACGAGGACCTGGCGCTCAAGCCCGCCGACACGCTCGCCGCGCTCACCGAGTTCCTGGAGACGCGGGTGTCCAAGATCGCGCTGTACGGCTCGCGCGTCCCCGAGGTCGGCGCCTGGCGGGCCCGGCTGCGGCCGGCCGACCTGGAGCTGGTGGAGAAGGTCGCCCGGCAGGAGCTCACCCGGCTGGGCTATCTCCCGAGCTGAACTGGGTGCGGTAGAGCTCGGCGTAGTGGCCGCCGCGCGCCAGCAGCTCCTCGTGCCGGCCCCGCTCGGCCACGCGCCCGTCGTGCACGACCAGGATCTCGTCGGCCTCCCTGATCGTGGACAGCCGGTGGGCGATGACCAGCGACGTACGGCCGTGCAGGGCCGTCTTGAGCGCGAGCTGCACGGCCGCCTCGGACTCGGAGTCGAGGTGCGCGGTCGCCTCGTCGAGCACGACCACGCGCGGCGCCTTCAGCAGCAGCCTGGCCAGCGCGAGCCGCTGCTTCTCGCCGCCGGACAGCCGGTAGCCGCGGTCGCCGACGACGGTGTCGAGCCCGTCGGGCAGCCCCTCGACCAGGTCGCCGATCTGCGCGGCCCGCAGCGCGTCGCGGATCTCCTCCTCGCTCGCGCCGGGCCTGGCGTAACGGAGGTTGGCCCCGATCGTGTCGTGGAACAGGTGGGCGTCCTGCATGACGACGCCGACGGTGTCGCGCAGCGAGTCGAGCGTGGCCTCGCGCACGTCGAGCCCGTTGATCCGGACGGCCCCCTCGTTGACGTCGTAGAGCCGGGAGAGCAGGGAGGTGATGGTGGTCTTGCCCGCGCCGGAGTGGCCGACCAGCGCGATCATCTCGCCGGGCCGGGCGGTGAAGGAGACGCCCTTCAGCACCTCCTGCGACGGGCCACCGGAGTCCTGGCGGGCCACCGACTCCAGGGAGGCCAGCGAGACCTCCTCGGCCGCCGGGTAGCGGAAGCGCACGTCGTCGAACTCGATGGTGACCGGGCCCTCGGGCACCGGACGCGCGCCGGGCCGCTCGGCGACCATCGGCTTGAGGTCGAGGATCTCGAAGACGCGGTCGAAGCTGACCAGCGCCGTCATCACGTCGACGTGCACGTTGGACAGGGACGTCAGCGGGCCGTACAGGCGCATCAGCAGGGCGGTCAGGGCCACCAGCGTGCCCAGCTCGAAGGCGCCGCCGACGGCGAGCACGCCGCCGATGCCGTAGACCAGCGCGGTGGCCAGCGCCGCGACCAGGCCGAGCGCGACCCGGAAGACCGTGCCGTACATGCCGACGGTCACGCCGACGTCGCGGACGCGCCCGGCCCGGGCGGCGTAGGTGGCCGCGTCGTCCTCGGGCCGGCCGTAGAGCTTGGCGACCATCGCGCCGGCCACGTTGAAGCGCTCGGTGGTGACCGAGCTCATCTCGGCGTCGAGCTGCATCTGCTCGCGGGTCAGCGCGGACATGCGCCGGCCGACGTACTTGGCGGGCACGATGAAGATCGGCAGCAGCACCAGCGCGACCAGCGTGACCTGCCACGACAGCGCCAGCATCGCGCCCAGCACCAGGACCAGGCTGACCACGTTGGACACCACGGACGACAGCGTGCTGGTCAGCGCCCGCTGGGCGCCGATCACGTCGCTGTTGAGCCGGCTGACCAGCGCGCCGGTCTGCGCCCGCATGAAGAAGGCCACCGGCATGCGCTGCACGTGGTCGAAGACCTCGGTGCGCAGGTCGTAGATGAGCCCCTCGCCGATGCGCGCGGAGAACCAGCGCTGCGCCAGCGTCAGCGCGGCGTCGAGGACGGCGAGCGCGGCGATGGCCACGGCCAGGCCGATCACCACGTCGGTGCGGCCGGTCATGATGCCGTCGTCGATGATCGCCTTCATCAGCAGCGGGTTGGCCACCACGATCACCGCCCCGGCCACCACGAGCAGCAGGAACGCCGCGATCTTCCTGAGGTGCGGGCGCGCGTGCCTGCCGATGCGCCGGACCGTGCCCGGCGCGATGCGCTGCTTGGTCACCGAGCCGTCGCGGCGCAGTGACATCCAGACCTGAGGGCCGAAGCCCCCTCCCATCATCGCCATACGGGGGATCCCTCCTCCTCCCCCGGATTCAGCGTCGCGAGGACCTCCGGCGATTCCGCGATCCGCTCACGGCGAACCGGAGCCCCGCCTCCGGCCGGCCGTCCTAACGCGGGCCGAACAGGGCCTTGATGCGCTTGGCCTGCTCTCTGCCCTCGGCCGCACTCTGCTCCTCCAGGGTGCGCGCCCGCGCCCCCTGGAGGAGGCGCTTCGTCGCCGCCGCCGCGTCCCGGTTCGTCGACAGCAGCTCCGCAATCTTGTTCTGTACGGTCTTGTCCAGGTCGCCCCCGGCGACCACCTGCTCCGCGAGGCCGATGCGCATGGCCTCCTCGGCGTACACGTTCCTGGCGGTCAGGCAGATGTCGATCGCCTTGGCCAGTCCGACCAGCTCGACCAGCGGTTTGGTCCCCGTCAGATCCGGGACCAGGCCCAGTGCGGGCTCTTTCATGCAGAAGGTGATGTCGTCGGCCACGATGCGCAGGTCACAGGCGAGCGCGAGCTGGAACCCCGCGCCGATCGCGTGCCCCTGCACGGCGGCGATGGAGACGATCTCCGGGCGGCGCAGCCACAGGAAACCGTCCTGTGCCTGACGTATGCGCTGCTCGAAGGCCTCGCCGTCGGTTGCGGCGGCCGAGCTGAACGAGCCCTGTCCGGGCACTCCCTCCGGTGTGAACATCCGCAGGTCGATTCCTGCTGAGAAGGACGGTCCCTCACCTTTCACGACGACGACGCGCACCTGTTCGGGAAGGCTCTCCCCGATGCGAGCCAACGCCGACCATGTCGCGAACGTCTGGGCGTTGCGCTTTTCCGGCCGGTCCAGCGTGATCGTCGCTATCTCACCGTCCACCTCATGGCGAAGCCCGATCTCCGCCAGCCTTTCGGCAGAGACGTCCTCCGCGTTCCCCCCGCGCTGTGGTGCCTGTGCTTCCGCCATCGCCTGCTCCCTGTGTCCGGTCGCGCACGGGGTGCGCCACCAAGGCTGACCGTCGCGCCCGAGCTTACAGAATATGATTCTGGCTCGGGCGCGACAGCGGCTGACTAGGGACGGGCGGCTGCGGTCGCACGTTCCGAGACAGCCGTCAGCGCTTGGTCTTGCCTCGGGTCGCCCCGCCGCGCCCGCGCAGAGTCACACCGGACTCGCTAAGGATGCGGTGGATGAACCCGTAAGACCGACCGGTCGAAGCGGCCAGGGCGCGGATGCTCTCGCCCTGTGCGTAGCGCTTCTTGAGATCGCCGGCCAGTTTTTCCCGGTCGGCCCCGGTGACCCGGGTGCCCTTCTTCAGTGTCTCGGCCACGAGTACCTCCTGTAGTGCCGGACTTCCGCAGCGTTACTCCGCCATGATCAGTCATTTCAGCGGGATCGGCTACCTACTCCACGGGAAAAGATCCGTACCCACTCAAATTAAGATCAGGCAAGTGCCACAAGATCGGAAAATTCGTCGCTCCACGCGTCTTCAGTTCCGTCAGGCAGCAAGATCACCCTATCCGGTGACAAGGCGTCAACGGCACCCTCGTCATGGGTGACGAGGACGATTGCTCCTGAATACGACCTCAGAGCGTTGAGAACCTGCTCGCGGCTGACCGGATCGAGGTTGTTCGTGGGCTCGTCGAGCAGCAGGACGTTGGCGCTCGACAGCACCAGGATCGCCAGCGCGAGCCGGGTCTTCTCGCCGCCGGACAGGACGCCGGCGGGCTTGTCGACGTCGTCGCCGGAGAACAGGAACGAGCCGAGGACCTTGCGCAGCTCGGTGTCGGTGAACTCGCCGCCCGCCGAGCGCATGTTCTCCAGGAGCGTGCGGGAGGGGTCGAGGGTCTCGTGCTCCTGGGCGTAGTAGCCGACCTTCAGGCCGTGGCCGGGCCGCAGCTCGCCGGTGTCGGGGGACTCGATGCCGCCGAGTATGCGCAGCAGCGTGGTCTTGCCGGCGCCGTTGAGGCCGAGGATGACGACCCTGTGACCTCGGTCGATGGCCACGTTGACGTCGGTGAACACCTCCAGGGAGCCGTAGGACTTCGACAGGCCCTCGGCCATGAGCGGCGTGCGGCCGCACGGCAGCGGCTCGGGGAAGCGCAGACGGGCGACCTTGTCGCTCTGGCGCTCCTCCTCGGTGCCGGCCAGCAGGCGGTGGGCGCGGCGCATCATGTCCTGGGCCGCCTTGGCCTTGGTGGCCTTGGCGCGCATCTTGTCGGCCTGGGCCAGCAGCGCGCCCGCCTGCTTCTCGGCGTTGGCGCGCTCGCGCTTCCTGCGCTTCTCGTCGGTCTCGCGCTGGGCCAGGTAGGCCTTCCAGCCGACGTTGTAGTGGTCGATCACCGAACGGTTGGCGTCGAGGTGGAGGACCTTGTTGACCGTGGCTTCAAGAAGGCCGACGTCGTGGCTGATGATCACCAAGCCACCTTGATGAGAGCGCAAAAAATCACGAAGCCACCCGATTGAGTCCGCATCTAGGTGGTTTGTCGGCTCGTCGAGAAGGAGAGTTTCCGCTCCGCTGAAAAGAATTCGCGCCAATTCCACGCGGCGCCGCTGACCGCCGGAAAGCGTTTGCAACGTCTGGCCGAGGACCCGGTCGGGCAGGCCGAGGCTGGAGGCGATGGAGGCGGCCTCGGACTCGGCCGCGTAGCCGCCGAGCACGTGCATCTGGTCTTCGAGCCTGCCGTACCGCTTGACGGCCTTCTCGCGGGTGCGCTCGTCGGCGGAGGACATGCCGATCTCGGCCTCGCGCAGCTTGCGCAGGACCTCGTCGAGGCCGCGCGCGGACAGGATGCGGTCGCGGGCCAGCACCTGGAGGTCGCCCGTACGGGGGTCCTGGGGCAGGTAGCCGATGCTGCCGGAGGAGGTGACCGAGCCCGCGGCGGGCAGCGCCTCCCCCGCGAGCACCTTGGTCAGGGTGGTCTTGCCCGCGCCGTTGCGGCCGACCAGACCTATCTTGTCGCCGGGGTTGACCCGGAAGGAGGCGTTCTCGATGAGCAGGCGCGCGCCCGCGCGCAGCTCGATGTCACTGGCGATGATCATATTGGCGGACACTCCCGAGCTAGGAAACGAGGATTGGGCGTGCGACCGCCGGTCAATCGGGAGTATGCATACAGATCAGTGTAGGGCCCCCGTGCCAGGCGCTACCTCTGCTTATAGGGGCTCCAGGTGCCCTGCGGTACGCGTGGGACAGGGGCTGTCAGGCCGGCAGCGCGGTCGCGGCGCCGGCGGCCATCCCGTCGAGCATGAGGTGCAGGTACCTCTCCGGACGGGCGGCCACGGGGGCGGGCAGCCCGTCAGGGTGGCAGGTGAAGACGTTGAGCAGGCCGACGACGTCCTCCCAGGTCACGTCGGGACGCATGCCGCCCTCCGCCTGGGCCCGGCGGACGAGCCCCTGGAGCAGCGCCAGCCAGCGTTCCTTGCTCTCGGCGAACTCCGCCGTGCCCGCGATGGCCTCCTCCGGCAGGTGGGCCAGCGCGGCGGCCAGCGCGACGCGGCCGGGGGCGGCGGCCCACAGCACGAAGCCGCGCAGCGCGCTCCAGGCGTCCCGCTCGCCGTCGACGGCGTGCTCCAGGGCCTCGGCCAGCGACTGGACGTAATGCTCGCCCAGCGCGGCGATGAGCGCCTCACGGTCGGGGAAGCGGCGGTAGAGGGTGCCGACGCCGACGCCGGCCTGCCGCGCGATGAGCTCCATGGGCGCGTTGACGCCGCGCTCGGCCATCACCCTGGCGGCCGCGTCGAGGATCTTGACCAGGTTCCTTCTGGCGTCCGCGCGCACGTCCCGACCTCCTAAGTGGACGAATTGTTTCCGCTTAGTGTAGCGTCCATGAAAGCGGACGAAGAGATTCCACTTAGGAGGCCATCATGATCGTGATCACCGGCGCGACCGGGTCCATCGGCCGGGCCCTGGTCGCCCAGCTCGCCGGCCAGGACGTGCTCGCGGTGTCGCGGACGCCCGCCGACCTGGGCGTACCGCACGCCGTCGGCGACTTCACCCGGCCGGAGACGATCGGCCGGCTGCTGTCCCCCGGCGACCGGCTGTTCCTCAACAGCTCGCCGTTCCCCGGGTTCGCCGAGCGGCTCAAGGAGGTCGTCGACCTGGCCGCCGAGGCGGGCGTGGCGCAGATCGTCGAGGTCTCGGTACGCGACGCCGCCCCCGGCGCCGCGCTCAGCGCCGGGCCCCACGGCGAGGTCGACGAGCACCTGCGGGCCTCCGGCGTGCCGCACGCCGTGCTGCAGCCGACCGGGTTCATGCAGAACCTGCTCGGCGAGGTGCGCGGCGACCGCTTCCACGGCTCGTGGGGCACCGGCGGGATGAACTACATCGACGCCAGGGACATCGCCGCGGTGGCCGCCGCCCTGCTGACCCGGCCGGTGGGCGCGTCGGGCTCGTACCTGCTGACCGGGCCCGAGTCGCCCACCCACGAGGAGATCGCGGCGACGATGACCCGCGTGCTGGGGCGTCCGGTGTCCTACGTGGACCTGCCGGTCCCCGAGATGGCCGCACGGCTGGCCGGGCAGGGGATCCCTGAGCCGTTCGCCACCGAGCTGGCCGCCACGCAGGCGACGCTGAGCCGGACCGGCTGGGCGGAGATCACCACCACCGTCGAGGACGTCACCGGCCGCCCGCCCCGCCCCCTGGCCGCCTTCGTCGCCGACCACGCCGACGCCTTCCTTCCGGCGTCCTGACCGCCTGAACGAACCCTCAGGGCTCAGGACGGGTCGACCACCCGGATCCGGACGGCCCGGAACCGGGCGGGCGCGTCGCGCAGGACCGCGAGCCTCGGGTCGGGCACCACCAGGAACGGCTCGCTCTCCAGCGCGAACACCGGCGCGAGCCGCCGGTCGCCGCGCAGCGCGTCGACCGCCCGCCGGTCGCCGCCGAGCACCACCGCCTCCAGCTCGCCGAGCCGCGGCACGAGCACCCGCGCCGCCGTCTCCGCCGCGCTGTCGAACGCCTGGGCCGCCTGCTTCTGCCGCCTCCTGGCGAAGCGCTGCTGCGACCACCCGCCGGCCGCCGTACGGCCCTGCACCAGCCGGGAGCCGACCTTGGAGTCCAGCAGCTCGGCGCCGTGGAACACGCCGGCCGCGTACCCGCCGAGCCGGACCAGCAGCACGCCCACCCGCCGCGCGGCCTGCGCGTGCGCGACCAGCCTGGTCACGTGCGGCGGGCCGGGGGTCATCGGCGGGAACGGCACGTGCAGCTCGGCCAGCGCGCCGTCGGCGGCGGTCAGGCGGACCACGCGGTCGTCGCCGGCGGCCTCGAAGGGGCCGTGGCGGCCGGCGAACCCGTCGATCCAGGGATGCACGCGCTCGGGCGGCACCGTGACCCAGCGGCCGCCGCCTCTGGCCGGACGCGCGCTCATGCGGGAAGGGTAACCGAACGACATTCCCTTCACGAGAAGGGGGGAACTATAGCGGAAATGTCGGTGAACTTCGTTTCGGAGGGCTTCTGCCGAAACCGTGCCGGTCGGATCATCTGAACGTGTCCTCCCTGCTCACCAGCCCTGTAGTGGATCTCGACAACGGGGCCGTCATCGCGCAGCCCGCCGTCGTCGACCCGGCGGGCGTTCTCCGGGCGGCCCCGCTGCCCATGGTGCTGCCACTGCCCCTGCACGTGGTGCTCTCGGGCGCCGGGGCGCTGGCGCCGCTCCACGAGGCCCTGCGGCGGGCGGGCAGGCATCCTCGTGAGGCGATCCTGATGCTCACCGGAACGTGCCAGGAGCAGGACCGCCGCCTGCTGAAGGTCAGCCTCGACGGGCTGCGCACGATCGGCTACCTGCTGGGCTTCGCCGACGTGGGCGCGGGCGGCCCGGCGCTGGACGTCGTCACCGACTCCGCGCCGTACCTGCTGGCGCTGGACGAGGAGCTGGTGACCAGGTTGCCCGGCGACCACCGGGCGGCGGCGGTGGCGCGCGCGGTGGTGACGCTGGCCCGCGGGATCGGCGCGCACGTGCTGGCCCCTGGCGTCGAGCGCGAGGGGCAGGTGGCGGTGGCCCGCGGCCTGGGCGTGCGCCTGGCCCACGGCCCGCTGCTGGCGCCCGGCCCCGACGGCAAGATCCGGGTGCCGCTCCCGGTGGCCGACGAGTCGCCGGACACGCTGATGCTCGGCCCGCGCGTGCAGGAGCTGCTGGTCCCGGCGGTGACGCTGCCGGCCGGGGCCAAGGCGGAGGAGGTCGTGGCGGCGTTCGGGCACGAGCCCACGATCACCAGCGTGATCCTGGTGGACGAGTACCAGCGCCCCAAGGGCAGCCTCGACCGCAGCCGCTTCCTGCTGTCCTTCGCCGCCCGGTACGGGCACGCCCTGCACGGCGCCAAGCCCGCCCAGCGCCTGGCCGACCCGCCGCGCACGGTCCCGAGGACGACCCCGGCCATCGCCGCCATGCAGGCCGCCGGCCGGGACGCGGCCCGCATCTACGACGACCTGGTGGTCACCGACGAGCTCAACCGCTGCCTGGGCATCGTGCGGGTGTCGGACCTGATCCGCCAGATCGCCGCCATGCGCACCTGAGGTCCAGCCGGGCCCGGCCAGACCCAGCCCCGCCAGACCCAGCCCGGCCAGACCCAGCCCGGCCAGACCCAGCCCGGCTAGACCCAGCCCTGGGCCTTGGCCCGCCGCACGGCCTCGATGCGGTTGCGCGCGTGCGTCTTCTGGATGGCCGAGGACAGGTAGTTGCGCACCGTGCCCTCCGACAGGTGCAGGCGGCGGGCGATGTCCCCGATCGTGGAGCCGTCGGCGGCGGCGGCCAGCACGTCGCGCTCGCGCGCCGACAGCGGGTTGGGCCCCGCGCTCAGCGCCGCCGCGGCCAGCCCCGGGTCGATGACCCGCTCCCCCGCCTGCACCCGGCGGATGGCCGCCGCGAGATCCTTGGCCGGGCTGTCCTTGACCAGGAACGCCACCGCCCCCGCCTCCATCGCGGTGCGCAGGTAGCCGGGCCGCCCGAACGTGGTCAGGATCATCACCCGGCAGCCCGGCACCCGGGCGGCGATCTCGGCGGCGGCGGTCAGGCCGTCCTTGCCGGGCATCTCGATGTCGAGCAGCGCGATGTCGGGGGTCGCGGCGACCGCGACGGCGACGGCCTCGTTCCCGTCGGCGGCCTCGCCGACCACCTCGATGTCGGGCTCCAGGCCGAGCAGCGAGGCCAGCGCGCCGCGGATCATGCCCTGGTCCTCGGCCAGCATCACCCGGATCACGCGGCCGTCCCCACTCTGACCGGCACCAGCACCCGCAGCCGGAAGCCGCCCTTGGGCGCGCCGCCGGCCTCCATGGTGCCGCCCGCGCCCGTCACCCGTTCGCGCAGGCCGCTGAGCCCGCTGCCGGTGCCCTGCGGCTCGCCGCCGCGTCCGTCGTCCATGATCTCCAGGGTGGCGTGTTCGCCGTCGCACGTCACCTGGATCTCGCAACGGGCCGCCCGCGCGTGCCGTACGACGTTGGTGACGCCCTCGCGCACCGCCCAGCCGAACAGCCCGTCGAGCAGGTCGGGCAGCGGCGTGCCGGACACCCGCACCTCGGCCCGCACGCCCGCCGCGCGTAGCACCGAGCGGGCGCCGTCGATCTCCTCCGACAGGCTGCGCTGCCGGTAGCCGGTGACCGCCTCGCGCACCTCCACCAGCGCCTGCCTGGCCACGGACTCGATGTCGGCGATCTCCTGCCGCACCTGCGGCGACTCCTCGGCCAGCCGCCCGGCCAGCTCGCTCTTGAGCACGATCAGCGACAGGCTGTGGCCCAGCAGGTCGTGCAGGTCGCGGGCGATGCGCAGGCGCTCCTCCGTGGCCGCCAGCCTGGCCACCTCGCCCTGCGCCTCGTGCAGCCTCAGCGTCAGCACCCGGCTGTTGCGGATGCTGATGAACAACACGCCCAGCGTGACGACCTGCAGCCCCAGGACGACGACGCCGGCGAACTCGTCGCCGGTCAGCACCCCGGCCGCCACCACCACCGCCAGGTTCACGCCCACCCCGGCCAGCGCCCAGGCGGGCGGGAGGGTGAACCCGTAGAGCACGACCGTGTAGACCGGCAGCGTGAGCCAGGCGCCGCCGAAGGCGAACGCGCTGACCACCGCGATCGCCGCGGTCACGCCGAGCAGGGGGAAGGTGGCGCGCGAGCGCTCGTGGAAGCTCTTGGCGCTGATCACCGTGCCGGCGAAGCAGCCGATGAACGCGACCAGCGCCACGGCCCCCCAGATCGCCCGGGCGCCCGTGACGCCGCCCGCGACGATCTCAGCGATCGGGAAGACGAGGTAGACCATGCCGACGGACATCCCGAGCAGCCGCCGCCTGGGCGACGGCCGCCCGTCACCGAAGTGCAGCTTGTCGGCGAAACTCATGCCCGAACAGTAGCCCGGCGGTACAGGTAGGCGGCAGCCCCGCCCAGGACGACCGCCCATCCGCCGACCACCAGCACGTCGGTCAGCGCGACGCCGTTCCCGGCGACGATGCTCCAGCCGAGGCTCGCGTAGTGGTAGGAGGGCATGATGTCGGCCACGGTCCGCATGGTGTCGCCGAACACCTCGGGCGGGAACCACAGGCCGCCCGCGATGGCCAGGACGAACATGCAGATCATCGCGGCCGGCTGCGCGGCGTCGGCCGTCAGCAGCGACCCGATCGCCAGGCCCAGCGCGATGAACGGGATCGTCCCCAGCCACATGGCCAGCAGCAGCGGCACCCACCGGCCGACCGGCATCGACACGCCCTGCTGGACGATCCCGACGACGGACACCAGCAGCAGCGAGGGCAGCACGAGCAGCATGGCGGTGCCGAGCTTGGTGGCGATGATCATCCAGTTGGGCAGCGGGGTGATCTGGAGCTGGCGCAGCCAGCCGGACTGCCGTTCGGTCGCCCACGGCACCGCCGAGCTCATCATCGACGAGGCCAGCGCCCCGTAGGCAGCCATGGAGACCATCAGCACGACGCTGTAGCTCACCCCGGCGCCGTCGGTCTGCTTGCCGTAGATGTTGGCGTTGATCAGGTACAGCACGACCGGGAAGATGACCACGAAGATGATGTAGCGCCGGTTGCGCAGCATGCGCATCGCCTCGGTCTTGGCGTAGAACAGCATCAGGACTCCCTGGTGAGCGCGAGGAAGGCGTCTTCGAGGTCGGCGCCGGTGAGCTGGAGGCCCCTGACGTCGAGCTCGGTGCCCCGGAACAGGGCGGCCACGGTCGCGTCGGGGTCGGAGGTGTGCAGCGTGGCGGTGCCGGCGGCGACCTCGACGGCGGTGACGCCGGGCAGCCGGTCGAGCCCGGCCGCGGGCTGGTCGCCCAGCGTGAACCGGACGACCTGCCCGCCCACGCCGGCCTTGATCTCGGCGGCGGTGCCGTCGGCGGCCAGCCGGCCGCGGGCGATGACGATCACCCGGTCGGAGTGCTCGTCGGCCTCCTCCAGGTAGTGGGTGGCGAACAGCACGGTCCTGCCGCCGGCGGCGTAGTCGTGCATGCTGGCCCAGAACCGCAGCCTGGACTCCACGTCCATGGCCGCGGTCGGCTCGTCGAGCAGCAGGATCTTCGGCGCGCCCGCGATGGCCAGGGCGAACCTGACGCGCTGCGTCTGGCCGCCGGACAGCTTGTTCGCGCGCCGCTTGACCAGGTCCGACAGGTCGGCCAGCTTCAGGATCTCGGCCAGCGGCAGCGGGTCGGGGTAGAGCCGGCGGACGAGGTCGATGAGCTCCTTGACCGACAGCTCGGGGATGAGGGCGCCGTTCTGGAGCATCGCGCCCAGCTCGCCGGCGCGCACCGCGTGGTCGGGCGTGCGGCCGTGGATGGTGATCGTGCCGCTGGTGGGGCGGAGCAGGCCGAGCAGCATGTTGATCGAGGTGGACTTGCCCGCGCCGTTGGGCCCGAGCAGGGCCACGGTCTTGCCCGGCTCGATGGCGAGCGAGAGGTCGTCGACGGCAAGCACGTCCCCGTAGCGCTTGTTGACCTGGTCGAACACGATGGCGTTCATGTCAGCAAACGCTACGGGCGCGGCTTTTCCGCCGTTAGTGCGATCCTTCCGGGGTTGACGGTGACATTTGTCAGAGGCGGCAGGCGTAGATGTCGGTGACCAGGATGGCCCGCGCGCCGATGTCCCAGAGCTGGTCCATCACCTGCTGGTGGCCCTTGCGCCGGACCATGGCCCGGACGGCGACCCAGCCCTCGCGGTGGAGCGGCGAGACCGTGGGCCCCTCCATGCCGGGCGTGAGGGCGATGGCCTCCTCGATGCGCTCGGCGCGGATGTCGTAGTCCATCATCACGAAGTCGCGGGCGTGCACGACGCCCTGCAGGCGGCGGACGAGCTGGCCCATGCCCGGCGTCTCCGGCGCGCTCTGCCGCTTGATCAGCACGCCCTCCGAACGCATGATCGGCTCGCCGAACACCTCCAGGCCGACGTTGCGCAGCGTGGTGCCGGTCTCCACGACGTCGGCGACCGCGTCGGCCACGCCGAGCCGGATCGCGGTCTCGACGGCGCCGTCGAGCTTGATCACGCGGGCGTCGACGCCCTGGTCGGACAGGTACTTGTCGAGCAGCCCCGCGTAGGAGGTGGCGATGCGCTGCCCGTCGAGGTCGTTGACCGACGACATCGTGCCCGCCTTGGCGGCCAGGCGGAAGGTGGAGCCGCCGAAGCCGAGCGGCATGATCTCCTCGACCGGCGCGCCGGAGTCGATCAGCATGTCGCGGCCGGTGATGCCGAGGTCGAGGGTGCCCTCCCCGACGTAGACGGCGATGTCGCGGGGACGCAGGAAGAACAGCTCGCAGCCGTTGTCCTCGTCGACGACGACGAGCTCCTTGCTGTCCCTGCGGGACCGGTAGCCGGCCTCCTTGAGCATGTTCTGGGCGGCCTCGCTGAGCGCGCCCTTGTTCGGTACGGCCAGACGCAGCATGTTCGGGTCTTCTTCCTCACTCATGGTCGATGGGACGCCGGGGCGGGCGCGAGGCGCCCTAGAGATGCTTGTACACCTCGTCGAGCCCGATGCCCTTGGCGATCATGAGCACCTGCACGTGGTAGAGGAGCTGGGAGATCTCCTCCGCCGCCCTGTCGTTCGACTCGTGCTCGGCGGCCATCCAGCTCTCGGCGGCCTCCTCGACGACCTTCTTGCCGATGGCATGCACGCCGGCGTCGAGCGCGGCCACGGTGCCCGAGCCCGCGGGCCTGGTACGCGCCTTGTCTGACAGCTCGGCGAACAGCTCTTCGAAGGTCTTCATGGTCTCTCTCGTCGGTCGGTTGGCGTGCCTGACAAGCCTAGTCTGCGCGCGACGGTGACGCCGCCCGGAGTCCGCCACGCGAGACGGCCGCTTCCTGCCCGTCGTCCGGCCGCCGTTTGATCTCCGGAGGGCCGTTCTAGGCTGGTGGTCATGGACATCGCGACCGTGGGCAAGCTCTGGGACGCCGACCCGGGCTGGCTCAACACCCCTTCGTACGGCCTTCCGCCCCGCCCGGCCTTCGAGGAACTGCAGGCCGTGCTCACCGAGTGGCGGCACGGCAGCGGCGACTGGGCGCCCTGGGACGCCTCGGTCGGCCGGGCCCGCACGGCCTTCGCCCACCTGGTCGGCGCCGAGCCGGCCGACGTGACGGTCGGCTCGACGGTGTCGCAGATCATGTCCACGGTGGCGACCGCGCTGCCGCCGGGGGCGCGGGTGCTGGTGCCGGAGATCGAGTTCACCAGCAACCTGTTCCCGTGGGCGGTGGCGGCCGAGGTCGAGACCGTGCCCGCCGAGCGCCTGGCCGACGCCGTCACGAGCCGGACCGACGCCGTCGCCTTCAGCCTCGTGCAGTCGGCGACCGGCTACGTGACGCCGCTGCACGACGTCGTCGCCGCCGCCCGCGCCCACGACGCGCTGGTCATCGCCGACGGCTCCCAAGCGTGCGGGTGGCTGCCGGTGTCGGTGGCCGACGGCATCGACGTGCTGGCGTGCGCGGCCTACAAGTGGCTGATGGCGCCGCGCGGGGCCGCGTTCGGCTACCTGTCGCCCCGGGTGCGCTCCCTGATGCGGCCGCTGGCGGCCAACTGGTACGCCGGCGACGATCCGGGCGGCTCCTACTATGGGCCGCCGCTGCGGCTGGCCTCCGACGCCCGCGCCTTCGACCTGTCGCCGGCCTGGTTCTGCTACGTCGGCGCGGCGCCCGCGCTCGAACTGCTCAACGAGATCGGCGCCCAGCGCGTCCACGAGCACGACGTCGGGCTGGCCAACCGGTTCAGGGCCGGGCTGGGGCTGGAACCGTCCGACTCGGCGATCGTGTCGGTGGAGGCGCCGGGCGAGCGGCTGGCGGCGGCCGGCATCCGCGCCGCGGTGCGCGCCGGCCGGGTCCGCGCGGGCTTCCACGTTTACAACACCGTCGACGACGTCGACCGCGCTCTCGACGTCCTGACCTCGTAGCTCGCCCGGGAACGACGAAGCCCGCCGCCCCTCCCCTGCGGGAGGCGCGACGGGCAGTCGGTCGTTCAGCCGGCGTCAGCGCTCGAAGCGGCGGCCGCCGTTGTTGCGGCGGAACCCGCCGTTGCCGCGCTCCTCGGAACGGAAGCCGCCGCCGGAGCGGAAGCCGTCGCGGGGGGCGCGCTCGTCGGAGCGGGCGGGCCGGTCACGGTCGCCCGAGAACGGGCGGCCACGGTCGGCGCCGAAGCGGCCGCGGTCGTCGGAGCGGAAACCGCCGCCGCCGCGCTGGCCGTCACGGTACCCGCCGCCACGGGGCGCCTCGGACCGGTAGCCGCGGTCGTCCTGGCGGAACGCCGGGCGGTCGTCGGAACGGAAACCACGGTCGTCCTGACGGGCAGGACGGTCGTCGGAACGGAAACCACCGCGGTCGTCCTGACGGGCGGGACGGTCGTCGGAGCGGAAACCACCGCGCGGCCGGTCGCCACGCCTGCGGTCGTCGCCGAACGTGCGCGCCTCGGCCGGACGCTGCCCGCCGCCGAACGGCCGCTCGCCCTCGGCGTGCCGGCGCGGACGACGGTCCTCACCGGACTCCTCGTGACGGCGCGGACGACGGTCGTCGCCGCCGGCGAAGGTGCCGTCCTCGTGCCGGCGCGGACGGCGCTCGCCGTCGAACTCGCGGCGCGGACGACGCCCGCCCCGGCGCTCGGCGCCGCCGTGACCGCCCTCACGGCGCGGGCGCAGCGGCTTGCGGACGTCGGGCTCCCACACGGGGATGGCCTCGCCGCTCGGCGTCCGGGCCCCGGCCACCTCGGCCAGCCGGGGGTGCCCCGGGGTGGCCTTGAGCCGGAACGGGTGGATGCCGGCGCGCCTGGTCAGGGCGTCGGTCGAGCGGCGCTCGTTGGGCAGCACCAGGGTGACGACGGTGCCCTTCTCGCCCGCGCGGGCGGTACGGCCGCCGCGGTGCAGGTAGCTCTTGTGGTCCTGCGGCGGGTCGACGTGCAGCACCAGGCTGATGTTGTCGACGTGGATGCCGCGGGCCGCGACGTCGGTGCAGACCAGCACGTTGATCGAGCCCTCGCGGAACTCGGCCAGGATGCGGGTGCGCTGGTTCTGGCGCTTGCCGCCGTGCAGGCCGCCGGCCTTGATGCCGACCCGGGCGAGCTGCTTGCACAGCCGGTCGACGCCGTGCTGGGTGCGGACGAAGATGATCGTACGGCCCTCGCGGTTGGCGATCTCGGCCGTGACGTCGAACTTGTCGTCCCGGGTGACCTGCATCACGTGGTGCTCCATGGTGTCGACCGGCGAGGTCGCCGGGGCCACGGAGTGGGTGATCGGGTCCTTGAGGAAGCGGCGCACCAGCTTGTCGACGTCGCCGTCGAGGGTGGCCGAGAACAGCAGACGCTGCCCGTCGGTCGGGGTCTGGGCCAGCAGCTCGGTGACGACGGGGAAGAAGCCGAGGTCGCACATGTGGTCGGCCTCGTCGAGGACGGAGACCTCGACCTGCGCCAGCGAGCACTCGCCCTGCCGGATCAGGTCGCCCAGGCGGCCCGGGGTGGCGATCACGATGTCGACGCCGCGGCGCAGTGCCTCGATCTGCTTGCCCATGGACATGCCGCCCACGACGACCTTCATCCGCAGCCCGAGGCCGCGGCCGAGCGGTTCGAGCGCGTCATGCACCTGAAGGGCCAGCTCACGGGTGGGCACAAGGATCATCGCGCGCGGGTGGCCGGCGGCGGGCCGCACCCCCGCGATGCGAGCCATGGTCGGCAAACCGAAGGCCAGGGTCTTGCCCGAGCCGGTCTGGCCACGGCCCAGGACGTCATGGCCGGCGAGCACGTCGGGGATCGTCGCACTCTGGATGGGGAACGGGCTGTCGATGCCCTGCTTGGCCAGACCGCTGATGAGCGGCTTGGGAAGGCCGAGCAGTTCGAACTCCGACGGGCCCGTCTCGGGGGCGGTCTCGTCGAACGCGGGCATGACAGCGTCAAGCATGGTCACGAAATTCGTGCCTTTCAGTCGAAGTGGCGCGTCACTTCTGCGAAAGGACGAGCCGGGACATACGGCCTGATGCCGTACACGTTGCATTTACGCCCGCCATCGAGGCGGGACTTCACAGGGGGGATACACCGGGGCACCGGCCGCAGGCGGCGCGATGACGCGAGATGAGGCGTCTGGTGTATACCTGGTGCCAACGCCGGGGATGGTATCGGATATTCCCTGGCTGGGTACGGACCTTCCGAAACCCCTCCTTGGCACACTGAAACGGCTGACGCCCACCGCCAGCCGTTACAGCTAGAAAGATCAGACGTTGAAGCCTAGCATACGGAGCTGCTCACGCCCCTCGTCAGTGATTTTGTCCGGGCCCCACGGCGGCAGCCAGACCCAGTTGATCTTCACGTCGGAGACCATGCCCTCCAGGGCGGAGTGGGCCTGGTCCTCGATGACGTCGGTCAGCGGGCAGGCCGCGCTGGTCAGCGTCATGTCGATGGTGGCCACGGGCTGACCGGCGTCGGACGGGTCGAGGTTGAGCCCGTAGATCAGCCCCAGGTCGACGACGTTGATGCCGAGCTCGGGGTCGACGACGTCTTTGAGCGCCTCCATGACCTCCTCGACGGTGGTGTCACCGTCGAAGCCGGTCGGAGTCTCCACAGGCTTGCTCATTGGGCACTCCTCACCACAGCGTCCTTGTAGGCCATCCACGACAGCAGCGCGCACTTGACGCGGGCCGGGAACTTGGCCACGCCCGCGAACGCCACCGCGTCCCCGAGCACCTCCTCGTCGGCCTCGACCTGCCCCCGGCCCTGCATGAGCCGGGTGAACTCGTCGACCACCGACAGCGACTCCTCGACCGTCGAGCCGGTGGCCAGCTCGTGCAGCACGGAGGCGGCCGCCTGGCTGATCGAGCAGCCCTGGCCGTCGTAGGAGACGTCTTCGATTTTACCGGCGTCGCCCACCCTGACCCGCAGCGTGATCTCGTCGCCGCACGTCGGGTTCACGTGGTGAACCTCGGCGTCGTACGGCTCGCGCAGCCCCCGCCCCTGCGGGTGCTTGTAGTGTTCCAGGATCAGCTCCTGGTACATCGACTCGCCGATCATGGCTATGCGAACACCTTCTGAACGTGATGGAGGCCGCGCACCAGGGCGTCGATCTCGCCCGTGGTGTTGTACAGGTAGAACGACGCCCGCGTGGTCGCCGGTATTCCGAACCGCAGGTGCAGCGGGCGCGCGCAGTGGTGCCCGACGCGGACGGCGACCCCGAACTGGTCGTCCAGGATCTGCCCCACATCGTGGGGGTGTATGCCTTCCAGCGTGAACGACAGCGTGCTGCCGCGCTGGTCGAGGGAGTCGGGCCCGATCAGCCGCAGCGACGGCACCTCGCGCAGGGCGTCGAGGGCGTAGGCCGTCAGCGAGCGCTCGTGCGCCTCGATGGCGTCCATGCCGACCGCGGTGAGGTAGTCGACCGCCGCGCCGAGGCCGATGGCCTCGACGATGGGCGGCGTGCCGGCCTCGAACTTGTGCGGGATCGGCGCGTACGTCGAGCGGTCCATCCAGACCGCCTCGATCATCTCGCCGCCGCCCAGGAACGGCGGCATGGCCTCCAGCAGCTCGGTACGGCCCCACAGCACGCCGATGCCCGAAGGGCCGACCATCTTGTGACCGGTGAAGGCCACGAAGTCGGCGCCCAGCGCGGCCATGTCCACCGGGTGGTGCGGCACGGACTGCGAGGCGTCGAGCATGATCAGCGCGCCGACCTCGTGCGCCCGCGCGGCCACCGCGGTGACCGGGTTGACCGTGCCGAGCACGTTCGACTGGTGGGCGATCGAGACGATCTTCGTGCGCTCGGTGACGACGGCCGGGTCGAAGTCGAGCCGCCCGTCGTCGGTGACGCCGAACCACTTCAGCGTGGCGCCGGTGCGCTGCGCGAGCATCTGCCACGGCACGATGTTGGAGTGGTGCTCCATCTCGGAGATGACGATCTCGTCGCCGGGGCCGAGGGTGAAGCGCGGGTCGGTGCCCGCGGGGTTGCCGAAGGAGTAGGCCACGAGGTTGAGGGCCTCGGAGGCGTTCTTGGTGAAGATCACCTCGTCGCGCGAGCCCGCCCCGACGAACGCCGCCACCTTGTCGCGCGCGCTCTCGTACGCCTCGGTCGACTCCGCGCCGAGCACGTGCATGGCCCGCCCGACGTTGCTGTAGTGCAGCGCCAGGTGGTCGCGCATGGTGTCGATGACCTGGTTGGGCTTCTGCGAGGAGTTGCCCGAGTCGAGGTAGACGAGCGGGCGCCCGTCGGGCAGCTCGCGGGAGAAGACCGGGAAGTCCTTCCTGATCTTCTCCACGTCCAAGCTGGTGGAAGTCATGCAGATGCCTTCGTGTACTGCTCGTAGCCCTCGGCCTCGAGCTTGTCGGCCAGCTCCGGCCCGCCCTCCTCGACGATCCGGCCGCCGGCGAAGACGTGCACGAAGTCGGGCTTCACGTAGCGCAGGATGCGGGTGTAGTGGGTGATCAGCAGCACGCCGGTCTCACCCGTGGAGCGGAAGCGGTTGATGCCCTCGGAGACCACCCGCAGCGCGTCGACGTCGAGGCCGGAGTCGGTCTCGTCGAGCACGGCGATCTTCGGCTTGAGCAGCTCCAGCTGGAGGATCTCGTGGCGCTTCTTCTCACCGCCGGAGAAGCCCTCGTTGAGGTTGCGCTGGGCGAAGGCGGCGTCGATGGACAGCGCGTCCATGCCGGCCTTGAGGTCCTTGGCGAACTCGCGCAGCTTGGGCGCCTCGCCGCGGACCGAGGTGACGGCCGAGCGCAGGAAGTTCGACACCGACACGCCGGGGACCTCGACCGGGTACTGCATGGCGAGGAACAGGCCGGCGCGGGCGCGCTCGTCGACCGACAGCTCCAGCAGGTCGACGCCGTCGAGCAGCACCTGGCCGCCGGTGATCGTGTACTTGGGGTGACCGGCGATCGCGTAGGCGAGGGTGGACTTGCCCGAGCCGTTGGGGCCCATGATGGCGTGCGTCTCGCCGGACTTCACCGTCAGGTTGACGCCGCGCAGGATTTCCTTGTCCTCGACGGCGACCTTGAGGTCACGGATCTCTAGGGTGGACACGTTTATGACTCCTTCGAGAGCGAGACGAGGACGTCGTCGCCGTCGATCTTGACTGTGTAGACGTTCACGGGCTTGGTGGCGGGCGGGCCGGTGGGCTTGCCGGAGCGCACGTCGAAGCACGAGCCGTGCAGCCAGCACTCCAGCGTGCCGTCGTAGACCTCGCCCTCGCTGAGCTTCACCTCGGCGTGCGAGCAGACGTCGTGCAGGGCGAAGACGTCGGCGCCCTTGCGCACCAGCGCCACCGGGGTCTCCCCGACCTCGACGCCGATGACGCCGCCGTCGGGGATGTCGGCGACCTGGCAGACCTTCTCGAAACTCATCGCGCGAGCTCCGCCTCCACCGCGGCCAGCACGCGGTCGCGGATCTCCTCGATCTGGATCTTCTCGATGAGCTGGCCGAGGAAGCCCCTGATGACCAGGCGGCGGGCCTCGTCGTAGGGGATGCCGCGGGCCTGGAGGTAGAAGATGTGCTCGTCGTCGAGGCGGCCCGAGGCCGAGGCGTGCCCGGCTCCGGCGACCTCGCCGGTGAGGATCTCCAGGTTGGGGACCGAGTCGGCGCGGGCGCCGTCGGTGAGGATGAGGTTGCGGTTGAGCTCGTAGGTGTCGGTGCCCTCGGCCTCGACCCTGATGATCACGTCGCCGATCCAGACGGCGTGCGCGTCCTGCCCCTGCAGCGCGCCGCGGTAGTCGACGTTGCTCTTGCAGTTGGGCTGGGAGTGGTCGACCAGGAGGCGGTGCTCCAGGTGCTGGCCGGCGTCGACGAAGTAGACGCCGGACATGTCGGCGTCGCCGCCGGGCGCGGTGTAGGCCACGCTGGGCGAGAGCCGGACCAGGTCGCCGCCGAGGGTCACCACGAAGCTGCGGAAGGTCGCGTCCTTGGCGAGCTGGGCGTGGTGGTGGGAGACGTGCACGGCGTCGTCGTCCCAGTCCTGGAGGCTGACGACCTTGAGGTTGGCGCCGTCGCCGACGACGAACTCGATGTTGTCGGCGTAGACGGCGCTGCCCTTGTGGTCGAGCACGACCACGGCCTCGGCCATCGGCTCCACCTTGACCACGATGTGGCCGTAGGCGGCGCCGTCGCCCTCACCGGTCAGGGTGAGCACGGTCGGCTTCGACGTGACGGCCTCGCGCGGCACCGTGATCACGGTCGCCTTCTCGAAGCTGTTCCACGCCTGCGCGCTGACCCGGTCGGTGGGCGTGAACGCCTTGCCGACGCGGGCGTCGTCGCGCCCGACCGTCTCGACGACGACCTCGGGCGCGGCCTCGACGTCGAGGCGCACGTGCCCCACGGGGTCGGCCTTGCCGTTGTGCAGGCCCTTCAGGCGGGACAGCGGCGTGAAGCGCCACGACTCCTCGCGCCCGGTCGGGACCTCGAAGTCGCCCAGGTCGTAGGACGCCTTCTCGTGCAGGGTCGACAGGGGCTTCTCGTTCAGGCCCATCAGCCGACGGCTCCTTCCATCTGCAGCTCGATCAGCCGGTTGAGCTCGAGCGCGTATTCCATGGGCAGCTCGCGGGCGATCGGCTCGACGAAGCCGCGCACGATCATCGCCATGGCCTCGTCCTCGCCGAGCCCGCGGCTCATGAGGTAGAAGAGCTGGTCCTCGCTGACCTTGGAGACCGTGGCCTCGTGGCCCATCGAGACGTCGTCCTCGCGCACGTCGACGTACGGGTAGGTGTCGGAGCGGCTGATCTGGTCGACCAGGAGCGCGTCGCACTTGACGGTGCTGGCGCTGCCGTGGGCGCCCTCCTCGATCTGCACGAGACCGCGGTAGGAGGTGCGGCCGCCGCCGCGCGCCACCGACTTGGAGATGACGCTGGAGCTGGTGTTGGGCGCCAGGTGCACCATCTTGGAGCCGGCGTCCTGGTGCTGGCCCTCGCCGGCGAAGGCGACGCTCAGCGTCTCGCCCTTGGCGTGCTCGCCCATCAGGTAGACGGCCGGGTACTTCATCGTGACCTTGGAGCCGATGTTGCCGTCGATCCACTCCATGGTCGCGCCCTCGTAGGCGACGGCGCGCTTGGTGACCAGGTTGTAGACGTTGTTCGACCAGTTCTGGATGGTCGTGTAACGGCAGCGGGCGTTCTTCTTCACGATGATCTCGACGACCGCGCTGTGCAGCGAGTCGGAGGAGTAGATCGGCGCGGTGCAGCCCTCGACGTAGTGGACGTAGGAGTTCTCGTCCACGACGATCAGGGTCCGCTCGAACTGGCCCATGTTCTCGGTGTTGATCCGGAAGTAGGCCTGCAGCGGGATCTCGACCTCGACGTTCGGCGGCACGTAGATGAACGAGCCACCGGACCACACGGCGGTGTTGAGCGCGGCGAACTTGTTGTCGCCGACCGGGATCACCGAGCCGAAGTACTCCTTGAAGAGCTCCTCGTGCTCCTTCAGGCCCGTGTCGGTGTCGACGAAGATGACGCCCTTCTCCTCAAGGTCCTCACGGATCTTGTGGTAGACGACCTCCGACTCGTACTGGGCCGCGACGCCGGCGATGAGGCGCTGCTTCTCCGCCTCGGGGATGCCGAGCTTGTCGTAGGTGTTCTTGATGTCGGCGGGCAGCTCGTCCCAGGAAGCGGCCTGCTTCTCGGTCGAGCGCACGAAGTACTTGATGTTGTCGAAGTCGATGCCGGTGAGGTCGGAGCCCCAGGTGGGCAGCGGCTTCTTGGCGAACAGGCGGAGGCCCTTCAGGCGAAGGTCGAGCATCCACTCCGGCTCGTTCTTGAGCGCGGAGATGTTGCGGACGACCTCCTCGGACAGGCCACGCTTGGCCGCCGCGCCCGCGGCATCCGGGTCGGCCCAGCCGAACTTGTAATTCCCGAGGCCTTCCAGCTCCGGGCGGTCGGTGACAGTCACCTTCCGGTCTCCTTGCTCTTGTCTCTGTGTGCGGATTCAGCCAGCGACTTGGGGCTCACGTGGGTCGTGCAGACCCCGTCGCCGTGCGCGATCGTGGCCAGGCGCTGCACCGGGGTGCCGAGCAGTTGCGCGAACGCCTCCGTCTCGGCCTCGCAGAGCTGCGGGAACTCCGCGGCCGCGTGAGCCACCGGGCAGTGGTGCTGGCAGAGCTGGTCGCCGCCCGACTTGGCCTTGCTGGCCGAGGCGGCGTACCCCTCTGCCGACAGCGCCTGCGCCAGCACCTGTACGCGCTGGTCCGCCGGCACCGTCCGCATGACCGGCTCCAGCCGCGTCAGCAGGCTCGACACCTGCGAGCGGGCGAAGTCGGTCACGGCTTCTCGCCCCATGCGCTCGGCCAGGAAGCGGAGTGCGCTCCCGGCGAGGTCGTCATAGGCGTGCTCGAAAGCACTGCGCCCCGCGTCGGTGATGGCGAACAGCTTGGCGGGCCGTCCGCGCCCGCGCTGACCGCGCGGCCTGACCGTGCGAGGCTCTATCATTCCCTCGGCCAGCAACGCGTCGAGGTGCCTGCGCACCGCGGCGGGCGTCAGCCCCAGCCGCTCGCCGAGCGAGGCGGCCGTCACGGGACCATGCTCAAGGATCAGCCTGGCGACGCGCGCGCGGGTGCTGCGCTCGCTACCGGGCTCGATCGTGGGCATGTTTTTCACAACATCAGTGTGCCGTAATTCCTTCCCGCTGCACAAACGAATCGGAGCAGGCCACCAATGGAATTGCTCACGCAGGTAAGGCTTACCTAACCTTTCGGCGTCCCAGGATCGCGAACGCGAGCGTGGAGCAGACGATGAGGCCGAGCATCACGCAGGCCATCGGCACGGCCGTGCCCTCGCCCGCCAGGCCGACCAGCGGGGCGGCCAGGGCGCCCAGCGCGAACTGCAGCACGCCGAGCAGCGCCGAGGCGCTGCCGGCGATCTGGGCGGGCTGCCCGGCCAGCGCGAGCGCGCCGGTGCCGGGCAGGACGAGCCCCTGACCCAGCATGATGACGAACAGGCCCGCCACGATGCCGGCCAGGCCGAGCCCGGTGAGCGCGGCGGTCAGCAGCAGCCCGGCGCCCACCAGGCCGGTGACCAGCCCGATGACGACCAGGCGGGCGGGCTCCACGCGCCCCGACAGGCGGCCGCCGAGCTGGGCCATCGCGGTCAGGCCGAGCGCGTTGAGCCCGAAGATGAGCGAGTACTGCTGCGGGGTGGCGCCGTACACCTGCTGGAGCACGAACGGCGAGCCGGAGATGTAGCCGAACATCGCCGCGAAGGCCAGCCCGGCGGTGAGCGCGCAGCCCATGAACGCGCGGTCGCGCAGGAGTTGCCAGAAGGTGCGCACGGTGTGCCCCAGCCCGCCGCTCTCGCGCCGGTCGGCGGGCAGCGTCTCGCGCACCCCCGGCAGCACGGCCAGCAGCAGCACGAGCCCGGCGACGCTGAGCGCCACGAACACGCCGCGCCAGGAGGTGAAGGCGAGCAGCTGGGCCCCGGCGATGGGCGCGAGGATCGGCGCCAGGCCGCTGACCAGCATGAGCGTGGCGAAGATGCGGGCGATGGCGGCGCCGTCGTACAGGTCGCGGACGACCGCGCGCACGATGACCAGCGCCGCCCCGCCCAGAATGCCCTGCAGCAGCCGCAGGACGATCAGCACGGGCACCGACGGCGCGAACGCGCACAGCAGCGAGGCGACCATGAACCCCGACACGCCCACGATCAGCGGGACGCGCCGCCCGCGCACGTCGCTGACCGGGCCGGCGACGACCTGGCCGACGGAGACGCCGATCAGGCAGGCGGTGAGGGTGAGCTGGACCTGCGCGGGAGCGCTGAGCATCTCCTCGGTGATGGCGGGCAGGGCGGGCAGGTACATGTCGATGGACAGCGGGCCGATCGCCGACAGCGCGCCCAGGATGACCAGCAGCAGCCCCCGCCTCCCGCCCTTGGTCTCGCCCTTGCTCCCAATGGCGGCGGACGCGGCTTCTGCCACGGACATGCGTGAACCCCTTCCCCTCGCAGGCCGATGACCCACGAGGGCCGAGGGATCAAACCGGGATTCGGTCCTCCTAATTCCCGGTTATCAGATATTTCATGACGTTTCGTTGAGCTGGATGACTCCGAACGCCGCGCCCTGCGGGTCGATGAGCTGCGCGAACCTGCCGGGCGGCGCCTCGGTCACGCCGGTGAGCACGTCGGCGCCCGCGTCGGCGGCGGCGTGCAGGGCCGCGTCGAGGTCGGCGACCGCGAAGTAGGTCAGCCAGAACGACGGCAGCTCCGCCGGGGCCTCGTCGGGCATCGGGATCATCCCCGCGACGGCCGCCTCCCCCGCCACCCACTCGGTGTACGCCATGCCGCCCAGGTCGGACGTGCGGGACGTCCAGCCGAAGACCGCCGAGTAGAAGCGCTCGGCGGCCGGCGCGTCCCGGGTGCACAGCTCGTTCCAGCAGAACGCGCCGGGCTCGTTGACCAGCTCCGCACCCGCGTGGGCGGCCGCCTGCCAGGCGGCGGCGTAGGAGCCGTCGGGGGCCCGCAGGGCGACCATGGTGCCCTCGTCGAAGATCGCCATGGGCTCCGCCACGACGGTGCCGCCGGCGTCCCTGACCCGGCCGGCCAGCGCGGCGGCGTCGTCGGTGGCGACGTAGGTGTTCCAGAGCGAGGTGGAGCCGCCGTCGCGGACGGGGCCGATCCCGGCGACCTTGCTGCCCTCGTGGACGAACATCCCGTAGCCGCCGGCCGCCGGGTCGTCGACCATGTCGGCCCGCCAGCCGAACAGATCCCCGTAGAACCGGACCGAGCCGGGGACGTCGGTGCTGGCCAGGTCCACCCAGCACGGAACTCCTGGGTCGTATCCACTGCGTCGCGACATGTGGAGCTCATCGCCGCGCGTCCCCCGGTTCTCACGTCTTTCCGGGGAACGGTCCGGTCAAGAGCCGTCCATTTCCGGGCAGGGCCGCCCGGCAGGCGTTCGCCGGGCGCGTACCTGGGGGCCGGACCGCCCGGCGCAGTCCCTAAACTCGTGGCCATGGATTCCCCAGCCGTCGAGATCGTCGACCTGGTCAAACGCTACGGCGGCCGGACCGCCCTCGACGGCCTCACCCTGCGGGCCGGCCGCGGCGCGGTCACCGCCGTCCTCGGGCCCAACGGCGCGGGCAAGACGTCCACGGTCGAGATCTGCGAGGGGTTCCGCAAGGCCGACTCCGGCACCGTTCGGGTGCTCGGCCTGTCGCCCACGCTGCCCGAGCTGCGGCCGCGCGTCGGGGTGATGCTCCAGGCGGGCGGGGTGCCGCCGGCGATGCGCTGCGCCGAGTGGCTGCGCCTGGTCGCGCGCTTCTACGCCCGTCCGCACGATCCCGGCGCGCTGCTGACCCGGCTCGGGCTGGCCGAGCACGCACGCACCCCCTACCGGCGGCTGTCGGGCGGGCAGCAGCAGCGGCTGTCGCTGGCCGCGGCCGTGATCGGCAGGCCGGAGCTGGTGTTCCTCGACGAGCCGACCGCCGGGCTCGACCCGCAGGCCCGGCACGCCTGCTGGGACCTGGTCGGCGAGCTGCGCGGCGCCGGGGTGTCGGTGGTGCTGACCACCCACCACATGGAGGAGGCCGAGCGGCTGGCCGACCACGTCGTGATCATCGACAGGGGGCGCGTGGTGGCCGAGGGCAGCCCGGCCTCGCTGACCGGGGCCGAGCGGCAGCTCAGGTTCAGGGCCAGGCCGGGGCTCACGCTGGAGGAGCTGCTCAACGCGCTCCCGGTGGGCAGCGCGGCCAAGGAGTCGCCGGCCGGCCACTACATCATCGAGGGCCAGGTGGGGCCCGAGCTGCTGGCCACCGTCACGGCCTGGTGCGCGGCGGAGGGCGTCACGGCCGACGACCTGCGCATCGAGCGCCGTACCCTCGAAGACGTCTTCCTCGAACTGACCGGCAGGGAGCTGCGATGACCCCCGTGCTCGACCTCTCGCCCGCGCCGGGCGCCGCGCCGTTCCCGCGCATGGTGCTCGCGCAGGCCGGCTCGGAGGTCCGCACGATGCTGCGCAACGGCGAGCAGCTCCTGCTCACCCTGATCATCCCGGTGCTGCTGCTGGTCGGCTTCTCGCTGGCGCCGCTGGTCGACGTCGGGGGCGGCCGGCGGGTCGACTTCCTCGTGCCGGGCGTGCTGGCCCTGGCCGTCATGTCCACGGCCTTCACCGGGCAGGCCATCGGCACCGGCTTCGAGCGCCGCTACGGCGTGCTCAAGCGGCTGGGCGCGACCCCGTTGTCCAGGGCCGGGCTCATGCTGGCCAAGACGGCCGCGGTGGTGGCCGTGGAGGTCATCCAGGCGGCGGTGATCGTGGCGGTGGGGCTGGCGCTGGGCTGGCGGCCCCACGGGTCATTCCTGGCCGCCGCGGTGCTGGTCGTGCTGGGCACGGCGGCCTTCAGCGGCCTCGGCCTGCTCATGGCGGGCACGCTGCGGGCCGAGGCGACGCTGGCCGCGGCCAATCTGGTCTACCTGGTGCTGCTGGGGGCGGGCGGGGTGATCTTCCCGCTGTCGAAGTTCCCCGAGGGCGCGCGGCCGGTCCTGGAGCTGCTGCCGATCTCGGCGCTGACCGGCGGCCTGCGCGCGGTGCTCGCCCAGGGGGCGGCGCTGCCGCTGGGGCCGGTGCTCGTCCTGGCCGGCTGGGCCGTGCTGACCCTGGCGCTGGTCTCGCGGCTGTTCCGCTGGGAGTGAGGCGGCTGTGCCGCTGGGGGTGAGGCTGCTCCGCTGGGAGTGAGGGGGCGCGCCACCCCGCGTGCGGAGATGTCGTCCGAGGTCAGTACGCTCTGGACGACCGCCCCACCTTCCGCGCGAGGAGTTCCGTGACCGACTTCGCCCTCGACGATCCCTTCGATCGCCGCCCGGCGCTGCCCCGGCCTGGCCGCCTGCTGCGCCAGGCCGCGGACTCGATCCCGCCCTCGTCGCTGGTCCTGCTGTCCATCGTCTCGGTGCAGCTCGGCGCCGCGTTCGCCAAGAACCTGTTCGCCGTCCTGCCGCCGAGCGCCGTGGTGTTCCTGCGCATCGCGGCGGGCGGCCTGATCATGGCCGCGGTGGCCAGGCCGAAGCTGCGCGGGCTGGGGTGGCGCGACTGGGCGGTCGGGGCCGGTTTCGGCCTGACGCTCGCGCTGATGAACCTGTCGTACTACGAGGCCCTGTCGCGGCTGCCGATGGGCGTCGCGGTGGCGATCGAGTTCCTCGGCCCGCTGGGCGTGGCCGTGGCCGCCTCCCGGCGCAGGCTCGACCTGGCCTGGATCGGCCTGGCCGGCCTCGGCGTGGCGCTGCTGGCGCCCTGGGGGCAGCAGGCGTCCGCGGCCTGGTGGCTGGGCATCGGGTTCGCCCTGGTGGCGGGCGCGTGCTGGGCGGCCTACATCCTGCTGTCCGCGGCGGCCGGGCGGCGTTTCCCCGGCACCACCGGGCTGTCGTTCGCGATGATCGTCTCGACCCTGGTGATCGCGCCGGTGGGCGTCACGACCGGCGGCGCGGACCTGTTGCAGCCGTCGCTGCTGCTGATCGGACTGGGCGTGGGGCTGCTGTCGTCGGTGATCCCGTACTCGCTGGAGCTCCACGCGCTGCGGCGCATGCCCAAGCACGTGTTCGGCATTCTGATGAGCCTGGAGCCGGCCGTGGCGGCGCTGGCGGGCGTGCTGGTGCTGGGCGAGGTCCTGCACGTGCAGCAGTGGGCGGCGATCGTGTGCGTCGTGGCCGCCAGCCTCGGCTCGACCAGGATGACCGGGCGCTGACGACCGGGCGTCAGGGAGTGCCGAGGAGGTGCCGCCGCGCGCCCGCGGGGATGGGGATCTCTCGGGCGCGCGGCGGAGGGCTCGGCTTGAGGTGGGCGGGTCGCCGAGCCCGGTGAAGGTCAACGGATGCGGGCATCCGCGTGACCGGGCTTGTGAGGCTCTCAGGAAGATCAGTTCGTGAAAGCTTTCGCCAACACATTACCTCAAAACGGACAAACCCTATTAATTCGGACGGTAAAGAAACGCGGCAGGCGTCAGTGCTCGGCCCAGATCCCCCGGACGTGGCCGATGTGCTCGCCCATCAGGTGGCCGACCGCCTTGCCGTCGCCGCTCTTGAGCGCGTCGAGCATGGCCAGGTGCTCCCTGGCGGAGTCGGTCAGCGAGCCGCGCTCGGCCAGCTGCGACAGACCGTAGAGCCGGGCCCGGTTGCGCAGGTCGCGCACCACCTCCACCAGGTGGACGTTGCCCGCCAGGGCCAGTAGCTCCAGGTGGAAGCGCAGGTCGGCGTCGATGTAGGCGAGCAGGTCGGCCCGGTCGGCGGCCGAGACGATCTCCTCGGCGATCGGGCGCAGCCGTTCGAACTCCTCGGCGCGGGCGCTGTCGGCCAGCCGCGAGACGGTGGGCACCTCGATCAGCTCACGGATCTGGGTCAGCTCGTCGAGGTCGCGGTCGGACAGCTCGGTCACCCGGAAGCCCTTGTTGCGCACGGCCTCGACCAGGCCCTCCTTGGCCAGGTCGAGCATGGCCTCGCGGACCGGCGTGGCCGAGACGCCGAACTGCGCGGCGAGCACGGGCGCGGAGTAGACCACCCCTGGCCGCATCTCACCGGTGATCAGCGCGGCCCGCAGCGCGTGCGCGACCTGCTCGCGCAGGCTCTGCCGCTCCCCCACCATCGGCAGGTCGAGCCGGTCCTCGGCAGCCATCCGCCTTCCCTCCTACTTCCACGCCTCGTACGCGGCCGCGGCGACCACCAGGTCCTGCCACGCCATGCCCGTGCTCTTGAACACCCGCGGGCCGGGACCGGCCACCACCCTCCCGGCGATCAGCTCGGCGAGGTTCCCGGCGAGATGACCAGAGGTGATCGTACCGTGGCGGATCGGGATGATCACGTCGCCGGCTTCCTCCAGGGCGGCCGATCTGGCCTCGACGACCACGGTGGCGCGGGCGACGAGGTCGCCGTCGAGCTCGCGGACGCCGGGCTCGTGCGACCCGACCGCGACCACGGTGACGCCGTCCCGGGCGAGCTTACCGGGGAACAGCGGCTGCGCGGCCGTGGTGCAGCAGGCGACGAGGTCGGCGGCCCGGACCGCGTCCGCCACCGCCCCGGGCACCACCTCGGCTTCGGCGGTGGGAGCTCCGGTGGTCAGGGGTTCGGCGGTCAGGCCCAGGGCGCGGCAGCGGGTGGCCAGGGCGGCGGCGCGGGCGGGGTCGCGGCCCACGACCGTGACGTGCTCGACGGGCCGCACCTCGCGCAGGGCCAGGACGTGCCCGTACGCCTGCGGTCCGCTGCCGAACACCACCAGGCGGCGCGCGTCCGGCTCGGCCAGGTGGGCGACGGCCAGGGCGGAGACGGCGGGCGTGCGCAGGGACGTGAGCGCGATGCCGTCCAGGGCGGCGAGCGGGGCCAGGGTCGGGCCGTCCAGCAGGAGGTACGTCCCCTGGATGCGGGGCAGCCCGCGCCCGGGGTTGTCGGGCGTGACGGTGACGGCCTTGACCCCGGCGTAGCGGCCGGCGGCGGCGGGCATGAGCAGGAGCTGCCCGGCCGGCAGGTCCACGGCCGGCCGCCGGGGCGTCAGCTCGGGGTCGAGCCCGTCGCGCAGGGCCTGTTCGAGGACGGCCACCGCGCGGCCGACCGGCACCAGCCGCTCCAGCACGGGCCCGTCGATGTAGGGAAGAGCGCTCATCGCAGCGTGAACCCCGTTCCGATCGGGTCGTCGGGATCGAGCTCGAAGACGTGCCGGCCGGTGCGGTAGGCCATGCCCTCGATCTCCGGCACGATCCCCTCGGCCGTCACCGCGGCCACCCGCGCCCGGAAGACGGACCCGACGACGCTCTCGTGCACCAGGGTGCCGCGCAGGCCGGCGTCGTGCAGCAGCGCCATCCTGGCGGCGGTGCCCGACCCGCACGGCGACCGGTCCACCTCGCCGTCGGCGAAGACGGTGACGTTGCGCTGCCGGACGTTCAGCCCGTCACCCGACAGCTCGCCGTCCGGCACGGCGTCGGCCGGCACGGCGTCGGCCGGCACGGCGTCGGCCGGCACGGCGTCGGCCGGCAGGGCGTCGGCCGGCAGGGCGTCGTAGAAGATGACGCCGTAGACGCCGGACAGGCGGTCGTCGCGTGGGTGGCGGGTGGCGGGGTGGCCGGCCAGGGCGGCCTTGATGCGGCGGGCGTGCCCGACGAGGGCGGTCAGGTGGCGGGGCTCGACGGACAGCCCCAGCTCCCCCGCCGAAATAGACGCATAAATCGCCCCGCCGTACGAAATATCGACCTTCGTTCCAGCGACGGCCACGTCCCGCGCGATCACGTACGACGGGACGCTCACGAACGTCACCCCCGCCACCCGCCCGCCCGAGCACCGCACCCGCGCCCTGACCCGCCCCGACGGCACGTCCACCACCACGTCGGTCTCCCCCTCGGGGTCGGCCTCGACCAGCCCCTCCTGCACCGCGTAGGCCCCCAGGGCGATCGTGCCGTGCCCGCAGGCGGTGGAGAAGCCGTCCTTGTGCCAGAACAGCGCGCCCAGATGCGCCCCGGCGTCGTCGGGCGGGACGAGGAAGCAGCCGTACATGTCGGCGTGCCCGCGTGGCTCGTGGCACAGCAGCCGCCTGACGTGGTCGGCGTGGGCGGGCGCGTTCTCCCGCCGGGTGAGCACGTCCGCCCCGGGGATGCCGGGGACGCCTCCGGTGACGATCCGGAACGGCTCGCCGCCCGTGTGGTAGTCGACAGTTGTGATCACAGTTCGAAGCCCTCCGGACCGGGTCGGGAAAGTCGCCAGGAGTAACATGTCACATTGTCACGTTCCGGAGAAGCCCCTGACGGGACCGTCCCACCTGGCCCGTACCATCGTTGACGTGAAGGAATCCACCACCCGCCCCAACGTCCTGGCCCGCGCCCTGCGCTCGTTCTGGGCGCCGACCGCGCGCTCGATGCGCGGCTGGGCACTGGCCTCCGTGGTGGCCAACGCGGGCATCGCGGTGACCGGCGCGGGCGTGCGGGTGACCGGTTCCGGGCTCGGCTGCCCGACGTGGCCGAGGTGCACGCCCGACAGCTTCGTGCCCGTCGCCCATCCCGAGATGTCGATGCTCACGATGCTCATCGAGTTCGGCAACCGGCTGCTGACGTTCCTGGTGCTGGCGGTGGGCGCGGCGTGCGTCGTCGCGGCGCTGCGCCTGGTCCCGCGCAGGCGGGCGCTGGTGCGCCTGGCGCTGTTGCAGCCGGCGGGCGTGCTGGCCCAGGCCCTGTGGGGCGGGCTGGTGGTCAGGACCGCGCTCAGCCCGTTCACGGTCGGCATGCACTTCCTGATCTCCATGGCGCTGATCGCCGCCTGCTGGATGCTCTACGCCCGCGCCGGCGAGGGCGACGGCCCGGCCGCCGGGGTGGCCCACCGCGACGTCCGGCGGCTCGGCCACGCGCTGCTCGCCGCCACGGCGGTGCTGCTGGTGGCGGGCGTGGTGGTCAGCGGCACGGGCCCGCACTCGGGCGACGTCATCGCCTCCCGGTTCGGCTTCGACATCGAGACCGTGGCCCGGCTGCACGCCGACATCGTCTACGTCGTCGTCGGCCTGACGTTCGCGCTGCTGTTCGCGCTGCGCGTGACCGGCGCGCCCCGGGCCGCCAGGCGGGCCGCGCTCGGGCTGTTCGTCGTGGAGCTGGGCCAGGGCGTGATCGGCTACACCCAGTACTTCCTGGCCGTGCCGGCCGCGCTGGTGCTGCTGCACGTGCTCGGCGCCTCGCTGGTGTGGATCGCCGCGCTGCGGGTGGTCACCTCGCTGCGCAGCAGAGGCCCGCTGGAGGCCCCGGCCGCCGCCGCTCACACGGAAGCGCCCGCTCCCGTCTGACCGTTGTGCGATGGTATGGGGTGTGCTGCGACTCCCTAGGCTCTCGCGCAGGCTGCTGCGCCGTACGTACCAGGGGCTGGTGCTGGTCAGCGTGCTCGCGCTGGCGCCCATGACCTGGGCCTGGCTCGACAGCTCGCCGCACCGCGTGGTGGCCGGCAGCGGCGGCTGGCTGGGCCGGGTGCCGCCCGCGCAGGCCGCGCTGGTGCTCGGCGCCGGGTTGTGGCGCACCCAGCCCACGCCGATGCTGGCCCGCCGGCTCGACGTGGCCGCCGAGCTCTACCGGGCGGGCAAGGTGCGGGCGCTGCTGCTGTCGGGCGACAACAGCCGCAAGGAGTACGACGAGCCCACCGCCATGCGCGACTACCTGCTGCGCAGGGGCGTGCCGGCCGACGTGATCGTGCTCGACTACGCCGGGTTCGACACCTGGGACTCGTGCGTACGGGCCCGCCGGGTGTTCGGCGCCGAGCGGGTCACCGTCGTCACCCAGGTCTTCCACCTGCCGAGGGCCGTCGCGCTGTGCCGGACGGCCGGGCTGGAGACGTTCGGCGTGGGCGACGACTCCACCCGCCAGTGGGCGGCCACCACGTACGTCTACGCCACCCGGGAGCTGCTGGCCACCGGCAAGGCCGTCGTGGACGCGCTGCTGCTGCACTCCGACCCGGTCTTCCCCGGGCCGCGCGAGGTCTCGCTGACCCAGATCCTGGCTCAGCGGGGCGCGCCGGGCGCGTAACCGGGCGGCGGGGTGCCCCTGGCCATCCGGCGGGCGTGCACCGGCGGCACCGGGAAGTCGGCGCGGGCGGTGCTCATGCACTCCAGCAGGGCCCGCTGCTCCTCGTGGAAGGCCTGCTCGTCGACGATGTGGCGGGCCGCCCGCTCGTGCAGCAGGCCGAGCTCGGTGGCGGCGAGCTGGTAGTCGCGCATGGCGCGCACGCCCCGCTTGCCGCCGTAGGCCCTGGCCCACTGCCTGGCCTGGCGGCGCCTGGCGAACGTGGACAACATGTAGATGTCGGCCGGCCCGACCAGCCTGGTCGGCTCGTACGGCGGCAGGTAGGTCTGGATGAGCGCGACGATGCGCCGCCGGTCCCTGAACACCACGCCGATCAGCACGACGAGCACCACCAGCAGCGCCAGGTAGGCCACCACGAGCCCGGGGAAGCCGCCGTAGGAGGCCAGGCCGTTCCACAGGCCGTGCAGGATCATCGCCCCCGACCAGCCGGCCAGCACCAGGAACACCCGCTCGGGCCCCTGGCGCTGGGCCGCGTAGGCGACGGCCACCCCGATCATCGAGCTGAACAGCGGATGGGCGAACGGCGACAGGATGCCGCGCAGCACCACGGTGACCGCCAGGCTGCTGACGCCGTTGCCGTTGAGCGCCGACAGGTAGTAGCTGACGTTCTCGCTCATGGCGAAGCCGAGGCCGACCATGCTGGCGTAGATGATGCCGTCGGTGGGGCCGTCGAGCTCGGCCCGGCGGAACTTCAGCAGGCCGAGCAGCACCAGGCCCTTCATCGTCTCCTCGACCACCGGCGCGCCGAAGGTGGCCGCCAGGTTGCGGGCGCTGGTCGGCGAGAGCTTGGCGGTGTCGATGAAGTAGTGGAGGTTGAGCGAGTTGATCGCGCCGGCGACCAGCACGGCGATGCCCGCGCCCCAGGCGAAGGCGAAGATCAGGTTGCTGCGCGGCTCCGGCTCCATGCGGTCGAGCGCCAGCACGGCGGCCAGCAGCAGCGGCACCGGAGCCAGGGCGAGCCCGAGCGCGATGAAGAACTGCACCGGCTCACCGTTGATCACGTCGAAGGAGAACGAGACCAGGGCGCAGATGCCGGTGAGGACCAGCCCGGTGATCAACGCGAACGACGGGCGGTCCTTCAACACCCAGCGTGGATCACGGGTCGCCATACCGTGACTTTAACGGATCGAAGGGCCGGGGTCCGTGCCGACCGCCCGTGCGGGACAGCCACTCCTCACCGTCCGGACACGCGCGTCGCGGGCCTCGCGCACGGCGGTCAGGACGGTCACGGCGCTCAGGCCAGCAGCGGGTCGATCGCGACGGCGAGGAAGAGCAGCGCGAGGTAGGCGTTGGACCAGTGGAAGAAGCGCATCGGGCGCAGGTCGACGCCGCTCTTGCCGGCGTTGAGCCGGGCCAGCAGGCGGTGGACCTCCCACAGGCAGACCACGCCGAGCACGACCGCGACGACCGGGTAGAACAGCGTGGTGCCGGCCACCGGCCACAGGGCCAGCGAGCACAGCACGGTCGCCCAGGTGTAGGCCACGGACTCCAGGATCACCCGCCGCTCGGTGGCCACCACCGGCAGCATCGGCACCTTGGCCGCCGCGTAGTCCTCCTTGTAGCGCATGGCGAGGGTCCAGGTGTGGGGCGGCGTCCAGAAGAACACCACGCCGAACAGCACCAGGGGCGCCCAGTCGAGCCGCTCGGTGATGCCCGCCCAGCCGATCATGACCGGCATGCAGCCCGCGATGCCGCCCCAGACGATGTTCTGGGCCGTGCGGCGCTTGAGCACCATCGAGTAGACGATGACGTAGAACAGGATCGCGCCGGTGGACAGCACCGCGGCCAGCCAATTGGTGGTGAGCCACAGGCCAACAGTGGACAAAATCCCCAGGACGATCCCGAAGATCAGCGCGCCGCGCGGCGACACCTGGTGCCTGGCCAGCGGCCGGCGGCGGGTGCGCCGCATCTTCTGGTCGATGTCGCGGTCGACGTAGCAGTTGAGCGCGTTGGCGCTGCCCGCCGACAGGGTGCCGAAGACCATGACGGCGATCGACTTCCACAGCGGCGGCAGGCCCCCGGCCGCCAGGAACATCACCGGCAGGGTCGTGATCAGCAGCAGCTCGATGATCCGCGGCTTGGTGAGCGCGACGTAGGCCTTCACGACCATGCCGAACGTGCGCGGCGCCCCGGGCTCGGTCGAGGGGGTCGTGGCCTGCCTGTTGGTCAGCACCGTCAAGGCGCTTCCAGCCTGTGCGGAGTCAACGCGTAACCTCTGATTAGAGCGGATCGATGAGTGGCGCCGTGGCGCCTCTGCGAACAAACAAACTGTAGTCGCAGGGGCGCACGGTCCGGCCAATGGGGGGCTTGCGCCGTTCATGGACACGCGAGGGTGGAATGGGAATCGATCGCCAGCTCCACTCGGTTAGGGTCCCGTGTGGGCGGGATAGCCAACAGGTACTGCCAAATGACAACTAGATTCCGGAGATCGAGCACTTGAGCACCGAACTCGTGCCAGCCCTTGAATGGACCGACCTCGACAAGAAGGCCGTCGACGTCGTCCGGGCCCTGGCGATGGACGCAGTGGAGAAGGCGGGCTCGGGTCACCCCGGCACCGCCATGAGCCTGGCCCCCGCCGCATACCTGCTGTTCCAGCGCGTGATGCGCCACGATCCCAGCGACCCCAACTGGGCGGGCCGCGACCGGTTCGTGCTGTCGTGCGGCCACACCAGCCTGACGCTCTACATCCAGCTCTACCTGTCGGGCTACGGCCTGACGCTCGACGACCTGCGGCGGCTGCGCCAGTGGGACAGCCTGACCCCGGGGCACCCCGAGCACGGCCACACCGCCGGCGTGGAGACCACCACCGGCCCGCTCGGCCAGGGCCTGGGCAACGCGGTCGGCATGGCGATGGCGGCCCGCCGCGAGCGCGGCCTGTTCGACCCCGACGCCGAGCGCGGCTCCTCGCCGTTCGACCACCACATCTGGTGCTTCGTCAGCGACGGCGACATCGAGGAGGGCATCAGCCACGAGGCCAGCGCCCTGGCCGGCCACCAGAAGCTCGGCAACCTCGTCGTCCTGTACGACGACAACCACATCTCCATCGAGGACGACACCCTCATCGCCAAGTCCGAGGACGTCGTCAAGCGTTACGAGGCGTACGGCTGGCACACCGAGAGCGTCGACTGGACCGCCGGCGGCGAGTACGAGGAGGACGTCCAGGCGCTGTACGAGGCGCTGGAGGCGGCCAAGGCCGAGACCGACCGGCCCTCCTTCATCCGGCTGCGCACGATCATCGGCTGGCCGGCGCCGAACAAGAAGAACACCGGCAAGATCCATGGCGCGGCCCTGGGCGAGGCGGAGATCGCCGCGACCAAGGAGATCCTGGGCATGGACCCGGCCAAGAGCTTCGACGTGCCGGCCGAGGTGCTGCAGCACGCCCGCGAGGTGGTCGCCCGCGGCCGTACCGAGCGTGCCGAGTGGGACAAGGGTTATGCCGAATGGCGCCTGGCCAACCCCGAGCGGGCCAAGGAGTTCGACCGCATCTCCCACCGCGAGCTGCCCGCCGGCTGGGCCACGGCCCTGCCCGAGTTCGAGACCGGCTCCTCGATGGCCACCCGCAAGGCCAGCGGCGAGGTGCTGGGCGCGCTGGCGCCGGTGCTGCCCGAGCTGTGGGGCGGCTCGGCCGACCTGGCCGAGTCGAACCTGACCACGATGAAGGGCGAGCCGTCCTTCATCCCCGAGGAGTACCAGACCAAGGACTTCCCCGGTAACCGCTACGGCCGCACCCTGCACTTCGGCATCCGCGAGCACGCCATGGGCGCGATTCTCAACGGCATCGCCCTGCACGGCGGCACCCGCCCCTACGGCGGCACGTTCCTGGTCTTCTCCGACTACATGCGCCCCTCGGTGCGCCTGGCCGCGCTGATGAAGCTGCCGGTCACCTACGTCTGGACGCACGACTCCATCGGCCTGGGCGAGGACGGCCCCACCCACCAGCCGATCGAGCACCTGTGGGCGCTGCGCGCCATCCCCGGCCTCGACGTCGTCCGCCCGGCCGACGCCAACGAGACCGCGCACGCGTGGAAGACGATCCTGGAGCACACCGACCGTCCCGCCGCCCTGGCTCTGACCAGGCAGAACGTGCCGGTCTACGAGGGCACGAGCGCCGACGGCGTGGCCCGCGGCGGCTACGTGCTGCGCGAGGCGTCCGACGGCCAGCCGCACGTGATCATCATCGCCACCGGCAGTGAGGTCGAGGTGGCCGTGCAGGGCCGCGAGCTGCTGGAGGCGCAGGGCATCCCGGCACGAGTGGTGTCGATGCCGTGTGTCGAGTGGTTCAACGGGCAGGACTCCGCGTACCGGCAGACCGTCCTGCCGAGCTCGATCAGGGCTCGGGTCGCGGTCGAGGCCGGCGTCGCGCTCGGCTGGCACCAGTTCGTCGGCGAGTGCGGCGAAGTGGTCAGCCTGGAGCACTTCGGCGCCTCGGCGCCGTACAAGACGCTGTACGAGCAGTTCGGGCTCACGGCCGAGCGCGTGGCGGCCGCGGCCAAGGCGAGCCTCGCCAAGCTGGGTCAGGACAAGGGCGAGACGACGGGAAACTGAGAAGAAGATGAGCGAGAACCTCAACAAGCTGTCCGGCCAGGGCGTTTCCATCTGGCTCGACGACATCAGCCGCGAACGGCTGCGCACGGGCAACCTCGACCAGCTGATCCGCGAGAAGAACGTCGTCGGGGTCACCTCCAACCCGACGATCTTCGCCGGCGCGCTCAGCAAGGGCGACGCCTACAACGCCCAGCTCCACGACCTGGCCGTCCGCGGCGTCACCGTGGAGGAGGCCGTCCGCGCCATCACCACGTACGACATCCGCTGGGCCGCCGACGTGCTGCGCCCGGTCTACGACGCCACCGGCGGCGTGGACGGCCGCGTCTCGCTGGAGGTCGACCCGCGGCTGGCCCGCGAGAGCGAGAAGACCGTGGCCGAGGCCAGGGCGCTGTGGTGGATGGTCGACCGGCCCAACCTGTTCATCAAGATCCCGGCCACCCTTGAGGGCCTGCCCGCGATCACGCAGGCGCTGTCGGAGGGCATCAGCGTCAACGTCACGCTGATCTTCTCGCTGGAGCGCTACCGCGCGGTCATGGACGCCTGGCTGGCCGGCCTGGAGGCCGCGCAGGCCAAGGGCCTGGACCTGGCCACGATCGAGTCGGTGGCCTCGTTCTTCGTCAGCCGCGTCGACACCGAGATCGACAAGCGGCTCGACAAGCTCGGCAAGCCGGAGCTGAAGGGCAAGGCCGGCATCGCCAACGCGCGCCTGGCCTACGCCGCCTACGAGGAGGTCGTCAGCTCCGAGCGCTGGCAGCGCCTGCGCGCCGCGGGCGCCCGTCCGCAGCGCCCGCTGTGGGCCTCGACCGGGGTGAAGAACCCCGACTACTCCGACACCATGTACGTCGACCAGCTCGTCGCCCCCGGCACCGTCAACACGATGCCGGAGAAGACCCTCGACGCCACCGCCGACCACGCGCAGGTCACCGGCGACACCGTGCGCCCCTTCTACGAGCAGGCCTGGAACACCATGGCCGCGCTCAAGGACGCCGGCATCGACTACGACGACGTCGTGCGGGTGCTGGAGGAGGAGGGCGTCGAGAAGTTCGAGGCGTCCTGGAACGAGCTGCTGGAGAGCGTCACCAAGAATCTGGTGCCATGATCGAGGTGTCCTACCGCGAGGAGGGGGTGGCCGCGGCCGCCTCCTCCGTCGCGGGGCGCCTCGTCGCCGACGGCGTGCCCGCGCGGCTGGCCGGCGGCGACCCCACGCTGTGGGGTGAGGACGCCGAGGCGGTGGCGGCGGTCCGGCTCGGCTGGCTGACGCTGCCGCGCACCTCCCGCGAGCTCCTTCCCGAGCTGGGCAAGCTCGTGGAGCGGGCGCGCGCCGAGGGCCTGACGAACGTGGTGCTGGCCGGGATGGGCGGCTCGTCGCTGGCTCCCGAGGTGATCTGCCAGACCGCCGACGTGCCGCTGACCGTGCTCGACACGACCGACCCCGCGCAGGTCCGGCGGGCGCTGACCGACCTGCTGGAGTCCACGGTCGTGGTGGTGGCCAGCAAGAGCGGCTCGACCGTCGAGACCGACTGCCACCTGCGCATCTACGAACAGATCTTCACCGAGGCGGGCATCTCGCCCGCCGACCGGATCGTGGTCGTCACCGACCACGGCTCGCCGCTGGAGCAGCGGGCCGTCGAGGGCGGCTACCACCTGGTGCTGGCCGTCCCCGACGTGGGCGGCCGTTATTCGGCGCTGTCGGCGTTCGGGCTGGTGCCCAGCGCACTGGCCGGGGCCGACGTCGAGCGGCTGCTGGACGACGCCGAGGAGGTGCTGCCGCTGCTGTCCCTGGACACCGGCAACCCCGGCCTCGACCTGGGCGCGGCCCTCGGTGGCGCGGCGCTGGCCGGGCGCGACAAGCTCGTGCTGGAGGACCAGCTCTCCGGCATCAACGGGCTGCCCGACTGGATCGAGCAGCTCGTCGCCGAGTCCACCGGCAAGCAGGGCCGGGGCATCCTGCCGATCGTCAACGCCGACCCCAACCACACCAGCGACGAGCTGGTCGTCGCGATCGAGTCCGACAACGGCGCCGTACGCGTCGACGGGCCGCTCGGCGGCCAGTTCCTGGTCTGGGAGTACGCGACCGCCGTGGCCGGGCTGCTGCTGGAGATCGACCCGTTCGACCAGCCGAACGTGGCCGAGTCCAAGGAGAACACCGCGGCCCTGCTGGCCCTGCCCGACCTGCCGCTGGGCGCGCCCGCGCTGGTCGACGGGCCCGTCGAGGTCTACGGCGCGGTCCGCTCCCACGACCTGCCCGGCGTGCTGGCCGAGCTGCTGAAAGCCATCCCGCACGACGGCTACCTGGCCGTGATGGCCTACCTCGACCGCCTGGCCGCCTTCGACGCGCCGGTGCCCGAGGGGGCCGACTTCGAGCAGATGACCGACGCGTGGATGATGGCCGACGCGGCCACGCTGCGCGCCCTGCTCGCCATCCGCACCAACCGGCCGGTGACGTTCGGGTGGGGGCCGCGTTTCCTGCACTCGACCGGCCAGTACCACAAGGGCGGGCCGCAGAACGGCGTGTTCCTGCAGATCACGGGTGCGGTGGCCGACGACGTCGCCGTCCCCGGGCAGCCGTACACGCTGGGGCGGCTCCAGCTCGCGCAGGCGCTGGGCGACCTGGCCGCGCTGGAGACCCGCGGACGGCCCGCCGTACGCCTGCACTTGACGGACCGCGCGACGGGTGTCGCGCATTTGCTCGCAGCCGCACAGGAGGTTTGAGATGACTGACGAAGCATCTCCTGAGGAGGAGGTCGTCGCGGTGGCGGCGGCCGTGGCGAACACCGCCACGACATTGGAGGTCGCCGAGGCCAACCCCTTGCGCGACCCGCGTGACAAGCGGCTGCCGCGGGTGGCGGGACCGTGCGTGCTGGTGCTGTTCGGCGTGACGGGCGACCTGGCCAAGCGCAAGCTGCTGCCGGCCATTTACGACCTGGGCAACCGCGGCCTGCTGCCGCCCGGCTTCTCGCTGGTCGGTTTCGCCAGGCGCGACTGGAAGGACCAGGACTTCGCGCAGTTGACGCACGACGCGGTCAAGGCGCACGCGCGTACGCCGTTCCGCGAGGAGGTCTGGAAGCAGATCCTCGAAGGCATCCATTTCGTGCCGGGCGAGTTCTCCGACGACGGAGCCTTCGACGCGCTGGCGATGGCGTTGGCGGAGATCGACCAGACCCGCGGCACGGGCGGCAACTACGCTTTCTACCTGTCCGTCCCGCCCAAGTTCTTCCCCGTGGTGGTCGAGCAGCTCAAGCGCACCGGGCTGTCCGACGCGCCCGAGGGATCGTGGCGGCGGGTGGTCATCGAGAAGCCGTTCGGCCACGACCTGAAGTCGGCCCACGAGCTGAACGAGATCACCACGTCGGCGTTCCCGGAGAGCTCGATCTTCCGGATCGACCACTACCTGGGCAAGGAGACGGTCCAGAACATCCTGGCGCTGCGCTTCGCCAACAACCTGTACGAGCCCATCTGGAACCGCAGCTTCGTCGACCACGTGCAGATCACCATGGCCGAGGACATCGGCATCGGCGGGCGCGCCGGCTACTACGACGGCATCGGCGCGGCCCGCGACGTGATCCAGAACCACCTGCTCCAGCTGCTCGCGCTGGTCGCCATGGAGGACCCGACCTCCTTCGACGCCTCGGCGCTGCGCCGGGAGAAGGAGAAGGTGCTCAAGGCGGTGCGGCTGCCGTCCAACCTGGGGCTCAACACCGCGCGCGGCCAGTACGCGGCCGGGTGGCAGGGCGGCGAGAAGGTCGTCGGCTACCTCCAGGAGGAGGGCATCTCCGCCGAGTCGACCACCGAGACGTACGCGGCCATCAAGCTGGAGATCGCCAACCGGCGGTGGGCCGGGGTGCCGTTCTACCTGCGTACCGGCAAGCGGCTGGGCCGCCGGGTCACCGAGGTGGCCGTGGTGTTCCAGCGGGCGCCGCACCTGCCCTTCAGCAAGACCGACACCGAGATCCTGGGCCAGAACGCCCTGGTCATCCGCGTCCAGCCGGACGAGGGCATCACCGTGCGGTTCGGGTCGAAGGTCCCGGGCACCGCCATGGAGGTGCGCGACGTGTCCATGGACTTCGCCTACGGCGAGTCGTTCCTGGAGTCCTCGCCGGAGGCGTACGAGCGGCTGCTGCTCGACGTCATGATCGGCGACCCGCCGCTCTTCCCGCACCAGCGCGAGGTCGAGCTGTCCTGGACGATCCTCGACCCGATCGAGGACTTCTGGGCCACGCAGGGACAGCCCGAGGCCTACGAGTCGGGCTCGTGGGGCCCGGAGTCGGCCGACGCGATGATGGCGCGCGACGGCCGCGTGTGGAGGAGACTCTAGTGACGACGTTCATGCTGTCGGACACGACGGCCGGCAAGATCTCGGCGCAGCTCATGCTGCTGCGCCACCAGATGGGCGCGCCCGCCATCGGCATGGTGCTGACCCTCGTGGTGGTCTCCGAGGAGCGCCACCAGTACGACGCGCTGCGCGCCGCCACCGAGGCGGCCCGCGAACATCCCTCGCGCATCATCGTGGTGATCAAGCGGGAGGAGGCCGAGCCCAACCGGCTCGACGCCGAGCTGCGCATCGGCGAGAACACGCCGGGCGAGGTCGTGGTGCTGCGCCTGTACGGCGAGCTGACCCAGCACGCCGACTCCGTCGTCAGCCCCCTGCTGCTGCCCGACACCCCCGTGGTGGCCTGGTGGCCGGGCGCGGCCCCCGACGTGCCGTCCAAGGACGCGATCGGCGCCCTGGCCCAGCGGCGCATCACCGACGCCAAGGGCTTCGAGAACGGCGGCGCCGCGTCGCTGGTCACCCGCGCCAAGGGGTACGCCCCCGGCGACACCGACCTGGCCTGGGCCCGGCTGACGCCGTGGCGCAGCCTGCTGGCCGCCGCGTTCGACCAACCGGTGGGCAAGGTGCGCAAGGGCGTGGTGGAGGCCAGCGCCGGGCACCCGAGCGCGCCGCTGCTGGCGGCCTGGCTGTCGGAGCGGCTGGGTGCGCCGGTCAAGGTGGGCGAGTCGGCCGGTCCGGGCCTGACCGCCGTACGGCTGCAGACCGGCGACGGCGAGCTGTCGGTCATGCGTTCCGACGCGCGGCTGGCCACGCTGTCGCGGCCCGGCCAGCCCGACCGGAACGTGGCCCTGGCCAGGCGGCACACCTCCGAGCTGATGGCCGAGGAACTGCGCCGGCTGGACAGCGACGAGGTCTACGAGGCCGCCGTCAAGCGCTTCGCCCGTACGTACAAGGGCTGACCCCCTCCACTTGAGAAAGAAGTGTCGTGAGCGTTCCCAACGTTGTCGTGCACCGCGACGCCGACGTCCTGGCCAAGGCCGTGGCGGCGCGCATCATCACGCGCCTGGTCGACGTGCAGTCGGCCAAGGGGTCGGCCTCGATCGTGCTGACCGGCGGCACGGTCGGCATCGCCACGCTGGCCGCCATCGCCGCCACGCCCGCCCGTGACGCCGTCGACTGGCGGCGCCTGGACGTCTGGTGGGGCGACGAGCGTTTCGTACCCACCGGCGACAAGGAACGCAACGAGACCGGCGCCCGCCAGGCGCTGCTCGACCACGTGGACCTGGACCCCGGCCGGATCCACGTCATGCGCGGCCCCGACTCCGGCATGACGGCCGAGGAGTCGGCCGAGGCGTACGCCGCCGAGCTGCGCGCCGCGGCCCGCCCCGAGGACCACGGCCCGGTGCCGGCCTTCGACGTCATGCTCCTCGGCATGGGCCCCGACGCGCACGTGGCCTCGCTGTTCCCCGGCATGCCCGCCCTGTACGACACGCGCCCGGTCGTCTCCGTGCACGGCTCCCCCAAGCCGCCCCCCACCCGCATCTCCCTGACGCTGCCCGCCATCCAGGCGGCGCGCGAGGTGTGGGTGGTGGCGGCCGGCGAGGAGAAGTCGGGCGCGGTACGCCTGGCCCTGTCGGACTCGGGACACGTCCAGGTGCCCGCGGCCGGCGCCCGCGGCCGGGCCGGCACCCTGTTCCTCCTCGACCGCGCCGCCGCCACCAAGATCCCCCCAGAACTGGGCCGCCTTGCCTCCCCCTGACCTCGAACGCGGGTCGCGGGCGCACGACGATCCTGGCCGTCAGAGGTCGGCGGTCAGGGTGTCGATCTCCTTGAGGAGGGTCTGCTTGCGGTCGGCGGCCAGGTAGGAGGCGTTGACGGCGTTGCGGGCCAGTTGGGCCAGCTCGGTGGCGCCCAGGCCGAGCACGTGGGCGGCGGCGCGGTACTCCCCCGCCAGCGTGGTGGCGAACATGGGCGGGTCGTCGCTGTTGAGCGTGACGTACAGGCCCTCCTCCAGCATCCGGGGCAGCGGGTGGGCGGCGAGCTCGGGCACCTGGCCGGTGCAGACGTTGGAGGTGGGGCAGACGTCCAGGGGGAGCTGGGTCTCGCGCAGGTGGGCGACCAGGCGGGGGTCGGACAGGCAGTTGATGCCGTGGCCGATGCGCTCGGCGCCGTAGCCCTCGATGACCTCCCACATCGTCTCGGGGCCGCTCATCTCGCCGCCGTGCGGGACGCTGTGCAGGCCGGCGGCGCGTGCGGCGGTGAAGGCGTCGCGGTAGGCGTCGCGGTACTTGGGGCGGTCCTGTTCGATGCCTCCGATGCCGAAACCTACCAATGCGGCGGGAGGTTCGCGCAGAGCGTGGTCGACGGTGATCCGGGCGGCCTCCTCGCCGTACTCGCCGGGGATGTCGAAGATGTAGGCCATCTCCACGCCGTGGTCGGTCAGGGAGCGGCGGGCGGCCAGGTCGAGGGCCTCGGTCACCTCGCGCATGGGCATGCCGACCACGTGATGGGCGTACGGGGTGACCTGCAGCTCGGCGTACCGGCCGCCCTGTCCGGCGAGGTCCCTGGCCAGGCCGAGGACGAGGGTGGCGACGTCCTCGGGCTCGCGGACCAGGCTGTTGACGGCCTGGTACACGCGGGCGAAGTGGGGGAAGTCGAGGAAGGTGTAGAAGCGGCGCAGTTCCTCCTCGGTGGTCGGGACCTCACTGCCGGGATGCCGCCGGGACAGCTCCAGCACGGTGTCGACCGAGGCCGATCCGACCAGATGTACGTGCAGCTCCACCTTGGGCAGCGCGTCGATGAAGGCGTCGATGGTCATGGCGAAGACCATAAGCCTGAGCTTTCCTTCTGATACAGGGAATCGGGCGAAATTTCACCTTAAGATGTCAAGATTCGGGCTGCGGGGTAGGCTCCGGGGTTGTGAGGGATCCTGAGGCCTACGACCGCGGCTTCGCGCGGCTCAGCTCGCACACCGTCCAACCCCTGCTCGCCGCCGTGACCCGAGTCGCCGCCGTGACCCGAGTCGACACCGCGCCCCCAGGCGACACCCCGACCCGAGATGTCGCCGCGGCCCCAGGCGCCGACGTGACACCACGCTCGGAAGGCCGGGTGGAGCGGCGTCCTGAGGTCGGCGTTCCAGAGGGGCGTCGGGAGCGGATTCTTGACGTCGGATGTGGCACCGGCGTGGTCACGGCGGCCGCGCTCGCGGCCGGCGCCGAGGTCACCGCCGTGGACGCCGACCCCGCCATGCTGGAGTTGGTCGCCCGCCGCCACCCCGCCGCCACCGTCCGCCGGGCCACCCTGCCCGTCCTGCCGTTCGAGGACTCCTCCTTCGACGCCGTGGCGGGCAACTTCGTCGTCAACCACGTCGCCGACGTCCCGGCGACGCTCGCGGAGTTGCGCCGGGTGCTGCGTCCTGGCGGCGCCGTCGCGCTGACCTGGTGGAAGTCCGACGAGATGACGGCCACGAACGTCTTCGCCGAGGCCCTGGCGGCGGCGGGGGTGCCGTACGAACCCCCGGTCCGCCCCTTCGCCGCCGTGGAACGGCCGGAACGCTTCGCCGGGCTGCTGGAGCAGGCGGGCTTCACAGCCGTGGACGTGCGGACGCTGCGCTGGCGGCACCGGGTGGACGTCGCCGCCTGGTGGAGCGGCGTGGTCGAGGCGGGCGGCCCGCGTTTCGAGACGATCGCCCGTCAGCCGCCGGAGACCTACGCCCGCGTCCGGGCCTGCTACGACCGCCTGGCCGCCCCGTACGCCGGCACGGGCTTCCCCGTCTGCGCCCACCTGGCCCGCGGCGTGCGCTGATCGGGCGCAGGACCGGAGGACAGCCCCCATGAGCGGCGGGTTCCTGCGCTTTCGGCGGCACGCCCTTCAGCGGTGGGCGATCTCCTCGAACCGTACGCCCGTGAGCTGCGCGGACACCTCCCACAGCCGCCGCGCGACCTCCTCGGACCTGGCCGTCTCCGAGGGCGTGAGCAGCTTCAGCCGGGGGCCGACGAACTCGCCGCCGGTGATGTCCGGCGAGGTGGCGGCGTACAGCGAGGGGGCGGCACCGGCGTCGGCCGACTGGAGGAACAAGTGCAGGAGGGGCTGCAGGGGCCCCAGCTTGACGAAGCGGGTCGCGGTGGCACCCGGGTGGGTGGCCACGCTGATCAGGCCCGTACCGGCGCTGCTGGCCCGTCGCTGGAGCTCCAGGGTGAAGAGCAGGTTGGCGAGCTTGGACCGTCCGTACGCGCTCATCCGGCCGTAGCCGCGTTCCAGGGCGAGGTCGTCGAAGTCGAGCCTGCCCATGGAGTGCGCGTCGCTGGAAACGGTGACCACGCGGGCGTGCGGAGCGGCCAGGAGCCGTGGCAGGAGCAGCCCGGTGAGCGCGAAGTGGCCGAGGTGGTTGGTGCCGAACTGCAGCTCCCAGCCCTCCTTGGTCAGCTGACGGGGGATCAGGCCGATCCCGGCGTTGTTGATCAGCAGGTCCACCTTGTCCACCGTGTCGGCGAAGCGCCGGATCGAGGACTGGTCGGCCAGGTCGAGTGCGCCGTACGCGACGTCGGCCCCCGGCACGGCCCGCCGGATCTCCGCCACGGCGGCCTCGCCCTTGTCCGCCGAGCGGGCGGCCACGACGACGCGGGCGCCGTGCCGGGCCAGCTCGCGGGCGGTGGGCAGGCCGATGCCGCTGTTGGCGCCGGTCACGATGGCCGTTGTGCCGGTGAGGTCCGGGATGTCGGCGGGCGTCCAGGGGGCCATCGCCCCTCCTTGCAGGTGTACGAACGCGTTTCGTGCACCTTAGTCCAGTCGGCGGCGGGCGTGACGCTCCTCGCGGCGCGTGACCTCCAGACGTTGCCGGACCTCCTCCAGCCGCTTGCGGGCCTTGGCCAGCTTGCGTTCCAGCCGGGCGACCTTCTCGGCGCGCTCGTCGTGGTCGCGGGTGACCGACTCCAGCGCCTCGGCCCACTCCCGGTGGGCCGCCTCGGCCTCCGCGCGCTCCTTCGCCTTCCTGGCCTCCTTCGCCTCCTTGGCCTCCTTGGCTTCTCGGGCCTGCCTCGCCTCGGCCTCCGCCCGCGCCCGCGCCTCGGCCGCCGCGTCCCCAACGGCCCGCCCACGCCCACGCGCTCCGGGCCGGAGCTCGCTGGAGGGGGCGGTGGCCGGCGCAGCGGCGGGCGCGGTGGAACGGGCGGTGGCGGGCGCGGGGGCGAAGCCGCTGTAGCTGAGCGGTTTGGCCAGGCGGCCGGCCCGCACCTGGTCGGCGGCGCCGGCGTCCACGACGGCCGCGTCCAGCGTCTGGTCCACCTCCGAGGCGGCCGCCGCCGACAGGCCGCCGGCCTGCCTGGCCAGCCTCGCCACCTTGGCGGTCGCCTCGCCACGCGACCGGGTCAGCTCGGCCAGCGCCTCGGCGTCCTGCGCCTGCCAGGCCGCACGCAGCCGCTCCCCCACGCCGAGCAGTTCGGCCAGCTCGGCGGGGTGCTCCCGGGCCAGCCGGTTGACCGCCCAGGCCGAGACGGTGGGCTTGCGCAGCTTCGCGATGTCCCGCGAGAGCCGTACGTCGCCCGCCTCCTTGGCCGCGCGGACCTCGGCCGCGCGGGCGGCGGTGAACTCCGCCGGCGGGACTGCGTAGAGGCGGCCGGCCACCTCGTCAAGATCCACACAGGACAAATACCCCACACGGCGGGGTTTGTAGCGCATAGTGGAGGCAGCCCCAGTCGAACGGAGGCCCCCGGTGTTCGAACGCTTCACCGACCGTGCGCGCAGGGTCGTCGTGCTCGCCCAGGAGGAGGCGCGGCAGCTGAGCCACGACTACATCGGCACGGAACACATCCTGCTGGGCCTCATCCGCGAGGGCGAGGGGCTGGCCGCGCTGGTGCTCGACGGCTGCGGCGTGGAGCTGGAGCACGTACGGGCCTTCGTGGAGCGCGAGGTGGGCCGCGGGGCCAGCTCGCCGAGCGGGCACATCCCCTTCACCCCGCGCGCCAAGAAGGTGCTGGAGCTGTCCCTGCGCGAGGCCCTGCAACTGCGCCACAACTACATCGGCACCGAGCACATCCTGCTCGGGCTGATCAGGGAGGGCGAGGGGCTGGCCGCCCAGGCTCTGGCGGACACCGGCGCCGATCTGGCCGACGTCCGGCAGCGCCTGCTCGACCGGGTGGGCCGCGGCACCAGGGAACGTCCGACGGAGGTGTACTTCGGCGGCGGCTCGGTGCTCGCCGAACGGCTCACCCGCATCGAGGAGAGCCTGGAACGCATCGAGCGCCACCTGGGCATCGGCCCGGCCGCCGCCGGCCCGGCCGCCGCCGACCCCGAGTCCGGCGGGCCCGAGGAGGGCCTAGGCTGAGGCCCGCGCGCCGACCGGCAGCCGCGCCTCCACGACGCCGGGGTCCTCGGTCCGGCCGAGCGAGGCGCCCAGCGTGGTCAGCAGGCCGCGCATCCGCGCGTTGTCGGCCAGCAGGGTGGCCCTGACCTCCGCGTACCCGAGGTCGCGCGCCTGCCGCACCAGCATCCTGGCCAGCACGGCGCCCAGGCCACGCCCCTGCCAGCGGTCCTCGACCAGGAAGGCCATCTCGGCGATGCCGGGGTCGGGGGTGAACATGAGGTTCGCCATCGCCACGACCTGGCCGTCGTGTCCGGCGACCAGCGAGAAGCCCCTGCCGCGGTCGCAGAGCCGGTCGAACGCGCGCGGCGGGAGCGCGGGCATCGAGGTGAAGTAGCGGAACCTGCGGGCCTCGGGCGAGCATCTGTCGTGCAGGTCGCGCACCGCCTCGCGGTAGATCGTGGTGAGCGGCCGCACGGTGATCTCGGCGCCGTCGGCCAGTTTCAGTGCGCGTTCGGACGGGGTCTGCTCGGGCGCGGGCTGGGCGAGCCGGGCGAAGGAGGCCGCGCGGGCGGCCTCGGTCAGCGTGAACGGCAGCCCGGTGCGGCGCAGCCGGACCGCGCGCCGCCGCGCCACGGGCACGACGAGCAGGGTCGGGTCGGGGAGATCGCTCACCGGTTCACCATAGATCCACCGGGCGTCGTCCGCGCGCAGCAGCTCGGCCAGCAGCTCGGGCAGCCGCCAGGGCGTGGAACGCAGCCGGGAGGCCAGCAGCAGCGCTCTGGTCGGCTCGTCGGTCAGCTCGTGGGCGGTGGCGGGCACCACCTGGACGCGCCGGCCGCCGGCGGCCTCCAGCGCCTCGCGCACGGCCTCAGGGCCGGCCGGGATGTCGGCCACGAACTCGTCGACCGTGCCGTCGGCGTCGGACTGGACGCTCAGGCCGAGGATGTTGCCGCCCCTGGCGGCCAGGGCCGAGGCCAGCGAGGCCAGCCGTCCGGGTCGCTCGTCCACCGTGGTCCGGATGCGCAAGAATCCCATGGGAGGAGCATGCCTGGGACGTGTTACATGCCCGCTAACGACGGGTTTCATCACGAATTTCGGCGTGAGATGCGCCACCTAATCCCGATATAGCAGGATATGGGGCCATGAATGCGCGAGTTCCCTTGTCGTCCGGATTCGTCAACGGTGACGTGTCCTTCTGGTACCGCTCGTCCGGGGTGCCGGAGCCCGGTCCGCGGCTCGACGGCGACCTGCAGGCCGACGTGGCGATCGTCGGGGCCGGCTACACGGGGCTGTGGACCGCGTACTACCTCAAGAAGGCCCGCCCCTCGCTCCGGGTGGTGCTGCTGGAGCAGGAGTTCGCCGGGTTCGGCGCCTCGGGGCGCAACGGCGGCTGGCTGACCGGCGACCTGGCCGGCTCCCACGAACGGTACGGCTCGGACGCCCGCCGTCTGCAGCGCGAGATGTACGCCTCCATCGACGAGGTCATCGCGGTCTGCGAGAACGAGTCGATCGACTGCGACATCGTCAAGGGCGGCGTGGTGAACGTGGCCCGCACCCCCGCCCAGGCCGACCGGCTGCGCGCCTCGGTGGACGCCGCCCGCGCCTGGGGCATCGAGGAGGCGGACCTGCGCCTGGCCGACCCCTTGGAGCACGTCCGCGTGGCGGGCGCCCTGGCGGCCTCCTGGAGCCCCCACTGCGCCCGCATCCAGCCCGCCAAGCTGGCCCAGGGGCTGGCCAGGGCCGTACGCGACCTCGGCGTCCCGGTCTACGAGCGCACCCCGGTCACCGAGATCGCCCCCGGCCGGGCGGTGACCCCGTACGGGACGGTCACGGCGGCGTACGTCATCCGCGCCACCGAGGGCTTCACCGCCCGCCTGAACGGCCTGCGCCGCCAGTGGCTGCCCATGAACAGCTCCATGATCGTCACCGAGCCGCTCCCCGCCTCCTTCTGGGACGAGGTCGGCTGGCGGGGCGCCGAACTGCTCGGCGACCTCGCGCACTACTACATGTACGCCCAGCGCACCGCCGACGACCGCATCGCCTTCGGCGGCCGGGGCCGTCCCTACCTGTACGGCTCCCGCATCGACGCCCGCGGCCGCACCCACGAGTGGACGGTCGAGGCCCTGTGGCGGCTCCTGGTCGACTTCTTCCCCGCGGCCCGCTCCTCCTCGGTCGCGCACGCCTGGTCGGGCGTGCTGGGCGTGCCGCGCGACTGGTGCTCGACCGTGCACGTGGACCGCGCGACCGGCTTGGGCTGGGCCGGCGGCTACACCGGGCACGGCGTGACCACGACGAACCTCGCCGGGCGCACCCTGCGTGATCTCATACTCGGGGAGGAGACGGAGCTGACGTCCCTGCCGTGGGTGGGGCGCAAGGTGCGCTCCTGGGAGCCCGAGCCGCTGCGCTGGATGGGGTGCACGCGATGTACCGCCTGTACCGGGTGGCCGATCACCGGGAGCGTTCCATGCCCCGCACCTCGGCCCTGGCCCGCTTCGCCGACCTGATCACCGGCCACTGACCCCGCACCGAGAACCGCACTGAGAAAGGGAGAACCTCCTTGAACATCCTCTTCCGTGGTGGCAGCGCCTTCATCGGCGGCGCTGTGCGGCGCGACGCCGTGCTGGTGCGGGACGGGGTGATCGCCGCCGTCGGCCCGGAGGGCGAGCTGTCCCGCAGCGCCCCCGGCCACGACACCGTCGACCTGGACGGCGGCCTGCTCACCCCCGGCTTCATCGATGCGCACATGCACCCGGTACAAGCCGGACTCGAAAGAGCGAAGTGCGACTTGTCGGAGATCTTCGGCCTAGACACCTACATAGCCAAGATCTCCGACTACGCCACGAAAAATCCTGAAAAAGAGTGGATCGACGGCGGAGGCTGGGACATGTCAGCCTTCCCCAACGGCCTCCCTCACCGCTCCCAGCTCGACTTCCTCGACCGGCCGGCCTACCTGATCCAGCGTGACCACCACGCCGCCTGGGTCAACTCCCGCGCCCTCGACCTGGCCGGCATCACCCGGGACACCCCCGACCCCGCCGACGGCAGGATCGAGCGCGACGCCGACGGCACCCCGTCGGGCGTCCTGCACGAGGGCGCGATGGACCTCGTCGGCCTGCTGGCCCCCCGGCCCACCGCCGAGGACCAGGCCAGAGCCCTGGCCGAGGCCGAGCAGCACCTGTTCTCGCTGGGCGTCACCGGCTGGCAGGACGCCATCGTCGGCTCGTACGCCGGCTCTGACGACCAGCTTCCCACCTACCTCGACGCCGCCCGCGCGGGCCGGCTGCGCGCCCGCGTGGTGGGCGCGCTGTGGTGGGACAGGACGCGCGGCGAGGACCAGATCGAGGACCTGGTCCGCAGGCGGGCCGCCGCCGAGGGGCTGGACCGGTTCGCCGCCACCTCGGTCAAGATCATGCAGGACGGCATCACGGAGAACTTCACCGCCGCGACGCTGGAGCCGTACTGCCGGTGCGGCGGCACGGGCCTGTCCTACGTCGATCCCGGCAAGCTCAAGCGGTACGTCGCCGAGCTGGACCGGCTGGGCTTCCAGGTGCACTTCCACGCCATCGGCGAACGCGCCGTGCGCGAGGCCCTGGACAGCTTCGAGGGCACCGACCCGGCCAACCGCCACCACATCGCCCACCTGCAGATCATCGAGCCGTCCGACGTGCCGCGCTTCGCCGCGCTGGGCGTCACGGCCAACCTGCAGCCCCTGTGGGCCACCCACCACGCCCAGATGGACGAGCTGACGCTGCCGTTCCTGGGTGAGCCGCGCTCGTCGTGGCAGTACCCCTTCAAGGATCTCCAGGCGCACGGCACCCGGTTCTGCGCGGGCAGCGACTGGCCGGTCTCGGACGCCGACCCGATCCAGGGCATGCACGTGGCGGTGAACCGTACCGAACCGGGCGGATCGGTGCACGCGGGCTACCCGACGGCGCAGACGCCGTTCCTGCCCGGCCAGCGCCTCGACCTGGCCACGGCGTTGAGCGCGTACACCGAGGGGTCGGCCTGGATCAACCGTTCGCCGGCGGGCGTGATCGCGCCCGGCCGCCCGGCCGACCTGGTGGTGCTCGACCGCGACCCCTTCGAGCTGCCCCCGGCCGACATCTGGACGACGCGGGTGCGCATGACGTTCGTCGACGGCGTGGCGGTGCACGGCCGGTGACGCGCGAAGGGCCCCGGTGACCAGCACCAGGGCCCTTCCGCCGGCTCGCCTACCAGGGGGACTTGTTGTTGCGCAGGCGCTCCAGTGCCTCCTCGAGGATCGCCTTGCCGTCCTTGTCGCTCCGGCGCTCCTTCACGTAGGCCAGGTGCGTCTTGTACGGCTCGTTCTTGGGCGGGGCAGGCGGGGCCTCCTCGTCCTGTCCGGCTGGGAGGCCGCAACGTGGGCAATCCCACATCTCGGGGACCGCCGCGTCGCTGGCGAAACTGGGGCGCGTCTCGTGCATGTTGGCGCACCAGAACGAGACCCGCACTCTCGGAGCTGCCTCGCCGCGCTCGGCCTCCCCCATAGGGCCGGCGCCGACTCGGCTGCCACGGATCGCGTTGCCACTACCCACGGATGAACTCCTCGCTCGATCGCCCCGCGTCGTGACACGGGGGGAGAATCACTGTCACGCGTTAATCAGTTGTCTCAAGGCCGCATGAGCAGGCCGAGAGCGATGATGCAGACGAACCAGACGGTGCCCGTGATGACGGTCAGCCGGTCGAGGTTGCGCTCCACCACCGAGGAACCACCGAAGTTCGACGAGAAACCGCCGCCGAACATGTCAGACAGGCCGCCACCCTTGCCCTTGTGGAGCAGGACGAGCAGGATCATGAGACCGCTCGCCAGGATGAGGGCGATGGAGATTCCGATTTCCACGGTATGCCTGTTCCTTCAGTGCTCTGTTACGCGTGACGATTCAAACTTGCCTCTTGAGGGTACGGCCTGGTGTCAAGTCGCACCCTCAGAACGACTCAGTTAGCCAGGCAATTCGGAGAATCGGCAGATCTTGGCGAACTCCCCGGCATCGATGCTGGCACCGCCCACGAGCGCGCCGTCGACATCGGGTTGAGCCATGATCCCCACGATATTGCCGGACTTGACCGAGCCACCGTAAAGGATACGGACCGCGGAGGCCACTTCGGGGTCGTAGAGCTCCGCGAGTCTCACCCGCAACGCTCCGCAGACCTCCTGGGCGTCCTCCGGGGTGGCCACCTCGCCCGTGCCGATCGCCCACACGGGCTCGTAGGCCACCACTATCGATTTTGCCTGCTCGGCGCTGATTTTGCGCAGGGCGCCGTCGAGTTGACCGAGACTGTGCGCGATGTGGCCGCCCTCTTGGCGCACCGCCAGCCCCTCGCCGACGCACAGGATGGGCGTGAGCGAGTGCCGGTAGGCCGCCTGCACCTTGGCGTTGACGAGGTCGTCGTCCTCGCCGTGGTACTGGCGGCGCTCGGAGTGGCCGATGACCACGTACGTGCAGCCGAGCTTGGCCAGCATGACGCCCGACACCTCGCCGGTGTAGGCGCCGCCGTCGTACTGGGACAGGTCCTGAGCCCCGTAGACGATGCGCAGCTTGTCGCCGTCGACCAGCGTCTGGACGCTGCGCAGGTCGGTGAAGGGCGGCAGGACGGCCACCTCGGCCTTGTCGAAGTCCTTGTCGCTGAGCGCGAACGCCAGCTTCTGGACCAGGGCAATGGCCTCAAGGTGATTGAGGTTCATCTTCCAGTTGCCGGCGATGAGCGGCTTGCGCTGCTGGGCCACCTCAGTCCTCCAGAGCCGCGAGTCCGGGAAGGGTCTTGCCCTCAAGGTATTCCAGGCTGGCCCCGCCGCCGGTGGAGATGTGCGAGAAACCGTCCTCGGGCAGGCCCAGCCTGCGCACGGCCGCCGCGGAGTCGCCGCCGCCGACCACCGTGAAGGCGTCGGAGCCGATCAGGGCCTCGGCCACCGCCCTGGTGCCGCCGGAGAACGCGTCGAACTCGAACACGCCCATCGGGCCGTTCCAGAACACGGTCTTGGCGTCGGCCAGCTTGCTCGCGAACAGCTCGCGCGTCTTGGGGCCGATGTCGAGCCCCTCGCGGTCGGCCGGGATCGCGGTGGCCTCGACCACCTCGTGCTCGGCGTCGGCCGCGAAGGTGACGGCCGCCACCACGTCGACCGGCAGCACGAGGTCGACGCCCCGCTTACCGGCCTCGGCGAGGAAGCCGCGCACCTGGTCGAGCTGGTCCTCCTGGAGCAGCGACCGGCCCACCTCGTGGCCCTGGGCCTTGAGGAAGGTGTAGGCCATGCCGCCGCCGATCAGCAGCCGGTCGACCTTGGTGAGCAGGTTGGCGATGACGCCCAGCTTGTCGGAGACCTTGGCCCCGCCCAGGACGACCACGTAGGGACGCTCGGTGTCCTCGGTCAGCCTGCGCAGCACCTCGACCTCGGCCACGACCAGCCCGCCGGCCGCGTGCGGCAGCAGCTTGGGCACGTCGTAGACGCTGGCGTGCTTGCGGTGGACCGCGCCGAAGCCGTCGCCGACGTAGAGCTCGGCCAGGCCGGCCAGCTTCTCGGCGAACGCGCCGCGGACGGCGTCGTCCTTGGACTCCTCGCCCGGCTCGTAGCGCAGGTTCTCCAGCAGGGCGACCTGGCCCTCCTGAAGGGCCTCGACCGTCTGCCGGGCGCTGTCGCCGACCACGTCGGTGGCGAAGGCGACGTCCTGGCCGAGCAGCTCGCCCAGGCGGGCGGCCACCGGCCGGAGCGAGTACTCGGGATTGACCTTGCCCTTGGGCCTGCCCAGATGGGCGCAGACGACCACCTTGGCGCCGCGCCCGGCCAGCGCCTGGATCGTCGGCACCGACGCGCGGATGCGGCCGTCGTCGGTGATCTTCTCCCCGTCGAGCGGGACGTTGAGGTCGGCGCGCACGAGCACGCGCCGCCCCTTGACGTCGAGATCGTCGAGCGTGCGCATGCTCATGCTCCTGTTCCCGCAGCGGCCTCGGTCACGCTCACAGGTCGCGGCCGACCAGCTCGATCAGGTCGGCGAGGCGGTTGGAGTAGCCCCACTCGTTGTCGTACCAGCCGACGACCTTGACCTGGTTGCCGATGACCTTGGTGAGGCCGGCGTCGAAGATGCAGGAGTGGGGGTCGGTGACGATGTCGGAGGAGACGATCTCGTCCTCGGTGTAGCTGAGGATGCCCTTGAGCGGGCCCTCGGCGGCGGCCTTGACCGCGGCGTTGACCTCCTCGGCGGTGACCTCGCGGCTGACGTCGACGGTGAGGTCGGTGGCCGAGCCGGTGGGGATCGGCACGCGCATGGCGAAGCCGTCGAGCTTGCCCTTGAGCTCGGGCAGCACCAGGCCGATGGCCTTGGCGGCGCCGGTGGAGGTGGGCACCACGTTGAGGGCGGCGGCGCGGGCGCGGCGCAGGTCCTTGTGCGGGCCGTCCTGCAGGTTCTGGTCCTGCGTGTAGGCGTGGATGGTGGTCATCAGACCCTTCTCGATGGTGAAGGTGTCGTGGATGACCTTGGCCATCGGGGCCAGGCAGTTGGTGGTGCAGGACGCGTTGGAGATGATCGTGTGGCTGGCCGGGTCGTAGACGCCCTCGTTGACGCCCATCACGATGGTGACGTCCTCGTTCTTGGCCGGCGCGGAGATGATGACCTTCTTGGCGCCGTTGTCGGCGTGCACCTTGGCCTTGGAGGCGTCGGTGAACAGGCCGGTGGACTCCACCACGACGTCGACGCCGAGGTCGCCCCAGGGCAGCTTGGCCGGGTCGCGCTCCGCGAACGCCTTGATCGCCTTGCCGTCGACGGTGATCTCGTCGCTGGAGGCCTTCACCTCGTACGGCAGACGGCCCAGGATGCTGTCGTACTTCAGCAGGTGGGCGAGCGTCGCGTTGTCGGTCAGGTCGTTGACCGCGACGATCTCGATGTCCTTGCCGCTGGCGGCGACCGCGCGCCAGAAGTTGCGACCGATGCGGCCGAAGCCGTTGACGCCTACGCGGATGCTCACGGAAACCGATCTCCTCGAACAGATGGCGGTTGAATCTCAACCACGAACACTATCGGACCCAAATTGGTTTAGACCACTGCAGGTACCGCCCTGCGTATCCCCGTTCAGGGGGCGCAATTTGCGAGCTTCGAGTAAAGTGCCCGACTCGTCGGAGTAAATTCGTGCATTCTCTGGGGGCTGAGATGTCACATAAGCGGTCCGGCCTGCTTCCTGGACTGATCGCGGGGCTGGTCGCCGCGCTGGTCTGCGCGGCGGCCCTGGGGCTCGCGGTCCTGTTCCAGGACCGGCTGCCGAAGGCCGTGGCCACGCTGGGCAACGGCCACGCCCTGTCGGTGACGCTGTCGCTCCTGATCGCGCTGCTGGTCGCCCTGGCCGTGGGCGCGGCCCGCCCGCGCAACCGGGCGCTGCCGGTGGTGGCCGCCCTGTACGCGGCGGCGGCCGTCGCCGGCGGCCAGATCTCGGGCGTGTCCATCATCCTCGGCGCCGCGCGGCACACCTCCGCGACCGGCACGCCCTTCTCCCCGCGGCTCGGCGACATCACGGCGGCCAACGCCGGCGAGGGGCTTCCCCGCGCCCTGGCGGTCTACCGCGAGCCGCTCGCGCAGACGTGGCAGATGTGGCTGTACATCGCCGTCGCCGCCGTGGCGGCGCTCCTGCTGGTCACGTTGCGCGTCTTCCGCGTACGCCGCGCCGACCGGGCCGCCCTGGCCGCCCAGGAGGCGGAGGAGGCCGGGCAGGAGTACCGGGCGCCCTTCGAGCCCGCGCAACCGCCCGCCCAGTCCCCTGCACAGGTGCTCGCGCAGTCGCCCGGGCAGCAGGCCGCGCCCGCGGACCTGTTCACGCCGCGCAAGCCCGCCGGGGATTGACGGACGCCCACTCAGCGGCCGCCGGGCGGCCCACAGCGCGCTTCGTCACGGCGAGCGGCCCGTGAGCCCTCACGACCGGCCATGACGGGCGTGCGGGGACGTCGGCGCGTGCGGGCCACCGCGCGGAGCCGTACGGGATGGGGGTCTCCCGGACGGCGCCGCGGGCGCCCGCACGGCGGCCAGCCCGCTACGGCGCCAGCATGTCGACGGTGAGGTTGGCCTCGGTGTTCGGGATGCCCAGGTCGGAGGCGCGCTTGTCGGCCATCGCCAGCAGCCGCCTGATGCGCCCGGCGATGGCGTCCTTGGTCAGCGGCGGGTCGGCGATCTGGCCCAGCTCCTCCAGCGACGCCTGCTTGTGCTCCACCCGCAGCCGCCCGGCCACCACCAGGTGGTCCGGCGCCTCCTCGCCGAGGATCTCCAGCGCGCGCTGCACCCGCGCGCCCGCCGCGACGGCCGCCCGCGCCGAACGCCGCAGGTTGGCGTCGTCGAAGTTGGCCAGCCGGTTGGCGGTGGCCCGCACCTCGCGGCGCATCCGGCGCTCCTCCCAGGCCAGCACGCTGTCGTGCGCGCCGAGGCGGGTGAGCAGCGCGCTGATCGCGTCGCCGTCGCGGACCACGACGCGGTCGACGCCGCGCACCTCGCGGGCCTTGGCGTGGATCTTCAGCCGCCGGGCCGAGCCGACCAGCGCGAGCGCGGCCTCCGGCCCCGGGCAGGTGACCTCCAGGGACATCGAACGCCCCGGCTCGGTCAGCGAGCCGTGCGCCAGGAAGGCGCCCCGCCAGGCCGCCTCGGCGTCGCAGGCCGCACCGGCCACGACCTGCCGGGGCAGGCCGCGCACCGGGCGCCCGTGGTTGTCGATCAGGCCCGTCTGGCGGGCCAGCGCCTCACCGTCGCGGTAGACGCGCACCACGTAGCGCGAGCCCTTGCGCAGCCCGGCCGGCGCGAGCACGAGCACCTCGGCCTTGTGGCCGAACACCTCGCCGATGTCCTTGATCAGCCGCCGCGCGGTGGCGTTGGTGTCGAGCTCGGCCTCGATCACGATGCGGCCGCCCACCAGGTGCAGGCCGCTGGCGAACCGCAGCAGCGTGGACACCTCCGCCTTGCGGCAGCACGGTTTCAGCACCGGCAGGCGGCTCAGTTCGTCCTTCACCACACCTGTCATCGCCATAAGCGTTAGTCCTTCCCCCATTCAGACCGGCTCCCGCCAGTCTCTCGCACCTTCGCGCCACGCCGACCAGGATCAACGCTTCTGGAGGAAAATCTCGTCCAGGACGGAGGCAAGACGTCGTGGGTCGTGCCGGGGCGAGCCGTCGGCGGCGGCCACGTCGGCCAGGACGAGCCGGGCGCCGAGCGCCGCCGCGGCCTTGTCCAGGGCGTCGAGGTCGTCGACCACGCCGGTGTCGGCCAGCACGACGTCGAAGGCCAGGTCGGGGGCGTGCTGGCGGAGCACCTCCAGGTGCTGCTGGGGGGAGAAGTCGTCGGTCTCGCCCGGCTGGGGGGCCAGGTTGAGGGTGACGAGCCGCTTGGCCCTGCTGTCGTGCAGCGCGCGGGCCAGCTCGGGGACCTTCAGGTGCGGCAGCACGCTGGTGAACCACGAGCCCGGCCCGAACACCAGCCAGTCGGCCTCGTGCACCGCGGCGACCGCCTCAGGACGCGCCGGCGGGTCTTCCGGCACCAGGGAGATGGCCTGCACCCGGCCCGGCGTGAGCGCGCAGGCGACCTGGCCGCGCACGGTCGAGGTGACGCCGTCGAGCTCGACCTCGGCCACGATGTCGAGCGGCACCGAGGCCATCGGCAGCACCCTGCCGTGCGCGCCGAGCAGCCGGCCCACCCAGTCGAGGCCGGCCACCGAGTCGCCGAGCAGCTCCCACAGCGCCACGATGAGCAGGTTGCCGACGGCGTGCCCGTGGAGCTCGCCCTCGCTGCGGAAGCGGTGCTGGACGACCTCGCTCCAGGTGATGCCCCACTCGTCGTCGCCGCACAGCGCGGCCAGCGCCATGCGCAGGTCGCCGGGCGGCAGCACGCCGAGCTCGCGGCGCAGCCGGCCGCTGGAGCCGCCGTCGTCGGCCACGGTCACCACCGCGGTCAGCCGGTCGGTCACGACCCGTAAGGCCGACAGCGAGGCGTAGAGCCCGTGGCCGCCGCCGAGGGCCACCACGCGGGGGCCGTTCAGCGGATGGGGCAGCCCCGCCTCCATACGTTCATGGGTCACTCCCGCCCCACATCCCGGTGACTGACCTGGACCTCCATGCCGCGGTCACGCAGGCGGGCGGCGACCTGTTCGGCCATGGCCACGCTGCGGTGCTTGCCGCCCGTGCAGCCCACGGCCAGGGTCGCGTAGCTCTTGCCCTCACGGGCGTAGCCGGTGGCGACGACCTGCAGGACCTCCTCGTAGGCGTCGAGGAACTCCTTGGCGCCCGGCTGGCCGAGCACGTAGTCGCTGACCGGCGCGTCGAGGCCGTTCATCGGCCGCAGCTCGGGCACCCAGTGGGGGTTGGGCAGGAAACGGCAGTCGACGACGAGGTCGGCGTCGACCGGCAGGCCGTACTTGAACCCGAACGAGACGACGTTGAGCCGCAGCCCCGGACGGTCATCGCCGCCGAAGTAGGCGACGATCTTGTTGCGCAGGTCGTGCACGTTGTGGGACGAGGTGTCGATCACCAGGTCGGCGTTGGCCCGCACCTCGCGCAGGATGCCGCGCTCGCGGGTGATGCCGTCGACCAGGCGGCCCTCGCCCTGCAGCGGGTGGGGCCGGCGGACGTTCTCGAACCTGCGCACCAGCTCCTCGTCGCTGGCCTCGAGGAAGACGACCCGCACGCGCACGCCGCGGCCCTCCAGCTCCTCGATGGCCGCGTTGAGGTCGGTGGTGAAGGCCAGGCTGCGCACGTCGACGACCGCGGCCACCTTGTCGGCGGCCAGCTTGACCTTGCCCGCCTCCTCCGCCATCGCGAACAGCAGCCCCGGCGGCAGGTTGTCGATGACGAACCAGCCCAGGTCTTCCAGCGCCTTGGCGGCCGTGCTGCGCCCCGCCCCGGACATGCCGGTGACGATGACGAACGCCGGCTCGGTGCTCATGGCCTCACTCCGTTCGCCGACACCCTGCGCTCCCTCGCGGGTGTTCACGATGTATCTCCCTTCAGCGTCGACACGATGACCTCGGCGAGGGCCGGCCCGATGCCGGGAACCTCGCAGATCTCGGTCGCGCTGGCCTCGCGTAGCTTCTTGACGGAGCCGAAGTGCTTGAGCAACGCCTGCCTGCGCGCCGGCCCGAGGCCGGGCACGCCGTCGAGCGCGCTCTCCTTCACTGACTTGGACCTCTTGGAACGATGGTAGGTGATGGCGAACCTGTGTGCTTCGTCGCGGACGCGTTGCAGCAGGTAGAGACCCTCACTTGAACGAGGCATGATCACTGGCTGGTCGTCGCCGGGCAACCACACCTCCTCCAGCCGCTTGGCCAGGCCGCACACCGCGACGTCGTCGATGCCGAGCTCGTCGAGCGCCCGCTGCGCGGCGGCCGCCTGGGGGCCCGCGCCGTCGACGACGACCAGGTTGGGCGGGTAGGCGAACTTGCGCGGTTTGCCGGTCTCGGGGTCGATGGGCCCGTGGCCGTCGTCGTCCTCGGCGGCCAGCTCGCCGGTGGCCGAACGTTCCTCCAGGTAACGCCGGAACCGCCGCATGATCACCTCGTGGATCGAGGCGACGTCGCCCTCCTTGGTCTTGATCGCGAAGCGCCGGTACTCGCTCTTGCGCGCCAGACCGTCCTCGAAGACCACCATGGACGCCACGACGTTCTCGCCCTGCAGATGGGAGACGTCGTAGCACTCGACGCGCAGCGGCGCCTGGTCGAGGTCGAGCGCGTCGGCGATCTCCTGCAACGCCTTGCTGCGCGTGGTCAGGTCGCCGGCGCGGCGGATCTTGTGCTGGGCCAGCGACTCCTTGGCGTTGCGCTCGACGGTCTCCATCAGCGCCTTCTTGTCGCCGCGCTGCGGGACGCGCACCTCGACCCGGGCCCTGCGCTGCTCGGTCAGCAGCTCGGCGACCGCCTCGGCGTCGGGCGGCAGCGCGGGCACGAGCACCTCGCGCGGCATCGACTCGGGGCCGGCCTCGCCGTACATCTGCAGCAGGAACTGCTCGACCAGCTCACCGGGCGAGGTCTCCTCGACCTTGTCGACCACCCAGCCCCGCTGACCGCGGATGCGGCCCCCGCGCACGTAGAACACCTGGACGGCGGCCTCCAGCGGATCCTCGGCCAGCGCGATCACGTCGGCGTCGGTGGCCTCGCCGAGCACCACGGCCTGCTTCTCCAGCGCGCGCTGCAGCGCCTGGATGTCGTCGCGCAGCCGGGCCGCCCGCTCGTACTCCTGCTCGGCGGCGGCCTCGCGCATGTCCTTCTCGAGGCGCTTGATGAAGCGGGTGGTGTTGCCGGCCATGAAGTCGCAGAAGTCTTCGGCCAGCTCGCGGTGCTCCTGCGGGGTCACCCGGCCCACGCACGGCGCCGAGCACTTGTCGATGTAGCCCAGCAGGCACGGACGGCCGATCTGCCCCGCCCGCTTGAACACCCCGGCGCTGCACGTGCGCACCGGGAAGACGCGCAGCAGCAGGTCGACGGTCTCGCGGATGGCCCAGGCGTGCGAGTAGGGGCCGAAGTAGCGGGTGCCCTTGCGCTTGGCGCCCCGCATGACCTGGACGCGCGGGAAATCCTCCCCCATCGTCACCGCGAGGTAGGGGTAGGACTTGTCGTCGCGGTACTTGACGTTGAAGCGCGGGTCGAATTCCTTGATCCAGGAGTATTCGAGCTGCAGCGCCTCGACCTCGGTGCCGACGACGGTCCAGTCGACGTCGGCGGCCGTGGTGAGCATCGACTGGGTGCGCGGGTGCAGCGCGGAGAAGTCGGCGAAGTAGGAGTTGAGCCGCTGCCGCAGGCTCTTGGCCTTGCCGACGTAGATCACCCGGCCGTGCGCGTCCCTGAACCGGTAGACCCCCGGCGACTCGGGGATCGAACCTGGTCTGGGCCGGAAACTCAAGGGGCTGCCCGCTGCTCTCGCCACGGTCAAAGACTAGTAGGCGCCACCGACAAGGTGACCCGCCGAGCCTTCGGACGGCACGACGGGGCTCACCGCGTTCTCGGGTCAAGCCATGGATCACGCCGGCGGTCAGGCCAGGGTGATCTGGTCGCCCTCCACCTTGATCTGCTGGGCGGCCAGCGGCTTGTCGGCCGGGCCGTTGGTGACCGAGCCGTCGGCGATGTTGAACTTGCTGCCGTGGCACGGGCACACGATCGCGCCGTCCGCGACGCTGCCCACGGGGCAGCCCTTGTGCGTGCAGATCGCGCTGAAGGCCTTGAACTCACCCGCCGTCGGCTGCGTCACCACGATCTTCTGGTCCTTGAAGATCGTGCCGCCGCCGACGGGGATGTCGGCGGTCTTGGCCAGCGCGCCACCTGCCTGCGGGGCACTCGACTGCGGGGCGCCGGACTGCGATGCGCCCGGCTGCGCCGCGCTCGACTGGCCGCCCGCGTCGGGGGCGGTGGCCGCCGGGGTCTCGGTGCTTCCGCCGCAGGCGCTGATCGCCAGGGCCAGCCCGCCCGCGCCCACGCCCGCTATCACTGCCCGACGGCTTCGAAGGTCATCTCCCATGCGTTCCACCCAACCGGAGGCAGGTGAGAAATTCATGAGACGGGGATTAGGCGAGTCTGATCTTGTCGCCGTCCACGGTGATCTTCTTCTCGGCGAGCGGCGCGCCGGCGGGGCCGTCGGCCACCGAACCGTCCTCTATCTTGAACTTGCTGCCGTGGCAGGGGCAGTTGATGGTGCCGTTCGAGACGCTGGCGACCGTGCATCCCGCATGGGTGCAGATCGCCGTGAACGCCTTGAACTCCCCCTCGGTCGGCTGCGTCACCACGACCTTCTGGTCCTTGAAGACCGCGCCGCCGCCGACCTGGATGTCGCCGGTGTCGGCCAGCGCCTTGGCCTTCTTCTTCGCCTTCTTCGTGGGCTCCGACGACGGCTCCCCGGCGGCCGTCTCCTCGGTGGCCGGCGCCTCGTTCGCCGCCGTCGTCGGCGAACCGTAGCTCGCGCACGCCGTCAGAACCGCCGCGAGCCCGGCGCCTCCGGCGCCGAGCATGACCGTCCGGCGCGTCGTTTCTGTCATGGTGCGTCCTCCCAGGTCTCGGTCTCACATGCAGGTACGGCCGGCGCCCCCGCACCGGTTCAGCCTGCACGCCCCCAATCCCGGAAACCACGCACAATTACCCAGAACAAGCCTTCCCCGGCCCGCCCCGAGCGCCGGCCGCAGCCCGCACCCTCAGACCGTCCCCGAGCCCGCGCTCTCCGAGCGCGCCCTCAGCCCCATCCCGAGACAGGCCCTCAGACCATGTCCTGAGCCACGGCCTCAGACCACGGCCTCAGACCACGGCCTCAGACCACGGCCTCAGACCACGACGATGCCGTCGCCCTCCACCTTGACCTGGTAGACCGTCAGCGGCGCGGTCGCGGGCCCCTTGGTGGCCTGGCCGCTGTCGGCGGCGAACTCGCTGCCGTGGCACGCACACGTGATGACGTTGTCCTTAGGCGTGCCCACCGTGCATCCCTTGTGCGTGCAGACCGCGCTGAACGCCTTGTACACGCCCTTCGTGGGCTGCGTGATCACGATCCGCCACTCCTGCACGATCGTGCCGCCGCCGACGGGCACGTCCGCCGTCTTGGCGAGCACCTTGCCCTTGATCCCCGACGCGGGTTGCGCCTTGGCGTCCCCCGCCCCGCACCCGGCCAGCGCCAGCCCGCACGCGGCCACCCCGGCCACGCCGAGCATCTCGCGCCGCCCGATGCCGCCACCGTTTTCGGGCATGGCTTCGCCCTGATTCGTCACCGTCATGAATTAGCCGACCCTTCGCGTCTCCGCCGACCCCCAGCAGGTCAGGCCGTTACCCGTGCTTCAACTTTATTGACCCCACCCCTCGGTCCGCCCATCGGGTGACCGATACGGTCACCGTCGGGGCAAAGAGCGGTCGGCGCACGGTCAGCGGACGGTGCGCCCGCGGTCAGCGCCGGGCGCCAGCGTGTCGCTCATGACACTCACCGAGACTCCCAATCCCACGACGTCCGGCCCGCGCTGGTGGCGACGTCCGTGGGTGGCTCCGCTCGTGGTGGTGGCGATCGCGTTCGTCGCCTTCTCGCTGCCGCCCTACCTGTCGCTGGACCCGAGCCGGTCGCGGGTGCCCGCGCCCGACTTCTTCCCGCCGCACTTCGCGGTGCTCTCCCTGCACGTGATCTTCGGCTCGATCGCGATGATCTCGTGCTGTCTGCAGGTCTGGCCGTGGTTCCGCGCCCGTCATCCGCGGGCCCACCGCGTGATCGGCCGGGTGTACGTCTTCGGCGGCTGCCTGCCCGGCGGCCTGCTGGGACTGGTGGTCAGCCTGGCCACGCCCTTCGGCCCGGTGACCAGGGCCAGCGGGGTGGTGCTGGCGCTGCTCTGGCTGGGCTGCACCCTGGCCGGCTGGCGGATGGCCAGGCAGCGCAGGTTCGTCGATCACCGCAGGTGGATGATCCGCAGCTTCGCCCTGACGATGTCGATCATCACCAACCGCCTGTGGGGCGCGGTGTTCGTCATCACGCTGTCACCGCAGCTCGACACCACCTTCCACGGCGACCAGGCGCTGCTGGCCGCCACGGTCGGCGCGCTGAGCGCCTGGCTGGGCTGGGTGCTGCCGCTGCTGTTCGCCGAGTGGTGGCTGGAGCGCGGCGACGCCGCCAAGCGCCGCCGCCGCGCCCGCGCCACCGCCCTGACTCCCGGCGAAACCCGAGCCACCACCTGACCCAGGTGCGACCCAAGCCACCACCTGACCCAGCTGAGCCCCAGCCGCACCGAACCACCACCGGCCTCACAGCGAGACGAGCCCGGCCCGAACCACCACCCGCCTCACAGCGAGACACAGCCGCACCCGAGCCGGCCCCTGCCTCAGAGCGAGAGGATCTTCCGCAGGAAGCGGCCGGTGTGGCTCTCGTTGACCAGCGCCACCTCTTCGGGCGTGCCCGCGGCCACGAGCGTGCCGCCGCGGGACCCGCCTTCGGGGCCCATGTCGATGATCCAGTCGGCGGTCTTGATGACGTCGAGGTTGTGCTCGATGACGATCACCGTGTTCCCGCCGTCGACCAGCCGCCCGAGCACGCCGAGCAGCCGGCGGATGTCCTCGAAGTGCAGGCCGGTGGTGGGCTCGTCGAGCACGTAGATCGTCCGGCCGGTCTGGCGGCGCTGCAGCTCGGAGGCGAGCTTGACGCGCTGCGCCTCGCCGCCGGACAACGTGGTCGCCGGCTGCCCGAGCCGCACGTAGCCCAGGCCGACGTCGTTGAGCGTCTGCAGGTGCCGCTTGATCGCCGGGATCGCGTCGAAGAAGGCCAGCGCCTCCTCGATCGGCATGTCGAGCACCTCGGCGATCGTCTTGCCCTTGTAGTGGACCTCCAGCGTCTCCCGGTTGTACCGGGCGCCGTGGCAGACCTCACAGGGGACGTAGACGTCCGGCAGGAAGTTCATCTCGATCTTGATCGTGCCGTCGCCCGCGCACGCCTCGCAGCGCCCACCCTTGACGTTGAAGCTGAACCGGCCGGGCTGGTAGCCGCGCACCTTGGCCTCGGCCGTCTGGGCGAACAGCTTGCGCACGTGGTCGAAGACCCCGGTGTACGTGGCCGGGTTGGAGCGCGGCGTACGGCCGATCGGCGACTGGTCGACGTGCACGACCTTGTCCACCTGGTCCATGCCGTTGATGCGGGAGTGCCGCCCCGGCACCGTGCGGGCGCCGTTGAGCTCCTTGGCCAGCGCGTTGTAGAGGATGTCGTTGACCAGTGTCGACTTGCCCGACCCGGACACGCCGGTCACCGCCGTGAACACGCCCAGCGGGAACTCGATGTCGACGCCCTTGAGGTTGTGCTCGCGCGCGCCCTTGACCGTGATCTGCCGCTTCTTGTCGCGCTTGCGGCGCTTGGCCGGGATCGGGATGCTCCGGCGCCCCGACAGGTACTGGCCGGTCATGGACTCCTCGCTGGCGAGGAGCTCCTGGACGGTGCCGGACACCACGACCTGGCCGCCGTGCTCGCCGGCGCCGGGACCGATGTCGACCACCCAGTCGGCGGCGGCGATGGTGTCCTCGTCGTGCTCGACGACGATCAGCGTGTTGCCCATGTCGCGCAGCCTGATCAGCGTGTCGAGCAGGCGCATGTTGTCACGCTGGTGCAGGCCGATGGACGGCTCGTCCAGCACGTAGAGGACGCCGACCAGCCCGGAGCCGATCTGCGTGGCCAGCCGGATGCGCTGGGCCTCGCCACCGGCGAGGGTGGCGGCGGCGCGGTCCATGGTCAGGTAGTCGAGGCCGACGTCGAGCAGGAAGCCCATGCGGGCGTTGATCTCCTTGACCACCCGCTCGGCGATGTGCATGTCACGGTCGGACAGCTTGAGCTCGGCCAGGAACTTGGCGCACTCGCCGATCGACATGGCCGCGACCTCGGCGATCGACCGGTCGTCGACGGTGACGGCGAGGGTGACCGGCTTGAGCCGGGCGCCCTTGCAGGCCGGGCACGGGATCTCGCGCATGTAGCCCTCGAAGCGCTCGCGCGTGGCGTCGCTCTCGGCCTCTGCGTGCCGGCGCTGCACCCAGGGGATGACGCCGTCGAAGGTGGTGTAGTAGGAGCGCTGGCGGCCGTAGCGGTTGCTGTAGCGGACGTGCACCTGCTCGTCGTGGCCGTACAGCAGCGACTTCTGGGCCTTCTTGGGCAGCCGCTCCCACGGCGTGTCGAGGGTGAACCCGACCGTGTGGCCGAGCGCCTCGATCAGCCGGACGAAGTATTCGCTGGTGTGGCCGCCCGACCACGGGTGCAGCGCGCCGTCGCCGAGCGTGCGCTCGGGGTCGGGCACCACCAGGTCGGGGTCGACCTCCATCTTGGTGCCGAGGCCGGTGCACTCGGGGCAGGCGCCGAAGGGCGAGTTGAAGGAGAACGAGCGCGGCTCCAGCTCCTCGAACGACAGGTCGTCGTAGGGGCAGTAGAGGTGCTCGGAGTAGAAGCGCTCACGGCCCGGGTCGTCTTCCGGCAGGTCGACGAACTCCAGCGTGATCGTGCCGCCGGACAGCTGCAGCGCGGTCTCGACGGAGTCGGTGAGCCGGCGGCGCGAGGACTCCTTGACCGACAGGCGGTCGACGATGACCTCGATGTCGTGCTTCTCGTACTTCTTCAGCGTCGGCGGCTCCTCCAGCCGCACGACCGTGCCGTCGACCCTGGCCCGCGCGAAGCCCTTGGTCTGCAGCTCGCGGAACAGCTCGGCGTATTCGCCCTTGCGACCGCGGATGACGGGGGCGAGCACCTGGAAACGGGTGCCCTCCTCCAGGTCCATCACGCGGTCGACGATCTGCTGCGGCATCTGCCGGGCGATCGGACGGCCGCAGGCCGGGCAGTGGGGCTTGCCGATGCGCGCCCACAGCAGGCGCAGGTAGTCGTAGACCTCGGTGATGGTGCCGACGGTGGAGCGGGGGTTCTTGCTGGTGGCCTTCTGGTCGATGGACACCGCGGGCGACAGGCCCTCGATGAAGTCGACGTCGGGTTTGTCCATCTGGCCGAGGAACTGGCGGGCGTAGGCCGACAAGGACTCGACGTAGCGCCGCTGGCCCTCAGCGAAGATCGTGTCGAAGGCCAGGCTCGACTTGCCGGAGCCGGAGAGGCCGGTGAAGACGATCAGCGAGTCTCGCGGCAGGTCAAGCGAGACGTCCTTGAGGTTGTGTTCTCGTGCACCACGCACGATCAGGCGGTCTGCCACGGCGATCCCGGAGGTCGAAAGGCGGATAGGTCCACGGGGGATGGTAGACGGGGGCACCGACATTTTCGGCGAGCCGATCCCCGGCCCCCGAAAATCCGTCCTTCACAGGTTACGGCCATCTCCCGCGTCGGCAGGAGCCCTTTGAGAGTCAACCACTTGACCTGCCGCTTTATGCCCGCACCCGACCTTGGACACCTAAATGATGAAATATCCGGACATGACTGTTCTACCCGCGATACAGGCCGAACTCGCCTCCGCGACCGACCGGCTGCTGGCCACGGCCGCGTCCCTGTCCGACGCCGACGTCGCGGCCCCGTCCCTGCTGCCCGGCTGGACCAGAGGGCACGTGCTCGCCCACCTGGCCGGCAACGCCCGCTCCCACCTCCGCCTGCTCACCTGGGCCAGGACGGGCGTCGAGACCCCGCAGTACCCCTCCCTGGAGGCCAGGACCGCCGAGATCGAGGCCGCCGCCGCCCGCCCGGCCGCGCGCCACCTGGCCGACCTAGCCGACAGCGCCGCGCGGCTGGCCGCCGCGATCCGCGGTCTGCCCGCCGAGGCGTGGCCGGCGCCCGTACGCGGCATGCGGCCGCCGTCGCATCCCGCCTGGTACATCCTGGTACGCCGGTTGCGCGAGGTGGGCATGCACCACGTGGACCTCGGCGCCGGGTACGGCCCCCACGACTGGCCGGAGACGTTCGTCCGCCGCGAACTGCACGACCTCCGCCGATCCTGGCCGTACGACCGAAGCACGGTGCGCGAGGTCGTCCTGACCGGCGAGCCGGGGCAAAGGTGGCAGAACCTCGGCCACGGCCCGGCGGTCCAGGGCCGACCGGCCGACATGCTGGCCTGGTTGACGGGAAGGTCGGAGGGCGAGGGCGTTACCCTGGTGCCCGCGGGACAGCCGTCGCCGCCTGGTGACGGTGGCGCGCTCCTTCCCGAGCCGCCGCCGTGGCTGACGATGCCGGCCCCCGCTGATCTGCCCGCGACGCCCCCGAAGGACTACCCATGACCTACACCGGCGACGTCCGGGTCGGCGGCCCCGCCGACGTGCGCGAGCTGCCCGCCCTGACCATCTCCAAGCTGGCGGTCGGCCCCCACGACAACAACGCCTACCTGCTGCGTTCCACCGAGACCGGCGACGAGCTGCTGATCGACGCCGCGGCCGACGCCGACCGGCTGCTGGCGCTCGTCGGCGACCAGCCGCTCGGCGCGATCGTCACCACCCACCAGCACGGCGACCACTGGCAGGCCCTCGAACAGGTGGCCCGGGTCACCGGCGCCGAGGTGATCGCCCATCCGCTCGACGCGCCCGCCCTGCCCGTCCCGGCCGGCCGCACGGTCGACCACGGCGACACGATCGCCCTCGGCCCGGTCAGCCTGGAGGTCATCCACCTGCGCGGCCACACCCCGGGCTCGATCGCGCTGCTCTACGACGGCGGCCCCGACGGCCGTCACCTGTTCACCGGCGACTCCCTGTTCCCCGGCGGGGTGGGCAACACCGGCAGGGACCCGGAGCGTTTCGAGCGGCTCTACACCGACGTGACCGAGCGCATCTTCGACCGCCTGCCCGACGACACCTGGGTCTACCCCGGCCACGGCAAGGACACGACGCTCGGCGCCGAACGTCCCTCGCTGCCCGAGTGGAAGGCCAGAGGCTGGTAGCTCACCTGCCCGCGGCCAGCACGCGCACGATGCGCCCGGCCGCCAGGGCGGGATCGTCGGCCAGGCCCACGAGCTCGCCCCACGACCAGCGGTAGAACCACCCTTCGGGCAGCGGCACGCAGTCGATCGTCTCGGCCAGCAGCGCGGTGTCGGGATCGCTGATCCGCAGCGCGGGCGGGTTGGCCCGCAGGGTGGCGGTCAGCCCGCGCTGCTCCAGCTCGGTGGCCAGCTTGCCGAGGTAGTACGTACGCGTGTGCTCGCGCGGCATGGCCGACATGAATCCATCAAAACCGAAGATGGATGAAAAATCCCCTAGTTGCCGATTCGCTCGGCTTCCTTGCGCAGCTCCCGCTTGTAGAACAACATGCGCAGCGGGATGGCCGCGACGAGCGCGATCTGCATGGTCGCGCCGATCTTGATCGGCAGGTCGCCGCCTTCCGGCCAGGCCACCCAGAACGTGAGGAAGGCCACGTTCACCATGATCCACCCGAGGACGACCGCCGCGAGCTGTCCCTTCGGCTTGGGGTACTCGATCCGGCTGACCATCAGCCAGGCCACGCCGAGCACCGCGAACAGCGCCCAGATGCTGGGCTGGAACAGCAGCACGATGGAGATCACGGTCATGGCGCCCATGGGGATGGGCAGGCCCATGAAGTCGCCGCTCTTGGTCTTGACGCACGCGAAGCGCGCCAGGCGTACGACACCGGCGACCAGCACGGCCGCCGCGGCGGTGACCACCGCGATGAACGGCACCGAAGGCGGCGCGCCGACACCCCAGATCACGACCATGAACGCGGGCGCGAACCCGAAGCTGATCACGTCGGCAAGGTTGTCCAGCTCGGCGCCCATCGCCGAGGCGCGGAAGCGCCGCGCGACGAGCCCGTCGAACAGGTCGCAGGTCGCGCCGATGAGCAGCAGGACGATGGCGGTGGCGAAGTAGCTCGGCGTGGGCGTGAACTTGCCGTCGGCGACCGTGAGCTGCTGAATCGCCGAGTAGGCCAGGACGCAGACGGCGAGGAATCCGCAGACCGCGTTGCCCAGCGAGAGCGAGTCCGCGGCGGACAGGCGGAACGCCTTGCCCACGGGACCGCGGGGCTCTTCCTCGCCCGCCTGCCAGCTGCCGGCGTCAGCCGTGGTCAATTCTGGTCACCCCCGCAACCGTCTTCTCCCCCACGGTGACCGCGGGCGAGATGCCTTCGGGAAGGTAGATGTCGACCCGCGAGCCGAACCGGATGAGCCCGATGCGCTCGGTCTGCGCCACCTTCGCCCCGGCGCTCAGGTACGGCACGATCCGGCGCGCCACGGCGCCCGCGATCTGCACCATCTCGATGTCGCCCAGCGCGGTCTCGAAATGCCACACCACGCGCTCGTTCTGGTCACTGTCCTTGTTGAACGCCGGCAGGAACCCACCTGCGACATGCTGCACGGACGTGACATTTCCCGCAAGAGGGGCACGATTGACGTGCACGTTCAGGGGGCTCATGAAGATCGCGACGCGGGTGCGGCCGTCCGGCCAGGGATCGATGCTCTGCACCACGCCGTCGGCGGGCGACAGGATGCGCCCCTCGCCAGGAGTGCGCTCGGGGTCGCGGAAGAACCAGAGCATGCCGCCCGTGAGCGCACCCAGCGGGGCCGCAGCCAGGGCCCAGCGCCGGTCTCGGCGCGTCAGCAGCGCGGTGGCGGCCGCCGCGGCCGCCGTCGGGAGGAGCCACGGGGAGACCCCGCGCGCGAGCCGGACGCGGCTCGACTTAGCAGAATCGTCTGACACGTACAACCTTTGGTGGTGACTGGACTAGGCGCTTTGCCATGCTGTTACGGAACTCGCAACTATTACACGGCGCAACTTCACAAGCAAAGCGCCTCGATAGCCGTTCCGCTAGACCTGCTCCGGGTGCGTGTGCTCGCCTTCGCCGCTCGTCATGCGGGCTTTGATCAGGCTCGCAACCGTGGTGATCGCCATGGTGGAGCCGATGACCGTGAGCGACACCCAGATGGGAATTTCGGGTGCCCAGGAGACGCCGCTGGCATGCAACGCCTCCATTATCAGCTTAACCCCGATGAACCCGAGGATGAACGCCAAACCATAGCTGATGTAGACGAGTCGCTGCAGCAACCCGCCCAGCAGGAAGTAAAGCTGACGCAGCCCCATCAGGGCAAACGCGTTGGCCGTGAAGACGACGTAGGGGTCCTTGGTGAGCCCGAAGATGGCCGGAATCGAGTCGAGGGCGAACAGCAGGTCGGTGGTGCCGATGGCGACCATCACGATGAGCATGGGGGTCACCATGCGGCGGCCGTCGATCTTGACGCTGACCTTCGAGCCGACGTACCCCTCGGTGGTCGGGAACGCCCGGCGCACCCACCTGAGCAGGATGTTCTCGTTGAACTCGTCTTCCTCGCCCTTGAGGTGCTGCCGGATCAGGTTGACGGCGGTGTAGACGAGGAAGGCGCCGAAGACGTAGAAGAGCCAGCTGAACCGCTCAAGCGCCGCGGCGCCGAGCGCGATGAAGATGCCGCGCATGACCAGCGCGAGCACGATGCCGACGAGCAGCACCTTGTGCTGGTAGGGCCGCGGCACCGCGAACCTGCTCATGATGATGAAGAAGATGAACAGGTTGTCGACGCTCAAGCTGTATTCAGTGATGTAACCGGCGAAGAACTCCCCCGCCTTGTCGGCCCCGAAGGTGGCCCACAATCCCACGCCGAACAACGCGGCCAGGGCGACATAGAAGGTGACCCAATATCCGGCCTGCCGCATGGAGAACTCACGGGCTTCACCGCGGTCGACGATCCAAAGGTCAAAGGCGAGGACGACCAGCAGACCGCCGATGACGGCGATCCAGGCCCACACGGGTACGGTCACGATTCAAACCCTCCGGCATGCATGACTCATTGCCGGAGGTCTCTCCCGCCCGCGAACAACGCGGACCGGCAGCCCCGGGGGCCCCGTGGAGCGGGGCTGCACCGTGATGACGAGGCTGTCGCGAAGGGATACTCCCCTCCCTAACCCACGCAGTATACGCCGACACTCTGATCTCATCATCCATTCGATCTTGCCCCCTCGTACACCCCGAGGACGCTCTCCACGGCATCGTCACCGTCCGGCAACTCCCGTCCGCGGCGGGCGGCCGCCTCGGCCAGCGTCCGCGCGGCCCCCGGCTCGCCCAGGACCTCGCGCAACGCGCTGCGCAGCCCTTCGGCGTCCCCGTACGGCACCAGCCTCCCCGCGTCGCCGACCAGCCACGGGATCCCGCCGACGTCGGAGGCCACCACCGGCTTGCCCGCCATCAGTGCCTCGCTGAGGCTGAGCGGCAGCCCTTCCCAGCGGCTGCAGTTGACCACGACGGACGCGGCCGCCAGCAGGTCGGGGACGTCGTCCCGGTCTCCGAGAAGCAGGACGGGAAGGTTCCTGGACCGGATCCGGTCCTCCAGTTCCGCCCGCAACGGCCCCTCACCCGCGACGGCGAACAGGGGGGCCGGCGACTCCCACGGCCCGGCCGCCACGTCCAGCAGGGTGTCGAGCCCCTTCTGCTGGGCGAGCCGGCCGATCGTCAGCAGCAGGGGACGATCACCCGCCCCCAGTTCCTCCCGCACCTCCTCCGGCCTGCGCCGGGCGGGCCGGAGCGGAGGCGCGGGCACCACCGCCTCCGCCACCTCTCGAGCTCCCAGGACGCTCATCCGCTCCGCCAGATCCGGCGAGACCACCAGCACCCGGTCGGCCCGCCGCGCCACGATCCGCTCCAGCACCCCGTAGACGAACCCCACGAAACCGCCGGCGGTAAGCGCATTGTGCAAGGTGACCACCACCCCCGGCCCCTCCCGGCCGTCGCCCCTTCGCTTCCCCTGAGCTCTGAACGCACTCAGTGCCAGGCTCGCCAACGCCCCCGCTCGCAGGCCATGGGCGTGCACGACGTCGGCGTCGCGCGTCAGCCGCCGGATCGCGAGCACCGCGCGCAGGTCGTTCAGCGGATGCGGCCGGTCCGACACGGGCACCTCGGCGAACGTGGCTCCCGCCGCCCGGAAGGAGAACGCCTCCTCGACACTCCCCGGCCCCACGACCGCCGCCTGGTGGCCGCGCTGCACCAGCCCTTCGACGAGCATCCGTACATGCCGCCCGGTCCCACCCGACGTGGTCCCCATCACAAAAGCCACCCGCACGACCCCTCCTGAACCCTCACCGGAACCCGCAGCCACACCTCAAAGGTGAAACCGTAGCCCGAATCACGCCGCAGCTTCCCGATCTCACCCACCCAACCTGCCGACGCCAGTACCGGCCCCCCACAGGCACCTGAGCCTCAAAGGCCCCCGACCACCACGCCTTGGTCCGCCATGACCACCAACCAACCGCGCAGGCCCCTGTGCCCCAAGCCGGGATCCACGGTTCCCACGCCCGTGGCACGTTCGTGATGCCCAGCAGATCGACAGCCCCTGAGCTTCACGGACCCCAGAAATCTGGGCACCTTCACAGCCCGGCCAGCCTTGTGGGTGCCTGGCCCGCAAGAGGTCAAGCACCACCGGAACCATGTGCCCGATGCCCTGCGCTCCCTCCAAGGCCAGCAACCTTCCAGAGGCCACGCCCCCAGATGGCTCCTGGCCCCGCATGGCCCGTCACCTGACACAGGCCAGGCCCCTCGAAGGCAAGCCTTCGAGGAAGCCCTGCCTCACACAGAAGACCTCGCACCGCGGAACCAGCACCAACTGCGAGCCACACACTGCAGAAGCGCAGAAATCAGAGAAAACCAGGAGCCATGCCACCACGAACCGCGCGCCACTAGGCGTGCCAGCCTCAGAAGCCCCGCGCGACCAGCCGTCCAGTCCCAGAAGCGCGACCCAGCTGTGCAAGCCCCAGAAGCCGTACGGGACCAGCCGACCGAGCGTCCGAAGCCAAGCGCGACCAGCCGTCCGCGCCCGAACCCATGCGCGACCAGCCGTCCGCCCCCCGAAGCCGTGCGCGATCAGCCGTCCGCCCCCCGAAGCCGTGCGCGATCAGCCGTCCGCCCCCCGAAGCCGTGCGCGACAACCAGGAACCGCCGGAGCGCACCCACCGCACCACAGGCAGAGGATCACTGGCCGTGGATCAGCCGCCCCGTCCGAGCAGCCCGGCCACCACCCTGGCATCCGGCCGGTCCACCACCGCGACGACGGCAGCCCCCACCACCACGGCCACCACCGCCGCCAGCACCACCGCACCCACGTTCAGCCAGATGCCCGAGACCCCGAGCCACCTCACCACCCCAGCCCCCGCCAGGTACCCCAGCACACCACCGGCGATCGCCGCCCCCGCGGCCCGGGGCAGCCCCGCCGCGGCACTGCTCCCGCGCGCCCGCACCACGGCCCCGAGCAGCAACACTCCACCGGCGGTCATGCCGACGCTCATCCCCAGCGCCATGCCGCCGATCTTCCACCCTGCGGGCAGCAGCAGCACGAGCACGGTCTGCGCGACGATGACGACCAGCCACCCCGCCACCGTCCCGGTGGCGGCCGCCCGCCCGAGCCCGGCCGCGTAGAGCACCCTGCTCAGATGGGCGATGAGCCCGTAGCCGACGATGCCCGGCGCGAACAGCGCGATCGCCAGGGCGAGCTGAGGCGGCGGCACCTCGCTCCTGCCTCCCAGGAACACCACCGCCCCAGGCCCCGACGCGGCGGCCAGCACCCCGGCCGCCAGCCCCGTGACCAGCACCACGGCCCGCGTGGTCCGCGCCGCCAGCGCCGAGAACGCGACCGCGTCGCCCGCCTGCGCCGACAGCCGGGGGAACGCGCTGGTGGCGATCGGCACGGCCAGCACCGCGTACGGCACCAGGTAGATCGCCCACGCGTAGTTGTAGACGGTGAGAGCCCCGTTGCCGATCGCCTTGTTCGACAGCAGCACGACGACGATCATGGCGGCCTGCTGGGCGAGCAGCGCCGCGATCCCGGCCAGGGCGAGCCTGCGCACCTGCCCGGCCACGCCGTCGGGGAAGCGTAAGGTGGGCCGCCACCGCAGCCCCAGCCGCGACACGGGCCCGACCACGGTCAGCACGAGCGAGAGCACGCCCAGGCTGGTGCCCACCGACAACGCCAGCTCGGCCGGCCCGGGCAGCTGAGCCGGGTCGACGGTCCCCGAGCTGAGCGGCACGAACAGCAGGTAGGCCACGATGACCACGATGCTGGACACCAGCGGCGCGACCGCGGGCCCGGCGAAGCGGCTGTGCGACTGCAACACGCCGTAGAGCACGACGGCCACGCCGTACAGGGGGATCTGGGGGGCGAAGACGACCAGCATCCGGGTGGCGACGGCGACGAGCTGGGTCGTGTCGCATCCGTTGACGGCCTCGCCGAGGAACAGGCCGATGACCGGCCGGGCGAACAGCGCGGTGAGCGCCCCCAGCGGCACCAGGACCACGACGACCCACGTCAGCAGCGCCGAGCTGATGTGCCCGGTGCGCTCGCGCGAGGCCACGGCCCCGGCCAGCACCGGCACCACCATGCCCGCCAGCGCACCTCCGACGACGACCTCGAAGACGATGTTGGGGATCTGGTTGGCCGTCATGTAGGCGGTGGACAGGCAGTTGGTGCCGACAGTCTGGGCGAAGGCGTACTGCTTGGCGAAGCCGGCGATCCGGGCCAGCACGGTGATCGCCCCGATGAGCAGGGCGCCACCCGCCACGCCCCGCGCCGTCACGCTCCGCACCCGGCCTCCCCCGCCCAGTATCCGGTCACGCCGACATCCTGGCAGGTGCCACCGACAATCGCGCGCGGAGGGTCACACGTGGTCGACGGGACGCCGCCCGAGCATGTCGAGCCGGTTGAGCACCGGGTTCGCGGCGATGACCTTGGTGAAGCTGACCTTCTCCGAGGCCGCGGTGAGCGCCGCGACCGTGCCCAGGAGGACGAGCCTGCCGGGCCTGCCGAGCTTGGTGACCGCGGCCAGCCCGAGCAGGGCGCCGAGCGAGTTGGCGCCCGCGTCGCCGAGCATGGCGCGCTCGCCGAGGTCGTCGGGGAGCAGCGCCGCGGCGGCGCCCAGCGGCACGGCGGCCAGGGCCGCGGCGGCGGGCGAGGACCGCAGCAGCGAGACGGCCAGCAGCGGCCCGCCGGCCAGCAGCCCGACCTTGATCGCCCGGCCGGGACGCAGGTCGAACAGGTTGGCGAGGTTGGCGGCGCCGGCGATGGCCGCGCCGTTGACCAGGGTGTCGACGGGCCCGTCGGAGACGAGGGCGGCGGCGCCCAGCCCGGTGGCGCCGATCCCGAGGATCTTCACGGCGCCGCTGGTGACCTCGCCGCGGGCCAGAGCCGTCAGGTGGCCCTTGAACCCCTTGGAGGACGTGGTGCCGTAAAGGTCGTCGTAGGCCCCGAGGGCGCCGGTGCCGACGCCGGCCAGCACCGCGGCCAGCCGGGTACGCGGCGCCAGGCCCGGCGTGAGCGCGGCCGCGGCGCCGGAGCCCGCCACGAACGCGGGCCCTTCCAGCAGGGTGATGGGCTCGCCGCGGTGGTTCTTGCGCGTCCAGCGCCCGCCCAGGTCGGCCGGACGGTTCCGGGTGCAGGCGGAGTAGGCGGCACGGGCGGCGGCGGCACCGATCGCGGCGCCGGCCAGCGCGTAGAGCAGGCCACGGGCCATGTCAGCTCCCTGACTGGGTCGGTGAGGGTGTGGTGGTCGGCAGCGCGGGCTGGGTGGCCGAGGCCCCCTTGCCGATGCCGTACTGGCCGGCCCGCCCGCTCAGTTGCTCCCGGAGAGCGTAGACGACCACGACCCGGCCCGTGGGCATATCGACGGTATCGACGGTGGACACGCGCTTGGCGACGTCGCCGTCGTCGCGCAGGGCACTGACGGCGCCCCCGGTGACGGCCGCGTTGGCGGCGCTGCCGGCCAGCACCGCGCCCTTGCCCGCGGCGTCGAGCCGGTCGGCGACCGAGACGAGCGCGCCCAGCTGGGTCTCGGCCTGCTCCCCCTCGTACGCCTTCTCCGGCGCGAACATCACCGCCAGCATGGCCCGTTTGGCGGGGTCGCCGTCGGTGCTGACCAGCCCGCCCGCCTCGAACCCGCTGATGACGGCGGCGGTCGCGGCATTGGGGGTGCCCGCCTGGGCCTGGTCGGTGGTGAGCAGCGTGGAGGCGAGAAGTGCGCCGGCCTTGTCCCAGACGGTCGCCGTGGACGGGAAGACCATGTCGACCGGTTTGAGCTGGTTGACCAGGCCGTCGAGCACACCGCTGCGGTCGGGGGCGAAGAACTTCTCGGTCAGCGTGACGCGCCCGCTCACCTCGGCGCCCGCCTCCTCCAGCACCTGCTGCTCGGCCTCGCGGAACGTGGTGCTCGACCCCGGCGCCTCGACCAGCAGCACGCGCTGGCCGGTCAGCTCGCCGGCCACCAGCTTCGGAGTGACGCTGGTGACGAAGGCGTCGTTGCCCGCCTCGCGGCCCTGGAGCTGGTCGATCTGCACGCGCAGCTCGTCCTTGGTCTTGGTGAGCTGCGCGGAGATCTCCTGCGCGGACTTGACCGCGGGCTCCTGCAGCAGCGTGGTGCCCAGGACGATCCCGACCGCCAGCGCCAGGAAGATCGCGACGATGGAGACGACGTGGTAGCGAAAATCGATCACGAGAAGAGTCCGACCAGCCAGAAGATGAATGCGTTCCAGACGTCTTGCAGGCCGTTCAGCCAGGTCTGGCCGAGCGGCGACAGGAAGAGCGCCACCCCCATGGTGATCAGGGCGGTGATCACGAGCATCAGGAGCTGGGAGGTGGTGATGCGGCTGCGGTAGAGCCTGCTCACGCCCTTGGCGTCGATGAGCTTGCTGCCGATGATCAGCCGGGTCAGGAAGGTGCTGGCCATTCCGGAGCGGCCCTTGTCGAGGAACTCCTCCAGGGTGCCGTGGGTGCCGACCGCGACGATCAGCTCGGCGCCCTTGTCGTCGGCCAGGAGCATCGCGATGTCCTCGCTGGTGCCGGTGGCCGGGAAGATGACCGCCTCGCGGCCGAGCTGGTGCACCCGCTCCAGGCCGGGGGCGCGGCCGTCGCGGTAGGCGTGCACGACGAGCTCGGCGCCGCACGTCAGGGCCTTGGTCGAGACGGAGTCGAAGTCGCCCACGATCACGTCGGGGAGGTAACCGGCCTCCAGCAGCGCGTCGGCGCCGCCGTCGACGCCGACGAGGACGGGACGGTATTCCCTGATGTAGGGGCGGAGAGTGGCGATGTCTTCCTTGTAGTGATATCCGCGCACCACGATGAGGACATGTCTGCCCTCCATCGGGGTGCGGATCTCAGGCACGCCGACTCCGTCGATGAGAAGCTTGCCCTCACCGCGAACGTACTCCATCGTGTTGACGGCGAAAGCCTCGATCTGCACGGCCAGCCCGGCGCGCGCCTCGGCCATGGCGGCCTCGACGGCCTCGGCCGTCTGCTCGTCGCCCTTGCCCACGACGTCGTCGTCGAGGTAGATGACGCCCTCGTGGAGGCGGATGACGTCGCCGTCCTTGACGCGTTCGAACAGCTCGGGGTTGGCGTTGTCGACGAACGGCATGCCCGCGTCGAGCAGGATCTGCGGACCCAGGTTGGGATAGCGGCCGCTGATGCCGGCGGCGACGTTGACCACCGCCGCCGCGCCGCACGCGACGAGCGCCTCCGCGCTGACCCGGTCAACGTCGACATGGTCGATAATCGCTATTTCCCCGGGCTGGAGGCGTTTGGTCAGCCTCTTGGTTCGCCGGTCGATTCTCGCCACTGCCGTCACACCGGGAAGGTCACCGACCTTCCTGCCACGGAGGCCCGGCATCTTGCTCCCCGGAACCTTCATCATGACCATCCTGCCAGAGGGAAACAGCGCGGAGGCCAAGCACTACGCCGCGTGTCCACTATGTCACGCTGAATCACCTGTCGGCCGCTGCGAGCCCGAGCAGCTCCTCCGCGTGCGCCCGGCCCAGTTCGGAGTCCTCCAGACCGGCCAGCATGCGCGACAGTTCGCGGACGCGCCCCTCGTGGTTGAGCGTGACGACCCCGCTGCGCACGACGCTGCCGTCGCTGGCCTTCTCGACGACCAGATGCTGGTCGGCGAAGGCCGCCACCTGCGGGAGGTGGGTGACGACGATCACCTGCGCGGTGTGTGCGAGCCGGGCCAGCCGGCGCCCGATCTCGACCGCGGCCTTGCCGCCGACCCCCGCGTCGACCTCGTCGAACACGAACGTCGGCACCGGGTCGGCACCGGCGAACACGACCTCGATGGCGAGCATGACGCGGCTCAGCTCGCCGCCGGAGGCGCCCTTGTTGAGCGGCAGCGGCGGCGCGGCCGGGTGGGCGGCCATCCGCAGCTCCACCTCGTCGACGCCCTCCGGGCCGAACTCGGCGCTCTGGGTGAGCTGCACCACGACCCGGGCGTGGGGCATGGCCAGCGCGGTCAGCTCTTCGGTCACGGCCTGGCCGAACCGCTCGGCGGCGGCCTCGCGGACCTTGGTGAGCTCGGCGGCCAGGGTGGTGAGCCTGGTGGTGAGCTCCTCGTGCTCGCGGGTGAGCTCCTCGATGCGCTCGTCATCGCCTTCGAGCTCGCCCAGCCGGGCGGCCGCCTGCTGGGCCCAGGCCAGCACCCCTGCGCTGTCCTCGGCGTACTTCCTGATCAGGCTGCCCAGCACGGACCTGCGTTCCTGCACGGCTCCCAGACGGGCGGGGTCGGCCTCGATGGACTCTGCGTAGGCGGCCAGGTCGGTGGCGACGTCAGAGATCAGGTATCCGGCCTCGGCGAGCCGGTCGGCCACGCCGGCGAGCTGGGGGTCGTAGTCGCGCACGGCCTCGACGGCCGCGCGGGCCTCCCCGAGCAGCGAGATCACGTCACGGGCGCCGCCGCCGGCCTCCATCGGGTCGCCGAGCAGCGCGGTGTGGGACGTGGTGGCCGCGCTGCGCAGCGCGTCGGCGTGCGAGAGGCGCTCCTCCTCCTCGCGCAGCTCGGCGTCCTCGCCCGGCTTGGGGTCGACCTTCTCGATCTCCTCCAGGCCGAACCGCAGCCGGTCGGCCTCCTGGGCACGCTCCCTGGCCTGGGTGGTCAGCTCGTCGAGCAGCGCCCCGACCTGCTTGTGCCGCTTGTACGCCTGTGAATACGCCCGCAACGGCTTGACCAGCTCGTTTCCGGCGTAACGGTCGAGCGCGGCGCGCTGCCTGGCGGCCTGCAGCAGCCGCTGCTGGTCCATCTGCCCGTGCACCGCCACCAGGTCGTCGGCCAGGTACGTCAGCGTGCCGACGGGCACCGTACGGCCCCCGAGCCAGGCCCTGGAGCGGCCCTCGGCCGAGACGGTGCGCGAGATGATCAGCTCGCCGTCCTCGACCTCACCGCCGAGGTCCTCGACCTGCTGGGCGACCCGGCCGCCGGGCTCGACGACGAGCGTGCCCTCCACGGTCGCCTTGTCGGCCCCCGGACGGATGCGCGAGGGATCGGCCCGGCCGCCGAACAGCAGCCCGAGCCCCGTGACGACCATCGTCTTGCCCGCGCCGGTCTCGCCGGTGACCACGTTGAAGCCCGGCGAAAGCTCGAGTACGGCCTCGTCGATGACGCCGAGCCCCTGGATGCGGACCTCCTCGACCCTTGGTCGCACTGCCCACTCCCGTCACTGCCGTGCCTGATGGCCGGTCGATTGTCTCCGGACACCTGTTGCCCATGGGATCCTACGCGCTCCGCCCTCCATTCATTCAGGGTCGCACTCTCCCGCGCCATCCCTGAACCGGTAGTTCGAACTTGGCGACCAGCCTGTCGGTGAAGGGCGCGCCGGTGTTCTCGACGCCATGCAGACGGGCCAGGCGCACCGGCTCGGCGCCCCTGCGCACCTCCACACGTGACCCGGAGGGCAGCTCGAAACGGCGGCGGCCGTCGCACCACAGAACCCCGCCCGGAGTGTCCGGCAGGATCTCCACGGCCATCGTGGACCGGGGCGAGACCACCAGCGGCCGCGCGAACAGCGCGTGGGCGCTGATCGGCACCAGGAGCAGCGCCTCCACCTCCGGCCAGACCACCGGCCCGCCGGCCGAGAACGCATACGCCGTCGAACCCGTAGGAGTGGCACATATCACGCCGTCGCAGCCCCAGCGGGACAGCGGCCGCCCGTCGATCTCGGCGACCACCTCCAGCATGCGTTCCTGCTTCTCCACGGTGACCTCGTTGAGCGCCCATGTGTCGGCGATCACCCGGCCGTTCTGCCTGGCCAGGACGTCGATCGTCATGCGCTCCTCGACGTCGTAGCGCCCGGCGACCACGCTGTCGACCGCCGAGGCCAGGTCGGCCACCTCCGCCTCGGCCAGGAACCCGACGTGCCCGAGGTTGACCCCGAGCAGCGGCGTGCCGGCGGGCTTGGCCAGCTCGGCCGAGCGCAGCAGCGAGCCGTCGCCGCCGAGCACGATCATGACCTCGGCGTCCTTGGCCGAGCCGGGATCGTCGCTGGGGACGACCTCCACCCCGCCACAGCCGATGTCACGCGCCTCGGTGTCCAGGACGCGCACGTTGATGCCCGCCCCGACCAGCCGGTTGATGACCAGACGGGCGCTCTCGACGGCGGCGCCCCGCCCGGTGTGGACGGCGACCAGCACGGTCCGGTTCATTGCGGCCCTTCCGCGACGGCACGCTGGATCTCGGCATCGAGCTCGGCGACGGGCGGATCACCCTCTCCTTTGCCCAGCCACAGCAGGTATTCGACATTTCCGGAAGGGCCGGGCAGCGGGCTCGCGGTCACGCCCCGCACGCTCAGTGCCAGCTCCTGCGCCTTGGCCGCGGCCTCGCGCACCGACCTGGCCCGCAGCTCGGGGTCGCGCACCACGCCGCCCGCGCCCACGAGCTCCTTGCCCACCTCGAACTGCGGCTTGACCAGCATGACGAAGTCGGCCCGCGGCGCGGCGACCTGCGCCAGCGCGGGCAGCACGAGCCGCAGCGAGATGAACGACAGGTCGCCCACGACCAGCGTGGGCGGCTCGCCGACCATGTCGGGGGTCAGGTCGCGCACGTTGACGCGTTCCATCACGGTCACCCGCTCGTCGGTGCGCAGCGACCAGGCGAGCTGGCCGTAGCCGACGTCGACGGCGAGCACGTGGGCCGCGCCGTGGCGCAGCAGCACGTCGGTGAAGCCTCCCGTGGAGGCTCCCGCGTCGAGGCATCTGCGCCCCTCCACCGACAGGCTCTTGAACGCCTCCAGCGCCCCGAGCAGTTTGTGCGCTCCCCGCGAAACGTAGTCGGGCCCGTCGGCCGACTCGGCGACGACGATGGCCGAGGCGGTGTCGACCTGGGTCGCGGGCTTGTGCGCCTGCTGACCGCCCACGCTGACCCGCCCGGCCTCGATGAGCTGGGCGGCCTGCTCGCGCGACCTGGCCAGCCCGCGGCGCACCAGCTCGCTGTCGAGACGGATCCTGCGGCTCACCGCTCGCCCAGCGCTTCGTCGCCCGCACCCGCGAGAGTGGACTCCAGCCCGGCGAACGCCTCCTCGAACACGGTCACGTGCTCGTTCACCGGCAGCTCGCCCACACGACCGAGACCGGCCACGATGGCGTCGACCCGCTCGTCACCGGTCTCCTCCGGCAGCTCACTCATGACTCGACCGTAACGCCTCGGGCGAGCGCCCGGGACCTTGGCAGGCGTGTCATGCGTTGAGACTCATACGGGGGTGCTAGTGATGTGGAACGCTACCGACCGCAAAGGGAAAGAAAGGATGCCCAACATGGCAAGCGTCGAGGAGTGCCGGGCGGCACTGGCCAGGCTCGTCGCCCAGTTCGACGAGATCGGCGCGGAGGATCGTGCCAAACACGTGGTCGAGCGCACGGTCAGCGCCCGGGTCTCCGACCTCGACCTGATCTTCTACGGGCGGCTGCACCACGGGGGGCTCGACCCGTTCACCGAGGAGCCGCCGGCGGGCGGCAAACCGGCCGATGTGAAGATCACCATCGCGAGCGACGACCTGGTCGCGCTGGTCGACGGCGAACTGGACCTGGCCCGTGCGCTGCTCGGAGGGCGGGTGAAGATCGACGCGAGCTTCGGCGACCTGCTGCGCCTGCGCAAGCTGATCTGACCGGTTCCGTTCAGGCGGCTGTTCAATGTCCTACGCAGCTGCGCAGCGCGGGTGTTCGCTGTCAGGCGACTACTCGGCGCGTGCGTTAACTGTTAGGCGACAAGCGAACAGCGAACCTGCCCCTCGACCCCCGACCGACTGAGCCGCCCTCCGGCGGCCACGTCGCCCCCATCTGACGCTCCCCGCGATCACCGGCACTGCCCTGCACCACGCGCGTGGACGAGCCCGTCGTGTTGCGAGCCGTGGAAGAAGGACGCCGTCACGACAGGACTCGTGGGCTCCTGGCCGCTGCAGGGCGGGAAAGGCAAGGCCGAGGCGGCCCCCGCGCCGGTCGTCTCACCCCACGCGCTTCAGGACGTCCTTGATCGCGTCCTCCCCGATCTGCCCTTCGCCCGCGGCCGTCCAGGCGGCGTCGCAGGCTGCGCGCAGGCCGTCGATCCGGCTGCCGTCGCCTTCGAGGTGCAGCGTCCCGTCACGCCACTCGGCCCGCCATCCCCCGCAGGCGCCGTCCCGCACGTCGGGATAGGGCTGGACCAGCGCGCCGAGGTCCTCGGCCAGGTACGTGGGCCGGTGCCGGGGCGCAGCGGTCAGCACGTCGAGCGGGGTGGCCACCCCGGTGAACACCAGCAGGCTCTCCACGCCCGCGTTGGAGGCCCCTTCGATGTCGGTGTCCAGCCGATCCCCCACCACTAGCGGCCGCCGAGCGCCCGTACGGATCATCGACTCCCGGTGCAACGGCGGATCCGGCTTGCCGGCGTACACCGGTTCAACCCCGGCGGCGGTGGCGATGACCCGGACCATTGCCCCGTTCCCCGGCAGTTCGCCCCGCCCGGTCGGCATGGTGCTGTCACCGTTGGAGGCCACGAACAGCGCGCCCTGCCGGACGGCCAGCGCCCCCTCCGACAGCAGGGCGTACGACAAACCGGGAGCGATCCCCTGAACCACCGCCGCGGGCGACTCGGCCGCGACGGACACCGGCCTGAGCCCATGAGCGCGTACGGCCACCCGCAGCCCCGACCCGCCCACGACCAGCACCGCGGCGCCCGGAGCCACCCGCTCGGCGACCAGCCGCGCAGCCGCCTGCGCCGAGGTCACCACATCGGCCGCCGTGGCCGGGACGCCGAGTTCCCGCAGGTGAGCGGCGATGGCGGCGGGCGTCCGGGAGGCGTTGTTGGTCACGTAGGCGAGCCTGACCCCCTTGCCCTGCGCCTCCTCCAGCGCCTGCCTGGCCCCGGGAACCGCGTGCTGTCCGAGATAGACCACACCGTCGAGGTCGAGCAGCAGGGTGTCATAGCCGTCAATCAGCACAGCGCCTCTTCCCGTTTGACTCTCACGCCGCGTGAGACTTTAGCGTCGCCTTCGTACCCCGCCACAGGAAGCCCTCTCCTCGTGGATCGGGAAACCCGTACCCGACACCGGAAGGACGACCATGTCCCACGAGCGCGACGCCACGACCGAGGAACGCATACAACTGCTCGGCGCTCCCGCCCATGACGAGTACGCGGCGGAGGCCGAGGAACGCTGGGGCGGCACACACGCCTGGGCCGAATCCGCACGCCGCACCTCGACCTACACGCGGGAGGACTGGCGGCGACACGAGGCCGAGGCAGCCGCCCTCTCGGTCCGGCTCGCCGACGCGATGCACGCCGACGTCCCGGCAGACGGCGACCTCGCGATGGACCTGGCCGAGGAACACCGCGCCCACCTCTCCCGCTGGTTCTACGACTGCACGTACGACATCCACCGCGGCCTGGCCGACCTGTACGTCTCCGACCCCCGCTTCACCGCCGCCTTCGACCGCACCTCGCCCGGCCTGGCCGCCTACCTCCGATCCGCCATCCTCGCCAACGCCACCCGCCACGGCTGACGCCTGACCAGTCGCATAGACGTGACGCCACGCGTGGAAGGCGACGGCCGACAAGCCGGGAACTGGGGCACGGCCCTCAAGGCGCCGTTCTGCTGCGCAACCCGGGCAAAGTCCCTCACGACAACCTTGCGCCGCTTCCATGGCGGTGGAGCAGCCAAATGCGGCCACTGGCATGCCTGTTCCCTTACGCAAGGGCAGCCAGATGCAGCCACGGCATGCCTGCACGTTCGAACAGGAACGGCCTGGGCAGCCACGACGGCTGCATTCGCCGCACCACGCCCCCTGGGCATTCGGCTGGGAAAGCCACCGCATAGGCCCCTCATGTCCCAGTAGGTCGTGTTCTCCACACAACCCGAGTCGGTCGCCCAGCAGTGGGGTAGCCACTTCTCCGGTAATGGGCGGAGTCGTCACGGCCGGCCGGGTGCTCGGGGTCGGCAGCGGGCAAGTGCCGCGATGTCCCTCAGCCGCCGTCAGCGGCTGGGGAACGCGCGGACATGGCCGCCCATGCGTGACGGCATGAACCCCTCGACGGCCTGAACGCCTCGACGAGGCCCCGGAAGGCCCTCAGCGACAGCCTCACCCCCATGGGCCGACCAGGGCACGGCAATAGTCGCGTGCCCGGGCCACGGACACGCTCCGTCCAGTACGGGGCCAGACCAAGGAAGCGCTCTGCTGCGACGACGCCCGCTCAGCACCACGGGCCGCGAGCAAACACCGCAGGGGCTCCCGTCCGAGCTGATGCCCACAGGGAGGATCGAAACGCCCATCTGGCACAGTCGCTTGGGAGGCGACGTTCGCCATGGCCGGCTCCCGCGCTCGCCTGCCCCCTACATCTCTCGACGAGCCCTCAACGTCGCCCGCACACTCTTCAAGGCCGACACGTAATGCCGCTCGTCCGGCCGCATGGCCACCGCGATGGCCAGCGGCTCCTGAGCGCCTTCCAGATCCCCCGTACGCCACAACGACAAGCCCAGCCCGAAGTACGCATAATCCTCAGCCGGGTTCGCATCCACGATCTGCCGGAAGCTGGCCGCGGCCTCCGCGTACTGGCGGGAGTTGAACTGCGCCCGAGCCAGCGCCTCAAGGATGCTCCGGGACTGCGGCTCAGCAGCGGCGGCCCGCTCCAGCAACGCCGCGGCAGCAGCCGGACTCCCCTCCTTCAGCAACTTCACACCACGCTGATACCAGTCGTAAACACCGCCCCCGGGAACGCCACCCACGGACTCATCGTGACCATTTCCGCCCTGAACCATGCGTGAGGACTCCTTCATCGCTGGACGACGAACCTCGCTCCCGCTCCGCCGCGTAAGGGGCGCGACAGCAAACGATTGGGGCAACTCCTGGTAGGCGCAAGCATTTATGGGAGCATGCCCGGTATGGGGACTCCTGAACTGCCGGTGCCTGACGGACTGGTGCTACGGCCCTTCCGAGGCGTACGTTTCGATGTCGAAGATCCCGCCAAGGTGACCTCCCCACCGTACGACCTGATCAGCGATGCGGACGTCGAAGCCCTCCTTGCCTCCCACCCGAACAACGTCGTCCGCCTCATCCTTCCCTGCAACCCCGAAGCGACACCCGCCGCCGAACCCGGCACCCCTCGCGGCTCGGCCGGTACCCCGTCCAGACTCCGCCACCGGACCGAGGTGCCACTCGAAGCCCGCTACTCCGAGGCCAGGGACACCCTGAGGGCCTGGCTGGACGCCGGCGTCCTGGTGGCCGACGACACCCCCGCCCTGTACGTGTACGAGCAGAGCGGCCCGCACGTCCTCCAGCGTGGCCTGATCGGAGACGTCGGCCTGGTCGACCCCGCCGAACGCGTCATCCTCCCCCACGAGGACGTCATGCCCGGCCCCATCGCCGACCGGCTGGCTCTCATGAGCACCACCGAGGCCAACCTCGAACCCATCTTCCTGCTCTACAACGGCGACAACGGCAAGGCGACCCGCCTGGTGGACGAGGTGGCCGCCAAACGACCGCCCCTCGTCACGGCCGGAACCGAGGACGGCCTCACCCACCGGCTGTGGGCGATCACCGACCAGGACGAGATAGACGCCATCAACGCCGACCTGCGCAACCGTCAGGCCCTGATCGCCGACGGCCACCACCGGTACGCCACCTACCGCGTCCTCCAGCGTCAGGAGCACGCCGCCCGCCAAGCCCTGCGGGACGGAACCGACCAAGCCACGCCCTACGACCCCCAGGCTTCTCAGCACACCCCTCTCAACGCGCCTCCGGACCGCCCCGTAACCCCCTCTCCCAGCCCAGTCACCTCGTTCCGGCACGAGCTGACCGACCACCTGGCCCATCCGTCAGCGGAACCGGCCTCCGCCCCGGCCGACCCCCGGCAGGCGCTGGGCCCCTGGGACTTCGGGCTGGCCCTGATCGTCGACTCCACCGCCTACCCACCCGACCTCAAGGCCATCCACCGCGTCATCCCCGGTCTCCCCTTGACCGAGGCCGCCGCCCGGGCCAGGGGCGCCTGGCAGGTGCACGACTACGACGACCTGGCGCAGGGCCTGGAGGCACTGCAGAACGCGGCCGAGCCCGCCTTCCTGCTCGCCGGCGAGAGCGGCACCCATCTGCTCACCGACCCCGACCCGGTGCAGCTGAACCTGGCGATGCCGGACCACCATTCGGACCGCTGGAACTCGCTGAACACCTCGATCCTGAGCGAGTTCATCCTGCCCAAGGTGTGGGGCATGGAGGACGACGAGCGGGCCGTACGCATCGTCCACCACGACACCGAGGCGGCGTTGCGGCTCGCGATCCAGACGGGCGGCACAGCCGTCATCCTCAAGCCGCTCATGGTCCATGACGTGCTGGCGGTCGCCGCGGGCGGCGAACGAGTGCCCCGCAAGTCCACCTCCTTCGGCCCCAAACCGCGTACCGGCCTGGTCCTGCGCACGTTCGCCATCGACTGACGCCGCCCCTTCCGCGTGGCCGCGCCTCCCCTGCCCCCTCCGAGCGCTCTCCGAGGCGGCGCCTCGCCATCGCCGGCAAGGTCAGCCCGCCCCGGCCAACTGAGCCACCTGCCGCGGCCCCCGGCTCGGAACCACCTCCTCAGACGGCTCAGGAACCGTCTCCTCGACAGGTCTGACGGCACTGACCTCCACCTCGTACCGCCAGATCTTGGCGGCGGCCGGGCCGAAGACCCGGCAGCGGAACGCGCCCGTCACCTCGATGAAGTCCCGCGGTTTGAGGCCCCGCACGATCTCCGCCACCTCGGGATCGAACGTGACGCACGGGATGCTGTCGGTGAGAGCCGGGCCTCGCCGGTGCCTGCGCCGGCGGCGGACGATGACGCGCCACTTCGTGGCCATGTCGCCGCTCGGCATCGCGTATTCCTCGACCGCCGCCGACAGCCGCCCCACCAGCACGACCTCGTTCCGATCCATTGTCGTCCTCCCGTTTGTGTTCCGGAGGAGATCACTCTCTACGATGAAGGGAAGCCCGGATCGATACGAACGTCGTTCTGGGGATGACGGATGTACGCGCGGGAGTGCCTGTGGACAACATCACCGCACTAGGCGGCGACGTCTATGAGATCGACACCAAGATGGCCGGATACGCGGGCATCACCGCCGGCTACCTGATCCTGGGAGATCGGCCGTGCCTGGTGGAGACGGGCACCTCGACCTCGTCCCCCGTGGTGCGTGACGCGCTCGCCTCGCTCGGCGTCGGCCCGGACGACCTGGCCACCGTGGTGGTGACCCATATCCACCTGGACCACGCGGGCGGTGTGGGCGACATCGCGAAGTTCTTCCCGTCCGCGCAGGTGGTGGTACATGAGAAGGGCGCGCGCCATCTGGCCGATCCGTCGCGTCTGATGGCCAGCGCCCGGATGGTCTGGGGTGACCAGCTCGACACCCTCTTCGGCGAGCTGTCCCCCACCGAGGCCGAGCGGATCGTCGCCCTGGGCGACACCGGAGCCATCGACCTGGGCAACGGCCGCACGCTGAGCAGCCACTACTCTCCGGGCCACGCCAAGCACCACGTCGGCCTGATCGACTCCGCCACCGGAGACCTCTATGTCGGGGACGCCGCGGGCGTGTACCTGCCCCAGACCGGCGACCTGCGCCCCGCCACCCCGCCGCCGGACTTCGACCTTCAGACGGCCCTCGACTCGATCGCCCTGTTCCAGGCGCTTGGTCCGCAACGGTTGCTGTTCAGCCATTACGGACCGGTCGGCGCCGTCCAGGAGACCCTTGAGCGGTCCGCCGAAGAGCTCCGGGTATGGGTGGATCTCACCCGTCAGGCACACTCCGAGGGCCTCGACCTCGATCACGCGGTCGCCATGGTCCGCGACCGCACCAAGGAGCGCTACACCGCCCTGCAGTCGGACGACGTGACGGCCGAGCAGTTCGAGCTGCTGAGCGGCGCCCCGTCGAACGTCGCGGGCATCCTCCACTGGCTCAACCGCGTCGAACGATGACGACCGGCCGATCACACCCCATGTGACACAAAAACTCCGCCGTACCCCTGATCATCAGGGGTACGGCGGAGCGGCAACACCTACTCGTCGTTCTTCTTCGGCCGGTCCTGAGCGGATTCGTCCGTCTCGACTTCCAGCACGTCACCGAAGTCCGGCTCGATGAACGCGGGCGTGATCCCCGGCGTCCCGGCCTCCGCCGGCTTCTCTTCCTCGCCACCGTCGGCGGGCTCGCCCGCCTCCGGCTCGGCCGTCTCAGCAGCGACGGCGTCCTTCGGCTCGGCAGGCTCGACCGGCTCGACCGGCTCGGCAGGCTGCTCGGCGGCCTCGGGCTCCAGGAGGTCGTCCGCCTCGGCCAGGGCCTCGTCGTCCTCTTCCTCCTCCTCGGCCAGCGTGCCCGCGTCGGCGGCGCCGGCGTCGTCGAAGTCGTCCTCGGAGTCGAGGTCTTCCTCGAAGTCCTCCTCGACGTCCTCGATGACGGCTCCGGTGAGCTCGGCGTAGCGCTCGGCCGCGTCCGTCTCGCCGTCCTCGTCGAAGGCCATCGCACGGGCGAACCAGTCGGTCGCCGCCTCCTGGTGTCCGGCGTCGGCCAGGGCGTCCGCATAGGCGAACGCGAGGCGCGCCGACCACGGCTTGGGCTGCGGGTCACGCAGCTCGGGCAGGCGCTGAAGGGTGATCACGGCCGCGTCTTGCTGGCCGAGGTCACGCCTGGCGCCCGACTCGACGATGGTCAGCTCGATGCGTCCGGCCCGGTCGAGGCGCTCGGCCTCCGGCGAACGTACGAGATCGATGGCCCGCTCCGGACGGCCCAGACCGCGCTCGCAGTCGGCCATGACCGGCAGGTACGCGTCGGACCCCGTCATCCTTCTGGCCGCACGCAGGTCGCTGAGCGCCTCGGAGAAGTGTCCGGCCCGGTAGGCGACGATGCCCGCAGCCTCGCGTACGACACCGATGCGAGCGGCGAACCGACGCGCCACCTTGGTGTGTTCGTGCGCCTTGTCGGGATCGTCCTCCTCCAGGGCGCGCTCGGCCGCGACCAGGTGCCTGCCGACCAGGTCGGAGAGGTCACCGGGCAGCGAACGCAGCTCCTCGCGCACTTCCTTGTCGAGCTCTTCCGCGGTGATGTCCGGCGCCACCTCGGGCAGCCTCTCGCGCTGCGGGGCGTCGGAGTCGCGGTCCTCCCGGCCGTACCTGGCGCGGGTGCCACCGCCCGGACGCTCCCCGCGGTCGTCACGCGAGAACGGACGCGACTCACGGTAGCCGCCACCCTCGCGACGAGGCCCGTAGGAGTCGTCGCGACGCGGGCCACGGTCATAGCCACCCTCGCGACGCGGCCCCCGGTCGAACCCCTCACGACGCTGCCCGCCGCCGCGGTCGTCACGGAACCCGCCCTCTCGGCGCGGCCCCCCTTCGCGACGCGGACCACGGTCACCGTAACCGCCGCCTTCACGACGCGGCCCACGGTCGAAGCCCTCACGGGGACCACGCTCGGAGCCCTCACCACGAGGACCACGGTCATAGCCTTCCCGGCGCGGGCCCCGGTCACCGAAGCGGTCGTCGCGGCGCTCGCCGTACCCGCCGCCCTCACGGCGCGGACCCCGGTCGAAGCCTTCGCGACGCGGCCCGCGGTCGAAGCCTTCTCTGCCCGGACCGCGGTCAAAGCCCTCGCGACGCGGCCCACGGTCTCGGTCGAACCCCTCACGACGCGGCCCCTGCTCGAACCCCTCACGGCGCGGGCCCCGGTCAAAGCCTTCCCGACGCGGCCCGCGGTCACCGTAGCCACCGCCTTCACGACGCGGCCCACGGTCACCGTAGCCGCCACCTTCACGACGCGGCCCACGGTCGCCATAGCCGCCGCCCTCACGCCGAGGTCCGCGGTCCTGGAAGGGACGACGCTCGTCGCCCTCACGACGCGGCCCGCGGTCGAAGCCCTCCCGGCGAGGACCACGGTCGAAACCCTCGCGGCGCGGTCCGCGGTCACCGTAGCCACCGCCCTCACGGCGCGGCCCCCGGTCCTGGTACGGACGACGGTCATCGCCCTCACGGCGCGGCCCACGGTCATCCCGGTCCCGGTAAGGAGGACGCTCGTCGCCCTCACGACGCGGCCCGCGGTCGAAGCCCTCACGGCGAGGACCACGGTCGAAACCCTCACGACGCGGACCCCGGTCAAAACCTTCCCGACGCGGCCCGCGATCGCCGTACCGGCTCTCGCGACGCTCGCCGCCGCCCTCGCGACGCTCGCCGTAGCCGCCGCCGCCTTCGCGACGCTCACCGTAGCCGCCCTCGCGGCGGGGTCCGCGGTCGTCCCGGTCGCGGTAGGAGCGGCCCTCGTCCCGGAAACCGCCCTCGCGCCGCGGCGCACGCTCGTCGCGGGAACCCTCCCCGCTTCGGGGCGCTCTGTCCTCGCGGTTGTACGGCCGCGGCCGGCCCTCTGAACGGAACGGACGATCGCCACCGGAATCACGCCCGCGAGAGCCGTATCCGCCAGTCCTGCCGCCGCTGGAGCGCCTGTCCCCGTAGTCGCCGCGCCCGCGCTGTCCGCCGTCCGATCCGTTATCACTGTTCACTTCTGGTCCATTTCGTTGGCTCACTCAGCGGACTCACAACGGCGGTCCACCGTGGCTGGTCGCCGCCCGCCCTCGGGCCTTACGCGACGAAGGCCACCCGTGGGGGTGGCCCGCTCCCCCCAGCCTAGCAAGCCCCCGACCGTTAACGAGCCCTCCAGCCACCCACGACGATCCCAGCTAAGACGCGGAGTGATCTCATAGCCGAAATCACGCAACACAAGAACAGGAAGGCATCCTCATCTACATCTGGCGGACGTTCTCGTGCACGTGTCTCCGGAGGCATTGGAGGAAGCCTCTGAACGATGAGTTCTGCGAGACACATCGCGGACAAGCCTGTGGCCTAGGGGTGGCTCCTCACAACTCCTGGGCGCCAGGCGCCCCAAGAGGGCTCTGCTCTGATGCGACCGATCCAGAAGGCGCCAGAACGACACCTAGCGCACCGCTCCTGCCAGGAGAGGCGGCCGAGGAATTGCCGGTTCGACCGTGTACGCAGCAATTGGCTCACCGCCATCCCCCATGGCAGGCTCACGAGGTTTATGAGGCGTCGCGCCCGACCTCCAGGCGTCGGAACGGGAAGTCGCTGGGGTCGATGTGCTCGTATCCAACAGGGGGCAAGCCAGGTCCGGAGAGCGCGTCAGCACATGTGGTCTCCTACAGCGCACCGCCCTGACAGGAAGCTCCGTGTTCGCGAGCCGGCCAGCACGACGCGACTGGCGGCCAGACGCGTTACACGGAACCGAACTCCCAAGGCGTACTGTGCTGCGCGCCACCTGAAGCTCTTCACCGGAAAACGTGTACAACGCAAAGAAGCCCCACACGATCCGTGTGGGGCTTCTTTGAAAGATTGTCCGGCGGTGACCTACTCTCCCACACCCTCCCGAGTGCAGTACCATCGGCGCAGAGAAGCTTAACTTCCGGGTTCGGAATGTAACC
>NZ_JBIAOF010000014.1:0-311488 GCF_042878785.1 Nonomuraea sp. NPDC003560 | reverse complement strand
CAGAGGAGTTCGAAGGTCTCTACTACGCTCAACACCACCCCAACGAACCCATCGCAATCAACCGCTGAGGTCTCCATCAAATTCGGGGCGATTCAATCGTTCCCTATGTATTCATTCGCGATCACGGTTGGTGGACCGCTGCGCTCGAGACGTGTCTGCGGCGACGCCGGCTGCCATAGTGCGCGCGTCCACCTCAGGACGGAGCGTCACAGAGCTCTCCGGAAGGAATCAAGCACACTGGGACGGCGATGCAGCCGCTTCGGCAGCACTCTTGCCGCCCTCTAAGCGCTGGTATCGGGCGCGTGCTACTGCGCCTGACCCTCTGCGTGATCAACGAATCGTTGGCACCGAACCGGCCAAGCTCGACGCCACCGGCTACCGGCCACTACGTTGCTTCGAACGCGTCGTGACCTCGTCCTTATGATGACTGAGCATGGCGGCCAGAGGCACGCTCTCGCTCGTGGATCCCGCGATGGAACCGGGCTATGCCATGCCAACGTTCCTGCAACGGCCCCGAAGCCCAAAGGACGAAATCGAGATCATCATCTGTGTGTCGATTTCCGAAGTCGTCTGCGCGGGAGACCGAAGTCTCGTGCACAACAAGGCGACGGTTGGGAGGTAAGACCTCGCCGTCACGGAGATAATCACGAGCCATGTGATCACGACCCGGGCAGGATGCTCCTGTGAACTCTGTCCTCTGCGGCCTCGCTACCAATCCAGCCCTTCTGCCCGATCTGGTCGACCGGCTGATCGTGGTTGCTGACGAGGACATCGCCGTGAGTCTGGCCGAGCGGGAGGACCTCACCCACGCGCAGGCGGTCGCGCTGGTCTCCCGCGTCGAACAGAGCGCTGGACGGCTCGCAGAGCGGGGGCTGCTGACGGCTGATGACGTCGATCCTGAAGCGCAGTCGCTTGCCGCCCTGGCACTGCTCTCCGAGGGCGCCGGTCGTCCGGCCTGGGCGCGCCTGCTGGCGGCGGATCCGATCAACGAACGCCGGGAACGGTTGGCCGCCTGTCCCGGTCTCCCTGCTGAGGCGCAGGAGATCCTCGCCGTCGATCCGGAGGCACGGGTTGTCGCGGAGGTGGCGTTGCAGGCGACTGCGGACATGGCGGCCCGGCTCGCGGCGCATCCCCATGCCGAGGTCCGCTGCGCGGTGGCCGGCAACGAGGCGGCGCCGCCGGCGGTGCTGGCCGCGCTGGTCAACGGCGAGGGGCTGCCGCCAGCAAGGCGGTGTCTGGTCTGTGACCAGGAGGAGACGCCGTTCTACCACGATCCGGATTGCCTCAGGCTCGACTGCGACCTGCCGCCAGCCGCCGCATGCGACGGCTCTCATGAGTCCACCGTTCACCAGACGCGCGTGAATGCCCTGTGGAACCCGGCTACGCCCACCGCGTCCGTCGTCGGCTTTGCCGACCATCCTTCGATGTTGCTGCGCTGGCCACTGGCAGTCCGCGCCGATCTGCCTGCGGCAGTCTACGAACATCTCGCTGCCAGCCCGGAACCCGGTGTCCGCGCCGCCCTGGCCGCCAATCCCGCGATCGGCGACGGCCTGATCCGCGCGCTGGCCGCCGACGCCGACCCCGACGTGCGGCGCGGCCTCGCCTTCAACCCCGCGAGTGCCGCTCGATGTGCTCACCCGCCTGGCCAACGACACAAAAATCGGTTCCCCCTGCTGCCGAGGATCGCCACCGCCTCGCGCGCCGAGATCGAGGAGCTGGCCGCCTCACCACATCCGGTCATGCGGATGTTGCTGGCCGAACGACGTGACCTGCCGCCTGAGATCCGCGATGGGCTGGCCGCCGATCTCGACGCCAAGGTGGTCAAGTCCATCGCTCCGCACCCGGGCCTGTCCGCCGCGCGGCTGCATGCAATGGTGCAGCGGCACGGGGTACGGGTCATGGCCAAAGTGGCGAAGAACCCGGAGGCCTCACCGGAGTTGCTGGAGGACCTGGCTCGGCACGGGCCGCCGGTGCGCAAGGCACTGCGGGAGATCGCCCGGCACCCCAACGCGACGGCTGCGGCGCTATTGGTCTGCTTATTGGATGGGCAGGCCAGACCCCTCGCCGCCGGTCACCCGGCCCTGCCGCCCCAGACCATCGTCGAGCTGCTCACCGATGACGACTGGCAGGTGGTGGAAGCCGCGGCCGCCAATCCGGCCCTGCCGCCCGAGGTGATGTCCATGCTGGCGCCCTGAGCTAAGGCCCTGCCCGGCCATATGGAGCCTCCGAGATACCAGCGCCGGTCGATCAGCCCTGTGCACAGGTCTGCCTACCGGTCCGCGTTCGTTGAGAGCGTCGGCGTAGTACCGGCGGCGTTCAGCGATGAGCGTGGTGACGCCCTCGCTGGTTGCCTCCGGGATCTTGTACATCCAGAAGGTCGCATCGTTGCTGATGACTGGAACCGGCGATGTGCGCACGGGCGTGAGTTGTTCCTCCGTCGGCGAAGAGCAGCTCGTGGGTATGCCGCGCTAGTGTCAGTTTCCGAAGTGGTCCGCACGGGTGTGCGAAGTGGTCTGCACACCCGCCCTGGTGGGGGCGTGCAGGCCACTCGGTGGTGAAAGTTCCCGACGGCATGCAGGCGTATCAGCTCGGCCTGCTATCGAATGATCAGTGCGGGCTCGACCTGAAAGGTTTTTGCAACGAGGACGTCGGCTCGTGCGTCCCTGGAAGGTGGAGTTCGAGGAGTTCGTCCGTGCCAGGAGCCATGCGCTGCTGCGCTACGGCCTGGTGCTGACTGGCAGCGCCGACGATGCGGCCGACCTGGTCCAGGCGGCTCTGCTCAAACTGAGCTCCTCATGGCGGCGGGTACGCAACAAGGATGACCCCGAGGGGCGCGTTCGGACGATCATGGCCCGGCAGCATGTGAGCTGGTGGCGTAGGCGACGGCTGGAGCACCTCGCGGAGGAGGTTCCCGCCCCGGTCCACGAGGACGAACACGAGCTCGGCGAGATCTGGCAGCGCCTGCGGGCCTTACCGGCCAGACAGTGCGCGGTGCTGGTCCTGCGCTACTACGAGGATCTCGCCGACGAGGAGATCGCGGCCAGGCTCGGCATCTCGCGGCCCTGGGGGTGGATGTGGCCGTGCTGGCCTCATCGCCGGGAGGTGAGGGTTGGGGGCGCTGAGGCCGTCTGCGGGCCGTGCGGCGTTCGGGGCGGGGTGCGTGCGTCCAGGCGATCCTGTCATAGCGGTGAAGGCGGCCGCCGATCGGGCCTGGCTGGTCGAGACGATGCGCGGCCGCACCAAACGACCGTTCGGCAACCGCCCGCCCTTGCGTCCCGTCGAGGCTTCGGCGGCGGCCACCTGCGCGAGATGCGAGATCTGGTGGCTGATGCTCGCGTCTCTATCGGGGGTCGAGTACGCGCGTCATCCAGATCGAGTTGCCGTGTTCGACGTCCTCGTCGATGCGGTCGCTTCGGTGGAAGCCGAGTTTCTCAAGGACGCGGAACGAGGGCGTGTTCCACTCCCGCACAGTGGCCCAGAGGCGGTGACGCCCTGTTCGAATCGCGGCTTCCAAGACTGCACGGGCGGCTTCTGTCGCATAACCATGGCCGTGAGCTCGTTGTGCCAGCTCGTACGCGATCTCAGGTTCGTCGAACGATCCTTGGCCGACGGTCAATCCGCAATACCCGATGAACTCACCGGTGTCGCGCAGCTCAATGGCCAGCAACCCGAGCCCAGGAGCCGCCGTCAGCGGATTGTCAACGAGCCAGCGGCGGACGTCCTCGATCGTCGGCCGTCCCTCGGCGTCGATCCGCCGGGCCGCCGGCACTCGCGGGTCCCGCTCGAACCACAGCCCGCGGAACTGCTCTGCATCCGACGGCACCCACCGTCGCAACCGCAGTCGCTCGGTCACCAGCTCCGCCGGAAAGTCCTCATATGTGCTCATCTCGATCAACCTAACCCATCTGCCGGCGGCCGGCCGGTCGCCCGTGATCCCGATCTCTACAAGCAGCGCAACACGTCCGAACGCTGCATCAACCGGATCAGACAGCGGAGTGGGCCGGCTTCCGGTTCGACAGGACACCCGACAGCCATCTGGCCTGTACCTACGCGGGGCCGTCCTATGGATCCGAAGCCTCCCGTCAGCCTAGAGATCCAAAGTCCGTACGGGCTCCAGCGCGAGAGGTATCCGCCGGAGGCGGTCTTGTTGGGGTGAGGTGTTCGTGGGACAGTTCGCGGTGTGGACGCGTATCGCCGATCTGGCTGGTACAGAGCCGGTCGGGCGCTTATTCTGATCAGCTTGGGCTGGGGTGCTGCTGGCTTCTTCTTCGTGTTCGCTGTCAACGACGGGCGTGTGTGGCCGAATGCCTACAGATTCCTGTTCGTCTACGTCAGCCTTCAAATGCTTGGGCTGCTGTGTGCATGTGCCGGTCGGACGCGGCACCGGGCGTGGCGCAAATCCGTTAGCCGGTCATCGGAGAGCGAAGTGGGCGGCGCTGACCGGAAGGAGGCCGGAGGCGCCGCGTAGCCGTCGGCTCTGCCGGAAGCTGCCGTCGGGCTCCCCCGGGGCAGCCAGCCTGAGGCCACCTGGTGAGAGCGTCAGTCAGTGACGGGGACGGCATTGTCGATGAAGTCGCGAAATGCTTCCGACAGCTCACCGAGGTTCAGGGGCCCACATGCTCCTTCGAAGCGGATCCCGTCGCTCCAGACATGTATCCAGTCATCCTCGGTGCGTTCCACCTTTGAGGGGTCCAGCAAAGCCCCCGTAAGAGGTGTGTCGACGAGGTCGATCTTCACGTGCCATCCCGGATTGTCCAGGGTGTCGATAGTCACGCCGTAACTGTGTTCCCAGTCGTCATTGCAGCAGGAGGCGTACCAAGACTGGAGGAACATAAGCGCATCGGTGATCACGTGGTGAGTCTGGCACCTGTGCCCGTCGCGTGCCCGATGGAGCGGGAGGCGAAGGGGAACAGCGGGGAGTGACGGGGAACGCGATCAGTGCCGTTGCACGCGCGTCTTCGCTGGTGGAGCGAGATCGGTGTGCGGCTTTGCAGGCAGGATGTCGGGAGTTCGAGTCCTGAGGTCCACTCATACAAAAGCCCAGGTCGTCGGCCTGGGCTTTGATCTTCAGTGGGTCTCGTTCTGGGGTGTTCAGAGCGCCGATGTCGGAAGCGGTCAAGCGGCGGGCGTGGCGTTCGGGTCAGTCGTCCAACTCCTCCGACGAAACGGTCTCATCCGCGGGCGGGGGCTGTATGTCTGCCTTCATCCCCCAGTTCGACAACCGGAGATCCTCTTCGAAGGCGTAGTACGGGTTCTCTGTGGCGGACTTGTCGCGGCTGTCGTTCGGGTCGTGCCACGCGCTCCACGCCCTGCGGACGAGTTGGTCACGGCCGATCCACAACCGCCAGGACACCTTCCAGGAGGCGTACTCGCCGGTGGGCTTGCTGCGGAAGCCGATGCGCATGGCCGGGTTGACCTTGTGGAGTTGTGCGAAGGTGATGGTGCCCTCGTGGAGGGTGGTGCGCACGCCGTCGTAGACTCCGGCGGGCCGTTTGCGGGCGGTGGTGGCCAACACTGCTCTGAGGGTGGCCGGGTCGCTGAGGCTGACATGGTGGCCGGACTTCAGAACGAGCCGGCACGGCCATTCGTACGTGACCCACCTCTTGCCCGGCGGCAGCGGCTGGTCGGGGTCGGGCTCGGCGTACAGCTGGTAGCCGCGCTTTCCGATGCAGATGTTGCGGGTCCCGTGGCGTCCAATGTTGAAGTTCGTCAGGTCTGTGGCCACGATCTTGCCCTTGCCGAACCCCACGACGCCGCGCACCGGCTTGTGGGTGGACCAACTGCCGAACCAGTTCGACCGGGTGCGCTGGACGATCCTCACTCCATGGCCCGGTACAAGCTGGCGCTGAATGGCGTCGGCCGGATCCGACACGGCATCGGCCCGCACGACCGGCCCTGAAGTCACCATGGATGCGGTCACCAGGAGAACCACCAGGGCCATTCGTCGCCTCATAAGCCAGGGATCTTCGCAGCGGCAGATCTCGTCATGATCACGCCTTTCCGGCGGGCTGGGGCTGACGAACCTGCACACGTATCCGGCTCCTGGACATCGACCTGTCCGTCCCGATCCGTGACAATCACTCTGTGCGTCTCTTGTTGAAGTCGGCCTTGGCAGGGTCGGCGGTCGGGTTCTTACTGCTGCTCCTCCTCCACTGGCCGACTCCCGATTCGGATTCCGAGGTCAAGCTGGCAGTGGCATTCGCGCTGGCGCCCTTCCCGCTCAGCATGGTGGCCGCGCTGCTTGCTCGCCTGCCTGCCTGGCCGGCCGTTGGGCTGCTGGCACCCTTCGCCATGCTGGCGATCGTCCTCATCCAGCCGGATTATGACTCCTGGGTGCCTGATGGGAAGGCCGCGGGCTCTCCAGGAGTGGACGCAGCGTAGAGCACGTATAGAAGGCCGGCCGCCGTGTTCGGCTGCCCTGTGCCCCACCATCGTGAAGAGGCCCGTCACCAGCGGAAACGCGGGGATGGGCCTCTTGCGTTGTGTGCGGATGTCTACGGCGATCGCCGGCCTTCCACGGCACTTCGGCCGCCGACATCGCCGTCCCCGACGCCCCTGCGGCCACGGGCTCCTCAGAAGGCAGGGCCAGGCTTGTCCGGCCGTGTCTGTCCGGTCGGTGTGTCGCAGAACTCCTGCTTGACGAGGGCGTCCACGAGCGTCAGGAAGTCCTTCGCCGAACCTCTGGTGGCCGAGTCCAGCCAGGTCACCGAGGCGGTCAGGGTCTTGCTGCCGTCGGGCGAGCTGTACATCAGCGCGCCGTAGCCGTGCGGCGGGCTGCCGTTGTGCTGGTAGACGGTGCCGCAGCCGGGGCCCAGGTCCTGCGCCCAGATGCCGAGGCCGTAGTCCTGCCCGGGGATGGACGTGGGGATCGTCGTGCGCATCTCGGCCAGCAGCGGGGCGGGCAGGAGCTTGCCGCCGTTCAGCGCGGAGAAGAACGTGGCCAGGTCCTGGGTGGTGGAGATCAGGTCACCGGCGCCGGTCAGCAGGGAGAGGTTCTGATGGGAGATGTCGATCACGCGGTCCTTGTACTGGTAGTAGCCGTGGGCGTGCGGGCCGGGCAGTGCCGTCGTGCGGTTGCCAGCCGCGAGGGTGCCCCGCAGTCCGAGCGGGCCGGTGATGCGCCGCTTCAGCTCGGTGGCGTAGGAGTGGCCGGTGACGTTCTCGATCAGCAGCAGCGCCACGGTGTAGTTGGTGTTGGAGTAGCTCCATTGCGTCCCGGGTTCGAAGCGCGGCTTCTTGGACAGCGCCAGACGTACCAGGTCCTCGGGCTCGTAGCTGTTGAAGCGGTTGGGCACCCATTCGTCTCCGTTGGCGGGGATGCCTGGCTCGTCCATCGTCCCGTCGGGGTTGTACTCGCCGGTGTAGTTGGAGATCCCGCTGGTGTGCCGCAGCAGCATCCGTACGGAGATGCGCTCGTCCAGCCCGTAGCCGGGCAGGTAGTCGGCGGCGGGGCTGTCCAGCCCGATCCTGCCCTCGGCCACCAGTTGCAGCACCATGGTCGCGGTGAAGGTCTTGATGATGCTGCCCGCCCAGAAGCTCCCGTCGGCCGGGGGCTTGGCGGCCGAGCCCAGCTTGCGCACCCCGGCGCCGGCGGCCCAGTCGCCCTGCTGGTCGCGCACGCGTAGCTGGATCCCGGTGAAGCCGGCGTCGACGAAGGCGTTCATCGCCTTGCGCAGCTCCGGGCGATCCTGCGCGCTGGAGGCGGGGGCGGCAGCCATGGCGGGGGTGACGGCCACGGAGGGGGAGGCGGTCCCCGCCAGCACCGCCGTGGCGAGCGCCGCGACGGCCGTGCGCCGGCTGATCGTCGTGTTCATGATGTCCTCGTCTCTGGGGGATTGGTCGCTGTTGTCAGTTCGCGGGCCGGCCGTCGCCGAACACCTCGGCGATGAGCCGCTGTGTCGCCTGCTGGAAGGCCGCCGCCTTGGACAGGGCGGCGTCGTCCACGTAGGTCACGGAGGCCGTCATCGTCTTGCGGCCGTCGGGCGTGCTGTACATCAGCGCCGCGGAGCCGGCCATGCCGCCGTTGTGGTGGTAGACGGTGCCGCCGTTCTCGCCCAGGTCCTGCTCGAAGATCCCCAGGCCGTAGCCGATCTTCGGGTCCGGCTTGCGCATCTCGGTCAGCAGTTCGGCGGGCAGCAGCCGGCCGCTGTTCAGCGCGGAGAAGAACGTGTGCAGGTCCTGGGTGGTCGAGATCATGTCGCCGCCGGCGGAGATCCAGGAAGGATTCTGGCTGGTGACGTCCACCGTGTGCTCCTGGCCGCCGTCCTCGTACCGGTAGTAGCTGTGGGCGTGCGGGCCGGTGATCTCCGTCGAGGTGCCCGGCGCCTCGGTGCCCGTCAGTCCCAGCGGGCTCACGATCAGCCGCCGCAGTTCCTCGGCGAACGAGCGGCCCGTGACCCGCTCGATCAGTAGCCTGGCCAGCACGTAGTTGGTGTTGGAGTAGCTCCAGTCCGTGCCCGGCTCGAAGCGCGCCGGCTTGGACAGCGCCAGCCGGACAAGTTCCTTGGGCTGGTGGGTGTGGAACCGGCCGTCCACCCACTCCTTGCCCGACCACGGGATTCCCGGCGCGAACGTCCCGTCCTCGTAGTACTCGCCGGTGTGGTTGAAGATCCCGCTGGTGTGCTGCAGCAGCATCCGTACGGTGATCCGGCCGTCCAGCGCGAACTCGGGCAGGTAGCCGTCCACCGGGCTGTCCAGTCCGATCCTGCCCTCGGCCACGAGCTGCAGCACCACGGTCGCGACGAACGTCTTGGTGGAGCTGCCGACCCGGAACCGTCCGTCCGCCGGCGGCTTCTCCGGCGAGCCCAGCTCGCGCACCCCGGCGGTGCCGACCCACTCGCCGCGCTCGTCGTTCACCCGCAGTTGCATGCCGGTGGCCACCCCGGAATCGACGTACGCCTGCATGGCCTCCTGCAGTTCCGGGCGATCCTGCCCGGCCACGGTGCTCGCCGTGCTCACCTCGGGCGCGGCCGGAGCGGTGTCGAGGGCCGCGCTGATCTTGCGGGCCATCTCGGTCATGGTGGGGCTGGGCCTCCCGTGGGTGGCCGCTTCGACGGCGACCAGGACGGTGCGGCGGAAGTTGTCGGCCTCGGCCGGTGCCGACTTCGCGAGCAGGCTCATGGAGGCGTTCAGGGCAGGCAGCACCTGGTCGGCGAGTTCGGCCACGGTCCTGCCGTACTTCACGCCCTTGGGCGCCTTGGCCAGCACGTGCCCGACCAGGCCGGTCGCGGACGTCAGGGCGACGGAGCCCTCGGCGGCGGCCTTGTGGGCCGAGCCGGCGGCACCGGCGGCGGACATCAGCGAGACGGCGCCCCAGGCGGCGGTGCGCAGGGTGAGCTGGTCCTGGTCGGTGAGGGCGATGGGCATGGCGGTGCTCCTTCGGGTTGCTTCTGGCTTGTCGTTGACGAGGTCCGTTGGCGACGACAGGAACGCTACGGCCGTTGCCACAGTCTTGGCAAGTAGTTGCCAAAATTGATTGCCAAAGCCGCACGGCGCCAACGTTGGCCCTAGGCAAGAACTTGTCTTGAGCGAGGCAAGTGAGCTACCCTCCGGACGTCGGACGACGTCAACCGCTACCCGGGAGTTCGGACATGCTCGAACAACCACTCTTCGGCCGCCGACTGAGGCAACTGAGGACCGAACGCGGCCTGACGCTCGCAGCCCTCGCGGGCGAGGGCATGTCCACCGGATACCTGTCCCGGCTGGAATCAGGGGCGCGTCAGCCCACCGAACGGGCCATCACGCACCTGGCCACCCAGCTCGGCATCAGCCCCACCGCCCTCACCCAGTCCACCGCCACCTCCCTGGCCGAGAGCCTGACCCTGGCCACCGGCCTGAGTCAGGACGAAGGCGGCCAGACCCTCAGCGACGCCCTGAAAACCTCCCGCGGGGAGGACCCCCTGCTGCGCTGGCAGGCCCTCTGGCAAGTCGCCGAATGGCGTCAGTGGCGTCAGGAGTACGCCGAGCAGCGCGTCTGCCTCGACGAGCTGGTCACGCTGAGCGCGCAGATCGGGCTGCCCGAGCTGCAGTCCAGGGTGCTGGCCGCACTGTCGCGCTGCATGCGCAGCACCGGGGAGATCGCCGGCGCCGTCGATGCCGCAACACACGCCTACGAGCTGGCCGAACGCGAAGCGCTGCCCGTCCGCGTGCGGGCCTCCACGCTGCTGGCCCTGGTGTCGGCGCTGGCCGAGGCCGGGCGGCTTCCCGACGCCGCCCGGCATGCCGACGAACTGCTCACGCTGGCGGACCAGATCTCGGGAGCGCTGCGCGCGCAAGCCGTGTGGACCGTGGCCAACATCCGGGTCCGCCAGGGCGACCTCGACACCGGCGCGGAGCTGATGAACCAGGCCATCGACGGCTTCGACGGCCGTGACGACCTGAAGCTCTGGATGCGCCTGCGCCTCGGCGCGGCCCGGCTCGACCTCAGGGCCGATCCGCCCAGGACGGAGTCCGCCCGGCGGCGTGTCACCGAAGTCCAGGCCGCGATGCCGTTCGCGGGCGCCCCCGCCATCGAGCAGCAACTGCTGGCCGTGCGCGCCCGGATCGCCGTCCTCGCCGGCGACCTCGACGAGGCCCGCACGGTCCTCGACCGGCTGACCCACTTCGACGACCTGCTCACCTACCAGGAACGGATGCGGCTCGACGTCCTGCGCAACCGCGTCCTGCTCATGGAGGGCGAGCAGGACGCGGCGCTCGCCGGGCTGCGCAAGCTCGCCGAGCAGGCCCAGCAGAGCGGCAACATGGACCTGGCCGCGGACATCTGGCGACTCGTCGCCGAATCCCTGACCAAGTAGGACGCTGTTCCCGCCCGGGTGGCGGCGAAGGCGCCGGCGGCCAGCGCGTCCGACGGGCGGGAGACCGCGAGGTCGTGCGGTCGCTCCGGGCTGACCGTCCGCGCGAGCATGCCCGCGGCCTGCTCCACCGATTCCTCGCTCGACCGCTCGTACACGGTGGTGGGGTGACCGTCGAAGCCGAGCCGCTCCCGCGCGACCGGGAATCCGATCAGCGCGGCACGGTCGATCTCCGGCACGGTCGATCTCCGGCGCGAGCGGCATCGAGGCGAGGATCCCGGTCACGGCGAACCACCGGTCGCCCACGCACCCCTGCACTCCGGTACGGCTGACGCCGAGCCACTGGGCGGCGACCGAGCCGAGGACGACGGCGGGCCGGCGGGCGATCGCCTCGTCGAGCCGGCGTCCGGTGCCCATGCGTCCGTCGAGTGTGCTCAGCAGGTCCAGGGAGGTGGCCAGGACGGTCAGCCCGCCGGTGTCCTCCTTGGGGATGCGGTCGGTCCTGCGGACGCTCGCGTGGGACGTGGCTCTGCGCAGGCCGATACCACCCATGACACCCAGCGGCTCGGCGAATCACTGCTGGTCGTCAACACCCGGCGCGAGCGTCTCATCGACGGCCTGCTCGCGCCGGCCGAGAGCGACAGGCCCGTGTTGGGACGCCATCAGCCCGTGGAACTGTCCGAGGTCGCCTCCCTCGTCGTCGTCCACGCCGGCGAGGAGGTCGGCGCCAAGAGCATCGTCCTGCACCAGACGCTGGCGTCCGCGCCGACCGAGGGCGACCCCGTCCCGCTCGAACGGCTGGCGCAGAATCTCGTGGAGAACGCCATCAGGCACAACTTCCAGGACGGCGAGGGCTGGGTGACGACCAGGCTGAGCGACGGCGAAGCGGAGCTTTCCGTGGCCAACAGCGGCCCGATCGTGCCCGCCTACGACCTGGAAACGATCTTAGCCTGGCCCGCACGGGGACGGTTGGGCTCCGCACCACCTGCGGCATCCGGCGCCGCCTTGGCACAGCACGGTCCGTACGACCGCAAGCCGGCAACTGGCACGGAATGTGCGATGTATCGAAAACACGGACCGGACGGGCAGAGCCGCGCTACCGGGGGCTGCGTACGGAGAATTCGTTGCCGTCCGGGTCGAACATCAGGATCTGGCCGCCATGGCCTTCGCCGGTACGCGTCGCCCCGAGCGAGAGCAGGCGATCGACCTCCGCCTCCCAGTCGGCGTCGGCGGGCGTCACGAGCTCGAAGCACAATCTGTTCGTGCCCGTCTTCGGCGCCACCGGAGGACCACCCCACGTGATCTTCGTGCCGCCGCTCGGCGACTGGATCGCGGTCTCCTGGTCCTGGTCCCAGACCAGTGGCCACCGCAGCGCCTCGCTCCAGAAGTAGCCGACCTCCTGGGTGCCGTCGCAGGCCAATGCACCGATGACGCCGGTGTCGGCGAGGAACTTGTTGCCCGCCTCGATGACGCAGAACTCGTTGTCCTCCGGGTCGGCGAGCACCACATGTCCCTCTTCCGGGAGTTGGCCCACGTCGATGTGCTTCCCGCCGAGTCTCAGTGCTCTGGCCACCGTCTGCTGCTGATCGTCCGGGGAGGTGCTCGTCAGGTCGAAGTGCGCCCGGTTCTGGCCGATCTTCGGTTCCAGGCTCGGCAGGAAGCGGACGCGGAAGCCGGCAGGGTCGGGCGGCAGGATCGCGACATCGTCGTCAGGGCCGTCGGCCATCTCCCAGCCCAGTACCCCCGACCAGAACCGCGCCAGGTCCGAGGGACGGATCGCATTGAAGCAGATCGCGAACAATTGACTCGTCATACCTCACGCATCCCCGATTCACCAAGATTGATACAAGTCGGGCTTCGTCGGCACAGCCTAAAGGGCGTCCACGCGACGCCGCACCTGAGTTTCATGGCAGGCGGTCCGGACGGGGGACGCGACCGGTACACCACTTGCTCCCCGCCCATGGACGAGTCCTTGGCGCGGACCGGCAACCCCAGCGGGTCTTGGATCCACACCTACAATGCTCACGACATCGCCGACCTGCGTCCGTTCCCGGGCCTGACCACGAGGGAGGACAACGATGAGGAAGCAGACCCTTCCCGCGCTCGCCCTCGCCGCCACGGCGGCCCTGTCCTGCGATGGACCCAGCGGCGGCGCGCTCGCGACACAAGCGGGCCCGAAGCAGGTGCAGGCCCCCGGCTCTGAGGCGAAGGGCTCTTTGGACCTGTCGCTGTTACGCGTGGTCGAGGCCGACTTCGACCCGTACAGAACGCCGGAAGAACTCGCCGCGGACCGTCCCGTCGTGGCAGCCGGAACAATCGACGGCTGGCAGCAGGGCCCCGTTCTGAAGACTTATCCCGGCGGTCCTCTGGACCATCGCGTCGTCCTGCGGATGCGTGTCACGGAAGCGCTCAAGGGCGTCAGGGGGCGGAAAACGATCCCTGATGGGCTCGTTTACATAGAGCTCAGCCAGGGTGGTGTGGTCAGCGATCCGAAGGTCCCGGTCGAGCAGTGGAAGCCGCGCAGATCCGTCGCAGATTTTGAAGAAGCGCTTCCGGTCGGTACCAGGATGCTCGCGTTCCCGCGCGAGCATCCTGGTCAGGAACTGGAGGTGCACGACCCGGGGGAACCTCTTCCGCCGGGTGCCGAGCTGATGCTCGTGCCTCCGCAGGGGCTGATATTCGAAGATCCGCAGTTGGTCGGCCGGCGACCCGGAGGCACGGCTTTGGTAGGGGGCAAGGAACGGCTGAGCGTCGGAGGCGAGGCCTGGTCCAGCGCCAGGGACATGGGTGAGTTGGTCGCCCGCCTGAAGCAGCACGGGATCACCGAATGACTCAAGGTCTCGTGTTGGACGGAATCGTCGCTCGTTACGGCGACATGCTGAGCCACCTCGACACCATCGCCTACACGGTGACGCTTCCCGATTCCGGTGTCCTGTCCATCAAAGACGCCGTACGCCGGCTCCGGGCGGATCTCGCCACCCTCCAAGGCCCCGACGAACTGCCGCGCAGCACCGGCTCCATCAGCCTCTACCAGGTCGGCAACGGCATCGTCACGCTGGACTGGGTCAACCCGGGCGGCGACCGTACGGAGCTGACCGAGTGACTCGCCGGCCAGGGGTTCCGGCACTGGTACGTGTCCTTCGACATCGAAGGCAACACCAGCATGTACGCCCGCTACGGCCAGGTCGAAGGCTACCTCCATCACCCGGATCCAGCCCCTCCGCCTTTCACGAGATGGGCAGACCACCTGGGTCCCTTGAGCCCGTACATCGACCTTCTCGCGAGCGGCTATGACAGCGAGGACGCGGAGGCGAGGGTGGACATCATTGCGGCCTGCCTCGCCGTGGTGGAGCTGGAAAGCGGCGTCCGCCTGGACGAAGCACTGATGGACAGCCCCCACTCGGCACTGCCGATCCCTCTGTGACGCAGCTCGCCGACACCCAGCGGAGGCTGTCGCCGAACCGGCCGATCACCGCGGCGGTGAAGTCATGACCCTTGGCTGATGTAGTCCACTGGGCGCTCAGGGCACTCCAGGCAGACGAACATGTAGAGCGATCCAGCGTCCTGGATCATGAGATCGGTGGGGTTCTGCACTTCTTCAGGGGCGTGAGGGGTAAGCAGCGCACGCTCTTCGACGGGCGCCCAACGCCTGCCGCTCTTGATGTCGAGTTCCCAGCTCGCAATGGTCAGCAGGTGTGCCATCTCATGGCCTCTGCCGCATTCGAACTGCACCGGATCCTGGATCCAGTCCACCCAGCCTCCGACCTTGCTCCCTGGAGCAGCTGAGAGGTGCGAGAAGTAGCTCCAGTCGTCAGAGTTCGAGGCATCCTTCTGCCATGCACTGATCCGAGCCATGAGCTCATCGGGAAGCTCCCAGCCATCCGGGTACTCCTCCACCCGCTCCGGCGACAGGACGCAAGCCATGGGGAGATACGAGTCGTCGCTGTCAGGATCCGGCTCGGGGGCCTTGGTGAGCAGACTTCCGACCTCTTCCGCCTTACGCCAGCGCACGATCGGATGAGGCTGAGAGTACGGCTCGTGATCGAGCGGGCACCACAACATCTGGAGGGTGTCGGTGTCAGCGGGGAAGGGCAGCTCGGGAACGTCATGGGCGAACAGCTGCATGACCGGGACGAGCGGAAGTGGATCCCACCCCTCCGAGGGGTGATGAGACAGCGGCTCAGGACAGATCGGCCAAGGCTCATCAGCCGGCCACAACAACGGCCCGCCCAGAGAGCTGTCCGTGACGGCCGGCTCTCCCCGGCGTGGATGCAGACGAACCGTGGTCCGGTGCTGACCTGCCAGTTCAGGGAAGACAGCCGCCAAATCGAACGGCGCCGAAGGCGTCGTCAACCCCATGCTCACCACTCCGATCACAACAGAGGACGTCGTAACGGCACACCGTAGAGCAGCGGACCGACAGAACGAATCTGTGTTCGTCGCTGTGATTGACGCGCCATGAGCGTGCCGCCACCGGGCAGAAATCCACGTCGCGCAGCTCCACTCGGAGCCGGGGCGTTCACTCGTCCTTGTCATCGGTAAGAGGGCCGAGCAGGCCGCATGCTGTGTCGATCTCTCCAGACGAGATCAGATCGCGAATCGCGGCCGCCATCCCCTCGTACCCCACGTCCCGAACGATGATCAAGTCCGAGCACCAGAAGTACCTGCCGCCAGGAGACTCGCCGGTGCGCGCATCCTGGTCCATCTTGCGCTGGACGGCATCCAGGGTCATGAGGGTCGCATATCGTCGTGCGCCGTCGGGAAAAGTGATCGTCGCGTCTGCCTCGTCGGCGGTGTCCGGCTCGTATCCCACCCAGGCCGGGATCGTCATCTCGAACTCGGGATCCGTGATGCGATAGAAGGTCCCGTCGAAAGTGATCATCTGTTGTCCTCTCTGTCGCCGGCGGCGATCACTCCGGTGTCGGCTGATCGCGAGGTTCATGCGGGATCAGCAGCCACCGGGCGAAACAGTTCTCGTCGTCCAGTTGGGTGTGCCAGCGCACCTTGAATGCGAACGTCGTGCACGTCGTCGTCACCAGAAGGTCTGGATCGCCGTCGCGCGACGGTCGTCCGTGCGACGACGGCGGTCCGGAGGCCTGCACGATGGCGATGGCGCCGTCGTCTGCCTCGAAGACCTCCAACCAGCTGTCGTCGCGGACGACTCCGTCGGTGCCGGCGAGGACCGCTCGGCCGGCTCCGACCGGGATGCCGGCGGTTTCCGGGCCGAGATCCACAAGGCGGTCGTACTGGTTGCCGCTGAACCCGCGCCAGGCGTCGCGCAGTGAAGCGTCGACAGCGAGGAACGGATCGCCGTTCGTCCACAGCCGTCCCAGATGCACCCACGTTCCCGCATCGGCCCATTGTGGATGCAGGTTCAGCGAAAGCTGCCCGAGAGCTCCCCGCCGCCGTGAAGGGTGCCTGCTGACATACGTACGGGAAATGATCTAGGCTGGGCGCCCTTTTACTGTGATCACATGGCGGCTGTATTGCTTCCGTTATCGGCGATTCCTCCGCGCTGGGGAGTGCCCCTTTTGACCTTGGCGGCTCTGGCGGCCCCCGCTTTGCGTGCCTTGCAGTGGCGCCTTTCTGACGGGCCGACCTACTCGGCGCACGGCTATGCCTGCCCCTTGAGTGCCGAGCCGTGGAAACCCGGGAAGTTCGATTGGCTGATCGAGATCAACTGGGGGACCATCTCCGCGGAGTTGTCCGGCTGGCCCACCGGGGTGATGGCGCTGGGGCTGTGTGCGACTCTCGCCCTTCGTGGCGGTTGGGGGGCATGCGCCGCATGGGTGACGGTGGCGCTGTTCGTGGTCTTCGCCGGGGTGTTCAGCCTTCCCTACGCTGTTCGGGTCATCGTGGACGATTGCCGGGAAACGCTTGAGTTCGGCGGTTGGGACATCGTCAGGTTCGGGCCGATACTGCACTATTCGGCGGGTGCGGTGCTGGTCACGTTCTTGGCGCTGGTCCGGCGTGCGGAGGCGGGTGGCGGCGTCCCGGGTTCCTGATGGGCAGATCGACGTCCGCTACGTCGAGGAGGCGCAGTCGGGCTCCCATGCGTAATCCGCGGGCGTGATTTTGCGCACCGGTTTCTCCCTCCTGAGTGATCACGGGGAGTGTGGCACGTGGATCTGACGTTTCTGCGGGGATCACCGGCGAGCGGTGCGCCGCACGTCGTGGTGCGGTTGACCGTCGTGAAGACCCGAGGAGGGGGACGGGCGCCGGGTGGCCGTCGCCGAAGTCCTCGGCGCGGTCAACCTGCCATGAGGTGATCGGTCGAACCCGTGAGGGCCGGTCGGGCGTAGTGGGCGCTGGACAGGTGTACGCCGGTGGCGCGGGAGGCGAGGGCCAGAGCGCCGGGGATGGGGTCTTCGTGGTATCCGTCCCCGTCGTCGTACAGGCCCAGTTCGCGGACATCCGCGAGCAGCCGGTCGGGATCGTCGCCCTCCCGGTAGCGGTAGCCGTACAGGCCGAACGTGGTGATCAGGCGGTCGTTCACCCTGTAGGTGAAGTCCGAGTCCTCGACATCGGCGAACACCATGGCCACGGCCGTGCCCAATGACAACGGCTCGGCCAGGTTGCTGACGTACTTGGTGGCCCATCCCGTGTCGGCGAGGACGGTTCCGCCCCGAGCGGCGTAGGCGGCGACGTTGAAGTCGCCGCGAGTGCCAGGCGTGACCTTGATCCGTCGGAGGGCGTCGGCGGGGGACAGGTCACGGACGAACGTGATGCACAAGACGGTGGTGCCGACACCGTCGGTCCACCGGTCGCTCAACCAGGCGTAGTCTGCCGAGGTCGCCCCGCCCATGCGCGCTCCTGGATCGTTTCGGGTGGCCGTCAGCCTAGACCGGACCGCGGATCCGCCGCTCGATCACTCGAACCGGAATCCGCTACGACAACCGATGACAGTGATTCGCAAGGACGTCACGGTGCAATATGGGTCATCTCGTCGGGCTCAAACGGAGTGTCGGTGCAGGGAAATATGAAGTGTCCGGACTGCGGGGTGATGTTGTCCGGGGCCGGGCTTCAGGGGCCGGTTTCCAGATGCCCGGGATGTGCGCTGCCTCTCCAGGGCCCCGTCGCGCATGAGCTCTGGCAGGTGGACCAGGCTCTCGCCAGCTTGGGGAACCAGCTCGCCGGGCTGCAGGCCCGCCGTGCGGAACTGCTCGGCGCCCTACGTGCCGAAGCGGCGAGCGCCGGTGCGGCGGGTCGGCCAGGGGCGAGCGCGGGTGCGGCGGGGCAGGGGTTCGCGGAGGCGGCGCCTCCTGACGCGAGCGCGTCGCCGCCGCATCGAGGTGCGGTGTCTCCCCACGCGGGCGCGTTTCCGTCGTATCCAGGGCCGGTGCCTCCCTATGCAGGCGCGTTGCCGCCGTATTCGGGGGTGGCGGCCGGGTCCGGGGGTGCGGGCCCTGGCGCGGCGAGGCCGGAGGTTTCCGCGGGTACTGCGAAGAATGTCCTGCTCATCCTCGGTGGTCTGCTGCTGACGGTGGCCGCGGCGGTGTTCACCGTGGTGAGCTGGGGCCGGCTGGGCATAGGCGGGCGCGCGGCCGTGCTGGCCGTGTTCACCGCGCTGGTGATGCTGGCGCCGGTCGTGCTGATCCGGCGCAGGCTCACCGCGACGGCTGAGACCATGGCCGGGTTCGCGGTCGCGTTGCTGCTGCTCGACGGCTACGCGGCCAGGCGGGTGGGACTCCTCGGGGCGGACTCCCTCGACGGGTTGCAGTACACGGCGGGCGTTTTTGGGCTCACCGCGCTGATCCTGGTGGCCTATGCCCGGATCACCCGGCTTCGCGGGCCTGCTCCCGTCGCCGTGGTGCTGGCGCAGCCGGTCCTGGCGCTGCTGGTCGGAGAGTGGCCGGTGACCTGGCTGGTGGCCGCGCTGGTGGCGACGGCGGCGCTGGACGTCGCCCTGGTCCGCCGCGGCCGGGGGGCGGTGCGGGTGACGGGCGCCTCGACCGGCAGCGCGGTCGCGGTCCTCGCCCTGCTGAGCGGCGTGCCGTACGCGCTGGGATCGCCTTCCGTCGGTCAGGCGCTGGTCAGGTCGGTGCCGCTGGTCGCCTTGGTGCTGCTCGGCGGGTGGGTGACCTGGCTGCTGGCCAGGCGGGGCGACGCCGAGAGGGAGATCTGGGGCTCCGCGGTCGCCGTCGGGACCGCGCTCACGCTGATCGCCGTGCCGGCGGCGCTGGCGCAACCGATGCTGGACGGTCCGGGCACGGACTGGCGTCCCCTGGCCTACCTCGTCCCGGCGCTCGGGGTGGTGCTCGCCGCCTGCCGGTTGCCCTGGCGGCGGGTACGGGCGGCGGTCATGGGCACCGGCGGGCTGGTGGCGCTGCTGACCACGCTGACAGTGCTGCCCCGGCTGGTGGTCACCCTGGCGGCGCCGTTCGCCTGGCTGGACGTCCTCTGGACGGGCGCCTGGAACGGGCGGGAGTGGCCGCCGTTCGAGATGGCGTCGCCGGTGGACGTGGTGGTCCTGGCCATACCGGCGGCCGCCCTCCTGGCGGCGGCCGGGCGCGGCAACAGTGGGTGGTTGGTCAAGGTGGCGGCGGCCGGGGCGTTGGTGGCCGGGATGCTCGCGATCGCGGTCGCCCCCCAAGCCTTCGGGATGCCCTACCCCGTCGCGACGGCGGTGCAGGCGGCGTCGGCCGTCGCACTCGCGGTGGCCGCCACCCGCGGCCGGACGCCCTGGTGGGCGGTGGCCTGCGCGCTCCTCGCCGCTCCCGTCTCGGTACGGGCGGCGGCGTACGCGTTCGGCAGCGAGCCCGCGACGCTGATCGTGCTGCCTATCCTGGCGGCGGCGGCTGCCGCGATGGCGCTGTCGGCCAGGCTGAAGGAGCTCCGGCTCTGGGGAGTCGGCTTCGCCGCCCTGTTCCTCGGCCTGGAGGCGGTGGCGGCGGGGCTCTCGCTGGGCGTGCGCGTCCTGGTCGCGGGGAGTTTGGGGTTCGCCGTGGCGGGGGTGCTGGTGCTGCTCATGTCGCTGTGGACGGGGCCGGCCGGCCGGAGCGGCGGCAACGGTCTCAGGTACGCCGGCGCCGTCCTGCTGCTGCTGGCGTCGTGGCTGCGGCTGGGGGCGGACGAGGTCACCGTCGTCGAGGCGTACACCGTGCCGTGCTCGCTGGTGCTGCTGGGATCCGGCTGGTGGCGGCGGCGGCGCGGCGCGGCGGTCACGTCGTGGGCCGCCTACGGGGCGGGTCTCTCCTTCACGATGCTGCCCAGCCTGGTGGCGGTGTACTCGGACGCCGAATGGCGGCGGTCGCTGGCGCTCGGCGTGCTGGCGCTGGCGGTGCTGCTCGCCGGGGTCCGGTCCAAGCTCCAGGCGCCCACGTCGATCGGCGCGGTCGTGGTCGCCGGGGTCGTGGTGCGGGAACTGGCTCCGTACGTGTCGGAGCTGTTCCTCGCGGTGCCGCGCTGGGTGCCGATCGCCGTGGGCGGCCTGCTGCTCGTGGTGGTCGGGGCGACGTACGAGGCCCGCATGCGCGACCTGCGCCGGCTGCGCGACACCCTCGCGACGATGGGCTGAGGCCGCAGGGCGGCGGGGCCGCCCGCGTCCTGCCGGGTGTCAGCGGCCATGTCAGGGCGGTGACGGCGCGGTATCAGAGCGGTCCGCGATGGTTGACCCATGAACGGTTCAGCGATGCGGCCCCAGGGCCGCGAAGCGGGCCAAGTGCCCGTCCCTCCAGGGGCGGGCGTCGGAGACCACCACTCGCAGGAGAGCATCATGCAGTTCACCACCCCCGCCCCCGTCCGCGTCGTCCTCGACATCCCCGCGGGACGCGTGCAGTTCGTGGCGGACGACCGGAGCGACACCACGGTCGAGGTCCGGCCCGCCAACGCCTCGAAGAGCCGCGACGTGCAGGCGGCGGAGCAGACCACGGTCGACTACGCCGACGGCGTCCTGCGGATCGCGACCGCGGCGAAGAGCCAGATCCTCGGCCCGTCCGGGTCGATCGAGGTGACGGTCCAGCTGCCGGCCGGTTCCCGCGTCGAGGCCAAGGCGGCCAGCGCCGAGCTGCGGACCACCGGACGCCTCGGCGACGTCGCCTTCGAAGGCGCGTACAGCCGGATCGAGATCGAGGAGGCCGCGAGCCTCCGCCTCACGGCGGTCGACGGCGACGTCGAGGTCGGCCGGCTGGGCGGGCCCGCGGAGATCAGCACCGCACGCGGGGACATCCGGATCGCCGAGGCCGCGGGCGGCAAGGTCGTGCTCCGCACCCAGTCCGGCGACATCTCGATCACCGCCGCCAACGGCGTCTCGGCGGCCCTGGACGCCGGCACCAGCCACGGCCGCGTCACCAACGCACTCAAGAACGACGGCACCGTCGAGCTCGACATCCACGCCACCACCTCCAACGGCGACATCACCGCCCGCAGCCTGTGACCCGCGGCTTCCGACGAGAGGGCGGGCCGACCCGCCGGAACCGCCCTCCGGAAGAAGCCGCAGGTCAGAGCGCTCATGTGGCGGGACTGTGAAACTGTCGGCCAAGCCCGCGCAAGCTCGGGACCTTGCGCCGGCCGCCGGTTTCAACAGCAGGTCAGAGGCCCTTCGGGGCCTCTTCTGCGTTGCGGGGAAGGCCGGGCTCAGGAGTCGCGTCGCAGTGAGGACAGGCCCCACAGTTCGGCGATCCGTCCGTCGCGCACCCGCAACATCTCCAGCATGGTCGGTGGCTCCCGGTCGGGAATGCCGTGCACGCTCGTGCGGACGGCCACCGTGTCCCCCTCGACGATCAGGTCCTCGACGACCACCTGGACCTCGGGGAACGCCTCGTGGAACCGCCGCCAGGCCTGGGAGACGCTGTCGGGGCCGGTCGTGCCCAGGGGGTGGCTGTGGAAGTCCGCCGCGAAGATCTCCGTCGTGGCGGCGTGGTCGCGGGCGTTGAAGGCGGCGTACATGCGGTGGGCCGCGGCTCGTGCGTCCTCGGTCATCGGCTCTCCTGTTCGGTCATGTTCGCGCGGACGCGGCGCAGGGCGTCCAGGACGAGATCCCGCTGGTGCGGCGGGACGCCGTCGAGGAGCCGCTCCTGGTACGCCTGGTGCGAGCGGTCGAGATCGGCCGCGCATCGTTGGCCGGCGGGGGTGAGCGCGGACAGGGTGTAGCGGTTGTCCGCCGGGTCCAGGCGGCGGCTGACCAGCCCTTCGGCCTCGAACTCCTTGACCAGCCGGGTGACGCTCGCGCCGTCGATGCCGAGCGTCCGGCGCAGCTCGCTGTGGCTGGTCTCGCCGTCGCGCCGCAGGCGGATGAGCAGTTGGACCCGGTGGGGGCTCATGCCCACGTGCCGGGCGAACGCCTGCCGCAGCTCGGCGCAGGCGCCTCCCAGCTCACGGAAGAACGTGTCCTCAGCGGTCTCTTCGTGCACCATCTTTTTATATCGCCAACTCTTGACAAGCTCAAGAGTCAGCGGAAGATCGTGTGGCACACGCGCGCCCGCAACCCCTCGAACCTGGCGCACGGCGAGTGGTGGTGCCTCCGCCTCTTCGCGTGCTGCGGCTTCCTCGCCGTGTGCTTCGCCGTGTGCTTCGCCGTGTGCTTCGTGGGGTGTTTCGCTGTGTGTTTCGCCGCGGTCTTCGGCCGCGTGACCGGGTGGGGCGGTTGGGCGGCCGGTGGCCCGGGAGGCGCGGACGGAGCCGCCTGCGGGACGGCCGCCCTCACGACGCCCGCCGGCCCGCGCCCCTGGGCTTCCTCCTGCAGCCCGCGGCTGACCGTGAATCCGACGAACACGCCCGTCCCGAGCGAGAGGGCGACCGCGATGACGACGAAGACGTGGCCGAAACGCCGCCGAGGGGCGAGCGGCGATCCCCGGAAGAGCGCGGACGGCGGAAGGACGCCCTTGCCGCGTGCCGCGGACCGGGATGGGGCCGGACGGATGAACACGGAAGATGGCAGGTCGTTCATGGTCGCCTCCGAGATCACGCTCAGACGGTTGCCGTCTGGCCCGTATGACGCTCGGCGCAAGCACTCCGGTTCTGGAGTTGGCGGATCTTTGGGCAGGTCGGGCCCAGGTCGTGACGCTTCCGCTCGCCTGGGCCCGGGGGCAGGCGAGGCTAAACACGCCCTGATGGGTCGGCTTGGATTCGCGCCCAGACGCCAACTCCCTGTCCCGTTTTTCGCCAATTGGGTGCTTTGTCGGTTTTCCGGGTAGGTCAAGCCGCGGCGAGCAGGCGTCGGCGTGTTCGGGGTCTGTCCGCGCGCACTGGACCGCGCACTGGACCGCGCACTGGACCGCGCACTGGACCGCGCACTGGACAGTGCACTGGACTCCAGTGCGGGTCGAGATGGTGAGCGAGCGGAAGGAGAGCTGACCATGTCGAGCAGATTGCAGATGGCCTTTGCCGTACTCGCCGGGTATTACCTCGGCAGGCGCCACAAGTTGCGCACGGCCGCGGCACTGGCGGCGGCCGGGCTGGCGGGACGCGCCAGCTGCGGCAAGGGTGGGGCTGGTGGCCTGCTGGCGCAGGGCGTCAAGACCCTCGGCTCCAATCCCGAGATTCAGCGGATGACCGGCCGCCTTCGCGGCGAACTCATGGACGTCGGCAAGGCGGCGGTGATCTCCGCGGCCACCAAGCAGATCGACTCCCTGACCCACAAGCTCCAGGAGCGTGGGGAGAAGTCCAAGACCGCGCAGGAAGAGGCAGCCGAGCCGCAGCCCACGAAGCGGCAGGCACCCAGGGACGAGGAAGCCGACTACGGCGAGGAGGACTACGACGAAAACGATCGCTACCAGGAGGACGACGACGAAGAGGAACCCGAGGCGCCGGAGCAGGCCAGACGCAGGCCCGAGGGTCAAGAGGGTCATGAGGGTCACAGAGGGCAGCGGCGGACACGTCCTGTCCGGCGGGTCGGCCAGTCACGGAGGTGAGTGCGGTGGCTGATGCAGCGAAGAGGACGGCAACCGGAAGCGGCGGGGAAGCCCTGGGCAAGGCCGCCGGAACGGCCCGTCGAGCCGGTCAGGCCGCGACGGGCACGGTCGAGGACGTCACCGGCAAGGCAGGGGACGTGACCGGTAAGGCCGGGGACGTCACCGGTAAGGCAGGGGACGTCGCCGGCAAGGCAGGGGACGTCGCGGGGAAGGCCGGGGAGGCCGGCCAGGGCATCGCCGACAACCTGCCGATGGACCGGCTCGTGCAGTCCGCGCAGGGACTCCTGCAGGCGGCGGGCACGCGAGTGTTGTCCTCCGCCGGGGACAAGCTCGACGGACTGACCGGCCGGCTCACCGATTACGTCGAACACGGCGGAAAGGGCCTGATGAGCGCGGTCACGGGCTCGGACAAGCCCGGCTTCATGAGCGGAGCGCTGAAAGGCGGCCTCACGGGAGGTCTGAAGGGAGGCCTCAAGGGGGGCCTCAAGGGCGGCCTCAAAGGCATCTGGCAGAAGATCACCGGCCGTGGCGGCGGGAAGGCCGGCCACGCGAAGATCACCAACATCGTCGAGTCGATCGACATCGGTGCGCCCCGGCGCCTGGTGTACGACCAGTGGACCCAGTTCCAGGACTTCCCGACCTTCATGAAGAAGGTCGAGACCATCAACCAGGAGTCCGACGAGGAGGTGTCCTGGAAGGCCCAGGTCTTCTGGTCGCACCGGACCTGGAAGGCGCACATCATCGAGCAGATCCCCGACCAGCGGATCATCTGGCGGTCCGAGGGAGCGAAGGGGTATGTCGACGGAGCGGTGACCTTCCATGAGGTCTCGCCTGACCTGACCCGGGTCCTGGTCGTGCTGGAGTACCACCCGCAGGGCCTGTTCGAGCGCACCGGCAACCTGTGGCGCGCGCAGGGCCGGCGCGTACGCCTGGAGCTCAAGCACTTCAGACGGCACGTGATGGCGCACCTGCTGCTGAAGCCCGACGAGCTGGAGGGCTGGCGCGGCGAGATCCGCGACAGTCAGGTCGTCAAGGATCACGAGACCGCCGTCCAGGAGGAGCGGGAGCAGCAGGAAGCCGAGGAGCAGCAGCCCGAGGAGGGCGAGCGGGCGGAAGCGGAACAGCCCGAGGAGGGCGAGCGGGCGGAAGCCGAAGAGCCCGAGGAGGAGTACGAAGAGGAGCCCGAGGAGGAGGAAGAGGAAGAAGAGGAGGAGCCCGAGGAAGAAGAAGGGGAGTTCGAGGAGGAAGAGGGAGAGTTCGAAGAGCCCGAGGAGGAAGAAGAAGGAGAGGAGGAGGAAGAGGAGCCCGAGGAGCGTCCCGCGGCTCCGGCCGTGGCGCGTCGCGCCGGAGCGCCCACCCGCCGGTCCGCCGAGCAGGACCGGGACCGCCCGGTACGCCGGCGCCGGATCCGAGCCGAGTAGCCACTCGTCAGGGCCTGTCGCCGAGGGCCCGGCCACCCAGAACCAGGGGGAACGACATGACCGTTCAGCCTGCCGGTCGCGGTACACCGGCCAGCAGCGGCACCGCGGGGACAAGTCTGGCGGACGTCATCGACACCATCCTCGACAAGGGCCTCGTCATCGACGCCTTCGTCCGGGTCTCGCTCGTCGGCATCGAGGTGCTGACGATCGACACCCGGATCGTCGTGGCCAGCGTGGACACGTACCTGCGCTTCGCGGAGGCGGCCAACCGCCTCGACCTGTCGGCCACCGAGAAGGGCCTGCCGGAGGTCGTCGAGGGCGTGACGGCGGCCAGGGCCGTCGGCCAGGCGAACCAGCCTGACGCCGGGGAGCTGGAGGCCGCCTCCGACGAGCCCGACGAGCTGCAGGAGCTCACGGGTGAGGTCGTGGACCGCGAGGAAGAGCCGCGCCGGGCACGTCGTAGAGAGGATGACTGAGATGTCGCCACACAGAGAGGCCGCGGAGGCCGCCGGGTCCGAGGACAGGGCGCAGGCGAGCATGAACGGCTACGCGTCCTACGTGTACGGGATCGTGCCGATGGACGTCGAGGTGGAGCCCGGGACCAAGGGAGTGGGGGATCCCGGCGGGGATGTGCGGCTGGTGCCGTTCGGCCAGGTCGCCGCTCTGGTGAGCGACGTCGAGCCGGACCGCCCGCTCGGCCGCCCGCGCGACCTTCAGGCGCACCAGCGGCTGCTCGACCAGACCGCGGCGGAGGTGCCGGTGCTGCCGTTCCGGTTCGGGGCGGTGCTGACGAACTCCGAGGCCGTGGTGGAGGAGCTGCTGAAGCCGTACCACGACCAGTTCGCCGACGCCCTTCAGGAGGTGGAGGGCCGGACGCAGTACGTCGTCAACGGCCGGTACGACGAGCGCGCGATCCTGACCGAGATCCTGCGCGAGAACGGCGAGGCCGCGAGCCTTCGGCAGCAGATCGCCGGCCGCTCGGAGGACGCGACGCGCAACGAGCGCATGCGGCTCGGCGAGATCATCGAGGGCACGATCGCGGACAAGCGCGAGGCCGACACCGCGACGGTGGTGGACGAGCTCTCCGACGTCTGCGAACAGCTGGCCGTGCGCGAGCCCTCCCACGAACGGGACGCCGCGCACGTGGCCGCGCTGGTGGCGAACGACCGGCGGGCCGAGTTCGAACAGGCCGTGGACGAGCTGGCCCGCCGCTGGTCGGGACGCGTCGAGCTGCGGCTGCTGGGGCCGATGGCGCCGTACGACTTCGTCGGCACGAGCTGACCGTACGGCTTCGTCAGCACGAGCTGACCGCGTCGGCACGGACGCGGGCACCCGGGAGGAGTGAACATCCTTGGGACTGGGGACGTTGCTTTTTGGCTGGCCACTCATGCCGCTCTACGGGGTCGTCAAGCTCGGCGAGCTCATGCGCGACCAGGTCGAGCGCGAGCTGCACGACCCGGCCGTGGTCCGGCGCCGTCTGGAGGCGGTGGAGCAGGCCAGGGCCGACGGCCGGATCTCCGCGGAGGAGGAGGACCGGGCGGTGGAGGAGATCTTGCGGGGGATGGTCGGCTGGTGAGGCGCTAGCGGGGGCCGCACCAGGGGAGTACGGGGGTGATGTGGTGCCTGCCAGGCAGGAGACCGAGCACAAGCGCGTGCCGGGGACGACAGGGCATGCGGAAACCGGCGGCGAGGGGCCGCCTCGCACGCGTCCGGCGGACATGCCGGCCGCCGAGGTGGCCGGGGTCGGGTTGCGGATGATGACCGAGCTGACCGGCAAGGAGGCCGAGAGCGTCACGCTGGTCGAGCCGGCCGAGGACGGGTGGCTGGTCGGCGTGGAGATGGTGGAGGACCGCCGGATCCCGTCCTCCGGTGACACCCTGGCCCTGTACGAGCTCGAACTCGACATGGCGGGCGGCCTCCTGTCCTACCGACGGGTGCGCCGGTACAAGCGCGGCAGCGGCGACCTCGCCGAGGGCTCGCGGTGAGCGCCAACGTGCGGTCGAGCCCGTACATGCCCGGGGCGTCGTACCAGCCGGCCTCCGGCGGCCGCGAGTCGGCCAACCTCGGCGACATCCTGGAACGGGTGCTCGACCGGGGCGTGGTGATCGCCGGCGACATCCAGGTGAACCTGCTCGACATCGAGCTGCTGACGATCAAGCTGCGCCTGCTCATCGCCTCGGTCGACACGGCCCGCGAGATGGGCATCGACTGGTGGGAGCACGACCCGTGGCTCACCGGCGACACCCAGGAGCTGGCGAAGGAGAACCGCAAGCTGCGCCGCCGTCTCGCGGCCCTTGAGGAGATGGTGTCCGCCCGGGTGGTGGAAGGCGGCGCCGCGACCGGGCACGCGCCCGGCCACGTGCCTGAGGCGGTCGAGCGTGGCCACTGACCAGGGCGTCTACCTCTACGCGGTCACCCGCGACGAGGGCGAGGGGCCCGACGGCCTGGCGGGGGTGGCGGGCGCGCCCGTGCGCCGCCTGACGCACCGGGGTCTGGCCGCGTTCCTGAGCACGGTCTCGCTGGCGGAGTTCGGCGAGGAGGCGCTGCGCCGCTCGATGGAGGACCTCGCCTGGCTGGAGGAGACCGCGCGCACCCACCACCGGGTGGTGGAGGCCGTCGCCGCGCTCAGGCCCACGGCGCCGGTGCGGCTGGTCACCGTCTACACGGGAGAGGCGCAGGTCCGGGAGCTGCTCGACGAGCGGCACGAACAGTTCGACGCGGTGCTGGCGCGGGTGGCCGGCCGGCGGGAGTGGGGCGTCAAGGCGTACGCCGTTCCCGGCGGCGCGGAGCCCGCGGCCGACCCACAAGGCGCGACTCAGGGCGCGACTCAGGGCGCGACGCCGGGGGCGGCCTACCTGAACCGCCGCCGGGCCGCCCTGCGCAGCCGGGAGGCCGACTGGCGCCGGGCCGCCGAGCAGGCCCGGGCCGTGCACGAGGCGCTGATGGACGTCGCCGTCGTCGGCAGATGCCACCGCGCCCAGGACCCGCAGCTGTCCGGACGGCGGGAGCAGATGCTCCTCAACGGCGCCTACCTGGTGGACGACGCACGCGCCGCCGAGTTCGCGCGGGTGATCGAGGACGTCGCCGACCGGGGGGTCACCGTGGAGCTCGTCGGCCCCTGGGCGCCCTACTCCTTCGCCGCCCTCGACCAGGACGGTGAGGCGGCCCGCGGTGACGCCTCCTGAGCCGAGAGGAGCCCGGCTCGCCGCCCAGGGCCGCCTGCCCGACCAGCGGGTGGCGCTCGTCGATCTGCTCGACCGCCTGCTGGCGGGCGGGGCGGTGGTGACCGGCGACCTCGTGCTGTCCATCTCCGGCATCGACCTGGTACGGATCTCGCTGCGGGCCCTGCTGGTCAGCGTGCGCGAGGGGGACGCGGTCGAAGGAGGGATGCGACATGACGAGCCCGACTGACGGGCGGGTGGCCAGACCCGGCGAGTGGCGGCTGGAGACGGACGCCGACTCGGTGCAGCACGACCTGAGCCGTCTGGTGCTGACGCTGGTCGAGCTGATCCGCCAGCTGGTGGAGCGCCAGTGCGTCCGGCGGATGGACAACGGCGACCTGACGGGGGAGCAGCTGGAGGCGGTGGGGCTGACCCTCATGCGGCTGGAGGAGGCCATGGCCGAGTTGTGCGACCGGTTCGGGCTGACGCCCGCCGACCTCAACCTCGACCTCGGCCCCCTCGGCACCCTACTGCCGACGGACTGACCGCCTCTGGCTTCTTGGGCGCCCCGCGCGCCCGGCGGACTCACCGTCCGCTCACGCCGCCGAGCGCATCGTGAGCCGGGCGGGCAGGACGGTGGCCGCCAGGGCCAGCACGGCCGCCGCCCCGACCACCGCCGCGTACGTCCCCACCGGCACGTACGGCACCGCGGACCCGGTCATCCCCGCGCCGAACGCGGCCAGCGTCACCAGCGCGGCCCCGGTGCCGAGCACGACGGCGGTGACCACCGCGCCCAGCGTCTCCAGCCGCAGCATGAGCAGCACCTGCCGCCGCGTCGTGCCGGCCAGACGCAGCGCGCGCATCTCACCCGAGCGGGCCGAGGTGGCCATGGCCAGCGTGTTGACCACGGCGATCGCGGTGAAGGCGATGATCAGGCCCAGCGCCACGAACGTGGCCTGCGGGTTCGACGCGCTCACCTCGGCGGCCCGCGCCCGGTCCAGCACCGACGCCCCGGGCAGCGCCCCGGCCAGGGCGTCCACGGTCAGCCCCGGCGCCTTGACCAGCAGGGACGCCGCAGGCTCGTCCACGTGGCCCGCCACCAGGTCGTACGGCAACGTCAGGTCGCCGAAGCCCAGCCCGCGGGTGTACACCGCGCTGACCGTCACCGTCGCGGGGGTGCCGTCGCCCAGCGTCAGCTTCAGCGGGTCGCCCACCCCGACGCCCAGCCGCTCGGCGGCGGTCGAGCTGACAGCCACGTCCTTCATCGAGCCGGCGACGATGCCCAGGTCCATCGTGCGGTCGTCGTAGGTGACCGCCTGCGCGCCGTACTTGTCCAGGCCGGACCGGACGGTCGTGCGCAGCACCCGGGTGACGGCCTCGACGCCGGGAACCTTGGCCGCCTCGGCGGCGGAGACGCCGGTCACGACGTACTCGGCGCGGGTGCCCGCGTCGGCCTGCTCCTGCGCGGCGTGGCCCATCGTGGTCTGGACGAAGAGGATCGTGCAGGTCATCGCGATCATCAGGGTCAGCGGCGACAACACCGAGGCCAGCGACCCCGAGTTGGCGCGCAGGTTGCGCGCGGCCAGGAAGCCGCCCACCCGGGAGGCCCGCAGCGGGACCGACAACACCGCCGCGGCCACCCGTGCGACCAGCGGGCCGAGCAGCGTCAGCGCGATCGTCCAGACCAGCGCGGTCAGCATCGTCACGGGCGTGGCCGCCGCCTCGGTGCGCAGGCTCGACAGGACCACCGTCAGCGTCACCGCGCCGGCCAGGGCCAGCGGCCCGGCCACCAGCCGCCACCGGGCCACCCTGCCGCTGTCCAGGACCGCCTCGCCCAGGGCCTCCACCGGCCGGATCCTGGTCAGCCGGCGGGCCGACACGCGGGCCGCGACCCAGGCGGCGCCGACCGTGGCCAGCAGCGCGGCCAGCGGCGGGAACGGGCTGACCACCAGGCCGAGGTTGGCGGGGACCGTCCCGAGCGAGACGAACTGGGCGCGCAGCCAGAACCCGACGCCGATGCCCGCCGCCGCGCCCAGCACCCCGGCCGCCCCGGCGACCAGCAGCGCCTCGCCGCCCACCAGCTTGCGCACCTGCCGGGGGGTGGCCGCCACGGCGCGCAGCAGGGCCAGCTCGCGCTGCCGCTGCTGGATGGACAGCGCGAACGTGCCCATCACGACCAGGATCGCGACCAGCAGCGACGTGCCGGCCAGCGCGCCGCCCATGCTGATCAGCTTGACCCGCGCCTGCTCGGCGTCCAGGAACTCCAGCCTGCCGCGCTCGTCGCCCGTGTAGACCACCGCGCCCTCGGGCGCCCGGTCCAGGCCGGGGAACACGCCGACCGCGCTGACCCTGCCGGGGTGACCGGCCAGGCGGCGGGCCTCGGCGGTGCTGAAGAACACGGTGTCCTGGCTCGGCAGCGCCTGCGCGGTGACGCCCACCACGCGGTGCCCGCGCAGCTCGGCGCCCACGTCGAGCCCGGCGCGCGCGTCGACGACGACCTCGCCCGCCGATTTCGGCTCGCGTCCCTTCGCGATGGTGAACGGGGTGAGCGCGGCCGACTCCCAGCCGTGCCCGGTGAAGCCGCCGAAGGGGAACGTCACCTCGGGGACCACCTTGTCGGCCCGGATCGCCGCCACGACGGACTCGGGCAGCCAGGCGCGTTCCGTCAGGGGCTTGGCCTTGGTCTTGCTCTTGCCGTCGCCCTTGTCGACGGTCTGGCGCACGTACTGGTCGGCGGCCACGATCGCGGGGGCGCCGGCGTACCGTTCGGGGGCGACGCCGCCGCGCAGGCCGGTCTCCAGCAACATCAGGCACGCGCACACCAGGGCGGCGGCGCACAGCAGCGCGAAGAACGCGCCGGCGAACGCGGCCTTCCTGTGCCGCAACGTCCTCAACGCCAAGGTGATCATCGCGTCCACGCTCCCAGCCTGGTCATGCGCTCGGCCACCTTGTCGGCGGTCGGCGCGGTCATCGCGTCCACGATCCGGCCGTCGGCCAGGAACAGCACGGTGTCGGCGTACGAGGCGGCCACCGGGTCGTGCGTCACCATCACCACCGTCTGGCCCAGGCCGTCCACCACCTCGCGCAGCAGCCTCAGCACGTCGCGGGCGGTCATCGTGTCCAGCGCGCCCGTCGGCTCGTCGCCGAACACCACCTCCGGCCTGGTGACCAGCGCCCTGGCGATGGCCACCCGCTGCTGCTGGCCGCCCGAGAGCTGCGCGGGCCGGTGCCCGGTCCGGCCCTCCAGGCCGACCCGGCGCAGGATCTCCGCCAGCCATTCGCGGTCCACGCGGGCCTTGGCCAGGCGCAGGGGGAGCGTGATGTTCTCGACGACGTCAAGCGCCGGGATCAGGTTGAACGCCTGGAACACGAACCCGATCCGCTGCCTGCGCAGCTCGGTCAGGCCGGTCTCGTCCATGCCCGACAGTTCCGTGCCGCCGAGCCGCACCGAGCCGGACGAGGGCACGTCCAGGCCGGCCGCGCAGTGCAGGAACGTGCTCTTGCCCGACCCCGAGGGGCCCATCACGGCGGTGAACGACCCTTGCGGGATGCCCACCGACACCTCACGCAGGGCCGCTACCGCGCCCTGGCCCTTGCCGTACACCTTGCTCACGGCGTCCAACCGCACCACGTCCGTCATGGGTACAAGCCTGCTGGCCTGCGCGTACGCCGACCAGAGACGCGATCACCGATCGCTCATGACGTCCTCATGATCCGGACATTTAGTCATATTTCCCCGGACCCTGGACGGCTCGCGGGCGACCGACGAGAAGGGCGACCCCCAGACCTGGGGATCGCCCTTCAGCGGGACCGCCGGCTCACCTTCCGGTCGGCACGCCCGGCTGCTCGGCGGACGTCCGCGGCCGCGGGACCCGGTTGTCACGCAGGTACTCGACCTCGGTACGCAGGTTCGCCAGCAGCTTGGCCGCGATGTCCTGGCTGAAGCCGTTGCGGATGACGAAGCGGATGACGGCGATGTGCTCCAGGTTGGGCGGCAGGTAGTACGTCGGGGCCTGCCAGCCATGCATCTTCAGCCGTTCGGCCAGGTCGAAGACGGTGAAGCCGTCGAAACCGGGGGCGGTCCGGACGGCGAGCACCGGCAGTTCCGAGCCGTCGGCGATGAGCGAGAGCTCGGGCAGCTTGGCGATCTCGTCGCCGAGGTAGGTCGCCACGTCCCGGCAGGTCTGCTGGACGGCGCGGTAGCCGTCGAAGCCGAGCCGCAGGAAGTTGTAGTACTGGGCGACGACCGGGGCGCCGGAGCGGGAGAAGTTGAGCGTGAAGGTGTCGATGTTGCCGCCGAGCAGGTCGCAGGAGAGCACCAGGTCTTCGGGCAGCGCGTCGGGCTCCTGCCAGACGATCCAGCCGACGCCCGGGTACACCAGGCCGAACTTGTGCCCCGAGGTGTTGATCGACTGCACCCGGGGGAGCCGGAAGTCCCACACCCGGTCGGGCTCCAGGAACGGGGTGATGAAACCGCCCACGGCGGCGTCGACGTGCAGCGGGATCTTCAGGCCGCGCTCGGCCTCCAGTCGGTCGAGTTCGGCCGACATCTGCTCGATCGGGTCGTACTTGCCGCACTGCGTGGAGCCCAGCACGCCGACGACGCCGATGGTGTTCTCGTCGCAGAACTCCCCGAGCCGGGAGGCGGACAGCGTGTAGGCCGGCTCCTCGATCGGGATCCAGCGCGGCTCGACGTCCCAGTACTGGCAGAACTTCGGCCAGCAGGTGTGGACGGCGGTGCCCATCACGAGGTTGGGTCGGTCTATGGGCAGCCCGGCCGCCCGGCGCCGCTCGCGCCACTGGAACTTCATCGCCAGCGCGCCGAGCATGGCCGCCTCGCTGGAGCCGCCCGTGGAGCAGCCGACGCTGACGCCGTTTGGATCGTTCCACAGATGGTCGAGCATGTTGACGCAGCGCGCCTCGATGTCGGCCGTCTGCGGGTACTGGTCGTGGTCGACGATGTTGCGGTCGAGGGTTTCGGCGATGAGCTCGCGGGCCTGCGGCTCCATCCAGGTGGTGCAGAACGTGGCAAGGTTGAGCCGGGCGTTGCCGTCGAGAAGGAGCTCGTCACGGATGAGAGCCTGGGCCGCGCTGGGGTTCATCGGGCTGGCCGGCATCTTGAAGCGGGGCACGCCGCCCTCGGGCACCAGGCCGTTGTAGAGGGGGTTGACATCGAGCGCTTCCTGCCACCGGTCGGATTCGACTCGTCTGAGCATGAGCTTCACCTTCTCGATGAGTTCTGTGATGTCGAGCACTCACAGTAGGCAAGTTTTTACTGTCAGTCAACGCCTGTTTGACCGAGAGCCGATGGGCCGCACACCTGGGAGAGGCGCGGGACGTACCCAGGGGTGTTCGGGCTGGTCAACAGCCTCGCCGAGCAGGGTCTTCTGTCGGATGAGGAGGAGGCGTTCAGGCGCGAGAACAACGCGTGGTACGAGGCCAACTTCACCGACCCGACGACCGTGGACCCCGACGTCCACCGCCGCGACGTCAACCCGATGGCGGCGGCATAGGGTGGGCGGCCGGATGGTGGCTTGTGGGAGGGATGGCTGGTTATGGATGCCGATGTGATCATTGTGGGGGCCGGGCCGACCGGTCTCATGCTGGCGGCGGAGTTGCGGCTGGCCGGGGTGCGGCCGTTGGTGCTGGAGCGGAAGGCGCAGCGCAGGGACGTCCCGAAGGCCGGCGGGCTCGGCGGGCAGATCCTGGAGCTGCTGCGGTACCGCGGCCTGCTGGACCGGTTCGCGGCGGCCTGCACCGATCCGATGCCGGCGCCCAGGTTCCCCTTCGGCGGGGTGCACCTGGATCTCACCCAGCTGGCCGACCCGCCGATGCACGCCCTGCCGCTGCCGCAACAGCTCCTTGAGCGGCTGCTGGAGGAGCGCGCCGGCGAGCTCGGCGTCGAACTGCGCCGCGGCCACGAGGTGGTCGGGGCGAGCCAGGACGACGCCGCGGTGACCCTGGACGTACGCGGACCGGACGGCCCCTACCAGGTGACCGCCCGGTACGTGGTGGGATGCGACGGCGCGCGCAGCCGGGTCAGGGAGCTGGCCGGCATCGCCTTCCCCGGCACCGTCTATCCCGAGGTCAACCGGCTGGCCCAGGTCACCCTGCCCGACGAGGTGGCCGTGCTCGGCAACGGCGATCTCGACGTGCCCGGCTTCGGCGTGATCCGCGCCGGTTTCACCCGGACCGAGAGCGGCCTGCTCGGCGTCGGCTCGTCGCCGGACTCCAGGGTCGTCTCGCTCTACACCACCGAGGACGAGAGCACCGAGTACGACGACGACGTCCCGATGACCGTGCCGGAGCTGCAGGACAGCCTGCGCCGCGTGGTGGGCGTGGACCTGCGGGTGGGGGAGGCGCTGCGGCTGTCGCGGTTCACGTTCAAGGCGCGGCAGGCCGAACGGTACCGCGACGGGCGGATCCTGCTGGCCGGGGACGCGGCTCACCTGTTCCCGGCGACCGGGATCGCGCTCAACGCGGGCATGCTCGACGCGGTCAACCTGGCCTGGAAGCTGGCCGCCGAGGTGCGGGGGTGGGCGCCGTCCGGGTTGCTGGCGACGTACCAGGAGGAACGTCAGCTGGCGGGCGCGCGCACCATGCGGCACACGCGCGCCCAGGTGGCGCTGCGCCGCGGGCACGACGCGGCCGCCGAGGCGCTCCGGGAGGTCTTCCAGGAGCTGCTGACGGACGAGCAGCCGCTGCGCCGCATGGGCGCGATGGTGGCCGGCGGCGACATCCGCTACCCGATGCCCGGTTCGCACCCTCACCCGCTGGCCGGCGCGTTCGCCCCCGACCTCACCCTGCACACCGGCCAGGGCATGACCGGCGTCGCGGAGCTCATGCACGCCGCGCGGCCCGTCCTGCTCGATCTCGCCGACCGCGCGGACCTGCGCGAGGTCGCCGCCGAGTGGCGGGACCGGGTCGACGTGCACCCGGCCAAGACCGACCAGCGCCCGGCCGACGTGCTGCTGATCCGTCCGGACGCGCACGTCGCCTGGGCGGCCGGCCCGGACGAACCGGCCGGCACGGCCGCGCCCGCGCTGCGCGAGGCCCTGTCCACCTGGTTCGGCGCCCCCTGACGGCGCGCCACCCCTGGAACACCGCCTGCGCCGGGACCGGCCCCTGTCGAACGCGGGTGACGCCGGCGCTCAGTCGAACCAGACGACCAGGCGCACGCCGTCGGGCCCGAACCGTCGCGCCAGCGCCCGCATCACCTCGAAGACGGCCGCCCACCCGGTCTCCGGTCCCAGCAGGTCGAGACGGGTCAAGGGAACGGATCCGGCCGCGGGGCGTGCCGTCAGGTCCAGGTCGCGCAGCTCCGCCCAGGAGACCCAGGTGCACCCGTGCACGGCGGGGTCGAGGCGGGCGGTGTCCTCGTACTCGGCGCGGACCGGTCCCGACACGTCGTCCGGCAGGCCGCGGCCGGTCGCGACCGGCGGCCACCCCAGACGGTCGCGGACGCCGAACAGGCAGGCGAACGACTCGTGGTCCTGGTCGTCGTAGAGCGGGTGGAGCGGGATGGAGACGGCCGTCCAGGGGTCGCCTTCGTACCAGTCCTCGTGGGCGAGCGGGTGACGGGCCTCGATGAAGCCGTAGATGTCGGTGCTCATGGGGAGAGGGTAGGAAGCGACGCCTCCGGTCAGGGGCGGTTCATGTGGAGGTGCAGGTCGCGCAGCAGGCAGACCTCCGACAGGTGGTGGATGAGCTCGCGGTGGACGTGCAGGACCAGGTCGGCCATGGGGGCCTCCGGGAAGGGCTCCGCGTCGCCCATGGGCGCGCGCAGGCCGTCCTCGCCGAGCTCCCGCACGCCCGCCAGCCACCGCTCGGCCTCCGTGTCGAGCTGGTCGAGCGCCGCGGCCGCGCCGCCGGCGTACTCCCAGGTCTCGTACGAGGCCGGCGGCGCCCCGAAGTGCACCGCGTTGCGGACGGCCAGCACGCCGACGATGACGTGGCCGAGCCGCCAGGCGATCGTGGTGAAGGGCGGCGGCGCCGGCTGGGGGAAGGCGAAGTCGATCGTGTGACCGCCCGCGCCGGCCTGGACGGGCGCCGTGGAGGTGCCGCGCGGCCGTACGCTCCAGGCGTCCGGCACCGGCGACCAGAAGTACTCCTCGTCGGTCAGGCCGTCGAGCCGGGCCCGGAGCTGGTGGTTCCAGTGGAACTCCCACTGCTCGCGCAACGTGCGGTTCCAGTCGAGTGTGTGTGCGTCCATAGAGCCACGATCACCCCACCGGCGGACAGGATCGGTCCGCTTTCTGGCAGGGTGGCGGCATGGACGAGACGGGCGGCGCGGAGCGGGGCACGACCGAGCGGGTGCTGACCCTGCTCGGCCTGTTGCAGCAGCGTCAGGTCTGGACCGGCCCCGAGCTGGCCGAGCGGCTCGGCGTCACGTCCCGCACGGTCCGCCGTGACGTGGAACGGCTGCGCGCGCTCGGCTACCAGGTGCACGCCGGCCAGGGCATCGGCGGCGGCTACCGGCTCGGGCCCGGCCAGGACCTGCCGCCGCTGCTGCTCGACGACGAGGAGGCCATCGCCACCGCCGTGTCGCTGCTCGCCGGGGCGGACAGCGCGGTCGCGGGCGCCGGCGACGCCGCGATCCGGGCGCTGGCCAAGCTCGACACGGTGCTGCCCGCCCGGCTCCGGCACGAGGTGCGCGCGCTGTCCGGGGCGGTGGAGTCGTTCGGCGGCGGGCGCGTACCGATCGATCCCGAGGTGCTCATGACGCTGGCCAGGGCCTGCCGGGACGAGGTCGAGGCCGGCTTCGACTACCCGTCAGGAGGGCGGGTGGGGCGGCGGCGGGTGGAGCCGTACCGGCTGGTGACCTCCGACCGGCGCTGGTACCTGCTCGCCTACGACCTCGACCGGGACGGCTGGCGCAGCTTCCGGGTGGACCGGATGGCCGCGGTGGCCGCGCGCACCTTCCGGTTCCGGCCGCGCCCGGCGCCGGACGCGGCGGCGTACGTGCAGGAGGGCGTGGCGAGCCGGGCCTACCCGCACCAGGCGCGCTTCCTCCTGCACGCCCCGGCCGCCACGGTACGCGCGCAGGTCCCCGCGTCGGCGGCCGTCGTGCGGGAGCGCGGGAGCGACCGGTGCGAGCTGGTCAGCGGCGCGGGCAGCCTCGACTACGTGCTCATGCACGTGGTCGCGCTGGGTCACTACTTCGAGGTGCTCGATCCGCCGGAGCTGGGGGAACGCTGCCGGGAGCTGGCCCGCAGGCTGGCCTCGGCCGGGGCGGTCAGGCCGTCGGGGTGACGGGGGCGGTGTCGAGGGTGAAGGTCTCGACGATCTCGGTGCAGGTGCCGTGCTCGCCCATCACGCACAGCGCGAGGGCCTGGTAGGTGGCGGTGAAGGCCGACGGCGCGGCGAGGAGGCCCAGGTCGAGCGGGTGGTCCCGCTGCTGGAGCCGGGTGAGGGTGATGTGCGGGCGGAACAGGTCGCCGATCTCGTCGTAGCCGTAGAGGTCGAGGTTGGCGCGGGCCGTGGGCGGCGCGGTGAGCCGGTGGTCGGCCAGCACGCGGCCGACCGGGTCGCGGTGGCGCAGGCCCGTGCGCAACGGGTTGAGCGCGGCGACGACGTCCTCCTGGAGCCGGGTGATCGCGTCCGTCTTCCGGAAGAACAGCTCGACCATGCCCTGGTCGTTGGCGGCGAAGGACTCGCCTTCCAGGAACGTCGCGGAGGTGCGGCCGCTCAGGTCGCGCAGCAGCGCGACGGCCTTTTCGAGCTGGTCGGGGGTGAAATTGGCCATGTAGAGGGAGATGTGCGGGTAGAGGCCGTCCTCGCGCAGGACGAACTCGGTCGCGGCGGCCTCCGCGCAACGCCGGCTCAGGCGCACGGCCTCGGCGTTGACGTCATGCGGCGGCAACAGGACAACGTCGTAGACCGGGAGATCGCCCATAGGGGATGAGTGTAGGACGGACCGGGGCCGGTGCGCGCGGGCGGCCTGCCGTCGCAGTGCCAGGCGGACGGCCGGGAACGCGTAGGCGGCCAGCGGCGCCAGCAGGAACACCGCCCCGGCCGCGCGCTGGTCGGCCAGCGGGTCGGGCACCCCGGGCGGGGCCGCCAGGGCGAACCACTCCGCCGCGACGGCCGGGCCTGCCAGCAGGTACGTCCCCAGCCCCAGGTACGCGGCGGCGGCCACGGCCAGCAGCCGGACCCGCGCGGCCCACGGGAACGGCCTGGGCAGCGGGTCGAGGTCGAGCACCGCCCAGGCGACCAGCAGGCCGGCCCCGGCGGAGACGGCCATGGTGCCCAGGTGGGGCGCGTACCCGGCGAGCGACCAGGGCAGCCACGGCGTGCCGTACAGCAGCAGGAGCAGCACCGGGACGGCGGCCGTCAGCAGCGCGGGACGGGTGAGACGGCGACCGAGGGCGCGGTCGCCGAGCGGGCCGTACTGGGAGCCGGGGCCGGTGGCCCGCGCGGCCAGGGTGAGCGGCGCGCCCGCGCACAGCAGCAGCGGCGCGACGACGGCGAGCACGACGTGCTGCACGGCCTGGGCCGACGACATCGCCCGCGCGTACCCGCCCACGCCGCCGCACAGCGCGACCGCGGCCAGGGCCAGCCCGGCGTGCCAGGAGAGCGTGTGCAGGACCGGCCAGCCGGGCACCCGGCGCAGACCGGCCAGGTATCCGGCGGCGGGCAACGCCAGCAGCAGCAGGACGAGCGGGTCGAACCGCACCTCGCTGAGCAGGGCGCCGGGCGAGAAGGGCGCGAGCGCGTACTCCAGGACGGGATGGTCGTGCCCGCCGCCCGCGCCGGGCGGCGGCGGGGTGCGCGAGAGGCCGACGGCCAGCCCGGTCGCCGCCACCATCACGATCACCTCGCCCGCGGCCAGCCGGACGAACGTGCCCCGCACCCCCCGGTCGGCCACGCCGGCCACGGTACGCAGACGGTGCCGCCGGCCGAACCAGGCCAGCGCCGCCAGGGCGGCGACCTTGGCCAGCAGCAGCAGGCCGTACCGGCTCAGCCACAGGTCGGACAGGCGGTCGAGCCGCACCCAGCCGCTGACCACGCCGGAGAGGGCGACGGCGGCGAAGCAGCACAGCGCGATCGTGCTGAACCGGGGCAGCACCACCCGCAGGTCGGCCGAGCGCCGGAAGTGCACCAGCACCGCGGCCAGGCCGCCCACCCACACCGACACCCCCAGCAGGTGGGCCATCAGCGCCGACACGGCGATGTCGTGGTCGGCCGCCGAGGCGGCATGGCCCACGTAGGCGGGCGGCAGCAGCCCGAACGCCGCCACGGCCAGCGGCACCCAGGCGGGCAGCCGGCGCACGAGCGTGGCCACCGCCACCGCGAACGTCGTGACCAGCACCACCAGGAGCGCCTGCGTCTGCGGGAGCGAGGTGCCGAAGTCGAGCATGCCGGGCTCGGCGAGCAGGTACCGCACCGGCATCGGGATGAAGCTGGACAGGGTGAACACGTAACCGGCCAGGGCGGCGACCGCCCAGCCCAGCGCCCACCAGCCCGCCGCGCGCAGGCACCGCGCCGACTCCGGCGAGCCGGCCGGGGCCAGCACGGACGCCGCCAGCAACGTCCCCACGCACGCCACCGCGCACAGGTCGAGGGCGAGGCGGGCCAGCGGCAGCCCCCAGTCGGTGACCGGACCGGCGGTGGGCAGCCCGAAGACCTCCACCGTGCCGGCGCCGCCGCCGAAGCGCAGCACCGCGACCAGCACCAGGACGCCCACGCCGACCGCGAACACGGCGTACGTCCGGGCAGAAGCTCTCATAGCCGACCCGCCAGGTTGTCGGAGGCCAGGAACCAGTCCGCGCCGTCCGGGGCGGGCGCGACCCCCACATGCTCCCACGGGGTCCCGGGCCGGGCCAGGCGCGAGCGAGGTCTGCTTCGAGCGCACACGCGGAGATACGCGCCCCCGCCGCCCGCGGTTCAGCAGGTCAGGGGTGGAGCCCCAGAAGGGTGACGGCCTGCTCGCGCATCTCGACCTTGCGGATCTTGCCCGTGACCGTCATCGGGAAGCCGTTGACCAGGTGCACGTAGCGGGGGACCTTGTAGTGGGCCAGGCGGCCGGCGCAGAAGTCCCTGATCGCCTCGGCGGTCAGCGGCTCGGTGCCGGGGCGCATGACGATCCAGGCCATCAGCTCCTCGCCGTACTTCTCGTCCGGCACGCCGATCACCTGGACGTCTGCGATGTCGGGATGCGTGTAGAGGTACTCCTCGACCTCGCGCGGATAGACGTTCTCGCCGCCGCGGATGACCATGTCCTTGATCCGGCCGACGATGTTGACGTAGCCCTCGGCGTCCATGGTGGCCAGGTCGCCGGTGTGCATCCAGCGGGCCTCGTCGATCGACTCGGCCGTCTTGTCCGGCTCGTTCCAGTAGCCGAGCATCACCGAGTAGCCGCGGGTGCACAGCTCGCCCGGCTCGCCCCGGGGCACCGCGAGCCCGGTCTCCGGGTGCACGATCTTCACCTCCAGGTGCGGCATCACCTGGCCGACCGTCTCGGTGCGCCGGACCAGCCCGTCGTCGCGGCGGGTCATCGTCGACACGGGGGACGTCTCGGTCATGCCGTAGCAGATCGCCACCTCGCTCATGTGCATCTCACCGATCACCCGCTTCATCACCTCGACCGGGCACGGCGAGCCCGCCATGATGCCGGTGCGCAGCGACGACAGGTCGAAGTCGGCGAAGCGCGGATGGCCCAGCTCGGCGATGAACATCGTCGGCACGCCGTACAGGGAGGTGCACCGCTCGGCCTCCACGGCCCGCAGCGTGGCCTCGGCGTCGAAGCCGGGCGCGGGCAGCACCACGCAGGCGCCGTGCGAGGTCGCGCCCAGGTTGCCCATGACCATGCCGAAGCAGTGGTAGAGCGGCACCGGCAGGCAGACCCGGTCGTCCTCGGTGTAGCCGACGCCCTCGCCGACGAAGTAGCCGTTGTTGAGGATGTTGTGGTGCGACAGCGTCGCGCCCTTGGGGAAGCCGGTCGTGCCCGAGGTGTACTGGATGTTGATCGGGTCGTCGAAGGACAGCGTGGCCGCCCGTGCGCGCAGCGCGGCGGGGTCGGCGCGGCGGCCGGTCTCGACCAGCTCGTCCCAGCCGGGCTCGCCGATGAACACCACCTGCGTGAAGCCGATCTCGGCGAGCATCGCGCGGTAGTCGCTCGTCTTGTGCTCGACGGCGCTGACCAGCAGCCGCATGCCCGACTGGCGGACCACGTAGTCCAGCTCGTGGGCGCGGTAGGCCGGGTTGATGTTGACCAGGATCGCGCCGATCTTGGCGGTGGCGTACTGCGTCAGCACCCATTCGGCGCAGTTGGGCGCCCAGATGCCGACCCGGTCGCCCTTGGCGATGCCCCTGGCCAGCAGGCCGAGTGCCACCTCGTTCACCGCGGCGTCGAACTCGGCGTACGTCCAGCGCCGCCCGCTCGCCATCTCGACCAGCGCCTCGCGGCCGGCGTACCGGGCCGCGGCGCGTTCCAGGTTCTCCCCGATCGTCTCGCCCAGCAGGGGGAGCGCGGAGACGCCGGACGCGTAGGAGAGCAGTGAGTCACCCATGCCCGAAGCATCCGCCAGGGCGGTGCGGCACGCTACCCCCGTTCAGGGGTAGCCGCGGGACGCCGGCCGCGTGCCATGCTGGTGACATGGCGGTGACACATCTTCCGTCGAGTGCCCTGGCCCCGCAGGCCGCCGTGCTCCTGCGGGCCGCCCTCACCCGGATGCGGCACGTCGTCGGGCTGCCCGTCCTGTTCGGCGGCGCGGTGTCGGCACCGGGCGGCGCCGTGCGGCTCACCGAGGTGACGGGGGTCCGCACGGACGTGCTGCGCGGGCTCGCCATCCACACCGGCAGCGGCCTGGGCGGCCGGGTCCTGGTCACCGCCCGGCCGGGCAGCGTCGAGGACTACGTCACCGACTCCCGCATCAGCCACGAATACGACAGGCCGGTGGCGGCGGAGGGCCTGCGGGCGATCGCGGCCGTCCCCGTCGTGGTGGGCGAGACGGTCTACGGGCTGCTCTACGGCGGCGTCCGCGAGCCGCTGCCGCTCGGCACCCGCGTCCTCGACGGCATGAACCAGATCGCCGCCCGGCTCGGCGTCGAGCTGGCCGTACGCGCGGAGGTGGAGCGGCGGGTGGCCGCGCTGGAGACGGCCGCGATCACCGGCGCCGCCCGCGAACGGCCCGCCGGCCCAGAATGGGAGCAGCTGCGCGAGGCGCACGCCGAGCTGCGCTCGATCGCCCAGGAGGTCGCCGACCCGGTCCTGCGCGAGCGGCTGCAGGGCGTCTGCGACCGGCTGACCTCGCCGGACGGCGGCCCCGTCCCGGCCAACCCGCTCTCCCCCCGGGAGCTCGACGTGCTCTCCCTGGTCGCGGTCGGCTGCGGCAACGCCGAGGTCGGCCGGCGGCTCGACCTGAAGCCGGAGACGGTCAAGAGCTACCTGCGCAGCGCGATGCGCAAGCTCGGCACCCACACCCGCATGGAGAGCGTGGTCTCGGCCAGGCGCGCCGGCTACCTCCCCTGACCCCGGCGGATTTACCAACTGCGGACGATGACCGCCGGCGCCGCCGACCGGTTCCGGGTAGGCCCCCACCATGACTGCTTGGACGAACGACGAACTCGACCGGATCGCCGCCGCCGAGGAGCTGCAGATCGCGTCCCTGCGCGGCGACGGCGAGCTGCGCCGCCCGGTGACGATCTGGGTCGTCCGCCTCGGCGACGACCTGTACGTCCGGGCCGTGAACGGGCGGGACGGCACCTGGTTCCGCGGCGCCCAGGAGCGCGGACGCGGCCGGATCCAGGCCGGGGGCGTCGACAAGGGCGTCACGTTCGCCGACGCCGACCAGGAGCTCAACGACCGGATCGACGCCGCGTACCGGGCCAAGTACCGCCACTACCCGGAGAGCATCGTGGACTCGGTGGTCAGCGGGCAGGCGCGGGCCGCCACGATCAGGCTCGTGCCGCGCTCCTGACCGGCCCGGCAACGACAGGTCCGAAGGCCGCCAGCGTCCGGCCCGCACCGGCGGCGACAGTGGGACGCATGAACACTGTCGTGGATCAGCACGTCCGCATTGAACCCAACATCCTCTACTTCGGCACCCCCGTCGTCCTGATCTCCACCGTGAACGAGGACGGCACCCCCAACCTCGCCCCCATGTCGTCGGCCTTCTGGCTGGGCTGGCGCGGCATGCTGGGGCTCGGGGCCAGGTCGAAGACGTCCCAGAACCTGTTGCGGACCGGCGAGGGCGTGCTCAACCTGCCGTCCGACGCGCTCGCCCCGCAGGTGGACCGGCTGGCGCTGACCACCGGGAGCGACCCGGTGCCCGAGCGCAAGCACCAGCGCGGCTACCGGTTCGTGCCCGACAAGTTCCGGCGGGCCGGGCTGACCGCCGTCCCGTCGGAGACGGTGGCCGCGCCCCGGGTGGCCGAGTGCCCGGTCGCGATGGAGGTCGTGGTGGAGGAGACGCACCCGGTCGGCGACGGCGGGGTGCTCGCGTTCGAGGTGCGGGTGCAGCGGGTCTGGGTGCACGAGGACATCCGGATGAAGGGCACCGACGACCACATCGACCCCGACGCCTGGCGTCCGCTCATCATGAGCTTCCAGAAGCTGTACGGCCTGGGCCCGCAGGTGCACCCGTCCACGCTGGCGAGCATCCCGGAGCGGCACTACCGCAGCGCCGACCTCGAACGCGCGCGCACCCTCTAGAGGCACTCCAGCAGCGGCAGCCAGGTGCGGTGGGCGCACAGCTCCCTGATCCGCTCCCGGGGCAGCCACTCCGCGCCGGTGCTCTCCGACCCGGCCGGCGGCGCGGTCGCGGCGCCGGGCGCCGCCAGCCGCGCCCGGAACATCACCATGTACGTCAGCGGCGCGTAGCGGTAACCGGCCGGAGCCGGGCGCAGCAGCTCGACGCGCTGCCACGCGAACACCGACAGGGCGGACGGCTCCAGGAGCAGGCCGGTCTCCTCCTGGAGCTCCCGGACTGCGGCCTCGGTGGCGCTCTCACCGGCCTCCAGGTGGCCGCCCGGCACGTCCCAGCCGCGTCCGGGCCGGTCGACGCAGGTGAGCAGGGTCCTGCCGACGCCGTCGGTGACGAACGCGAACGCCGAGGTCGTGCCGTCGGCGGGCGGGAGGTCCGGGGAGAGGATCACGTCGAGGCGGTGCTCGACGGGGATCCACGGCACGGTGCGGGAGGCCATCACACGGGTCATGCCTCCATTTCACACGCCCTTGCGCATGGCCCGGTTGCCCAGGTACAGGCCGATCGCGGCGACCAGGCAGGCCGACGCGGTGCCGTACAGGACGGAGGGGTTCGCGAGGTCGCCGGAGAACAGCGCGCGCTGGCCTTCGACGATGTACGTGACCGGGTTCGCCGCGCCGACGGCGCGCAGCCACCCGGGCGCGGTGTCCAGGGGCAGCAGCACGCCCGACAGCAGCAGCAGGGGGAACAGGATCGACTGGCTGACGACGTAGAACAGCGTCCCGCCCGGCGCCGACCGGATGGCCAGGACGAACGAGAACGCCCCCAGCCCCACCCCGAACACGGTGAGCTGCGCCAGCCCCGCCAGGACGCCCGCCGGATACAGCTCGAACCCCAGCGGGACGGCCAGCACGATGATCAGCACGGCCTGGGCCAGCAGCACCACCATCGCCTTCATCGCCCGGCCCACCAGCATCGCCGTCCGGTTCAGCGGCGTGACCAGCATGCGTTCCAGCGAGCCGCCGATCAGCTCGACCAGCAGCGTGTAACCGGCCGACATCGGCCCGGTCAGGCACATCATGACCAGGATGCCCGGCACGAACCACTGCCACGACGAGCCCACCGCGCCGTCCAGCAGCGCGCCGAACAGGAACAGGAACAGCAGCGGCTGGCCCATCTCGAACAGCAGCGCGACCGGCTCGCGCAGGACCGGCCGGAACTCGCGGGTGAAGACGGTGGCGGTGTCACGCAGGAAGGTCGTCATCGGTGAGGCTTCTCCCGGTGAGGGTGAGGAACACGTCGTCAAGGGTGGGGCGCGCGGTCTCGGCGGCGGTCACCTTGATCCCGGCGGCGTCCAGCGCCCGCAGGCAGCCGGGGAGCGCGGCGGGCGCGTTCGCCACCCGCACCCGCACGGTGACGCCCTCGGCCTGGCCGCCGGTCAGCTCGGCGGCCCTGGCGGCGTCCTGGGCGGTGCCGGTGGTGACCGTGACGGTGTCGCCGGCCAGGTCGTTCTTGAGCTGCTCGGCCGTGCCGTCGGCGATGATCGAGCCGTTGTCGATGATCATCACCCGTTCGGCCATGTTGTCGGCCTCCTCCAGGTAGTGGGTGGTGAGGAAGATCGTGGTGCCGTACGCCTCGCGCAGGCGCAGGATGTGCCGCCAGATGTCGGCGCGGCTCTTCGGGTCGAGGCCGGTCGAGGGCTCGTCGAGGAAGAGCAGGTCGGGGCGGTGGATCAGGCCGAGCGCGATGTCCAGGCGGCGGCGCTGGCCGCCGGACAGCGTGCCCGGCCTGCGGCTGGCCAGGTCCTCCAGGTCGAGCAGGCGCATCAGCTCGCCGGCCCGCGCGACGGCGTCGGAGACGGTCAGGCCGTAGCAGCGGCCCTGCGTGACGAGCTCGTCCCGGACGCGGAAGCTCTCGCCCGCGCTGTTCTTCTGGCCGACGTAGCCGATGCGGGAGCGCACGCCGGCCGGGTCGCGGGTGACGTCGTGGCCGGCGACGACGGCGGTGCCGGAGGTGGGCGGGAGCAGGGTCGTGAGCAGGCGGAGGGTGGTGGACTTGCCGGCGCCGTTGGGGCCGAGGAAGGCGACGAGCCGGCCGGGTTCGACATCGAGGTCGATGCCGCGTACGGCTTCGACGGTCTCCTTCTTCATCGTGAACACTCGGGTGAGGGCCCGGGTGTGGATCATGGGTGGTGCCTCCTGGGCATGGCGAAGAAGCCCCTGGTCAGGGGCCCTTTCGGGGATCGGTTCAGTTTGGGCCGGGTGGCATCGATTTGGCAAACGCGAATGTGACGTTCATATACGGCTCTGACCTGCGGAAACGACGTCCGGAGAGGTGGTCGCGGAAGGCGGATTTCCGGGCCTCGACATGGGGTTTCGCGCTTTTTCACGGAAAGACGTGATATTTCCGTGCTTGCGGCGTTAGTGGCGGCTCCGCGATGATCTCGGGCGTGAAACGCTTGTGGTTAATTGCGGTAATTGCCGCTGTCGGCATGACAGGGGTCGCGGAGGCGGCCGACGGTGTTCCCGGTGTCGACGTCAGCAACTGGACGGGCGACGTGGACTGGGCGAGCGTGGCCGCCGGCGGCGGCAAGTTCGCGTTCGTGCAGGCCACCGAGGGCACGAACTACCGCAACCCACGGTTCGACCCGCAGTTCGGCGGGGCCGCGACGGCCGGGCTCGTGCGTGGCGCCTATCACTTTGCGCAACCGCATGAATCCGACGGGACAGCGCAGGCCGACTATTTCCTGCAGAACGGCGGAAACTGGACCAGCGACGGTCAAACGCTGCCCGGAGTCCTCGATATCGAGGACAACCCGTACAAGGACAAGAACGGCAAGAACAACTGTTACGACCTGTCCGCCGAGGACATGGTCACCTGGATCAAGGACTTCACCAAGAAGTACCGGCAGCAGACCGGCCGGGACGCGATCATCTACACCACCACGAGCTGGTGGCAGACCTGCACGGGCAACTCCGGCGCGTTCGAGGCCAACCCGCTCTGGCTGGCCCGCTGGGGGAACGACCCCGGCGAGCTGCCGAAGAGCTGGAAGCGGCACACGTTCTGGCAGTCGGCGGAGAAGGGCTCGCTGGCCGGCGGCCAGAACTCCTTCAACGGCTCGGAGTCCCAGCTGCGGTCGCTGGCCAACCCGCCCGCCCGGGTGTCGGTCTCCGGCCTGGTCAAGGGCAGGAAGCTCTACCGGGTCACGATCACGAACACCGGCCCGCACCCCGTCGAGGACATCGTGGTCTCCGGGCGCGCGTACGGCGGCCAGAAGGTGGTCAAGGCCCCCGGCTGCAAGTTCAGCGGCACGGCGGTGCGCTGCGTGGTCGGCAAGCTGGAGCGGGGCCAGAAGGCCGCCTTCACCTTCACCACCAGGCCGAAGCCGAAGGGCCGGGTCGGGATGGTCGTCGAGGTAGGAACGGTCACACTTGACCTCAAAAGCTGAAATATCGCGATAGGTAGGATAAAACCCGGGATCTCGGCTTAAGGGAGAAACGGGTGGCGCGGCGGCGGCTGGTCCTGGCGGTGACCGCCCTGGTCATTCTGCTGGCGGGCGCGGCGTCCATGCCGTTGTCGACGTTCGTGCCGTCCAGGATCGTGCGCATCGCGTACGAGATCGAGCGGTACGACATCACGTACTCGTGGGGCGGCGGCCACGGCGAGCGGCCCGGCCCCACGAAGGGCACCTGCCTGGGCTACAGCGGCCGGATCAAGCCCTGCCCGGCCGCGCGCACCCGCGGCCTCGACTGCTCCGGCCTGGCCCGATGGGTGTACGCCCTGGCCAACGGAAGGGACGTGCTCGGCCCCGGCAACACCGACGACCACGTGCGCAGGATGCGGCCCGTCGAGCGCGGCCTGCCGGGCGACTTAGTCTTCTTCGGAAAAATCACGAAAAATAAGATCAAGACGCATCATGTGGGCATCTATCTGGGTCGTGGGAAGATGATGAACGCGCCTGAGACGGGGGCCTCGGTGCGCATTGACGATATTGGGCGAAGATCGGACTTCGCGGGCTTCTACCGGTACTGAAAGCGGGCGCTACCGGTACGGAAAAAGGGTGCCATGCTCCAGTTACACCTCCTTGGACCGCTCCACGCCACCCTGGACGGCCGCCGGCTCGACCTCGGCTCCGCCCGGCAGCGCGCCGTGCTCGCCCGCCTGGTCGCCGCCGACGGCCAGGTCGTCTCGACCGACCGGTTCATCGAGGACCTGTGGCAGGGGCAGCCGCCGCCCAAGGCCCTGGCCGCGCTCCAGGTCTACGTCTCGAACCTGCGCCGCGTCCTCGAACCCGACCGGCCGCCGCGCGCCCCCGCCGGAGTGATCGTCAGCGCCCCGCCCGGCTACCGGCTCTGCCTGCCCGACGAGGCCGTGGACGCCTGGCGGCTGCCCGGCCTCATCGACGCGGCCGGCGCGGCGCTCAAGCGGGGCGCGGGCGCCGTCGCCCACGACCTGCTCGACCAGGCGCTCGGCCTGTGGACGGGCGCCGCCTACGCCGAGTTCACCGAGGAGTGGGCCGCGCCCGAGGCGGCCAGGATGGCCGAGCTCAGGCTCGTCGCCGTCGAGTACCGCGCCGAGGCCGCGCTGCTGATGGGCCGCCACGCCGAGGCCGTGCCGGAGCTGCGCGGCCACGCCGACGCCCACCCGCTGCGCGAGAACGCCGTCCGCCTGCTGGCCCTGGCCCTCTACCGAGCCGGCAGCCAGGCCGAGGCGCTGGCCGTGCTGCGCCAGGCCCGCGAGAACCTGGCCGAGGAGCTCGGCGTCGATCCCGGCCCGGCCCTGCGCGCGCTCGAACAGGACATCCTCCGCCAATCCGAGTCCCTGCACGCGCCCGAGGTCGTCGAACACGTCCAGGAACGGCCCGTGGCCGCGCAGGAGCCCTCGATCGTGGGCCGGGCCCGCGAGCTGGCCGCGCTGCGGGAGGAGGCCGTGCGGCCCTACCGGCGCACGGTCTGGCTGGGCGGCGAGCCGGGCGCGGGCAAGAGCGCGCTGGCCGAGGCGTTCGCGGCCGAGCTGGCCGAGCGCGGGTGGCGGGTCGCGTTCGGACGCTGCCCCGAGATCGACGGTGACGCGCCGCCCGCCTGGGCGTGGAGCGAGATCGTCCGGCAGCTCGCCGCCGTACGGCCGCCCGCCGCCGCCGACGCGGCCCGCCTGGCCCCCCTCCTGAACGACGGCGTCGCCATCCAGAACCAGTTCCAGCTCGCCAGGGCCGTGGCCGGCTACCTGGCGGGCTGCGCGCCGCTGCTCGTGGTGCTCGAAGACGTCCACCGGGCCGACGGCGAGACCCTGCACCTGCTGCGGCACCTGGACCCCGCCGCGCGGATCCTGGTCGTCGCCACCTACCGCCCGGCCGAGACCACCGAGGACCTGTCCGCCACCCTGGCCGCGCTCGCCACCGGCAGCAGGCACGTCGAGCTCGCCGGGCTCGACGAGGCCGCCGTCGCCACGCTGCTCGAACGCCACTCACAGCGCGCCGGCCTCGACCCCGCCACCGTCCGCACGGTCCTGGACCGCACGCTCGGCAACCCGCTGTTCGTCTGCGAGATCGCCCGCCTGCTGGCCTCCGAGGGGCCGCAGGCCGCCGAGGCGCTGCCGCCCGGCGTGCGCGACCTCATCCGCCGCCGCATCACCCGCCTGCCCGCGACCGCCCAGACCGTGCTGCGCAACGCCGCCGTCGTCGGCAGGGACGCCGACGTGGACGTGCTGATCGCGCTGCACGACGGCGACGAGGACACCGTCTTCGACGGCCTGGAGGCCGGCGTCATGACGGGCCTGCTGGCCGAGCCGGGGCCGGGCCGCGTCAGGTTCACGCACGTCCTGGTCAGGCAGGCGCTGTACGAGGACACCGCGCGGATCCGCCGGACCAGGCTGCACGGGCGCGTGGTGTCGGTGCTGGAGCGGCTGCGGCCCAACGACGTGGCGGCCCTGGCGCACCACGCGCTGGAGGCCGCCGTGCCGGACGCCGTCCGGTACGCCAAGGCGGCGGCCGTCCAGGCGTCCGGCCTGCACGCGCACCGCGAGGCGGCGGCGCTGTGGCGCGCCGCGCTGGAGTTCGCCACCGACGACGCGACCCGGCTCGACCTGCTGTGCGGACTGGTGTCGGCGCTGGGCCACGCCGGCGACGTGCTGGGCGCGCTGGCCGCAAGGACGCGGGCCGTCGAGCTGGCCGCCCCGCGCGGCGCGCTCGCCCGCGCGCTGACCTCCTACGAAGCCCCCGTGGTCTGGACGATCCAGGTGGACTCCCTCTACAACCGGGACTTCATGGAGGCCGTGGAACGCGAGCTGGCCGCCGGTCCCGACGACGAGACGCGCTGCCGCCTGCTGGCCGCGCTCGTGTTCGAGCTGGAGGGGCACGACGACGACCGCGTGGACGCCGCCGGCGCCGAGGCCGTGGCCCTGGCCCGCCGCCTCGGCCGTCCCGACCTGCTGTGCCTGGCGCTCAACGCCCGCTACTTCGCCGTGCTGAGCCCCGAACGGCGGGACGAGCTGGAGGCCGTCGGCGCCGAGCTGCTGGAGCTGGGCCGCACCCACCGGCTCGTCGGCTACCTCACGCTGGGCCACTGCGCGCTGCTCATGGCCGCACTCGGACGCACCGACCTGGAGGCGGCCAGGCGGCACGCCGACAGCGGCGTGGCGGTGTCCACCAGCGGCCAGCTCGGCATGTCGCTGGCCATCCTGGCGCTGTTCGGCGCGCTGCGGAAGCTGGTCGAGGGCGAGTTCGACGAGGCGGAGGCCGTCTACACCGGGCTCACCGAGCAGATGGCCGAGCGCGGCGGCGTCAACGCGCGGGCCATGGGCGCTCTGGGCAGGTTCGCCGTCCGGATGGCCCGCGGGAACGTCCGCGACTCCCTCGACGAGCTGGCCGCCATCCGGGAACGCGTGAACAGCGCCACCGTGCACGAGATCTACGCCGGGGCGCTGGCGGCCGCGGGCGAGCTGGACGCGGCCCGGCGGGTGTGGCGGCCCGAGTCGTGGTTGCCGCGCAACTACTACTGGCTGATGTGGCAGGCGCTGCGCGGCCAGACCGCCGTCGCCCTGGAGGACCGCGAGGTGGCCGCACGCTCCTACCGCGTCCTGCTGCCGTGGGCGGACGAGCTGGCCGGGATGAGCAGCGGGTCCGTCACGCTCGGGCCGGTCGCGCTGGTGCTCGGAGACCTGGCCGAGCTGCTCGGGCTGCCGGCCGACGGCCACTACGCGCAGGCCCTGCAGGTCGCCGAGCGCGTCGGCTCGCCCCACTGGGCGCAGGCCGCCCGCCGCCGGGCGCGCCGCTGAGCCGTCTCAGGAGGCTCACGGCGTGCCGAAGATCAGGCTCTGGCGGCGCCGGTGTCCGCGTCCCATGAGCGCGAGCAGCACCACGAGCACCGGCCCGGCCAGGCGCCGCAGCTCGGCCAGCTCCTCCGGCTGCGCGTACTGGGCGATCCTCGGCAGGTCGAACCGGACGTCCCCGCCCTTTCTGACCTCGGTCTCGACCTTCTCCCAGTCCGCCTCCGAGACGTACTTGGCGACGACCGGGAAGATCAGCCGCTCCTCCTCCTCGATGTGCTCGTCCAGCAGGTCGGCGAGCGCGGCCAGGGACTTGGCCATCCGCCGGGCCGCCTGCCCGTCGGAGCCGAGCTGGGCCGCGGCCGTCGTGATCTCCTCCAGCAGCGGGTCGAGCGCCGCGTGGTCGTCGGTCAGGTCGCTCAGGTCCACCTCGGCGCCCGCCGAGCGCACGATGACCGGCCACAACACGTTGTCCTCGGCCTGGTGATGGTGGTGGATGCCCGCGCACAGCTTGGCGGTGAACGTCGCGATCGCCCGCAGCCGCTCCTGACCGGCAGGCTGCTCGCCGGCGGCGATCGCGCTCATCACCTCGGCCAGTCGGCGGGTGTCCCCGCGCATGGCCCGGTGCGTGATGCGGAAGCCGAGCATGTTGGGTGCCATTTCGGTGCTCCTTCTGTCCGTTTGGCACCAGCGTGGGACGCGGCTCTTAGACACCTCTTGGTGCCGACTTGGCATGGCGGTAACGCCTGTGGCGGACGGAAATTGAGAGACCCGGCGGCTAGGGTGTGCCGCTATGGACAGGCGATGGGTCGGCCTCGACGGCGTCGAGGTCGTGCCGGCGATGCGGGCGGGCCGGCAGGTGCTGCGGGTGCGCAGGAACGGGTGGCTGGTCGCCGACTGCCGTTCGGTGGCGGAGGTGGCCATGCACGTCGACCTGGCCGATCTGTGCGAGGTGATCGATCTCGCCGCGCGCCGCGGATCCGGCGGCGCGGTGGAGGCCCGTACGAGTTCGCATCATGGCTGAGTGCCGTGTATGGTTACACCTGTCCGCAGCGAGCGGACAGGCCCCTATAGCTCAGTCGGCAGAGCGTCTCCATGGTAAGGAGAAGGTCAACGGTTCGATTCCGTTTGGGGGCTCTTGTAATGAGCAGCTGCGACGCCCGGCCAAGGTGACTTGGGGCCGGGCGTTTTTCGTTGTGCGGGTTGAGAGGCGCTTGTCTCGGGGCTTCAGTCAGCCCCAAGAAGGCTCCAAGCACGGGCGTGTTCCATGACGGTCATGAGAAACATGTTCGCGGCCCGTGGTGTGCGCCGGGCGCTGGCTCTGATCCTGCTCTCCGTCTCGACCGTGCTGACGATCAGCGTGGCGAGCAGTCCCGCCTACGCGTGGAACCCGGCGAACGACGGCTGGTACAAATGCCTGATCGACGGCAAATGGATGTGGTGCAAGGACCTGTAGGTCCTGCGGGCGAGCCGCTCTTCCCCGTGCGGGGAGGGCGGCTTTTCGGTTGTGCGGCTCTTATGTTCTGGCCTTCCGGGACGCGAAGGCGGGGAGGTCGATCACCTCGACCAGGTCGGCGAGGTCCACGTGGTGGACGATCTGGGCGATGGTGCCGTAGTAGCCGAGGAGGTAGCGGCGGCCGTTCACCGTCTGGGTGACCTTGATGCGCTGCCTCGCGCCGAGGGTGATGACCTCGACGAGGATGCCGCGGGGGCCGTGCCAGCGTGTCACGCCACAACTCTACGCAAAACGGACAAAAGCATAGAATGCGGACCGGCGGGCAGTAGGCCGGTGAGGGTTGGTTGCCCACACCCGAAAGCTCCGGACGCGGGGAAGCGTCCGGAGCTTTCGTCTGCTCGGCGTTGGGGCGTTCCGCGGGTTTCACTGCCCGGCGCTAGGCGGTCTCGTCGAGGGGCGGGTAGGCGAAGTGGCGGGTGTCGGCGAAGGTCTGCGGGCCGGTCAGCCGGTAGCCGTGGGCGGCCTCGCTGGTGGTGTGGTACGGCCCCACGTCCACGGTGTCGGCGATCGACCAGACGCCTCTCACCTGCTGCTTGACGACGTAGAGGAACTCGTTGAAGTCGAGTGAGGAGGAGACGAAGGTGTTGAGCACGGTCAGCGATCGGCGTCCCGCGGTCAGCGCCGGCGGCAGGTCCACGGACTGGTCCCGCCAGCGGTAGGTGTTCTCGACGGGCAGGGGGTGCCACACGCCGGCGGGGGCGCCGTTCACGGTGATGGCGGCCTGCTGCATGGAGATGCCGGCGTCCAGGCGGCGGATCAGCCGTACGCCGGTGTTGGCGGGGTCAACGGTCACGGTGAACCGGCTCGATCCTCCGTGGCCGAACGCGCGCCCGTCGTCCGAGACCGGGCGGCCGAGCGCGAAGGGCTGCACATGCCGCGGCGCCACCCACAACCCCACCACCACCCCAACCCCAACCGCCCCCATCACCACCAAAGCCCCAATCCCAACCCCCCGCCACCGCCCCCGCCTCCCTCCAGCAGACGCCCCCACCCCACCCGCAGAGACCACCACCCCACCCACCGAAACGGCCACCCCATCCGCAGGGGTTGCCATCCCGCTCGCCGGAACGGGCCCACCCACAGGGGCCGGCACCCCACCCGCCGGAACGGTCACCTCGCCGGCAGGGGCCACCAGCCCGCTCGCCGGAGTCGCTGCCCCGTCTGCCGTGACGGCCGCCCCACCCGCCGGAGCCGCTGCCCCACTTGTCGGCACGCCTGGCCCCCCGCCGACCTGGGAAGCGTCGGCGGGAAGGCCATCGACCAGGGAAGTGACACCGGCGGGCAGCCCGCTGGCGGCGGGGACACCGCTTACGGGCAGGGCGGCCCCGACCCCGCCTGAAGGCGGCCCGCCGCCAGAACTCCCCTCAGCGGGAAGCCTGTCGGCTGGAAGCGCGCCGCCGGAGGGAGCGCCCATCGGGGAAGCGCCGAAGGCAGCACCCCCACTGGACAGACCATCGGAAACCCCGCCTCCCGCAATCCCGTCAACGGGGATCCCGCTCGCCCAAAGGCCACCTCCCGAAGCCTCACCCACTGGAGACCCCTCACCCGGCCGCCCCTCACCCGGCCGACTCCCGCCCAGCAAACCCTCGCCCGGCAGCCCCCGGGCCAGCAGCCCTGCGCCGGGCAGCCCTGCGCCGGGCAGACCCCCGCCCGGGAGATCGCCCACCGGAGGTGCGCTGCCCGGAAGTGCGCCGGCTGGGGGACCGGCGGCCGGAAGTGCGGCGACCGGGGGACCTGTGATTGGGGGGTCCTTGACCAGGGGGCCATCGGCGGGGAGAGTGCCGCCGGCGGAAGGGGTGGCGGGCGTGGCCGCTGGGGCCGCGGCCGGGGCAGATGCCTCAGGTGCCCCACTTCTCGCCATCTGAGCGTCTGTCGAGCCCTCTGCCCCTTCGTTGGGCCCAGCGAATCCCGGAAGCGCAGCCCCATGGCCGGGGCCTCCAACAAGAGGTGCAGCCCCTTGGTCAGGGCCTCCAGGCGGCGTCGTGCCGAGTTCGGCACGGCCGTCGACGGGCACGGCGCCCGGCCGGCTCAGCCCCGCAGGAGGCGCGGCATCCGGCTGAGGCAGCCCCCCGACGGGACCGGCGTGCGGATGGACGGAGGCGACGTCAGGAACCCCGGAATACTCGAAGGGCGGAACGCCGGGGGACAGCGCCATCCGGGTGAGCTGGAAGCCGGACGGGGGCATGCGGTTGATCCGCACACGCTCCCAGGCCCGCTCCCACTCCGGCACCCGATGCTCGGGCACTCCGCAAGCCCGCAGGAACGTCACCATCACCGCCTTCTTCGGAAACCGCCGTCCGGCCAGCATGTCCGCACAGGTCGCCCGGGGAAGCCGGGGCCCGCCCGCCCTGTCCGCCCGCGCCTGGAGCTCCCGCAACGACACGTCCGCCCGCGCGAACTGCTCGGCGAGGAGCCTCACCAGACCCTCGTGACAGCTCACCGACTCCACGCCGGGTTCCGCGCCTTCCTGGTCCTCGCCCATCGCCCCTCTCCCCGACCCGGCCTTCTTCTGTCCGACAGTGTACGAACGATGACCGTACGTGTCCGGAGGGATTTCAGGGACGTCCGAGTCAGGCTCGCGGGTGGACGACTCCGGACGAGTCTGTCCGCCCTGCTGTTGGACACCGGCGTCCGGTCGCTTTCCTGGCATTCGAGCGCAGACCAGCGCCGAAACCCCGAGCAGCACAAGCAGAACGTGCAGAAGAGGAAGACGACATGAACAGGAAACTGGCACTCGCCGCAGGTGTCGCCGCCGTCCTTTCCGGGCTTGTCATCCCGTCCGCCCCCGCCTCGGCCGGCAGCCTCCAGTGCAACAGCGGCCGGGCCCCGGAGGACGGCTACGTCGGCCGCGCCGACTGCCACAACCCGACCGGCCAGACCTGGGTCTACCGCGCCGTGATCACGTGCGGCTGGAGCCCGGACGTCGTCGGCCCGTGGATCACGCTCGGGCCCGGCGCCTCGGGCCGGTCAGAGGGCAAATGCGCGAGCTGGGGCAGCGGCGTCGGCGCCGTAGGCGTCGACGAACGCCAGGCATGAGACCCCGCTCGGCCCCGCCCGGGTCCGGGCCCCTCGGGCCCGAGGCGCTGGGCTGACAGGGCTCGGATGCGCCCTCGGGTCCGAGGTGCGGGCGGGTGGGGCGCGGCTCGTCGCTGAGGAGCCGGAGCGCGGTCGAGGTGGGCGGCACCTCGCCGGACATCCGTGCGGCACGCTCCCCTTGCGCGGTCGCCCGGGTGTCCACCGCGCTCCCTCATGCCCACCCGGGCACGCGCTCCCCTTGCGCGGTCGCACGGGTGTCGACCGCGCTCCCTTGTGCCCACCCGGGCACGCGCTCCCCTTGCAGGGGCACGCGGCTGTCCACCGCACTCCCTCGCGTCCCCCCGGGGCCGTCCCCCCGGGGCCGTCAGCCAGGGCCGTCAGCCAGGGCCGTCAGCCAGGGCTGTCCGTCCAGGGCTGTTCGACTCTCTCCGCTTCGCCACTGCGCTGGCTTCGGCTGCGCGACACCTTCGGGTGAGCGCAGGCGTCCGCTGCGGGCCCTCTCCGTCGCTGCGTCGGCGTCCGCCGCGGACACCCCTCCGTCTCCCGCGCGGGTCCGTTCACCGCGTGGAGGCGCGCCGCCGGCGTTCGCCGGGGGCACGCCCGTTCACCGTACGGACGGGCGTCGCCGGCGGCCGCCGGGAGAGCCCTTCCGGCCACCGCGTGGACGGGCGTCGTCGTGGTGTGTTCGTTGCCGCGTGCCTGGTCCGGAGGTTCGCGTCGGTAAAGGGGGGCTGCTAGTGTGACGATGGCCTCCGCGGGTGATTCCCCAGGCGAGACCCAGGTGGCATGATCGGATTTCGGTTGTCGGAGGTTCCTGGGGCATACTGGTAGCACCCCACCCGATCAGGTGAGTTACTAATGTGCTCCCAGCTTCGGGTATCCTCTACGGGCCGGGAGTTTCCGGCCAAGGCGGAGTAGCTCAGTCAGGCAGAGCAAACGGCTCATAATCGTTGTGTCGCCGGTTCAAGTCCGGCCTCCGCTACTACCCAATCCCAGGTCGGTCGGCCTGGGTACGGGTGTGTCCATGTCCCGAACGTAGAAAGGCACTCCCAAGTGGCTGCCACCGACGTTAGGCCGAAGATCACGCTGGCCTGCCAGGAGTGCAAGCACCGCAACTACATCACGCGGAAGAACCGGCGCAACGACCCGGATCGGCTTGAGCTGAAGAAGTACTGCCCGAACTGCCGCTGCCACCGCGCGCACCGCGAAACCCGCTAGCGGTACTTCTGCCTCCATATCGCACAACCGGCGTCCCGGACGGGGCGCCGGTTTGTCGTGTTTTCACTGCTTTGAGGCGCCTTCCTAGGCGCTGACCCGGGTCCCGGCAAAAAGCACGCCATGAGCGGCGACAGCCGAACCTTGTTCTGTTACCGTCTGCCTCAGCAGCGCTCGTTGAAGACATACGAGGGAGCACTGATGGCCTTGAACCGTGACTTCGTGGGCAGGACCTATCCATCCGCCGCCCCGTACGAGGTCAGCCGGGTGAAGATCAAGGAGTTCGCGGCGGCGATCGGCGACAACAACCCGGTCTACCGCGACAGGGAGGCCGCCAGGGCCGCCGGATACCCCGACGTGATCGCGCCGCCCACGTTCCCCATCGTGTTCAGCCTGCAGGCGGGCGGCGAGGCGCTGGTCGACCCCGAGCTGGGCCTGAACCTGGCGATGGTGGTCCACGGCGAGCAGCGGTTCGAGTACGTCAGGCCGGTCTGCGCGGGCGACGAGCTGGTCACCACCGCGACGATCACCGACATCAGGAGCGCCGGACGCAACGAGCTGCTGACGATCAGGAGCGACGTGACGACGGTCGCCGGAGAGCCGGTCTGCACGACCTACAACACGATCGTCGAGCGCGGAGGGGCGGGCTGAGATGGCGGCCACGGTGAGGTACGACGAGGTCGAGGTCGGGCAGGAACTCCCGGTCGTGGGCTACAACGTCCGGCGGCTGAACCTCGTCATGTACGCCGGCGCCTCCGGCGACTTCAACCAGATCCACTGGAACGAGCGCTTCGCCCGGACGGTCGGGCTGCCCGACGTGATCGCGCACGGCATGTTCACGATGGCGCAGGCAGGCCGGTTCGTCACGGACTGGGCGGGCGATCCGGGCGCCGTACTGGATTTCGGCGTGCGGTTCTCGTCGATGGTGATCGTGCCCGACGACGACCAGGGCGCGACGATCTCGGTGAGCGGGGTCGTCGAGGAGAAGCTGGAGGACAAGCGGGTGGTCGTCGGGCTGACGGCCAAGGCGGGCGACGCGAGGGTCCTGTCGAAGGCGCGTGCGGTGGTACAGCTCTCCTGATCCCGTGATATGTCGGGCGGGTCGCGGGTAGCCCGTGTTGTTATGAGTGAAGTTCCGCGACAGGTCTGGCCCACCGTCCGTTCCATCCCCGTGTCATCCGTGACCGATGCCAAGCCTCCTGCTCACCTGCGTCCCGCCTCCCCTGAACAGGTGGGGGGCAGCAGCGGCACCGGACGGGACACCACGGGCGGTTCGGCCACCGGCGTCGGCACGGGCCGCGCCCGGCCCAGGGGCGCGGGCGCGCACGGGAACCCCGCCGCCGCGCTGGGCTTCTCCGGCGACCCCGGCCAGCACGGCGACCCCGACGACACGATGCTGCACGCCCAGCGCGTCTGGGACGGCACCCTCGCCACGAACCGCATGGACGACCTGGGCGTCAACACCGAACGCCAGCGGGTCGAGACCAAGGACGTGACGGTCTCGGCCGGGCTGCTCGTGGACGGCCGGCCCGGGGACGTGCTGGAGTGCGTCCAGTCGGTGATCGAGCACACGCGCGCCCGGATCCTGGCCCTCGACCTGGGTAACGTCGACGGCGCGGGAGACGTCCTGGACGAGCTGGCCGAACGGCACCCGGAGCGGATCGTGGTGTGGCACGTCGCCGAGACCTCGCGGGCGGCCGGGGGCACGGCGGGGTGGGGAGAAGGTCGTACCAAGCTGTTGCGGCTGGACGAGTCCGAGGTGCACGTGCTGATGGAGACCTCGCTCGCGCTGACGGGGGACGCCTTGACGCCGCTGGTGGCGGCCATCGTGGAAGGGGCGGTGGCGGCGGGGTGGCAGGCGGCCGAGGCCGAGGAGCCCGGCAGGGTGGGGGCGTTGCGCTGCGACCTGATGGCGGTGCGCAGGTCGGCGGCGCTGGGGGCCTTCCCCGAGGGTGCGGAGCGCGGCGAGGAGGCCGATCTGGAGTTCTCCCGCGCGCTGGAGGGCGGCCTGGTGGTGCCCGAGGGTCCCCTCCCGGTCCACCGCCTCGGCTCACCCCACCACCACGACCAGCCCCTCCACAGCTGACCCCCGGCCCATGCCCCGTGGAGCCGATCGGCAGCGTCGGCGCGGGCGCGTGCACGGGCGGGCGGTTGGCGGTCCGGGTCGGAGGAGGCTGCTGAGCGTGAGTGGTGGTTCGGGGCGGTGTCGTGGGGGCTGGGGGGCTCATAAGCTTGGGGGCCATGGAGATGCTCGCGTCGCACACCACCCTGGGCCTGGGCGGCCCCGCCCGCGACTTCGCCGAGGCAGTTACGGCGGAGCAGCTCGTGTCCCTCGTCGCCGAGGCCGACATGAACGGGGTGCCGACCCTGGTGCTCGGCGGCGGCAGCAACGTGGTGATCGGTGACGAAGGCTTCGACGGCCTGGTCGTCAAGGTGGCCACCGAGGGCGTGACGGTCTCCAGGGACGGCGAGCAGGTGCTGCTCACGGTCGAGGCCGGCCAGGACTGGGATCAGCTGGTCGAGCGGGCCGTGGCCGAGGGGTGGTCCGGCATCGAGTGCATGTCCGGCATCCCGGGCCTGGTGGGCTCGACGCCGATCCAGAACGTCGGCGCGTACGGCCAGGAGGTGGCGCAGACCATCAGGTGCGTGCGGGCCTACGACCGGCTCACCCGGCAGGTGGTCGACCTGGAGGCGCGCCAGTGCGGGTTCTCCTACCGCGACAGCGCGTTCAAGCGGGACCTGTCGCGGCACGTGGTGCTCGCCGTGACGTACGCGCTGGACGTGTCGGACATGTCCGGCCCGGTGGCCTACCAGGAACTGGCCGGGCGGCTCGGGGTGGAGCTCGGCGACCGCGTGCCCCTCGGGCCGGCCCGTGAGGCCGTTCTGGGGCTGCGGCGGGGCAAGGGCATGGTCTTCGATCCGGCGGCCGACCCCGACAGCCGCAGCGCGGGCTCGTTCTTCACCAACCCGATCCTGACCGCCGAGGAGGCCGCCGAGCTGGCCGGACGCGCTCCCGGCCACCCGCGCTGGGACATGCCCGACGGCCGCGTCAAGGTGCCGGCCGCCTGGCTGATCGAGCAGGCGGGCTTCCCCAAGGGCTACGAGCGCGGCCCGGTGCGCATCTCCACCAAGCACACGCTGGCCCTCACCAACCCCGCGGGCGCCGCCTGCACGGCCGACCTGCTGGGGCTGGCCGTGGAGGTGCGCGACGGGGTGCGGGAGAAGTTCGGCGTGACGCTGGTCAACGAGCCGGTGCTGGTCGGCTGCACACTGACGACCGAGCCGGTGTCCGAGGCGGGGGAACAGCCGGCGGAATGACGGCTCTACGTGGGCTGTTATGGTGTGTTGGTAATTCCGAAGGGGAGTAGTCCCAATCGTGTGATCGACATACTGGCGCGTGATCGCGCCCGGTCGCACGGGCCTTGACGGGCGGACGAGACCTTCGGCCTGGCAGTCATGGACAAAGACGCTGCCGGGCCGAAAGTCGTGCCCGAAGATCCCCCGGGTGCCTGCTTCCGGTCTGGTCGCGGGAAAGAGGACCGGTTGGAAGCGTTCTGGATCAGTCTCGCGGTCATTTTCGTGGCCGAACTCGGTGACAAGAGCCAGCTCATGGCGATGACGTTCGCCACCCGTTTCAAGCCCTGGCCCGTGCTCGCGGGCATCACCATCGCCACCACCGTCGTGCACCTGCTGAGCGTGGCCGTGGGCGGGCTGGTCGGGAAGGCGCTGCCGACGACGGCCATCTCGATCGTGGCCGGCATCGCCTTCCTCGGGTTCGCCCTGTGGACGTTGCGGGGCGACGAGCTGACCAAGGAGGAAGAGGACAAGGCCCGCAGGACGACCAGGAACGTCCTGGTCGCGGTGACCGTGGCGTTCTTCCTGAGCGAGCTGGGCGACAAGACGATGCTCGCCACGATCACCCTGGCCACGCAGCACGGCTGGGTCGGCACGTGGATCGGCTCGACCGTGGGCATGGTCGCCGCCGACGCCCTGGCCATCCTGGTGGGCCGCCTGCTCGGCAAGCACCTCCCCGAGAAGGTCATCCGGTACGGCGCCGCCGCCGCGTTCGCGGTGTTCGGCGTCATCCTGCTGGTCGAGGCGCTGATCTAGCGGCGCGGCAGCCGTTCGTGGACGTCGGCGAGCAGGTCGAGCACGGGCTCGCGGCGCTCCCGGGCGAAGGCGGCCTCCACCGCCCGGGCCGCGGGCCCGTCGCCGAGCCAGGCGAGGACCTGGGCGTGGGCGGGGGCGTCGCGATCCCAGAAGGCGTTGGTCAGCCGCCGCCCGGACAGGCCGTCGGTGACGAAGTCGCGCAGGTGGGCGATCGCCGCCTCGCTCTCCAGCGCGGCCCACGCGTCGAGGAAGGGCGCCAGGTCAACGCCGGTGGCGGCGACGGCGCACAACACCGTGCCGGCCGGCGGACGGGACGGATGGCGGCGCAGCGTGCCGAGCCACCACTCGTGCAGGAACGCGGTGACGGCCGCGCGTTCGCCGCCCGGCCAGCCGTGCCAGCCGGCGACGGCCAGCTTGCCGAGGACGATCTCCGGGTCGGGGTAGGAGAACGCGTCGGCCGCCGCGCATTCGAGCAGGCGCGGCAGGAAGTAGCGGAAGGCGGGGACGTCCCCCCACGTGGTGAGCGCCTTGGCCGCGTAACGGGCCAGCGAGCCCGCCTCGATCGCCGAGACCGGGCCGGACAGCAGGCACGCCTGCTCGCCCGGCTCGACGCAGTGGGGGCAGCCGGGCACGCTCGCGGGCCTCGCGACGGCTCCGAACACCTCGTAGAGCCGCCCGAGGGCCGTCGCCGTCAGTCGAGGGTGAAGTAGTCGGGGCCCGCGTAACGGCCGGTGGCGAGCTTCTGGCGCTGCATGAGCAGGTCGTTGAGCAGCGAGGACGCGCCCAGCCTGAACCAGTCGGGGGAGAGCCAGTCGTCGCCCGCCGTCTCGTTGACCAGCACCAGGTTCTTGATGGCGTCCTTGGTCGTGCGGATGCCGCCGGCCGGCTTCACGCCCACCTGTCGGCCGGTGGTGTCGCGGAAGTCGCGCACCGCCTCCAGCATGATCAGGGTCACCGGCAGCGTGGCCGCGGGGGACACCTTGCCGGTGGAGGTCTTGATGAAGTCGGCGCCCGCGATCATGGCCAGCCAGGACGCCCGGCGCACGTTGTCGTAGGTCGCCAGCTCGCCCGTCTCCAGGATCACCTTCAGGTGCGCGGCGCCGCAGGCGGCCTTCACCGCGACGATCTCGTCGTGGACCTTCATGTAGTCGCCGGACAGGAACGCGCCGCGGTCGATCACCATGTCGATCTCGTCGGCGCCCGCGGCCACGGCCAGCGCCGTGTCGCTCACCTTGACCTCCAGCGAGGAGCGCCCGCTGGGGAACGCGGTGGCGACCGAGGCCACCTTGACGCCCGACCCGGCCACCGCCCGGACGGCCACCTCCACCATGTCGGGATAGACGCACACCGCCGCCACCTTGGGGGCGCCGCCGCCCGGGTGCACGGCCTTGGTGCACATGGCCCGCACCTTGCCCGCCGTGTCGGCGCCTTCGAGCGTCGTCAGGTCGACCATGGAGATGGCCAGGTCGATGGCCTGGGCCTTGGCCGTGGTCTTGATGGAACGGGTGCCGAGCATGGCCGCCCGCTGGTCGGCGCCCACCCGGTCGACTCCGGGAAGGCCGTGCAGGAAGGCGCGCAGCGTCGCGTGGGACGAGGCGACGTCCGCGAGCGAGGTAGTCACAGTTGACACCTTCACAGCATCGCCGACCAGGGCCACTACCTCCAAACCGGACGGACGGAACGCCGCCTAAGGCGTGGCGGGCCCCGTCCTAGGTATGTCCGGCCCCGCGTACGCCCGCAGATAGGTCATCCACCCGATGTGGCGGGCCGGGCCTTAGGCCGAACATTGAAGATGTCAGGGAAAAGCAGCAAATGTTCAGGAGAACACGATGAACCCCGAACTCGAGTACGAGCTCATGAAGTCCCACGCCAGCGAGCTCCGGCGGGCCGCCGCCGAGCACCGCCGAGTACGCGAGGCCATGAAGGGAAACAAGGCCGAGCGTCGCTCGGTCTTCGGCAAGCTCCGTTCGTCATGACCGCCCCCAGAGAGCCCGGCCGCGTCATCAGTTGTGGCGGCCGGGCCTCTGAACCCCCCTGAAACCCCGTCGAAACTGATTGATAGGGCATGGCATGCTGAACGACATGCTGGGACGTTCGGTGAGTCCCGTCTTCGTCGGGCGGGCGGAGGAGCTCGCCGCTCTCGCAGAGAGCTTCGACGAGGCACGTAAGGGCACGGTGACGGCCGTGCTCATGGGCGGGGAGGCTGGGGTCGGCAAGAGCCGGCTCGTGCAGCGCTTCGCCGAGTCCTGCGTGGCCGACGGCGCGCAGGTGCTGGTCGGCGGCTGTGTGGAGCTGTCGGCCGAGGGCCTTGCCTACGCGCCCTTCACCGCCGCGCTCAGGCAGCTCGTCAGGGAGCAGGGCCCCGCCGCGGTGGCCGCGCTGCTGCCCGAAGGCGCCCAGCGAGACCTGGCCAGGCTGCTGCCGGAGTTCGGCGAGCCCAGCGGCGACGGGGAGACGGAAACGGGCCGTGCCCGGCTCTTCGAGCAGTTCCTCACCCTTCTCGAACGCCTCGCGGACAGCCGCCCCACGGTCCTCGTCATCGAGGACATCCACTGGGCCGATCGCTCCAGCCGCGACCTGATCGCGTTCCTCAGCCGCAACCTGCACGCCCCGCAGGTGCTCATCGTCATGACCTACCGCTCCGACGACCTCCACCGGCAACATCCGCTCCGCCCCGTGCTGGCCGAGCTCGGCCGGGTGAACGGCGTCCACCGTCTCGACCTGCCCCGCCTGTCGCGCGACGAGGTGGCTGCGCAGATGGCCGGCATCCTCGGCTCCGCGCCGGAATATGTGAAGGTCCAGAAAGTCTACGAACGCAGCGAGGGCATCCCGCTGTTCGTGGAGGCGCTGCTCGACGGCGGCGAGGACTGCACGTTCCCCGAGTCCATGCAGGACCTCATCCTCAGCGCCGTCGAACGGCTGCCCGAGGACACCCAGCGCGTCCTGCGCATGGCCGCGGCCGGCGGCAACCGGGTCGGCCACGCGCTGCTGGCGGCCGTCAGCGGGCTGTCGGAGATCGAGCTGGAGGCGGCCCTGCGTCCCGCCATCGCCGGGAACGTGCTGCAGATCGCCGACAACCGCGCCTACGTCTTCCGGCACGCGCTGATCCAGGAGGCCGTGCACGAGGAGTTACTGCCGGGTGAGCACCAGCGCCTGCACTCCCGGTACGCCGAGGAGATCTCCAAGGACCGCTCGCTCGTCCCGCCCGGCCGCGCCGCCGTCGAGCTGGCCCACCACTGGTACGGCGCCCGCAACGACCTCTGGGCCCTGGTGTCGGCCTGGGAGGCCGCGCAGAAGTCGTTCAAGGCGTACGCCTACACCGAGGCCGTGCCGCTGCTGGAACGCGTGCTCATGCTCTGGGACCGGGTCCCCGACGCCGCCCGGCGCATCGGCGTCGACCACACCGCCGTGCTCGAACGCGCCTCCGAGGCCGCGAACGCCGGCGGCGAGGTGGACAAGGGCGTGAAGTTCGTCAAGGCCGCCCTCGCCGAGCTGGACGAGACCAAGGAGCCGGGCCGGGTGGCCCAGCTCATCGTGCGGCAGGCGTCGTTCAAGGCGTCGAAGGGCCAGATGGGCGTCATCGAGCTGCTCCGGCACGCCCTGCGGCTGGCGCCCGAGCCGGGCCCGGTGCGCGCGGAGGTCGTCATGCCGCTGAGCAGGCAGCTCATGCTCCGCGGCCAGATCACCGAGGGCGAGGAGCTGATCCACGAGGGCCTCGACCTGGTCAGGCGGTCCGGCGACAAGTGCCTCGAAGGCGACCTGCTGATGAACCTGGCGCTCGGCCACTCGCTCAGAGGCGAGCTGGAGCGGGTCATCGCCGTCAACGAGCAGGCGATGGCAGTCGGCAAGACCGAGAGCTCGGGCCGCATCATCGTCAGGGCGATCGGCAACAACATCGACTCCCTCATCGACATGGGCCGCGCCGAGGAGGCCCTGCGCCTGTCGCAGGAGGGCTGGGAGTACGCCAAGAAGTACGGCAGGCTGCGCGGCAGCGGGCTGTTCATCCTCAACAACTGGGCCGAGGCGCTGGAGTCGCTCGGCCGCTGGGACGAGGCGCTCGACCTCGTGGACAGCGCGCTCAACTACGGGCCCGTCCTGCGCACCCAGTACGCGCTGCTGCGCGTCCGGGCCGACATCGGGCTGGCCAGGGGCGACCTGCAGCGCGTCGAGGGCATCCTGTCGGAGATCGGCGTGCTGAAGGACCGTCCCGAGGACTTCGTCCAGGACGTGATCAGCAACGCGCGGCTGCACATCGGCTGGCACCTGCTCAAGGGCGAGCCGTGGGCGGCGCTGGCCGTGGCCGAGCGGGCGTTGTCGCATCCGAGGCTGCCGAGCAAGGCCATGCTGGGCTGGCGGCTGCTCTCCCTGCTGCGCACGGTCTGCGACGCGGCGGAGGACCTCGAACCCGGCCGGACCGCCGCAGTACGGGCGCACGCCGCGGAAGTGGCGGCCGAGCTGACGATCAGCGGGCCGGTGGCGGAGGCGTACCGGCTGTCCTACAGCGGTGACTTCGACGCCTCTGCGGCGGCGTGGGAGCGGCTGATGCGTCCGCACAACCAGGCCAAGGCGCTGCTGCGGGCGGCCGGCGTCGCGGCCAGGAGCGGTGACCGGGAGGGCGCGGCGTCCCGGCTCCGGCAAGCGCGTCCGCTCGCCGCCGCGCTGCGCGCCACCCCGCTCGCCGAGGAGATCGAGGCGCTGTCGCGGCGCGTGGGCGGCGGCCCGCAGGCGCAGGAGACGCCGTCGGAGCTGCTGACGCCGCGTGAGCTGGAGGTGCTGCGCCTGGTGACCCAGGGCCGCACCAACCGCGACATCGCCGCCGAACTGTTCATCTCGGCGAAAACCGTCAGTGTGCACGTCTCGAACATCCTGGCCAAGCTGGGTGTCACCACGCGCGGAGAGGCCGCCGCGGCGGCGCATCGGCTGTCACTCCTGTCCTAGGAGCTCCGGGCCCCTCTGAGCACTCGGACCGACCGTCTACGCTGGCAAGGTGATGTCCCTATACCTCACCCTGGCGTGACGGCGATGTTCGACTACGCACCCGCGCCAGAGTCGCGCGACATTGTCGATCTCAAGCCGTCGTACGGGTTGTTCATCAACGGTGAGTTCGTGGACGGCTCCGGCTCCCCCTTCAAGACGGTCAACCCGGCGACGGAGGAGAAGCTGGCGGAAGTCGCCTCGGCCTCCTCCGACGACGTCGACCGGGCCGTGCAGGCGGCGCGCAAGGCGTTCGGCGGGTGGAGCGCCCTGCCGGGCGCCGAGCGGGCCAAGTACCTGTTCCGCATCGCGCGCCTGATCCAGGAGCGGGCCCGCGAGCTGGCCGTCCTGGAGTCCCTCGACAACGGCAAGCCCATCCGCGAGTCGCGCGACGTCGACCTGCCGCTGGTCGCGGCCCACTTCTTCTACTACGCGGGCTGGGCCGACAAGCTGGCCTACGCCGGGTTCGGGACCAAACCGCTCGGCGTGGCCGGGCAGGTCATCCCGTGGAACTTCCCGCTGCTCATGCTGGCCTGGAAGATCGCGCCCGCGCTGGCCTGCGGCAACACGGTGGTGCTCAAGCCCGCCGAGACGACCCCGCTGACCGCGCTGCTGTTCGCGGAGATCTGTCAGCAGGCCGAGCTGCCGCCCGGCGTGGTCAACATCGTGACCGGCGCGGGCGACACCGGCGCCGCCCTGGTGGCCCACCCCGACGTCAACAAGGTGGCCTTCACCGGCTCCACCGAGGTCGGGCGGATCATCGCCCGCGCGGTCGCGGGCACCGACAAGAAGCTCACGCTGGAGCTCGGCGGCAAGGCCGCGAACATCGTGTTCGAGGACGCGGCGATCGACCAGGCGGTCGAGGGCATCGTCAACGGCATCTTCTTCAACCAGGGCCACGTCTGCTGCGCGGGCTCGCGGCTGCTGGTGCAGGAGTCCGTCCACGACGAGCTGCTGGAGTCGCTGAAGCGGCGGCTCGGCACGCTGCGGCTCGGCGACCCGCTGGACAAGAACACCGACATCGGCGCGATCAACTCGGCCGAGCAGCTCGCCAAGATCCGCGAGCTGTCCGAGGCCGGGGCCGACGAGGGCGCCGAGCGCTGGTCGCCCGCGTGCGAGCTGCCCGAGCGCGGCTACTGGTTCCCGCCCACCCTGTTCACCGGGGTCGCCCAGTCCCACCGGATCGCCCGGGAGGAGATCTTCGGGCCGGTGCTGTCCGTGCTGACCTTCCGCACCCCGGCCGAGGCCGTGGAGAAGGCCAACAACACCCCGTACGGGCTGTCGGCCGGGGTCTGGACCGAGAAGGGCTCGCGCATCCTGTGGATGGCCGACCGGCTGCGGGCCGGGGTCGTCTGGGCCAACACGTTCAACAAGTTCGACCCCACCTCGCCGTTCGGCGGCTACAAGGAGTCGGGGTACGGCCGTGAGGGCGGGCTCGCCGGGCTGGAGGCCTACCTTGACGTGTGATCATCGCCGTGCCGGGCGGTCCGGGCGGCGTGCCCAGGCCACCCGCGGGCACGCCTTCGCCCGCGCCGGCCGGCCCGTACGCGTCGGCTGGTACGCCCATCGCTGCGGCGTCAGCAGGTGCGGCCAGGTGTTCGCCCCGGTCCAGACGTCGCAGGAGTCCACGTGGAGAGGTCGGGGCGATGAGTAGGTTGTCCGTCAGAAAGACCTACAAGCTGTACATCGGCGGGGCCTTCCCGCGCTCGGAGAGTGGGAGGTCCTATCCCGTGACCTCGCCCAAGGGCGACTTCCTCGCCAACGCCTCGCGCGCCTCGCGCAAGGACGCGCGCGACGCCGTGGTGGCCGCGCGCAAGGCGTTCCCCGGCTGGTCCGGCGCGACCCCCTACAACCGGGGGCAGATCCTCTACCGCGTCGCCGAGATGCTGGAGGGACGGCGCGGGCAGTTCGCCGAGGAGCTGGGCCTGGGCAAGAAGGCCGCCCTTGAGTCGGTGGACGCGGCGGTCGACCGGCTGGTCTGGTACGCGGGCTGGTCCGACAAGATCACGGCGGTGCGCGGGTCGGCGAACCCGGTGGCGGGGCCGTACCTCAACCTGTCCTCGCCGGAGCCGACCGGGGTCGTGGCCGTGGTCGCGCCCGCCGATCCGCTGCTCGGGCTGGTGTCCGTGGTCGCGCCGGTGATCGTCACCGGCAACACGTGCGTCGTGGTCGCCTCCGAGCCCTCGCCGCTCGCCTCGATCACGCTGGCCGAGGTGCTGGCCACGTCCGACCTGCCGGGCGGGGTGGTCAACATCCTGACCGGTCAGCAGGCCGAGCTGGCGCCCTGGCTGGCCGCGCACATGGACGTCAACGCGCTCGACCTCACCGGGGTCGAGGACGCCGACCTGGCGCTGCGCTGCGAGCAGGAGGCGGCCGAGAACCTCAAGCGGGTGCTGCGTCCGGTGCGCGAGGACTGGACGGCCGATCCGGGGCTCGGGCGGATGACGCGGTTCCTGGAGACCAAGACCGTCTGGCACCCGGCGGGCGTCTAGAAGAAACAGGCGTCCAGAAGAAGCCGGGCGTCTAGGAGAAGCCGGGCGGGCGTAGCGGCGGGTGGGCCGCCTGAAGCTGGGCGGCCAGGGCCAGCAGGTGCGGCTCGCCGCCCGGCGGCGCCACGAGCTGCACGCCGATCGGCAGCGCGCTGGAGTGCGTGGCGACCGGCACGGCCATCGCGGGCCAGCCGCACAGGTTCCACGGGCCCGTGGTGGGCGCGTACCTGACGTTGGCCAGCAAATTGGGCAGGAGGCCGCGCCCGCCCCAGCGGTCGGCGCGCGGCGGCAGGGCGGCGAGCGCCGGCGTGATCATCACGTCGGCGTCGCCGAACCAGGTGTCGGCGCCGTAGCCGCTCCAGCGTTCGCGGCCGCGCCGGCCGTCCAGGCCGATCCTGGTGAGCACGCGGCCGGCGCGGGCCAGCGCGCGGGTGCGGCGTTCCAGTCCGTGCGGATCGAGACCGTCCGCGGCGGCGGCGGCCCGGCCGAGCCAGGTGGCCACGGCGGCGGGGCCGAGCCAGGCGGGCAGGCGGTGCGGGTGCTCGACCACGGTGTGCCCGGCGTGCCGCAACGTCTCGGCGGCCGCTCGCACCGCCGCCTGGAACTCCCGGTCCACGGGCAGGCCCGGCGGCAGCGGCTGAGGGGCGTAGGCCACCCGCAGGTCGAACGGCTCCGGGCTGTCCTGCGGCGGTTGCGGCTCCCACACCTCGTCGTCGTCGGCCCAGACCGAGCGCAGCATGCGCGGCTTCGGCTCGACCCGGTGGCCGGTACGCCACGCCTCGGCCAGCGCCGGGTCGGCGGCCAGGACGGACAGCGCGAGCGACAGGTCGGCCGCGGTCGTGGCGAGGGGGCCGTTCTCGGTGAGCCCGTCCCAGTCGTCGGCGGGCGGGGGGACCAGGCCCGTCCCCGGCTTGACGGCCAGCACGCCGCAGCAGGCGCCCGGGATGCGCAGCGACCCCATGCCGTCGTTGCCGAGCGCGATCGGCACCATCCCGGCCGCCACCGCCGCCGCGCTGCCCGAGGACGAGCCGCCGGCGGTGCGGGCGAGGTTCCAGGGGTTGCGCACGACGCCGTACGGGCTGTCGCCGAAGCCGACCAGCCCCAGCTCCGGCAGGTTGGTCAGCCCGACGATCACCGCGCCCGCCGCGCGCAGCCGGGCCACGGCCGGATGGTCCTCCCGGGCGGGCGCGCCGGACGTGGCCGCCGAGCCGCCGCGGGTGGGCTCGCCGGCCACCTCCAGGTTGTCCTTGACCGCCACCGGAACCCCGGCGAGCGGCAGGTCGGCCAGGTCGCGGCGGTCGCCCACGGCCCGCGCCTCGTCCATCGCCTGCTTCCTGACCAGCCGGAAGGCGCCCACCCGGGAATCCCGCTCGGAGATGCGGTGAAGGTGCTCCTCCACGACGGTCGTGGCCGTGACGTCGCCGCGCCGGACGGCCGCCGCGATCTCGATGGCGGTCCTGCCTGCCCACAACATGTCTAGAGTGTGCAGGTTTTCACTCTTCCTTGCGAGAGCTCCTGCCGGGCTCGCGCCCGGCCTCCTTCAGCGCCAGCCGCAGCGCGAACTCGATCTGCGCGTTGATGCTGCGCAGGTCGTCGGCCGCCCACTTGGCGATGGCGTCGTAGACGGCCGGGTCGAGGCGGAGGAGGAGCTTCTTCCGCTCAGGCATACAGACTGCCGGCGTTCACCACCGGCTGGGTCGCCCGGTCGCCGCACAGGACGACCAGGAGGTTGGAGACCATCTGGGCCTTGCGCTCCTCGTCGAGCTCCACGACCCCCTCGGCGGCCAGCCGGTCGAGCGCGAGCTGGACCATGCCGACCGCGCCCTCGACGATCCTGGTGCGGGCGGCCACCACCTGGCTGGCCTGCTGGCGCACCAGCATGGCCTGGGCGATCTCCGGCGCGTAGGCCAGGTGGGTGATGCGGGCCTCCAGGATCTCGATCCCGGCCAGCTCGGTGCGCTCGCGCAGCTCGGCGGTCAGCTCGCCGGCGACCTCGGCGCCGTCGCGCAGGCTGGTGCGCTCGGGCTCGTGCGAGTCGTACGGGTGGGTGGTCGCGAGGTGGCGCACGGCGGCCTCGGACTGGATCGCGATGTACTCCTCGTAGTCGTCGACGGAGAAGGCGGCCTTGGCCGTGTCGGTGACCTTGTAGACCACCACCGCGGCGATCTCGACCGGGTTGCCGTCGGCGTCGTTGACCTTGAGCTTGGCGGTCTCGAAGTTGCGCACCCGGAGGCTGATGCGGCGCTTGGTGGTGAACGGCGTCACCCACTGCAGGCCCGCCACGTTGACCGTGCCGACGTAGCGGCCGAGGAACTGCACGACCTTGGCCTCGTTGGGGTTGACCACGGTGAAGCCGGAGGCCACGAGCGCGAAGAGCACGATCCAGGCTATGCCGAGCGTCTTGATCGAGACCAGCGCCGCGCCGCCCAGCAGGAGGAGGACAAGCAGGACGAGGAATCCGTTGACCCGGAAAGCACGACGTTCCATCGCGACTCCTTGCTATCGAAGTGATATCACCATGATAGCCATATAAACTCCATGCGCGTGAACGGATCCTCACTTGCCCTCCGCCAGCGCTCGCTGGGTGACCCTTCGATCGAGTTCCCGCTGTCCCCGCCGCTCACCAGGGGCTGCCCGCGCACCAGCACCGCCGAGATCGCCTATCCGGTCGAGGTCGTCTACGACTACGCGGGCGTCGACAAGGGTCTGTTCGACCAGGAGCCTGGGCCGGACATCGCGCGGTGGTCGCCGCTGCTGCCGTCCCTGGAGGCGCCGACGCTGGGCGAGGGCGGGACGCCGCTGCTGGAGTTCGACGGGATCCACGTCAAGGACGAGTCCCGGAACCCGACCTGGTCGCACAAGGACCGGCTGAACCGGGTGGCGGTCAGCGCGGCCCTGGCGGAGGGGGCGGCGGGGGTGGTGGTGGCCTCGTCCGGCAACCACGGCGCCTCGGCCGCCGCGTACGCCGCCCGCGCCGGGCTGCCGGCCATCGTGCTGGCCTCGGCGGACTCGCCGGCCGGCGTGCAGGCGTTCGTGCGGGCGTACGGGGCCAAGGTGTTCTCCGTGCCGGCGGAGGAGCGGTGGCCGCTGCTGCGGGAGGTCGTGGACCGGCTGGGCTACCACCCGGTCAGCAACCAGACCGTGACCCACACCGGCCACCCGTTCGGCCCGGAGGGCTACAAGACGATCGCGTACGAGCTGTTCCTCCAGCTCGGACGGGTGCCCGCGGCGGTCTTCGCGCCCACCGGGTACGCCGAGCTGCTGTTCGGGATGTGGAAGGGCTTCACCGAGCTGCGGCTGCTCGGGCTGTCCGGGGACGTGCCGCGGATGTTCTCCTGCGAGCCGGCCGCGGGCGGCCCCAACGCGCGGGCCCTGGCCGAGGGCTCACCCGCGGCGGTCGTCGAGCTGGGGGCCAGCCGGGCCTACGGGATCGCGGGGTCGGTCGGCGGCCACCGGGGCGTGCTGGCGGTGCGCGACAGCGGCGGCGAGGCGGTGCTCGTGACGGACGACGAGATGCGCGCCGCCCAGCGGGACCTGGCGCGGCAGGGCATATGGCAGGAGCTGTCGGGGGCGGCGGGCCTGGCGGGCTACCGGAAGCTGCGCCGGGACTTCGACGGGCCGGTGGTGTGCGTGGGCACGTCCAGCGGGTTCAAGGACATGGGGGTGGGTGAGACGGCCCATCCGGTCCGCGCCGGTTTGACGGTGGCCGACCTGGCGGACTGACCGCGCCCGGTCTGTCAGGGCTTGAGCAGGATGCGCAGGGGACCGAGGGTGGTGAAGCCGTGGGCGAGGGCGGCCGACGGGTCGCTCTCGTAGCCGACCAGCGGGCGGCCGGGGAACAGCTCGGCCGCCATCGCCACCGTGCCCTCCCAGGCGGCGGACTCGTCGCAGCCCGAGGCGAAGACGTTCGAGACGCCCGTCACCGTGCCGCTCGCGCTGAGCGCCGCGCCGCAGACCACGTCGGCCCCGATGCGGCCGCTCACCAGCCGCACCTGCGGCTCGTCGAGCAGCGCGGGCGGGAACAGGCCGGGCGCGCCGCCGGAGAAGCACGCCTGCGCCCACTCCTCCAGCGTCCTGGGGTCGGCGGCCACCTCCCACACGATCGGGTCGCCGGTGGCCGCCCGGAGGGGACGCTCGGGCGCGCCGGGCGCGGGCCGGGCGATCCACTGGGCGGTGAACAGCACGTCGAAGCCCGGCAGGTCGAGCGTGCCGAAGCTGTCCTTGACCGAGGCGCCCGAACCCGCGTCGATGTGGCCGAGCACGTCGGCCGGCCCGGCGGCGGGGGAGAGCGTGACGGCGTCGGGGTACAGGACGGGCGTCCTGGCCGGGTTGGTCCAGGCGAGCGGCCCGAAGACGCCGGGACGGCCGTGCGCCCGGCACATCGTGTCGCACCAGGCGGCGTTGTCGCGGACGGCTTCGTCGATCAAGGTCTGCTCCGGTTGACGCGGCGGGTCGGCGGCGCGGTCAGCGGATCCTCCGGCCATGGATGCTTAGGGTAGCGGCCCCTCATCTCGGCCCGTACGGACCGGTAGCCCTCGCGCCAGAACGAGGCCAGGTCGGCGGTCACCGCCACCGGACGGCCCGCCGGGGACAGCAGGTGGACCAGCAGGGGGGCGCCGGCGATCCGCGGCGTCTCCTCCCAGCCGAACAGCTCCTGCAGCTTCACCGCGAGCACCGGCTGCTCGCCGGAGTAGTCGACCCTGATCTGCGAGCCGCTGGGCACCTCGACGCGTTCGGGGGCCACGTTCTCCAGGCGCTCGCTCCACGGGATCAGGCGGCGCAGGGCGGCGGCCACGTCGATGCGCTCGACGTCGGCGCGGCGGCAGGCCCTGGACAGCTCCGGCTCCAGCCACTGGTCGGCCAGGGCGATCAGGTCGTCGGTGGCGGGCCACGGGGGGCCGATCGCGCGGTGGGCGAAGGTCAGGCGGTCCTTGAGGTCCTTGGCCTGTCTCGTCCAGGTCAGGAGGTCTTCGGTGCGCAGGCCGTGCAGGATGGCGGGGCGCACCTCGGCGTCCTTGAGCGGCGTGGCGGACAGCTCGATCGCGCCCAGGCGCTCGACCACGCGGGCCGACACGTCGCCGCGCCGCTCGCCCGGCGGCACCCGCCAGGCGACCTCCTCCTCGACCGTGACGGGCAGGGCCAGCCGGGCGATCTCCTCGTCGATCACCACGGCCTGGCGCACCCGGGCCGAGGCCGAGCCCGTGGGCCGGTCGGCGACGGCGATCGCCAGCCACGGCGCGGTGGACAGCCTGGAGCCCTCGGCGAGCTGGGCCTGCGTGCCCGACGCCATGAGATAGCCGCCGCCGCGCCGCCGCGCCACCCGTTCCGGGAACGCCAGCGCCACCGCCATGCCGGCCAGCGCGTCGTCACCCACCTCGCGCACGTCCGGTCCCTGGCCGCAGGCGCGGGCGAGGCGCCTGGTCTCCTGGCGCCAGCGGGCCGCGAAGCCGGTGCCGCCGCCGCGGGCCGCACGCCAGACCTCCGCGAGGTCGTCGCCCGCGTCCCTGGGCAGCTGCTCCGACAGCAGCGCCACCACCTCGGCGGCCCGCGGGCCGAGGTCGAGCAGGGACCTGGCCAGGCGGGGATGCACGCCGGCGAGCGCCATGCGCCGCCCGCGGCCGGTCACCCGGCCGGCCTCCAGCGCGCCCAGCGCCTCAAGGGTGCGGACGGCGGCCGCCATCGCGGCGGGCGGCGGCCGGTCGAGGAGGGCGAGGCCGGCCGCGTCCGCGTCGCCCCAGCAGGCCGCCTGGAGGGCGAACCCGGTCAGGTCGGCCAGCGCGATCTCCGGCCGCGCGTGGTCGGCCAGGCGTTCGTGCTCGGCCGCCGTCCAGCAGCGGTACACGGCCCCGGGGGCCTCCCGCCCGGCGCGGCCGGCCCGCTGGTCGGCGGACGCCTTCGAGACCCGGACCGTGGTGAGCGAGCCGAGCCCCCTGGCGTGGTCGGTACGGGGTTCGCGGGCCAGCCCCGAGTCCACCACCACGCGGACGCCCGGCACCGTCAGGCTCGACTCGGCCACCGACGTGGCCAGCACGACCCGGCGGCCGGCCCCGGGCGACAGGACGGCGTCCTGGACGCGGGCCGGCGCCTGGCCGTGCACCTGGAGCACGTCGAGGTCGCCCAGCATCCCCGCGACCCGGGCGATCTCCCCCACACCGGGCAGGAAGCAGAGCACGTCGCCGTCGCGCTCGGCGTACGCCCGCCGGACGACCGAGGCCACGTGCGACAGCAGCGCCGGATCGACGCGCAGGCCGTGGGGCGGCGCGACCGGACGCTCCGGCGGCGCCCACACGGTCTCCACGGGATGGGCCGTTCCCGAGGCGGCCACCACGGGCCCGCCGATCAGCTGTGACCAGGGGGCCGCGTCGGCGGTGGCCGAGGTGGCCAGCAGCCGCAGGTCGGGGCGGAGCGTCTCGCGCACGTCGAGCAGGAACGCGAGGGTGGTGTCGGCGTCGAGATGGCGTTCGTGGCACTCGTCGAGCACGACCGCGTCGACCCCGGCGAGCTCCTGGTCGCGCTGGAGCCGCTGGAGCAGCACGCCGGTGGTGACGACCTCGACCATGGGGTTGGCCCCGGTGTGCCGCTCGCCGCGGATCGTGTAGCTGACGCCCATGCGCCGGGCCGCCGCCCGGACGGCCAGCCGCCGGGGCTCGGCGACCAGCACCCGCAGCCCGGTTTCGGCCAGCGCCAGGGGCACGACCGTGGTCTTGCCCGTGCCGGGCGGCGCGGTGAGCACCGCCGTGCCGTGGCGCTCCAGTGTGGCGAGCAGCTCGGGGAGCGCGTCGTGGATCGGCAGCCGGTCAGGCGGGGGCATGCGAGGCCGACAACACGGAGTCGAGCAGGCCGGGGAAACGTTCGTCGAGGTCGCCGCGGCGCAGGCTGATGTACTTGAGCCGGCCCTCCTGCTTGGAGACGATCACGCCGGCCTCGCGCAGCGAGCGGTAGTGGTGGGACGCCGTCGACTTGTGGACGCCGAGATGGTCGCCCGCGGCGGTGCACGTCATCTCGCCGAGGGTGGCCAGGCGGACCACGATCTCCAGCCGGACGGGGTCGGCGAGCGCACGCAGGACCTCGGTGAGCTGGATGTCCTCCTTCGCGGGGTGCGGTAGCAGGCGCATGGTGGCACCCTACCTCGCTCTGATTGTTTGACAACTATCCAACTGTGATGACAGTTTGATGCCCGTCCAACTAATTGGCTGGAGGTTCCATGAGTTCCCGGCTCTACCCCCTTGCTGCCGGAAATTTCGCCATCGGTACTGGCATGTTCGTCACCGCCGGGCTGCTCACCCCCATCTCCGCGGACCTTGGGATCTCCACGTCCGCCGCCGGGCAGCTCATGACCGTGTTCGCCCTGGCGTACGCGCTGCTGTCCCCGTTGCTGGCCGCGCTCACCGCCCGGCTGTCGCGCAAGCGGCTGCTGCTGCTGGCGCTGGCCGTGTTCGTCGCGGGCAACGTGCTGACCGCGCTGGCTCCGACGTACCCGCTGGTCATGGCCACGCGGGTGGTCGCCGCGGCCGGGGCGGCGATGTTCACCCCGACCGCCTCGGGCGTGGCCAACGCGCTGACCTCGCCCGAGCGGCGCGGGCGGGCGCTGGCGCTGGTGATGGGCGGGCTGAGCGTCTCCTCGGCCGTCGGCGTGCCGCTGGGCACCTGGCTGGGCTCGGTCTCGGGCTGGCGGGCGACGATGTGGCTGGTCGTCGGGCTGGGCGTGATCGGCTTCGCCGGGGTGGCGGCGCTCGTGCCGGACGTGCGGGTCGCCGTGTCGGGACGGCTCGGCGAGCGCTTCGCGCCGCTGGCCGACCGGCGGGTGCTGGTGGTGCTGGTCACCCAGCTGCTGATGTTCGGCGCCGGGTTCACCGCCTACACCTACATCGGGTCGCTGTTCGACCTGCCGCTGCCGGCCGTGTTGTGGGCGTGGGGGCTCGGCGGCATCGTGGGCAACCAGCTCGGCGGGCGCCTCACCGACGCCTACGGGCCGCGCAGGATGGTGCTGATCGGCCTGGCCGCCTCCACGGTCTTCCTGGCCCTGATCCCCGTCGCGAACCTGGCCCTGCCCATCGCGCTGGTCTGGGCGCTCCTGTGGGGCGCGCTCGGCTGGCTGGTCGCGCCGGCCCAGCAGTTCAGGACGGTGGCCGCGGTGCCGGACAACGTGCCCATCGGGCTCGGCCTGCTGTCGTCCGCCCAGTACGTCGGCCTGTTCGCGGCCGGCATCGCGGGCGGCGTGGCCCTGGACGCCTACGGCAGGGCCGGGGTGGTCGTGCTGGCCACCGGGCTCGGCGTGGCGGCGCTGCTGTTCACCCTGGCGACCTACCCCCGGGCGGCGGCGATCTCGTCGAGCGAGAGCGTGCCCGTCAGGTAACGCTGGACGTTGGGCGCGGTCAGGGCCGCGACCTGGCCGGCGGGCAGCGAGGCCAGCGGGTCGAGCCGGAGCATGTAGCGGATCATGGCCAGGCCGAGCAGCTGCGAGGCCGCCAGCAGCGCGCGGACCTCGGGATGGGCGCCGGGCAGCCGGCGGGCGATCGGGGCCAGCAGCTCCCGGCCCAGCAGCTCCTTCAGCAGCGCGGCCGTCGCCGGGGTGGCGGCGGCCGCGTGCAGCACGGCCGAGAGCCGGGGGCCGTGCCGCGGGTCCTCCCACAGCTCCAGGTAGCGGGTCACCAGCCGCTCGCCGATGCCGGACGCGTCGCCGTCGAGGGCGCCGACCATCAGCGCGACCGGCATGCTGGCCTTGATCGCGGCCTCGAACAGGCCGTCCTTGTTGCCGAAGAAGTGCATCACCAGCGCCGGATCGACGCCCGCGGCCCGCGCCACGGCCCTGATCGTGGTGCCGCCGTAGCCGTGGGCGGCGAAGGACTCCATCGCCGCCTCCAGGATCTCCTGCCTGGTCTGCGGGGTTCCCGGTCGTCTTCCGCGTTCCTCGGCCATGGGGCTATTCAACCACGTGGAATTCATCTACCCTCGAATTCAACATCGATGAACTCATCAGGTGGTGAAAAATGCGCAGGATCATTGGCCTCGTGGTCGGGGTCGCGCTGCTGGGGATGGTGTTCGCCGGGTCGTTCCTCGGGGCCTTCCACGCGCCGGAACCGCACGGCGTGCCCGTCGCCGTCGTCGCGCCCGCCGGGCAGGTGCGGCAGCTCCAGAGCGGCATCGACGGGCGGCGGCCGGGGGCGTTCACGCTGAGCCCGTACGGGTCGGCCGAGGCCGCGCGGGCCGCGCTGCTGGAGCGGGAGGTGGACGCCGTGCTCGTCCCGGGGGAGGGCAGGCTGGTGGTGGCGAGCGCGGGCGGCCGCACCGGCGCCACGGTGATCACCGCCGCCTTCCAGGGGGCCGCGCAGGCGCAGGGCCGCACCCTGGAGGTCGAGGACGCCGTCCCGCTGCCGCCCGGTGACGCCGGCGGCATCGCCGGCATGTTCTACGTGCTCAGCGTGCTCCTGCCGGGGATCGCGCTGGCCGTGCTGCTCGCCCGGGTCGCGCCCGGCCTGGGCGCGGCGGCGCGGACGGGCGTCCTGGCCGCGGGCGCGCTGGTGACGGGCACGGCCGTCGCGTGGCTGGCCGACGTGGTGTTCGGCGCGCTGCCGGGCAGCTTCGTCCCGCTGGTGGCGGTCTCGGCGGGCATCGCGCTGGCGGTCGGCCTGGTGGTCGCCGGGCTGGTCAAGGTCATCGGCACGCCGGGGGTGGGGGTGGCGGCGCTGCTGTTCGTCCCGATCGGGCTCCCGGCCAGCGGCGGGCCGCTCGGCGCCCGTTACATCCCCGAGTGGTACGCCGCCGTCGGCCGCGTCCTGCCCGTGGGCCCGGCCGCCGAGGCGGTGCGCAACACGGTGTTCTTCGGCGGGGCCGCCCTGTGGACGCCGGTCGGGGTGCTGGCCCTGTGGGCGCTGCTCGGCCTGGTCCTGCTCGCCCTGCCCGGCCGCCGGGCGCAGCCGGCCCCCGCCGCCCCGCGCACGCCGGTGGCGGTCTGATCTTCTCCGCCTCGGAGGTGACCTGCGGTCGCCCCGCAGGCGGACGACGGGTGGCGGCGGCGGCACGTACCGTCGCCGCCATGTTCAGGAACCAGGTGACCTTCCGCCGCGTCGCGGCGGGCACGTTGCTCATCGCGGCCCCGCTCCTGCAGTTCGTGGCCGTCGTCATCGACCCCGGCACGTGGGGCGACTCCCGCGAGGCGGTCAGCTACGGCGACAACCCCGCGCTGGCCCAGGCCGAGTCGGCGCTCTACCACTGGAGCTGGATGCTCATGGGCCTGGCGGCCATCGCCCTGGTGCACCTCACCAGGCGCAAGGCCACCGTGCTCGGCCACATCGCCGGGGCGGCGACGGCCATCGGCTACATCTCGACGTCGGCCCTGCTGATGATCGACCCCGTCGAGTGGTGGCTGGGCCGGCACAACCCGCCGGAGCAGGCGCAGAAGATCCTCGACGAGATGCTGAACCTGCCCGGCGTGATCTTCGGCTTCCAGATGCCGTGGATGTTCTTCGCCGTGCTGGGCCTGCCGCTGCTGGTCGTCGCGGTGTGGCGGGCCGGGTTCGTCGGCTGGTGGGTGCCGCTGCTGGTCTTCGTCGGATACGTCGTCTCCTTCCCCATCGAGTACGGCCCCGTGACCGTGCTGTTCTGGGCCCTGCCCGTCGCCGGCCTCGGCTGGACCGGCCTGAAGGTGCTGCGCATGGGCGACGAGGCGTGGGCGGCCTACTACCCCTCGCCCGCCCTCGACCGGACGGCCGTCTCGGCCTAGGCGGCCGGGATCAAGCCCGCGGTGACCGCCAGGATGACGAGGAAGCCGAGCAGGATGCGGTAGATCACGAACGCGGTGAACCGGTGGGTGCTGATGTACTTCAGGAACCAGGCCACCGCCGCGTAGCCGACGGCGAACGAGATCAGCGTCGCCAGGATGGTGGGCCCCCACGCGGGGGCCTGCCCCTCGCCGATGTCCTTCAGCTCGAACGCCCCCGAGGCCAGCACGGCGGGGATGGCCAGCAGGAACGAGTACTTGGCGGCGTCCTCGCGGCGGTAGTCGAGCAGCAGGCCGGCCGTGATCGTGCCGCCCGAGCGGGAGACGCCCGGGATGAGGGCCAGCGCCTGCGCGAAGCCGTAGACGATGGCATGGGTGAAGCTGAGGTGCTTCTCCAGCGTCAGCTTGTTGCGCGCGGTGCGGTCGGCGAACCACAGGATGCAGCCGAAGACGATCAGCGTCGTGCCGACCACGCGCAGGTCGCGGAAGACGGTCTCGATCTGGTCCTTGAACGCCAGGCCCAGCACGCCGATCGGGAGCGTGCCGACGATGACGTACCAGCCCATGCGGGCCGCCCAGTGGCCGCGCAGCTCCCGGTCGAACAGCGAGCGGACCCAGGTGGAGACGATCTCCCACAGCTCCTTGCGGAAGTAGATGAGCACCGCGGCCTCGGTGCCGAGCTGGATGACCGCCGTGAAGGCCGCCCCCGGGTCCTGCCAGCCGAAGAAGGCCGAGACCACACGGATGTGGGCGCTGGAGGAGATCGGCAGGAACTCCGTGAGCCCCTGGATGAGCCCCAGCACCACCGCTTCGAGCCAGCCGATCACGACTACACCTTCCGGTTACGGGAGTGACCAGGGTGAGGTTAGCGGAAACGGGGGCCGCGCAGTTGCCCGCCCAGCAGGTTGAGCAGGCCGGGGGAGACCAGCAGGTCGAGCGGGCCGGGGGAGACCAGCTGGTCGAGCGGGCCGGCCCGTTCTCAGCGTCCGGCCCACGCCGCGGCGTTCGCCCTGGCGTAGTCGGCGAAGTCGCGGGCCGGACGGCCCAGCGCCTCCCGGACGCCGTCCGCCACGTGGGCGTTGCGGCCGTCGAGCACCTCGGTGAACAGCCCGGTCAGGCCCTCGGCCTCCTCCTTCGGCACGCCCGCCGCCACGGCCCCGGCCACGTACTCCTCCGGCGTGACCTCGATGGAGGTGATCGTGCGGCCCGTGGCCTTCGACAGCTCGGCCGCCGCGTCGGCGAACGTCAGCAGCCGCGGGCCGGTGAGCTCGTACAGGCGGCCCGCGTGCCCGTCCTGAGTGAGGGCGGCCACGGCCACGTCGGCGATGTCGTCGGCGTCCACGAACGGCTCGGGCACGTCGGCCACCGGGATCGCCAGCACGCCGTCGAGGACCTGGTCGAGGAGGAAGCCCTCGCTGAAGTTCTGCATGAACCAGCCGCAGCGCACGATCGTCCAGTCGAGGCCGGACTCCCGCACGGTCCGCTCGCTCGCCTCGGCGCCCGGCTCGCCCCGGCCCGACAGCAGCACCAGCCGCCGCACCCCGGCGTCCGCGGCGAGCCGGGTGAGCTCCAGGACGTCCTCGTACGCGCCGGGCAACGCCAGGTCGGGGTAGTAGGCCACGTACACGGACTCGACGCCGTCGAGCGCGGCGGCCCAGGTGGAGCGGTCCGCCCAGTCGAAGGACGGCGTGGCCGAGCGGGAGCCGATCCGCACGGGAAGGCCGAGAGAGGTGAGCCGGTCAGCGACACGGCGGCCGGTCTTGCCGGTTCCGCCCAGAACCAAAATCGTCATGCATCTAGTAAGCCGTCATACCCATAAGACTCTCCATGGTTGAGAAGCGCGTTGCCATATGCGATCGTCTAGCCCATGGATCAGCTCGCGGCATTGCTCGACGGACCGAGAGCGCGGAGCGCCTTCCTGCTCCGGTCCATCCTCGACCCGCCGTGGTCGATGCGCATCCAGGACGAGGCCCCGCTCACGCTGGTGGCCCTGGTGTCCGGTGAGGCGTGGGTGCTGCCGGACGAGGGCGAGCCGGCCCGCCTCGAACCCGGGCAGGTGGCCATCCTGCGGGGGCCGGAGCCGTACGTGGTGGCCGACGCCCCCGGCACCGCGCCGCAGATCGTCATCCACCCCGGCCAGCGCTGCACCACCCTCGACGGCGAGTCGCTGTACCAGTCGATGGACCTCGGCGTGCGCACCTGGGGCAACGACCCGGCGGGCGGCACCGTGCTGATCACCGGCACGTACACGCTGGAGGGCGAGGTCAGCAGGCGCCTGCTCGACGCGCTGCCCCAGCTCCTCGTGCAGCCCGGCGGGCCGGTCATCGCGCTGCTCGGCGCCGAGATCGTCAAGGACGACCCGGGCCAGTCCGCGGTGCTCGACCGGCTGCTCGACCTGCTGCTGATCGCCGTGCTGCGGTCATGGTTCGCCACGCACGAGGCGCCCGCCTGGTACCGCGCGATGGGCGACCCGATCGTGGGCAGGGCGATGCGGATGTTGCACAACAACCCCGCCCACCCCTGGACGGTCGCCGCCCTCGCCACCGAGGTGGGGGTCTCCAGGGCGGCGCTGGCCAGGCGGTTCACCGACCTGGTGGGGGAGCCGCCGATGTCCTTCCTCACCGACTGGCGGCTCGCGCTCGCCGCCGACCTGCTGCGCGAGCCCGACGCCACGATCGGCTCGGTGGCCAGGAAGGTCGGCTACGGCAGCCCGTTCGCGCTCAGCGCGGCCTTCAAGCGCGTACGCGGCGTCAGCCCCCAGGAGCACCGGGCCGGAGCGTCGAGGTGAAGCCCCTGCTGCTGCTCGACGTCGACGGCGTGCTCAACCCGATGGGCCGCCCGACGCCCGACTTCCGGCGCTACCGCTGCACGATCGGCACCGAGGTCTACACCGTGCACCTCAACCCCCGCCACGGCCGCCGGCTGCTCGACCTGGCCCTGACCACGGGCGCCGAGCTGGTCTGGGCCACCACCTGGGAGCAGCACGCCAACGAGTGGATCTCTCCCAGGATCGGCCTGCCCACGCTCCCGGTCGTCACCATGGGCCCCGAGCGGACCCGTACCGAGCACGGCGAGATGTTCAAGACGCCGCACGTCGCCGCGTACGCCGGGCGGCGGCCGTTCGTGTGGTTCGACGACCAGGTGTGGGCGCAGGACGAGCAGTACCTCAGGGTCGATCAGGGTCTGGAGAATTTCCTGTTGATCCACGTCGATCCCAGACATGGACTGACCAGGGAACATCTGGGCATGGCTCATGAGTGGCTGACCCTTACAGGGTTTTCTCAGGGTCCCTAGCGGGATATCGGCGGCACTGCTGTCCGTTTTACCGGTAGGTCATCACGACACGGAGGAACAGCATGTACCGCTCAAGGGAGCACAGGATTCTGGCCGGCGTCTGCGGCGGGCTCGCCGACAAGATGGGCCTGCCCCCGACCCTCGTCCGCATCCTCTGGCTGCTGCTGTCGCTCATCCCCGGGCCGCTCTGGGTGGTCTACGTCGCCATGTGGATCCTCGTCCCGGAGGAGCCGAGGGGCTACTCCCACTGACGCGTCCGCCGGCTCGCCGAACCACCGCGTGAGCGCCGCCTCGGCGGGCTCCGCGCAGGGTTCGGCCCAGGCCACGTAACCGTCGGGCCGCACCAGCAGCCCGCGGTCGCCGGGCACCACGTCCACCCGATCGGCCCAGCGCGCCCCCGCGGCGAGCAGGGCCGGGTCGGAGGTCACGAGCAGCCCGCGCCCGTCGTCCAGCCGCAGGCCCTCGGGCATGAACGCGCCGACGAGCGGGTTCGGGCCCGTCGCGTACCGCACCGACACCGCGCTCACGTCCTCGGCCAGCATCCTGTTGGCCTCGGGGACGGTCATGAGCTGGGCGAACAGGTCGCGCAGCCGGGTCGTCCCGGCGTCCGGCGCGGCCAGCTCGACCTGTTGCAGGGTGTTGGCCAGCACGGCGGCGGCCACCGGATGCCGTTCGGCGTGGTAGCTGTCGAGCAGCCCGGCCGGGGCCGTCCCGCGCACCGCCAGGGCCAGTTTCCAGCCCAGGTTGACGGCGTCCTGGAGGCCGGTGTTCATCCCCTGGCCGCCGAACGGCATGTGCACGTGGGCCGCGTCGCCGGCCAGGAACACCCGGCCGGCCCGGTAGCGCTCGGCCTGCCTGGCCGCGTCGGAGAAGCGGGACAGCCAGGTCGCCCCGGTGATCTCGGGGGCGGCGTCCCCGAGGTGCCGGCGCACGCTGGCCGAGAACTCCTCGATCGTCACGGGCGCGTCCCTGTCCGGGTGCACCCGGCCGTGGTCGACGGTCAGGATCCTGGTCGTGCCGTCGGGCCGGACGAACGGCCACTGGAACAGGCCGTGGCCGGTGCGGACCCAGCCGGTCGGCGTGCCGCCGGTCACGGTGACGTCGCCGACGTAGGCGGCCAGGGTGGCGGGGGTGCCGGGGAAGGCGATCCCGGCCAGCTTGCGCACCGTGCTCCGGCCGCCGTCGCAGCCGACGAGCCAGCCCGCCCGGTACGCAGTGCCGTCGCCGGTCTCGACCGTCACGCCCGACCCGTCCTGCGCCAGGCCGGTCACCGCCCGGCCCCGGACGATCTCCGCGCCCAGTTCCAGCGCCCGCGCCTCCAGGATCTCCTCCACCCGCGACTGCGGGACCAGCAGCCCGTACGGGTGCGGGGTCCGCGTGGCCGTCAGGTCGAGCACCCGCATGCCGGCGAAGTGCTGCAGGTCCAGGCGGGGCGCGTCGCCGAGCCGGTCGAGCAGCCCGCGCATGGCGAAGGTGTCGACCGAGCGGGGGTGCAGGTTGAGCGCCCTGGACAGGCCGGTGGGGGCGGCGAGCCGTTCGAGCACGAGCGTGCGCACGCCGCGCAGGCGCAGCTCGCAGGCCAGCATCAGCCCGACCGGCCCGGCCCCGGCGATGACGACGTCCATCCACGTCTCCTTATCAGCGATAAATGCTTATCAGTGATAAAGCCTTATCTTTGATAAGTTGTCAAGCGTGGAACGGCGGACGGCGGTACGCGCGGCCCTGCGGCTGCTCAACGAGGTGGGCATCGACGGGCTGACCACCCGCAGGCTGGCCGACGAGCTGGGAGTGAAGCAGCCGGCTCTCTACTGGCACTTCAAGAACAAGCAGGAGCTGCTCGACGAGATGGCCGAGGAGATGCTCGCCGACACGCTGGGGCGTCTCGACGTGCCCGAACCGGGTCAGGAATGGGACAACTGGCTCATGTCCCGCGGCCGGGCGATCCGCGGCACGCTGCTGTCGTACCGGGACGGCGCGCTCGTGCACGCCGGGTCCCGGCCCACGCCGCGCCGGCTGGCCGAGCTCCCGGCGCTCATCAGGCCGCTGACCGAGGCGGGTTTCACCGGCGAGCAGGCGGTCAGGGCGCTGATCGCGGTCGGCAGGTTCGCCCTCGGCTCGGCGATCGACGAGCGCGGCCCGGCCGTGCCGCTCGACGCGCGGCCGGTGGAGGACCCCGACGGCGACTTCGAGTTCGGGCTGCGTGCGCTGGTGTCCGGGATGCGTCTTATCCTCGAAGGATGAGGGCAAGGCCGCTGACACTTCTGCAGGACGATCTGGTCGACTACGACACGGCGATGGCGCGCATGACCGACCTCGTCGGGCAGCGCCAGCGCGACGAACGGCCGGACACGCTCTGGCTGCTCAGCCACCCGCCCGTCTACACCGTCGGCCGGCGCACCCCCGCCGAGCACCTGCCCGACCCCGCGCGCGGCATCCCCGTGCTGGAGACCGGGCGCGGCGGGCAGCTCACCTACCATGGCCCCGGCCAGCTCGTGGGCTATCTCATCGTCAAGCTCGGCGAGGACGAGGGAATCGTCGACTACGTGCGGGAGGTGGAGCTGCGCCTGGTCGAGGCGCTGGGCAAGCTCGGCCTGCCCGCCGAGCGGCGTGACACCCCGCCGGGCTCGGAGCTGCTGACCGGCGTCTGGACGTCCGCGACCGGCCGCAAGATCATCTCGATCGGCATGCGCCAGAGCAGGGGCGTCACCAGCCACGGGTTCGCGCTCAACGTCGACGGCGACCTCACGCCCTGGAACTGGGCGGTGGCCTGCGGCATGCCCGACGTGGACATGACCTCGCTCAAGCGCGAGCTGGGCGACATCACCATGCAGGACGTGCGGCCCGCCGTGGCCGCCGCCTTCGAGGCGTCCTGACCGCTCAGCGGGGAGTGGTCAGCCCGGCCACGACCATGTGCTTGAGCAGGTCGTAGCTGTCGTCGAGCCGCTCGGGCAGGCCGAACCCGCCCGACGCCTCCAGCACCGCGAACCCGTGCGCCGTCGCGCGCAGGCAGCGGGCCGCGTGGATCGCGTCGGAGCCTTCCAGCCCGTAGCCGCGCAGCGCCGCGAGCATGATGCCCACCAGGCGCTCGCCCGCCGCCCGCATGCCGGGGTGCGGCTGCTGGATGACCATCGCGTACCGGTGCGGGTGGCGGGTGACGTAGGCGCGCCAGGCGTCCATCAGCGCGCCGACGGCCTCGTCGCGGGAACGGCCCAGCACCGCCTGGGCCAGTTCGGCGGAGATCTCGTCGGCGACCCGCACCGACAGCAGCTCGCGCAGCTCGGCCAGGTTGCGCACGTGCTTGTACAGCGACGGCGTCGCGACCCCGGCGCGGGCCGCCAGCGCCGAGAGCGTCAGGGACTCGGGCCCGTTCTCGTCCACCAGGCACACCGCCAGGTCGACGACCGTGTCCCGGGACAAGGCCGCCCTAGGCATGCACGCGCCCCTTGACGAACGCCAGCACCTCGGCGGCCACCTGGGCCGGGAACTGGGCGTGCGGGTAGTGGCCCGCGCCCTCGATCATGGCGATCCGGCCGCGCCCGGCGGGCATGGCGGCCACGATGCCCTCCGCCTCGGCGCGCGGGTCGGCCCAGTCGGGGTCGAGCGTGCCCATCACGACCAGGACGTCGCGGGTCAGGTCGGGAAGCCGCGCGCCGGCGTCGGTGGGGGGCACCTGGCCCATCTTGGAGACCACGGCCATCCGGCCGGGCCGGCGCAGGTCGGCTTCGAGCGCCGCGATGTGCTCCGCGTGGTCGGCGGGCCTGACGCCCGGCATGGCGTGGTCAAGGTACTTCTTCCACAGGCCGATGCTGCGCAGGAGCGCCGCGCCGAGCAGCAGCATGGCCCCCTTGCGATGGCGGGCGTTGCGCAGCAGGCCGCCGCCGTCGATCTTCTGCGCCCGGGTGAACGGGCCGATCTCCACCACGGCGCTGACCAGCTCGGGCGCCTGCGCGGCGGCGATCGTGACGGCCCCGCCCGCGAACGAGTGGCCCACCAGGACCGCCGGGCCGCCCAGGTGGCGGACCAGCGCGAGCAGGTCGCCCGCGACGTCGGTGCGGGTGTAGGAGGGCCAGTCGAGGCTGGACTCGCCGTGACCGCGCAGGTCGGGGGTCGCCACCCGGAAGCCCGCCGCCACCAGCTCGGGCACCAGGAACCTGAACGACTGCCGCCCGACGCCCATGCCGTGCGCCAGCACCATCAGCGGCCCTTCGCCGGTCACCTCGTAGGCGAGCTGTCCACCCTCGACCGTCAGGAACTCCGTCATGTCCAACCCCTCTCGGCTAACTCTTATAGCCCTAAAGCTAAAGCCTTTAGCCAAGCGGTGTCAAGCAGCAAAAAGGGGCGGGCACGGCCGGATCGGCCGTGCCCGCCCACAGGGGTGCTCAGGAGATCGGCACCTCGTCGATCGTGCGGCGCGGGCCGGTGAACCAGTGCTTGGCCGACAGGCTCCACCACAACCAGATGCCGATCAGCACGACGCCGACCGCGATCGGCGCGTAGTTGACCGACGTCCAGGTGAAGTCCTTGTTGCCCGGGACGCCGGCCGGGGAGAACGGCATGACGAAGTAGATCGACACGATGACGATCTCGACGCAGGCGATCCAGCCCAGCACCCGGTACTTGCGGCCGAGCGTCCACGGGCCGGGACGGAAGGCGTCGCCCATGCGCAGGCGCAGCCAGATCGGGATGAGGAACGCCAGGTAGAGGCCGATGACCGCGATCGACACGACGGCGTAGAAGGCGACCGGCGTCGTCGAGCCGGCCGGGGCGTACAGGGCGGGCAGGGTGATCAGGGCCGCGATCAGGCAGCCGGCCAGGATCGCGTTGACCGGGGTGCGGTTGCGGTCCACCTTCGACCACAGCCGCCAGCCGGGCACCGCGCCGTCGCGCGAGAACGCGTACGTCATGCGCGACATCGAGGTCACGCAGCTCATCCCGCAGAAGAACTGGCCGATCGTGGAGATCGCGAAGATCGCGGTGGCCAGCGGGGAGGAGAGCGCGGTCTCGAAGATGGCGCCGACGAAGCCGGACTGCTTGTTGATCTCGTCCACGTTGGTCGCGGCGAACAGGAACGCCAGCAGCAGGATCCAGCCGCCGATCGCCGAGTAGAAGATCGACTGCCACAGGCCGCGGGCGGCCGTCCTGGCCGCGCCCTGCGTCTCCTCCGACACGTGGGCGCAGGCGTCGAACCCGGTGATCGTGTACTGGGTGAGCAGGAAGCCGAGCGGCAGCACGTACAGCCAGAAGGGCACGCCGCCGTCGCCGTCGCCGAAGCCGGAGTTGTTGATCGTGCCGCCGAACACGAAGCCGAGCGACTGGTGCTCGGACGGCGCGAACACCAGGATCGCCACGATCACGACCGCGCCCGCGACGTGCCACCACACGCTGATGTTCTGCAGCAGCGAGATGAGCCGGTGGCTGAAGATGTTGATGAGCGCGTGCAGGATGAGGATGATCACGAACAGCAGGAACGCCTGGGGGAGCGTCCCCTCCCACGCGCCGCCGGTCAGGCGGCTGATCGTGATGTTGAGGAACGTGGCGCAGCCGTAGTCGACCGACGCGGTGACCGCGATGAGGCCGATCAGGTTGAGCCAGCCGGTGAACCAGCCGTGGATCGGCTTGCCCATGGTGGCGGCCCACCAGTAGATGCCGCCCGCCGTCGGGAACGCCGAGACCAGCTCCGACATGCAGAAACCGATGATCAGGATGAACGCGGAGATCAGCGGCCAGCCCCACGAGATGGCGATGGGGCCGCCGTTGTTCCAGGCCTGCCCGAAGGTCGTGAAGCAGCCGGCGAGGATCGAGATGATGGAGAAGGAGATCGCGAAGTTGGAGAAGCCGCTCCAGGTCCGGGCCAGCTCCTGCTTGTAGCCGAGCTCGGCGAGTCGCCTGGAATCCTCTTCGAGTGACATGAGGTCTCCCTGGGGGGCGCGGAGGACGCTCTGTTTGGTCTAGGTCTAGACCATTTCTTCCCCAGGGACAAGGCGTGACAGACGAGTTTCGTCGTGGTCAGGAGAGAGCGTGTCCCGCCGGGCCGACGTCGAGCACGACCTTGCCCGTGACCGTGCGGTCGAGCTGGGCCGCGGCGGCCTCGTCCAGGCGGTCCCAGGGCACGCGGCGGCCGATCTCGACGGCCAAATCGCCCGCGGCCACGAGGCCGAGCAGGAAGGCCAGGTCGGGGCCAGGGGGGCTGACGTCGCCGAAGGAGTTCATCGAACGGGCGGGGCCGAGGGAGAAGGTGGAGCCGGGCGGGAAGACGGCCGGCTGCCCGCCGGCCCAGCCGACGCTCTGGAGGCTGCCGCCCGGCTTGAGCAGGCCCCAGGCGGCCACCAGGGTCGGGCCGCCGACCAGCTCGATCACGACGTCCACGGGGGCCACGCCGTCCAGGGCGGTCACGACGTCCACGTCCGGGCCGAGGAGCGCGGCGCGGGCGGGGGAGCTCACCGAGGCGACGACGTGGGCCCCGGCCAGCCTGGCGAGCTGCACGGCCAGGGTCCCGACCGAGCCGGACGCCCCCGTCACGAGCACGCGCGATCCGAGGGAGACGCCGGCGGCGCGTAGTGAGCGCAGGGCGGACAGGCCGGACATCGGCAGGGCGGCGGCCACCGCCAGGTCCACCCCGTCGGGCACCACGGCGAGCGAGCCGGTGTCGAACGCCGCCCGCTCCGCCCATGCCCCCGCCCCGAACGCCGCCACCCGCGCGCCCTCGGCCGGGCCCGTGCCGTCGGCGGCGGGCCGCAGCACCACCCCGGCGGCGTCGTAGCCGAGCACGACGCCCTCCGGCAGGCGGTCCATGTGCCGCAGCTCGCTGAAGTTGACCGACGTCCGCCGCACCTCGACGAGTGCCTGCCCGGCCCCCGGAACGGGCTCGGGGACGTCGGCGAGCCGCCCCACGGCCCCGGGGCCGACCACCAGTGCGCGCATACGAGATCCTCCCGCCATCATGCGGACCGGCGGTCCGCTTCGTTGCCGGGATACTATGGGGACCGATAGTCCGCTTGCAAGGAGGGGCCTTGGTGCGATCAGACGCCACCCGCAACCGGGAGGCGATCCTGCGGGCCGCCGAAGAGCTCCTGGACGCCCACGGCGCCGAGCACATCTCGCTCGACCGGGTGGCCGCGGCGGCCGGGGTGGGCAAGGGCACGGTCTTCCGCCGCTTCGGCAGCAGGACCGGCCTGTTCCAGGAGCTGCTGGCCGAGCGCGCCGCCGCCCTGGCCGAGGCCATCGAGACGCCCGGCTCGCCGCTCGGGCCGGGGGCGCCGCCGCGGGAGCGGCTGCTCGCGTTCCTGGACGAGCTGGCCGGGCTGGCCGAGCGCAACCTGGCGCTGTTCGCCGCGCACGAACGGGCCTGCGCGGCCGACAAATACCGCGACCCCACCTACCTGCGGTGGCACGCCCACGTGACGGGGCTGGTCGCGGCGGCGGCGCCCGGGCTCGACGCCGAGTTCGCCGCCCACACCTTGCTGGCCTCCTTCGACGCCGACCTCGCCCGGCACGTGATGGCCGAGGGCGGCGCCGACCGGCTCAGGGCCTCGGTGCGCGGCGTCGCCGAGGCCCTCCTGCGCGCCTGATCCCACCAAGGGGCCGAGGCGGCCTCGGGCCAGGCTCGGGCCAGGCTCGGGCCGGGCTCGGGCCAGGCTCGGGCCGGGCTCGGGCCGGGCCGGCGCGGCCGCAGGCCCGGCTCGGACCGTTGTGCCGGGCTAGGCCGAGAAGGCGTCCGTGGCGGCCTGGCAGAAGGCCTTGAGGTCGTCCGGTTTGCGGCTGGTGACCAGGGTGTTCGGGCCGTCCGTGCAGACCACGGCCTCCTGGTCCTTCCAGGTCGCGCCGGCGTTGCGCAGGTCGGTCTGCAGGCTCGGCCAGGACGTGAGCGTACGCCCCCGCACGACGTCCGCCTCGACCAGCGTCCAGGGGGCGTGGCAGATGGCGGCCACCGGCTTGCCGGCGTCGAAGAAGGCGCGCGCGAACCGGACGGCCTGCGGCACCGTGCGCAGGAAGTCGGGGTTGGCGACGCCCCCGGGGAGCAGCAGGGCGTCGAAGTCGCCGGGGTCGGCGTCGTCCACCGTGGCGTCCACGGTGAAGGTGTCGGCCTTGTCCAGATGGTTGAACGCCTGGATCTTCCCGGAGGACGTGGAGACCAGCCGGGGCGTGCCGCCCGCCTGCTTGACCGCCTTCCACGGCTCGGTGAGCTCCACCTGCTCGACCCCTTCGGGAGCGACGAGGAACGCGATGGTCTTGCCGTTCAACATGACTGTCCCTTCGTTTTCGCCTCCCCTATCCGGACACCGGGGAAGTATGCACTCCTTACCCTGGGGGGGTATAGAGTGGGCCGCGAAGCCTAGAGAAGAGGAGTTCGGGCATGGTGATCACCGCGTACCAGGTCGAGGGCATGACCTGTGGCCACTGCGTCAGCTCGGTGCGGGCCGAGGTCGGCAAGGTCGACGGGGTCCAGGCCGTCGAGGTCGACCTCGCGGCCAAGGAGATGGTCGTGACCAGCAGCGCGCCGATCGACCAGGCCGTCATCGAGTCGGCCGTCGTCGAGGCCGGCTACGAGCTGGGCGGCGGTCGCGACCTGCTGCCGCAGGCCGGGTCGTGCTGCGGCTCGGGCGGCTGCCACTGACCCCTCAGGGGGATCGGCGCCGGGCCCACAGGGTGTGCGCGGCGCACGCGGCGGCCGCGCCGACGGCGTACCAGAGCAGGTCGGGCGGGTTGAAGGTGCTGCCCAGCAGCGGCCGCAGGACTGCCGGGATCTCACCGAGCTGGGCGAACTCGATCGCCCAGCTCAGCCCGCCCGACACCGTCGCGGCCACCCACGGCCGCACCCGCGGCAGCGCCAGCACGACGAGCGCGTAGATCAGCACGGTGTAGAGCGCGTCACCGGCGTATTTGGGCACGGGCCCGTCCCACAACACCCGGACGCCGAGCCCGGCCACGACGGTCGCGACGGCGGCGAGGAGAACGGGCAGGCGGGGCACCCGATCACGGTAGTGCCAAGCCTACTGAAAATTTACACCGCAAAAGGAAACGAGAATGAAACAATTTTCCGCGACTCGTTGACACGCGGTCTCCGTATGGTGTGCCTTCATCTACACAGGAATCCCCCGCCTGAAGGTGAGGCATCATGAGGAAATGGTTCGCACGCCTGGCTGTGCTGGGCGTCGCGCTGTTAGTGGCCGGCCAAGGCGCCACGGCGGCCCAAGCCCAGGAACCTGCGGCGGGGAAGAAGATCCTACGCGTCGGCGCCACCCAGGCGATGGACTCCATGAACCCGTTCCTGGCGGTCCGGCTGGTCTCCACCGCGATCCAGCGCACGATGTACGGCTTCCTCACCGTCCCTGACTCCAAGACGCTCCAGCCCAGCCCCGATCTCGCCGAGTCGTGGACGACGTCCGACGACGGGCTCACCTGGACGTTCAAGATCCGTAACACCAAGTGGTCCGACGGCCAGCCGGTCACGGCCGAGGACGCCGCCTGGACGTTCAACAAGATGATGACGGACGAGGCGGCCAAGACGGCCAACGGCCCCGCCGTGGAGAACTTCGAGAGTGTCACCGCCAACGGTCAGGACCTGGTCATCAAGACCAAGGCCCCGCAGGCGTCCATGCTGGAGAACCCGGTCCCGATCATGCCCAAGCATGTGTGGGAGAAGGTCACCGACATGGCCAACTACGACGCGGAGACGTACCCGACCGTGGGCAGCGGCCCGTTCATCGCGGTCGAGCAGAAGAAGGACCAGTACGTCAAGCTGCAGGCCAACCCCAACTACTGGCGGGGCAAGCCGAAGATCGACGAGCTCCAGTTCATCTTCTACGACAACCCGCAGGCCGCCATCGCCGGGCTCAAGAAGGGCGACATCGACCTGCTCGGCCGCATGACGCCGCCGGAGTTCCAGGCCATCGAGAACGACCCGAACATCGAGGCGTGGAACACCCAGGGCCGCCGGGCCGCGTACCTGCAGATCAACCACGGCGCCACGACCACCGACAACAAGCCCATCGGCGACGGCCACCCGGCGCTGAAGGACCCGAAGGTGCGCCAGGCGCTGCACTTCGCCATCGACAAGCAGAAGCTGGTCGACGAGGTCCAGAGCGGCCTGGCCAAGCCCGCCGACGGCTCGATCATCCCGCCCATGTACAAGGACTTCTTCTGGGAGGCCACGGGCGAGAAGAAGGTCACCTTCGACGTGGCCAAGGCGAACAAGATCCTCGACGACGCCGGCTACAAGAAGGGCGCCGACGGCGTCCGGACGATGCCCGACGGCAAGCGCAAGCTGGAGTTCCGCTTCAGCATCCACACCGACACGCCGATCGAGGACAAGCTCGCCGAGTACCTGACCGGCTTCTGGAAGGAGATCGGCATCACGCTGACCACCCAGAAGCTCGACTCCAGCAAGTTCACCGAGGAGACCGGCGTCACGGCGCTGTTCGACATCGCGATCAGCGGCTGGTCGGTCAACCCCGACCCCGAGGAGATCCTGGCCACCCACCTGTGCAGCCGCAGGCCGGCGCCGGGTGGCGAGGGCGGCGGCACCGAGTCGTTCTACTGCGACCCGACCTTCGAGAAGCTCTACCAGGAGCAGCTCAAGGAGCTCGACCGGCCCAAGCGCGCCGAGATCATCAAGCAGATGGAGGAGCGGCTCTACACCGACGCCCCGGTCATCGCGATCTACTACCCCAACGACCTTGAGGGTTACCGCAAGGACCGGATCACCAGCATCACCCCGATCCCCGAGGACAAGGGCCTGCTGTACGGCGGCAGCGGCTACTGGCCGTTCTACACGGCCGACGTCAAGGCGTCCGCGGCCGGCGGCTCCGGCGCGGGCGGCGACTCCGGCTCCAACACCGGTCTCATCGTCGGCGTGGTCGGCGGCGTGGTCGTCATCGGCCTCGTGGCCTTCTTCCTGACCAGGCGGCGCAAGAGCGTCGCGGACGAGCGCGAATGACCACACCGCTCGAAGCAGCAGAGCCCGCCGCCGTCCAGGCGGCGGGCCCTGGTGAGGACCGCCCCGCCCGCCGCGGCACGCTGAAGTACGCGTTGTCGAAGGTCGGCGGGGCGCTGTTCAGCATCGCCGCGGTGATCGTCGGGACGTTCTTCGTCTTCCGCCTGCTGCCCGGCGATCCGGTGCGGAACCTGGCGCAGGGCCGCAACATGACCCCGGCGCAGCTCGACATGGAACGTCACCGGCTCGGTCTCGACAAGCCGGTGCTCGACCAGTTCCTCGACTTCGTCGGCAAGACGCTCAGGCTCGACCTGGGCACGTCGTACGAGTACAAGCGGCCGGTGCTCGACCTCATCGGCGAGCGCATCGGCCCGACGCTGCTGCTGGCCGGGACCGGTCTGGTCATCGCGGTCAGCCTGGGCATCTGGCAGGGCACCAGGGCCGGATGGCGGCGGGGGAGCCGGTTCGACCGCTTCTCCACCGGTCTGTCGCTGGTGTTGTGGTCGGTGCCGACGTTCTGGCTCGGCCTGCTGCTGATGATGGTGCTGGGCGTGGGCATCGGCCCGATCCCCGGCATCCTGCCCTTCCGCGGCATCGAGAGCGTCGACGCGCCCGACGGGTTCGCCTACGTGCTCGACGTGGCCTCGCACATGGTGCTGCCGTGCCTGACCCTGGTGGCGGTGATCTACGCCCAGTACCTGCTGGTCATGCGGTCGTCGTTGCTGGAGGAGGTCAGCCAGGACTACGTCACCGTGGCCCGCGCCAAGGGCCTGCGCGACGACGAGGTACGCCGCCGCCACGCGGTGCCCAACGCCCTGCTGCCCACGGTGACGCTGGTCTTCATGCGCATCGGCTTCGTGGTCGGCGGCGCGGTCACCGTGGAGACGATCTACACCTGGCCGGGCCTCGGGCAGCTGTTCTACCGGGCGGTCCGGGTCCCCGACTTCACGCTCATGCAGGGCACGTTCATGCTCATCACCGTGGCCGTGATCCTCATGAACACGCTGGCCGACCTGCTCTACCACGTTCTCGACCCGAGGGTGAGGTCGGCATGACGAGTGTCGCTGCCACGCGCAGGCGGCAGGCGCTGACCAACTTCTGGACCGACTTCCGCAAGCACCGCGCCGGGGTGGCCGGGATGGTCGTCCTGCTGGTGGCCGTGGTGCTCGCGCTGGTCGCGCCGCTGTTCATCGACGAGGGCGTGACGAGCGTCATCGACGCGCCGGGCGAGAAGTTCCAAGCTCCCGGCCTGGACTTCCCCTTCGGCACCGACGAGTCGGGCCGGTCGATCCTGCTGATGATCTGGTGGGGCTCGCGCGCCTCGCTGCTCATCGGCTTCCTCGCCGCGCTGCTCAGCATCGTGATCGGCATGGTCATCGGCATCGCCGCCGGGCACTTCGGCGGCTGGCTCGGCGGCGCGCTGATGCGGGTCACCGACTGGTTCCTGGTGCTGCCCTCGCTGGTGACCGCGCTGGTGCTGGCGGCCATCCTCGGCGGCAGCACGTTCACCATCATCATGGCGATCGGCGTCACCACCTGGCCGTCCACGGCCCGGCTGATCCGGGCGCAGACCTTCGCCGTCGAGGCCCGGCCCTACATCGAACGCTCCAAGGCGCTCGGTGGCGGCCACTGGCACATCACCACCCGGCACGTGCTGCCCAACGTGGCGCCGCTGCTGCTGGCCAGCACGACGCTGGAGGTGGCCAGCGCGATCGTCACCGAGTCCACGCTCGCCTTCCTCGGCGCCAGCGCGAACAAGACGTCGTGGGGCACCATGCTGCGCGGCTCCTACGACTACGGCGCGGCCAACGAGGGCGCGTGGTGGTACATCATCCTCCCCGGTCTGGCCATCCTCGTGGTCGTCATGGCGTTCACCCTCGTCGGACGGGCGCTGGAGGCCGTGCTGAACCCAAGGCTCAGGAGGGCGGCATGAGTCTCCTCGAACTGGACGACCTGTCGGTGACCTACCGCATCGCGTCGGGCGAGGTGCCCGCGGTGCGCGGCGTGTCGCTGACCCTCGACCCCGGAGCGGCGCTCGGAGTCGCCGGCGAGTCGGGATCCGGCAAGTCGACGCTGGCCATGGCGCTGCTCAGGCTCCTGCCCAAGAGCACGCGCGTCGGCGGCCGGATCCTGCTCGACGGCGACGACGTCCTCACCATGAAGTGGGGACGCATGCGGGCCGTGCGCTGGGCCGAGGCCTCGATCGTGTTCCAGGGCGCGCAGCACGGACTCAACCCCGTGCGCCGGATCGGCGAGCAGATCGCCGAACCGCTGCTCGTGCACGGCCTGGCCAAGCCGGACGGCGCCCGCAAGCGCGTCGGCGAGCTGCTCGAACAGGTCGGCCTGCCCGCCTGGCGGGCCCGCAGCTACCCGCACGAGCTGTCCGGCGGTCAGCGGCAGCGCGTGATGATCGCGATGGCGCTGGCCTGCTCGCCCCGCCTGATCATCGCCGACGAGCCCACCACCGCGCTCGACGTGATGGTCCAGGCGCAGGTCCTGACGCTGATCAAGGAGCTGATCGCCGAGCACGGCATCTCCCTGATCATGATTTCCCACGACCTGTCGGTCCTGGCCGACGTCTGCGACCAGCTCGCGGTCATGTACGCCGGCCGGGTGGTCGAGCACGGCCCCTCCCGCGAGGTGTTCCACGACGCCCGCCACCCCTACAGCCGGGCGCTGGCGGCCGCGTTCCCCACCGTGGGCGACCCGGTCTCGCGGCTGGCCCCCAAGGGGCTCGGCGGCGACCCGCCGGACCCGATGCAGCTCCCGACCGGCTGCGCGTTCCACCCGCGCTGCCCGGTCGCGCTGGACGAATGCGCGGGCCTCGACGTCGAGCTGTGGCCCGCCGGTCCCCGCCACGCCGCGGCCTGCGTGCACGTACGCTCCAAGGAGGAGGTCGAGGCTTCATGACCGAGACGCAGACCGCGGCCGAGACCGTCTCGACGGGCAAGGGCGCGCTGCTGGAGGCCCGTGACCTGCACGTCGCGTTCTCCTCGCGGGGCCGCAGCGCCCGCGCCGTCGACGGCGTCAACCTGGCGATCGGCCAGGGCGAGATCGTGGCCCTGGTCGGCGAGTCGGGCTGCGGCAAGACCACGCTGGCCCGCACGCTGCTCGGCCTCGAACGCCCCACGTCCGGCGAGGTCCGCTACGACGGCAACGCGCTGAACTACGGCTCCAAGGCGCTCCGGTCCTACCGCCGCCAGGTCCAGCTCGTCCTGCAGGACCCGATGGGCTCGCTCAACCCCCGCCAGACCGTCTACGAGGCGGTCGCCGAGGGGCCGCGCATCCACGGCCTGCCCGACGAGGAGGAGATCGTGGCCTCGGCCCTGTCCAGGGCCGGGCTGCGACCGCCCGAGCGGTTCTTCCTGCGTTACCCGCACGAGCTGTCCGGCGGGCAGCGGCAGCGGGTCGTGATCGCCGGCGCGCTCGCCCTCGACCCGAAGGTGCTGATCGCCGACGAGCCCGTGGCCTCGCTGGACGCCTCCGTGCGCGGCGAGATCCTGGCGCTGATGCTCAAGCTCAAGACGGACCTCGGCCTGTCGGCCCTGGTCGTCACCCATGACCTCGGCCTGGCCTGGAACATCGCCGACCGGGTCGCGGTCATGTACCTGGGGCGGATCGTCGAGTCGGGGCCGGTGGAGCAGGTGCTGACGGCGCCGCGGCATCCGTACACGCAGGCGCTGATGTCGGTGTTGCCGGAGTCGCCCGAGCGGATCGTGCTGACCGGCGAGCCGCCGGACCCGACCAGGGTGCCGGGTGGCTGCCGGTTCCATCCCCGCTGCCACGTGCTGGCCTCCGGCCGCGCGGCGGAGGCGGGCGTGGACGCGGCCTGCCGGTCGCAGGCGCTGAGCATCCTGCCCGCGGTCCCCGACGCCCAGGCCGCCTGCCACTACGCGGCGGTCACCGGGTAGCTCACCCGCGGAACGCGTCGGCGTGCTCGCGCGCCCACTCGGCGAAGTCACGCGCGTCCCGGCCGGTGATCTCCCGGACGGTCGGGACGACCGTGTAGCCGACCTCCGGCGTGTTGCCCAGCGCGCCGACCAGGAACTCGATGGTCTGCTCGCCCATGCCGTCGGCGCGCCACTTGGCCCGCGCCTCGTCCACGGTGAGCTCGACGAAGCCGACGTCCCTGCCGACGGCCTCGGCCAGGACGGCGACCTTCTCCCGCAGGGTGATCGCGCGGGGGCCGGTCAGCACGTACGTCCGGCCGCCGTGGCCGCCCTCGGTCAGGACCTTCGCGGCCACCGCGGCGATGTCGCGCTCGTGCACCAGGGCGCTCAGCCGGTCGCCGAACGGCTCCTTGATGACGCCTTCCGTCCTGATCGTGTGCGCCCACCACTGGAGCGTGTTGGCCATGAACTCGACCGGGTGGAGCAGCGTCCACTCCAGGTCGGTGGCGGCGAGCGCCTGCTCCAGCTCGCCGTCCTCGCGGCCGCCGAGCACGGTGACCCGGCGCACGCCCGCCCTGACGGCCAGCTCGGCGAGCCCGGCGCCGTCGGGCAGCGGGGCGTAGTCGTCGCCGGCGAAGTTGATGAAGTGCACTGCGGTGACGCCCTCGAAGGCGGCGGCCAGGGAGGCCGGCTCGGCGAGATCGCCGCCGACGACCTCGACGCCCTCGGGAAGGGCGGCCTTGGCGGGGTTCCTGGTCAGCGCGCGGACCTGCCGGCCGGCCTGGAGGAGCTCCTCGACGACGAGGCGGCCGACGGTCCCGGTGGCACCGGTGACGAGGATGGTCATGTGAACCCCACTTCTTTCGGAACGGAACGTTCTGCTCTTACTATAGCAGAACGGAACGCTTCATTCCGAGTAGTTCTTGAGCCGGATCGCCACGGCCGCCCGGTGGATCGCCCCGGCGATCCGCTCGACGACCTTCTCCTTGCCCGGCAGGTACGGCAGCAGCCTGAGCATCCTGAGCTGGAACCACAGCGCCAGCCGTGAGCCCATCACCATGCCCCTGACGTTCACCGGGCCCAGCTCCTGGTTGACCCGGACGAACTCCCGCATCTCCCGCTCGTAGCCCGCCGCGCCGCCGCCCCCGGCCAGCTCGCCCGCCAGCACGTACGCCCCCACGATCGCCAGGCTCGTGCCCTGCCCGGAGGCCGGCGAGGCGCAGTAGGCGGCGTCCCCGAGCAGCACGACCCGGCCCTTCGACCAGCTGTCCATGTGCACCTGGCTGACCGAGTCGAAGTAGAAGTCGTCGGCGTCGCGCACCGCGCCGAGCAGCGCAGGCACCTCCCACTCGACCCCCGCCATGGCCTCGGCCAGCAGGTCCTTCTGGCGGCCGGTGTCGCGATGGTCGTAGGACAGCGGCTGGGAGGCCCACATGAACAGCGCCTTGGCGGCGTCGTCCTGGCGGGTGCTGTAGACGTTGGCGGTGCGGCCGGGGGCGGCGTGCACGGCCTCCTCGCGGTCCAGGCCCAGGGTGTTGGGGACGGTGGAGATCGAGACGTAGTAGCCCAGGTCGCGGACGAACTGAGCGTCCTGTCCGAACACGATCCTGCGGATGTTGGAGCGCATGCCGTCCGCGCCGACGATCAGGTCGAACCGGCGGGGCGCGGCGTGCTCGAAGGTGACCAGGCCGTCGTCGGAGACGGCGGTGACGGAGTCGCCGAAGAGGTATTCGGCGTCGTCGCGGGTGAGGTCGTACAGGAGCTCGTTGAGGTCGCCGCGCATGATCTCGACGTCGTCGCCCGCGCGTCCGCCGAACAGGTCGGCGTCCATGGTGGCCACCCGGCGGCCCTTGCGGTCGTAGTGGGTGGCGACGCGCATGCCGGTGCTGCGGGCGGTGACCGCGTCCAGCAGGCCCATGCGCCCGATCACGTCGAGGGCGGCGCCGCGGATGTCGACCTTGTAGCCGCCGGTGCGGACGGCAGGAGCGCGCTCGACGACGGTGACGGTGCAGCCGTGGCGGCGCAGCCAGTAGGCCAGCGAGGTGCCGGCGATGCTCGCGCCGGAGATCAGGACGTTCTTCATGCCGAGAACAGTACATCTGTCTCAGACGCTTGTCTAGGACGATGTTTTCAGACGTTCGTGTTAACGTCTGGGCATGGGAAACAGGGAAGACCTGCTGGCCGGGGCGAAGCGTTGCCTGATCGAGAAGGGCTACTCGCGTACCACCGCGCGCGACATCGCGACCGCGTCGGGCGTGAGCCTCGCGGGCATCGGCTACCACTTCAAGTCCAAGGACGCGCTGATGAACGAGGCGCTGTTCGAGGTGATGCAGGAATGGGGCGACGACCTGGCGCGCACGCTCGTCGCCGACACCGAGGAGGGCGCCTCACCGCTGGAGCGGTTCGAGGCGGCGTGGGACCGGGTGGTGGAGTCGTTCGACCGGCTGCGGCCGCTCTGGATCACCCAGCTTGAGCTGCTCGGGCAGATCGATCACGTGCCGGAGCTGCGCGAACAGCTCGTCCCGGCGATCAAGGGCGCGCGGCTCGGGCTCGCCGAGCTGTTCCAGGGCGTGCGGGCGGAGACGGACCCCGAACGGGCCCGGCTGGTGGGCTCGTTGTACCAGGCCATGCTGACGGGGTTCCTGGCGCAGTGGCTGCTCGACCCGGACAGCGCGTTGTCCGGGCGCGAGGTGGCCGAGGCGCTGCGCCTGGTGGGCGGGTCGTGAAACGGGCCGGGGGCTAGAAGGCGCTTATCGTGGCGGGGGCGCGTTCGGCCCTGCTGAGGGTGCGGATGACGGCGGTCGCGCCGTGCCGGTGCACCGCCAGGCGGGCCAGCAGCTCCACGACCGGCTCGTTGATCGACGGCGGCAGCTCCGGCGTCTCGACGCCCACGCTGGCGGCCAGGTCGTCGGAGTGCACGACCAGCTCCATCACCCTGGTGAGCAGGAAGTCGTCGAGCCGCAGCGACCAGCCGGCCCACGGCAGCCGCACGACCCGGTCCGCCGGCTCGGCGGGCAGCTCGGCCAGCAGCCGGTCCAGCAGCGCCTGCGTGCGCTCGACGAGCGCGGCGTGCCCGTCCGCGGCGGCCGCCTGGCCGCCCACCCGGACGCTGACGTTGCTCTCGTGGTCGAGGCCGGCCTGCACCCACGGCGACCTCGTGTAGTGCTCGATGAGCGGGATCGGCGCCCCGGGCTGCTCGCCGGAGTCGAGCACGTCGACGACCCGGACGATCTGGTGGGCCAGGTGCCCGGCCAGGCCCGCGACGCTGAACTCGGTCAGCGCGCTGGGCTTGTCCCACGCCGCCCGCACGGCCGGGTCACGCAGCAGCGACATCGCCGACGCCGCGGCCACCAGATAGGACTGCCTGATCTCCCCCATATGCCGCCCTTTCCCCGGTTCAGGTGGTAACTCGGGGCCAAGACTATCCCTCGGCGATCCGCGGAGGGCCGCCGTCCTGCCCACTGAGACGGGGGCGGGCTCAGGTCTCGCCGGGGCCCTCGGCCAGCACCTTCCCGATGGCCGACCGGACGAAGGCGCGGGTCATCCTGCCCCTTCTGAAGCGGCTCAGCACCGGGCGCGGCGTGCCGTACCGGCGGGCGCGCACGTCGGCCAGGACGGCCTCCGGCGCGCCCATCCCGGCCAGCACGTCCAGGGCCTCCCGCTTGGTGATCAACCGGCCCTCCCGCAGCGTGACCGAGGCTCTGGCGACGGTCAGCACGCCGAGGTCCACCCAGACGTCCCGCAGCCAGCGCCGCCGCCCTCGGGTCTTGTCCAGCCAGAACTCGCGCAGGTCCGTACGGACGAAGTCGGCCAGCACGGCGTCGGAGACGGCCGGCAGCAGCTCGGCGGGCGGCGGCCCGTGCAGCACGAGCGGGGCCGTGTGCAGCTCGCGGCGGGTCACCGCCGTCACCGGACGGCGGAAGATCTCCTCGTGGGCCCACGTCACGTGCTCGACCCGCAGGTCCGCCAGCTCCTCCAGCGGCAGGTAGGAGCAGTGGAGGAGGTCGGCGAGCGGCAGGTCGAGCCCGCGGTGCAGCCCCTTGATCCGGCGCCACTGCTCCATCGTGACCGGCGTCTCGACCACCGCGATCAGGTCGAGGTCGCTGCGCCCCGGCTGGTAGTCGCCGGCGCCCAGCGAGCCGTGCGCCCACAGTGACACCAGGGGCACGATCTCGCCCACGCCGTCTCGGAACCGCCGGAGCAGGACGTCTGTGGCCGCATGCATGATGTCCACTATGATCCATTCCCGGCCGTCCCGGAAGATCACCGGGGCGGGCCGTCAGGACGTGCTGAACAGAGCGCTCACCGACTCGCCGTCGTGGATCCGGCGCATGGCCTCGGCCAGTGCCGGCGCGATCGACAACACGGTCAGCTTGTCACTCGGCTTGGGCGGCGGCACGGTGTTCGTGCAGACGATCTCCATGACCTCGGGGAACGCGCTCAGCCGCTCGATCGCCCCGCCCGCGAACAGCCCGTGCGTGCACGCCACCCGGACGGAGTTGACGCCCTGCTCGCGCAGCCGGCCCAGCAGCTCGATGACCGTGCTGCCCTTGGCGATCTCGTCGTCCAGGATGATCACGTCCTTGCCGGCGACCTCGCCGATGACCGAGCTGATCACCACGCGGTCGTCGGCGAAGCGTTGCTTGGCGCCCATCGCGACGCCCGTGCCGAGCAGCCGGGCGAAGTGCGCGGCCTCCTTGGCGTTGCCCAGGTCGGGGGAGACGACGACGGCGTTCGACAGGTCGTGGCGGCGGAAGTGCGCGGCCAGCTCGCGCAGCGCGTGCAGGTGGTCGACCGGCACGCTGAAGAAGCCGTGCACCTGCGGCGAGTGCAGCGTCATGGCCAGCACCCGGTTCGCGCCCGCGGCCACCATCAGGTCGGCGACCAGGCGCGCGCCGATGGAGATGCGTGGCGCGTCCTTCTTGTCCGATCTGGCGTAGGCGTAATGCGGCAGCACCACGGTCGTCCTGGCCGCGGACGCGCCGCGCGCCGCGTCGATCATGAGCAGCAGCTCGACCAGGTTCTCCTGCGTCGGCGGCACCAGGGGCTGGATGAGGAACACGTCGCGCTCGCGGCAGTTGGCCTGGAGCTGCACCTCAAGCGCGTCGTTGGCGAAGCGGGCGACCTTGACGGGGTGGAGCGGGGTCCCGAGGTGGGAGCAGATCTCCTCGGCCAGCTCGGGGTGGGCGCTGCCACTGAAAACCGTGATGTCTCGCACGATTCCCAAAGGATAGCCTCACGGGCTCACGTAGTGGTGGAGCAGGGCGGGTTCGCCCGCGGCGTTGAGCCATCGAGCGCGGGTGCTGCCGACGCGGCGCCAGCCCAGCCGCTCGTAGAGCGCGACGGCCGCCCGGCCCTCGTCGGAGACCTCCAGGACGACGGGCGTTCCTGCGGCCTTCCGCACGGTGTCCAGCAGCACGGGAGCCAGCCCGCGGCCCCGGGCGGCGGGCACCACGAAGAGCCGGGTGACCTGCGGGCCCTCGTCGGTGCCGGCCAGGCCCACGTGGCCGAGCACCTGGCCCTCCTCGACCGCCACCCAGGCGCGCAGGAGGTCGCCCGGAGTCAGCCAGCCCTGCGGGTCGGCCGGCCAGTCGACGGGGTAGCGGTCGGCGGCGTGCACCAGGGCCAGGGCGTCGGCGCAGGCGTTCAGGTCGGCCGGCGTCCGCAGGCGGACGCCCATGCCGCCGGTCGTCACGTCAGCGCCTCGACCGTGAGCGCGTCGAGGTCGGGCAGGACCTGCCAGGCGAGGGCGAGGGCGTCGTCGTCGGGCGGGTAGCCGGGATGCGGCACGGCGATCACCCGCATGCCGGCCGCGTGCGCCGAACGCAGCCCGTTGCTGGAGTCCTCGACCGCCACGCAGTCCTTCGGGTAGATCTCCAGCCGCCGGGCCGCCTCCAGGTAGCCGTCGGGGGCGGGCTTGCCGCGCGCGACCTCCTCCGTGGAGACCGTGGTGACGAAGTACTCGCGCAGCTCGGCCGCGTCCAGCACCACGTCGATCAGCCGCCGCGGCGACGAGCTGGCCAGGCCGAGGGTGAAGTGCCCGGCCAGCCGGCGCACGGCCTCGCGGGCGCCCGGCAGCAGCGGCACGCCGTCCTGGTAGCGCTCGGCCATCTGGTCGACCACGCCCGCGGCGATCTCGTCGGGCGTCAGGCGCACCCCCAGCTCGTGCAGGTAGGCCGCCCACTCGCCGGTGCTCATGCCCATCAGCCTGGACTGCGTGTCGGGCTGCCAGGTGCCGCCGTGGTCGGCGACGAAGGCGCGCCGCACCTGCTCCCAGACGGGTTCGGAGTCGACGAGCACGCCGTCGAGGTCGAACACGCACGCTTCCATGACCACCCCCGATGAGATCAGCCTGGAACCACCCAATCACACCGTCCGAGTCGCTACGCCGCCGCTCCCTGTCCTTATTGCCCGAGTTTCATGCTATTGGGGCTGGTTGTTGAGCTACGAGCGTCCATTCAGGGGCATGCGAGCAGACATGGCAGACCTTCCATTTCATGACACGGGCGACTTCGAGGACGCCGATCGCGGCTTCATCGCGAAGCTGACCCCCGCCGTGGTCAAGTCGAGAAGCGGCGAGGTCGTCTGGGACAACGACTCCTACGCCTTCCTCAACGCCGAATGCCCCGAAACCGCTCATCCCAGCCTGTGGCGGCAGAGCCAGCTCTGCGCCAAACAGGGCCTGTACGAGGTCGCCGACGGCATCTACCAGGTACGCGGCCTGGACCTGTCGAACATGACCCTGGTCGAGGGCGACGTCGGCGTCATCGTCATCGACCCGCTGGTCTCCACCGAGTGCGCCGCCGCCGCGCTCGCGCTCTACCGCCGCCACCGCGGCGACCGGCCGGTCACCGGCGTCGTCTACACCCACAGCCACGTCGACCACTTCGGCGGCGTGCGCGGCGTCACCGACGGCAACGTGCCGATCCTGGCCCCCGCCGGCTTCATGGACCACGCGGTCTCCGAGAACGTCTACGCCGGCCCCGCCATGAACCGCCGCGCCGGCTACATGTTCGGCCTCGCCCTGCCGCACGCCCCGGACGGCCAGATCGGCTGCGGACTCGGCATGACGTCCTCGACCGGCACCACGTCCCTCATCCCGCCCACCGTGGACGTCAGCCGCACCGGCCAGGAGGAGATCGTGGACGGGGTGCGGATCGTCTTCCAGCTCACCCCCGGCACCGAGGCCCCCGCCGAGATGAACTTCCTCTTCCCCGACCGCGACGCCCTGTGCCTGGCCGAGAACGCCACCCACAACCTGCACAACATCCTCACGCTGCGCGGCGCCCAGGTGCGCGACGCCCGCGTCTGGGCCCGCTACCTGTCGGAGACCCTCACGCTGCTCGCCGACCGGGCCGAGGTCGCCTTCGCCTCCCACCACTGGCCGACCTGGGGAAAGAGCAACATCGTCCGGTTCCTCCAGGAACAGCGAGACCTGTACGCCTACCTGCACGACCAGACCCTGCGCCTGCTCAACAAGGGACTGACCGGCGCCGAGATCGCCGAGCAGATGCGGGTGCCGCCCGCGCTGGAACAGGTCTGGCACACCCACGGCTACTACGGCTCGGTCAGCCACAACGTCAAGGCCGTCTACCAGCGCTACCTCGGCTGGTACGACGGCAACCCCGCCCACCTGTGGGAGCACCCGCCCAGGGAGAGCGCGATCCGGTACGTCGAGTGCATGGGCGGCGGCGCGGCCGTCGTGGCCTTCGCCCGCCGCTACATCGAGGAGAACGACCTGCGCTTCGCCGTCCAGCTGCTGAACCACGCCGTCTTCGCCGACGAGGGCAACAAGGCGGCCAGGGACCTGCTGGCCGAGGTCTACACCCGGCTCGGCCAGGGCGCCGAGAACGGGACGTGGCGCAACTCGTACCTGACGGGGGCCATGGAGCTGACCGACGGCATCGCCCCCACCCGCGTCACCACCACCTCGCCCGACCTGCTCGCGGCCCTGACCGTGGAGCAGATCTTCGACTCCCTCGCCATCCGCGTGGACGGCCCCAAGGCCTGGCACGAGAGCCTGTCGATCGACTGGCACCTGACGGACCTGGGGGAGCTGTACCGCACCACGCTGTCCAACGGCGTGCTCGTCCAGCGGCTGAACCCGCCGGAGGAGCCCGTGGACCTCACGCTCCGCCTCACCCGGGCCCAGCTGCTCGGCCTGCTGGCAGGCAAGGGCGTGGAGGGGGTGGAGCGGGAGGGCGACATCACGGCGCTGCAGCGGCTGGTCGCCGTGCTCGACTCACCGGCCCGCGACTTCGCCATCGTCACCCCCTGAGCCGCCGACTCCACTCCGCGGCTCGACTCCGCGCGCCATCGACCCACGAGCGTCTGTCCCCGTGAGTCACTGAACCCCGGCGTCCTCAGCCGGGCACGCCGCGCGTCGGTCCCGCCCATGCGGCCCTCGGGGCACACGGGCGTCGCGGACCGGCTCTCAGAGTTTGTACAGCTTGTTGAACGGCGTCGTGATCCGTTCCTGCCGGGATCCGAAGTCGACCAGTACGGCGACGTCGTCCTCCACACCGATGACGACACCGAGGCCGAATCGGTCGTGGCTCACCCGGTCGTGCATGTCGAACTGCTCCGCGGGTGGCGCCGGAGGCGGCGGTTTGAAGGGACTTGTGGGCAGGTGACGACGAGAATCGCCGCTGGCTCGCTTCATCTCCTCCAGTATGCGCCCACCGGGTGAATACTTTGTGGCGTTCACACCTGTATGGACTCGGCGCGTGAGCGCGGGACCGTCGTCGTGGGCAGCCGTACGAACCGCAGGAAGGCCGGCAGCAGCCACGGACGCCGCCCCCAGACCGCCACCTTGCCCGTGAGCGCGGCTCGTGTCCTGGACATCCGGCCGAACAGCAGCAGGTTCAGCGCCGCCGGGTCGAACCGCACGTGCGCGTCCACCTGCGGCCCCATCTCGGCCACCGACACCCGCCCGTTCTCGAGCGCCAGCGCCGCCGGGGCGGTGTGCGCGGAGTGGAACCCGACGGTGATCCGGCGGGGAGGGGCGGGCGTCCCGGTGTCCATCAGATGTCCGTAGTCGTTCCTGATCATCCCGATGAGGAACAGGTCGAAGAACAGCCCGGCGTCCCGCGCGGGCACCGACCAGGGGGTACGGGTGGCGCGGGCGATGTCCCAGCCGTGCAGCAGCAGCTCGTTCAGCAGGTGGGCCAGCACGCCCGCGACGGGCACTCGCGCGTCGCCCAGCCACGGGACCGGTGTCGCCGGATCGGCCTCCGCGCCGGCGCGCAGGATCTCCCGGACGTCGCCGCGCAGCCGCTCGGCCAGGACGACCGGGTCCCGCTCGGGGAAGTGCTCGAAGGCCAGCTCGTTCAGGGCGCTCACCGTGTCGACGTTGGTGCCGAGTATCGGCTCGGCCAGCGCAGGGAAGGGCGTGGTCACGTCGCCGCGCACCACGCAGGTGTAGAGCGAGGCGATCGCGGTGACGTGGGCCGCGGTCTCGGCGACGGTCCACTCCCTGGTCGCCATGGCGTGGGGATCGACGATGGAGACCAGCTTCGCGAACCGGTCGGTGGCCGCCTTGAGCGAGCCGCGCACCGACGCCCATTTGCCGTACGTGATGAGCTCGTCCATGTTCTCTCCAGAGGTCCACGATCACGCTAACCCGGGTGACCTGGGCGGTCTTCTCCGGAAATGCTCCTCTGGGGCCGTCGTGGGCCCGTCCCGGGCGAAAAGCGGTGGCGTCGCAGGACACGGTGGCAGTTCACTTTGAGCACCCATTCCGATCAGAGGGAGCTCCATGATCGTTGTCTCGGCGGCGTCGGGCGCGCTCGGCCGTCTCGTCATCGACCGGCTGCGCACCCGGGCGGACGTCGTCGCCGCCGTGCGCGATCCCGCCCGCGCGCCCGAGGGCGTCCCGGTGCGGTGGTGCGACTACGACGATCCGGCGAGCCTGCGCACGGCGTTCGAGGGCGCCGCCCGCCTGCTCCTGATCTCCTCGCCGGAGCTCGACCCCGGCCGCCGGATCGGCCACCACCTGGCCGCCCTCGCCGCCGCCGCGGACGTGGGCGTCGGCGCCGTCGTCTACACCAGCTTCCTGGACGCCGACACCGTCGCCACCGGCATGACCGAGGCCCACCACGCCACCGAGCAGGCCCTCCTGCGCAGCGGCCTGCCGTGCACGATCCTGCGCCACCCGTTCTACAGCGACGCGTTCGTCCCCCGGGTCTCGGGCGGTGAGTTGACCGGGAGCGGCGGAGGGCGCGGCCTGAACACCGCGTTCCGGTCCGACCTGGCCGAGGCGGCGGCCAACGTGCTGACCGGCGAAGGCCACGAGGGCCGCGCCTACGACTTCACCGGGCCGCTGTGGACCCACCCGGAGGTGGCGCGGGCGCTGGGCGTGCCCTACCGCGAGGTCCCCGACGCCGCCCCCGGCCCGATGGCCTGGCTGAACGCCCGGATCCGCGCCGGCGCCCTGGAGAGACAGACCCCCGACCTGGAGAACATCCTCGGCCACCCCGCCCGCACGATGCTCTCCCACCTCCACGCCACCCTCTGACCGCCCTACCTGCGACTGCGCGACATCACCACGGCGATCCAGACGATGGTGGGCAGCAGAATCAGGAACACGACGACTCCGACACCGATGGCCATGCTCGCGTCGGAGAAGTGCTGAGACGGCAGATCATCCTCCATCCGGCGATGCTATCGATCGCCGCCGGCCCGCCAAGCGTTCGTGCGCGGGGCCCGTGTTGACAGCCGGCTGTTAAAAGTGTTGATCATCTTGAGTTCGGCGGGTAGCGTCAGCCCTCGGCGGCGATCGTATGTTCGAAAAGCCGTCACCCCCCGAGCAGAGTGGAGAGGGCCAGATGAAGACAACGCTGGGCGTGTTGGCCACCGGCCTCCTGGTTTCCGGCCTCATGGCCGTGCCCGCCGCCGGATCGGTCGCCACGGCGAGCTACCCGCTGGCGGTCACGCAGACGTCCGCTGTGGAGGTGGCCGCGTTCTGGCTGGGCAACGGCGGCGCCAATCTGGCGAACGCCACTCCCTACGCCGTCCAGACCGACATCGACAAGGTCATCCTCAGCGGTTCGGCCGTTGCCGACGGCAAGCCCGGCACCGTCCCGCCCGTGCTCCCGCCCGACGGCGCCGGAAGCGCCGGCAAGGGGCCCGTCAGCTCGGGCAAGGTGTTCTTCGTCGGCGCCGACGGCCTGCCGCACTGGTGCACCGGCACCGCCATGCAGTCGCAGTACCGCAACCTCGTGGCCACCGCCGGCCACTGCGCCTACGAACAGCAGTACGGCGGGGGTCTCGGCAAATGGGTCTTCGTCCCCGGATACTCCGCCGGCGCCGCTCCGTCCGGCCTCTACGTCGGAAAGCAGCTCTTCACCCACTACGACTTCCCCGCGTACGGCGACTACGACCGCGACTACGCCTTCGTCACCGTCTACAACGGCGTCACCTCCTCTCCCACGGGCGAGCTGACCGACACCGGCAGGCTGGTCGACCAGGTCGGCGGACAGGGCCTGGCCTGGAACCAGCCGCTCGACTCCTCGGTGGACGTCTTCGGCTTCCCGGCCGGGGTCCACCCGGACGGCTCCCACCCGCAGACGGGCGACACCCTGGAAACCTTCGCGGGACGCACGTCCGCCGCCCAGGCGCCCAGCCTGAAGGCCGAGGAGCTCGCCGCCGTCGATTCCCCGTTCCCCGGGCAGGGCTCCCTCGGCTCGTCCTGGCTGCTGCGCTACGACAAGACCGGGCGCGTGGGCCACCTCAACGCGATCACCATCAGCGTCGCCGACACCGACGCCGACCTGCGCTACGACAAGAGCTTCTCGCCGTACTTCGACGGCGAACTGCGCGGGGTCTACTCCGACGCGGTCACCCAGTGGAGCGGCTCCATCGTCCTGCCGTAGGAAGCGCCGGCCCCGCAGGCGGACCCGCGGGGCCAGGCGGCCGTCACGGCGCGCAGGTGGAGTGCCCGCCGGTGAGTTGTGGCGGCTTGTGTGTAGGGTCGGGGGCCGTGAGTGGTGACTGGCGGGGGGCCAGGGTCGGCAGTGCGTTGGCGGGCCGGAATCCCACGGTGCTCAGGCGGCTGGACGCCGGCTTCGCCGTGATCGGTGACACGCAGTTCCTGCCGGGATACTCGGTTCTCCTGACGGACGAGCCCGGCGTGGAGCGGCTGTCCGACCTGCCCCGGGCCAGGCGGATGGCCTTCCTGTCGGACATGGAGCTGCTCGGCGAGGCGGTCGAGCGGGCCTGCGGCGCGCTGGACCCGGCGTTCCGGCGGGTGAACCTGGAGATCCTCGGCAACACCGACCCGTTCCTGCACGCTCACGTCTGGCCGCGGTACGAGTGGGAACCGGACCACCTGGTCGGCCGACCGGTGTGGCTGTATCCGCCCGACAGCTGGACCGACCGGCGATTCGCCCTCGGCCCGCGGCACGACCCGGTGCGTGCGGGGATCGACCGGCGACTCGGCGTCCTGTACGCGGCCCACGGGGCTCGGGGCAGCGCCGGCGGCTGAAGCGGGGCCCGCGGCCGGCCGGACCTATTCCGAAGGGTGCGGAAGGGCGGCGGTGAGGAGCTTCAGGAGCTCGGGGGCGAGGGCGGGGCTCGTCGCGATGGTCGCCCGGGAGGCCATGTCGTGGGGGCTGCCGTCGAGGTCGACCACCAGGGCTCCGGCTTCGCGGGCGATGACGACGCCCGCCGCGGTGTCCCACGGGTTGTTGCTGAGCATGACGCTCGCGTCGACCTTGCCGTCGGCCACCCACACGAGGTCGATCGCCGCTGAGCCGAGCATCCTGACGCGCTGGACTCGCGCGGCCAGTTCCTGGGTCAGGGCGAAGCGGGGACGGTTGCGTTCCGCCGCGTCCGCGCCCACCGCGTAGTCGCCCAGGGCGACGACGGCGTCCTGGAGCTCCGCGGCGCCGCTGACCTGGACGGGCGAGCCGTTGGCCGTCGCGCCGGCGCCTCGGGCGGCCGAGTAGCGGACGCCGAGGAACGGCAGGCCGACGACGCCGAGCAGCGGCACGTCCCCGTCGACCAGGCCCAGGGAGACCCCGCACAGCGGGATGCCGTGCAGGAAGTTGGCCGTGCCGTCCACGGGGTCGAGCACCCAGGTCAGGCCCTGGCCCGGCCGGCTCGCGCCCTCCTCCTCGCCGAGGAAGCCCAGCTCGGGCGTCTCCTTCGAGAGGAACTCGCGTACGGCGTGCTCGACGGCGTAATCGACCTCGGTGGCCATGTCGCGGTCGCCCTTGGCGGTGACGACGCCGGGCGCCCGGGTCGTGATGATCTCGCCGGCGATCGACGCGGCCCGCTCGGCGACGGGCAGCAACGTCCGGACGTCGATGGTCATGCGGGCCGTCCTAGGGCAGTTCGGGACGCGTCAGGGCCGTGGCGAACGGCTCTCCGGTGGCCCGTGCGTGCGCCATCCGCGCGCGGGCCGCGCCGAGCGTGCGCGGCCGGTAGCCGGGCCCGCCGCAACAACTCTTGTGGAAGCCGACGCCCGCGTGCAGCAGCAGCGAGAGCACCCGCCAGGCCGCGGTGTCGCGCCGCCGGGGAGCCGCGAAGGCGGAGCCCACGTGGATCAGCGGCTCGCCGCACCGCGGGCACGACCGGCCCCGGTCGCCGGGCAGCGGGTAGGGCTGCTTGTACGAGGCCCGGCACGGCAGGCAGACGAACGACGTCTTCGCATGACCCATGCGCCCAGGGTAGCCACGGGTCCAGCCGGACGACGGGCGGCCCCGCTGCGCGGACTTCACCTGACCTCCCACACTACGTAACGGATTAGTCACTCAAACGACTATGGTCACGAAAAGTGATCACTCGACAGCATTGAGTCTCCCCGAGGAGTGGAGGCAGATGTGGCCAGTGAGTTCCAGCGCAAGAAGGTCGGCGGAGTCTTCCGGGCGATGGACGTCGACGGCGACGGCCGGCTGACCCAGGCCGACTTCCAGGCGCTCGCCCACCGCTGGTCGGCCCTAGCGGGTCCGGCCGGCCCGGAGCGGCTGACCTCCGTCATGACCGGCTGGTGGCCGGTGCTCAGGGCCGCCTCGGGCGGCGACGCCGGCGTCTCCCTCGACCAGGTGCTCAGCGTGGTCGACGTGCTCGGCGACATGACCGACGCGGTCACCGGCACCGCCGACGCGATGTTCGAGGCCATCGACCTCAACGGCGACGGCCTCATCTCCCGTGCGGAGTACGGCGCGCTGATCGAGACGTGGAACGGCGCCCCCTCGGCGACCGACGACATCTTCCCCCGCCTCGACCTGGACGGCGACGGCCACCTCTCACGCGAGGAGTTCCGCCTCCACTGGACCGAGTTCTGGGCCGGCGACGACCCGGACGCCCCCGGCTCGTACGTGTTCGGCGCGCCGCCCGAATGACCTCAAGGCCGGAAAGGCGGCCCCGCGGGCAGGAGCAGCGCCGGGGGCAGCACGTCGCCGTCGGCGAACGGCCGACGGCCGACGAGCTCCTCGGCGGTCCGGCCGGGCACGCCGGCCCCGCGCAGCACCTCGACGGCGTGCCCGGCCGGCAGCAGGTCGAGCCAGCGCAGCACGGCCGCGCGGTGGGCGTCGGCGTCCAGCTCGCCGTGCACCCTGAGCCGGGCCAGGCCGCCGTCGGGGAAGACGTCCAGGCGGACGTGCGTCACGGGCGCGGCCGACGCCGGGCGCAGGAAGTGCCGGGTGTCCGGCTGCAACCGGGTCTTCGGGATCAGCTCGAACCACTCCGCGTCCAGACCGTCCACGTCTGAACGGCCCGAGTCGGTTCCGCTCAGCGAGGCCCAGCCGGCCGCGTTGCCGACGAAGTACGACGTGTCGATCTCCACCCGGCGCACCCGCCCGCGGCCCGCCAGCCGGACCGTCACGTGGTCGTTGCCGCCGTCGCGGCGGCGGGCGTTCTCCCAGCCGTCGCCCATGATCCGGGCCCTGCCGGGCAGCAGCAGCTGCACCGGCGATGAGTAGAACGTGTTGGAGCAGGCCACCACGTTGCCGCCGTGCTCCAGCGCGGCCAGGTCGATCGTGCCGTCCAGCAGGCGCGGGTCGGGCACCGGTTCGCCGTGCACCCGGAACCGGGCCACCCCGCCGTCGGGGTAGATGCTCAGCCGCACGTGCGTCCAGCGCCGCCGGTCCGCGACCTCGAACGCGTTCTCGGTGTCGCCCCTGATCGCGCTCTTCCCGACGATCGTCTCCCAGTTCGCCCGCTCCAGCTCGGCCGGTGACGGCGTGCCCTCGACGCCGGTCGCCTCCACCGAGGCGTACGGCGGGTAGTTGCCCTTGAACCAGGCGGTGTCGATCACCACCCCGCGCACCACGCCGGGCACGCCGAGCCGGACGATCGCGTAGTCGTTCCCCGGCTCGCGCCGGCGACGGGTCTCCCAGCCGTCGTACACCTTGCCCTTGTGGCCGAAGTCCTCCGTCGAGAACGCGGCGGGACCGGGCTTGATCAGGTTCTCCCGCTCGGCGAACAGCTCGTCGTTGGCGTGCACGACACTGCCGGCCAGCGCACGCGAGGCCAGGTCCGGGAAGTGGGTGAAGGTCATGCTTCTCCTCGGGTGAGCAGCCGGCCCCGCGGCGGGCCGCCGATGTCGATGCGTTCGCCGCGCAGCCAGCTTCCGCGGACCACGCCGGCCAGCGTGCGGCCGTGGTAGGGCGTCACGGGGTTGCGGTGGTGCAGCCGGTGTTTGTCGACCACGAACAGCTCGTCGGGCGCGAACACGCAGAAGTCGGCCTGGTGGCCCGGCGCGATCCGGCCCTTGCCGGACAGCCCCGCCACCTGCGCGGGGCGGCCGGCCATCCAGCGCGCCACGTCGGTCAGCGGGTGGCCGCGGCGCCTGGCCTCGGTCCACACCGCGGGCAGGCCGAGCTGCAGCGACGCGATGCCACCCCAGGCGAGGCCGAAGTCGCCGGTGTCGAGCCGCTTGAGCTCCGACGTGCACGGCGAGTGGTCGGAGACGACGCAGTCGATCGTGCCGTCGGCGAGCCCCCGCCAGAGCGACTCGCGGTTGGCCGCCTCGCGGATCGGCGGGCAGCACTTGAACAGGGTGGCCCCCTCGGCGATCTCCTCGGCGCTGAACGTCAGGTAGTGCGGGCAGGTCTCCACGGTGATCCGCACGCCGTCGTCCCGGGCCGAGCGGATCATCGGCAGCGCGTCCGAGCTGGACAGGTGCAGAATGTGTACCCGGCAGCCGGTCCGGCGGGCCAGCTCGATGACCTGCGCGACCGCGAGGTTCTCCGCGCCGCGCGGGCGGGAGCGCAGGAAGTCGCGGTAGCCGGCGCCGCGCGCGGGCGGCGCGTGCTCGATCACCTGCGGGTCCTCGGCGTGCACGATCATCAGCGCGTCGAACGACCGCAGCTCGCGGAGCGCGTCCGCCAGCTCGGCCGGCTCCAGGGGAGGGAACTCCGGCACGCCGGAGTGCAGCAGGAAGCTCTTGAACCCGAACACGCCCGCGTCGTGCAGCGCGCGCAGCTCGCGCAGGTTGCCCGGCACCGCGCCGCCCCAGAAGCCGACGTCCACGTGCGCCTGCCCGCGGGCGGTCGCCCGCTTCACCCGCAGCGCCGCCGCGTCGGTGGTGGGCGGGACGCTGTTCAGCGGCATGTCGACGATCGTCGTGACGCCGCCGGCCGCGGCCGCACGGGTGGCGGTCGCGAACCCCTCCCACTCGGTCCGTCCGGGGTCGTTCACGTGCACGTGGCTGTCCACCAGGCCGGGCAGCAGCACCTCGTCGTCGCCGAGCCGGACGACCTCGGCGGCCGCCAGGTCGGCCTCCAGCGGTTCGACCGCGACGATCGTCCCGTCCCGCACGCCGATGCTGCGGGCCACCTCTCCGGCGTCGGTGACCACGCGACGGGCCCTGAACAGCAGGTCCAGCCGGGCCATCAGACGACACCTCCATGGCTGCGCCGTCCCGCGCGGACCGGCCCGGCGACGGCCGCGGGGCCGCCGGTGATCGGCCACCCGGTCACGATCTTGGGGCGCGGCGTCCCGTACGTGCGCACCTTGCTCGTGGTGAGGCCGAGCCGGACGAGCCCCTCGGCGAGGGCGACCGCCGCGGCCACGCCGTCGACGACGGGCACCCCGGTGGCCGCGGTGATCTTCCGGTCGAGTCCCGCCATGCCACCGCATCCCAGGCAGATCACCTCGGCCCGGTCGCCGGTGACGGCCTCCCGGGCCTGGGCGACGATCGCCTCGACGGCCCGGCCGGGATCCTCCTCCAGCTCCAGGACCGACAGCCCGCTGGCCCTGACCGACGCGCACCGGCCGGCCAGCCCGGCGAGCCGCAGCCGGTCCTCGATCTGCGGCACGGCGCGGTCCAGCGTGGTGACCACCGAGTACGTACGCCCGATCAGCATCGCGACCTGCGCGGCCGCCTCGGTGATGTCCACCACGGGGACGTCCAGCAGTTCCTGCAACCCCTCGCGGCCGTGCTCGCCGTACCCGGCCTGGATCACCGCGTCGTACGGCTCGTCGTAGCGGACGACCCGGTCCATCACGGCGACCGCCGCCAGGTAGCTCTCGAAGTTCCCCTCCACCGACTCCGGCCCGAACGACGGGGTGAGCGCGACGATCTCGACCCCCGGCGAGGCGTGCGCCGCCGCCTGGGCGCGGATCGTGTCGGTCATCGACCGGGTGGTGTTCACGTTCACGATCAGGATGCGCACGTCAGCCACCCGCCCCGGCGCGCATGGCGCGCAGCTCGGACGGCGTGACCCCGGCCAGGGCGCCCAGCTCGGCCGCGCCGATCGCGCCGCAGTCGAGGCCCCGGGCGAGGAACCCGGCCATCGCGCGGGCGGTCGCCGGCTCGTCCAGGAAGCCGGACGTCCGGCGTTCGCGATAGCCGCGCAGCCGGGCGGCGGCGGCCGGCAGCCCCTCCCTGAAGAAGGAGTGGACGGCGGCGTACCGGCTCGGGAGCTGTCCGGGATGCAGGTCCCAGCCCTGGTAGAGGCCGCCCTCCAGGGCGCGCAGGACCAGGCGCGCGTGCAGCCGCCAGGCGGCGCGGACGGCGTCGCCGTCGCCCACGGGCAGCACGTTGCTCGACCCGTCGCAGACGCGTACGCCGGTGCCGGCGGCGGCGACCTGCATCACCGCCTTGGCATGGTCGGCGACCGGATGCTCCGCGCTCTGGTACGCCGCCGACACCCCGAGCGCCGCCGAGTAGTCGTAGGTGCCGTAGTGCAGGCCCGCGCAGCGCCCGGCCGAGGCGCGGATCATCGACGGCAGCGGCGAGACGCCGTCCGCGCCGAGTATCGCCTGCGGCGTCTCCACCTGGAGCTCGAAGCGCAGGCTCCCGCCCGCCAGCCCGCATGCCGCCTCCAGCCGTCCGGCGGCCAGCGCCATCGCCTCCACCTGCTCGACCGAGGTCACCTTCGGCAGCGTGACGACGAAGCCGCCGGGCGGCGGTCCGAGGGTCTCCAGGAAGATCGCCAGGGTGCGCAGGCCGCGCCGCCGGGTCGGCGCCTCGAAGCTCTTGAACCGGATCCCGCAGAACGGCGAGCCGGCGCCGGCGGCGGTGGCCTCGGCCAGGGCCTTCGCGGCGGTCCTGGCGGCGGCGTCCTCGTCGGCGTCCGGGCGGTGGCCGTAGCCGTCCTCGAAGTCGATCCTGAGGTCTTCGACCGGCTCGCGGGCCAGCTTGGCCCGGACCTGGTCGTACACCTCCGCCGCCGTCCGCGGCGGCAGGCCGAGCGCGTCGGCGAACTCCGCGGCGGTCCGGCCGTGCTCGGCCAGCGCCGCCAGCGCCCGCCGGCCCCACGCCGGTACGGTGTCCGCCGTGTAGCGGTCGGCCGGGACGTACACCGTGTGCACCGGCTGCCGGGTGGCCGGCTCGCCGGGGTAGGCCGTGCGCAGCCGCTCGTCCGCGGCGGCGAGCCGGACGTCGAGCTCGGCGGCGAGCCCGGACAGGAAGGTCGCGTCGGTCATGAGCCGTCCTCGACGACGCGGAAGGACGCCGGGAACAGCAGCGCCGGGTCGCGGCGCAGGTGGTCGCGCTCGGAGTAGGCGGCCTTCATCGTCTCGAAGTAGCTCTGCGCGCGCAGCCGCATCGACTCCTCGTCCACGCCGGGAATCGTCCGGTCGCGCATCACCGGCCGGCCGTCGATCACCACGGTGGACACGTCGGCGCCCGTGCAGTTCATCAGCATCGTCCTGATCGGGTCGTCGACCGGGCCGGTGCGCGGGCCGGAGAGGTCCACGACGACCAGGTCGGCCTTGGCGCCGGGGGCGAGCCTGCCCAGGTCGTCCCGGCCCAGCGCGCGGGCGCCGCCCAGGGTGGCGGCCCGGTAGTAGTCGGCGGCCGAGCCCGCGTCCAGCCGTCCGGTGACCAGTTTGGCCAGGTTGTTGCCGTAGTCCATGTTGCGGATCATGTCCGGCGGGAAGGAGTCGGTGCCCAGCGCCACGGTCACGCCGGCCGCCCGGTAACGGTCGAAGTCGCGCAGCGCGTCGCCGTACCTGACGAAGGTGAGGGGGCAGTGCACGATCCCCGCCAGCGCCGCGAGCCGGTCCGGCGATCCCTCGAACGGTGCGCCGGGATCGCCGAGGTACAGGGCGTGCGGCACCAGCAGCCGCGGGCCGAGCAGGCCCACCTCGGCCAGCACGTCCAGGGGGTGCCGGTCGTACCATTCGCGCAGCAGCCGCAGCTCCGTCAGCCCCTGCATGCAGTGCAGGCGCACCAGGCAGTCGAGCTCCTCCGCGGCCTGGGCGGTGGCGCGCAGCAGGTCGAGGGTGACGGTCTCGATGCGGCACGGCAGCAGCGCCCCCCGGATCCGGCCGTCGTGGGCTCCGTCGACGTCCCGGACGAAGCGGACGGCGTCGGCGAGCCCCCGCTCACCGAGTCCGGGCTCCCAGTGCACGGCCCGACTGCCGTCGGCGCGCAGCACCGGCACGCCCGAGCGGTAGGACGGCCCCAGGTACATGCGCAGGCCGAGCCGCCCGGCGATCTCCACGACGCCGGCCAGCTCCTCGTACGACTCCGCCCACGCGCTGTGCGTCTCGGCGGCGATCGGCATCGCGGTGGTGATGCCGTTGCGGATGAGCTGGGTGAGCGCGTACTCCCGCATGAAGAGCGTGTCCTCCGGCGGGAAGACGGCCCGGCGCCGGTTGACGGCGTAGTCGTGCGACCAGTTCAGCCCGCTGGAGTCGGCGTGCCAGGTGTCGAGGACGGCGTGGTCGATGTCGGCCAGCGCGTCCAGGTCGATGAAGCCGGGCCCGACGATCGCCTCACCGGCGTCGATCACCTCCTCGACCGGCCCTTCGTAGGAACGGCCGACGTGGACGATCCGGTCGCCGTCGTAGACGACGCACGCGTCGCGGTGGATGACGTGGTCCTCGCCGTCGAAGCCGATGACGAACGACGCCCTGATCAGCGTGCTCACTGTGTGTTCCTCCGGGTCGGCTTCCATCCGGGCCTGGGCACGGCGGCCAGCAGGGCGCGGGTGTACTCCTCCTGCGGCTCGCGCAGCAGGGTGCGGGTGACTCCGCTTTCCACGACGCGGCCGTGCCGCATCACCACGGCCGTGTCGCTGATCTGGTTGACCACGGCCAGGTCGTGGGAGATGAAGACGTAGCTGATCGAGCGCCGCTCGCGGATGTCGGCGAGCAGGTTGAGTATCTGCGCCTGGATCGACACGTCGAGCGCGGCGACCGCCTCGTCCAGCACCAGCACCCGCGGCTCCACCGCCAGGGCGCGGGCGATGGCCACGCGCTGGCGCTGCCCGCCGGACAGCTGCCTGGGCAGCATCGCCGCGTGGCGTTCGGCCAGGCCGACCGATTCGAGCAGGTCCAGCGCCTTCTTCCGCCGCTCGGCGGAGGTGAGCGGGAAGTGCAGGGCAAGGCTCGTCTCGACGACGTCGCCGACCCGCTGCAGCTTGTCCAGCGACGCATAGGGGTCCTGGAAGACGATCTGGATCTCCCGTGCCCGCCTGCGCCGCTCCGCCGCCGACACCCGGCCCGCCGCCCGCGGACGCCCGCAGACGCTGATCGTGCCACTGGTGGGCGTCTCTAGGCCGAGCAGCATGCGGGCGACGGTGGTCTTCCCCGACCCGGACTCGCCCACGACGGCCAGCGACTCGCCCTCGGCCACGGTGAAGGAGACCTCGTCCACCGCGGTGGCCGGGCCGTACACCTTCCGCAGCCGCCGCGCTTCGATCACGCTCATGCCGCTTCCTCGGCTCTCATGCCGTCTCCTCGGCTCTCATGCCGTCTCCTCCGCTTTCAGGCAGGCGACGCCGCGGACGGACGGCGGCCGGCTCTCCCGGCAGCGCGGCTCGGCCAGCTCGCAGCGTGGCGCGAACGCGCAGCCGTCCTCGGCCTCGAAGGCCGCCACGGGCCGTCCGGGGATCACCGGCAGCCGGTGCGCGGTCTCCTCAAGGCTCGGCCGCGACCTCATGAGGCCGCGGGTGTAGGGGTGGCGCGGCTCGCCGTCGAGGTCCTCCACGATGCGGCCCGCGTACATCACCGCCAGCCGGTCACAGGTCGCGGCGGCCAGCTCCAGGTCGTGGGTGATCAGCAGCATGGCCATGCCGCGCTCGCGGCGCAGCTCGTCCAGGATGGCCATGACCTCGGACTGGGTGGTCACGTCGAGCGCGGTGGTCGGCTCGTCGGCCAGCACCAGGTCGGGCTCGACGGCCAGGACGGAGGCGATCATCACCCGTTGCAGCAGGCCGCCGGACAGCTCGTGCGGGTGCTGGCGCAGGCGCCGCTCGCCATCGGCGATGCCGACCTCCTTGAGGAGCTGGACGGCCCGCGCCGACGCCTGCCGCACCGGCATCCGCAGGTTGTGCACCATGGCCTCGGTGAGGAAGTCGCCGACGCTGCGGACGGGGTTGATGTGCGCCCGCGGATCCTGGAAGACCATCGCGATCCGCCTGGCCCGCAGCAGCCGCAGCGCCCGGCCCGAGGGCACGTCGGCGCCGTCGAAGACGATCCTGCCGGTCACGCGGGCGCCCGGCGGGGTCAGGCCGATGACCGCGCGGGCGGTCATCGACTTGCCCGAACCGGACTCGCCGACCAGCCCGACGGCCTCTCCCGCGCCGATGGTCAGGTCCACGTGCTCGACCAGCGTCCGCCAGCCTCGTTCGTACGGCACGGCCAGGCCGAAGCCCTCCAACGTCAACAGGCTCACGACTGCCTCCCCAGGCGATCGCCCAACAGGTTCACCGCGGCCACGACCAGCGCGATCAGCAGGCCGGCGCTCAGCGCCTCCAGCGGCTGGCCGCGCATGGCGCTGTCCAGGCCGCTCTTGACCATCAGCCCCCAGTCGGCGGTGGGCGGCTGCACGCCCAGCCCGAGGAAGGAGACGGCCGCGACGTCGATCACCGCGAAGCCGAGCGCCGAGACCGACTGCGCGACGATGATCGGCCGCAGATTCGGCAGCAGGTGGCGCAGGCAGATGGCGGTCGCCGACCGGCCCTGCACCCAGGCGGCGGCCACGTACGGCAGGCTGCGCTCCCGCAGCGCCGCGCTGCGCACCACCCGGGCCACGTACGGCGTGTACGCGACCGCCAGGCCGATCACCACGCCGGGCACGCCGGGACCGAGCACGGCCACGGTGACCAGCGCGAAGACGATGCCCGGCACGGAGAACAGCACGTCCAGCAGGCGGGAGACGACCGCGTCCACCTTGCCGCCCGCCCAGGCGGCGACGATCGCCAGCGTGGTCCCGGCGGCGCTCGCGACGCAGATCACCAGCACCGGGGCGAGCAACGTGGTCCGCGCGCCGTACATCAGCCGGGACAACACGTCCCTGCCCAGGACGTCCCCGCCCAGCGGATGCGCGACGGAGGCGCCGCCCAGCGCGTTGAACAGGTCGGGCTGGTCGGGGTCGTAGGGCGCGAGCAGCGGCGCCAGCAGGGTGATCGCCACGACGACGGCCAGCAGGACGGCGGCGGCCACGCCCAGCCCGCCCAGGCGGCGGGTCACTGCCGCGACAGGCGCGGGTCGAGAGCGGAGTAGCACAGGTCCACCACCAGATTGATCAGGACGAAGGCGGTGACCAGCACGAGCACCACCGCCTGGACGATCGCGAAGTCGCGTTGCAGGATCGCGCGGACGAACAACGAGCCCAGACCGTCCAGGGCGAAGATGCTCTCCACCACGACCGAGCCCGCGATCAGCCCGGCGACGTTCAGGCCGACCACGGTCACCACCGGGATGGCCGCGTTGCGCAGCACGTGCCTGCGGACGATGTGCCCCTCGGCCAGGCCGCGGCTGCGGGCGGTCTCCACGTGCTCGCGGCCCAGCTCCTCCGACACCGAGGCCCGCGTGATGCGGGCGAGGAAGGCGGCGCTGGCCAGGCTGAGCGTGATCGCCGGCAGCGTGAGGTGGTGGATCCGGTCGCCGAACCCGTCGCCGGGCCCGAAGACCGGGAACCAGCCGAGTCCCAGCGCGAAGACGATGACGAGGATCACCCCGACCACGAACGGCGGCGTGGCCAGGAACACCGAGGAGACCAGGCCGACCAGCCCGTCGGCCCGGCCGCCGCGCAGCGCGGCCAGCAGGCCCATCGCCACGCCCCCCGCCACGATCAGCAGCGTCGCGTAGACCACCAGGAAGACGGTCGTCGTCGCCCGGGACGCCATCAGCGCGGAGACGTCCTGCCGGTAGACCAGGGAGGCGCCGAAGTCGCCCGTCACCGCGTCGCGCAGCCAGGCGGCGTAGCGCAGCAGGAACGGATCGTCCAGGTGGTACTGCGCGCGGATGGCCGCGACCTGCTCGGGGGTGCCGCTGCGGTTGCCGAGCAGGAACGCCATGGGCCCGCCGGGCACCAGGTAGAGCAGGCCGTACACCAGGAAGGAGGCGACCAGCAGGACCACGATCAGCCCCGCCAGCCGTCTCGCCAGGAACCTCATGCCGCGCCGAGCCTTGCGGCCCACGGGTAGTACAGGTAGGGGAAGGAGGCGACGGCTCCGGTCACCCGCTTGTTCATGTAGAGGATCACCGGCAGGTTGTTCAGCGGCATCCACGGCACGTCGGTGGTGACCTTCTGCTGGATCGCCGTCACCAGCCCCGCCCGCTCCGCCTCGTCGTAGGCGGCCCGCGCCTTGGCGATGTCGGCGTTCACGGCCGCGTAGTCGTTGAAGTTGGTACGGCCGCCCGCCAGGAAGACGGTGTAGATGTCGAGCGGGTCCGGCACGTTGCCGTACCAGGTGGAGAAGAAGGCGTCGATGCCCTCGCGGGCCTTGGGGTCGCTGTAGAGGTTCCCGTACTGCTCGACGGGGATCACCTTGATCTCGATCTTCAGGCCGAGCGCCTCGCCGGTCGCCTTGATCAGGTTGGCGGTCTGCTCGTGGACGGCCGAGCTGCCCTGGATCCCGATGGTGATCGTCTGGGTGGGGGAGCCGGCCTCGGTGAGCAGCTGCTTGGCCTTGGCCAGGTCGGGCGTCTCCGGCGGGATCGCGTCGTGGGCCTTCTGGAAGGCGTCCCGCTGGTATCCCCAGTACTCGGCGCCGGCGAGGGTGCGCTGCGGCATCGCCGTCCCCTGGAAGACCACCTTGGAGATGGCCGCCCGGTCCAGTGCCAGCGACAGCGCCTGGCGGACCTTCGGGTCGGCGTACGGGCCGGACTTGGCGGCGCCGAGCAGCGTCCAGAAGGTCAGCGACTTGCCGAGCGTGACGGAGCCGGTCGGCGACTGCTGGAGCTGGCCCAGCCCCGCCGGCGGCAGGTAGAAGTACTGCCCGTCCACCTCGCCGGAGCGCAGCGCGTTGATGGCGGTGGTCTCGTCGGCGATGAACCGGAAGACCAGCTCCTTGGTCTTCGGCCGCAGCGCGGTGTCCCAGTAGGCGTCGTTGCGGGTGATCGTCAGCGCGTCGCCGGACTTCCAGCTCCCGTACTTGTACGGGCCGGTGCACATCACCCCGCCGGTCGGCGAGCCCAGGTCCTTCTTCCCGGCGTACTCGGCCGACACGATCGCGCCGGCCGCGGTGGCCATCGCCTGGTTGAACAGCACGTCGGGCTGCTTCAGCGTGACGGTGACCTGCATCGGCCCGGTCGCCTTGATCGACTGCACGGTGTGGAAGTAGTCGCCCCACCAGGTGCCGAGCGCGGGGTCGAGGTGGCGGTTGAGGCTGGCCGCGACGTCCTCGGCGGTCAGCGGCGTGCCGTCCCAGAACTTCACGCCGTCCCGGATCGTGTAGACCCACGTGGTCGGGGTGGGGTTGTCGGCCTTCTCGGCCAGGCCGGGCTCGATGCCGAACTCGGGGGTCAGCCGCAGCAGGCTCTCGCACATGTTGGCCAGCACGGTGTTCTCGGCGTAGTTGAACGACCTGATCGGGTCGACCGTCTGCGGCTCGTACGGCAGGTTCCACGTCACCTTGTCCAGTTCCCCGGTGGCCGGGGCGGTGACGGTCTTGAGCTCCAGCTTGGGCGCCTCGCCCGAGCCCTGCTGCTGTTGTTGCGGTGCTGCGGCCTGCTGGCCGCATCCGGCCAGGGCCACCGCGAGTGCGGCGGCCACCGGTAGGGCTCGACGGATCATCAGGAGGACCTTTCGCGAACGCGTCCGTTGCGGACGACGAACTGGGGGATGGGCTTGTCCACGACCGCCTGGGCCATGGACTCGGCGCGTACCAGGAGGAAGTCGGCGGGATCTCCGGGCTGGAGCCGGGCCTGCTCCAGGCCCAGCAGTGCGGCGCCCCCGTGCGCCGCGATCTCGTAGCACCTGGCCAGCTCCTCGTCGGTGCGGGCGTCGGTGCGGTAGGCGAGCAGGTGGGCGCGGTTGAGCATGTCGCCGTCGCCGAACGGCGTCCACGGATCCCGCACCCCGTCGGATCCGAGGGCGACCAGCACCCCGGCCTCGACCAGCGGCCCGACCGGCAGCACCGGGTCGGCGCCGAGCGCGCAGGTGGTCAGCGAGACCTTCGCCTCGGCCAGCGTCTCGGCGAGGTCCGGGCGGTCGGCCAGGCAGAAGGCGTGGCTGATCGTGGTCGGCACGCCGCTGGACCTCGCCCTGCGGGCGATCTCCAGCACCTGCGCGACCCCTTCCTCGCCGCCGTCGTGCAGGTGGATGTCGAGGGGGACGGTGTGCCGCTCGGCCAGGCCGTACAGCAGGTCGAGGTGGCCGTGCAGGTCGCCGTCGATGCCCACGGGGTCGAGCCCGCCGAGGATGTCCGCGCCCTCCTTGAGCGACTGCTCCATCAGCTCCGCCGTGCCCGGCCGCGACAGCAGCCCGAGCTGGGGGAAGGCGACGATCTGCACGTCCAGCAGGCCGGCGCGGGCCTGAGCGGCCTCCCGTACGCCGTGCACGTTGCTCAGGCCGTACACCGGGGCGACGTCCACGTGCGCGCGCCAGGCCCGGGTGCCGCGGGCGATCGCGTGGTCCATGAGCGCCAGGGCCCGCGTGGCGACCGGGGCGGTCATCTCCGCGCGCGCCGCGACGTCGCCCTCGATCAGGTCGCGCAGCGTCCCGGCCGGGGTGCGGCTCAGCCAGGGCTGGCCCCAGGTGGTCTTGTCGGGATGGACGTGGGCGTCCACCGGGGCGGGCAGGGCGAGCAGTCCGCCCGCCGCCACGACCTGGCAGTCCTCCGCCCGGCGTGCCAGTGGGACGACGCGACCGTCTTCGATCAGGACATCGTGGGGGCGTACATCGGTGAACAGAATCTGAGCCATACCGGCTGATCCCCTTAACCCGAGGGCGACAGTGGCATAGAATTATCAGACATCAGATGATTAGAGAAGAGGACAAATGCGGCACGTGGGCCGGACCTCCCTCGTCGACTCCGCCATCCGGGAGCTCCGCCAGGAGATCACCAGCGGCGTCTGGCCGGTCGGGGCCAAGATCCCTACGGAGAGCCGGCTGGCCGAGGCGCTGGGCGTGAGCAGGCTGTCGGTGCGCGAGGCCGTACGCGTGCTCGTCCACGCCGGGCTGCTCACCACGCGTCAGGGCGACGGCACCTACGTCACCGCGACCGACGAGAGCGAGGTGGCGTTCAAGCGCCGCCTCGACCGCGCGGCCACCATGGACATCATCGACGTACGACGCGGACTGGACCTCGTGGCGGCCCGCCTGGCCGCCGAACGCCGCAAGCCGGCCGACCTCGACGGCCTGAGGAAGGCCCTGGCCCGGCGCACCGCCGCCCACCAGGCCGCCGACCTCGACGCGTTCGCCGACGCCGACGTGGAGTTCCACCTGTCCATCGCCGCGGCCTCGCACAACCCCGTGCTGCTGGACCTGTACCGCGGCATGAGCGAGGCGGTGCGCGAGACGGTCCGCCGCGACCACTGCATGGAACGCGCCGTGCTCGGCTCCGACTCCACCCACGAGGACCTGTACGAGGCGATCGAGTCCGGCGACGCGACCGGCGCGGCCACGATCGCGCTCACCATCCTCAACGACCAGGAACGCGACCTCTGACTCCATCGGGCTCGTCCAAGTGGAGGCGGCAGGGGTGGTCTGCCTGCATATCGCCGCTCAGGCCGGAGAGGTGCCCTTCACGGTGGCCGTCGCCGACCGGGATCCGGGCGCGCGCCTCGACGGCTACGAGGACGTCGTGGAGATCAGCTTCGAAACCGTGGCGAGCGAGCTGGTCGTGGCGGGATGGGACACCGACTGGCGCGACGACAAGGTGCACCGCCTTCCGCTGCCCGCCGGTCTGGCACTCACCGCCTGCGCTACCACACCCAAGGTGACGACGAGAACTGGCAGGAAGACGGCTACTACCTGCAGATATGGCCTGCGCCACGGCAAGATCCCGCCGTGCTGAAGACCACCAGTCAATTCCTCCCGTACCTGCTGGACCCCGAGGGCTGGAAACCGCAGTGATCGCGGCCCGTGCGACGCCGGATCGTATGATCCCTCTCATGCCGATCCCCCGAGCGGTCGCCGTGGTCGTCGACGGCGACCGGGTCCTGGTCATCAAGCGGTACTTCCGGCGCGGCCCCGGCGTCGCCTGCGGCATCTGCACCGCCAAGGGCCGGCAGGGGCAGCCGTGTCCCGGGCACCACTACGCGCTTCTGCCGGGAGGCCACGTGGAGGACGGCGAGTCACCGGAGAGCGCCGCGGTCCGCGAGCTCCACGAGGAGACGACTCTCACCGCGACGATCGACCGGCTGCTCTTCACCGGCACGCACGGCGGCCGGCCCGCCTCCTACTTCCTCATGCGGGACGTGATCGGCGTCCCGTCGCTCTCCGGTGACGAAGCCGTGGACCACGGGCCGGACAACACCTTCGAGCTCGTCTGGGCGAGCGCCGCCGAGTTCGGGCCGCTCGACCTCTACCCCGCCGACGTGCGCGAGCCGCTCACCCAACTGCTCCACAGCTGACCCGCGCCTGCCGTCCCGACCAGCAGCGGTTCGTCTCGCCGGCGGCGAAGTCTCTCGCGGAGGCCCACGTGCAGCCGCAGGTGGCCTGGCCGCGCCTCATCCTGGACGGTGACCGTCCCGTCGGCTTTCTTCGGAAACTCGGCTTCCAGGTCACGGGCGAGGGGAGCGGTGGCCAGAAGGTCGGCGTACTGGACCTGGCCGTACCGGACACGAACTGACAGAGCCCCGGCGGCGCGCCGCCCGGCCCCAGCCCCCGGCACGGCGATCACCCCGGAGCCGCAGCGCCTCCCCCAGGGGCTGGGGTGTCGTTGAATCGCACGAGCGTCCACCTGGGAGGCGGCCACTGTGTCGGCTCCTCCTCGGTGACCCATTCCGTCACCGAGGCCGGGGACACCTTGAGGTCGAAGGACCGGTAAACCGGCAGCAGCCCGAGGGCGTTGAACGAGATCTCGACCGTCTCGGCGTGGCCGACCACGATGACGGTCTCGCCGCGGTGGCGGTGGGCGAGGTCGGTGATGGTGCGGCTGGTGCGGGTCACCATCTCGGCCCAGGTCTCATTGCCCTGCTGCCATGGACGGTAGATGCCGCCGCCTTCGATGTCGAGGCGCCGGAACTCCGCGTGGCTGAGCCCGTCCGCCTCTGGCGGTGTGTGCCACGTGCAGAGCCCGCAGTCCTGTGACGACGGCAGGCCGGCGGCCGTCGCGATCGCGGCGGCCGTCTGCACGGCGCGCGGCAGGGGCGAGGAGTAGATCGCCGTCGTGTCGTCGCCGATTTCCGCGATGATCTGCCGCCCGAGCTGTGCTGCTTGCTGATGTCCGATGTCGGTGAGGCCGCGGCATCCCTGCGGGCCGCCGATCACGCCGTCCTGCTTGTGCAGGGAGTCCCCGTGGCGTACGAAGAACATCCGGGTTCGCATGCTGTGGATCATGCCCAATGGGGCGGCCGTCGAGGCGCCTGCAGCCGGGATGCTCCTGGCGAGGGTGCGCCTCGTATCCTTGATCAGGTCGCCGAGGGCGCGGCCGTGAAGGGAACGGGATGAGTCGTTACTCACGGGTCGTGGTGAAGCTGAGTGGCGAGGCACTCGCGGGCGACGCCGGGTGGGGAACCGATCCGGCCAGCCTCGCTCAGCTGGCGGATGAGATCCTCTCCGTCAGCACGTTGGGCGTCGAGGTCGCGGTGGTCATCGGCGGCGGCAACTACTTCCGCGGCCGGATGGCAGATGGCTGGGGGATAGGCCGCGCCGAAGCCGACAACATCGGCATGCTCGGCACGGTGATGAACGCGCTGATGTTGCGTGGAGTGCTCACCGCGCGTTCGCAGACCGATGTGCGGGTGATGACGGCTGTGCCGATGCAGAGTGTCGCCGAGCCCTTCATCCGGCTGCGCGCCGACCGGCACCTTCGCCGCGGGCTGATCGTCCTGCTCGCCGGTGGCATCGGCCAGCCGTACGTCACGACGGACTATCCGGCCGTCCAGCGGGCTCTGGAGCTCGAAGCCGACGCGCTGCTGGTCGCCAAGCGCGGCGTCGACGGGGTGTACGACAGCGACCCGAACGTGAACTCGGACGCCAAGCGGTACACCAACCTCACCTATCGAGAAGCCCTGGCGGCCGGGGTGAAAGTGATGGACGAGAGCGCCTTCGTGCTCGCCAATGAGCAAGGGCTGCTCATGCACGTGTTCGACGTGGCGGCGACGGGCGTGATGAAGGCGATCTGCCAAGGGGAAGACGTGGGAACGAGAATCACCCGGGATCCGGATTCCTCCAGATAGCCATCTCGGGCGGGCATGAACGACCATCCATGAAGATCTGTCGTGGGCAGCTGACAGGATCACCGTCGTGACGGACAACGATGATCTCCTTCGGCGTGTGTCGGCGAAGGCGAGCGCGACCACGGACCACCTGCCTCCTCCCGCGACGGCGGAGGAGGCGGCGCGGGCCGAACGCGTCTTGGGATTCCGACTTCCTCCGGTGCTCACCCGCCTCTACCGCGAGGTGGCCAACGGCGGCTTCGGCCCCGATTACCAGCTCCTGCCGCTCGCGGGAGAAGGACGTACCGTCGTGCGCGAATACCGCGAGGTCCGGGAGACCTCAGGGCCCGGCACGGACGCGCACTGGCCGGCGGACGTGCTGCCCATCCTGGACTGGGGGTGCGGCATGTACGCCGCCGTGGACTGCCGCAGCCCCGAGGGCGCCGTACTGCTCTTCGAACCGAACGGGATCAGCGACGACTGGCACCACGCCTGGTATGTCGACTCGGAGAGCCTGACCGACTGGCTGGAGACCTGGCTCGCCGAAACGGGCTGGTACGAGGAAGACGCCGACGAAGACGGCGAAATGCGGCCATGGGAGTCGGCTGAGCAGCGGCTGGCCGAATGAGGCGCCTCGGGATGCAACATCGAGAGGGCTCTGGCCTGGAGACTAAAGCGGTTGCGCAGCGGTGAACCAGAGGCACATCATCTGGAACGTGGCCGCCCTGCCTGACCCCTGCCCGTGTTCTCCGACTGCGGCTGTCCGGACATCTACTACTGCCCGCGAGCCGGCGAGGTCGAGTGCCCCCGGCACGGCGGCTTCGCTGTTCGCTGCGACGCGCTTGAGCAGCACATCCCGGTTCGTGCCACCACCAGCCATCAGGAGGCTCAGTGACAGAGGAAGGGGAAGTACCCGTCGGCCAGGCCCTGAACGGCCTCGACGTCTACCCGCTTCCCGAAGGATGGACCGCTCTGGGCGCGATAGTCCTCGTGAAGTGCCTCGACGAGGAAGGCCATTCCTCATGGGCCTTCAGAACCACGGACGGGCTGAGCGACGAAGAACTCCTCGGCGCCCTGACCGTCCGAACCGACCTCCTCCGCCGCAAACTGTACGAGGCCTACACGGGTGACGAGGACGACGAATAAGACCAGGCGCTTTTTCGACGACGAGTGATTTCGAGCGTGGCCATGCGAGCTCGCGGAGGAAGCACTGAAAACCTCCCAGGACGGGCATCGGCAGGCGATTCGTCTACGTCCGTAGACGGAGAAAGGCCATCGGCACGCAACTTAACGTGGTCATGATCATCACGGCTTGGACTGTGAGACGAAAACCCAGGTCGTGGAAAGGCTGTTGGGGTCGATCCAGACCGTGGCCGAGTGGTCCGAGCGTAACGTGTAAGGCGTTGCCCGATGGTGTGTGTATGACCTGGATGCTCTACGGGGTTCCACGGCCGCGCGTCGCGCTCGTGAACGGTTCTGTGCAGGTCGGCTTCGGCTCGTAGGGTACGTACGAGCACGCAACGGGCACTGCCGGAGGGGGGAGCCTGATCATTTCATGCATATAGCACAGTGGTCGTTGGGCGACGCTCCTGACACAGCCTGGTTCCTGCATGCCCATGCAGGAACCACCTTCCGATCGATCGCGTTGGACAATCGTGGACCCTTCTGCAGGCCGACAAGGGAAGGCAAGGGGCTAGATGACCGACGAGACAGACATTACAGCTCGGCTGAATCTAGCCCAATGGCATCTCACTCGATCGGATCAGCTCCGGCTGGGGCTCATCAGCAGAGCTGGCGGAATATTGAGCGCCAATGCTCTGGTGGTCACCGGAGTAGTATTCATCTCAGGGCTCAACTCGTCTTCCATATCGCCGATCACCGGGACGTTCGCGCTAGCCAGCCTAGCGGCCATTGCCTACTCGACCATAAGTGCGGTTGGAGTGTTCACCGGCTCGCGATCTATCCGCAGGATCTCTTTGGAGCGCGACGCTCGCGCTCCAATCGCATTCAGTTACAGCGACACGATCAGCCAGATAAGCTCCGCAAAGGATTTTCGCGACGCGTTCACCAAGCAAACCGCAGCGGAGACACTAGATGCGGCAGCGCTGGAGCTATGGCGTTGCATCTGCGTACATCACGCGAGGACCAAGAAGCTCGGAAGCGCGACTCGATGGATGCTGGTAAGTTCCGCAGCTCTCATCGCAGCGGCAGCCGCGAAGATTCTCTTGGGCATCTTCTAGCGTCCATGACGTTCAGGTATCACAGCGCCGTGGTCTCATGGCGTTGGGTGGGATCGGCCTCGGCGGTGACGCGGACAGAGGTCTCCTCGCAGAGGCGGACGTAGCGGCTGAGGCGGGTCAGGTACTGGTGGCGGCTTTACAGCTCATCGAGTTAGGGCCGCCAAGTCTGGAACCGGCGTTGAAGCGGGTATTGCTTCGTGTGCGGCATGCGTCCTGAACTGTAGAGGAGCGCCGGCGTGATCAGGCGCTTCCTTCCCCATTCCGCGGTATGTTTCCGGATTTCAGGACCGCCGTTTCAGCTGGTTGGGGCGGTGGATGGGATGTGAACCTCGGGGTCAGCAAAGTGGAAGGCGCACGCACAGTCGAGGGCTTCCTCGGGTGAGCCTGAAAGATGGCCGCTGGGCAGGGGACTGTTCTGGTAGATGTCATCGCTAGGAAGGTAGAGCGCGAAGGCCCAGGTGTGCGGGAGGCCCTCGAAGCGCAGGCGGCACAACCGCGCGTAGGCACCGCCCTGCAGACGCGCTTCTACATAAGCGAATTCGCCACGAAAACGCACGTCGATCCCGGACACCTGCCACCGCGAACGAGCGTGATCGTTCAGGCGCTGACGCAAGTGACGCTTCACCGACTCGGGCGGACTCTTCGGCATGCTGCTCATGGTGCCCTCCGAGAGCTCAACCGCGATACTCGGTGAGCCAGGGGCCGGACAGTCGACCGCCCGCGAGCACGTACGGCGTACAGCCATGCAGTGGTGGTCGTAGGGCTGTATGTGTGCGGCGGCCCGGCAATCCCGGTCGGGGCGTTCGGTCGGTACGGCGGGGATCGGGCGCGGAACAGGCGCAGAAGATCGAAACGCCAGCAGGACTTTGTGAAGCCAGGTCGGGAGCGGGTGCCTGGCCTGGCTTTCGCTGTGTGAGGGCGGGTGACGAGAATGGAATCTGCGCTGTCAGCTGTGAACTGCAACGATCAACGGGCTTCGGGGCGCTGAGCTGGACGAAGGACCGGTCATGAATGTCCGTGATTGACCCCCCGTTCCCCTGTCTGATCGCACGACGATCAGCTGACGACCAGGGACCTCACAGCTCGTGTCGGGGCTGGCCTTATCGTGAAGCGCCCAGGTGTCCGCCCTGACCCACTCCGTACGCCTCGCGGAGCCAGCCGGCGAATTCCTCATCAAGCTCAGCGAGATCAGAGATTCGGAAGGAATGAACGTACAGCCGCTTCGTGTACGGAGCCACGCTGGTGATGCGAGCGTCGTCGCTGATCGTGCGCTGGATGTCGAAATAGCCTCGCAGCCCTCGGGCGTCTGGCTTTGCTCCGGCGAATCCACGACGTGTTCCCTTGACGGTGATCATGCTCTTGGACACCGCGTACGTGAATGGGCCGCATGCCTCAACCAGCCTGACGAATTCGCGGTACAGGGCTACCGATGTGTCGGGCTTGCCGCCAAGGTGATCGTCGATCGTCCAGGTCTCATTGTTCATGGACCGAGAAAGTAGCAGGCGGTGGCGACGGTTTTCGGGCTGCGAACCCGTACGGAATCCCCTGCCTGACGCTCCTACGTGCAAGGGCGCGTTGCGCGAAGTCTTGTCACGAGCCGTGCTTGTCGGAGGACAAGAGCAGGTAGGCGGCGCCGGCCGAGTTCAGGACGTTGGTCCACTCAGGAGGGTCGAGGTAGGCGCTGTCCGGAGCGGTAGGGCCGAGGTGATCGAGCAGCTGCAAGAGGGCGTCGACCACCGTCTGCACGAGGTCGGCTTCTCGTTGGTCAAAGAAGAGATGAGGGATCAGTGTTCGTGCGGCGTGTTGGTCGATGAAGGTGTCGTCGATGAGCCGTGTGGCGGGCCTGAAGTCCTGCGGGGCAACGCGGCATGTCGCCGATCTGACCGCCGAACCCTTTACGAGCTCCGCTGCGGGCGCGCAAGAGCGCATGGCCCGCCCGCGATATTCAGTAGACAGCGTCATGCCTGATGAGTATCTTCTCCGGGTCTCGCCTCGGGTCGCGCCTGTTCGAAGACTGAACCGCAGCGGCAGCCCTGCCGCATCCGGAAACGGCGCCGCAGGCCCGGAGTCACACCCCCCGACCCAAGGAAGATGACCCGTGACCGGCATCGTCCCGCTGCGCAGGAACGTGCGTTTCCAATTGCTGTGGATCGGCAGCGCGGTGTCTGAACTGGGGTCGGAGCTCACCAGACTGGCCATGCCGCTGCTGGTGCTCGCGCTCACCGGTTCCCCGGGATTGGCGGGCGTCGTTGCCGGAGCCCGCACCGTCGCCTTTCTTCTGGTTCAGATACCCGCCGGCGTCTGGGTGGATCGGTGGGACCGTCGCCGTACGCTGATATCCGCCCAGGGTCTTCAGGCTGTCGTCTCAGCGGTATTGGCAGCACTGGTCCTCACCGACCAGGTGCAGGTATGGCATTTCGTCACGCTGGCGGTACTCGACGCGCTGTGCGCCGCGTTCATCGAGCCGGTCCTGGGCACGGCCGTTCGCGGGATCGTCCCCACGAGCCAACTTCACAGCGCCTACGCTCAAGAGGAGTCCCGCACCCATGCCGCCGGGCTGGCCGGCCCTCCGCTTGGTGGCCTGCTCTACGGCCTGGGGCGTGCGGCGCCCTTCGTCGTCGACACCATCACCTTCCTTGCCGCCACGATCTTCTACGCTCTGGCGAAGGTGCCGCGCCGCCCGGCGAACGAGTCGCGGACCTCCACACGAGAGGACGGCGAGGAGCAGCCCCCGATCCGGGGTGGCATGCGCCGGGAGGCGGTTGAGGCCATCACTTGGCTGTGGCGCCGGCGGGGCCTGAGAGAGGTCACTGCGGCGGTGATGGTCCTCAACCTGCTGGGCGGGGCATTCCTGATCCCGCTGATCGTGCTTGTCGGCGAGCGCGGCGGTAGTGCGCTCACCACCGGCACAGTCCTGGCCGGCCTTGGCATCGGCGGACTGGCCGGGGCGCTGCTGTCGGGACGCATCGGAAAGCTCCTCCCGCCCGGCAAACTGCTGTTGGTCGTCCTGACGGTCTTCGGCGCCGCGCTGGCGGCCACGGCGCTGCCATGGGGAGCGTGGTGGCCAATGGTTCCCTTGGTGTTCATCACCCTGTCCACACCCTCGCTGAACGTGGTGCTGAACGTCGTGATCGCACGGATGGTGCCCGAAGAGATGCTCGGCCGGATGGGCGCGATCCTGAGCATGGGCAGCATGGCGCTCAAACCCTTCGGCCCGGTCCTCGGCGGAGCACTGGCCGCGGCACTGGGCGGCGCGGCGGCGCTCGTCATCCTGGGCGGTCTAATCGGCATGACCGCCGCCATAGCCGCGCTCAGCCGAGAGTTGCGCAGCTTCACCGGGGAAGTCACCCCAGCCGGACACGACGCCGTAGGGCCGGGCGCACATGCCGGGCAGATGCCTGAATAGGCGCTGAAGACGCTCGAATGCCGGTCTCGTCATTCCCTGTCCCGAGAACGATCCCCGTCGGGGAGCACCTGCCCTACCGGATCGCGATGTCGTGGACCAGAACCCTAAGGAAGATCAAAGCCCAGGTGCCGACTCGATCGGTCTAGCTGGGCTTCCTCATGGGGGGCGGGGTACGGGAATCGAACGCGCGCTGCCAGCATGGGAACTGCATCGATCACGGCTTGATGAGGCGCCGAGCAGGGCAAAGGGCTGGTCATGCTCCCTGAGCTGAGAACGCTGACCTGGGCGGATGCCGGTCCAATCCCCATGAGTCCCCGTGACTCCCCGGTGATCGCCGACCGTACGGGCACGCAAGGGGCACGCACCTTCTGATCCGTAGGTCCCCGAACGATATCCAAGGCCATTCGGGATCGTTCGCCCCGCTGTTCAGGCTCGTTCGGCTCGGTTCATGATCGTCCGCCCCGGTGGCTCCCAACGTGGCTCCCGCAACAAGCGGATGAAGGCGGAGCGAGACTCTGGCTGCGCGATGCTTCGTGGCCTGCGGTGGAACACACATGCGATCGGACCAAGCCGCTTCCGATCCGCATGCTCAGGCCCGAAATCGTGTACGCCAGTAGCTTTGATCCCGAGCCTGGGAACCCACGACGACACTATTACGCCAAGCCCGGCGCCCCCGTGCATGCCGTCCACCGTCCTGGCTCATGCGGCCGCGCACGACGAACAGGCCCCGATCCGGCCCTCTTCCTTGCGTGCTTCCCACCCACGGGTGAGCGCTCAGCCCCGCTGACCGGGACGTTCCACGATCACCGACGTCAGCAAGGCCGTGCTCCACACCGCTCCCTTGCGGGTGGCTGGCTCGCTGCTGCCAGGCATGAACGCATCGCGCAGCCAGACCGTCCGAGTTCCCAGGTAGCGATAGGTGGCCGGATCCAGGATCTCGTATCGGCGGAAGGGCCGCGCATCGCCGGCGCGCTCCAGCCAGACGCCCAGCCCACTGCGACCGGCGGCGTCGCTCACGCCTTGCTCGATCCGGACGCCGGGAATGAGCGCCAGAGCGCGGAACATGGCCGCCTCCAGCCGCGGTGGCATCGTGCCGTACCTGCTCAGGTAGAGCATGATCACGCGATAAGCGCGGGCGTCGGCGGGTTCGACGCTCTTGGGCACCCCCTCCTCGCGGGCTCCCTCGATCCAGTGACGATCACCTGTGATCTTGACCAGCAGCTTCCTCGGGTCAGTGGGCAGCTTGCGTAGCTTGGCGTCGTACTGCTGCGGCGACAGGTCGTCATCGCCGGGATCCAGCGGGTCGTGTTCCTTGCCGACGGTGAGTCGGCCGTCCTCGCCGAAGGAGGCGGCCTGCCTGCCGTCATAGCGCAGCCATTGTTCCTGGGTCTTGGTCGTCTCTGAGTTCGGCTGCTTGTCCAGGGTCTTGGTGTAGTGCCACTGCGTCGGCAGCGGCACCTGGGTGCTCCTGCGCCTGCTCGCCATATCGGCGGCGCGGACCAGCACCACGCTGGAGTCGAGCCGAACGACTGGGGGTGTAGCCGCCGGCCCTTGAGCAGGCGGTTGCGGCCATAGGGTGGCCACGGCGACCGAGGCGGCGGCCCCCAGAGCCCCGATCGCAAGCAGCCGGCGCCCCACTGATCGCCTGCGCCCCCGTATCCGCTTCAGCAGCCGCCGGCGCTCCGAGATGATCCACTCATGGCCGGGCTCGGGGACCTTGGCGCGCCACTCGTGCAGCGATCGCAGGTCATCCATCGAAAGACTCCTCTCGGGTCATCGCGGGGTCGGATCCGCCGAGCGCCTGGCGTGTCCTCGTCCTGGCTCGGTTCAGGCGGGATCTGACAGTGCCGATCGGGATATCCAGTGCACGGGCCACGTCCTGATATGACATGTCGGCCCAGGCCACGAGTAACAGCACCTCCCGATCACCGGGGGACAGCTTTGCCAGCGCCGCCGCCAGACCGGCCTGCTGGGCGGCGACCCGGTCATCGACACGCTCGGCGTACGGCTCGACGATCTCGTCGATGCCGCTGCGGACCAGCGCCCGGTAGAACCGAACCTCCACACGTCTGTGTCGGCTGATGAGCCGAGCGGTGATGCCGTACAGCCAAGGCCGTGCGTCAGGATGGCTCATGTCATAGCGGCCACGGCGCCGAAAAGCGGTCAGAAAGGCATCGGAGACGATGTCGTCGGCAAGAGAGGGGCCCAGCCGCCGGGCAACGTAACGCCGTAGTGCGGGCGCGTGCCTGTCGAACAGGTCGGCGAAGGACTCCGGGTCGTGCTCCGACCGCCGTATCAGCTCGGCGTCGACAGCCCTACCGGATTCGTCATCGGTCACATGGTGCTCCAATCCCCTGAGTGGTGGTTCACCAGCTTTCGCCCGAGGGGGCGGCACGAGTTCGTGTCAGGGGATGTGATCTGCGTCACGCAGCGATCAGGTCACGACGCGACCCGCGACATCTGATCGAAAGGTTCCCAAACGATGGCCAGGGCCGTTCAGGCCAGTTCGCCGCGAAGGTCGTGACCGAGTCGCCTGTTCAGATCAATCCAACTCGGTCCGGAGCCGTACGGCCTGTTGGCTCCCAAGATGGCTCCCAGAATCGGAGTGCCGACGGTTCACAGGGCGTCACTCGTCCTGCTGTCCGACAATCTCTGGCCTGCGGTGCGGACCCTCGCGCGCACATGGAGACCCACGCCGAGCAGTCCGACGACGGGCACGTCTTCGTCGGCCCAAGGGGTGCCAAGCTCCGGCGCGTGAACTTCACCCGTGCCTCGGCGGCGGCATTGAAGAATGCCGAGCTCAGCGGCTTTCACTTCCATGACCTTCGTCACACCGGGACCACCCTCGGAATCGAACCAGAGCTGTCAGCTTGGGAATGGGCTACGGATCTTGCCGTCCTGAGCGGGGGAAATGGGGAGGCAGGTCAAGGCTGGTCGAGTGGCCGGGAGTCCCTGCAACTCACCGTTGATCATCGTCCGTTCTGGCATGCATCTGGCATGCAGTGATCGCGACCACTTCCCCAATGACGCGATCAACATTACCGCTAAGGGGTGGTTGTCTGTGAGTACATCGTGCTGGTTTGTCAGTGAGGGATCTTGCGGTGACGACGTGATCATCAACTAGACGCAGCATGTATGGCCTGCATATAGAGTTGCGACCCGCCGGTGTCCAGCGAGGGAAGACAGGGGGGATCTTCCTGATGAACAGCCGCTTCGGGCCGATCGCAAAGCTCAGCGTCTGGTGCGCATCCGCACTGCTGGCAGGTCTGGGATTCGGTGTTGTCACCAATCTTGCCCAGGGCTGGCTTCCGGGCGCCTGGAACCAGGTCGCCAACTCCGGTGCTGTCTGGTGTGTCCCAGCGTTCGTCGTCGGCGCCCTGCTTGCCGGTTGGGCGTCAGCGCGGTCAGCCGCCGTCGCCGGCCTGTGTGCCTCGATCGGCCTGGTCGTTGGGTATTACGGGTACGCGGAGTTCGGCCGGGACGGCATGGGCAGCCTCACCTATCCGCTGGTGTGGCTTGTGATGGCGGCCATCAGCGGCCCGTTGTTCGGTGTGGCTGGGCTGTGGTGGTGGAACGGACGCACCATCCGTAACCGTGTCATAGGGCTCGCCGCGCTGGGAGGTGTCTTCGGGATGGAGAGCATCCTCTATGCCTTCGTCCTGCATTACGCCCCGCAGGCATGGGCCTGTCTGGCCGTCCTGGTCCTTGTACCGCTGGTGATGGCACGCCGGCAGAGAGAGCGGATGCCGACCCTGCTGACGGCCCTGGCCTTCGCGCCACTGGCGTACTTGGTCGTCGGATTCCCACTTCAGTACGTGACGACATGAGGTGGATCGCAGACCGCCGGCACAGTGGGGCTGGTCGCCCGACCGATCACGCGCTTCACTTGGCCAGGGGTTCTTAGAGGGATCCGTCAACGGCTGTCCGGCAGGATCGACACATGACCGTGGAGAACCGCAGACGTTGGAACCACAACGTCTATTATCTCCGCATTCTGCGCGCGATCCCTGATGGTCACCAGCGCGCCCTCGACGTAGGTTGCGGCGAGGGCATGGTCGCCCGCGAACTGCGACAGACCGTGCCGAGCGTTGTCCGCCGAGATGTTGCCTGGCTCTCCCAGTATCGCCGTCGCCTTCTGTTGCGCTACAGCATCATCTGGCGCAAGCCGCAGGACTGAGCAAGGTCGGCTGATGGCTCTAGAAATAATCAAGGTCCGAGTCGGGATTCACTCCGTGACCGTGGGCATGTGGAGCGACTGACGGGGATCGAACCCGCTGTCAGCTTGGGAACTGCACCGATCACGGTCCCTGTAGCAGGGGATTGCTGGTCGCACAGGATGTCGGCAAGGTCATGAGTGACCGTGGTTGACCGCTCGTCACCTTGGTTAATGGCCCGCTAATGGCCCGACGATCAGCCGTCGATCGGGAGCTGGAGTATCCGCCGGAGGGACTTCCTCAAGGATGATGTGTACTGTGCCTGACCTGTTGTGGGATGACGTGAAGGGCCTCTTCGACCCCGACATCAACGGAACGTTGCCCGACGTGGTCGTAGAGGGAACGACTGTCGAGGACTGGCAGGTGCTGCTTGAGCTCGTTCGGTCGCAGGATTGGCAGTACGCCTACTCGCTGACTGGTGAGCCGATGGAGCTCACGTCGGCTCCTGACATGGTCGCCGCTGCATCCGCCGGCGCCACGCCTGAATTGAGAGTCTGGCCGATCCCCGAGGTCGTGATGATCTTCCGGCTGTATCAGGCCGAGTCAATTGACTTCGACGTTGACCTCAGAGAATTGCAGGGGCAGGAGCGGTTGGATGTCCTGGTGGCTGTCCTCCGCCTGATCGGACAGCGTCTTGGGAAGTCTGTGCTGATGTCTCCGGAGGGTTCCCCTGGTTATCCGGATCTCGGGTTCGATGTCGAAGCCAGCCGGGTGGTACTGATGGTCGAACCGATTGGTCCGGGGTCAGCGATTGTGAAACCTACCGATTAAGAGATCCAGTCCAAGCTGTTTCAGGTAGTGCAATGCAGGTCAGCGGGCATGGGTGGTCTGCTCTGAACGGGCTGGTACGGGCTTGAACTGCAACAGGAATTGCAACTGACGGTTGATCCCCCGTGATGTTGGATCGGTACACTCGCGCAGTGTTCAGTGTGCGTTGGCCGGACTACTTCGACGAGCAGGCGCCCCTCATCGAGTTAAGGGTTGGTTCTCGGATGTCCTGATCGAGCGGGAGGGACAGCTCTACCGCCCGGCATTCTACGATCCGATCCGACTTGGGCAAGAGATCGCCGAGGAGATGGCACGCGGCGCAGGCTTCTTCAGAGAGGCCAACCTTGTCGTGGTCGACCGAGTCACGCGCGCCTATATGGAAGCCGCCATCAGCGCGCTCATCGACAACGGCTTCAACCTGCTACCTGAGTGAGACCAGCCAGGACTGACGGATCACAGGAGACGATTCGATCGAGCTCTAAGGCGCCGGGCTGCACGCATCAGCCGGAAAACGGTCGGCAACCATGCTGCTCGGTGGTCCGGGGCTGAGGAACGAAGCCCTGGACCCTCGATCGCCCCCGACCATGCACGATGGCCAGCCACGCCGTGGCGACCGTAGGGCTACATCTGTGCGGCGGCGTGGCAACCCCCGGCCGATGCGTTCGGTTGGTACGGCGGGGCCGGCGTGCGGTGCCCGGCCCGGTGTCCCGCCGCCGTCCGGGACCGGCCCCCAGGCCGCACGCCCGGACGGCGGGCGGGCGGAGGGCCGGGGGTACGGCGGCGCGCCGCGCCGCCGCTTGACGCGCGTACGGTCCGAGTACGGGTGGCCTTCGTGGAGCGCTCGTCCGGCGGCCTGGTGCTCGGCCCGCCCAAGTCGAAAGCGGGACGGCGAACCGTGGGCATCCCGCAGAGCATCGTCCCGATCCTGCGCGAGCACATGGACACCTACGTCAAGGACGAGCTGGGATCACTCGTGTTCCCCGGGGCCAAGGGCGGACCGATCCGTCGCAGCGGCTTCAACAGCCGCAGCCGATGGGTTGACGTGGTGTCCGACATGGGCCTGCACGGGCTCCATTTCCACGACCTGAGGCACACCGGCAACATGCTCGCCGCCGAGTCGGGCGCAGGCCTCAAGGACCTCATGGCGCGGATGGGCCATGACAACATACGAGCGGCGATGATCTACCAGCACGCGGTCAGAGGGGCGGACGAGGCGATCACCAACGCCATCGACAGGCAACTCACGGTCCGTGATGACGACGAGGGGGACGAGGCGGCCGGAGCACTGGTTCCCGCAGGATGATCAACGGCTTATGGCCCGCTAATGGCCCGAAAAGATCGAACAGCTCCGAACGTGATCAAAGCCCGGGTGAGGATCTGATTCCTGACCTGGGCCTTCGTAGTGAGAGCGGGTGACGGGAATCGAACCCGCGCTGTCAGCTTGGGAAGCTGATGTTCTGCCATTGAACTACACCCGCACGAACCGAAGTACGCGTCCCCACTGTAGCGGAAACTTGCCCCCCAACAGCAAACCCAACGCCCCACCTTTTCCGGCCGGGACGGTAAGTTGGCTCACCGTGTTGCTATCTGACCGTGACATCCTTGCTGAGATCGACTCCGGCCGGCTCGCCCTAGACCCCTTCCACCAGGACATGATCCAGCCGTCCAGCATCGACGTACGGCTCGACCGCTACTTCCGTGTCTTCGAGAACCACAAGTACCCCCATATCGACCCCTCCGTGGAGCAGCCGGATCTCACGCGGATGGTCGAGCCGGCCGGTGACGAGCCGTTCATCCTGCATCCGGGGGAGTTCGTGCTGGCCTCCACCTATGAGGTGATCACGCTTCCCGACGACCTGGCCTCGCGGCTGGAGGGGAAGAGCTCGCTCGGACGGCTGGGCCTGCTGACGCACTCCACCGCCGGGTTCATCGATCCCGGTTTCAGCGGGCACGTCACGCTTGAGCTGTCCAACGTGGCGACCTTGCCCATCAAGCTGTGGCCGGGGATGAAGATCGGGCAGTTGTGCGTGTTCCGGCTCAGCTCGCCCGCCGAGCACCCGTACGGATCGGCCAAGTACGAGTCCCGGTATCAGGGGCAGCGGGGCCCGACTCCGTCCCGGTCGTTCAGGAACTTCCACCGGACGAAGATTTGAGTGAACAACAGGTGAACATTTAGCGAACGTCGCGGAAGGATGAGCCCTCCGCACACCCCACAACAGGCCACGTCACCGGCCGGATTTCCCTGCAAAAAGCGGCCAAACTACTCCGGACGCCGGTGTCGCACAACATACGCAGGGTAGCCAGAAGGCGAAGGAGACATGAAGTTCGCATTTCGCCTGGTAACCCGTACCCTCTTCCACGGACCATCCCCGCACATCTGGAGAACGACGTGCGCCTGCGTCTCACGCCACGTGAGGACAGCTACTACGACCTGTTCGCCGACTCCGCGAACAACCTGGTCACGGCATCCCGTCTGCTGGTCGAGATCATCAGTGACGGATCGGACAGGGAAGCCCTGGCCGAGAAGATGCGCGCCTGCGAGCACGCCGGTGACGAACGCACCCATGCGATCATGAACCGGCTCAACGAGAGCTTCATCACTCCGTTCGACCGTGAGGACATCTACCGCCTCGCCTCCAACCTCGACGACGTGATGGACGCGATGGAGGCCGCCTCCGACCTCATCGTCCTCTACCAGATCGACCATCTCCCCAAAGACGTGGTCCGGCAGGTCGAGGTCCTGGAACGCGCCGCCGAGCTGACCGCCGAGGCGATGCCCCGGCTGCGTTCCATGAAGAACCTCAACGAGTACTGGATCGAGGTCAACCGCCTGGAGAACCAGGGTGACCAGGTCTACCGCAGGCTGCTGGCCAAGCTGTTTAGCGGCGAGTACGACGCGCTCACCGTCATGAAGATGAAGGAGGTCGTCGACGCCCTGGAGGAGGCCGCCGACGCCTTCGAGCACGTGGCCAACACCGTCGAGTCGATCGCGGTCAAGGAAAGCTAGGCCCAGTGGACCTCACGCTCGCCCTCGTCATCGGCGTGGTCGTCATCTCCCTGGCCTTCGACTACACCAACGGGTTCCACGACGCGGCGAACGCCATCGCGACCTCCGTCTCGACCCGGGCGCTCACCCCCAGGGCCGCGCTGTTCATGGCCGCGGCGATGAACTTCATCGGCGCCCACCTGGGCACTCAGGTGGCCCAGACCGTCGGAAAAGGGATCATCGACGCTCCCAACGGTCCGCACGGCCTGGTCGTCGTGGCCGCGGCGCTCATCGGCGCGATCGTCTGGAACCTGATCACCTGGTACTTCGGGCTGCCCTCCTCCTCCAGTCACGCGCTCATCGGCGGCCTGGTGGGCTCCGCGCTGGCCTCGGCCAGCGTGGTGCACTGGGACGGCGTCGTCGAGAAGGTCGTCATCCCGATGATCCTGTCGCCGCTGATCGGGTTCAGCCTCGCCGCGCTGATCATGATCGCAATTTACTGGATCTTCCGCAACAGCCAGCCGGGCAGGACCAACCGCGGCTTCCGCTACGCGCAGACCGTCTCGGCCGCCGCCATGGCGCTCGGGCACGGCCTGCAGGACGCGCAGAAGACGATGGGCGTCATCTTCCTGGCGCTCACGGTCGGCGGGTACGCCAGCCCCGGCGAGGGGATCCCGCAGTGGGTCATCCTGAGCGCCGCCGGTGCGATCTCGCTCGGCACGTACGCCGGCGGGTGGCGCATCATGCGCACGCTCGGCCGGCGGATCATCGCGCTCGACCCGCCCCAGGGGTTCGCCGCCGAGTCGGCCGCGGCCACCGTCCTGTACGGAGCCGCGATCGGGTTCGGCGCGCCGATCTCCACCACCCACACCATCACCACGGCGATCATGGGCGTCGGCGCCACCAAGCGGCTGAGCGCCGTGCGGTGGGGCGTGGCCGGCAACATCGTGACCGCCTGGGTGCTCACCATCCCGGCGGCGGCCCTCGTGGCGGCGCTGGCCTACGGCGTCCTCCACCTGATGGTGGAGTAGGGCCTGACGGTGAGTAGGGCCTGACGGTGAGTAGGGCCTGACGGTGGAGTGGGGCGCCGGTGGCTGTCCGTCGGCGTCCATCAGCCGGGGGCTATCCGCCGGCGTACATCACGTCCACGTCCCAGCGGGCGAAGCCCAGGGACTCGTACAGCCTGATCGCGGCCGTGTTGGCCTCGTCCACGTAGAGCATCGCGTGGGCGAGGCCGCGCGAGCGCAGGTGGGTCAGTCCGGCCAGGGTGAGCGCCCGGCCCAGGCCGGTGCCCTGCTGGGAGGGGTCGACGCCCACGACGTAGACCTCGCCGAGCGGCTCGTGGCCGTGCTCGGACGAGCCGTGGATCTTGGTCCAGTGGAAGCCGGCGAGCCGGTCGCCGCGGACGGCCAGGAAGAAGCCCTCGGGGTCGAACCAGGGCTCGCGCTCGCGCCGGTGCAGGTCGTCGAGCGTCCAGGCGCCCTGCTCGGGGTGGTGGGCGAAGGCGGCGGAGTTCACCTTGAGCCACGCCTCCTCGTCCTGACCCGGGACGAACGTGCGCAGCTCCACACCTTCCGGAAGCGTGTAGGGCGGCAGCGGGGCGAACAGCGAGCGGCGCATCTGCCACAGCGAGCGCACCCGGTCGAAGCCGAACGACGCGGCCAGCGCCCCGGCGCCGGCGTGGTCGCCGTGCGCCCACAGCCGCACCCTGCCGCCGGTCAGCTCCAGCACGGCCCGCAGCAGCCGCGTCCCGTGGCCCTGTCGCCGGTAGGCGGGATGGATGACCAGCTCCGCGCTCGGCCCCTCGACCTCGTCGGTCGGGTCGACGTGCGCGTAGCCCGCGGGCGCGCCGTCGTCGGCGTGCAGCAGCAATGAGCGGGCACGGGGGTCGCCGCCGTACCGGAGATGGAGCATCACGTGCTCGTTGAGCGGGCGGACCCCGTCCGTCTCGGTCGCCGCCTCGACGATGCGGAGAACCTGGGAGACCTCGTCGTCGTCGAGCCGTTCGCAGATCTTCACATGCGCACCCACATAAGGAACTCTAGGCGTACCAATGGCGAACAATGCCATGGGCTGCCCCGGTCAATCGTTACCTTTGCGACATTCGTTGCATAGGGAGACGTCGTAACGTCCCTCTCATGACGTCACGCACCCTCCTCCGGCTGTGCACGGCCGGCGCCGCCACCGCGGCCGGGATCGCCCTGGCCATGGCGCCCGCGGTCGCCGCGACCAGCGGCTCGGCCGATCGCGGAACCGGCCACGGCGGGCCGACCGTCCCGGTCCGCCTGCTGAGCATCAACGACCTGCACGGCAACCTCGAACCGCCGTCGGGCTCCTCCAGCCGCATCCTCGACCCGGACGGCCCCCTCGTCGACGCCGACGGCTCGCTGACCGGGCTGCCCGGCGGCAAGTACTCGATCGCCGGCGGCGCGTCGTACCTGGCGACGTACGTCAAGCAGGCGCGTACCGAGAACACGCTGCTCGTGGCGGCGGGCGACCTGATCGGCGCGTCCCCGCTCATCTCGGCCGCCTACCACGACGAGCCCACCCTGGAGGTGCTCGGCTCGCTCGGCCTCAACGCCACCGCGGCCGGCAACCACGAGTTCGACGAGGGGTACGCCGAGCTGCAGCGCCTCATGAACGGCGGCTGCCACCCGGTGGACGGCTGCTCGCCCGCCGGCCAGTGGAAGGGCACGGACTTCGACTTCCTCGCCGCCAACGTCCTCAAGGAGGGCTCCGGCCAGTACGCCCTGCCGCCGTTCTACGTCAAGAAGATCAACGGCGTGCAGGTGGGCTTCATCGGCCTGGTGACGGCGACCACGCCGACCATCGTCACCGCCGAGGGCATCAAGGGCCTGCAGTTCACCGAGGAGGTCGCCGCGGCGAACCGGGCCTCGGCCTACCTGGCGCGCAGGGGCGTCAAGGCGCAGGTCGTCCTGATGCACGAGGGCGACTCGACCACCCCGAACCAGAGCCCGGACGCGTGCTCGGCGAACACCGCCAACGCCGGCTCGCGCATCGCCAGGGAGCTGAACCCGCAGATCGACCTGGTCATCAGCGGCCACTCGCACCAGGCCTACATCTGCAAGACCAAGGACCCGGCGGGCCAGGACCGCTACTACACGCAGGGCTCGTCGTTCGGCCGCGTGCTGACCCAGATCGACCTGCGGGTCGACAAGCGCACCCGGGACGTGGTCCGCTCCTCGGTCACCGCGGACAACAAGGTCGTCGCCCGTACGGTCACCCCGGACCCGCAGGTCGAGGCGCAAGTTCAGACGTGGCGGACGCGCAGCGCCGAAGTGGCCAACCGCAAGATCGGCTCGATCACCGGTGACATCACCAACGTCGTCACCAACACCTCGGCCGCGACCACCAGGCCGGAGACGCCGCTCGGCGACCTCATCGCCGACTCCCAGCTGGAGGCGGCCAAGCCGGCGGGCGCCGAGATCGCGCTGATGAACCCGGGCGGCATCCGCACCTCGCTGACGTACGCGCAGTCGGGGTCCGAGGGCGACGGCGTCGTCACCTACGGCGAGGCGTTCGCCGTCCAGCCGTTCAGCAACATCGTGCAGGTGCGCACGTACACGGGCGCGCAGCTCAAGGCGCTGCTGGAGCAGCAGGTCTGGACGCCCAACCCGGCGACGGGCGCGATCAACCACCGGCTGCTCCAGGTGTCGTCGTCGCTGACCTACACCTTCGACACCACCAAGCCGGTGGGGTCGCGCGTGTCGGACGTCAAGCTCAACGGCGCCCCCGTCACGGACACGCAGTCGATCAAGATCGCCGCGAACAACTTCCTGATGGGCGGCGGTGACGGCTTCTCGGTGTTCACGCAGAGCACGGACACGTGGAGCGGACCGGTCGATCTCGACGCGTTCACGGCGTACCTGACCGCGCACTCGCCGATCAGCCCGTCGGCGGCCAACCGCATCACGATGATCAAGTGATCCCCGGGCCGGAGGTCCCGCCGTGCGGGCCTCCGGCTCTTCCGGACAGAGCACGACGGCGTGCGTCCGGACAGAGCACGACGGCGTGCGTCCGGACGAGGCGCGACGGCGTGCGTCCGGACGCCAGGACCCGGTGCGGTGAGCCGGACGTCAGGACCGGTGCGGTGAGTCGGCGGGGCGTTCCTGCTCGCGGTACAGCGGCAGGCAGGCCACCAGGCGGGCGCCCGGTTCGTGGTCGGCGACCTTGAGCGTGCCGCCGTGCGAGGCGCAGATCTCGCGGGACAGCGCCAGGCCCAGCCCGCTGCCGCCCTTCTCCTTCCGGCGGGCGTCCTCCAGCCGGGTGAAGCGTTCGAAGACGCGCTCGCGGTCGGCGGGCGGGATGCCGTCGCCGTCGTCGGTGACCGAGACGTAGACGCGGTCGCCCTCCACCCACACCTTGAGGTCGATCCGGTGCGCGGCGTGCCGGGTGGCGTTGTCCAGCAGGTTCGTCAGCAGCCGGTCGAGCTGGACGGGCGAGCCGAGGACGGGCGCGTGGGCGCACACGTCCACGACGATGGGGATCTTGCCGCCCTCGCGGCGGCGCACCTGCTCCTCGGCCAGGCGGCACATGTCGACGACGCGGCGGTCGGGGATGGCGCCGGCGTCCAGGCGGGCCAGCAGGAGCAGCTCGTCGATGATCCCGGTGAGGCGTTCGGCGGCGGCCAGGGCGCGGGCGCCGGTGGCGGGCCAGTCGGTCTCGTCGGGGTAGGCGTTGGCGACCTCCAGCTGGGTGCGCAGGGCGGAGATGGGGCTGCGCAGCTCGTGGGAGGCGTCGGCGACGAAGCGGCGCTGGGTCTCGGCCGAGCGTTCGAGACGGTCCAGGGTGTGGTTGGTGGTGGTGGCCAGGTCGGTGATCTCGTCACCGGTCTCGGGGACGGGCACGCGCCGGCTCAGGTCGCGGCCGGTGATCTCGGCGAGCTCGGCGCGGATGCGCTCGACCGGGCGCAGCGCGGAGGCGACCACGACCCAGGTGATGCCGGCGACGATCACCAGGGCGATGGGCGTGCCGAGGAACACCGTGGCGTTCAGCCAGGACAGCGCCCGGTTGACGTCGCTGAGGGAGGAGGCGCCGTACACCGTGACGAGCCGGCCGTCGGGGGTGCGCACCTTCATCGCCATGATCAGGTACTGGGCCTCCTTCTCGTCCCTGAGGCCGGTGAGCGTGCTCTCGGCGCTGTAGAGGGTCTCCGGCTTGTCCACCCGCATGCCGGACAGCCGCTGGCCGTGGTGCAGGCCGGGGCTGGTGGCCAGCACGCGTCCGTCGGCGTCGACCACCTGCAGGAGCTGCACGCGGGCCGGGGCCTCCAGCGACGCGGGCAGCTGCCCGGCGCGGGCCTCGCTGGCCACCCTGCGGACGGCCAGCTCCACCCGGGTCTCCACCAGCCCGTGCAGGTTGTCCGGCCCGAGGGTGAGGGCGAGCGCGCCCGTGACGGCCAGGACCACTGCCGCCACCAATGTCGCGAGCGTGGTCAGGCGCCCGCGGATCGAGCGGGGAAAGAGCCTTTTCGCCATCCCCTGAGACCTACCCATGGAGACCTGAACGGGGAAAAGTCCGGATCGAGATTCGGCAAGCGGCCCGCAAAGAGGGGTGTCCCGCCGGGCCGGCCCGGCGTGGCGCTCGAATAGTGGATCACGTGGGAGGCGCCACGGGCAGGCCGCCGGTCCTCGCCGGGCGGCTGCCGCGACACATGGGCGAGGTGATCGATCTGTGCCGCATCATCACCACCTGAGCGGGTTCTGGGCCGCGCCGGCGCTCGTCGTGCTGGTGACGTACGTGGTGCTGGCCGGGCGGACGGCGTGGAGCCGGTGGCGTACCGCGAGCTTCGCGGGCGGCTGCGCGCTGGTGACCGTGGCGCTCACCGACCCCGTCGCCGCGCTGGCCGCGACCGACTTCCGCGGCCACGTGGTGCAGCACCTGCTGATCGGCATCGCGGCGCCCCTGTTCCTGGCCCTGGGCGCGCCGGTGACGCTGCTGCTGCGCTCGCTGCCGGTCGCGCAGGCCCGCCGCCTGACCCTGGCGCTCCGCGGGCCCGCCGTCCACCTGCCGGCCAACCCGTGGACCGCGCTGGTGCTCAGCGCCGGCGGCATGGCGGCCCTGTCCTGCACGCCCCTGTACGGGCTCGTCCCCGCGCCGCCGGTGCACGCGTACCTCCTGCTGACCGGTTACCTGTTCGCCTGGGTCGTCGCCGGGCCCGACCCCGCGCCGCGCCGCCCGCCGGTGCCGGTGCGGCTGGCCGTGGTCGGGGTGGCGGTCGCCGTGCACGCGGGGCTGTCCCAGGTGATGTACGCCGGATGGCTGGACCTGCCGGTGCCGTCCGGCCAGCTCAGGGGTGCGGCGGAGATCATGTTCTACGGCGGGGGCGCCGCGGAGCTGCTGCTCGCCCTGGCCTTGGCGGCGTCCTGGCGGGCCCGGCGCACTCCCGAGCACGCCGACGTCGAGCTGCTCGCCCCCGGGCTGACCGTCCGGGTGCCGGGGGAGCCCGAGCCCGTCCGGCGGGTCCGCGTCCCCGACCGCGAGCCGGCGAGGACGCGCGGCCCCCTCACCCCCGCCGAGTACGGCGACGAGGACGATCCGGACCCCGCCGACCTGTAGCCGCCCGGCGGCGGCCCGGTCAGTGGGCGGCGCGGGAGCGGAAGAGGTCGTAGAGGGCGGCGGCCAGCGCCATGACCACGAACCCCAGCACCACCCACAGGCCGTGCCGGAAGGCCGTCGGCCAGCCCTGCGGCAGCGAGCCGAAGAACGCCGAGCCCGCCGCCGCGATGCCGATCGCCGACCCGAGCCGCTGCCCGGTCTGCAGCACCCCGGCGGCGCTGCCGCCGCCCGCGGGCGGCACCTCCGACAACGTGATCGCCTGGTTGGGCGAGATCACCAGGCCGCTGCCGATGCCCGCGACCAGCAGCGGCAGCGCGGTCGCGGCGCCCACGCCGGCCCCCGGCACCAGCAGCGTCGCCACCATGGTCGCCAGCAGGCCCGCGATCACCGTCCCGAGCCCCACCGCGACCAGCTTCCTGCCCGCCCGGCCCACGAGCCTGCCGCCCACCACCGACGACCCGGCCGACCCCAGCGCGAACGGCGTGATCGACAACCCGGCCAGCAGCGCGCTGTAGCCCTCGCCGCTCTGCAGGTACAGGGTGAAGGCGAAGAAGATCCCGGTGAACCCGGCGAAGTAGAACAGGGCGATGGCCGACCCGAGGCTGTAGGACCGCCTGGCGAACAGCGACAGGTCCACCAGCGGCTCCCTGCGGTACAGCCGTTCCCAGAGCACGAACCCGGCCAGCACGAGCAGCGCGGCCGGCACGAGCAGCCACTTGGCCTCGCCCTTCCACTGGTGCTGCTGGATGAACGGCAGCAGCAGCGTCGCCACGCCCACGCCGAGCAGCAGCACGCCGACCGGGTCCATGCTCTCCCGCCGCCCGGTGCGCACCGGCCCGGGGACGGGCTCGGGCAGCCACTTCCAGGCCAGCGGCAGCAGCGCGATCCCGATGGGCAGGTTCACCAGGAACACCCACCGCCAGCCCTGCGCGGCCCCGAACCCGGTGACCAGCGCGCCGCCGATCAGCGGCCCGGCGGCGGTGGACACGCCGATGGTCGCGCCGAGCGCGCCGAAGGCCCGGCCGCGTTCGTGGCCCAGGAACATCTGCTGGATCAGGCCGGACACCTGCGGGTTCAGCATCCCGGCCGCCATGCCCTGCACGAGCCGGGCCGCGATCAGCACCGGCATGCTCCAGGCGAAGCCGCAGGCCGCGCTGGCCGCCGTGAACAGCACCACACCCCACATGAACAGCGTCCTGCGGCTCCTGGCGTCGCCCATCCGCCCGGCCGGGACCAGCAGCAGGCCGAACGTGAGCGCGTAGCCGGACAGCGTCCACTGCAGGCCGTCGTCCGAGGCGTGCAGGCCCGCGCGGATGGAGGGCAGGGCGACGTTGACGATGCTCACGTCCAGGCCCGACATGAACGCCGCCACCAGGCACACGCCCAGCGCCCGCCTGCGCGTGTCGGAACCGGGTGCCTGCATCGCGACCTCTCTGCGGAACAGCGGCAGCGATCATGATTCCCCCCAGGGTGGGAAATATCGTCCTAGGCGGACAATGATTTCTTTGCCGGGCCCCCGCGAAGGAGCAAGTGATCATGGACACGATGGCCGTGGAGCGGAACGGCATCAACGCCGTCCCCGACAGCGAGCGGCGGGGAAGACCGTCCGACCTGTTCTGGCCCTGGGCGGGGGCGAACCTGTCCCTGTTCGGGGTGGCGTTCGGCGTGTACGTCGTCGGGCTCGGCCTCGGCGTCGTCCCCGCCGTCGTGACCGGCGCGGTCGGGTACGCGTTGTCGTTCCTGCTGGTCGGCCTGGTCGCCGTCGCAGGCAGCCGGTCCGGCGTGCCGACGATGACGCTGGGCCGGGCGCCCTTCGGGTACCAGGGCAACAAGCTGCCCGCGGTGTTGTCGTACGTGTCGAACGTGGGCTGGGAGATCGTGCTCGTCACGCTCTCCGCGCAGAGCGGGGCCGCCATCCTGCGCCGCGTGGCGCCCGGGATCCCCGAGACGACCGCCACCGCCGGCTGCTTCGCCGTCGCGGCGCTGGTCGTGATCGCCGTGGGCGTGTACGGCCACGCCATGATCATGGTCGTCCAGCGTTACCTGACGTACGCGTTCGTCGTGCTGACCGTCGTCTACCTGATCCTCATGCTGCCCAGGCTGGGCGGCTCGCTGGAGACGACGGCGGGCCCCGGCGGCTGGGTGGGCGGCGTCATCCTCTCCATGACCCTGCTCGGCCTGGGCTGGGTCAACTGCGGCGCCGACTACTCCCGTTACCTGCCCGCCGGCTCCCGGCCCAGGTCGGTGGCCCTGTGGACGACGCTGGGCGGCGCGCTGCCGCCGATGGTGCTGCTGGTGTTCGGCGTGCTGCTGGCGGGCGGCGACCCGAAGCTGGCCGAGGCGGCGGGCGGCGACCCGGTGGGCGCGCTGGCGGCGGCGCTGCCGACCTGGTTCCTGCTGCCGTACCTGCTGACCGCGATCGGCGGCTTCCTGGCCGGGGCCATCATGGACATCTACTCGTCGGGGTTGTCGATGCTGGCCCTCGGCGTGCCGGTCAGGCGGCACCTGGCGGTGCTGATCGACGGGCTCCTCATGGTGCTCGGCGGCTACTACCTGCTGTTCGTCTCCGACAACTTCTTCGGCACCTTCCAGGCGTTCCTGGCGATCATCGGCGTGGTGATGGCCGCCTGGGTGGCGATCTTCCTGGTGGACATGTGGCGGCTGCGGGACGGCGGCCGCGCCTACGACGAGCGCCTGCTGCGCCCCGGCGCGCCCGCCCTCAACCCGGCCGGGCTGGTCTCCCTGGTGGTCGCCTCGGTCGTGGGCGTCGGCCTGATCACGTCCGCGGACGAGCACATCGCGGCGGTCGTCGGGTTCCTGATGAGCGACGAGCTGCGGAACAGCACGTTCGGGGCGGCCAACATCGGCGTGGTCATCGCGCTGCTGCTGGCCGGGGTGTTGTACTTCGTGCTCACCCTGCGCCGCCGCTGACCTTCTCAGCACCGGGGAGCGTCCGTTACTGTTGGTGAACAGTCATGGACTTTCCGTGGATGTCTACCGTATTGCGGTTGCTCAGGTGGTCAGTCCACGGCGCCTTCTGGGCGTCGCTGGTGATCGCCGTGCTGGCCGTGCTGGGCGAGGAGCGGTCCGCCGAGGCCGCCGGGGGCGTGCTGCTCGGGCTGCTCTACGGTCTGGGTCAGGTGATCCAGGGCGGCCCGTCGCGGCCGATGCTCGGGCGGGTGTGGCTGGGGCTGGTGACCGCGTGCTGGGCGGTGCTCGCGGTGGCGGCGGCGCCGTTCGTGTGGGCGGCGTTCCCGCTGGTGTTCGCCTACCTGCGGCTGCTGCCGCTGTGGGCGGCGACGTTCGGCGTCACGGTGCTGACGTCGGCGGCGATCACGGCGGCGGGCTGGCACGCGGGCGAGCTGTCGGCGGCGCTCGTCGTGGGGCCCGCCGCGGGCACGGCGGTGGTGACCCTGCTGGCGCTGGCCTACCAGGAGCTCTGTGCCGGACGCGCCCGGCCGTCGGCCGGATGAGGTCAGTTCGGCTCGGGCCGGCGCCAGGTCTCGAACGGCGCGGGGGAGCTCATGCGCTCCTTGAACTCGCGCGCCCTGGTCAGGCAGTCGGGGCAGACGGGCTCGGGCACCGACCGGGCCAGGGCCTCCGGGGCCGGCTCACGCTGGGTGCCGAGCACCGTCCGGTCCGGAGGCAGGCCGGTCTCCGGGTCGATGGTGATCATGGTGACGTTCGCGGTGGTGTAGGGGAACGTGCGCTTGCACGCGAAGCACGTGCCGATCGTGGTGATGTGGTCGTCTTCCATGGATCCGCCCTCCCTCACCGCACCGTACCTCGCGATCAGGGATTGCGGCGCAACGCCCATTCCACCGCGGGGCAGCGGTCCATGACGACGTCGAGCCCGGCGTCGAGGGCGCGCTGGGCGGCCGCCTCGTCGATCACGCCGATGGGCAGCCACACCGCTTTCGCGCCGGCCGCGATGGCCTCGTCCACGACCTGGCCGGCGAACTCCGAACGCCGGTAGACCGCCACCACGTCGGGCTTGACCGGCACCTCGGCCAGCGACGTGTAGCCCGGCTCGCCCAGCACCGGCCGGCCCGCCGGATGGACCGGGATGATCTTCTTGCCCCGCGCCTGGATGCGCTGGGCCTGGTCGTAGGCCGTGCGCTGCGGGTCGTCGCCGAGCCCCACGAACACCCACGTCCCGGCCTCGTGCAGCAGCTGCCTGATCACGCGCTGATCCGCGAAACGATCGTCCATGCAGGCGTCAACACGCCGGACGCGCGCGGGCTTCCCGCCTACGCCTGGGCGGTCGGCAGCACGACCACCTGGCGCAGGTTGACGTGCCGGGCCCGGCTGACCGTGTAGCCGATGAGGTCGGCGATCTCGTCGGCGGTCAGCGGGGTGAACGCCTCGAACATCCCGGCGAGCTGCGCGCCCAGCTCGGCGTTGTCGATGTGGTCGCCGAGCTCGGTCGCGGTCAGGCCGGGTTCGAGGTTCGTCACGCGCACGCCCCGCGGGCCGAACTCCGGGCGCAGCGAGGCCGACAGGTGGGTCAGCGCGGCCTTGGTCGCGCCGTAGACCGCGTAGTTGGGGAACGTGACGTGCGCGCCGATCGAGGAGATGTTCACCAGGTCGGCCGTCCGCCCGGCGTCGGCGGCGGCCAGCAGGTCGGCGGCGAAGGCGCCGGTGACGCGGAGCACGCCGGCGACGTTGGTGTCCAGCATGCGCGTCCACTCGTCGAGGCGGCCGTCCTGGACGGGGTTGGGCAGCATCACGCCGGCCGCGTTGACGACCAGGTCGGCCCGGCCCAGCCCGGTGTGGACGACCTCCACGGCGGCGGCCACGCTCTCGTCGTCGGTGACGTCCACGGTGACGGGCAGCGCGGTGCCGCCGTCGGCGTCGATCTTGGCGGCCAACTCGGCCAGCCGGTCGGCGCGGCGGGCGAGCAGGGCCACCTTGGCGCCGTTGGCGGCCAGCAGGCGGGCCGTGGCCTCGCCCATGCCGCTGGCGGCTCCGGTCACGACGGCGATGCGGCCCGAGAGGTTCTCGTAGTTCGTCATGCCTCTCACCCTGGCCGAGCCGCACGGACTTACCCAGCGCACGGCTTTTCCTGGTAACGGCGGTACTACCCTGAAGCGGTGGAAGGTGATTTGGGGCAGTTTCTCCGTTCTCGTCGGGCCCGGATCCATCCGGCGGACGCCGGGCTGCCCACGTCGGGGCGGCGGCGGGTCAGCGGCCTGCGGCGCGAGGAGGTCGCGCTGCTCGCCGGCGTGAGCGTCGACTACTACATCCGCCTGGAGCAGGAACGCGTCCAGAACGTCTCCGACGCCGTGCTCGACGCCGTCGCCCGGGTCCTGCGCATGGACGACACCGAACGCGCCCACCTGCGCGACCTGCTCCGGCCGGCCAGGCACGTGAGCCGGCCCGTCCTGCGGCCCGGACTGAGCAGGCTGCTCGACCTGGCCGACGGCATGCCCGCGTTCGTCCTCGGGCCCCGGATGGACGTGCTGGCCTGGAACGCGCTGGCCGACCGCGTCAGCGGCTTCGCCGGCGTTCCGGACGGCCGGCGCAACCAGCTCCTCCAGGTGTTCCTGGCGCCGCACACGCGCACCCTCTACCCCGACTGGGCCGAGGTGGCCGCCGACACGGTCGCGTACCTGCGGCTGTACGCCGGGCGTCACCCGGAGGACCCGTTGCTGGCCGAGCTGGTCGCCGAGCTGTCGGCCGACCCCGACTTCGTCCGCCTGTGGGCCGAGCACGGGGTCGCCGAGAAGACGTACGGGACCAAGCGCCTGCGCCACCCCGAGCTGGGCGAGCTGGAGTTCGGGTACGAGACCCTGGCCGTGCCCGGCCAGCCCGACCTGGCGATCGTCATGTACACGGCCGACCCGGACTCCGGCACCGGCCGCGTGGTCGCCCGGCTGCGGGAGGAGATCGGCTCCTCGCGGGAACTCGCCCGGTCCGGCCGTGGTTGACCCGGGCGCGGGCCAGTGGGCATCGTGGGGCGGGTGACCGCCGATGACGTCGCCCTGACCAACCTCGACCAGCCGCTGTTCGACGGGTCCGGCGCCACCAAGCGCGACCTGGTCGACTACCTCGACGCGGTCGCCGACCGCATCGTCCCGGCGCTGCGCGGGCGCGCGCTGTCGGTGCTGCGGGTACGGCCGGGCCAGGAACCCTTCATGCAGAAGAACCTGCCCAAATACGCCCCTTCCTGGATCAGGACGGTCAGTGTGTGGGCCGAGGCGTCCCGCAGGCAGGTGACGTACGCGCTGTGCGACGACCGGCGCACCCTGCTCTGGTTCGCCAACCAGCGGGCCGTCGAATACCACCCGGCGCTGTTCCTGGACGGCCGGCCCACGCACATGATCCTCGACCTCGACCCGCCCGAGGGCGACGACTCCTTCCCGCTCGCCGTACGGGCCGCCCACCTCGTCCGCCAGGCGCTTGCCGACGCCGGGCTGGCGGGCGCGGTCAAGACCAGCGGGGCCAAGGGCGTGCACGTGTTCGTCCCCGTCCCGCCGGGCACCGCCATGGACGACCTGGCCGCGGCCACCCGGGCCCTGGCCGCCCGCGCCGAGCGGCTCGACCCGGCGCTGGCCACGACGGCCTTCATCAGGGAGGACCGCGCGGGCAAGGTGTTCATCGACTCCACCAGGGCCGGCGGCGCGACGGTCGTGTCGGCCTACAGCCCGCGGGTGCGGCCGGGCGTGCCGGTCTCCTTCCCCGTCGCCTGGGACGAGCTCGACCGGGTCGTGCCCGCCGACTTCACCATCCACAACGCGGCCGGGCTGCTCGGCGGGCGGGACCCGTGGGCCGAGCTCATGCCGGAGCCGCGCGAGCTGCCCGCCGACCTGGTCGCGGAGGGGCACACGATCCCGGTGGCCCGCGTCCAGGCGATGCACGAGGGCAAGCGTCGCGCCCGCGCCCGGCGTGCCGAGTCAGCGTAGTGTCCGGATATTGACGCATTGGCGTAGGCCGGTAGACCTTCTCAGGGCTGCTTCGACGGGCTACCTTGCGAATCATTGCGGCTCGGGGGATTTCTCCGCATCTCACTCCTAGGGGAGCCTGCATGCGCAGAATCATCATCGCTTTGGTCGCCGCTCTCGCCTTACCCGTCGCCATGGCGGTCCCGGCGAGCGCGGGCCCGCTCGACGACGTCTTCGCCAAGCTGCTGGTGAAGCAGGTCAAGGGCGAGAACGTGAAGAAGCACCTGGAAGCACTCCAATCCATCGCCAACGCCAACGGCGGCACCCGCGCCGCCGGCACACCCGGCTACAACGCCTCCCGCGACTACGTGGCGGGCAAGCTGCGCAAGGCCGGTTACAAGGTCACGTTCCAGCCGATCAACTTCGTCGAGAGCTGGACCGAGAACAGCCCGCCCACGCTCAACCGGACCGCGCCGGACGCCAAGTCGTACGTGCCGAACGAGGACTTCTACTCCTTCCAGCCGTCACCCGCCGGGGACGTGACCGCGCAGGTCCAGGGCGTGGACCTGATCCTGCCCCCGACCCCGACGCCCACCTCGACCAGCGGCTGCGAGGAGTCGGACTTCGCCGGGTTCGTCGCCGGGCGCATCGCGCTCATCCAGCGCGGCACCTGCGCCTTCGCCCAGAAGATCCGCAACGCGGGCCGGGCCGGCGCGTCCGGGATCATCGTGTTCAACGAGGGCCAGCCGGGCCGGACCGACGCGTTCCCGCTGGACATCGGCGAGTGGCGGGCGAACGTGCCCATGGTCTTCGCCGACTTCGCCGTCGGCAACGAGCTGGCCGCCGGCTCGCCGACCGTGCGGCTCAAGGTCGACGCCAACCTCGTCCTGGGCACCAACGACAACGTGATCGCCGAGTCCCGGTTCGGCGACCCGCGCAACGTCGTCATGGTCGGCGGGCACCTCGACAGCGTGACCGTCGGACCCGGCATCAACGACAACGGCTCGGGCAGCGCGACCATCCTCGAAGTGGCCGAGGAGATGGCGCTCTTCCCGGTCAAGAACAAGGTGCGCTTCGCGTTCTGGGCCGCCGAGGAGATCGGCCTGCTCGGCTCCGACCAGTACGTCGAGAAGCTGTCCCAGGCCCAGCGCGACCGGATCCGGGTCTACCTGAACTTCGACATGGTCGCCTCGCCCAACTACGCGTACAAGCTGTACGACGGCGACGACTCCGACGGCCAGGGCTCGCCGGCCGGTCCGCCCGGATCGGCGCAGATCGAGCGGCAGCTCGCCGACTTCTACGCCTCCCGCCACCTGCCCACCGTGGGCACCGACTTCGACGGACGCTCCGACTACGGGCCGTTCATCGCGGTCGGCATCCCCGCGGGCGGCATCTTCACCGGCGCCGAGGGCATCAAGACGGCGGAGGAGGCCGCGCTGTTCGGCGGTGTCGCGGGCCAGCCCTACGACTCCTGCTACCACCAGGCGTGCGACACGATCGCCAACATCAACGCGACCGCGCTCGACGTGGACGCCGACGCGGTGGCCGACTCCACGGCCAGGTTCGCCTTCAACCTGAACGGCATCCCGCCGCGGACCGCCGCCGCCGCGAAGACCGCGCTCACTTCGCAGTCGGCACGCTGAGCAGACGATCCCGGGCGAGTCGCCGCCCGCCCGGGATCCTTCAGCGGGTACGGCTCGGGGAGCGCAGGGCGGCGACCGCGGCGGCGGGGTCGTCGGCGAAGAAGCGGATCGAGGTGACCTCGGCCCGCCCGCCGAGCGGCCGCACCGCGACGACCGGCCCGGTCAGCTCCACCGTCACGTTCGTCCTGGACGCGACCGCGACGCCCAGCCGGCCGCCGTCCACGCTGATCAGCCCCGCCTCGTTGTAGTTCTGGACGGTCCGGACGGAGGCGATGAGGTCGCGCGGCACGCGCAGGTCGAAGTAGGCGGCGTACCGGACGCGCAGCTCGTCCTCGGTGACCACGTGCGGCCTGGTGACGGAGGCGGCGGCCATGAAGACCACGAACAGCAGGCTGTACAGGTCGCCGACCAACACCGGCACGCGGATCGCCGCCGGCACGTCGTTCACCACCAGCAGCACGTCCACGACCGCCGTTTCGACGACCATCGCGAACATGAACAGGCCCAGGGTGAACGCCTGCTCCTTGGCGTACGACACGGCGGTCGCCCCCGCCGGGACGCCGTGCCGCCGCCGGGCCGCCCACAGGGCCACGCTGGTCAGCCCCGCCAGCTCGAACCTGAGGACCGCGCGCACCACGCCCATCATCCCGCCCCCTCCTTCGATCCGGTCTCCGTGAGCTCGGTGAACAGCAGCCGGAGCACCTCCGCCTGCGCGGGCGACAACTCCCCGAGCATCGTCTCCATCCAGGACAGGTCGGCCCCCGGGCCGGAGGGCACCATCCCGGCCAGCTCGTCCGGTATGTGGGCGGCCATGTCCGCGGCTAGCGGCCCGATCCGCTCGTCCCCGGCCTGCGCGTCCGCCAGCTCGTCGAGCCGCCGGTACAGCTCGTGCCCGGCGGCGAGCGCGGCCGGCTCGGTCATCGGGCGCATCAGCTCGGCCAGGCCCGCCTGGCCCTCCTCGTCGGACAACATGGTGGCCAGGGTCAGCAGCTCGTGGTCCAACGCCCCGAAGGCCGACCCGCCGCCGCCCAGGTCACGCAGCACGGCCGCCGCGTCGGGGGACATCATCGACTCCGGGCTCAGGCCGGGTTGCGCGAGCAACGCCGCCAGCCGGGCCCGCCGCGCCGCGATGGCCTCCTGCTGCCTGGCCAGGTCGGCGTCCAGCTCCTGCAGCGCCTCCCGGAAGTCCACGCCCCGGTCGTCGGCCAGGGCGTCCCGCAACTCCTCCAGCGACAACCCGAGCCCGGCCAGATGCCGCACCCGCGCCAGCCGTACGGCGTCGCGCAGCCGGTACTCCCGGTAGCCGTTGGGAAGCCGTTCAGGCTCGGGCAGGATTCCCAGGTGGTGGTAGTAGCGCACGGTACGGGTGGAAACCCCGACCAGCGCGGCCAACTCGCCGATCCGCATGCCCTCATTGAACAGTTTGACGCCGCGTCAAGGTCAAGCCGATGGGGTTCCGGCTCTCTTGCTGCTCGGAAGGGGCTCCGGGGGTCAGTGTTGATCTCTGGGAGCCAGACGGGGAGCCACTGCTCTACCCGGCCCACGGCTTGAAGGTCTTGTCCATCACGACCGTGCAGGCTCGATCGAGCTGGCCGTCCCGAAGCTCAGGCCGGGCTCCTACTTCCCGGACTGGCCGGTGGAACGCCGCCGCCGAGCCGAGCAGGAGCTGATCAGCGTCGGGGAAAGTGGTGCGCCGTCAGGGAGCCAGAAAGCCGGTGATCGAGCGCCTGAGGTGGTCGCCCGCGCCCGCCTCCACCGGCCTGACCCGGTGGAACGTCCCGGCCGCCATCACCACGAGCCGGTTCGGCCGCGGTGCGATCGCCGTGGCGGGAAGCGGCGCGTCCATCAGGTCCCTGGCCACGTCGAAATGCACGCACGGCACATCGTCCACCGGGCAGTCGAACAGCTCCAGCTCGCCGCCCCACGTCGCCCGCCACTCGCCCGACAGGTACAACGTGAACGCCGCTCCGCGTCCACGCCCGTCGTCGTGCCAGCCCAGGCCGCTGCCACGGCCGTAGCGCCAGAATCTGAAATGCTCGCCGTCGGCGAGATCGAGGCCCAAGGCTTCGAGCCCCTTCCTGACGGCCGACCGCATCGCCGCGCCGTGCTCGTCGCCGACCGGCACCGACGCGAACGAGGCGTCGGCGTGGAACGCCACCCCGTCGAAGACCGGGTCGATCGAGCTGAACGTGGGCCGGTAGGTGACCGCCCGCTCCGCCTTCGCCCAGGCGTCGAAGGCGTCCAGGGGCAACGCGTCGTCGATCACGGCGTAGCGCCGCCCGACCGCGGTCGTCACGTCACTCATCCCTGCTCCTCCCGCAGCCGCGTGGCGGCCTGCCGTACCCGTCTGGTGATCTCGCGCCAGGTGTCGTCGCCGGAACGGGTCAGCGCGGCCTCGACCGTGCCGATGTTCGAGGCGTTGACGAAGTTTCCTGTGATGGAGACGGTGTCTCCGGTGTTCATGACCTCGTGCGCCCACCCTCCGGGGACGAACAGCAGGTCACCGGGATGCTGGGTGCAGGTGTACTCGACGTCGCCGACGTCGGGCAGCGTCTCCGCCACGGCCTGGCTCAGCAGGCCGGCTCGCACGGAACGGCGCGGCGACATGACGCGCCACTCCTTCGCGCCGCTCAGCAGCGCGTTCCAGGCCGAGCTGCCCATCGTGTCCAGATGCAGCGGTGTGCCGGTCCCCGAGGGGCCGACGAAGATCCACGTCCAGGCTGGGCGCACCGGTTCCGGCAGCCAGTCGAACCACGAGGCGAACGCCTCGGGCAGCTCGCCGACCAGCTCGTCGCGGCGGCCGTGGACGTTCCAGCACAGATACCACGGGTCGAACTCGTCGCTGTTCAGCGCGAGCGCCTCGGCGAGAGTCATCGTCCGTCGCTCGCCGGTGCGCGTGGCGCCCACCTCCTGGTCACCGAAGCGGGCGAGAAGGCCGCCGTCGCGGACCGTCCGCGCCAGCGGCCAGTCCAGCGCCGCCCGCCTGATGATCAGCGGTTCCCGCCCTCCGGCCACCGCGCGCTCCGTGAGGGGACGGGTGAGTGTCTCAGCCACGCTGACGCCTCCTGATTCCCTTGGACACTGCCTTCCACTTCGCCTTCTCGGCCGCCCGCGCGATCGGATCGTGCTTGCGCTCTTCGTGCGCGAGCTGCCGCTGGATGGCGTCCCACGCGTCCAGGCGGCGTCGCGGCAACTGCCCGGTTTCGACCGCCTGCCGTACGGCGCAGCCGGGCTCGTGCTCGTGACCGCAGTTGGCGAACCGGCACTCCCCGGCCAGCTCGGCGATCTCGGCGAAGACGTCGGTGATCGCCTCCTGACGCGCCGACAGGGTCAGCGCCCGGATGCCGGGCAGGTCGATCAGGACGCCGCCGCCCGTCACGAAGTGCAGCCGCCGCGTCGTCGTGGTGTGGCGGCCTTCTCCGTCGCGCCTGACGGCGGCGACCCGTTCGCGGTGGCCGCCGAGGACGTTCAGCAGCGACGTCTTGCCCACGCCGCTCGCGCCGAGCAGCGTCGAGGTCGTCCCCGGGCCCATGAGTTCGCGCAGCCGTGCGACGCCCTCGCCGGTGACCGCGCTGGTGGCCACGACCTCGACCCCCGGCACCAGGGAGGCCGCCTGCTCGACGGTCTCCGGCACGTCCCGGCAGGCGTCGCACTTGGTGAGGGCCAGGACCGGAACGGCCCCGCTGTCCCAGGCCATGACGGTCAGCCGCTCGGCCATCTTCTGATTCAGCCCGCGATCGACCGGCACCGTCACCACGACGGTGTCGAGGTTCGCGGCGAGGACCTGCCGGCCCCGCCCGCCCGGGCTGGGGCGCGACAGCGCGGTACGGCGCGGCAGCACCTCCATGACCTCGACGCCCCGCATCGTGATCCAGTCGCCGGCGACGGGGGTGACATCGAGCGTGCCTGCGAGCTTGACGCCTGTGTGGCGGACCCAGCCGGCCGTCTCGCCGGGGGCGACGGCGCACGCCTCGGCGAGGCTCCCGTGCACGGCGGCGATCCGCGCGGGCACATGCTCGTCGCGCGGCCACACGGCTCCGTCCGGCCAGCCGAGCATGGCCAGCCCGCGTGTCCCGTCAGGCATCGCGGCCCGCCAGGTCGCCCGCGGACTCCTCGACGAACCGGTCGCGCACGCCCGATCGCGCGACCGCCCAGAGGAGCACCGCCCCGGACGTGACCACGATGACGGCCGCCAGCCCGGCCAGGTACGCCGTCCGTCCCACGAGGTTCGCCAGCGGCAACGCGATCGCGAAGCCCAGCGGCACCATCGCCGTGGTCATCGTGGTCTCGAACGAGCCCACCCGCGAGAGCATCGAGGCGGGGACGGAGAGCTGTACCAGCGTGTCGAAGACGATGCCCGCGACCCCGGCGGTGAGGCTCGTCAGGAACAGGGCCGCCGCGATCACCACCAGGTCCTGGCCGTACGCCAGGGCGATCAGCTGGACCGGCATCGACGCCGCCAGCAGGACGACGACGAGCACACCGCGCCACGCGACCCGCACCATGCCGCTCACCAGCGCTCCCAGCAGCCCACCCGCCGCGAGGAAGGTCACGAGGACGCCCCACTCCTCGATGCTCCCGAAGGTGTCCCGCACGGCGATCGGCCCGAGCACGCTCACCGACGCCAGACCGATCTGGGCCGGCACCCAGATGAGGATCGCCCCCAGAATGTACGGAACGCGCGGCATGATGCGCATCGCGTCGAGGAAGCGCACCCGTTCCCGAGGACCGTGCTTCTCGCCCTCCGCGGCCTCCGGCTCCTGGCGGCGCGGCACCAGCCGCCACAACCAGGCCAGCGAGAGCAGGGAGAAGACGAAGGTCGCGGCGTCGAAGAAGAGCGCCAGCGGGACACCCCCGAACGCCACGAGCAGCGCCGCCAGCGAGGGCCCGGCCAGCCTGCCGGTGTCGCCGGCGACACCGAGCCAGGAGTTCGCCTTCTGCAACTGCGTCGGCCGGACCAGCTCGGGCAGGAGCCCGACGGCGCCGGGCATGAAGAAGGCCGTCGCCGCGCCGTACACCGCGGCCGAGGCCACGAGATGCCAGAGCTGCGGCTGCCCGAAGGCGAAGGTGAGCGCGGGGAACAGCTGGGCGCCGAGGCGGACCAGGTCCGCGCCGAACATGACGGGCAGCCGCCCGATGCGGTCGGGCAGGGCGCCCCCGTACGCGACGAAGACGAACCGCGAGACCCACAGGGCCAGCAGCACCATCGGGATGCCCCGCCCGTCGGGTGCGACGGCCAGAGCGGCGAAGGCGAAGGTGACCGCGACGACACCGTCCCCGAGCCGCGAGACCGCCTGCCCCGCCAGGTGGACCCGGAAAGGGAGCGAGGTCAGAGGCGAGGTGGACACGGGTCTGGCCTCGGTCATCCAACTGCTCCAGGGAGGTCGTCTGTCAACGGTTCCGGCTGGTCATGGGGGGCGGACAGGGCCCGCCGGGCCTCTTCCAGCAGGACGGTCACCATCAGGTCCGCCAGATGCCTGGCCGCCAGGTGCCGGCCGGTCGGGGACGGGCACGCTTCCACCAAGTCGGCCCCGACCAGCCGCCCGGCGCCCGCCACCGCACGGGCCACCGCCGTCAGCGTCGCCGGGGCGAAGCCGCCTGAGCAGGGGTAGACCACGTCGGGCGCGTGCACCGGGTCGAGGGCGTCGACGTCGACCGTGAGGTAGACCGGCCGCCCGTCGCAGAAGCGCGCGATCCGCTCGGCCGTGCCGGGCTCGGCGGCCTCATCGGCGGTGAGGTAGGCGACCCGCTCCTCGTGCGCGTCGGCGGCCAGGTCGACCTGTGGGTCCACCCCGCGGACGCCCACGGTGAGCCAGCGCAGGCGGGAATGCTCGGCCAGCGCCCAGCTGACGAAGTTCCCGCAGTCGGCCGTGGCCCGCTCCCCGCGCGGCCTGCGGTCGGCATGCGCGTCCACGTGTACGACGCGGAGGCCGGGGTAGGCGTCGGCGACGGCGCCGATGGCGGGGTAGCTGACCGAGTGGTCCCCGCCCACCACCAGCGGGCGATGCCCCTGGGCGACCACGGCGCCGACCAGCGCCCGCAGCCGCTCGTGCGCCGTCACGCCCGTGTCCGTCGCCGGATCGACGAGGAGGTCGCCGTGATCGGCGACGCCGGGCAGCCCGTCGGCGGGCCTGGCGCGCAACGACCACGACCACGCCCCGTCCTGGCCGAGCAGGCGCAGCCGCCGGGCGAGGGCCGCGCGGATCACGGGGACGCCGTCCCTGGGCCGGGGCCCCGGCGGACCTCCCAGGTCCACCGGCGCCCCGATCACCCCCCACACCGCCGCGTTCGCGCGCTTGCCGGCGGGCAAGGCGAGCGGGGTCACGGCCACGCGGGCCAGCCCGCCGCCGGCCGCCGCCGTCGCGCCCATCGGCACGATCAGCCTGACCCTGCGCAGCGCCTGCTCGGCCTGCGGCGTCAGCCGTACCGCCGGGAGCGTGGCACGGCCGGTCCACAGCTCGCGCAACGGCTCGGTCAGGGCGAGCCGGACGCCCTCGGTGTCGTTGACCAGCTCAGCGCCCTCGATCCGGAACGCCGGGTTGAGCGCCCAGGGCGTCGCGGCCGGTGTGTCGCTCGTCATGGCGCGCTTCACCCCACCTGTTCGACCAGGAGCAGCCCGGCCTTGACCAGCGCGTCGAGCCCGGCGTCGAGGTCGTCGTCCCCCAGCGGGATGCCCATGACGTCCTCGCGCCTGACGACCCGCCCCGCCGACCACGCCTTCACCCAAGGGGCGAGCCTGGCGTCGACGTTGAGCCGGACGCCGAGGCTCTCGATGGTGATCGTCTCCTCCTTGTACGTGACCAGCGGCGGGAAGCGGGCCGCCCACCGCAGGCCGGTGCCCGCGAAGGAGGCGCTCTGCACCGACCAGGGCAGCGACAGCCCCTCACGCCGTTCGAGTGACTGCGCGGAACGCAGTTCGCGCGCCTGGTGCACGTCCGTGGACAGCGAGGTCATCAGGGAGTCGAGCGCCACGGCGTCGTCAGGTCTGCGCTCGCCATGGCGGTTGGTCCACGCGTCCATCGCGGTCCTGGTCAGGTCCTCGGGAGTGGACAGGTGCACGCCGAACGTCCAGTGCAGGCTCGGCCCGATACCGGTGGCCTCGTGATCCCAGCGGCGCGGGATGTGCCAGACGTCGCCGGGGTGCATGTCCGCCTCCTCGATCAGCTTCGCGTCGGGCCCGGTGCCCTCCCAGATCCGCCAGCGTTTGCTGCCCTCGGCCTGGAAGATCACCGTGGAGTGCCCGTCGCAGTGGCGGCCGAACGCCGACTTCTCGGTCCAGCAGGCGTAGCCGTTCACCCAGGCGGGGTCGTCGGCGAAGTACTCGAACTGCTCGCGCAGGCGGGCGGGCCCCACGTGCAGACGATCGGCCCGGTTCGCGATGAGCGTCGCGCCCGACCGCAGGTACTCGATCATCGGGCCGTAGCGCCAGTTGCGGTGCACGATGTCGCCGCCGTCGATGCGGGTGCTGATGTAGCTGCCCGGATAGGCGATCGGGTCCGCGGACAACCGGATCATCAGCGGCTCGATCGTGGTCGTCTTCATGAGGTGGTCGACGACGCGCCAGCCGAGCGAGGACTCCCAGGAGTGCTCCCGCGAGACCCGGCCCTTCAGCAGTTCGTGACCGAACGACTTGCGCCAGACGGTCTCCCCGCCCAGCGCTTCGACGATGATGTCCCAGGACAGTGTCATTGTGGTGTCCCAACGCTCCGAAGGACGCCTACCTGGATCAACGCCCGCACGGCGGCTCTCAGCTCCGGCGTGGCGGCCGCGTCGCCGAGCTCGTCCTCGCCGACGAGGGCTCCCGGCTGTAGCAGGCCGGCCAGATCGCCCAGGTCGACGGTGAGTTCCCGTCCCATGGCGAAGACGCTCCTGCCTGTGGTGATGATCGGTAAGCGGGTGACTTTGTACGGCGGGCCCAGATCGACGGCTCTGCGGGGGAAACGCGGCGGCGTGCCGTACCCGCTGGAGCGGAGCAGTCGCGCCAGGCGTTCCGCGGCCCGTTCGACGCCGTCGCCCGCGAGGGCGGCGCGGAAGGCGTCCAGCGGATCGGGCTCGTGGCGGCGGCGCATCTGGTGGAGCAGCGCCTCCGTCGCGGTCTGCGCGGGGTCCTCCGGATAAACCGTGAGCCCCAGCAATGTCGATGGGCCGTCATTGCGGAAGATGTGAAACATCCCCGCGGGAATCAAGAGGAAATCGCCCGGCGCCAGACGGACGCTTTCCGCCGCCGGAAGAAGCGGCTCGGCGTCGAGCGTTCTCGGCCGCCCGTTGCCGAGCGCGGAAAGGCTCGACCGCGACCACGTCCAGGCCGTTTTGCTCGCCGGGCCGAGATTGAAGATGAAGGAGGGCTCGGGGTCGGTGTGCACCCCGAAAGGAGTGGGACCGGCGCTGGCGACGAAGCAGTACCAGTCGATTCCTCGCGTCAGCGGGACGCCCGCCTCCGCGAGCGGGACGACGAAATGCGAGTAGAGCAGTTCGCCGAATTCCGCGTCCCACGATTCCATGCCGTTGGCGGCGAGGCAGATGTCGGTCTTGCCGCCCTGCTCGAAAAGCCAGGAGTGGATGTCGTGCGCACGGGAGAAGGCGCCCGACATCAGCCGCTCCGAGGCGTCGTAGTCGAGGGCGGCCCCGCGGAAGGCCCGCATCGTGGGCAGGTCCGCGTCGTCCTCGTCCACCCGGGTGGTGGCCGCCGCGACGGCGTTCAGGAGCAGGTCGGTGAGGGCCTCCGGCCTGGTGATCAGGCCGGGGACGTGCACGCGCTCGGTGAATCCGGGCGCGTTGCGCTCGCAGAGCTCCCGCCACTTCCCCTCGTCCAGCACGTTTCAGACCTCCGGAAGATTTCTGCGGCCGGTGGGCGCAAGACCCCGTTCCCTCGCGACGGACGGAAGGAGGTCTTGCGCCGTCGGCTCAGGACGCCTGGAAGGCGCCCGTCGCTACATTCGGATGACGTCCTGGGGGACGTCGTCTCCGTTCAGGAGATGCCGGGAAGGGCCCGGATCGGGCCGATCCCGGTCGCGGCTCACCGTCAGTGGCCGACATCCTGCTCGGGCCGCATCCACAGCTGACGGCCCTGAGCGGTGGAAGTCGAGTCCTCGAACACGATGATGTCCGAGATGTCGACCACGGCCATGGGCGAGTCGTTACGCGACGGCGTTTCCATTGATGCTCCTCTCGTTGTCGTGGGAGACGCGACGCAATTCCGTCTCGATCTCCGTGAACCAGTGGGACAGGAGTGCGATCATCCTGTGCGCTGATCAGCTTGGGGCGATCACTGGAACGAACCTAACGACAGCCGATATGGATCCGCTTTCGCTGCGCTTTGAATCGCCTTTTCCGGCAAATGTGACGAGTGGGGGATCAGGCGCGCCCGCCGACGAGCCACATCGGGTCGCCAACCGGCTGGAGCCGCTGTTCGACCTTCACCTTCGTGTCGCGGCAGCCTTGCAGCAACCAGGAACGTCCGGTCCGGGCCGTTCGTCGTTCATTGCGTGACCCTCTCCCCGGAACTTGACGAACGGCTGCGCGAGGCGTTCGCCAGGATGCACCGCGCCGAACACGTCCGGCGGCTGCGCGGGAGCGCCGCGCGGCAGATCGCGGACGTCCGTGACACCCTGAAGGGCCTGGAGTCCGAGCTGGCCGACGAGGAGCGCGACGTCGCCCGGCTGGAGGGCGGGCTGTCCGCCGTCCTGTCCCGCCTGCTGGGCGACCGGGAGGAGCGGCTGGCACGCGAGCGCGCCGAGGTGGTGGTGGCCAGGGAACGCGTGGACGGTCACCGCGCCCGGCTCGCGCAGCTCGAAGCCGACGTGGCGGCGGCCGACGCCGAGCTGGCCGTGCTCGACCCCGCCTCCCGCGAGTACGCGCGGCTGCTGGTCGAGAAGGAGCAGCAGATCGTCCGGAGCGGCGATCCGCGGGCGCGGGAGCTGGCCGACCTCGGCGCCGCGCTCGACCGGCTGAGCGCCGAGGTGCGTGAGTGCGACGAGGCCCACCGGGCGGGGCAGGGCGCGCACGAGGCGCTGGCCGTCGTCCTGCGCCTGCTCGACTCCGCCAGGACGGCCTCCACCTTCGACGTGTTCGGCGGCGGCCTGATCGCCGACGCCTTCGAGCACGACAGGCTGACCAGCGCCGACAAGGCCGCCTGGCACGCCCAGCGAGCTCTGGACGTCTTCTCCCGCGAGCTGGCCGACACCGGGATCGCGTCCCGGCCGGTGATGCCCAAGGTGGACACGCGGTGGTTCGTGGACGCCTTCTTCGACAACATCATCAGCGACGTGCTCAAGCATCAGCGCATCGAGAAGACCAGGGCCGAGGTGCAGAGGCTGGCGCAGTGGGTGCGCGAGACCAGGGCGCATCTGAAGGGCCGGCGCGGCCAGTTGCTGGCCGAGCAGTCGCGGCTGCTGACCAGGCGCGAGCAGCTGCTGCGTCCCGAGTAGCCGCTCGTCGAGCGTCACCGATCACTGTCGTCACGAACAGTAGTCAAAAAACTACAAAAAGTGAATGATGGCGAGGACGCCGGCGCCACGGCGCCGTACCTCAAGGGACAGGAACGCGCTCATGCTCCGTACCACGACCAGCCTGACCGGCCTCGCCACCGCCGCCGCACTCGTCCTGAGCCTGGCGACCCCCGCCTCGGCCGCGACCGGCACCCTCTACATCAACCGGGCGCAGTACGACGACCCCAGCGGCTGCTACACCTCCGACAGCGCGAACCCCTTCGTCTACAACCGGACCAACGAGCTCGCCATCGTGTTCCTCCGGCCGGGCTGCGAGGGGCCGGTGACCGGGACGGTGCCGCCGAACGACGGCCAGGAGATCGTCGGCACCAGCGTGTTCATCCGGTAGGGAAGCCGGTAGGGAAGCCGGTAGGGGAAAACGTCCGGCCACGGCCCCGCGGCGTTGTGCGGGGTCGTGGCCTTCGTCGTTCCGGGGAAGGGGGCGGCTCACATCGAGGCGGCGCCGGAGGCGAGGGCGACGATGCCGACGACGGTCATCAGGAGCGTGGTGCCGGGGTGCATGGTGATCGAGATGCGGATGTCCTGCTTCTTCCAGGCCAGCCAGACGCCGGGGTAGAGGAAGACGAGCTTCGACAGGACCGTCCAGGGGGCCCAGAAGTGGTACACGGAGAACAGGAGGGTGTTGAAGATCGGGGCCCACTTGCCGAGCTGCGGCAGGCGGGGCAGCAGGAAGCCGCGGAAGTAGTACTCCTCGATGAGCGGCAGGGTGAAGCCGGTGAACGGCCCGCAGACGATCAGCGTGGTGAGCACGACCGCGTGCGGGTAGCCCTGGAGGTAGGTGGTGCCGTCGGGGCCGGCGCCCTGGTAGTCCACCCAGGTGAAGAACCAGTCGTAGACGAGGTTGTCCAGCGGGGTCAGCGCGAGCGAGACGACGGTCATCCACACCAGGCACGCGCCCCCGAGCCACATGACCTTGCGGCGCGTGAGCGGCTTGTCGCGGTAGCGGACGACGCCCTTCATCGTGAAGCGGCCGGTCTGCTTCCTGCCCAGCCACAGCAGGAACAGCTGGAGCGGGAAGAGCACGATCGCGAGGGCCATGGCCCAGGCCGCGAAGATCGGCGCGCCCATCGCCCGCACCAGCGGGGCGGCGACGAACGCGTACACGGCCACGATGGCCGCGCCGGGCACCAGGTGCAGTGCGATGGAGAGCGGGACGGAGTGACGGTCCGCGAGGAGCTTCGCGACGAAGCCTGTCGGGTGGGCGCCGGCCGGGGGCCGCGTTGCTGTGTCCATGTCGGCAATCGTGGCCGGGCGACCCGACACGGCCCTGACATCGTTCTGACACGGCTTCGAGCCCCGTGAAAGGCGCGCGTCACGAGGGGGCGGAGCGCCCCTGCCGAGCGGGAAGGCGTCAGGCGGGCCAGCGGCCGGTGGTCTTGGCGGCCTCGATCGCGGCGTGGCCCGCCGGGCGCATCCGGCCGGCCGCCGTCAGCGCCTCGGCCTTGGCGACGTTGATGGCGGACCAGGGGCTCCGGCGGGCGCGCGGCGAGTAGCGCTGGAGGTAGAAGTCGCCGTCGAAGGCCCTGCGGTGGCTGTCGATCCAGCCGTGGCACAGCGCTTCGTCCAGGGCCTCGTCGAGGGTGACGGTGGTCGCGGCGCTGTTCTTCTTGGCGATCAGCAGCCAGACGTCGGCGGCCGTCCCGTGGTGCTCGGTGAGCCAGGACCTCCAGGCGGCGGCGTCGTCCAGGCGCAGGGCGTCGTCGGTCATCGTGGTCAGCCCTTCCGGCTCGCGAGGATGTTCAGGTAGTGGTGGTTGATCATGATGCCGAGGATGTTGCCGAAGGGGTCGCGGACGGAGGCGGTGGTGAAGCCGGGGCCGCGTTCGGTGGGCTTGTCGTAGGGGGTGGCGCCCATCTCCAGCAGCCGCTGCCAAGTGGCTTCCAGGTCGTCGACGGCCCAGTAGACGATGGCGCCGCCGTCTTCGGCGCTCCGGCTCCGCGGGGCGAAGCGGGCGTCGATGATGCCGAGTTCGTGCTGGTAGTCGCCGACGCGGAACTCCACGTAGACGGGGTCGCCCTGTTCGGGGCGCTGGAAGTAGGCGGGGATGCCGAGGAGGTCGGCGTACCAGTCGCGGGCGGCGGCGACGTCGTGGGCGTAGAAGCTGATGGTGGTGAGTCCGCGGAGCATGTCCTCGCGCCTTTCGTTGCGGTGGCTTGTGAGATCGATGCTGCCAGGCAAAGTGCTCATCGAATGAGCACTTTTTCTGGCATCGTCGGAAGACGTGAGAGCGGATCGACTGGTGGCCGTCCTGCTGCTGATGCAGGCGCGCGGACGGGTGACGGCGGCGGACATCGCCGCCGAGATGGAGGTCTCGGTGGCCACGGCGCGCCGTGACCTGGAGGCCCTGTCGGCGGCGGGCATCCCCGTCTACCCGCAGGCCGGGCGCGGCGGCGGCTGGGCCCTGCTCGGCGGCGCCCGCACCGACCTGTCCGGGCTCAAGGCCTCCGAGGCCAGGGCGCTGTTCCTGCTGCTCGGCCCGGCTGCGGCCATCGCGCCCGAGGCCAAGGCGGCGCTGCGCAAGCTCGTACGCGCCCTGCCCTCGACGTTCCGGCAGGAGGCCGAGGCGGCGGCGGACGCCGTCGTGGTCGATCCGGCCCGCTGGGGCGAGCACCGCCGTACCCGGCCCGCGCTCGTCAACCTGCTGGAGGACGCGGTGGTCCGGCGCCGGAAGGTCCGCCTCACCTACTCAGGACGGGAGCGCGTCGTCGCGCCGTACGGCCTCGTCGACAAGGACGACACCTGGTACCTGATCGCCGGCACCCCCGACGGGCAGCGGACCTTCCGCGTCGACCGGGTCACCGACGCCGAGGTCACCGACGACCCGGCCGAACGCCCGGCGGACTTCGACCTCGCGACGGCCTGGGACGAGGTCGTCACCGCGATGGAGGCCCGCCGCGCGACGACCACGGCCACCGCGACCATCGAGCCCCGCTACCTGCGCGTCCTGCGCGACCGCTTCGGCCGCCACTGCGAGGTGATCTCCCACGGGGAGCGGGTGCGCGTCACGCTCACCGCGCCGACCGCGCTGGACATCGCCCGCCAGCTCGCGGGCTGGGGCGACCTCGTCGTCGTGGAGGGCCCGGAGTCCGTCCAGCGGGAGCTGACGAAGCTGGCCGCGCAGCTCACAACGCTGTACGGCGGGGGCTGACGGCCCCTACCGGGCGGTGTCGCGGCGGTAGGTGTAGAGGATGAGGCCCTCGTGGAACCTGCCGATCTTGTCGTACAGGGCGCGGGCCTGGGCGTCTTCGAGGGTGTTCCAGTAGAGGCTGGGGTAGCCGTGGTCCTTTGCGTCGCGGGCCACCCACTCGATCACCGCCGTCGCGATGCCCCGCCGCCGGAACGCGGCGTCCACGAACAGGTCCGCCATGTAGCACCTCCCGGCATACCAGACGCTGGCGTGGAAGAGGTAGTGCGCGATGGCCACCATTTCGCCGTCCAGGCGGGCGGTGATCCCGCGGGTCTGCTCGTCGTCGATCAGGCGCCGCCAGGTCCGTTCGTAGGCGTCGTCGTCGCGTTCGGTGTCGAAGTAGGCGTCCTGCCCGCGGGCCAGCACTTCCCAGCGGGCGCGGTCGGGTTCGGTCAGGAAGTCGATCTCCAGCATGGCGCCATCCTGCCGCAGGCCGGCGGTCAGCGGTCGCGGACGAGGGCGAGCATCTCGTCCACCGAACCGGCCGGATCGGTGATCGGGAACTGCACGGCCCGGACGACCGCGCCGGGGTCGACCAGCAGGGTGAGGCGCTTGAGGCGGTCGACGCCGGCCGTCCGGAAAGTCGGCAGCAGCAACCCGGCGGCGAGCCTGTCGTTCTGGTCGGACAGCAGGGGAAAGGGCAGCTTCGCGTGCGTGACGAACGCGGCCAGCTGGTCGGGGCGCTGGGTGCTCACGCCGCGGATCGTGGCGCCCGCCGCCTCGAAGTCGGCGAACCGTGACGCGTAGGTGAGAGCCTCCAGGGTGCAGCCCGTCGTGCCGGGGATGTCGGCCCAGCCGGGCGGGTAGTCCTGGGCGCCCGGGGCGAACGCGCCGGGGAAGAAGTAGAGCACCGTCCAGGCGCCCGGCGCGCTGGGCGCGACCAGCTCGCCGTCGTGGCGTTCCAGCAGGACGCCGGGGATCTTCCGGCCGACCAGCTCGTGCACGCGACGGCTCTCGGCGGAGCCGTTCTCGCTGGTGGCGGTCAGGGCGCCGTCGCCCATCACGTGCCGCACGCCCCAGTCCTGGAGGGCGATGAGCGCCGGCAGCAGACCTTCGCCCTTCGCCGTCAGCACGTAGTCGTGGCGCGGAGGGCGGGTGGAGTAGGGCCGCCGTTCGAGCACGCCGTGTTCGACCAGCTTGGCCAGGCGTTCGGCCAGGGCCCGGCGGCTGACGCCGAGCTCGCGCTGGAGGCCGTCGAAGCGGGTGGTGCCGCCCGCGATGTCGCGTACGACCAGGAACGTCCACCAGTCGCCGATCACGCCGAGGGCCTGCGCGATGCCGCAGTCGGAGTCGGGGAGATCGGCGCGCTTCACGGGCTCCAGTATAGTGCGTTCCATTCTGGAACTTACTTGGCGGAGGTGCGGGATGGGGATCGACGGCGGAGGTGGCGCGGCCGTCTTCTGGCGGTGGTGGACGGCCGGCACGACCAGCGCGGTCGGCTCGGCGGTCGGCGCGGTGGCGTTACCGCTGACCGCCCTGACCGTGCTCGACGCCTCCGCGTTCGAGATGGGCGTGATCGCCGCCGCCGCTTACGTCGCCTGGATCGTGATCGGCCTGCCAGCCGGGGTGATCGTGCAGCGGCTCCCGATGCGGACGGTGCAGGTCGCCGCCGACCTGGCGCGCGCGGCGGCCATCGTGTCCATCCCGGTGGCCTGGTGGCTGGACGAGCTGACCATCGCCCAGCTGGTGATCGTGGCCTTGGTGACCAGCTTCGCGAACGTGCTCTTCGACGTCGCCAACGCGACCTTCCTGCCGTCGATCGTGAGCAAGGAGCAGTTGCAGTCCCGCAACAGCCTGACCTCCGGCACCCACGCCACCACCCAGCTCGGCGGGCCGTCGGTCGGGGGGCTCGTCGTCCAGGTGCTCGGGGCGGTGCCCACCCTGCTCGTGGACGCCGTCAGCTACCTCGTCTCGGCCCTGCTGCTGCGGACCCTGCCCGAGCGCCGTCCCGAGACCCCCGATCGCTACCCGCCGATGCGCGAGATGATCCGCGAAGGCCGGCGGTTCGTCGTGCGTCACCCGGTCATGGGGCCGTGCATGTGGGCCGCCACCGCGGTGAACACGGTCTGCGGGGCGCAGCACGCGCTCTACGCGCTCTACCTGGTCCGCGAGCTGCACGCCGAGCCCGGCCTGGTCGGCCTGCTGCTGGCGGTGGAGGGCGTCGGCACGCTGATCGGCGCGGCGGCGACCAGCCGGCTCACGGCCCGGTTCGGCACCGCCCGTACGCTGGTCGGCGCGGGCTTCGTCGTGGTGGCCGGGGCGCTGGTCATCCCGCTCGGCGACGGCTGGCCGGGCTTCGCCGCGTTCGCCGTCGGCAACGTGGTGTTCGCCGCCGGGGTGGTGGTGCTCAGCGTGGTGACCCGGACGTACCGGCAGCTCGCCAGCCCGCCCGAGCTGCTGTCCCGGGTGATGGCCACGGTCCGCTTCGTCTCCTGGGGCGCGATCCCGGTCGGCGGGCTGGTCGCGGGGATGATCGCCGGGCTGCTCGGCGCGCGGGCGACCCTGTGGATCTTCGTCGTCGCGGCCGTCTGCGTGCCGCTGGTCCTGCTGGCCTCGCCGATCCGGCGCCTGCGCGACCTCACCGACCATCAGGGGAGCGAGGAGAGCCCCGGCGCGCATGGTGTGCCGATCGCATGATGATTCGCGGAAGTGGCGGTGACGTCATGGCGATCTTGCGGCGTCAGGATCACAGCCATGAAGCGCATCCCCCTCTTCCTCTCCACCGCCGCGCTGCTGACGCTGGTCGCCACGCCGGCCCAGGCCGCCGCACTGCGCCCGATCGTCGTGCAGCCGTACAGCGACCTCACCGAGGGCGTCACCGTCGCCCCGGACGGCACGATCTACGTCGGCCTGCTGACCAAGGGCGAGATCAGGAAGGTCGACAGCACCGGCACCGACAGCCTGCTGGCCGCCCTGCCCATCGGCGAGGGCAAGCTGAACGGCCTGGCCACCGACCGCCAGGGCAACGTCTACGCCGCGCTCAACTCCGGTGCGGCCGCCACCAACGGCATCTGGCGGATCACCTCCTACGGCGAGGCCAAGCTCTACGCCGCGCTGCCGATCGGCTTCGCCAACGGCCTGGCCTTCGGCCCCGACCACGCGCTCTACGTCACCGACACCACGAACAGCGTCGTCTACCGCGTGACCGACGGCAAGGCGGCGGTCTGGGCCAAGTCGTCGCTGTTCGTCGGCTCGGACGGCACCGGGGCGAACGGCATCGCCTGGCGTTCGGGCGCGTTCTACGTGGCCGTGTCGGACGAAGGACAGATCGTCCGCGTCCCGTACGGCAAGGGCGGCAAGGCGGGCGTGCCGACCGTGTACGTCAAGGACGCCAAGCTGGCCGGGGCCGACGGCGTGGCCTTCGACGTGCGCGGACAGCTCTACGTGCCGAGCTACACGGGCAACACCCTCAGCATCGTCCGCACCGGCGGAGGCGTGGAGGTGCTGGCCGACAAGCTGGACAGCCCGGCCAGCCTGGCCTTCGACGGTAAGGCGCTCTACTTCGTCAACATCGGCGGCAACGGCGCGCCCAGCCTGATGAAGACCAAGGTCAAGCTCCCGGGCCAGCCGCTGCTGCGCGGCTGACCCCGCTCCCGCCGCCGCCGGACGGCGGGCCGATCAGACCGAGGAACGCCGTGGCCGCCGCGGACGGGTGGGCGCCCCAGATCAGGTGCTCCACCCGTGCCGGGGCGTCGCGGAGCCGGACGAGGCCGAGGTTCGGGAAGCGGGGGGCGTAGGCGGCGGGGAGCAGGCCCACGCCGAGGCCGTGCCGGACGAGATCGACCATGAACTCGGCGGAGGTGACCTCGAAGGCGACCTCGCGGTGGACGCCGGCCGCCGCGAACGCCACGTCCGACTGGATGCGCCCGGCGTGACCGGCGCGGAAGTCGATGAACGGCTCGTCGGCGAGGCCGCGCAGGTCGCTCTCGCCGCCCGCGAGGGGGTGGTCCGGGGCGACGACGGCGACCAGCTCGCCCCGGGCCAGCGGGCGGCTCCGGACGGCCTTCGGCTCCGCGCGGGTCGGCAGGCCGAGGAAGGCGACGTCCGTCTCGCCGCGCCGGACGCGTTCGATCAGGTCTTCGCTGCCGGCGGAGACCAGCGTGATGCGCACCCGCGGGTGCCGGCGGCGGAACTCCTTCAGCACGACCGGCAGGTCCACGGCGGAGACCGTCGGGATCGAGCCGACGGCGAGCCGCCCGCGGATCTCCCCGCTGGCCGCCGCGACGTCGGTCCGCACCCGGTCGGCGGCCTCCAGGCAGTCGCGGGCCGCGGGCAGGAACGCCTCCCCAGCCGCGGTCAGCCGCACGCGGCGGCTGGTGCGCTCGAACAGCCGGGCGCCCAGCTCCCGCTCCAGGGCGGCGATCTGGTGGCTGAGCGCCGACTGCACGACCCGGCAGCGCTCGGCGGCCCGGGTGAAGTTGCTGGTCTCGGCGACGGCGAGGACGTACCGCAGCTGTTGAAGCTCCATGGATCAATCGTGTCAGACGATCGATCGCGATGAAAACTATGTGTTGGACTCATCGATGGAGTGTCGGCAGGCTGGTCGCATGACGCAAACTCTTTCTCCGCAGGCGACACGCTCCGCCTTCCGGGCGTGGGCGGGGGTCGCCGCGATCACGGCCAGCCTCTTCGTCTTCCTCACGACCGAGTTGATGCCGGTGGGGCTGCTGACCCCGCTCAGCGAGGATCTGGGCATCTCCGTGGGCGCGGCCGGGTTGATGGTGACGTTGCAGGGCGTGTCGGCCGGGCTGGGCGTGCCGTTCATCGTGGCGTGGTCGAGGCGGGTCAACCGGCGGGTGCTGTTGTCGGTCCTGCTGGCGGTGCTGGCCGTGGGCAACCTGGTGACCGGCATCGCGCCGAGCTACACGGTGATCTTGACGACGCGGCTCCTGCTGGGCTTCGCCAGCGGCGTGTTCTGGGCCATCGGCGTGAGCATGGCGATGCGGCTGGTCGAGGAACGGCACGCCAACCGGGCCGCCGCCGTCGTGATGTCCGGCATCTCGGTCGCCACCGTGGTCGGCATCCCGCTCGGCACCTTCCTGGAGAGCCTCACCGACTGGCGCACCACGTTCCTCATCTGGAGCGGGCTGAGCGGGCTGGTGTTCCTGGCGGTCGCCTCCGCGATCCCGTCGCTGCCGTCGGCGAACGCCGTCTCGGTCCGCGAGGTGTTCGGGCTCCCGCTGCGGAACGTGCCGCTGCGCATGGTGCTGTTCACGGTGGTGCTGTTCGTGCTCGGCCACTTCGGGGCCTACACCTTCGTCCGGCCCTTCCTGGAGGCCAACGCGGGCGCCTCGCCGCTGCTGGTGACCGGGGTGCTGATGGTGTTCGGGGTCGCCGGCGCGATCGGCAACTTCGTCGCCGGGCACACCGTGAGCCGCAACCTGCGGGGCAGCTTCGTCGTCGGCGCCGCGGGGCTCGTGACGGCCATGCTGCTGCTGCTCGCGCTCGGCGGCAGCGCCACGGGGGCGATCGTGGCGCTGGTCGTCTGGGGGCTGTCGTTCGGGGTGGTGCAGCTCGCCCAGGTCAACATGACGCTCGCCGCCGCGCCGGAGACCTTCGAGGCGGCCATGTCGCTCAACACGATGGCGTACAACACCTCCATCGCGCTCGGCGCGCTCTTCGGCGGGCTGTTCGCCGACAACGTCGGCGTCACCAGCGTCGTGTGGTTCGGCGTGGCGCTGACCGCGGCCTCGCTGCTGCTCAACCTCGCCACCGGCCGGCGGACCTCGCGGTCCGTCCAGCCGGTCGCGTGAACGACGGGGACGCCCGCCTCACGGCAGTCGCCGCGCGGCGGTCGCCTCCCAGGTCCGCAGGTACGATTCCGCGCCGCTCGCCAGGTCACGGACGATGTCCTGACCGGCGAGCAGGCGCATGTCCTCGATCCAGTCGGGGACCAGGCCGTAGTTGGCCACGCCGTCGACGTTGACGTCCCAGACCCGCTGGCCGGTGCGCTGGCGGTCGAGGCGCACGCTCCCGTCGAAGGACGTGAACGGGTACGTCACCGGGTTCGCGGCGTTGCCCGCGCGCGGGGCGGGCAGGCGGCCCATGCCGTTGACGTCCAGGCCGTAGCCGTATCCCACGTTGTACTGCTGCCGCAGCGGCGCGGTGCGCCGCCACTCCGCGACGAAGTCCGGGGAGTTGTGGCCGTACTGGGTGATCATGCCGCCGAGGGCGTAGATCCGGCTGAAGAAGCCGGGGTCGGCCCAGCTGTGGGAGGAGATCACGCCGGGGTAGCGGGCCGCCTCCAGCAGGCCGAGCGTCTGGGCCGCGGCCTTCACGCTCATGTGGTCGATCTCCACCATCATGCCGCGCCGGATCAGGCCCTGGACCATGTACGTGCCGAGCGAGGTCAGCCCCCGGGTGTTGCAGTGGGGCGCCGGCGGGTACAGCGGCAGCGAGACGCCCGGCGGCAGCAGCCGCGCGATCTGGTCGGGCAGCACGCCGGCCGGGTCGATGGTGTTGTCGTGCTCGGGTCCTGTGCAGGTGCGGGCCTGCCAGAACGAGCCGGTGGACAGCAGGTTGCCGACGTTGACGATCGCGCCCTGGGTGCCGGAGTCGAAGCGCACGCCGCACAGCGCGTTGTCGTACTTGTGGCAGACGAACATGCTGCGCACGCCGAGCGCGTACATCTCGTCCAGGCCCCGGTCGATCTGGGACTTCGTGCACTGCGGGATGCCGAGGATCTGCCGGCAGCCGAACGGCTCCGACGTCTCGATCCCGAGGACGACGGCCAGCTTGCCGGCCGCGGCCACGCTCCTGGCCTCGGCGGGGTCGTTCACGAGGCGGAACCAGCCGCGCCCGGGGCCGCCCGACTCGGCGTCGATGTGGTCCTGCAGCTCGCGGGCCCGCTGGGCCTGCAGGCGGATGGACGTCATCTCGTCGCAGGAGTACTTCTTCAGCGGGTAGATGGCGCACAGCTGCCGGTTGGCCACCAGGTCGTTGACCAGCACCCGGAGCCCGCCGCGCCAGGCGCGCTCGACCCAGGTGTAGTACGCCTGCTGGTGGGTCAGCGAGTCGTTGGCCGGCCAGTCGCGGAAGGTCGGCCAGCCCACCGGGTCGTGGGTGCCGGTGGGCTTGCCGGTCCTGGTGAAGTTCTCGTACCAGGCCAGCTCGCCGTTCGGGTAGTGGTCGGGGCAGTCGGTCAGCGCGTGCTCGATGCCGTCGGGGTCGAACGGCTTGCCGCACATGAGCATGCCGCCGAACGTCTCGTACGAGAACAGGTGGCTGTGGCCGTCCACGAAGCCGCTCACGGCGGCGGCGGCGTGCGCGGCGGCGGTCGGGACGGACGGCGCGACCAGCGCGCCGGTCAGGAGAAGGACGGCTGCGGCCGCCCGGCGGATGAGACGGTGGAACACGGGACCACCTCCCAGGCTGCGGTACCGGGGTCGCCGCAAGCATCCACCGCCGGAAGGGTCCCGGCAAGACCGAACATGAGCTGATCTCATCTAAATCCGCGACCGAAATGTCAGGCGCCCACGTCGTCGGCCAGGCGGCCGAGGCAGGCGCCGAACCGCCGCCGGTCCGCCTCCTCCCAGGACGCGGCCTTCCTCGCCCGGCTCGGCGCTTCACGGCCGTTCCATGAGATTTCCGCATGGGAGCCGTTGAACCCGGCCAGCGCGGGACGGCGTACACCCTGACGACGGGCACCGAGCCGGAGGACGGCGATGGACAGTCAGGGATGGGGTGGCGGGCTGGCCCTTCGGCCGCGCGACTACCTGGGCATGGGTGAGCCGCTGGCCGACGTGGTCGCGGCGGCGGGGCCGTACGAGGGGGAGGCGCTGCACCGGCTCGCGCTGGGCACGGCCGCCACCATGGCCAGGCTGCATCTGACCGGGATCGCGGGGCTGCGGCTCGGGCCGCACAACGTGCTGGTCGGGCCGCTCGGCGAGGTGTCGTTCGCGCCCGGCCCGCGGAGCAGCGACCTGCCGCCGGCCGACGTGCGCGAGTGGGCCGACGTGATCGTCTTCGCCGCCGCCGGGCACACCGGGGCCGGGCACACCGGGGGCGGGCACGCCGCCGCCGGGCACGCCGGGGGCGGCGACGACCTCGGCCGGTTGCCGGCCCCGCTGCGCGGACTGGTCGAGCGGTGCCGCCGGCCGGACCCGGCCGCCCGGCCGACGGCGATCGAGCTGGTGCGCGTCCTGCTCGGGCACGCGGCCTCCGCCCGGCACGCCTCGGTGCGCGACCTGCTGCGCGAGGCCGAGGTCTGGGCCGGTCCGCACGAGCCGGCACGTCCGGAGGCACATCTGGAGGCACGTCCGGAGGCACATCTGGAGGCGCGTCCGGAGGCACGTACGGAGGCATGTACGGAGGCACGTTCGGAGGTGCGGCCGCGAGCGGCGGGTCGGCACGGGCGTGCGTCATCGGGAGAATGATCAGCTTTTTAGCGATGAATCAACAGGTGGGGGGATTGATGCAAATCCCGTATCTTGTTCCTCGCCCGTGCTAGGGCAATAATTCAATATCAGTAGTTATCCGGGCGACATTTCATGATGTACGCAGCGCGAGGAGTCGCCGCGTGAATCATCGTGTGACCGACGAGGCCATGGTGCGGGCCCTGTACCGCGAATACGGGTCCCCGCTGATGGCCTTCGCCGTGCGGCTGACGGGCGGCGACCGGCGCTGGGCGGAGGACGTCGTCCAGGAGACGCTGGTACGCGCCTGGCGCAACCTGGGGGACCTGCGGACCGACAACGGCTCGTTGATGCCCTGGCTGGCCACCGTGGCCCGCCGGGTCGTGATCGACGACCGGCGCCGGGCCGGCACGCGTCCCCTCGACACCGTGGAGGAGGTCCCGGAACGGGCGAACGCCGTGGCCGCCGAGGACGACCGGCTGCTGCGCGAGATCGTGGTGACCGACGCCATGCTCTCGTTGTCGCCGGCGCACCGCCAGGTGCTCACGGAGACCTTCCTGCGCGATCGCACACTGCAGGAGGCCGCGGAGACGATCGGCGTGCCCGTGGGCACGGTGAAGTCCCGCGTGTACTACGCGATGCGGGCGTTACGCATCGCATTGGAGGAAAGGGGGGTGGGGCTCCCGTGAACGAAGTGCACCACGAGGACGTGGCGGCGTACGCGCTGGGCCTGCTGGACGACGACGAGCGCAACGCCTTCGAACGCCACCTGCACGGCTGCCCGAGCTGCGCCGGCGAGGTCGGCGCGTTCGCGGCCATGGGGGAGCTGATGCGCGACGTCGACCCCGACGACCTGCGCGCCGGACCGGTCGATTCAGAACTGGACTCCCCGGTCGAGTCGCTGCTGGTGCGCCGGGCCGCCGTGGAGCGCCGCCGCCGCACCCTCCACCGGGGGCTCATGTCGGCCGCCGCGTGCTTCCTCGTCGCGACCGGCGTCTTCCTCGCCGTCAACGCGGCGACCTCGGGCCCCAACCCCGACAGCGTGCACAGCCCCGCCCGCGCCCTGCTCATGACCGGCCGCACCTACCCGGTCAACGACCCCGCGACCGGCGTGTCCGGCGTGGTGGGCGTCGAGGACAAGGGCTGGGGCACCCACGTGGCGCTGGAGCTCAAGGGCGTCAAGGGGCCGCTGAAGTGCCGGCTGGTGGCCTTCGGCGACGACGGCCGCTCGGAGACCGTGGCGAGCTGGGGCGTGCCCGACAAGGGGTACGGCGTCCCGGGCGCCCCCGACCCCCTGCTGCTGCACGGCGGCACCAGCCTGACCCAGGACGACCTCAACCACTTCACCATCGAGACCCTGGACGGCCGCATCCTCGCGACCGTGCAGGTGTGACCGCCTACCATCGAGCGATGCGCATCGACCTGCACAGCCACAGCACCGCCTCCGACGGCACGCAGCCGCCGGCCGACGTGGTGCGCCGCGCCCGCGAGCGCGGCCTCGACGTGCTCGCGCTGACCGACCACGACACCGTCGCCGGGCACCGCGCGGCCGTCGAGGCGCTGCCCGAGGGCCTGACGCTGGTGCCGGGCATGGAGCTGTCGTGCCGGCGGGCCGGGCAGAGCATCCACCTGCTCGCCTACCTCTTCGACCCCGCCGACCCCGAGCTGCTGGCCGAGTGCGAACGCATCCGCCGGGCCCGCGAGGAACGCGGCAGGCTGACCGTCGAGCGGCTGGTCGAGCTCGGCGTGCCGATCACCTGGGAGCAGGTGGCCGCGGTGGCCGGCGACAGCCCGGTCGGACGGCCGCACATCGCCCGCGCCATGGTCGCCGCGGGGGCCGTGGCCGCGCCGGAGGAGGCGTTCACGCCCGAGTGGATCGGCGCGGGCGGCCGCGCGCACGTCACCCGCTACGCCCTCGACCCCGTACGCGCGGTGCGCCTGGTGCGGTCGGCCGGCGGGGTGCCCGTGCTGGCCCATCCGAAGGCGGTCCGGCGCGGCGAGGCGGTGCCCGACGAGTGGATCGCCGAGCTGGCCGCGGCCGGGCTCTTCGGCGTGGAGGCCGACCACCTCGACCACGACGACGAGGCCCGCGCCCACCTGCGCCGCCTCGCCGCCGGGCTCGGCCTCGAAGTGACCGGGTCGAGCGACGACCACGGCGAGCTGACCGGCCACCGCCTGGGCTGCGAGACCACCGACCCCGAGGTCTACGCGCACCTGCTCGCCGAGGCGAAGGGCGCCGCACCGATCGCGGGCCGTTGAAAGCCGCACCCGTCACGGGCCGTTGAAGGCCGTACCGATCGCGGGCCGTTGTAAGCCGCGCCCATCAGGGGCCGTTGAAAGCCGCACCGATCACGGCGCGTTGAAGTACGTGGTGAACCAGTCGCGGGCGTGTCCGGCGACGCTCTCCAGCGCGCCCGGCTCCTCGAACAGGTGGGTGGCGCCGGGCACGACGGTCAGGCGGTGCTCGGCGCTCAGGTGCCGCTGCGCCTCCTCGTTCAGGTCGATCACGATCGGGTCCCGGCCGCCGACGATGAGCAGCGTGGGCGCGCGCACCGCGGCCAGCCGCTTCCCGGCCAGGTCGGGCCGCCCGCCGCGGGAGACGATCGCCGCGATCCGGTTGTCCGGCTCGGCCGCCGCCCACAGCGCCGCCGCCGCGCCCGTGCTGGCGCCGAAGTAGCCGATCGGCAGCCCCGCCGCCTCCTCGTGCCCGCGCAGCTCCTCCGTACGCTCCAGCAGCCGTCCGGCCAGCAGCGCGATGTCGAACACGTTGGCCCGGTCGGCCTCCTCCTCGGGCGTGAGCAGGTCGAACAGCAGCGTCCCCAGGCCGGCCTTGTTCAGCACCTCGGCCACGTACCGGTTGCGCGGGCTGAGCCGGCCGCTGCCGCTGCCGTGCGCGAACACCACCACCCCCCGGGCGGCGTCAGGGACGACCAGGTCGCCGGTCATGCTTCACCTCCGACGGGCGCGCTGCCCCGCTGCGCCACAACCTTGCCGCTACCCAGGCACGGCGACCTCTATTCACCGCTCGAATGGGCATTGACCTGGGAGTATGGACAAGGAGCCGGGGCGCAAGCAGCAGAGCGCCGGCGCGCCGCTCGGGCGGATCTTCTCGGGCGCGGCGGCCGGGCTCGCGCGCCTGCGCGCCCAGGGGTTCCGGCAGTGGCTGGGGGCCGAGCGGGAGGCGTTCGCCCAGACGGTCAAGGTGACGCTGGCCTGCGTGTTCGGGTGGTGGCTCGCCACGTTCGTGCTGAAGGTGCCGCTGCCCGTGCTGGTGCCGATCGGGGTGCTGCTCACGGTGTCGGCGACCGCCTACAGCACGGTCGTCCGCGGGTTCCAGCAGGTCGGGGCGGTCGTGGTCGGGGTGGCGGCGGCGTCGGGGCTGATCTGGCTGATGGGCGTCAACGCGCTGACGCTGGGCCTGCTGGTGGCGGCCGGGCTCGTGCTGACCCGGCTGCTCAACCTGCCGGCCCAGAACGTGCAGATCCCGATCACCGCCCTGCTGGTGCTCTCGCTCGGCCGCACGTACGGCTTCGCGCGCCTGGCCGACGTCCTGCTCGGCGCGGCCATCGGCATCGCGGCGAACCTGCTCATCCTGCCGCCGCGCTTCGTCGAGCACGCCGCCAGGGAGTTGTGCGACATGTCGGCCGAGCTGGCCGACCTGGCCCAGGACATGGCCGACGGGCTGAGCGGCCACTGGACGGAGGACATGGCCCGCGACTGGCTCGACCGCGCCCGCGAGCTGTCCCAGCGCCTGGAGGAGACCAAGGACACCGCCGACCAGGCGGCCGAGTCCCTGCGCCTGACCTTCCGCCGGCGCCGCCGCTACGACCGGCGGCTGCGCCAGTCGGCCGAGGCCGCGACCTGCCTCGACCACGCCGGACACCAGCTCAGGAGCATCGCGCGCGGGCTGGTGGACCTGGTCGCCGGCGCCCGCGGCCTGCCCGGCGAGAAGGCCGCCGACCTGCCCGAGCCCCTGGCCGGCGAGCTGCGCGCGCTGTCGCGCATCTTCCGCGACTTCGGCCTGATCCAGGTGGGCAAGGCCGCGTCCAGGGACATGGCGAACCTGTGCGCGGCCCTGCGCGAGGGCGAGCACCAGCAGCGCCACCTGGCCGCCGAGCTGGCCGGCTCCCCGCCCAAGGGCCCCCTGTGGCCCCTGTACGGCGCCCTGCTCGACGACTGCGCCAGGATCCGCCACGAGTTCGACCCCGACACCGGCCCCCACCAGTCCGCCTTCCCCTGACCCCCGCCCCGGCCGCCATCGCCCTGCCTTCCCCTGACCCCGACACCCGCCGCCACCAGCCCGCCTTCCCCCGGTTCCGCCCGCGGGCCCGCGGACCGTGTCATGATCCCCTCGTGATCGACGCGGAGACCGGCTGGTATTTCATGCACGCCTCGATCAAGGGCGTGGTCCTGACCGACGACGGCGTCCTGCTCTGCAGGAACCCCAGGAACGCCTGGGAGCTGCCCGGCGGCTGGCCCGACCGGGCCGGTCGAGCCGCGTGTCAGCGAGGAGCACAGCGACCTGCGCTTCTTCCCCGTCGACCGGCTGCCCGACGACCTCGAAGCCGGCTACGAGCCGCTGATCAGGGCGGCCGTCGGCGCGTGGCGCGAAGACGGCGGGACGCCACCGCGAAGGTGACGGCCCGCCGCGCCCCCGTTCAGGCCAGGAGCAGCGCGGAGACGAACTGGAGCAGGTGCCAGGCCACGTACGCGGCCAGCGAGCAGAACGCCCACTCCTTGCTCCTGCTCACCCGCGCCACCCAGACCAGCACCTCCACCGGTTCGGACCGCGGCCTGACCGCCCGTGCCGCGAAGTAGGCCGCCATCAGCCAGGCCGCCCCCGACGCGGTGAGCAGCCCGACGGACAGGGCGAGCAGCACCCCCGGCCCCGCCGGCGGGTCACCCGGCGAGAGCTGACGGGTCCAGGCCGCCAGCACCCCGGCCAGCAGGCCGAGCGTGACCCGCCGATCCCTGCGCGCCTGTCGCTTGAGTGACTGCAGGTCTCGACGCATCTGGTGCTTGAGCATCCGGATCACCTCCGTGTCGTCGCTGGTGGCACCAGCTAACGAGAAGGCGCGGAGAAGATCTGCGACCTCACTTCCGAGATTTCCCGACTTTTAGCGGTCTTTCAGGAGAGCTCCCGCAGCTCCTGCGCCGCCCGCCGGCCCTCGAAGACGTCCCCCACCTCGTCCAGCGTGCGCACCGCCTCGGCCAGATGGGCCACCGCCGCCTCGCGGTCCCCGAGCCTGGCGGTGATCAGGCCGAGCGCCCTCAGCGCGCATCCCAGGTCGCGCCGCGTCCCGCACTCCAGGTGCACGTCCCTGGCCTGCTTGGCGTGGACCAGCGCCTCCTCGGCCCGGTCCAGGTCGAGCAGCACCATGGCCAGCGTCGTGAGCGCCGCCCCCCACCGGTCCCTGGTGCCGGTCACGTGCTGCAGCTCGACGGTCTCCATGGCGTACTCCAGGGCCGCCGCGGGCTCGCCCGCCGCGTGGAGCGCGTGCGCGATCGACAGCAGCGCGCTGGCCCTGCTGTCGCCCGTCTCCTCGCGGACCGCCAGCGAGGCCCGCGCCGCCCGCACCGCCGGCTCGTGCCGCCCGAGCGACAGGTACGTGTAGGTCAGCGTCTCCTGCACGTCGGCCTCGGCTCGCCGGTTGCCCAGCCCCTGGACCAGGTCCAGCGCCTCCAGCGCGTACACGAAGGCCACCTGGGGCAGGCCCTGGCGGCGGCGCACCCGGGCCAGCCGGTTGAGCATGCGGGCCTCGACGGGCTCGTCGCGGATCACCCGGCTGATGACGAGCGCCTGGTTGAGATAGTCGTCGGCGCGCAGGTAGTCCGACAGCCGCCAGTGCACCACCCCGATGTCGCCGAGCGTCTCGGCCTTGCCCTGCTCGTGGTGGAGCTCGACCTGCACCGCGAGCGCCTGCTCGTAGCAGGCCAGCGCCTCGTCGTAGCGCGAGCCGTTGCGCGCGATGCGGCCCAGCGCGCACAGCGCCCGCCCGCACCCGTGCTGGTCACCGGTGGCCGTGTACCCGGCCAGGGCGCGTTCGGCGTCGCGGCGGGCGTCCTGCTGCAGCCCGAGCTGGTCGTAGATCTCGGCCAGGCAGAGCAGCGTCTCGGCCTCGGCGTGCTCGTCGCCCAGCTCGTGGCAGATCGACAGCGCCTCCAGGCCCTCCGACAGCGCCGCGTCGGGCTCGCCCAGGCTCCGCCGCACCCGGGCCGAGATGATCATGCTCTGCGCGGCGCCCCTGCGATCGCCCAGCTCCTCCCGTACGCGCCGCGCCTGGCCGGCGTACCGGAGCGCCAGATCGTTGCGCTCCTGCGACAGGTGCAGCCGGGCGAGCGTGTGCAGGCACTTCGCCACGCCGGGCAGGTCTCCGATCTCCCGGTGCACCTCCAGCGCCTCGCCCGCGCGGCGCAACGCCTCGTCCCTGTTGCCCGCGATGCCGTGCACCTCCGCCAGGTCGTTGAGCGCGCGGGCCAGCCCCGCGCGGTCGCCCAGCGAGGTGAAGTCGGCCAGCGCCTCGCCGATGAACCTGGCCGCCAGCGTGGACGGCCCGATGTCGCGGTGGATGGAGCCGAGGTGGCTGCGCATGAGCGCGACGGCCCGCCGGTCGCCCACCTGGATGGCCGAGGTCAGCCCGGCCTGCTGCACCTCCAGGTTGTTCTCGTAGTACCGCAGCCTCCTGAACGGCTCGAACACCGCCTCGGCGAGCCGCCAGGCCATCCCGTACGCCCCGCTCTCCTCGGCCAGCCGCACCGCCGAGACCAGCGACCGCCGCTCGGCCTCGAACCACTCGCGCGGCGTGTCCGGACCGGTCGCGACCGCCAGGTAGTGGTCGAGCAGCCGCACCCTGGCCTCGCGCACCCCCGCCTCGGCGTGCCGGCCCAGCTCCCTGGCCTGCCACTTGACCAGGTCGTGCACCCGGTACCGCGACCCGGGCAGCGGCTCCACCAGGTACGCCCGATGCAGCCCCTCCACCGCCGCCACGGCCTCGCCCACCGGCACGCCCAGCGCCGCCGCCAGTACCTCCGGCGCGAAGTCCCGCCCGGGAAGCAGCCCGACGTGCCGGAAGGCCCGCCGCTGCGCGGGGCTCAGCGACTCGTACGCCAGGTCCAGCGCCGACCTGAACGCCTCCTCCGGGTCCCCGGCCAGCGGCCGGTCCGGCGTACGCAGCTCCGCCGCCCGCGCCCGCACGCTCAGCCCCGGGTCCTCGGCCAGCTTGGCCGCCGAGATCCGCAACGCGTACGGATGGTACGAGCACACCCGGGCCAGCTCGGCCAGCGCGTCCCGGTCGGCGGCCCGCGGCGAGCCCTCGCCGAGCACCGACACCAGCAGCGCCACCGCGTTGCCCGGGTCGAGCACCGACAGGTCCATGAGGTCGGCGTGCCCGGTGGCGCGCAACGGCGCCATCCGAGTCCTGCTGGTCACCAGCACCACGCAGTCCTTGCCGCCCGGCAGCAGCGCCCGCACCTGGGCCGGGTCGGCCGCGTTGTCCAGGACGAGCAGCAGCCTGCGCCCGGCGATCCTGCTGCGGTAGAGCAGCATCAGCTCGGCCTCGTCGGAGGCCGGCATGTGCTCGCCGACGCCGAGCGAGCGCAGGATCTGCCCGAGCGCCTCGGCCGAGCTCATCGGCGGCTGGGTCGGCGAGTGGCCGCGCAGGTCGATCATGATCTGGCCGTCGGGGAACCGGTCGGCGTGCAGGTGGCCCCAGTGCGTCACCAGCGCGGTCTTGCCCACGCCGGTCAGGCCCTGCACGACCATGGTGTTCGTCCGCCGCGGCCGGTCCAGCCAGGCCGTGAGCAGGTCGAGGCTCTGCTGGCGGCCGGTGAAGTCGGACACGTCGGCGAGCAGCTGGCGCGGCTTCGGCAGCTCGCCGACCGGCAGCGGCCCGGCCTGCGCGCCCGGCCGCGTCAGGAACGGCGTCACCCGGCCGCGCCACGGCTCGGACAGGTGCTCCCAGGCCCCCGCGGCCTCGCGCAGCGCCACCGGGTCGGCGATCCGCAGCCTCCGGTACCCCAGCCGCACCAGCCAGCCGCGCCTGACCCACTGCGTGAGCTGCCGCTGCACGACGTCGGGCGCGCTGCCCACGAGGTCGGCCAGCGTGTCCCCGGACAGCGGCGGCGCGGCGGGGGAGGCCAGCTCGTACCGCTCGTCCAGGTGCAGCAGCCACACGGCCAGGCGGGCCGCGACCGGCGCCCGGGCCAGCGCCTCGTGCCTGCGGGCCGCCAGGTTCCTGGCGAACAGCTCCTGGACGAGCGCGGTCGCCACGGCCGGGCCCGCCGAGGCGTGCTCGCGTAACCGCCGCAGGTCGATGGGCCAGGCCCGGACGTCGGTCAGGGCGTCCACCTTGACGCGCTCGCCCGGGCTCCAGAAGGCCAGCTCGCCCACCAGGTCGCCGGGGCCGCGCAGGTCGTGCACGACCTCCCGGTCGCCGCCGGGGACGTGCTCGCGGGCGTACCCGTGGTCGATCAGGTGGACACGGTTGACCGGCCGGACCGGCGAGCAGATCAGCTCGCCGCGGCGGAAGAGGCGAGGGCTCGCGCCCTCGTCGACAAGTGACCTGAACAGACCCACGCCGCCACCACCACCAATCTTGGGGACGGCGGTGTCCTCGACATGACAGGTTGGAAACAGTCCCAACGACAAAGTGTCACATCAGGCGAACACGGGTCAACGGATCACACGTGCGCCGAATCGCTCCGGTCGGGCACGAACCGGTAGCCGACGTTGCGGACGGTCCCGATCAGCGACTCGTTCTCGGTGCCGAGCTTGGCACGCAGCCGCCGGACGTGCACGTCGACCGTCCTGGTGCCGCCGAAGTAGTCGTAGCCCCAGACCTCCTGCAGGAGCTGGGCGCGGGTGAAGACCCGGCCGGGGTGCTGGGCCAGGTACTTCAGCAGCTCGAACTCCTTGAACGTCAGGTCGAGCACGTTCCCGCGCAGCCGCGCGGTGTAGGTGGCCTCGTCGATCGACAGGTCGCCGCTGCGGATCTCGTCGGGGACGTCCTCGGCGGCGGTCTGCGACCTGCGCCCGGTCGCCATGCGCAGCCGCGCCTCCACCTCGGCGGGGCCGGCGGTCTCCAGCAGCACGTCGTCGACCCCCCACTCGGCGGTCATCGCGGCCAGGCCGCCCTCGGTCACCACCACCAGCAGCGGGCAGTCGATGCCCGTGGTGCGGATCAACCGGCACAGGCTCTTGGCCTGGACGAGCTCCTTGCGCGCGTCGACGACGACGACGTCGGCGGGCGGCGCGTCGATGAGCGCCGACGCCTCGGCCGGCGAGACCCGCACGGAGTGGAGCAGCAACCCCAGCGCCGGCAGCACCTCGGAGGACGGCTCGAGGGCGTTGGTCAGCAGCAGCAGGTTGCTCATCACGGCCTCCTCTAACACACAAGGACCCGGAGGCGACGTCGCCCAGGTCCTGTACGCGAGGATATCCCACGGCTTAGTCGCGTCCATTGCGCGTCCACCAGGTGAACAGCGGGCCCTTTGAAACAAGCATGTTAAGGGCGTCGCACAATAGAGCGAAGGCGATTGTGAGGCAACGCATGGCCACAGGAAAAGTACGTTATTGGGCGGCGGCCAAGGAGGCCGCCGGAGTCGCGGAAGAGTCGTTCGAAGCGGCGACTCTTGACGAACTGATGACCAAAATCACACAGGACCGGGCCGAGCTCGCCCGGGTGGTCGGCCGTTCGTCGTTCCTCGTCGACGGCGCCCCCGTGGGCCGGCGCGCCCACGACACGGTGGTGCTCGGCGAGGGCGTCACGGTGGAGGTGCTGCCGCCCTTCGCCGGCGGGTGATCCACGGCTCCGGCGGGGAAGGAGACCGCCGGATCGATAGGCTCGACACCCCCGCCGACGACAGGGAGCCCCATGCGCAAGCTGATCATCTTTCTGATCGTGCTGGTCGTCCTCTTCGTCGTCGTCGACCGCGTCGCGGTGGCCGGGGTGGAGCGTGACCTGTCCAACCGGATCGCCGCCGCCACCGACCTCAGCGGCACCCCCAAGGTGACGATCGAGGGCATCCCGTTTCTCACTCAGGCCGTCTCGGGGCACTATCCCGAGGTACGGTTCGATCTCGGCACCCTCACTTACGGAGGCGTGCCGGTGAAGAACCTGCGCGGCGTCGCCTACGACGTGACCGCCCCGCTGTCCGACGTGCTGCAGAACCGTGCCGACGTCCGGGCCGGGCGGGTCACCGTGAGCGGCGTGCTCACCCGGGCCACGATCGACAAGCACGCGCCCCGGGGCATCAAGATCAGCGGCAACGGGCGGCGGCTCGTGGCGTCGGGAGAGGTGACGGTGGGGGTGCAGAAGGTGCAGTTCACCGCGGAGATGCGGGTCGACGTGGCCGACGGCGCCATCAGGCTCCAGGCGGAGAAGATCCAGGGCGTGCCCGACCAGCTCGCCCACTTCGTCACCTACACGATCCCGTTCAAGGGCGGCCTGCCCTTCGACGTGAAGATCACCGGGGTCAAGAACGTGGCCGACGGATTGGAGTTCTCGGCCGAAGCGTCTGACGTGCCGATCCGTGGATGAGCCTGAACCGCTGCGGCCCCCCGTACGTGATGAGGGCGTGAGCGCAGCAGGCACCGCGGACGAGGAGCTCGTACGCACCCTCTTCGATGAGCACGCCGGGCCACTCTACGGGTACGTGCTGCGACTCACCGGTGATTCCGGACGAGCGGAGGACGTGGTGCAGGAGACGCTGCTGCGGGCCTGGCGGCACCCCGACGCGCTCTCCGGCCGTCCCATCCGGGCCTGGCTGTTCACGGTGGCGCGTAACCTCGTGGTCGACCAGCACCGCGCCAAGAAGGCCCGGCCGCAGGAGACCGGCGACGAGGCCCTCGCGGTCCTGCCGGCCGACGACGAGCTGGAACGGGCGGTCGAGTCGTGGGCCGTGGCCGAGGCGCTGGCCGCGCTGCGGCCCGAGCACCGCGAGGTGCTGCTGGAGGTCTACTACCGGGGGCGATCGGTGAAGGAGGCGTCGGCGACGCTGGGCATACCGCCGGGCACGGTCAAGTCGCGCACCTACTACGCGCTGCGCGCGCTCAAGCTGGCGCTCGAAGAGCGGGGGCTGGCGCCGTGACGACCTGCGAAGAAGTGCGCATCGCGATGGGCGCGCACGCCTTGGGCGCGCTCGAACCCGACGAGGCGCTGGAGATCGACAACCACCTGGCCACCTGCGAGACCTGCGGCGCCGAGCTGCTCGAACTGGAAGGTGTCGCCGCCTTCCTCGGCAAGGTGTCCGAGCGCGACGTCGAGCTGGTGGCCAGCCCGCCGCGCCAGGTGCTCGACCGGCTGCTCAACGCCCGCGCCCGGCGTCACCGGCGCGGCCGGCTCATGCTGGCCGTGGCGGCCTCCGTCGCGGTGATCGCCGTCGGCGGCACGGTCTGGACCGTCACCCGGCAGGACGCCGGGCAGCAGACCGCGGCCGCGCCCGCGGCCGCCCCCCAGTCCTCGGCGGCCGCGAAGTCGCCGGAGACCGAGGGCTTCGTCGCCAGCGACGCCGCGCCCGACGCCCAGCTCAGGAAGGCCGTCCCGTCGGCGAGCGCGATGCCCACGACGGCCCCCACCGGCGACGGCCGGGCCTTCAAGGGCGAGAACCGGGCCGAGGACTACTACGCCACGGTCGTCGCCCTGCCCGGCGACGGGCGCACCGAGCTGCTGGTGACCGTGCGGAACGTGCCGGTCGGCACCGCCTGCAGCCTGGCCGTCTACGACGACAGGGGGCGGCGCGAGGTCGTCGGGAGCTGGACCGTCAGCCGCGAGAGCTACCGCGAGGAGACCGTCTTCCAGATGGCGACGCCGGTGCTCATGCGGCGCATCGACCGCTTCGAGGTCGTCGACCGGCGGGGACGCGTCCTGGTGGACGTCGCCGGACCGGCCAGGAAGTAATCGCGGCCGCCCGTGGTTGGCACCTGAGGTGACGGGTCTGTGGATCGCGCTGGCGACGCTGGCGCTCGGCACGGTGATCGGGGTGGTACGTCTGCGCCGCGACGGACGGGTGCGCGCGGCGGCCGGGGAACGGCTGACCGCGGACATGCTGGGCGCCGCCATGGGCGAGCGGGCCACGCTGGTGCAGTTCTCGACCGCGTTCTGCCAGCCGTGCCGGGCGACCAGGCGGGTTCTGGCCGACGTGAGCGCGCTCGTGCCCGGCGTCGCGCACGTGGAGATCGACGCCGAGTCCCGGCTCGACCTGGTGCGGCGGTTCGACGTCATGCGCACGCCCACCGTGTTTGTGCTGGATCCGTCAGGCAACGTGGTCAAAAAGGCCTCTGGCCAGCCACGGAAGGCCGACGTGCTGGCCGCGCTGGCGGTCGCGATCCCCTCCGGGGAGTCACGGCCGTCTCACGAACTGTCTCAGAACTCGGACGAGATGTGACAGATGGCGAGACGACGAGTAGGGTCGTCGCTATGAACCCGTCGACAGAGCTGCTCACGAAGCGGCGCGCGGTTGATTTCTGCCGCGTAGCCACCGCGCTCTGTCGCGCTGCCTGAGGACGGTCACCGCGGACATCTGGTCCGCCCCATCCGACCCCTTCAGGAGCATCCTGCGATGCGTGCTGATCCCAGAGCGCTGCGCTTCGGCGCGGCCGTCACCACCTTGGTCCTCGCTCTCGTCCTCGTGACGGGCAGCGCGTGGCTGCTCGCCGTCCAGGCGGTGGTCTTCGCGCTGGGAGTCGCACGCCGCTCGCCGTACACGATGCTCTTCAAGGCGCTCGTCAGGAGCGCTCCGAAGGAGACAGAAGACGCCCGCCCGCCGCGGTTCGCGCAGGGGGTGGGGCTGCTCTTCGCGGTCGCGGGGCTGGCCGGGTTCGTCACCGGGATCACACCGCTGGCCCTCGGGGCCACGGCCGCGGCTCTCCTCGCCGCCTTCCTCAACGCAGCCTTCGGATTCTGCCTCGGCTGCGAAACGTACCTGCTCACCCGCCGTCTACTGCCCGCCGCCAAAATGGAGGTTTCCCAATGAGCCGCTCCGCCGCCCTGGTGGACGCCGACTGGGTCGAGGCCAACCTCGACACCCCCAACGTCGTACTCGTCGAGGTCGACGAAGACGTCAGCGCCTATGACAAGGGCCACATCCGTGGCGCCGTGAAGGTCGACTGGCGGCAGGACCTGCAGGACCCGGTCCGCCGCGACTTCGTGGACAAGACCGGTTTCGAGGCCCTGCTGTCGGACCGCGGCATTTCCAACGATGACACCGTCGTGCTCTACGGCGGCAACAACAACTGGTTCGCGGCCTACGCGTACTGGTACTTCAAGCTCTACGGCCACCAGGACGTCAAGCTGCTCGACGGCGGGCGCAAGAAGTGGGAGCTCGACTCCCGCGAGCTGGTCCGCGACGTGCCCGAGCGCGCCAAGACCCAGTACGTCGCCCAGGAGCAGGACACCGCGATCCGCGCCTTCCGCGACGACGTGGTCTCCGCGATCGGCAAGCTCAACCTGGTCGACGTGCGCTCGCCCGACGAGTTCACCGGCAAGCTGCTCGCCCCGGCCCACCTCCCGCAGGAGCAGGCCCAGCGCGGCGGCCACGTGCCCACCGCCCGCAACATCCCGTGGTCCAAGGCCGCGAACGACGACGGCACCTTCAAGTCCGACGACGCGCTGCGCGCCCTCTACGGCGAGGCCGGCGTCGACTTCGGCAAGGACACCATCGCCTACTGCCGCATCGGCGAGCGCTCGGCGCACACCTGGTTCGTGCTGCACGAGCTCCTCGACCAGGGCAACGTGAAGAACTACGACGGTTCGTGGACGGAATACGGCTCGCTCGTGGGCGTGCCGATCGAGCTGGGGGAGGCCCGCTGATGACCACTGCACAGGGTTGCGGAGCGCCGGAGCAGACCATCGCGCTGCCGGCCGGGATCGATCTGTCCAACCAGGCCGTCATCCAGGGCGTGGTGACGGGCGCCACCACCGCCTACGCGCGGCTGCTCGACCACTCCGGCGAGTTCACCGGTGAGGTCGTCGTCTCCGACGACGGCGTCTTCCGCTTCTTCGCCGCGCCCGGCGACTGGACCGTCCGCATCATCGCCGGCGGCGGCGTCACCCGCGACGTTCAGGTGGAGGCCCGGCTGGGTGAGGTCTCCCAGCTCGCGGTCGCCGTCTGAGCCCAGACAGCGCCGAGACGGGGCCCGTGTCCACACCGGACACGGGCCCGTTCCCGTTCCGGGCGAGCGCAACGAAACCCGGCGCGGCGGTGTTGTAGAGGACGTGAGCGGAACCGACTGTCTCGACCCGGTGCGCAAGGCGCTCCTCGACGACCTCGACGAGGGCTTCGCCGAGCTGTACGCCGCCCACCGCGGCCTGGTCTTCTCGACCGCGCTGCGGCTGAGCGGGCGCTGGGCCGACGCCGAGGACCTCACCGCCGAGGCGTTCCTGCGGGCGTACCGGGCACTGGCCGGCTACGGGCCCGACCGCGTGGCCGCGCTGCAGCCGCGGGCCTGGCTGATGACGATCCTCATGAACATCTGGCGCAACTGCGCCAGGGCCAAATCCCGCAAACCGCCACCCGACCTGCGTGACGAGCCCGTGGACGAGCCGGACCCCGCCCAGGACGTCGAGGAGGCGGCGGTCCGCAGGGAGACCGGCGACGAGCTGTCGGAGCTGCTCGGTCTGCTGCCCGAGGAACAGCGGGCCGCAGTTGTGCTCAGGCACGTCGTCGACCTGCCGGTCAGCGAGATCGCCACCGTGCTCAGGATTCCGCAGGGCACGGTCAAGTCGCACGTGTCGCGAGGGCTGCGGCGGCTGCGCGAACTGGGAGGTGCCCGATGAACGACGATTCACTGCTGGCCGGGCTGGCCGCGCTGGCCACCGACGCGCCCGCCGGACTGCTCGACCGGATCGCCGCCCGCTGGGTGAGCGTGCCCGCGCCGATCGGCGAGCTGCGGGTGGCCTTCACCGACCAGGGCGTGGCCTACGTGCACGCCGGCGACGACTTCGCCGCCTCGTTCCGGAAACGGTTCGGCCGGCCGCTGCTGGCCGCCGACCGGCCGCCCGCGGGGCTGGTTCCCGCGCTGCGCACCGGCCGTCTGGGCAAGGTGCCGCTGGACCTGCGCGGCGTCAGCGGCTTCCAGCGTGACGTGCTCGACGCGGTCAGGACGATCCCGAGGGGCGAGGTCAGGCCGTACTCGTGGGTGGCCGAGCAGATCGGGCGGCCGCGGGCCGTGCGCGCTGTGGGGACGGCGCTCGGCGCCAACCCGGTGCCGCTGCTCGTGCCGTGCCACCGGGTCGTCAGGTCCGACGGCGTGAGCGGCGACTACGTGTTCGGCCCGGCGGCCAAGGAACGGCTGCTGCTGGCCGAGGGCGTCGACCTGGACCGGGTGCGCGCGCTGGCCGGGGAGCGGGTGTTCTACCTGGCCAGCGACACCACCGGCGTGGTGTGCTTCCCGACCTGCCACAACGCCCGCCGGATCACCCCCGCGCACCGGCACGGCTTCCGCAGCGTCGCCCAGGCCAGGGCGGCCGGGTACCGGCCGTGCCGCACCTGCCGGCCCGCTCAGGCGGAGGGCTTGGTCGGGTAGCGCATCAGGAGGGTGGCGCGCACGACGTCGGGGCCGTGCGCGCGGTAGCCGTGGGGGACGTCGGAGAGCCAGGAGATGTGGTCGCCGGGCCCGGCCGTGAGCGGCTCGTGGATCGGGCCGGCGCTGAGCGTGCCGGTGAAGACCGTGACGTGCTCGCTAACCCCCTTGTGGTGGGCGGGCGAGGTCTGGGTGACGCCCGGGGGCACGCGGACGCGGTAGAGCTCGTAGGTGACGCTGTCGTCCTCGAAGACCTCCAGCAGGTCGGCCTCGATGGCCGCGCCGCGCATGGTCCGCGGCTCGGGCGGCGAGTCGAGTATCGCCCCGATGGGCACGCCGAGCTGCGCGGTGATCGCCCAGAGCGTCTCCAGCGTGGGGTTGCGGGTGCCGGTCTCGACGCCGGACAGCGTGGCCTTCCCGATGCCCGCCCGCTTGGCGAGCTCGGACAGCGAGACTCCGCGCGCCTGGCGCAGCCGTCGCAGCCGGTCACCGACGACGGCGGGGTCCTGGTCGAACGCGGGCAGCGGCTCCATGACGCCATCGTGCCGCAAGGCTCGTCCGGTGTGACCGCCTCTCGGGGGCCGAATCGTCGTTTCCCGGATTCGCCACTGCTCAGGAGTGGCCTGGAAACACGCCGGCCACAGGCTGTCCACGGGTTGCGGCTGCGGCGTAAGGGACAGACCGCTACGATTCAGCAGATGTCCGGATCGACAGGTGTGATGGCGCCGCCCCGACCTGGGCCTACGCCGGCTCAGCGGATGCCGTCGCCGTACTCGCTGCCCCTGCACGCGCTGCGCCTCGCGGGGAACTGCGCGCTGCCGCTGATCCTCTGGTACGCGGCGGGCCAGGTCGTGCGCTTCGTCCTGCTGTACGCCGCCACCGAGCTCGCCTACGGCGACCTGCGACAGCTCCGGCTGGTGGGCACGGTCACCTTCCTGACCCTGATCGTCCTCGCGGCGATGACGGTCACCACGGGCATGCTCTACACCCTGCGCGGCGCGCTGTGGGAGATGCGCGCGAGGCGGGAGGAGGGCGTCGAGGACGAGCGCTTCTTCCGGGTGCTGGACCGGGTGGCCCCCGCCTTCGCGGTGCTCTACCTGTCGTGGGGCTGGCACGTGGAGGACGCCCGCGCCCTCCAGCAGATGGACCTGAACCACCACTTCTACGACATGCAGTCGGCGGCCTGGTTCGGCGAGGAGACCCACGTCGGCAAGGGCCTCACCGACCTCGACTGGCGGGTCTCGCTGGGCGCGATGGTCGTGCTGTTCGGCCTGAAGTGGCTGTTCGCCAAGCTCGTGGAGCAGGGCAAGGGCAAGCTGTACGGCTTCGGCGCCGCCTTCTCCGAGTTCGCCTTCGTCTTCTACGGCCTGAACGCCACCGTCGCCATCGCCGGGCTGCGCTCGGACTGGGTGGAGCACCGCAGCGTGGTCGCCGGCACCAACGACCTGCTGGAGCAGGCGGAGAAGAGCGTGCCGCTGTGGAAGACGGTCACGGACGCGGTGAGCGACTTCTGGCCGTTCTTCATCGGCGGCGTCGCCGTCCCGCTGGCCTGGCTGACCGTGGCGATGCTGGTGTTCGGCGCCTACTCCGACGAGACCCGCAGCCTGGTCAAGGGCACCCGGTTCGAACGGGGCGTGGACCGGCTGGAGGACAGCCACGACCTCACGAAGAGGTCGTTCGACCAGCTGACCGGCGGCTTCCGGGACCGCTGGCTGCCGCTGGCCAACTCGCTGCGGATGATCGCCAAGGGCGGCGCGCCGCTGTTCGGCATGATGTGCCTGAGCTACGTCGCCCTCACCGTGGGCGCCGAGTACGCCGAGCGCGCCGTGGTGACGCTCGTCGGCTCGCAGGCCGAGTGGGTGTGGGCGTACAAGCAGGGGCCCGTGACGTTCGTGCGCGGGCTGGTCGTGACCGTGCTCACCATGGCGCTGCTGGCGGCCACGTACGACCTGGCCGCCACGCGGGCCCGGCTCAAGGGCGAGCCGCTCAGCGACGTGTGAACCGCAGCACGTCCGCCTCCGGCTTGCCGGCCTTCTCCCGTTTGAAGTAGTCCGCAGTCGGGGTGTCGGAGCGGTAGTCGCTGACCCTGAAGGAGAGCTCGACCTCGTTCGCGACCGGCGCCGGGACGATCGCCATGCCCTCGAACTTGTACTCCTTGCCCAGCTCCAGCCGGTCCGTCGGGCGGTCGCCAGGGGTGAACTCCACCGTCCAGGTCCGGCCGGCGCGGTCCTCCAGCTTGGCCCTGTCCGGCGGGGCGGTCATGGTGGCGCTGGACTCGTCGAGGAGCTTCTGGGTGATGTCCACCTTCAGCCAGGTGACCTCGGGGCCGTGCTTGCTGCCCTCGGGGGCCTGGACGGCCTTCAGGGCGGCCCGCCACTCGATGTCGTGGACCTTCCCCGACTGGCCGGGGGCGACGGCGACTTCGTTGATCTTTATGCCGTCGGTGACGGTCGTGTCGTAGAAGCGGTAGCCGTCGTAGGTGTTGAGGCCCATGGCGAGGACGGAGGCCACGGCGGCGCCCGCGGCGACCAGGATCAGCCGGCCGCGCCTGGGCGGCCGGGCGTCCTGCGGGGCCGCCGGCGGCTGCTCCACGGGCGGTACGGCGGCCGCGGCCGGGGGGCGCTGGGGGGACGGCACGGCCATGCCGGGCCGGATGGCGGGCAACGGCTGGGTGCTGCCTCCTGAGGACTCGCGGGGGGCCGGCGGCCACACCTGCTGGTCCGGATGCACGAACCGCCCCCGACCGGGCCCGCCGGGCATCCCCGGGCCGGGCTGCTGCGCGCCGCCACGGCCCGGAGGCCGCGCGTCGTGACCGGGAGGCGCCCCCGCGGGGCCGGCCGGGGGAGTCGCGTGGCCGGAGGGAACGGGGCCCGAGGGGGCGGGGCCGTAGCCGGGAGGCGGCGTGGGGCGGGCCGGCGGCGGGGTGGCGCGGTCGCGCGGCGAGCCCGTACGGCGGCGGCGTGGCCTGGCGGGCAGCGGCGTCTGCGGCGCAGGCGGCATCGGCCCCGCCGCGGGCGGCTGCTCCGCCGAGGGCGGGGGGAAGGCCGGAGCCCCCGGCGGGGTCGCGGGGTCCGCGGGCGCCGGGGGAGGCGGGAAGGCCGAGGGGGCCGGAGCGGGGTCCTCGGAGTGGTGGTCGTTCCTGGGGGCGAACCAGTCGCGCTCGTTCGTGCTCACAGTGCGATCACTTCTTGACGGTGGAGTAGACGGCCTGCGGCGAGGCCGCGAGCTTGCGCGCGGCCTCCTCGTCGAGCCGGAGGTCGATCTCGACCTCCGGCTGGAACGGCTCCACCAGCATCTCGGCCGGCAGCCCGAAGACCACCCGCGCCCCCGGCAGCGCCGATGGAGGAACCTCGAAGAAGAACCGCCCGCTGACCCAGATGTCGGGCTGGACCCACGTGTTCGCCAGCGTCAGAGTGCTCGCCACGCGGTCGGTGGCCTGGAACTTCTTGCCGTCCGCGGTCAGCAGCTGCGGCTGCCCCAGGTGGTACGGCTTGAGGCTCGACCTGGCCGAGGCGTTGACGACGAGGAACAGGTTGTCCGTCGTGATGGTCTCGTCGCTGTTCTGGATCGTCTTGGCGGCCAGGAACGAGTCGAGCCGGACGGTGAACCGCCTGGCGTCCACGTCCTCGCCCTTGGCGCCCGTGTAGGTCACCCTGGCGCTCGCCTCGTTGGCGGTCAGGTGGAACGTCTGCAGCCCGACGGCGGCGGCCGCCAGCAGCAGCCCGGCGCAGGCGTTGAGCACTTTGGAGCCGCCGCCCGGCCCGCGTCCGGCGCGGCGGCCGGGCCGCTCGGGGCGCTCGGGGACGGCGGAGGAACGCGGCTGGGTGGCGGTCATGCCCCCTCACCCGCCTTGACCGGCAGCGTCACGCGGGCCTTCACCTCGGGGTAGAACTTGTCGTCCTTCTCCTTGGCGACCATCTGCCACTGCAGCCGCTCGTCCTGGAAGCCGGGGACGTACTCGAAGGTGGCCACGTCGAACGTGATCTTGTCCGGCGGCCGTTCGGTGGCGCCGAGCCGGTACCGGACGAGGACCTGGCTGGTCACGCCGGGGTGGAGCTGCCGGGTCTCGTCGCCCTTGTCCAGGGCGTAGACGAAGGGCCCCGACTCCTTGGAGAACTTGGGGCTGATGGCGACCAGCGAGTCGGCGAAGGACGAGCCGAGCCACGCCTTGTCCGGCTGCGCGGGGTCGGGGGGCAGGCCGACACTGGAGGTCTCGTCCCCCTTGTTGGTGACCTCGAAGACCAGCTCCACGAACCGCTTGTCCTCGTCGAACTGCGTCTTGGCCCGCTCGACCTTGACCCGCGACTCGACGAAGCGCGTGGAGTAACGGCCCTGGTCGAGCGTCGCGCCCTGGCCGAGCAGGTCGGGGCCCTTGTCGGGGGCCTCGTTCAGCCCGCCCAGCAAGGCCGTGATGCCGACGGCCGTGACCGCCACGAGAGCCAGGATGGGCACCGCCACCGGGCGTCTCGGCCTGCTGTCGCCGGAGGGTTCCGTCATGGGTATGGATGGTAATAGGTCACGGTTGCCCCATCTGCCGCAATGGTCCCTTCTGGCGGGGGGAATTGCCGCGAACCCTGCCGCTACGGGGGTGGAAGCTCATACGCTGTCACGGAGCGGAAAAGGGCTGGCCCCTGCAACTAACGACATATCGCGGCCGGAGGGTCACGTGGCGGACGTGCATCCCGAGCATGCCCAGCTCCAGGCGGACCGCATCTACCTGGGGTGGCAGTACATCCTGCTGCATCCCGACCCGGGGCCGCCGCCCAAGCGTCCCTCGCCCGAGAAGGAGCCGGCGCCGGACGCGGAGTCGTCCGGCCGGGCGGCGGCCGAGGCGCTGCGCCGCGAGCGGCTCCAGGAGGACATGCTCAACCGGCCCGTACGCGTCATCCGGGCCATCAGCCTGACCATGTCCGCGCTGATCCTCGTGGCCGCGGTCAGCGGCTACCTGGGATGGTCGTTCGCGCTCCTCGGGCTGGTCGCGGCCGGCGGCGTGGCGGGCATCTGCACCTACGCCCTGCTCCAGGGCGACCGGGCGGTCCGCTACCGAGTGCTCGAACAGCAGGCCAGGGACGACCGGCAACGTCAGGAACGTGACAAGGAGCTGTTCCGCGCCCAGGAGGAGCACGCCCGGCGCTACCGCGACTGGCAGGAGTCGAAGGAGCGCCACGAACGCCAGCTCACCTGGTACGCCGTCGCCGTCCCCGACGAGATCGACCGCATCGACGTGGCCGGCGGCACGCTGCCCGGCTGGTCGGCGCTGATCACGCTGCTCGGCGCCACCCGGCTCTACAGCGGCGGTCACCTCACCGTGCTCGACCTGTCGGAGGGCGCGATCGCCAAAGACCTGATCGAGCTGGCCCGCAAGGGCGGCGACGACCCGCTGGTCTGGGTGCTGCCGGTCGACCTGCCGAAGCTCGACCTCGGGGCCACGCTCAAGCCGGAGGCGTTCGCCGACGTGCTGGCCCACGTGGTGAGCGTGAGCGAGGAGCACCGCACCACCCGCGACCTCAGCTTCGACAACGCCATCCTGGAACGGGTGCTCGAAGTGCTCGGCGAGAACGCCACCATCAGCCAGGTCACCGCCGCCCTGCGGGCCCTGGCGCAGGTCGGCGACCCGCGCGACGACCTGCGCTTCGGCCTGATCACCGCGACCCAGCTCGAACGCATCGGCACGCTGTTCGGCCGCGGCGTGAGCGACCGGGTGGTGATCGAGCGCGCCTGGGCCCTTGAGTCGCAGCTGCGCAAGCTGGAGACGCTCGGCACCCAGGCGGTGCGGCTGCCGCCCGCCCGGCTGCGCGTGGTGAGCATGGACCGGCAGGCCGGGGTGTTCGGCAACCGGGTGCTCGGCACGTATGTCGCCACCGCGCTCACCCACATCCTGCGCCAGTCGCCCGCCTCCGACCGGCCCTGGTACCACACGATCATCGTGGCCGGCGCCGACAAGCTCCGCGGCGACGTGCTCGACCGGCTCATGGACGCGTGCGAGACCTCGCGTACCGGGCTGGTGCTGACGTACCGGAGCCTGACCCCCACCGTGAAGGAGCGGCTGGGGCGCGGCCACGCGGCCGTGGCGTTCATGCGCCTCGGCAACGCCGAGGACGCCCGGGTCGCCAGCGAGCACGTCGGCACCGAGCACCGGCTGGAGCTGGCCCAGCTCACCGAGACGATCAGCGACGCCCTGCCGGGCCTCGACGGCGGCTACACCTCCACCATCTCCCAGGTGGACGACGCCCGCCACGACCGCGGCGACGGCCACGCCGACCTGGTCGAGGACATCACCGAGTCCACCGAGTGGGGCCGGACGGCCGACAAGATCTCCGAGACCGAGCGCGTGCTCCACCGGTCGCGCGAGTTCCTGGTCGAGCCGCACCAGCTCCAGCAGCTCCCCACGACGTCCGTGATCGTCACCGACGCGACCGCCGAGGGCAGGCGGGTGCGGCTGGCCGACGCCAACCCGGCCATCCTCACCTTCCCCAAGACCACGCTCGGCGACCTGGAGGAGGTGCGCGAGGCCGTGCTGGCCCTGGAGGCGAAGGACGAGGGCGAGGAGCCGCCGCCCAACCTCGGGCCACCACCGCCACGCCTTGACTGGCGCAAGGGCAGGCAATGACCTGGTCAAGGGCGTGGTGAGGAGCTGACGATCAGCGGGATTTTACTGAGAACCGACTGTGGGGGAATTGAAGATGCAGCCGAGTGTCTCGCTGAGCGGGCCCTGGTATCGGATCCAGTCGATCGCCGCACCCTCGCGAAGCTCGTCGGCGGAATGGGATTTCGTCACCGTGCTGCCCGCCGTGTTGTCGGCGGCGCAGCGTGACCGGCCGTTCGTCATCGGGTGGCTGTCGCGGGGTTCCGGGGCGCCGCTCGAACTGATCACCAATGCCGGCCCGCTCTCGCCGCCGCGCCAGCCGCGCAGGGCGACCGACGTGCCCGGTCTGCCGACCGGGCCCCAGCCGCTGCTGTTCCCGGGCGGCGCGCGGGGCGTCGAGCTGGACGAGGAGTACCTGGCCGACCTCGCCGACCTGGTCTGGACGCCGTGCCCCGGCCGCCAGGCGCCGCCGCTGGGCGGGCGGGGACGCGAGTTCGCCGGGTCCGACCCCGACGAGCTGAAGCGGCCCACGTTGTTCGAGTCGACGCTGGTCACGCTCATGTCGCGGCCGTTCGCCTGGCTGGTGGTGGCCGAGCCGACCGACCTGCTCGACGCCGAGGTGGCGCACCTGCGCACCCAGCTCAACGTCCTGCGGCAGTACGGCGACGCCTCCGAGCGTTCCCGGTTCGACGCCGAACGGGCCGAGCGCCGCATGCAGGAGCTCGACGCCTTCCGCGAGGCCGGCCTGTGGAACGTGCGCGTGCTGGCCGGCGGGGCCACCGCCGAGGAGCTGCGGCAGATCGCGCCCGTGCTCGTGGGGTCGGTCGAGATGAGCCACCACCCGTACCGGCTGCGCAGCGCGCACGGCGCGGTCTACGCGCTGTCGGAGGCCCTGGCCATCACCATGCAGGACCCGGCCGACGGCGCCGCCGCGCCCTTCGCGGCCACCGCCGGTGCGCTGGCCGCGCTGGCCGGGCTGCCCAGGCGCGAGGTGCCCGGCGTGCGCGTGCTCGACTCCGGCTTCTTCGACGTGACGTCCGAGGCCGACGGCGGCGAGCTGGAGCTGGGCGAGATCCTCGACGGCCAGGACAGAGGCGTGGGCAGCTTCCGGGTGCCCCTGGCCACGCTCAACAGGCACGCGTTCGTCACCGGCGCGACCGGCTCGGGCAAGTCCCAGACCGTCCGGCACCTGCTGGAGCAGCTCAGCGAGGCGCGTATCCCGTGGCTGGCCATCGAGCCGGCCAAGTCCGAGTACGCGGCCATGGCCGGCCGCATCGCCGACCCGGTGACGGTGATCAACCCGTCGGCCCCCGAGGGCGTGCCGCTCAGCGTCAACCCGCTCGAACCCGAGCCCGGCTACCCCGTCCAGGCGCACATCGACATGATCAGGGCGCTGTTCATGGCCGCCTTCGACGCCGAGGAGCCGTTCCCGCAGATCATGTCGCTGTCCCTGCAACGGGTCTACGAGGCCACCGGCTGGGACGTCGTGACCGGCGGCGCCGTGCCCGGCTCGAACGTCCCGCCCAGCGTGCCGACGCTCGAACAGCTCCAGCAGCACGCCATGGACGTCATCAAGGAGATCGGCTACGGCCGCGAGGTCCAGGCCGACGTCGAGGGCTTCATCTCGCTCAGGCTGCGGTCGTTGCGGGTCGGCTCGGCCGGGCGCTTCTTCGAGGGCGGCCACCCGGCCGACATCGGCGGCCTGCTGGAGCGCAACGTCGTCCTGGCCATCGAGGACGTCGCCAACGACGAGGACAAGGCGTTCCTCATGGGCACGCTGATCATCCGGATCGTCGAGCACCTGCGCATGCGGGCCAGGAAGGAGAAGTCGGCCGGGCTGCGGCACGTCATCGTGATCGAGGAGGCCCACCGGCTGCTGCGCGACCGCGGCCACGGCCGGGCCTCCACGCACGCCGTGGAGCTCCTGGCCGGCCTGCTCGCCGAGATCAGGGCGTACGGCGAGGGCATCGTGGTGGCCGAGCAGATCCCGACCAAGCTCGTCTCCGACGTCGTGAAGAACACCGCGCTGAAGGTCGTCCACCGGCTGCCCGCCGAGGACGACAGGAAGCTCGTCGGCGCGGCCATGAACCTCAGCGACGAGCAGTCCAGGCACGTCGTCTCGCTCCAGCCCGGCTCGGCCGCGGTCTTCGCCGACGGCATGGACCGGCCGCTGCGGGTGCGCGTCCCGCTGGGCGAGTCGCGGGAGAAGCCGCTGCCGGGCCCCCAGCCGCCCATCCGCGGGCGCAGGTCGGCCGCGTGCGGGGCGCAGTGCCGTACCGGCCAGGCGTGCACCCTGGTGGAGCTCAGAGAGGCCGACGTGCTCGCCGACGGGCCCGACTGGGCGTGGCTGCGCATCTGGTGCGACACGGTCGTGCTCGCCTTCGTCAGCAACCGGCCGCTGCCCGGCGTGCCGCGCGCCCTGTCGGCCGCCTGGGGCGAGCTGCCCGCCCGCCGCCGCGAGTGCCTGCTCGCCACGCTGGTCGAACGCGCCGTCCAGCGGCGGGCCTGGTCGTTGCGGAGCTGGTTCGACCCGGCGCTGCTCACCGAGAAGGCCGCCGAGGTCGCCGCGCGGCTGCTGTCGGGGGCCGAGCCGGGCGGCGACCGTCCGGGCGCGTCGTGGGTGATCCCGCAGGTGCGCTGGCTGCACGAGGTCGACCGGCTCTTCCCGTACGGCCAGCCCGCCCCCAACCTGCGCAGCCCGGCCCCGCCCATGGAGTACGCGCTGTTCCGCCAGTCCAACGGCAACGGCACGGCCGACCTGGTGCACGCCGAGCTGCTCGGCCACCGCGCCAAGGCCCTGCGCCACCACCCGCTGTCCATGGAGGTGGACCACAACCGGGCCCTGGCCTGGCGGGTCATCCTGGGCGACGACGAGAACGAGAGCGTGCAGCGCGACATCACGAACGTGGCGATCGGCATCGAGGCGTCGGCCAGGATCAGGCACGTCGGCCAGACGATGGGCGCGGGCTGGCTGGAGGGGGTGCTGTCGTGGCCGCAGCGGTTCGTCCTGCCGTTCGACCACGGGGGCGCCCCGGAGATCGCCTTCGTCGACGCCCCCTCGGCCTGACGCCCGCCCGGGGGACGGGTCAGCGGTCGCGGCGGCGTTCGAGGCGCTTGCGGCGGGCCACCTCGCGCTTGTGCTCGGCCAGCTCGCGCCGCCGTTCCCGACGTCCCTGCGCGGCCTGCTGCCTGCGGCTCTCCAGCTCCAGCCGCATCGCCTCCTGCGCGGCCGTGCTCCGTACGGACACCTGGGCGGCGGCCCGCGCCGCCAGCTTGGCCGCCCGCTTGGGGTTGACCCGCCGCGCCCGCTCCCCGCCGGCCACGGCGGGCGCGGCATGGGCCTGCTCCAGCAGCGAAACGCCATGGCGCATCAGGAACGCGTGCAGCTCGGGATCGGTGGGCTCGGACCCGAGGGTGAACCGGGTCGCCCGCAGCCGCCCGCCCTCGGCGACCTCCAGCACCCCGACCCAGAACGGGCCGTCCAAATAGACCGACAACGTGACCATCTTCTCCGCCCTTCACCAGACATGCCGGGAAAGCGACCTGGACAGGCCGCCTCCGGCACACCGGACATCCCTGGAAGGGCGGATACGTGATGCTTCGCCCGGGCTACCAACCGGGCCGCGTTTTCGTGTGCGACTCCAGAGTAGGACTCAACGGCGACTAGGATCCATGTGCATGACCCAGCTTCCTCTGCGGGCTCAGCTCGCCAGCGCCCTGGGACGCAGCGCTGCCACGCTCTCGCGGATGACCGGGCGCGGTGACGGCTCGGTGATCGGCGGCAGGGTGGGCCTGATGCTCGAACCCGACCTCCTGCGCAAGCTGGCCCGCGACCGCAAGCTGGCCCTGGTCAGCGCCACCAACGGCAAGACCACCACGACCAGGCTGATCACCTCCGCGCTGCTGGAGATGGGCGAGGTCGCCACCAACGCCTTCGGCGCCAACATGCCGGCCGGGCACGTCTCGGCGCTCTCCCAGCACAAGGGCGCCCCCTACGGCGTGCTGGAGGTCGACGAGAAGTACCTGCCGGAGGTGCTCGACACCACCGGCGCCGGCGTCGTCTGCCTGATGAACCTCAGCCGCGACCAGATGGACCGCGCGGCCGAGATCTGGCTGCTCGCGCAGAAGTGGCGCAGGGCGCTGTCGGGCAGGCCCACGCACGTCATCGCCAACTGCGACGACCCCCTCGTCACCTGGGGGGCCTCCACCGCCGCCAAGGTCACCTGGGTCGCCGGCGGCCAGCGCTGGAAGGAGGACTCCTGGTGCTGCCCCGAGTGCGGCGGCCCCCTCGACCGCAAAGACGCCGACTGGTCTTGCCGTGAGTGCACCTTCCACCGTCCAGAGCCGCAGTGGGTGCTCGACGACGACGTCGCCATCGACCCGCGCGGGCAGCGGTGGATGCTCGACATCCAGCTCCCCGGCCTGGCCAACCGCTCCAACGCGGTGATGGCGCTGGCCGTGGCCGAGGCGTTCGGGCTGCCCGTCGACCGGGCGCTGCCGCGGCTGCGGGAGGTCACCTCGGTGGCCGGCCGCTACACCACGGTCGAGCGCGAGGGCCGCCACGCGCGGCTGCTGCTGGCCAAGAACCCGGCGGGCTGGCTGGAGGCCTTCGACGTCGCCGACCCGCAACTGCCGATCATCCTCTCGGTCAACGCGCAGGGCCCCGACGGCCGCGACACCTCGTGGTTGTGGGACGTCGACTACCGCATCCTGCGCGGCCGTCCGGTCTTCGTCACCGGTGAGCGGCGGCTCGACCTGGCGCTCCGGCTCGACGTGGCCGACGTGCCGTTCACGTTGTGCAGTTCGTTCTCCGAGGCGCTGGCCATGCAGCCGCCCGGCCGGGTCGACGTGATCGCCAACTACACCGCCTTCCAGCAGATCCGATCGGAGTTCGGACGTGCCGTCTGACAGCGCCCTCAGCATCGTCTGGATCTACCCCGACCTGCTGAGCACCTACGGCGACCAGGGCAACGTGCTCGTCCTGGAGCAGCGTGCGCAGCGCCGGGGCATCGAGGTCGAGACCGTCTACGTCCGCTCGGCCGACCCCGTGCCGGAGACCGGCGACATCTACCTGATCGGCGGCGGCGAAGACCGGCCGCAGATCCTGGCCGCCCAGCGCCTGCGCCGCGACGGCGGCCTCCAGCGGGCCATCGCCCGGGGCGCGGCGATGCTGGCCGTGTGCGCCGGCTACCAGATCATGGGCAGCACGTTCGGCGGCGAGGAGGGCCAGCCGGTCGACGGCATCGGCCTGCTCGACATCGCCAGCTCGCGCGGCCCCGCCCGGGCCGTGGGCGAGCTGGTCGCCGAGGTCGACGCCGCACTCAACCTGCCCACGCTGACCGGCTTCGAGAACCACATGGGCGTCACGCACCTCGGCCCGGGCGTGCGGCCGTTGTCCAAGACGGTCGCCGGGGTCGGCAACGGCGACGGCTTCGAGGGCTGCTACGCGGGCCACGTGGTGGGCACGTACCTGCACGGCCCGGCGCTGGCGCGCAACCCGGCCCTGGCCGACCTGCTGCTGTCGTGGCGCGTGGGCGAGCTGACGCCCCTCGACGACTCCCGCTACGAGGCCCTGCGCCAGGAGCGGCTGAGCACCGTCCTGTCCGGCTGACGGCCTAGTAGACCAGGGCCTGGGCGCCCTCGCTGACCGCCTCCTCCACGAACGCGGGCGCGCCGGCGATGCGCACGCCCTCGATCACGTCGTCGACCGTGATGTCGCGGCGGGCGGCGCACTGCGTGCACAGGGTCACCCGGCCGGCCGCCAGGACGGCCTCCAGCAGGTCCGCCAGCGGCGCCGCGTGGGGCAGGGAGAACTCCTTGGCCCGCCCCGGCAGGGCGAACCACGACGACTCGCCGGTCAGCCAGAGGGAGACCGGCACGCCGCTCGCGAGCGCGGCCGCCGCCACCGTGAATGCCTGGTTGCACCGCTCAGGGGCGTCCGCCCCCGCGGTCACCTTGATCACCAAAGATCGTGCCATGGCGTCACCCTAACCCCGACCGACGCGGCCCCACACGTACGGATCGGCCTGGGCGCTGCCGAACGGCGACCAGGCCAGGCGCGTCTGCCCGGTCCTGTCCCCGGTGTCGGAGTCGTAGACGAGCACGTTCGCTCTCAGCGCGGTGGGCGGGGCGGGCAGCAGCGCGAACGGGATGCGCACCTCGACGCCGTACCCGCCGTCGTGGGCCGCGGACGCCACGCCCACCCGCGGGGCGGGGCCCTGGCGGGCGTCGGCGTCCCGGGCCGCGCACGGGCCGCCCTCGGCGGTGTAAGGCAGGACGCCCAGCTTGAACGTGGTCGAGGTGTCGTCGGAGTCGCCGCGCGGGTCGAGGGCGATCTCGACCGCGTCGGTGCGCCAGTGGCGCTCGCACTCGTCGAGGGCCGCGCCGCGTGCCTCGTCGGTGACCTCGACCTGGACGTAGAGGTCGGCGCCGTGGCGGGTCAGCCGGGCGGTCGCGGCGCAGTCGGCCGCCGGGCAGCGCTCGCCCTCCCAGTGGGCGAGGTGCAGGGCCTGGCCCGCGTACTCGCCGGGGGAGGCGACGCCGTCGAGCACGGGGGCACGCCCGGCGACCGGGAGCGTGGTGGCCGGCGGCTCGGGGTAGTCGGGCTGCGCCCGGTTGGCCAGCCAGGGCAGGCCGGTCGCGCGCGCCCAGTCGCGGAACTCGGCGTACAGCGGACGCAGGCCCGCCTGCTCGACGACGGGAGCCGGCACCGGCCGCCCGCCGTCGAAGACGACCGAGAACCAGTCGCACCCGAACGGCCCGGCCACCTTCGCCGGCCGCGCGGCGAACCCCTGCGTGCGGTACACGCGCTCGGCGTCGCGCTCCCGCTGGGCCCACGTGGCGCGGTGGCGCGGCGACCAGGCGCCCGCCCAGACGCCGAGCTGCGGCAGCCCGGTGGCCGGGTCGCGCAGGCCGGCCGTCGCGCAGCCGGGGCCCACGGGGCCGCGCAGCCCCCAGTTCTGGGTCAGCAGCCGGGTGGCCCGCCAGGGCGCGCCCGTCCCGGGGAACGCGGCGGGGTCGGCGGCCAGCCGGAACGCCTCGACGGCCAGCCGGGCGGCGAGCTGGTGCCCGCCGTGCTGGTTGAAGGGCCGCGGGTCCATCGTGACCACGGTCGAGGGCCTGGTCGCCCTGATCGTCTCGACCAGCCGCCGGAGGGTGCCCGGCCCCCACGCGCGGGCGGTCAGGGGCGCCGACAGCGTGTACCAGAAGTCCGGTCTGTCCAGGTAGAAGACGTCGCGGATGCCCGCGTGCGCGACCGCCTCGCGCTCTTCGGCCTCCCTGATCCGGCCGAGCGCCGCGCCCTTCTCCGGCCCGGCGGCGTTGCCGCCGCCCTCGCCGCGGGTGACCGTCACGACCCCGGTGGTCAGCCCCAGGCGTTCGCGCCACTGCCCGAACGTGGACAACGACTGGTACTCGTCGTCCGGATGGGCGCCCACGAACAGCACGTCGACGTGCGGCGGCACGGCCCAGGCATCCAGCATCGCGGCTCCCCCCGGCGAAACGTCTCCCCGATCCAGAAGGTTAGCCACCGGCGCTAGGCTTGGTGAGCATGGAAGAACCTGAGGTGCACCCCGCTCTGGAGCAGATCGCGTTCCTGCTCGGCCGCTGGGAGGGCGCCGGCGTGGGCGGCTATCCGACGATCGAGAGCTTCAACTTCGGCCAGGAGATCGAGTTCGGCCACAACGGCAAGCCGTTCCTGACCTACGTCAGCCGCACCTGGCTGCTCGACAACGACGGCAACCGGGTCAGGCCGCTGGCCACCGAGTCCGGCTACTGGCGTCCGCAGCCCGACCGGCAGATCGAGGTGGTGCTCGCGCACCCGACCGGCATCGTCGAGATCTACATCGGCGAGGTGGTCTTCCACAAGATCGAGCTGCGTACCGACGTCGTGGCCCGCACCTCCACGGCCAAGGAGTACACCGCGGGCCACCGCCTCTACGGCCTGGTCAACGGCAACCTGATGTGGGCCTACGAGATGGCCGCCGTCGGCCACCCGCTCACCGACCACATGTCGGCCGAGCTGAAGAAGGTGTCCTGAGCATGACCTCGCCCTTCACCCCCGACGCCGTCGAGGCGATCAAGCGGCACATGAACGACGACCACACCGGCGACGCCCTGGTCATCGTGCGCGGGCTCGGCGGCCGTCCGCAGGCCGCCTCGGCGGTGACCAGCGACGTCGACGCCGAGGCCATGGAGTTCACGGTCGACGGCGGCGAGCGGGTGCGCGTGCCGTGGGGCGAGACGCTGACCGAGCGCGCCCAGGTGCGCAAGGCGGTCGTGCGCCTCTACCGGGCGGCCTGCGCCGAACTGGGGATCGAACCCCACGGGGAACACTGAGGGAGAAAACAAAGAAGGGCCCCGGGCAACACTCCGCCTGCCGGGCAGACGGGCCGGATGGACCAATGGCCGGGATGCGTCATCCCGCCCTCCGGCTGCCAGGGGCCCCGGTGGTTGCCTCGGATTCGCTTGCGACACGAGACAACAGTCCGCAGCGCTAGCGGACAACCACCTCGCTAGCCCGACTATGACTATCCATTATTCGGACCACCTCCTTTCCGCGTACTCACGAAGCTATGCGGTCGCGAGCGCCGGGGGCAAGTAATTATCGGACGGCCGCGAACAGGCGATCGTGCGCTTTACACTCGGGGGCATGACCGAGACGCAGTGGCACGAGGAACTCCGCGCCAAGGGCTACCGGGTCACCCCGCAGCGGCAGCTCGTGCTCGAAGCGGTCAAGGATCTGGAGCACGCGACGCCCGAGGAGATCTGCACCAAGGTGCGCGAGACGGCGCGCGGGGTCAACATCTCCACCGTCTACCGCACGCTCGAACTGCTCGAAGAGCTCGGCATGGTCACCCACACCCACCTCGGTCACGGCGCGCCGACCTACCACCTGGCGGCCGAGGCCGACCACGTCCACCTGGTGTGCCGGGGTTGCGACGAGGTCTTCGAGGTGCGTCCCGAGCTGGCCGAGGGGCTGGTGAAGGGGCTCGACGAGGAGCTGGGGTTCGCGGCCGACGTCCATCACCTCACGGTGTTCGGCCGCTGCCGCAACTGCCGCTGACCCGCGGCACCGGCGTCGGGCACCGGCGTCGGGCGTCGTCGCGGGGGCGGATAGCCTTGGATGCATGCGTAGCCCTCTGCTCGATCTCCCCGGCGCCGTCGCGGCCGACGGGCCGGACGCCGACGTAGCCGCGCACTATGGCGACCTGTTCGCCGAGCAGCGCGCGCTGGCCAAGGGTGAGGCGGTCGTCGACCGCAGCAACCGCGAGGTGATCCGCGTCTCCGGCGTCGACCGGCTGAAATGGCTCAACGACCTGACCTCGCAGAAGCTCGACACGCTGACGCCCGGCCAGTGGACCCAGACGCTCGACCTCGACCTCCAGGGCCGCGTCCTGCACCACCTCACGCTGGTCGACGACGGCGAGAGCGTGCTGGCGCACGTCGAGCCCGGCACGGCGCAGAGCCTGGTCGACTATCTCGACCGCATGCGGTTCATGCTGCGCGTGGAGGTGTCGCGGGCCGACGACCTGGCGGTGCTCTCCACGGCCACCGAAGACTTCCTGGTGCCGCGGGCCGAGCTGGCCGATCATCTGGGCCGGCCCCTGGCGGGGCTGTGGGCGTACGAGGCGCTGCGCATCGAGGCTCACCGGCCGCGGCTCGGCTTCGAGACCGACCACAAGACGATCCCCCACGAGGTGGGCTGGATCGGCTCGGCCGTGCACCTGAGCAAGGGCTGCTACCGCGGCCAGGAGACGGTCGCGCGCGTCCACAACCTGGGCCACCCGCCGCGCCGCCTGGTGTTCCTGCACCTCGACGGCAGCGTCGACACCCTGCCCGCGCACGGCGACCCGGTGATCTTCGAGAGCCAGGAGATCGGCGTCGTGGGCTCGGCCGCCCGCCACCACGAGCTGGGCCCGATCGCGCTGGCCGTGGTCAAGCGCACGGTCCCGGTCGACGCGCCGCTGCTGGCCGGTGGCGTGGCCGCCGCCCAGGAGGTCGTCGTGCCGCCGGACGCCGGTCGCAACGTCAGCATCGACCCCTCGCTGCGCCGCCGGATCCGCTGACCCCGCTAGGCGTCGATGTCGAGGACGAGCGTGATCGGCCCGTCGTTGACCAGCGAGACCTTCATGTCGGCGCCGAAGCGGCCGGTCTCCACGTTGGCGCCGAGCGTCCTCAGCTCCTCGATCACGGCCTCCACCAGCGGCTCGGCGACCGGCCCCGGGGCCGCGGCCTGCCAGGTGGGGCGCCGGCCCTTGCGCGCGTCGCCGTAGAGGGTGAACTGGCTGATCACCAGGAGCGGGGCGGAGACGTCGGAGCACGACTTCTCGCCGTGCAGCACGCGCAGGCCCCACAGCTTGGCGGCGAGCTTGGCGGCCTCGGCGCGGGTGTCGGTGTGCGTCACGCCGACCAGGACGAGCAGCCCCGGCTCGTCGATGGCGCCGACCGTCTGCCCCTCGACCTCGACGGAGGCCGAGCTCACTCGTTGTACGACTGCTCGCATGGCATCCCATTCTGGCGCAGAAAGAACTGTTCGTAGACTCGTGCCGAAAGGGGGCGCGTAATGTCGCTTGTTGTCGAGGTTGTCCGGTCGGGGTTCGTGGAGTCCACCCATCTGGCCCGCATGCTCACCGTGGACGCGCAGGGCGTCCCGGTGGAGACGCGGGGAGCGGTGCACGTGCCGGCCTCGCCGCGATCGTCGATGAAGCCGCTGCAGGCGCTCGGCATGATGCGCAACGGCCTCCAGTTGGAGGGTGAGCTGCTGGCGCTGGCCTGCGCCTCGCACTCCGGTGAGGCGTTCCACGTGGACGGCGTACGGAACATCCTGGCCGGAGCGGGCCTGGATGAGTCCGCCCTGCTGTGTCCGGAGGACCACCCGTTCGAGCGCACCTCGACCGAGTTCGGCCGGGTCTACATGAACTGCTCCGGCAAGCACGCCGCCATGCTGGCCACCTGCGTGCTCAACGACTGGCCGCTCACCACCTATCTGGAGCCCGCGCACCCGCTCCAGCGCGCGATCCGCGCGACGGTCGAGGACCTGACCGGCGAGCGGGTGGCCGCCTCCGGCGTGGACGGCTGCGGCGCGCCGCTGTTCTTCGTCTCGATGCTCGGCGTGACCAAGGCGTTCCGGGCCTTCCCGCTGGCCGCGGAGGGCTCGTTCGAGCGGCGCATCTTCGACGCCATGCGCGCCCACCCCGAGTGGACCTCCGGCACCGACCGGCCCGAGGCCAAGCTCATGCGGGCGATCCCCGGGCTGATGCTGAAGGCGGGCGCGGAGGCGTTCGACGCGTTCGCGTTCGAGGACGGCCGAGCCGGCACGATCAAGATCGAGGACGGCTCGTCGCGGGCCCGCGTGCCCGTCACCGTGGCGGCCCTGCGCTCGCTCGGCCTGGACGCGCCCGAGCTGGCCGAGCTGGCCAGGCCGGCGCTGCTGGGCGGCGGCCGGCCGGTCGGCGAGCTGCGGATCCGCTAGAGGGACGAGAGCCGCCGCCGCGCGGAGTGTCTACAGGGTGCGGAACTGGCGGCTGGCGGAGATGGCCCCCGAGGTCGTCGTGGTGAACGTGCGCATCGACCCGGCGAACTTGGACAGGTCCCACTCCGCCGGCCCGTGGTACCAGTAGAGGTTGTCGGCCTGGTGGCCGTTGCCGGTCACCGAGGCCACCACCCGCGACCAGTGCTCGACCCCGTCGAAGATCACCGCGTACGGCAGGTAGCGCGAGAACAGCTCCACCCGGTGCTGCTCGGGCACCTCGCCGAGGTCGCCGGAGAACAGGTACTCGCGGAAGCCCATCGTGTGCGCGAGCGCGGCCGAGCCCTTGGCGGTCTTGGCCGGCATGTACTGGCCGCCGACGGCCAGCGCGCCGCCCGCGATGACCAGGGCCAGCCCCAGCAGCCCGTACGTGGTGAACCAGGCCAGCCCGACCGTGGCCAGCAGGCCCAGGCCGATCAGCACGACGCCGATCGTCGTCCACCGGGTGCGCTCGGTGTCGGGACGGCGGGCGAACCAGCCCTGCTCGACCACGTCGGTGTAGAGCGCGTCGCGCACCTTGCCCAGATGGCCGGCGAACGAGCCGGACAGCTGGGAGAGCAGCACCGCGTCGCGGCCGTCGAAGACCGCGTCGTACAAAGCGCGCTCGTACGTCAGCAGCGAGTTGACCGGCGCGTTCGGCAGCCTGACCAGCAGCCAGTCGGGGGCGTCGTAGGTCTGGCGGGGCTGCTCGTCGATCCGCAGGTAGCCGCGGACGGCCAGGTCGACGATCGTGGCGGTCACGTCGACCACGTCGGCCTGCTCGTCCACCAGCGTGCCGATCTGGCCGGGACGCACGCCGTCCGGCGGGGTGAAGTGCCCGTTCTGGATGGGATCGACCCCGCCCTTCTCGTGGCCCGCGACCCGGGCGTCCCGGCCGCGCGTCCAGTAGAGCAGGCCGACGCCGCCGAGCAGCAGCACGAGCAGGGCGGCCAGCGCGCCGCCGGTGACCAGGTCGAGGGTGAACGCCGAGGCCAGCGAGAAGCGGCGCTCCAGGATGGGCGCCCCGGAGCTGGAACCCTTGGGGTAGCCGACGACCACCGTCAGGGCCTGGCCCGCCGCGAGGTTGTCCTGCTCGAAGTCGGCCCGGGTGGCGGTGTGGTCCATCGAGGCCGAGGTGCAGCCGATCGCCGAGGTCAGGTCACCGGCGAAGCACGACAGATTCTGCACCTGGCCGGGCCCGCTGACCTGGACGGTCGCCTTGGTGACGGGGACGCTCCAGCCGCTGACGGCGAACCAGCGCAGCTCCTCGACCCCGCCGGAGGTGGTCACCGCGCCCTTGACGTCGTACTCGACGGTCTGGCCGGTCACGGTCAGGACGTCGCCGTCGAGCTTGCCGCCCTTGACGTTGGTGACCCGGTAGACGCGGTCGTTGTCGTCGTCGTAGCGGGTCTTGGTGAGCAGGGTGCGCTTGAGGCCGCCGGACGCCCCGGTGATCTTCTCGACCACGTGGAGAGTGCCGTCCTTGGCGAGCGTCATCGTCACCTGGTCCGTGATCCCGGCCTCCGCCGAGGCGGGGGTGGCCAGCAACGTCAGAGCGGTGGCTCCCAGGGCGGCCAATGTGAGTCTGAAACCCGTCATGGCGGGACATCGTAGCGGTTGCGGGTGTCAATCCAGGGTGATGGCGTCGGCCGCCCGGCGTACGCTCTCGGGCGAGGCGGCCATGCCCGGGTTCTCCAGGGCCAGAGCCTGGTTCAGGGCGACGTAGGGCCGCATGCGCCGCTCGTACCGCTCGAACGCCCCCTCGGGGGCCTGGCCCAGCTCCTCGGCCAGCACGTACGCCCCCACCAGAGCCAGGCTGGTGCCCTGCCCCGACAGCGGCGAGGGGCAGTGGGCGGCGTCGCCGATCAGCGCGACCCGGCCCTGCGACCAGCGGTCCATCTCCACCTGGGCCATGGCGTCGAAGTAGAAGTCGTCGGCCTGCCACATGGCCGCGAGCAGCTTGGGCGCCTCCCAGCGCAGCCCCGAGCAGTGCTCCTGGACCAGGCGCTTCTGCTGCTCGACGTCGCGGTGGTCGTAGTCGATCGGGCCCGCGGCGAAGCCCATGTTCACCTTCATCGCCGCCGGCTCCCGGTCGCTGAACAGGCCGAACCCGGCCTCGCCCTCGCGGTGCCAGAGCTGCCAGTGGTCCAGGCCGAGGAAGTTGTCGGCGGTGTAGATGGAGACGTACATGCCGAGGTGCCGCAGGAAGCGCTGCTCCGGGCCGAACACCAGACGCCTGACGTTGGAGTGCAGACCGTCGGCGCCGATCACGTAGTCGTAGCGTTCCCGGACGCCGCTGTCGAAGGTCACGTCCACGCCGTCGCCGTCCTGGGCGAGGGCGGCGATGGAGTCGCCGTAGCGGCAGGGGGCGTCGGTGACGGCGCCGACGATCGCGGTGAGGTCGTCGCGGGCGATCTCGACGTCCGGGCTGTCGAGCCGGCCGCCACTGATCGTCTCCTCGGTGCTGCGCATGATCTCGTTGCCGTCGCCGTCGACCATGGACATGCCGCGCATGGTCGTCCGCGCGGCCCTGACCTGCTCCAGGATGCCCATACGGTCGGCCACGACCAGGGCGGCGCCGCGGAGGTCGACGGCCTGGCCGCCCTTGCGCGGGCGCGGCGCGCGCTCGACCAGCGTGACCTCGAAGCCCCGCCGCCGCAGCCAGTGAGCCAGGACGGGCCCGCCGACGCTCGCTCCCGAGACCAGAACCTTCATGACGCGCTCCTTGCTGTTGACGTTGTACGCGGACCTGAATGTACGTCGTACATACAGCAGCTCACAAGGGTTCCCTGGTAAGATCTGTACTAGTACAGAGAAAGGGTTGTGATGACCGCTCCGCCCTACGCGCGCATCGTCGAGGACATCAGGCGGCGCATCGCCGACGGCCGGCTCCGCCCCGGCGACCGGGTGCCCTCCACCAGGCAGCTCGCCCGCGACTGGGAGGTCGCGCTCGCCACGGCCGCCAAGGCGCTCACGGTCCTGGCCCAGGAGGGCGCGGTGGTCGCCGAGCCGCGCGTCGGCACGATCGTGGCCGAGATCCGCGGTGGCAGGGCGCGGCGGGCCACCGTCCCGTCCGGCGACGACCTGACCCGCGACCGCATCGTGGCCGCGGCCGTCGAGATCGCCGACGCCGACGGGCTCGCCGAGCTGACCATGCGCGGCGTCGCGGGCCGCCTCGGCGTGGCCACCATGTCCCTCTACCGGCACGTCGGCGGCAAGGACGACCTGGTCATGCTCATGATCGACCACGTGATCAGGGAGTTCCCGCTGCCCGACCCGCCGCCCGACGGATGGCGGGCCAGGCTGGAGACCGCCGCCCAGGTGCAGTGGGCGGGCTACCGCACCCACCCGTGGATGGCCAGGGTCACGTCACTGACCAGGCCGCTGCCCTCGGCCAGCCTGATCGCCCACACCGAGTGGGTCATGCGCACGCTGGAGGGCTCGCCCCTCGATCCCGTCAGCAAGATGCACGTGCACACCCTGCTGTTCAGCTTCGTCCAGGGCCTGGCCGCCAACATCGAGATGGAGCAGCAGGCCCAGGCCGCGACCGGGCTGACCGCCGACGAGTGGATGACCAGCCGGGAGGGGGAGCTCCAGGCGCTGGCGGAGTCGGGGCGGCTGACCGCCTTCACCGGCGTCATCGAGGAGCTGGGCGGCGAGTTCGACCTCGACCTCGACCGGCTGTTCGCCTTCGGCCTCGACGCGCTGCTCGACGGGCTCGCCGGGCTGGTCGAGGGGCGCTAGTCGGAGATCGCGATGCGCAGCCGGCGGAAGCCGCGGCCCTTGCTCTCGATCTTGGCTACCCTGATACGGCCGATCTGCTTGGTCGAGGCCACGTGGGTGCCGCCGTCGGCCTGCGTGTCGAGGCCCACGATGTCGACGATGCGCACGTCCTGGACGGCCTCGGGCACCAGGTTGCTGGCCGTGCGGATGATGTCGGGGATCTCGAACGCCTCCCGCCGCGGCAGCACGCGCACGTCGATGCGGCGGTCGGCGGCGATCTCGGCGTTGCACGCGTCCTCGACGGTCTCCTTGAAGCCGGGCGGCACCTCGGGCAGGTCGAAGTCCATGCGGGCGCTCAGCTCGTCCATGTTGCCGCCGGTGACCAGGCAGCCGTAGTCCCTGAACACCACGCCGCACAACACGTGCAGGCCCGAGTGCGTCCGCATGAGCGCCGAACGCCGGGCGTCGGCCACCGCTGCCTCGACGACCGTGCCGGCGGGCGGGATCGGGTCGCCTTCGGCGGGGATCAGGTAGAGATCGTCGCCTTTGCGCACCCCGACGATGCGCGTCTCCACGCCCTGCCAGACCAGAACTCCGTGATCGGCCGGCTGGCCGCCGCCGCCTGGATAGAATGCCGACCTGCTCAGCACGATCCCCTCAGGCGTCGCGTCCAGCACGACGGCTTCGAAATCTCGCAGGCTCTGGTCCGACAGTTCGAGCCGCTGCGTGCGTCCGTGGAGGTCGGCGGTCATATCGGCAGCCTAGTGCCCGGGGTGATTATGCGTGGCCTGATGCTTCGAGGAAGAATCGCCCCAGTCGTCGCACTAATGGGGATATTTGCTGGAATTTCGGCATGTACGAGTGCGGTGGCCCGGACGCCGCCGCAGCGGGCGCCCGAGGCCGTCCCTCCCGCCCGTCCGGCGGTTCCCGTGATGATGTTCGTGGGCGACAGCTTCACCGTCGGATCCGGCCCGGTGCCGCCCTGGCGGACCTACGCCTCGGAGTCGGCGCGGCTGCTCGGCTGGCAGCCGGTCATCGCCGGCGCCGGCGGCACCGGCTATCTCAACGAGGGCAAGGTGGGCCGCACGTTCCGGCGGTCGTTCGAGGAGGAGCTGGCCTGGCGGCCGGCCCCCGACGTGCTGGTCATCTCCGGCGGCCACAACGACCAGCGCTGGAGCACCGGGCAGGTGCGCGCGGCCGCCGCCGCCCTGCTCGCCGAGGTGCGCCGCCGCTGGCCGGTCACCAAGGTCGTCATGGTCGGCCCGATCTGGCTGGAGGACACCCCGGCCAAGGCATACCGGGTGCGCGACGCCCTGGCGGAGGTGGCCGACGCCGCGGGCGTGCCGTTCCTCGACCCGATGCGCCGGAAATGGGTGACCGGCAGGCCGTCGGAGACGGTGCTGCCCGACGGCGTGCATCCCACGTTCGCCGGGCACGAGCGCATCGCCGCGTGGCTGGCGGCGGAGCTGGCCTGATCCGGGCGGGGCCGGCCTACCAGGGGCCGTAGGGGCCGCTGTTGCCGCGGCCCATGCCCTTGACCGCGGGCTTGACGTCGACGATGTAGATCGTGGCGGCGATGACGGCCAGGATGGAGAACAGGCCGAGCCCGTTGAGGCCGATGAACCGGAAGCCGCCGATCAGCATGAAGTCGTTGAAGTAGCCCAGCGCGCCGCCGCCGGACAGCAGGGTCGCCAGCGCGAGGATGAGCACCCAGATCTTCTTCTGCAGCTTGCCCGCCGAGACGAACGCGTTGGTCGGCACGCGCGCCGCGTGCACCAGCGCGTAGACCGACATGCCGAAGATGACGGCGGCGAGCACCAGGAAAAGGAAGTTGAAAACGCCGTTGATCATATTCATGTTGCTGGCTCCACCCAACGCCGCGATGAAATCGGCCCCAGCCTAATAGGCGTCCCCGACAAGCGGGCACCAGAACAGGAACGGGCCCGCCTCCGAAGAGGCGGGCCCATTCGCTCACTCAGGCCTTGGCCCGAGGCGTGCGCGTGGTCTTCTTGACGGGCTCGGCGACGGGCGGCTCGGCGGCCTCCGACACCTCCTCCAGCTCAAGGGCGGCCTCGCCGGTCGTCTTGCTGACGACCTTGCGGCCACGGGTGGCGAAGTCCTCGTAGACCTCGGTGGCCTTGCTGCTCAGCTGGTCGGCGTACTCGCGGGCCTTGTCCGGGAACTCGCGGACGAAGCCCTCGGCCTTGTCGGCGTACGCGCGGGTCTTCTCCGGCAGGTCCCTGGCCAGCTCCGAGCGGCGGGACTGGAGCTGACGCAGCTGCTCGGGCAGCTCGCGCAGCTTCTCGACGGCGAAGTCGCCGGCGCCGGCGAAGGCGTAGAACGGCTTGGAGTCGGTGAGCTTCTTGACCTCGGTGGCAAGCGTCATGGGTTAACCTTCCTTGGTTTCCTGGGTGACGGTCCCGTTGCCGGGGGAGGCCGCGTAGGGCTCAAGCGCGGCGAGATACTCCTCGGGCAGCGGCGGCTCGTCGTCCGCGGTGGAGTCGTGCTGAGGGCGGGCGTTCTGGGAGGTCTGCTCGCCCTCGGTGCGGTTCTCCTTGCGGAACGATTCATAGATGTCGATCAGCACCTGGCGCTGCCGCTCGGTGAGCAGCGTGTCGGCGTTGACCGCGGTGATCACGTCGCTCGGCGGCTCCCGGTCCTCGATGAGGCCGGCCTGCACGTAGAGCGCCTGCGAGGAGATGCGCAGACCCTTGGCGATCTGGTTGAGAATCTCCGCGCTCGGCTTGCGCAGCCCGCGCTCGATCTGGCTCAGGTAGGGGTTGGAGACCCCTGCCGCCTGCGCGAGCTGGCGCAGCGAGATCTTCGCCTGCTGCCGTTGCTCGCGGATGTACTCGCCGATCGAGCCGACCTTCGGTAGTGCCATACCCACAGTCTGCCGTCCCGTGCTTGCAATTGCAAACGGAACGGCTAACACCTGCAAGCAGTCAGAGCTGGTAGACCCACAGGAAGGGGGTGGTGGTGAGCAAGCTCACAGAGAGGGCGAGGTAGCCGTACCGGACAAATGCCGACAATTCCGGCCCTGGCTTGATCAGGCGGTCCACCCTGGCCATGACGTTGTGCGCGTGCACGCCGAGCATGCCCTGCGGGGTCGGCATGGCGCCGGCCGTACCGAACCTGAGCAGCGCGGTCGCGAGCCTGCGCGGTGAGCAGTAGCGGCGGGCGCGGTCGTCGGCGGCCATCTCGATCAGCAGCTCCACCTGCGCCTGCGCGTCGGCCACCACCTTCGACCAGGGCAGCGCCCGGCGCAGCGCGGCGAACGGCAGCAGCACCAGGTCGTGCCGCTCGCGCACGTGGGCGGCCTCGTGCGCCAGCACGGCCGCCATCTCGTCCGGCGACAGCAGCTCAAGCGCGCCCGCGCTGACCACGACCTGCGAGCGCAGCCCCGGCACGCAGTACGCCGCCGCGCTGGGATGGTCGAGCACCCGCACCCCCGGCACGCCCGGATCGTCGCGGGAGATCAGCGCGAGCAGCACGCGATGCCGCCGCCGCGCGCGCAACGCCTGCACGCCGGCCGTCAGCAGCACCACGACCAGCACCGCCAGCGACGTGAGACCGGCGATCATGGCCAGGACGTGCAGCGGGTCCCAGGCATCGGCCGGCGTCTCGCCGCGGGCGAAGGCGATCAGCCCCGGCAGCACGCCCATGTTGTAGGGCAGGACCGCGTAGGCCAGCATGGCGCCGGTGGTGGCCAGGCCCCAGGCCACGCCCAGGGACTGCCAGACGATGATGGCGAGCCTCGGGGCACGGGAGGTCCACCGGGCCGTCGTGAAACGCCAGGAGCCGAGCGCGCACGCCGTGGCGAGCGCCGCTAGCACCGCTGCCGTGATCACTCTTCCTCCAGCTCCGTGAGAGCTCTCCGCAGGATCTCCGCCTCCGGGCCCGACACGGCCTGGGCGAAGCGGGTCAGGGCGGCCGATCGGTCGCCCGTCAGGTCCAACGCCTCAAGCATAAGCTCGGCGATGTAGGCGTCACGGCTCGCGGCCGGTTCGTAACGCCACGCGCGGCCGTCCCTGGTGCGCTCCAGGAAGCCCTTGCGCGTGAGGCGGTCGAGTACGGTCATCACCGTCGTGGGGGCGAGGTCGCGATCGGCAATGAGCCTGCCGACCTCGCGGGCGGTCAGCGGGTTGTGCTCCGCCCAGAGGATGTCCATGATGCTGCGCTCAAGCTCGCCAAGACCCTTCACGCCCTTCAGGGTAGCTCTACAGAGCGTCGAGCTGGCATCCGGGAGCGGCAAGTGGCGGCGCCGAACCCCGCCTGGCAGGCTCGGTGAGATGAATGTCACGTTGGTGCAGGGCGACATCAGCGAGCAGCGGGCCGACGCGATCGTGAACGCGGCCAACTCCTCGCTGCTCGGCGGCGGGGGCGTCGACGGCGCCATCCACCGCCGCGGCGGGCCGGAGATCCTGGAGGAGTGCAGGCGGCTGCGCGCCGGGCATTACGGCAAGGGCCTGCCGACCGGCCGGGCCGTCGCCACCACCGCCGGGCTGCTGCCGGCCCGCTGGGTGATCCACACGGTCGGGCCGGTCTACTCCAGGTCGCAGGACCGCTCCGAGCTGCTGGCCTCCTGCCACCAGGAGTCGCTGCGGGTGGCGGACGAGCTGGGCGCGCGGACGGTGGCCTTCCCCGCGATCTCCACGGGCGTCTACGGCTGGCCGCTCGACGACGCCGCCCGCATCGCCGTCGCCGCCGTGCGCGCGGCCGGGACGTCGGTGGAGGAGGTCAGGTTCGTGCTGTTCGACACCGCCGCCTACGAGGTGTTCCTCGCCCGGATCTCCCGATAGCCCGGATCCCGTCAGCTCTCCCGATGGCCCGGATCCGTCAGCGCGGGTCCACCGCCGACCAGGGCAGTGTCAGCTCGCCGAGCCGCCAGCGGGCCGGGCCGCCGAGCGGCGGGCGCACCGCCACCGGCCACTGCCCGGCCAGCAGCCGCACGGACGCCAGCCAGCGCTGCCGCAGCCCGTGCACCCCGTAAGGGGCGCTGACCGCCCACGCGTGGTCGAAGTCGCGCAGGAGCGCATGGATGCGCTCACCCGGCACGTTCCGGTGGATGAGGGTCTTCGGCAGCCGGTCGGCCAGGTCGGAAGGCCGCTCGAAGGCGTCGAACCGGGCGGAGAACGTCAGCGTGCGCGGGCCGTCGGGGGACAGGCCCACCCAGACCGCCCGCCGTCCGGTCTCGGAGCAGGTGCCCTCGACCAGCACGCCGCCGGGGGCCAGCTTGCCGCACAGCACGTCCCAGTAGTGCCACGCCTCCGCCTCGCCGTACTGGCGCAGCACGTTGAAGGCGCGGACCAGCGTCGGCGGGCGCGGGACGGGCAGCTCGAAGCCGCCGAGCGCGAAGCTCAGCCCCTCCCGCTCGTACGGCTTGGCCAGGGCCACCCTGGCCGGGTCGATCTCGATGCCGACCACCTCGACGTCGGGCGCGACCGCGCGCAGCCGGGTGAACAGCTCAAGCGTGGTCGTGTGCGAGGCGCCGTAGCCGAGGTCGACGACGAGCGGGCGGACGGCGGCGCGCAGGGCCGGGCCGTGCACGGCGGCCGTCCAGCGGTCGACCCGGCGCAGCCGGTTGTGCCACGTCGTGCCGCGGGTGATCGCGCCGACCGGTCTGGCCATCGGGCTCAACCGCCGCTGACGCGGTGCACCTTGTGCTGGGCGGCCTGGGCGCGCGGCCTGATCACCAGGCGGTCGATGTTGACGTGCGACGGGCGCGTCACGCACCAGGCGATGGCGTCGGCCACGTCGTCGGCGGACAGCGGGTCGGGGACGCCCTCGTACACGCGGGCGGCGGCCGTCTCGTCGCCGCGGAAGCGGGTGACCGCGAAGCCCTCGCTCTTGACCATGCCCGGCGCGATCTCGACCACCCGGACCGGCTGCCCGACCAGCTCCAGGCGGAGGGTCTCGGCCATCGCGGACTGGGCGTGCTTGGCCGCGCAGTAGCCGCCGCCGCCCTCGTACGAGACCAGGGCGGCGGTCGAGGTCAGCATCACCAGCACGCCGTCGCCCGACTCCACGAGTTTGGGGATCAGCGCCTGGGTCATGCGTAGGGAGCCGAGTACGTTCGTGTCGTACATCTGCTGCCAGTCGTCCAGAAGGCCGTCCGTGACCGATTCCATGCCGAGCGCGCCACCGGCGTTGTTGACCAGCACGTCGCAGCGGTCGAGCGAGCCGACCAGCGCGTCAACCGACTCCTGAGAGGTCACGTCGAGCGTCACCGGCCTGATCGAGGGCACCTCCGCGGCCAGCTTGTCCAGCCGGTCGCGGCGTCGTGCGCCCGCCACCACCACGTAACCTTCAGCGGCGAGCCGCCGCGCGGTCGCCTCGCCGATCCCGCCGCTCGCGCCGGTCACCACTGCCGTTCTCTGCATGCCCCTCATCCTGCCAGGGCGGACGCGGTGCGAACCGCCGCAGGGAATGTCGAAAAAATTCGGATGGTTGTATTCCGCTTGGAGGTGATGTCGAGTGAGGCGACGACGGGTCAGCCGGGTCGCGACCATCAGCATGCACACATCGCCATTGGACCAGCCCGGCACGGGCGACGCCGGTGGGATGAACGTGTACATCGTCGAGTCGGCCAGGAGGCTGGCGCAACTCGGCGTGGAGGTGGAGATCTTCACCAGGGCCACCGCCCGCGACCAGCCACCCGTGGCCGAACTCGCCCCAGGCGTCCTGGTACGTCACCTGACGGCAGGGCCGTACGAGGAGATGGACCGCGCGGACCTTCCCGGGCAGCTGTGCGCGTTCCTGTCCGAGGTGCTGCGCACCGAGGCCATGTACGAACCGGGTCACTACGACGTCATCCATTCCCACTACTGGCTGTCCGGGCAGGTCGGCTGGCTGGCCAAGGAGCGCTGGGGCGTGCCGCTCGTGCACACCATGCACACCATGGCCAAGGTCAAGAACCTGCTGCTCGCCCAGGACGACAAGCCGGAGCCGCAGGCCCGCGTGGTGGGCGAGGAACAGGTCGTGGAGATCGCCGACCGCCTCGTGGCCAACACCGCCGACGAGGCCCGCGAGCTCATCGACCTGTACGGCGCCGCCCGGCAGCGGGTGGCCGTCGTGAACCCCGGCGTCAACCTCACCGTCTTCCAGCCCGCCTCGCAGGGCGCCGCCCGGCAGCGGCTCGGCCTGCCGCAGGACGCCCGCGTGCTGCTGTTCGTCGGCCGCATCCAGCCGCTCAAGGCCCCCGACGTGCTGCTGCGCGCGGCCTCGCGCATGCTCATCGACGACCCCTCGCTGCGCGGCCGGCTGGTCGTCGCCTGCGTCGGCGGGCCGTCGGGCAACGGGCTCGCCCGGCCGTCCATCCTCGCCGAGCTGGCCGGTGAGCTGGGCATCTCCGACGTCGTCCGGCTCGTGCCGCCGGCCCCGCAGGAGGAACTGGCCGACTGGTACCGGGCGGCGGACGTGACGGTCGTGCCGTCCTACAGCGAGTCGTTCGGGCTCGTGGCCCTGGAGTCGCAGGCCTGCGGGACGCCGGTCGCCGCCGCGGCCGTGGGCGGGCTGCGCACCGCCGTCCACGACGGGGTCTCCGGCGTGCTGGTGGACGGGCACGACCCGGACGAATGGGCCCGCGTCCTGCACCGCCTGGTCACCCTGCCGGACTGGCGTGAGCAGTTGTCGCGGGGGGCGCGCACGCACGCGGCCGCCTTCGGCTGGCAGGCGACGGCGGGCCGGCTCATGGAGGTGTACGCGGGCGCCGTCGCGAACCTGCACAAGGTGCCCGTGGCGCTCAACTTCTAGCGGCTGGACGGCCTCACGTCGCGCGCTCCTAAGCTGTATCCCATGCGCGATGTCGTCGAAGCCGCGCTCAAGGCCGCGGACGTCTCCTACGACGAGCCGCGGCCCGGGGCGTTCCTGGTCAAGCTGCCCGGACAGCACAAGCTCGCCACCATGACCTGGCTGATCGTCGGCGAGCGGGTGCTGCACGTCGAGGCGTTCTTCTGCCGTCAGCCGGACGAGAACCACGAGGAGTTCTACCGCTGGCTCCTCGGCAAGAACGGCGCCATGTACGGCGTGCACTTCTCCCTCGACCCCGTCGGCGACGTCTATCTGGTCGGCCGGGTGCCGCTGGCCGCCGTCAGCGAGGAGGAGGTCGACCGGCTGCTCGGCTGCGTGCTGACGTACGCCGACGACTGGTTCGACCGGGCGCTGGAGCTGGGCTTCGCCTCCTCCATCAGGCGGGAGTGGGAGTGGCGTGCCAAACGCGGCGAATCCCTGGCCAACCTGCAGGCTTTCGCCCGATTCGCCGACCCCGGGCAGTGACCTGCCGGCGCTCCGGGCGGCGGCCATAGGATTGGCCGCATGGCGACTTTGGTGCTGCTACGGCACGGTGAGAGCGACTGGAACGCGAAGGGCCTGTTCACCGGTTGGGTGGACGTCAGCCTGTCGGCCAAGGGCGAGGACGAGGCCCGGCGCGGCGGCCGGCTCCTGCAGGAGGCCGGTCTGCGGCCCGACGTCCTGCACACCAGCCTCCTGACCCGGGCCATCCAGACGGCCCAGCTCGCCCTGGGCGAGGCCGACCTGCTCTGGCTGCCGGTCAAGCGCAGTTGGCGGCTGAACGAACGCCACTACGGGGCCCTGCAGGGCAAGAACAAGGCCCAGACGCGTGAGGAGTTCGGCGACGAGCAGTTCATGCTCTGGCGCCGCTCGTACGACGTGCCGCCGCCGCCCATCGCCGACGACGACGAGTACTCCCAGGCCGGCGACCCCCGTTACGCCCTCCTGCCGCCGGAGCTCATGCCGCGCACGGAGTGCCTGAAGGACGTCGTCGACCGCATGCTCCCGTACTGGTACGACGAGATCGTCCCCGACCTGGCCGCGGGGCGCACGGTCCTGGTGACCGCGCACGGCAACTCGCTGCGGGCCCTGGTCAAGCACCTCGACGGCATCGGCGACGACGACATCGCCGGGCTCAACATCCCCACGGGGATCCCGCTGGCGTACGAGCTGGACGCCGACTTCAAGCCGCAGGTGCGCGGCGGGCGCTACCTCGACCCGGAGGCCGCCAAGGCCGCCATCGAAGCAGTGGCCAACCAGGGCCGCTGACCCCACAGCCCTTCGGGCGCACGAGGGGACTCTCCCGTCCCCTTGTGCTCTCCCGGCCTGGGCCTGCGTTCGCCCTCGTGACGTGTCGGGACGACGGTGCCTGCGCCGGAGCGTGGATGATCGATTTGAAAGACGGGAGATTGCGAGCATCCGGTCGCGGATTTCCCTAGGCTGAGCCTGAAGGGAGAGGACTCTGATGGAACCGCGCGACCACGTTCCACGTAGTGGGCTGATCAGCGACTTCCGCTATGTCACCCCCCTGTACAGCAAGAGCCAGGCGGCAGACCTGATCGGCGTTCCGCGTGAATCCTTCCGCAACTGGTCCGTCGGCTACGCGTACAAGCGGATGGACGGCGTCACGGTGGCGGTCGAGCCCCTGGTGACGACCGCCGGCGCACAGGAGCCGACCGTGCCGTTCGTCGGTCTGGCCGAGGCGTACATGCTGGCCGCCTTCCGCAGGGCAGACGTTCCGATGCGGCGCATCAGGCCGGCCATCCGCTGGCTTGAGGAGAACATCGGGCTGGAGCAGGCGCTGGCCAGCGAGCGGCTGATGACCGACGGCGCTGAGGTGCTGTGGGACTTCAGGGAGCACACCGACGATCCCGTGGAGCGCGAGGCGGTCGACGGGCTGGTCGTGGTACGCAGCGGTCAGCAGGTGTTCCGGCCGATCGTCCGTGACTACCTGCGACGCGTCACTTACGTGGACGGTTGGATGAAGGTGATCCAGCTTCCGGGCTACGACCGCGTGGCGGTCACGGTCGACTCATGGATCAACGGCGGTCAGCCGACCGTCGCCCGACGAGGCGTCCGTGTCGCCGACGTGCTCAACCGCCTGCGGGCCGGTGAGGACAGCCAAGAAGTGGCCGAGGACTACGACCTCCAAGTGGACGAGGTCGAAGGTCTTCTGCCGCAGGCGGCGTGAGAGGAAGGCATGGCGGACGATGCGCGCGCCTCCGGGTTCACCTTCTTCCTGGACCGCGGATTAGGCTCCCGCATCGTCCCCCAAGCCCTGCGCGAGGCCGGCTGGGTCCTGGAAACGATGGACGAGCGCTACGGGGCGGACGCCTCCCAGCGCATCGCTGACGTTCAGTGGATCGAAGAAGCCACGATTCGCGGCGACATCCTGTTGTGCAAGGACCTTGCCATCACCCGGAACCTGGTGGAAGCGCGCGTCATCTACACGAGCGGCGCGCGCATATTCGCGCTGGCGACCGCCAGGATGGTCGGGAAGGAGATGGCAGCGGCCTTCCTCGGCAACGAGGCTCAGATCGTCCATGTCGTGAGGCGGGTGATCGAGCCGTTCGTTTTCGCGGTCGGTCACGAGGGGCTGCGGCGAGCCCGATTGCGCTATCCCGTCGATGGGGCGTGACCACGAAGACTGCTAGGTGCCGGTCTCGATGCTGTGTCGAGATGCAGCCGTGCAGCGGCCGACGCCGCCCTTCTTGAGGGCGGATCGGCGCTGTCATGCCAGCGTCACCTGCCTGGACGTCCGCGATGGGCGAGGGCTTGGGGCTGGGGGGCGGGGGTGGGGAAGGTATGTCACTGATGCCGGACACTGAAATGTGTGGGCCGTCTTGCGGCGAGGTGCCTATGCTTTCGGGGATGTGAGCACCTCTGCCAGAGCTGAGCGCTCCTGCCCCCTTCCGTCCGCCGGGGAAGCCCGCGTTCCGGGCGGGACGGTCTGACGTGCCGACGTGGGAGCCCCATGTGTCGCGCGGGCTCGTACGCGTGGTCGAAGCGTCGTGTTGCGAGGAGTACGTCCTGTGCTTCGAGGCGGCGCAGTTCTTCGTGCGGCGGGTCACCGAGCGCGGGGACCACGAGGAGACCGCCAGGGGCCCGTACGCCCGTGCCGCCGCGGTCTGGGCCGAGCTGGCGCGGCGGCATGTGTGCAGGAGCCGGCAGGCGGCCTCCTGACGCCGGCCGAGGAGCGGGCGCGGCCCGTCAGTCGGACGTCGGGCGCAGGACGAGGGTGACGAACCCGAAGACGTCCCGGTAGACGCGCAGCCACTCGGCGCGGTGGGTGTCGGCCGTCGTGAGGGCCTCGCACCTGTCCGGATGGTCGGGGTTGTCCAGAGCCCAGGACGCCAGCGAGCCCGTCCAGGCCCATTCGTAGTCGTCGAGCTCCTGGCGGGTGCTGATGTGGCCGTGCACCGGCGTCCAGCCGTCGGCGGTGACGCGGTCCATCAGGGCCGGCAGGCCGGTGAGCTCGCCCAGCATCTCCACCGCCGCGGCGGACGGCTCCCCGGCCCAGAAACCGTCGCCGACCAGGACGCGCCCGCCGGGGGCCAGGTGCTCGCGCGCCGCCGCGAGCGTGGGCGGAAGGCCGCCGAACGCGTGCGTCGCCCCGACGCTGATCACCAGGTCGAACGCGTGCGGCGAGGTGAACTCGGCGGCGTCCGCACGATGGAGGACGAGCCGGTCGTGGACGCCGAGCGCCTCCGCGCTCTCGCGGGCGTGCGCCAGCGAGCCCTCGGCGATGTCCACGCCCTCCGCCCGCAGCTTGGGATGCGTGCCCAGCGCGCGCAGCAGCCACTCCCCGCCGCCGCAGCCGAGGTCGAGCACGCGTGAGCCGCCCTCGGGGAGGGCGCGGTCGAGCAGGCGGCGCACCGAGTCGTCGTCGAGCGGAGCCGCGATCGGATGGTCCGCGTGGGCGAGTCGGGAGATCTGTTCACGATTCACCGGCGGAGCCTGCCACATGCGGAGACGTCACCGCATCCGCTTTTGGCCAGGAGACAGGGCGCTTGGCGGGCGTCTGTCGCTGCTTGCCGCTGTTCGTCCCGCCGGATCGCCCCATGCCCGGCCGGGGACGTGCGAAGCGGGCGGCCCCCCGACAGGTGCCGCCCGCTGCGTCCGGGTGAAGAGCTCGCCTCCGGGAGGCCGTCAGCTGGGACGGGTGCCGGTGACCAGGTAGACGACGTCCCGCGCCACCCGCACCGCGTGGTCGGCGTACCGCTCGTAGTACCGGCCGATCAGCGTGATGTCGATCGCCGGCTCCACGCCGTGCTGCCAGTCCTTGGCCAGGATGTTGCGGAACAGCCGGCGGTGCAGCCGGTCCATCGCGTCGTCGTCCTCCTCCAGCTCAAGGGCCGACTCCACGTCCCTGGAGGCCACGCAGCTCCCGGCCTTGGTGACCAGGTTCTCGGCGATCTGCCCCATTTCCACGATGGTCGAGCGAGTCTCGGGCGGAATGGCCGAGTCGGGGTGCCGCAGCCGGGCCACCTTGGCCACGTGGACGGCGAGGTCGCCCATGCGTTCGAGGTCGGTGCCCATGCGCAGCGCCGTGATGACCATTCGCAGGTCCACCGCGACCGGCTGCTGCCTGGCCATCAGCTCGAAGATCGACGTCTCGATGTCGGCGAAGAGGGCGTTCACCTCCTGGTCGCGGGAGATGACGCTCTCGGCGAGCTGGAGGTCGGCGTCGAGGAGGGCCGTGGTGGCACGGGAGATGGCCGAGCGGACCAGCCTCGTCATCTCGACCAGCTTGCCCGTCAGGAGATCAAGTTCTTCATGGTACGCGTCGCGCATGTCGTCACCGTACGTGCCGCTCGATGAACGAACCTCTACTGCGAGATGAACTTTCCAGGAAAGGGCCGTTCATCCGCAGGTGAGAGGTCTGTCCCTTGGACTTCGCCACCTACCATCGGAGGCATGAGTGAGATGGCCATGAGCTTCGCGGCCCTGGCCGGGTTCGTCGTGGGAGCCCTGGCGGTCCTGTTCTACCGGAACCAGATCGAGGCTCCGAAGAGGACCGATTCAGCCGACGGCGTCGAGACCGGAGCGGCGCTGCCGCAGGGCGTGGCCTCCGTGCTCGCCGTGCTCCCCTCGTCCGCCGTCGTGCTCGACGCGCACGACCGCGTGCTGCGCGCCAGCTCGGCCGCGCGCGCGTTCGGGCTGGTCAAGGGCGACAGGCTGATGGCCGCGGAGCTGCTCGCACTGGCAAGACAGGTACGCCGCGACGGCGAGATCCGCGAGAGCGAGATCGACGTCGCCGGCCACAAGTTCGGCCAGGAGACGACGAACTTCGCCGTCCGCGTCGCCCCCCTCGGCTCCTACGGCCAGGTGCTGGTGCTGGCCGAGGACCAGACCGAGCGGCGCAGGGTCGAGGCGGTGCGCCGCGACTTCGTCGCCAACGTCAGCCACGAGCTGAAGACCCCCGTGGGCGCGCTGAGCCTGCTGGCCGAGACCATCCAGGACGCCGCCGACGACCCTGAGGCGGTCACCCGCTTCGCCGGGCGCATGCAGCACGAGGCCGCCCGGCTCACCTACCTGGTCCAGGACCTGATCACGCTGAGCAGGATCCAGGGCGCCGAGCCCATCCCCACCCCGGGCCAGGTCGCCATCGACGAGGCCGTCCACGACGCCATCGACCACTGCAACACCAAGGCGGTGGCCAAGGACATCACGCTGGTCACCGGCGGCACCGAGGGCCTGCGCATCTGGGGCGACGACGAGCTGCTCGTCACCGCCCTGCGCAACCTCATCGACAACGCCGTCGCCTACAGCCCCGAGCACACGCGGGTCGTGGTCAGCGTCCGTCCGGCCGGCGACTCCGTCGAGATCAGCGTCAGCGACCAGGGCATCGGCATCCCCGAGGAGTCTCTGGAGCGCATCTTCGAGCGCTTCTTCCGCGTCGACGCGGCCAGGTCACGGGCGACCGGCGGCACGGGGCTCGGCCTGGCCATCGTCAAGCACGTCGCCGCGGCCCACGCGGGCGAGGTGTCCGTCTGGAGCAAGGAAGGCTCCGGCTCCACCTTCACCCTCCGTCTGCCCGCCTTCGGCGGCACGGCGGTGGCAGTACCACCCTCGATTCCCCTGGAGACCGCAAAATGACCAGAGTTCTAGTGGTTGAGGATGAGGAGTCCTTCTCCGACGCCTTGTCCTACATGCTGCGCAAGGAGGGCTTCGAGGTGTCGGTCGCGGCGACCGGGCCCGAGGCGCTCGACACGTTCGACCGCAACGGCGCGGACCTCGTGCTGCTCGACCTGATGCTGCCCGGCCTGCCGGGCACCGAGGTGTGCCGCTCGCTGCGGCAGCGCTCGAAGGTGCCGGTCATCATGCTGACCGCCAAGGACAGCGAGATCGACAAGGTCGTGGGCCTGGAGCTGGGCGCCGACGACTACGTGACCAAGCCGTTCTCCTCGCGGGAGCTGGTGGCCCGCATCCGCGCGGTGCTGCGCCGTCAGGGCGACGTGGTGGAGGAGCTGGAGACGGCCGTCCTGGCCGTGGGCCCGGTGCGCATGGACGTCGACCGGCACGTCGTCGCGGTGCGCGGCGCCCAGGTGCAGCTGCCGCTGAAGGAGTTCGAGCTGCTGGAGGTGCTGCTGCGCAACGCTGGCCGGGTGCTCACCCGCGGCCAGCTCATCGACCGCGTCTGGGGCGCCGACTACGTGGGCGACACCAAGACGCTCGACGTCCACGTCAAGCGCCTGCGGGCCAAGATCGAGGCGGACCCGTCGAACCCGCGCTGCATCCTCACCGTGCGCGGCCTGGGCTACAAGTTCGACGCCGCCGAGGAGTGAACGACCCTTGTTCTGGTACGTGGGTTCGTACCAGAACAAGGGTTCTCTCATGCCGTCAGTGGGCCTCTTCGGTGGCCGTGGGGGTGGGCGACGCCGAGGGCGTCGCGACCGGGGTGGCGTTGGGGGCGGCGGGGTAGTCCTTGAACTCACGGCTGCGCGTGACCACAGGGACGTTCAGGGTCACTGTCCCGGCGTTGGCGAACTGGAGGTCCAGACGCACGCTCTCGCCGCCTCTGAGGCTCGTGGAGATGCTCTCCAGCATCAGCTGGGGCTGCGGCTTGCCGGTGTTGACGAGCTGGTTGGGGGGAAGCTGGATCGGCGTGGCGACCTTCACGGACCCGACAGAGCCCGCGGAGACGGCCTGGAGCGTGTCGGCGGCGCCCGCGGTGTTGAGGATGTTCAGGTAGATCGGGGCTGAACCGCGCCACGGGAGCTGGGCGCCGGAGTCGGGGCCGAGGATGAACGCCTGCGGGATGTGAATGCCGCGCGTGCCATAAGCACCCTGGTCGATGAGTGCGACCGCCTCGTTCGGGGCGTACGGCTTGTTGGTGTTGGCGTCGAATCCTGCCCCGCAGCCCGCGAGCACGGGGGCTGCCAAGAACGCGGCGGCTACGACAATCCAGCGACGGCTGGTCACGTGCGGGTTCTCCTTGCTCTTGCGCGGTATGGCGCATGGGGTGTTGGGCAGCGCCTACCATATCCACCTGAATCCATGGTCATATCCGCACCCCTGCAGGTCATTCGCTATGTCCGGAAATGCGATTCATACGGTCGAGGACTTGTCAAGCCCCAATATGCGGCTTTGACCTGCAGTTATGAGGATTTCACTGTTCCGGGAGCCTGTGGATGCGTGGTACCCTGGAGTACAGCGGAAGGGGTACTTGTCACATGACTTTCCAGGTCGGCGACACTGTCGTCTACCCCCACCATGGGGCTGCTCGGATCGAAGCAATCACGAAGCGATCCATCAAGGGTGAGGAAAAGACCTACCTGGTGCTCAAGGTCGACAAGGGCGACCTTACCGTCCAGGTGCCAGCAGAAAACGCGGAACTCGTCGGTGTGCGCGACGTCGTCGGCCAGGAAGGCCTTGAGCGGGTTTTCGATGTTCTTCGGATGCCGCACACGGAAGAGCCGACCAACTGGTCGCGCCGTTACAAGGCCAATCTGGAGAAGCTCGCCTCCGGCGATGTGAACAAGGTTGCGGAGGTGGTTCGCGACCTGTGGCGTCGCGACCGCGAGCGCGGCCTGTCAGCGGGCGAGAAGCGCATGCTCGCGAAGGCTCGTCAGATCCTCGTCAGCGAGCTCGCGCTCGCCGAGAAGACCAATGAGGACAAGGCTGAGGCCCTGCTCGACGAGGTTCTCAACTCCTGAACACGAATCTTCCACGGGTGGGCGTCGGAGTCGACGTCCACCCGTTCGCTTCGGCGGACTCGGGGCGTGAGCTCAGCCTCGCCGGCCTGCACTGGCCGGCCGAGATCGGGCTCGACGGCCACTCCGACGGCGACGTCGCCGCGCATGCCGCCTGCGACGCGCTGCTGTCCGCGGCCGGCCTGGGCGACCTGGGCGGGCTGTTCGGCACGTCCGATCCCCGCTGGGCCGGGGCTTCCGGGGTCACCCTGCTGGAGGAGACCGCCCGCCAGGTGCGCGCGGCGGGCTTCGAGATCGGCAACGTGGCCGTCCAGGTGATCGGCAACCGTCCCAAGATGGCTCCGCGGCGTACCGAGGCCGAGCTGGCGCTCGGCGGCGCCGTGGGGGCGCCGGTGAGCGTCTCGGCCACCACCACCGACGGGCTCGGGCTCACCGGGCGCGGCGAGGGGATCGCCGCCATCGCCACGGCCCTCGTGGTCAACCTTTCCTAGGCATTCAGCGTCTTATGTGTGGGATACGTGAGGGTGTCCCGGCGGGTCGTCGCCGAACCCGCCAACTGTGGGGGCGGCGGTTCGTCACTGGCGCGGTACGGACCGCCGCCTTCCTCAGGGGGTAGTTTCCCCAGGTGTCGGGTATGTCCCCCTCTAAGACATGTGAACGTCTCGGGGGGAGCTACACATGATCGGCGCGATCGTTTCCGCAGTAGTCATCGGCGCCATCGTCGGTGCGCTGGCCCGGCTGATAGTGCCTGGCAGGCAGAACATGTCCATCGGCCTGACGCTCATCGTGGGCATCGTGGCCGCCCTGATCGGCACCCTGATCGCCCAGGCGTTCGGCTGGGCCGACACCAAGGGCATCGACTGGCTCGAACACATACTCCAGCTCGTCCTGGCTGTGGTCGGCGTGCTCCTCGTGACGCGGATGGGCTGGGGAGGACGCGGTGGACGTACCGGCCGAACCACGACCTGACCTGCTCGTTCGTAAAGCCGGCGCATAATCGCCGGCGATCGGGTAGCGAAGCTCCCCGTGAGAGTGAACGGCTCACTCTCACGGGGAGGTTTCGTGTCATGACCATTCAGTCCATCCTTGGCGCCATCGTGATTGGCGCCGTCATTGGCGCAATCGGTCGCCTGCTGCTGCCCGGCAGGCAGGCCATCGGGTGGATCCTCACCATCGTCGTCGGCATCGTCGCCGCCCTGCTGGGCACCCTCATCGCCCAGGTGCTCGGCGTCGAGACGACCCCCGGCATCGACTGGATCGAGCTCGTGATGCAGGTCGTCCTGGCGATCGTCGGTGTCGGCCTGGTCGCCGGCCTACGCCGCGGCTCCAGGGTCTAGCGGGCGCCAGGGGTGTAGACGAGATAGACGCACACGAAACGGCCCGTCCGGGATCATCCCGGACGGGCCTCTCGTGCTTCTCGCGTTTTTTTCGGGACGTGGCCGCTATTCCTCGGGGTCCGGCGGGCGCGGAGTGCTGCGCAGGCGGCCGGAGGGGGCCTGGGTGTCCTCGTGGATCACCGGGTGGGGCGCGGTGGCCTCAGAGTCGCTCTGGGGCGTCCGGGGCTCGTCGGCGGCGGGGCGGGTCCGGCGGTCGTCCTCGATGACGGGGACGGGCTGGGTGTCGACGTCGCGCGTGTCGGTGGCCCGGGTGTCGGTGCGTGGGTGGACCAGGACGTCGGTCGGCTTCACCCGGTCGCCCCACCGGACCGGCCGCCTCAACGGCTCGGGTTCCGGTTCCGGTTCCGGTTCCGGTTCCGGTTCCGGTTCGGGTTCCGGTTCCGCTTCCGGCTCGGGCTCCGGTTCGGGTTCCGGTTCGGGCTCAGGGGCTCGTACAGGCTCGGGTTCGGGCTCTTGCACGGCCCGCCACTCGGACACCTGGGCCGGGACCGGCGGCGTCTCCGGCGCGGCCGTGGGCCCCACCAGCGGCGTGGACTCCAGCACCGGCGGGGGCGCCTCGGTCACCAGCGGCGGCGGCGTGTCGGCCGCGCGGCCCGGGTGGAAGGGCACGAAGTCGTCGTCGTCCGCCTCCTCGCGCGCCGCGCCCCGGTGAGCCTGGACGTGCTTGATCAGCAGCAGCCAGAGCCACAGGGCCACGGCCAGCATGACCCAGGGCGCCAGGGCCACGCCCACGGCCACCTGGCGCGCGTCGAAGGTGAACCGCAGCGCGGTCGCCACGTTGGCCGCCGCGGCGGCCACGATGAGCAGGACCAGCACGGTGGCGGCCTGTGCCCGCACCAGCGGCAGGGCGGGACGCAGCAGCAGCACGCCGAGCAGCGCGACCACGAGCAGCGCGTCGAAGGCGGCCGGATAGAGGAAGGCGAGGTCCTGCCGCGCCTCGCCGGTGACGGCCAGCGCGCGCAGATCGTCGAAGGACAGCGCGCAGGCGGCTCCGGTCAGAGCGGCCACCGCGAGCCCGGCCAGGGCGATGCCCAGGCGACGGAGCGTAGAGGGGGGAGTCACGTCCATGGCGCCTTCGAGACTACAGAAGAATGAGGATCACGACCGATCGAGGGAGACACATGCCCGAGCTGCCGGAAGAAGCGCGCGAACTCCTGGATGCCCCGAATCATGCGACGGTGACCAGCCTCAACCCCGACGGCGGACCGCAGTCGACCGTGGTGTGGGTGCGCACGGACGGCGACGACGTCCTGTTCTCGACCGTCCGGGGGCGGGTGAAGCCGCGCAACTTCGAGCGCGACCCGCGGACGAGTCTGCTGGTCATCGACCCGAAGAGCCCCGACCGCTACGTGGAGGTGCGCGGCCGGGTGACGATCGAGGAGGACCCCGAGGGCGCGTTGATCCAGGAGCTGGCCCAGAAGTACACGGGCGAGCCGTGGGAGGACAAGCCGGGCACCGAGCGCCTGATCATCCGGATCCGTCCCGACAAGGTCACGGTACGAGGCTGAGTAATCGGCCTACGAGAGCCCCCGAGGCGTTAGCCTTGCCATCGTGAGCCTGCACATCTACGACACCAGCACGCGCGCCATCCGTGAATTCGTTCCGGTCGAAGCCGGCCGGGCGTCGATTTACCTGTGTGGGGCCACCGTGCAGGCTCCTCCGCACATCGGGCACATCCGCTCAGGCGTGAACTTCGACGTGCTCAGGCGCTGGCTCACGCGTTCCGGATACGACGTGACGTTCTGCCGCAACGTCACCGACATCGATGACAAGATCATCAGGGTGTCGGCCGCGGAGGACGTGCCCTGGTTCGTGATCGCCGAGCGCAACCAGCGGGCCTTCACCTGGGCCTACGACACGCTCGGCTGCCTGCCGCCCACCGTCGAGCCGCGGGCCACCGGCCACGTGCCCGAGATGATCACGCTGATGGAGCGGCTGATCGAGCGCGGCCACGCCTACGCCTCGGGCGGCGACGTCTACTTCAGCGTCCAGTCCTACGCCGACCACTACGGCAAGCTCTCCAACCAGAAGCTGGAGAACATGCGGGCCGCGGCCGACACCGACGACGAGTCGCTCAAGCGCGACGCGCGCGACTTCGCCCTGTGGAAGGGCGCCAAGCCGGGCGAGCCGACCTGGCCCACGCCGTGGGGGCTCGGGCGTCCCGGCTGGCACCTGGAGTGCTCGGCGATGGCCACCAAGTACCTCGGGCCGACGTTCGACATCCACGGCGGCGGCATCGACCTGATCTTCCCTCACCACGAGAACGAGATCGCCCAGTCGCAGGCCGCCGGCGACGGCTTCGCCCGCTACTGGATGCACAACGGCATGCTCAAGATCGGCGCCGAGAAGATGAGCAAGTCGCTCGGCAACTCGCTGCTGATCCCCGAGATGGTGCAGAAGGTGCGTCCGGTGGAGCTGCGCTACTACCTGGCCGCGCCGCACTACCGTTCCTCGATCGAGTACTCCGAGGAGGCGCTGCTGGAGGCGGCGGCGGCCTACCAGCGGATCGAGGGCTTCGTCACCCGCGCCGCCGAGGTGATCCACGACGTCGACGCCGACGCGCCCCTTCCGCAGGCGTTCGCCGACGCGCTCGACGACGACCTCGGCACGCCTCAGGCGCTCGCCGTGGTGCACGAGGTGGTGCGCGAGGGCAACGTGGCGCTGTCGCGGGGTGACAAGGAGGCCATCGCGCGCCTCCTCGCCGAGACCCAGAACATGCTCGACGTGCTCGGCCTCGACCCTCGCTCGCCGCAGTGGCGCGGGGGCGGCTCCGACCTGTCGCCGGTGGTCGACGCGCTGGTGGCGGTGGCCCTGGAGCAGCGCAAGGCCGCGCGGGCCCGTAAGGACTACGCGGCGGCCGACGCGATCCGCGACCAGCTCGCCGCGGCGGGCATCACGGTCGAGGACACGCCGCACGGCGCCCGCTGGGAGCTGGCCCGCTGACCTTCCGCCGCTCCTGAGTGACGGCGGGCGCCTTTCGCGTCCGCCGTCAGCCGCGGAGGGCCGTGACGGCGGCGTCGGTGGTCTCGATCACGATCGTGTGGTAGCCGTCGATGCGCGAGACGATGCCCTCACGCGGGCCCTGGTGCCATGCCGGGCTGGTGTAGAAGGCGTCCTCCTGCTCGTCGCGGATCTGTTTCGAGGGGAACGCGCGGATGAGGTACGCCTCCTCGTGGCCGTCCTCGTCCACGAGGGAGGCGCCGCTGCTCACCACGTCGATGCCGGCCTTCGCCAGGAGGGGGAGGGCTTCTTCGTGCATGATCCGGAGGAAGTCTGCGCGGGTGCCGGGTTTGAGGCGGTAGGTGCGGATCTCCAGGATCATGCGGCTGCTCCTTGGGGGATGGTCGGGGTGGTGCCGGGTGGCGGGCACGTTATTCGGTGGTCGCTGACATCCTCCGTCAGTGTTTCGGGGCTCGTGCTCGGGGGGGCTGGCTGATGGAGTTTGGGGTTTCCGGCTTGTCCATCGGCTTGGCGGTCGGTTCGTCGGTCGGTTTGTCGGTTGGTTTGTCGGTTGGTTTGTGGGTTGGTTTGTGGGCCAGGAAGAAGGCTTGGCGGCCTGAGCGGGGTCTTTCGCTCTCGTCGGGTTCGCGGATGAGCTGGGCGTCCAGGGGCAGGCCGGCCTTGGCGAGGAGGTCGGCGATGTGCTCCGGGGGAGTCCAGTAGACGTCCAGTGACAGCTTGTGGCCGTAGCCCTGGCTGAGATGGCGGCGTTCGTCGCCGACCTTGAACGCGATCAGCAGGTGGCCGCCCGGCGCCAGCGCCCGGTGGATCTCGGCGAACACCGTCGGCAGGAGCTCCGGCGGGGTGTGGACGGTCGAGTACCACGCGACGGCCCCGGCCAGGGACGCGTCCGCCAGGTCCAGCGCGGTCATCGAGCCCACTTCGAAGCGGAGGCCGGGGTGGCTCCGGCGGGCGACGTCGATCATCCTTGGCGACAGGTCGATGCCGAAGGCGTTCACCCCGAGGGCGTGGAGGTGGGCGGTGACGCGGCCCGGTCCGCAGCCCAGGTCGGCCACCTCTCCGGCGTCCGGGCCCTGCACGAGCTCGGCGAACGCTCCCAGCATGGCCCGGTCCAGGGGCTTGGTGTCGAGTTCGTTCCTCAGCAGGTCGGCGTATTCGGGGGCGACGGTGTCGTAGGCCGTTCGGGTGGCTTGGAGGTAGGCGGACTCAGTCATGGCCAAGGACCATAACCGGCCTTTGGGGTGGGGGCGGGCGCTTTCGGAGTCGTCTGGGGCCGGTTCGAGGTGGGCGCCGTTTGCACTGTGCGGGGGCTGTTCGGGGGCGGTTTGGGGGGTGGGGGCTGTGCTGGGAGAGGGCGGGCGGGCCTGCGGTCGTCGCGATGTGCGGTCACGGCGTCGCGGGCGGCCCGATCTCTCGTGCAGCCCGATGAGGCGATTTGTGGTGATGTGCTGACGCAAGACGCTAGGTGAGGTGGTGAGCGGCGCGTTACGTGCGCTCTGAGGGCAGGCGGCTCGGCGGGTGAGCCGCGGCCGGTCGTGTGCGGACGTCTGTGTGCGGACGCCGTCCTTCTTGGTGGGATCGGATGGGGGCTTGCCCGGCGGGATCGGGTGGGTCGACGGGCCGATACCCTTGATGGCATGGCAGCAGGCGGTAGGGCATCGGGCAGGCCCGCGAAGAAGAAGGGCCCCTCCAAGGGCACCGGGGGCCAGAAGCGCCGGTCGCTCGAGGGCAGGGGCGCGACGCCGCCTGCCGAGATGCGCCACTGGTACAAGGACAAGGCCAGGTCCGAGCGCATCGCCAGGGAGGACCGCGGCGGCGAGACGCGCCGTCCGGGCAGCGGCCCGGCCCGGCAGAAGCGTTCCGAGGACGCCCCCGAATACATCGGCGGCCGTAACCCGGTGCTGGAGGCGCTGCAGGCCGGGGTGCCCGCCAACGCCCTCTACGTGGCCCAGCGCGTCGAGAGCGACGACCGCGTACGCGACTCCATCAAGATCGCGGCAGAGCGCGGGATCGCGCTGCTCGAAGTCACCCGCGACAAGCTCGACCGGATGACGGAGGGCGTCGTCCACCAGGGCATCGCGCTCCAGATCCCCGCCTACGACTATGCGCATCCGTCCGAGCTGGTCGAACTGGCCCAGGACGCGGCCGAGGTCCCGCTGATCGTGGCGCTCGACTCGGTCACCGACCCGCGCAACCTGGGCGCCATCGCCCGTTCCGCCACCGCGTTCGGCGCGCATGGCCTGCTCATCCCGTCCCGCCGCTCGGCCGGGGTGACGGGTGGCGCCTGGAAGACCTCGGCCGGCACGCTCGCCACGCTGCGGGTCGCCCGCGCCTCCAACCTGACGGCCGCCCTCCGCGAATACCGCGAAGCCGGCCTCTTCATCGTCGGCCTCGACGGCGCCGGAAAGATCGACATCGGCGACGCCGACCTCCTCGCCGAGCCGCTCGTGGTCGTGGTGGGCTCCGAGGGGAAGGGCCTCGGCCGGTTGGTCCGGGAGCAGTGCGACGTGGTCGTCCGCATCCCCATGCAGGCCGCCGCGGAATCCCTCAACGCGGGGGTCGCCGCCGGTGTGGCACTGTACGAGGTCGCTCGTCACAGGCGCCGCTAGCGTCTACACTGGTAGGCCGTGCCGACGTAGCTCAATCGGCAGAGCATCTGTCTTGTAAACAGAAGGTCAGGGGTTCGATTCCCCTCGTCGGCTCTGCACGTAGAAGGCCCTTTCCCGTGATCGGGAGAGGGCCTTTTCTATCTCGTGCAGCAGGGTTGTACAGCAACCGGCTCTAACCGAAGATGTCCTGTCCTTCGCGGCCTGAGGGGTCCATGGTGAGCAGGCTCTCATGAAGACCTTGTACGGCCCTGCCAGTGAGTTCGCCTGACGGTGTGGTTTCCATGAGGCGCCAGCCAGGGGTGTCCTTGGGTGCGTCGTCGTCGCGGCCGTGGGCGGTGAGGCTGTAGAGGAGGCCGAACGCTGTTTCGTAGGCGGCCACCTGGGCGACGCGTGCAAGGTCGGTGGGGTCCGCGCCGTCGGCGAGCAGTCGAGCAGCCGCGGGAATGCCTTCCAGCGCTCCCGGTGTGGCCCAGCCATTGATCAAGTCTGGCCATATGCGCCGCAGCGCCAAGAAGCCAGCCAGCTGAGGTATGTCCTCTGAGATCTCTGAGGCAGCCCACTCCTGAGGGGCATCGGCGCCCAGCGTCGCGAAGAGATTCTGCAAGGCGAGCACTGCAGCGCGATCGGCTTCGTTCATTCCGCCATCTCAGCATGGCACGCGATGAGAAGGGGCCCTGGAATCCGCCCACAGCATGTCCGTTCACCTGATGCACCTCTGACGGCGCTCATGCCGGCACTCGGTCGAGGGGGCGGCCTGGTTCTGCTGCGATGTCATGCAGCCGGCACATTGATCGGCAACCCGTGTGACCATTCTCGCCGCGGTGGCGTCTGTATGTGACGTGACAATCGAAACCGTTCGGGGGGCGACATCATCGAGGAGCTGTATCGCGAGCACTGGCCGCTCGTGTGCGGGTTCCTCTTGCGCAGGATCCGCGATCCGCATCTCGCCGAGGACCTGGCGCAGGAGACGTTCGTCAAAGCGACCAGAGCGCTGCTCGGTTGGCGGGGTGATAACGCGGCGGCGTGGCTGCTTACGATCGCGCGCAACGTCCTGGTCGATCACGTACGTAAGAGCCGCCGCGAGATGGCCCTACCGAACCCTGACGAGTTGGGTGTGCCGCCGCTGCACGTGGAGTCGCTGGACGTGCGCGACGCGCTCGAACGGTTGCCCGAGCAGCAACGCCGGCTGCTCACGCTGGTCTACTTCGAGGGGTTCTCGATGGTGGAGGTGGCTGCGATGACCGGCAGGTCGCACAACTCGATCAAGACCGCGGTGTGGCGGGCGAGGGCCGCCTTCGCCGACCTTTACGAGGAGAGCCATGAACATGCCTGAAATGCCAGACCTGCCGGACTTTGACCCCAAGCGCACCCGGCGCGCGGTCCGGCGGGGGTTGTTCAGGACGGTCACCATCGTGCTGGCCGTGCTGGCGCTGCTCGCGGTGGCCGCGACCGAGGGGTCGTCCCTGGTGCAGACCCGCGGCGACCGGGAACGCCGTATGCAGGCCGTGCTCGGCACCGCATTCAAGATCTACAACCCGGCGTATACGGTGACGATCGGCTCCTGTTGCCAGACCACGCCCCTCTCGATGTCGTTCGAGGTGGCCGCGCGTCCCATCGCGCCGACCGGAGACTGGCCGGCCGGGAGCGAGTCGTACGCGATCAGTCAGGACTTCTTCGGCCGCGTGGGTCGCCTGCCGTTGGGCAGCACCGCCCACACCAGGCTTTCCCAGTCTCTGTTCGACATGGGCACCACGCTGGCGACCAAGGACGACGTGCGCGCGGTGCTCGCCCGGCTGCCCGCCGACCTCAGCTCGCTGGCGGTGGTGGAGTTCGAGCAGCCGCTCGGCGAGGCCGAGATGAAGTCGGTCGTGAAGCAGTACGGCACCTGCGCCGAACGGATCGTGTACGAGCGCAGACCCGGCTCCCTCCCTGTCACCTGGGGCTTCGACTACTGGAACGACGCGATGGACCTCGGCAAGGGCGGCGACAACACCGAGGACATGTGCGGTGGCAACCTGCCGCAGTTCCGCGCCTGGGTCGCCCTGCTGCGTGACCACGACAACGCCAACCTGCGCTCCTTCGACCTGTCCCTGGATCGGCTGCGCAAGGCAGCCGAGGCCGGGCTCGCCTACGGCTATGTGGACCAGCTCAGCTCTGTCCGCGAGCTGCGGGAGCTGCTCAAGGACCCGAGGGTACGGACGATCCGTCTGGCCGGTGTGGCGTTCGACCTGGACCGGCCCCGCTGAGGGCCATCGCTGTCGACCACGTCTTGGCCCGGTCGGACTTCCGGCGGCTTCGCCGGACGCGTGCCCTGCCCCGGCCACTACCGACGACGCGGCGACCCGCTCTCACGAAATTTACGAATGTAGTACGGGATGGAATCTGATGATCAGGAACGGTTTCTCTCGCCAGGGGTGCGCATCGAAGTGATGCAGGCCATGACGATCGCTGACTTCGGTTCAGGTCTCTTAGAGTGCGTTACGTGAGCTGACGCCCTTTTCGTCGTTGCGGTTGGATGAGGTCTGCTGGTCGATGGGTCGCCGCTCGGTCTGTCGTCACGGGGTTCAATTCCCCTCGTCGGCTCTGCAACAGGAAGCCCCTGAACAGGCGTAATGCCGTCAGGGGCTTCCTTGTTTGTCAGGACAATGTTGCGATCTTGCTGACATTCTCGCTGCGCGGCTAGGGTGTGAGTTCGTTCATCCCCGTCTGCCGTCGGCCCAGGACGAACAGAGTGGGCCTGGGTGACTGGGGGCAATGTCGTTCGCCTGGTGGAGCACTTCGCCTCGGCCTCGTGGTCAGGACCGCTTCCCTCGCGGACTGGGTGATCAGCAGAGATGCCCGCGCCGAGCGTTCTCGTTGCGTGCTGACGCCCCGGCAGGGAGCCACGAAGACATCGAAGTCGGAGTCGGTGCTCTTGAGGATGCCGGGGAGCAGGTAGTCGTACAAGTGCTGGGTGATTCGTCCTCAGGTGGCGGGTGGGGGGCCGGGGGCGTGCATCACTCTTTTGCGTTCTGCGGCCAGGCGCCTGACGCGTTTCGTGTGGCCCGCCCGGGCGAGGGTTTCGAGGGTCGCCGGATCGGAGGTGGTCGCCGCGAGCCTGAGCTGCAACCACTCCGACCACTCGCCGGGTTGACCGGCCGGCCCGCCCGCCAGACGTTCGAGATCTTGCGCGCGGGCCTCGGCTCGCTCCCGATCCTGTCCGGCAGGGGCCAGATCGATCCACTCTCGCCGCTCGTCCGCGGTCACCGCCTCCAGCGCGCGCAGGGTCACGGCCAGTGCCAGCTCCCGGTCGGGCTCTTCGGTCAGCGCGTCGCGCAGCAGCGACAAGCCACGCTCGTCCGTGTTGTTCAGTGCGTCGAGGTACAGCCTCTGCCGTCGATACGTCTCGTGGTCCTCCGGCACGGACCAGGTTCCCGACTCCTGGAAGGCGTCACACCCGTCATGCTCGAAACGGATCCGCCCGTCGAAGGGGGAGGCCGCATTCGCGCACGCACCGTAATCGTTGCCCAGCGCGCCGGCCAGCGGGAACCAGAATCGGCAGGCGCCGCACTGCTCGGGGTACCACTCTTCTCGATAATCGGGATCCTCGGTACGGCGATGGCGCTCCGCAAGCCACCGTTCGTGAATTGCGGAGCACTCGGCCTCGCTATGGCCAGCATGGTCGGGAGTATTTGTCATTGGTCAGTGATGATCCTCAGGGTTATATGTGATCATTCACGGTCGGCCGGATCCTGGCCCTGGCGATCGAACTGTTCCCGGGTGATCGTCATGTCGACCCAATCGACCGGCGACCGTCTGTCGGCGTATCCGTGGACCAGCACCAGCCCCGGCTTGAGAGCCGCCACGCTGTCGGCGGAGAAGTTGACGTCGCTGGTGCTGGGAGTCGGACGGCCGCACTTTGCCCGTCCAGAGACGGCGCGATGAAGTGCACGTCGTCTCTGACGCCGGTGGACCCCGCTATGGGAGGGGAGACATCGACGCAGAGGGGCATCCGATCATCGTCCTGGCATGGTGCGATCACGCATAAGCGGCGCATATAGGCACGATAAGCGAAGCCGACCTCGTTGCCGTGGCCTGTGATCAGAGCGCCTTGGAACCGTGGCAGGGCCGTGTAGGGGGCGGCATCGGAAGATCGTCTGGTGCCATGGCGCGAGGAACGATGGATGGTTGATCAGATTTCGCTTCCGGATGCGTCCGCTCTCTGAGGTCGCGCCATGGGGGTGATGATCGAGCCGTCCTGCGTTGGTTTGCGCTGACTGACGGCTGGTACTGGATCGAGGCCGACGGTCATGAGCTGTTCAGGCGCAGCGGAGACGCGACGAGGTGGCTCTTGCGGGCCTCTCACTGGTCGTGCCGTCTTGCCTACCTCGGAGTTCGTCGCAGCGATCGAGGATTTCGGACGTCAGGTGATCAAAGCCATGGAGAAGCGGATCGTTGACCTTGAGCGCGGAGGTCTACGCGAACGGGGCCAGGTACGGGCGGTCCTGCATCGAGTCGTGGATGCGGCGCAGCCACGGTGGCCGAACCGCCGTCAGGCGCTCCAGTGCGTTGAGGAATGCGCGCCCATCGGGACGGAACAGCGTGTGTGGCAGCAGCGCGGGCGGGTCGTCACGGCGTACCGCGGCAGGCATCCCGCGCGCCGCGGGCATGAGCCGTCGATCGTCGTCGAAGGCCAGGTACGTCCACACGTCCGCAGCGAGCGGCACCACCGTGCCCGCGTCGCACGGCCATACCTCGCCGGTCTGCGGGTGCTTCGGCACCAGGGCGAGGTCCGTGATCGGGGTGGACAGGCCGGGGCCGGCCAGGACGAGGTGTCGTTCCGGCGGCCCGGGAGGGAGGAGGCTGTCGATCGTCCGGCGAAACGTCTCCGCGACGAGCCCCTCAGGGACGGACACCCGCCTGCCGCCCGAGACCACCACCAGATGTGCCAGGGCCACCGCGATTGCGGCCTCCCGCTGGGGGCTCCAGAAACCCAGCGGATCAACGGGCGGCGTGCTCGGCAGTTCCGTCCAGTCCATCACGCGTTGGACGGGACCGGCGACGGCGACGGGACGCACGGCGTCCGGTTCCAGCCACACCACCTGCCAGAACCCGCAGTCGTCGACGCGGGTCGCCACCGGGCGGCCGCACCCGGCGCAGGCCAGGTTGGGGCCGTACTGGCCGTCCCAGCCGCAACAGCAGCCGCCCAACCGGTCCGGGATGAAGACGGTTCCGCGCACATCGCCCGGCGCGATCCCGATCCTGTCCGGAGGGCCCGTGATGCAGTACATCAATTGCCGGACGCCGTGATCTTCCGGTTCGGGCGTCAAAGGAGCCCTTGCTCGGCCATCCCCAGGGTCCACGACGTATGTTCCCGGCTCCAGCAGACCGGGGAGCAGGTCATGGCCGTACTTCTGGCCGGAGTGGTCGGGGAGCGCCACCCGCGCCACCCGCGCGGTCAACACGGCGCCGCACGACGCACAGGAGAAGACGACCAAACAGCCTCCCTTGCCGCATACAAGGCGATCATGGTGGCACAACATCCCGCCTCGCGGGGAAACGTGCAGAATCACCGCGTCGCTGGAGCCGGTCGAGGATGAGAAGGCTCAGGTGATCGCGAAGTGCTGGTCGAGGGCTGCGATGAGCCGGTCGGCCACCCCTGGGGTAGTGATCGTCGCCCACTGCCGGGCGAGGTCGAGGAACCCGGAGAAGTGCTGTTGGGCTGTGGTGAGCAGGCTGGAGAGCTCGTCGCGAGTGACCTCGATGGACGGAGAGTCCTCAAAGTGCTGCCGGAGCTGGATGACGTGGCCCACATGGGTGATGTGCGGCGTGGGGTCGTGTCCGAGCCAGGGTTCGCGCCCGCGAGGCACGTCCCACCAGTCCCGCCAGTTCTCCAGGCCGAAACAGCAACCGGGCAAGACGTCGACGTCGGTGGTGGTCTCGCGGAGACGCAGACCGCCCGAAGCGATCAGGCCGCCCCTTTCGGCGAGGTGCCGTTGCAGATGCGCCTCGGTCAGATCGGCGGCGTTCGTGATCGGGAGGTCGTTGTAGCTGAAGATCACGGCCATGGCCGTCCCGACGTCGGCGAGAGACATCCGGCCGGAGAGAGCGAGAAAGCGGTCGTTCGACCGCTCGTTGATCGGCCAGGCCGTGAAGTCCACCGCGTCGTGGGTCTCCAGGACGACTTCGATGATGACCATGGTCGGCAGTATCCAGGCATCGGGTGTCCGTGCAGCAGCCGATGGTGCCGGCCGTGCATCGTACTTGGTCCGTACGTCAAGCCCAGAAGTCCCTTTCGGGCAGTCGTATCCAGGCGCCGGGTGGGTCGATGATCGGCCGGGCGTCGGTCAGGCGCAGGCCCGCGCCGGCGCAGCAATACGCCGGACAGCGGTCGCGGTAGAGGTAGGCGGAGAGGATCTCCTCGGTGGGGGCGTCAGTGGGGACCATGAAGGCGCTGACCGGCTCCCAGGCGATGACCTCGCCGTCTCGGGCGAGGTGCCCGAAGAGGCATTTGGGGTTCGAGTTCATGCTGTAGCAGACCGTGCCTGTCGAGACGCGCCTGCAGAGGCCGGGAGTGCAGGCGGCATGTCCCCAGGGTTGTGTGATGACGCAGCGCCGGGCACGTCGGTGATGCCGACGATCCGGTCGGCGTCCGGGACGTCGTACCAGCCCTCGCACAGGGCGTCGACGTCCACGTCATCGGCAGGGGTGGCCTCCAGGCGCGCTGTCGCCTCGGCTGCGCTGATGCCGGCCACGCAGGCCAGGCTCAGGCCTTCGTAGTTGAAGTCTCCGAGCGCGGGGATCAGCCGCTTGGCCTCCGCCGCGGCGGCGGCCTCGGTCTTGGAGAGGCCCATCTCTGACGGGGGGACGGGGATAAGGCCGGGAGCGGGACCGGCCAGGTTGAGGCGGCCAGGGGACCAGCCGTTCATCATGCGGCGCCACGGGTCCGCTCCAGCGGCGACGAGGGCACGGGCGTTGTCGGTGCGGCCTTTGAAGACGGCCGTCCAGAGCGCGGTACGACCCCGGTGTTCGGCGTCGACGTCATCGACCCGTGCGGCCAGTTCGGCGACCACCTCCGGCGAGCCTCGCTCAGCCGCGACGTGCAGCGGCTTGTCGAAGAGAGGCACGCCGGAGTTCGGATCAGTGCCCGCGGCGAGCCGAGCTCGGATCAGGTCGAGGTCCGTCCATTCGTCCCAGCCGACGATCCACCATCCGACATCGTCGGTAGTGGTCATGGGAATCCTCCAGATGATCTGGCATTTCACGCTGGGGTCGTTGGACGTCAGGGCTTGGTCGTAGGTGGGAGAGCGCCCCATCTGAACGTGGAGCTCTTCAGCAGGTGCTCCGTCGTCCTGATGCCGGTCAGGTGCTCGACGAGCAGAAAGGCGGGGCCTTCGTAGAGCCGGGGACGGGACGGGTAGAGCCTGTCGATCTCCTCCATGGTGTCCACGAGTTCGGCGGGCGTTTCCGTCAGGAAGCCGTCGTCGCCGCCCCAGCCGAATCTGATCTCGCCGTCCTCGCACCAGTAGAAGTAGTCGAGGCCCTTGACGCCGAGTGCGGCCTGGGAGACGAGGCGGGTGCCCGTGGACAGCTCGGTGATCAGGTCTTCGCAGGTGCCGAGCCAGTCGGGCTCGGAGAGGAACGTCCAGTCGCCGATGGAGGTGACGCCGACAGGGCCCCTGGGGTCCGGATCTTCGAAGAAGGGGCCCGGGGTGAAGTCCTCCCAGCGGCCGCCGAGGCGCGCGATCACCTGTTCGGGCGTGGCACGCACGTAGATGAAGCTGTAGCACTCCTCGGCGTATTCGCCGCGCAGCCAGGAGACATCGGGGGGTTGCAAGGACACGTCGTCATGCTGGCAGTCGGCACCGACAGGAAAGGCTCTGTCGTCGGGAGGCGGCCGGCGGTGGGCTCGCCTACGGAAACTTCCGCGCAGGAACGTCGGTCAGCAGCCCTGCCCGGGGATGGCGGCCAGATCCATGACCGTGTATCGCTTGCGAGCGTCGTCCCGCCAGAACAACAGCGGGCTGCCGGAGAGGGAACCGCCGACCTGAACGGTCAACTCACCTTCGGCCGGCTTGCCCGCTTTCGGCCGGAGCGCAGCGGACCTGTCGGCGCAGCGGTCGTAGATCACGCTGCCGTTCTCCAACGTCCCGACGCGGGCTGTGGATATGGAGGAACCCTCGCCGATGACCTTCGGCGGATCGAAGAACCCGAACCTGTCGTGGAAGAGAGGGTCTCTGCGGAACCCGCCGGGGACGATGCTGCGCCGTGAGCCGTCCCGGCGTTGCACGATCACTTCAGTCAGCCGGCCGGCGGCGCGGGCGACGCCGCTGACACACCAGTCGGGTCCGCAGCGCCGGTCGGTGCCGTCGACCTTTTCGGCGGAGCGTTTCTCGCCGGTGACGAGGTTGGTGACGGTGTTCCTGCCGTCGTGCGCCCAAGGCCAGGTGGAGACGTGGCCGGAGCCCATCAGGGCCGGAGTTCCGCCGGTGAGGGGGACGCGGTGGACGGAGCCTCCCCGGTCGTCCCACCAGACGATCTGGTCGCCCGCGATCTCCAGGCGGTACATCCGACCGTCCCGGACTCCGGGCCGGTCGGGGTCGGGCGCGACGAGGGCCACGAAGCGGATGTGACCGCCGGTGATCGGCATCGTCCACAGTTGCAACTCGGGGCTCGTGCGGTCCGGATGGCGGACTGCGGCGATCCACACGATCTGCGAATCGCTGACGGTCACGTTCTCGATCCGGTGATAGTGAGCTGCGCTTTCGGGGATGGTCCCCAAGATTTTGTGCCTGCCGGTCCGCCGGTCGTAGTTCACCAGGATCGGCCGGTGCTCGTTCGGGTCGGCCATCAGCACCTCGTGCCTGCTGAGCATCGCCAGTGGCCGAACGTCGCGGGTGTCGCTGAACCAGCGTGGCGCCGAGAAGAACGCCTCGGGCCAGACGTCCTCGGCCGCAGGCAGGTCCGGCACCGGAGGAAGGGCAGTCGGTCGTGACGCCGATTGCGAGATATGCGTCGAGCAGCCGCCTGTACCGGCGGTGAGCAGGGCCCCTAATGCGATGATCAGCAGCCTCGAATATGCGGAACGTCTCACCTCTTCTCAGACGTCGGTGCCGAAAAGTAAGTTCCCGTTCGCGAGCCGTGAAAGGTGCGTCAATGAACGCGGGGGATGTCACCGAAACGACCGTCGGGGGAGCGTTGGGTAACTGATTCCCCCTGAGGGCCGACATGCATTTCCGGAAGTTCGCAGGCATGGGCGGGGTCGTCGATTAGCCGGGCGAGGAACAATTCCAGGCCGGAGAAGGTCGCCGAGTGGCTGAGTGAACGGATCGCCGTACTGGAGGCTCCGAGCTGGCGGAGCGGATCGGCGGGGCTGCGGCGGCAGCCCCGCCTCGGCATGCGGGCGGCGGGCCGGTGACGCCGGGCCACGTGCCAGGTGGTCAGAAGGGGCCGGGCTCCGGGTAGCCGGCCTTGATGACGGCCCTGCGGGTCTTCGGGGTGAGCTTCTTCTCGTTGATGACCTTGCCGGGCGCCGGTGCGGTGATCTGCACCTTGGCGCCCCAGCCCGAGAAGCTGGTGTCGGTGTGGAAGGCCATCTGGCCGTAGTCGTCCTCGTCCGAGGACGGGGTCGAGTCGACGACTGTGCGGGTGAGCAGGTTGTTCTTGTCGAAGTACAGGTGGAACTCGACGCTGCCTTCGGCCGCCTTGTTGTGCCGGTAGGCGGCGAGGGTGGAGGTGCCCTGGTATTCGCCGGGCGCCACCTCGGAGGAGTGATCCAGCATGAACTTCAGGTCGGCAGGGGTGGCGCCCATGTCGAGGATGGAGTTCTCGCGCTCACTGGTCCGCGAGCCGATCCAGGAGCGGCCGGCGGGCAACGCCTTGGCGATGCCGGGGTTGGTCACGTAGGCGTTCCTGCCTTCGGCCACGACCCGGTAGGGAGGTTCGAACTCCTTCTGGCGGGACGTCATGCGGACGCGGAGGTCGGCGGCCGCCACCTTTCCCTTGCCGAACGCCAGCGTGCCGGTGGTGCGGGTCTTCACCTCCACCTGCATGGCCTGGCCGTCGACGGTGAAATCCAGGGTGATGCTGCTTGATTCGGTGATCTTCACGCCCTTGCCTGGTAGTAGTTGGGCTTTCAGGGCTTTCACCGCGTCCGCGGGGGCGGCCTGCGCGGTCGCCGGAGATGCGGCCTGAGCGGGCAAGGCTGCCGCGCACACGACTGCGGCCGTGGTCGCGAGGCCCGCGAAGAGAAGCTTCATCAGTGTCCTTCATTTCGTGGATATAGCAGGGAAAAGAGTAAGAGAAAGGTGTCGGCCGGACGGACGATATCTCGTAACGATCGGGTGCCGACTGGTGATTTCGAGGATGGAAAAAGGGCGGCCCTCGCGTCCGCTCTCGTCACGCGCGGAGGGTTCCTTGGGTGTCAGGGACAGGGCATGGGGAGCGATTGCCGTTGTGCTGGCTCTGGGAACGGTTTATGCGACCAGCGTTCCCGGCTGGCATTTCATGTGGTTGATGGCCATCGGTGTCGGCTGGGTGTTGTTCGGGGTTCCTTGGCTTGTCGTGCTCGGTGGCGCTCTGCTCCGGAGGGACCGGGCGGTCGAGTTACGCCGTCACTGGCGGTCCTGGGTCGTGCCGCCCTTGGCCGCGGCTCTGGCAGGGGCACTGGTCTACGTCGGCGCGCCGGTCAGGGTGCGGTTCGAGTTGTCGCGGGGCAGTCTTGAGCACCTCGCGCAGACCGTGTCAGACGGGACGCCGCCCGAGGAGCGGCGATGGGTCGGGCTCTATCCCGTCAAGTACCTGGAAGGCTCCCGCGGAGCCTTCGGGTTCATGATCGAGGACGCGGGTTTCTTCGGCAGTTACGGATTCGCCTGGAGCTCGAACGGTGAGCCGGACATCGACGCGCCGGGTTCCTACCGCCACTTCGACGGACGCTGGTACGTCTGGAGCGACGACTGAGGCCCGCCCGGGAGATCAGGCGCGTCGCCAGGCCAGGAGGCCGTCGGGGGCGGCGGCGCGGACGTAACCCGCGCTCACGAGTTCGTCCCGCAGGACCTCCCAGGCGGGACGGTAGGCGTGCCCGACGAGTTCTTCCTCGCTGAGCACTTCGTCGCCCCGGGTGATCCGGTAGAGGTAGCGGCACGTGGCGCGTTCGTCGTCCGACTCGGTGATCTCGGACGAGACCGTGTACGTGTGGCGGCCCACCCGGCGGGAGTCCAGGTGCCGCATGGGACGCGGCTTCGGCGGACCGCCGTCGCGCCAGGTGAGCACGAGAAGCCCGCCGGGCTCCAGCCGGTCGGCCAGGACGGGCCAGAGCCGCCTGCGGTAACCGGGCTCCAGGGCGTACAACACGTTGATCATCACCATGGCCTCGACCGGCTCGTCGAGGTCGAGGCCCATGGCGTCGCAGGGCAGCACGGTGACCCGTGCGAGCAGGTCGGGCCGTTCGGCCAGGCGGGAGAGCAGGATCGCCCGCATCGTGGCCGAGGGTTCCAGCGCGAAGATCTCTGCGGGCGTGCACTCGGCCAGGGACGTGGTGATCAGGCCGGTTCCCGCGCCCACCTCCAGGACGCTGCGGCGAACCCCGGCCAGGAGGGACGGCAATTTCTCGCGCACGCCCGGTACGTGGCTGTGCACGGCGAGCAGATCGTAGAAGACGGGAGAGATGTAGTCGGCCATGATCGGCCACCGTAGTGCAGCCGGTGTGACGTCCCCCGGGTCAGGCTCCCGCCGCCGGCGCCCGGTCGAGCGTCACGCCGAAGTGCTCACGGTACGCCGGAAGCAGCTCGTTCTCGTTCAGGATGCGTTCGGCGCGCTCGCCCTGCCGGGTGACGATCAGCTTGCGCCCGCTGATCGTGGTGCGCCCCTCCGCCGTGCGGATCGAGCACACCGGCGACCTGGTGAAGTGCGAGTCCGGCGAGGTCGCCTGCCACCAGCAGGTCGGCACGAAGTCGGCCAGCTCGTACGGCCGCGCGGTGAGCCGGTAGGCGGGTTCGCCGTTGTGCGACACGTCGAGATCGCCGTGCTCCCCGGGAGCGGGGACGATCTGGAACACCCCCGCGCCGTCCTTCTGCTCGCCGCGCTCGTCGATCCGCAGCGGCTCGTCGGCGAAGTCGCCGAAGCCGACGTCCACCAGCCAGGGCTCGTCGAGGTCGACGCGGAGCGCGAGGTGGTCGAACAGCGGCCCTGGCCGGCCGCCGCCGAACACCCGCGCCGCGAGCAGGGTCACCCGGTAGCCGAGCGCGGTGAGCAGCGCGGCGAACAGGCCGTTCTGCTCGTAACAGAAGCCGCCGCGGCGGCGGGCGACGAGCTTGTCGAACAGGGCGTCGGGAGCGAGGGAGATCGGCTCGCCGAGGTGGATGCTCAGGTTCTCGAACGGCACCGCCCGCAGGTGCGCGAGCTGCAGGGCCCGCAGGCCGTGGACGTCCGGCGGCACCGGCCGGGACGCTCCGAATCTGTCCAGGTAGCGGGTGACTTGCGACTCGTCCATGACCTACAGGAAACCACGTCTCGCCCGCCTGCGCCCGCCGGATGGCGGCGTGGGTCAGCTTCGCACGGCGCACAGCAGGCGGTTGTTCCCGCGCTGCCACAACGTGCCGATCTCGCCGAACCCGGCCTTGGTCAGCGCGCCGACGTGCTGCTCGACCAAGTGGGACTCCGAGCCGTGATGGGAGGCGCCGGCCGTGCTGCGCTCCTGGTTGAGGTCGGCGAAGGCGGGGTCGGCGGCGATGGCGTCCCACCAGGCGCGCCAGTCCTCGGGCCGGCGGTCGCCGAAGACGCGGTCGGTCTCGCGCTGGTGCACGGCGTGCTCCAGCCGGGCCAGGGTGGGGGAGGAGGAGTCCATGTGGTCGCCGTTGAGCAGGATCCCGCCGGGGCGCAGCACGCCGGCCAGCTCGGCGTACGTCTCCTGAAGCTCCTCGGGCGAGATCCAGTGCAGCGCGGTGGTGCTGACGGCGGCGTCGGCCGGACGGTCGAGACCGAGCGCCCTGGTCCACCCGCCGGTGCGCAGGTCGGCCGAGACGAACCGCAGCCCCGGGTAGGCGGCCCGCCCGAGCCCCAGGAGCAGCGGGTCGGCGTCGACGGCGATCACGGTGGCCGCGGGCAGGCGTTCGAGCAGCCGGGCGGACAACGACCCCGGCCCGCACCCCAGATCGATGACCACGGGGTCCGGCCGGCCCAGCGCCTCGACCGCGTCGATCAGCGCGGTGAAGCGGGCCTCCCGGTCGGGCAGATAGCCCTCCTGCTGACGGTCCCAACGCTCGATCCATGCCAGCGCGGCTTCCTGAGTGAGCATCAGATCTCCCTGTAACTGTCGTCTAAGATTTGAGCAGTCACAACTTAGAACGCAAAGGTGTAACCGGTCAAGTGGATTACAACAGTCACACAGATGCGATCGTCCGGGTCGCGGTGGCGCTGGTCAACGCGCTGACCCCGGGCGAGCAGCGCGGGCGCGAGTTCCCCGTCCCCGACGACCTCGCCGCGGCCGCCTCTGGCGCGCTGGGCAGCGTCTATTCCGGCCACCGCGGGATCGGCGCGGCCGACGCCGCCGAGCTGGCCGAGGTCGCGGCCCGGCTGCGCGTGGTGTTCCGCGCGGTGGCGGACGGCGACGTCGACGCCGCCGCCATGGCCACGAACGCGCTGCTGGAGGAGAGCAGGGCCAGGCCGATGCTCGAACGCCACGACGGCGAGCCGTGGCACCTGCACTTCCACGGCCCCGGCGGCTCGGTGGCGGGCGACTGGGCGGCGAGCTGCTCGACCGGGCTCGCGATCGTGCTCGGCAGCGAGTTCAGCGACCGGCTCGGCGTCTGCACCGCCCCCCATTGCGACCGCGTCTACGTGGACGTCTCCCGCAACGGCACCCGCCGCTTCTGCTCCACGGCCTGCCAGAACCGCGTCAAGACCGCCGCCTTCCGGGCCAGGACGAAGGCGGAGTGAGCCGTGGTGAGCCGGGTCAGCCCAGGACGCGGATCGGCGCGCCGGCCAGGAACGCGTCGATGTCCTGCACGGCGTCGCGGAAGTAGGTCTCGTAGTTGCCGCCGGTGACGTACCCGAGATGCGGCGTGGCCAGCACGTTGGGCAGTCTGCGCAGCTCGTGCCCGGCGGGCAGCGGCTCGGTCTCGAACACGTCGAGCCCGGCCCCCGCGATCAGCCCCTCGCGCAGCGCCGACGCCAGCGCGGCCTGGTCGACGATGGCCGCCCGCGAGGTGTTGACCAGGTAGGCGCTGGGCCGCATCAACGCCAGCTCACGCGCGCCGACCAGCCCGCGGGTGCGCTCGCTCAGCACGAGATGGACGGAGACGACGTCGGACTCGGCGAACAGCTCCTCCTTGGCGACCGCCCGAACGCCCAGCTCGCCGGCGCGCGCCGCGGTCAGGTTCTGGCTCCAGGCGATGACCTCCATGCCGAACGCCTGCCCGATGCGGGCCATCTGCGCCCCGATCTTGCCGAGGCCGAGCAGCCCGAGGGTGCCGCCGTGCAGGTCCATGCCGACGGTGCTCTGCCACGGGCCGTCGGAGCGCATCGCCGTGGCCTCGGGCACCAGGTGGCGGGCCAGGCCCAGGATGAGCGCCCAGGTCAGCTCGGCCGGCGGGGTGGAGGCGCTGCCGGTGCCGCACACCGTGACCCCGCGGGCGCGGGCGGCGTCGAGGTCGACGGAGGCGTTGCGCATGCCCGTGGTGATCAGCAGGCGCAGCCGGGGCAGCCGCTCGAACAGCTCCGCGCCGAACGGAGTGCGTTCCCGCATGAGGACCACGATCTCGAAGTCCGCCAGGGCCGCCACCAGCTCGTCCTGGCTGGTGAAGTGGGCCCGGAAGCTCGTGGCCCGGACCCGCGACCAGTCGGCCAGCCCGAGGGCCACGCCCTGGTAGTCGTCGAGGACGGCGCAGCGCAGCATGATCCGTGATCCTACGCCGCGGCCCCCTGCTCCAGCTCCCCGGCGGGGCCGGGGAGCTGGAGCCCGTTCATTCGGCGGCTAGCCTTTCCGCCTCTTCGTGCAGCGCCGCGACCAGGATCAGCTCCAGGTTGAGCTCCTCCAGGTCCGGCGACGCCAGACCGTCAAGGACGCGCATGGTGGGCCTCCCTGAACAAAAGACGTCTCAGGTGTCACATAGGTTCACATCTATTTGAAACGTTCTCAGGGGAGGCGCGGACCGAAGGGAGGGGGAGTCATTCCGTCGAGGGCTCCGGGAATTGTCCCGGACAAATCATCAAGCGACTCCCGACAGGCCGGAATCGCGGTTCAACTCGATGTCCATCTGCATCGCCAGAATCTCCTGCCGCTCCTGGTTGATCCTGCGGCAGATCGTGACATATGCGGTCAGCACCTTGGAGTAGGAAGCCCGGGCCTCCTCCAGCTGGCCGCGCAGACGTTCGATGCGGTCGGGGTCGGCGAACTCCTCGGCCTCGGCCTCGGCCAGCAGCGCGCGGGCCTCGTCGACGATCTCCTCGGCCCGCAGTCGCGTACGTCGCAGCATCGCCGAGCACTGGAAGAGCTCCGTCAGGCGCGCCGATGAACGAGCGAACTCGGCCTTGCCCATACCCGTGCCGCCCGCCCGATGCCAGCGAAGATTCGATGCCATTACCGCCACCTCCCCGGTCAAGGTTGCCTAACTGTAGACGTGTGTACCCCGCCGGAGGATGACCTGAGACGCCCACGGAGTACGTCCCTGATCCCGGCGGAGAGTTTTCTTCCTCTGACAGGTCGAGGATTTTCCCCTGAAACTCATTCGGTCCCTGGTGAATGTGCTGATTAGAGCCATCTGTGGGGTCTATCCGAAGAATGCAACGAATCGCCGGGGTCGGCAAATAGGTGACTCCAAGACGGCCGATCGCCCCCCGCGGCGACGGGCGTTCGTCACATACTGAAACGACATGGCGGCGCAACGTGACTCCGAGGTGACGGCAGTGGTGGCGATGTCGGCGGCGGGCAACAACGACGAGACGGTCGACGTCAGCGTCGTCATCCCGGTGCACAACTGCCGTCCCTATCTGGACAGGTGCCTCACCTCGGCGCTCGTGCAGCGGGTGAAGAAGGAGATCATCGTCGTCGACGACGGCTCCACCGACGGCGGCGCCGAGCTCCTCGACCTCTATGCCACCTACCACCAGTCCAGCGTCAAGGTCGTGCACATCGAGGGGTCGGGCGGCGCCGGCCGGCCGCGCAACGTCGGCCTCGCCCACGCCACCGGCCGGTACGTCTTCTTCTGCGACGCCGACGACCACCTCGGCCCCGAGGCGCTGGAACGCATGGTCGCCATGGCCGACAGGAACGGCTCCGACATCGTGCTCGGCAAGATCGTGGGCCACGGCAGGCGGGCCCCGGCCTCGATGTTCCAGCAGAACGCCGAGCGCCTGACCCTCGCCGACAGCAACGTCTACAACAGCCTGAGCTGCTTCAAGCTGTTCAGGCGGGAGATGGTCGAGCGCCACGGCATCCGCTTCGCCGAGGACATGCTGGTCGGCGAGGACATCATGTTCACCGTGCACGCCTACTGCCACGCCGGCGTGATCTCGGTGGTCGCCGACTACGACTGCTACCACCTGGTCTCCAGGTCCGACGGCAGCAGCATCATGCAGCAGGCGGGCAGCCGCGACCCGATCGCCTGGCTGACCATGATCCGGCGGCCCATCCGGCTCATGGCCCGGCACGTCGAGCCCGGCCCGCTGCGCGACCACCTGCTGCGCCGGCACTTCAGGCTCGACGCCTTCAGCCAGCTCGGCACGGTGTTCCTGGAGAGCGACGACGTGCGCCGCAAGGAGATCGCCCAGGAGGTCGCCGCGCTGTGCGACGAGTGGTTCACCCCCGGCGTGCACGCCCGGCTCAACACCATCGACAAGCAGCGCGTGGCCGCGCTCGGCGACGTCGACCGCCTGGTCCGGCTGGCCCGCATCGAGAGCGCCACCGTGCGGCGGCGGCTGACCGGGCTGCGCTGGGAGGAGGACCACCTGGTGGTGAGCGGCACGGCCGGGCTGGAGGGCATCAGCCAGGACGACGGCGTGGCCCTGGTGCTGCGCCCCCGCAACGATCCGCACGGCGAGCTCGTCGTCCCGGCCGAGCGGCAGGGGGCGGAGTTCACCGCCCGGGTGGAGGCCGCCGCGCTCGCCTCCGGCGTCTGGGATCTGCGGGTGGCGGTCGAGCTGGAGGGGGTGGTGCGCCACGGCCGGCTGGGCGCCGACCGGGACAACGGCGTCACCCGGCCGCAGCCCCGCCTGATCGGCGGCGTGGTGACCCTGCCGTACTTCACCAGGGACAACGGCAACCTGAGCATCGACGTCGGCGGCCATGTCGTCGCCGTGCCCGGCACCGTCCGGCTGGAGCGGACCAGGTGGGGGCTGGGCCACCGGCTGGTCGTGCACGGCGAGGTCAGCGTGGCCGGGCAGGTGCCCGAGTGCGCGGCGATCAGGCAGATCGTCTGGCGCGAACGGCGTACCGGCCGCGAGCGCGCCGAGCGCGTGACGCCGCTGCCCGGGGGCGGCTTCGCGGCCCGGCCGGCGGTGGGCCGGCTCCCGCCCGGCACCTGGGACGCCTACCTGGAGCTCGACCTCGGCGGGCCGCCCGCGCTGTTCAGGATCGAGACCGACGCCGCCACGGTCGCCGGCCCGCGCAGGTGGCGGGGCGCGGCGTTGCTGCGCAGCGTGCGGCCGTACGCGACCTCGGGGAAGGGACGGCTGAGCACGGTCGTGCACCGGCTGACGCCGCGAACGATCCTCAGGAAGCTCCTTCAGTAATTGCCACCTATGTGCAGGTGCAAGGTGATGCTCTAAAGTGAGGAGGATTTGTTCGTCCTTCTGGAGGCGTTGCCGTGCACGTACCCGATGGCTTCTTCAACGCAGCTACATCCGTCTCCGCCGGAGCGGTGGCGGCCGCCGGGGTAGCGGTCTGCCTGCGGGGCGCCCGTCGCGAGCTGGACGACCGGACCGCGCCCATGGCGGGGCTCGTGGCGGCCTTCATCTTCGCGGTCCAGATGCTGAACTTCCCCGTCGCGGCGGGCACCAGCGGCCACCTGCTGGGCGGCGCGCTGGCGGCGATACTCGTGGGGCCCTACACAGGGGTGCTGTGCATGGCCGTGGTGCTCCTGGTGCAGGCCGTGTTCTTCGCCGACGGCGGGCTGACCGCGCTGGGCGTCAACATCACCATCATGGGCATCGTCACCGTGCTGGTCGGGTGGGGCGTCTTCCGGCTGGTCACCGCGATGGCCAGGGGCCGGGGCGGGGTGACGCTCGGGGCCTTCCTCGGGGCGCTGATCTCGGTGCCGGCCTCGGCGCTGGTGTTCTCCGTGCTGTTCTGGATCGGCGGCACCGCGCCCATCGAGGTGTCGGCCGTGGCCGCGGCCATGGGCGGCGTGCACGTGCTGATCGGCATCGGCGAGGCGCTGATCACCGCCACCACCGTCGCCGCCGTGCTGGCCGTCCGGCCCGACCTGGTGTACGGCGCCCGCGGGCTGGCCAAGCCGCTGGTGCTCAAGGGGGCCGACGGCGCCACCACGACCGTGGACGAGCCGGCGCCGGCGGCCCGGCCGGGCGCGCTCAAGCCGTTCCTGCTGGGCGGGATCGGGCTGACCCTGGTGCTGGCCGGCGTGGTGTCCTTCTTCGCCGCCTCCGACCCCGACGGGCTGGAGGCCGTGGCCGAGAACAAGGGCTTCAGCGGCCAGGCGGCCGACCACGCGTTCGGGTCGTGGGCGCTGGCCGACTACGGTGAGGTGGGCGGCATCCCGGTCGGCGTGGCCGGGATCGTCGGCGTCGGGCTCGTGCTGCTCATCGCCGGCGCCGTGGCGTTCGCCGCGCGCAGCCGTACGAACGTAGGGGTCTGATCTGTGAGAGACGGTGAGTGACGGTGGGCGCGGGGCATCGGCACGATCTCTACCTGCCGGGTGACTCCCTCGTCCACCGGCTGCCGCCGCAGTGCAAGCTGCTGGCCGTCTTCGTCTTCGCCGTCGTCGTGGTGGCCACGCCGCGGGAGCGCTTCTGGGCGTTCGCGGTCTACGCGGCGCTGCTCGGGGGCGTCGCGCTGGCCGCGCGGGTGCCGGTCGGGCACGTGCTGCGGCGGATGGTGATCGAGCTGCCGTTCGTGCTGTTCGCGTTCCTGATCCCGGTGATCGGGATGGGCGAGCGCACGACGGTGCTCGGCGTCTCGCTGAGCGTGCCGGGGTTGTGGGCGGCCTGGAACATCCTGGTCAAGGCCACGCTCGGGGTGATCGCCTCGATCCTGCTCGCGGCCACCACCGAGCCGCGGGTCATCCTCGTCGGGGCGCAGCGGCTGCGGCTGCCGAGCCTGCTGGTGCAGATCGCCATGTTCATGCTCAGGTACATGGACGTGATCCTGGAGGAGATGCGGCGGATGCGGGTGGCCCGCGAGTCGCGCGGGTTCGAGGCGCGCAACTTCCGGCAGATCCCGGTGATCGCGCGTTCGGCCGGCGCGCTGTTCATCCGTTCGTACGAGCGGGGCGAGCGGGTGCATCTGGCGATGCTGAGTCGCGGCTACGCTGGACGGATGCCGATAATTCAAGATATTTCGGCATCCATCGGGCAGTGGGCGGCGGCGCTCGCCCTGCCCGTCGTGGCACTCGCGGTTCTGGGGCTCTCATGGTGAACTCTCTGGAGGTCAGTGACCTGGCCTACGCCTACCCCGACGGCACTCAGGCGCTGTTCGGCGTGAACCTGGCGATCGGCCGCGGTGAGCGGGTGGCGCTGCTCGGCCCCAACGGCGCCGGCAAGACGACCCTCGTCATGCATCTCAACGGCATCCTCACCGCCGGGCACGGCAGCGTGGCCGTGGGCGGCGTCCCGGTGCGCAAGGACACGCTCAAGGAGATCAGGCAGCGCGTCGGCCTGGTCTTCCAGGACCCCGACGACCAGCTCTTCATGCCCACGGTCCGGGACGACGTCGCCTTCGGCCCGGCCAACGCCGGCCTCAAGGGCGCCGAGCTCGACCGGGTGGTCCGCGACGCGCTCGACCGGGTCGGCATGCTGGAGGCCGCCGACCGGCCGCCGCACCACCTGTCGTTCGGCCAGCGGCGCCGGGTGGCGGTGGCCACGGTGCTGGCGATGCGGCCGGAGATCCTGGTGCTCGACGAGCCGTCCTCCAACCTTGACCCGGCCGCGCGCAGGGAGCTGGCCGAGATCCTGCGTTCGCTGGATGTGACGGTGCTCATGGTCACCCACGACCTGCCGTACGCGCTGGAGTTGTGCGAGCGCTCGCTGATCCTGTCGGGAGGCGTGATCGCCGCCGACGGGCCCACGCGCGAGCTGCTGGCCGACGCCGAGCTGCTGGCCGGGCACCGCCTGGAACTCCCGTACGGCTTCGCCGTCCCGGCCGGGTGAGGCAACCTGGTCCCCAGGTCGCGGGCCGGGCGGCCGGCTGGGTAAGAACCCTCAGCGCCGCGTCCAGCGCGTGATTAGTCCGGTCTAGTCCTTCTGTATCCGGCTCTTCGTAGTTTGTGCATGCCCGCTATCCGGGGATGTCGAAGTACAGTGGCTCATCGAGGAGGGGCCAAATGAAGCTGCGGCTTGCGCGACACGCCCTGGGTGACGCCGTGGTGGTGGCCGTTGAGGGAGAGCTCGATCTGTTCACCGCACCGTTCCTCCGCGACGAGGTCCGCGACGCCATCAAGCAGGACAGCGCCAGGCTCGTGCTCGACCTGCAGCAGCTGTCGTTCATGGACTCCAGCGGTCTTTCGGTGCTGATCGAGGCCTGGCGGCTGGCCACGGGAGAGGGAGGCGGGGTGTCCCTCGCCGCGCCCCAGGCGCCCGTGGCGCGCATCCTGCGGACCACGGGGCTCGACCGGCGGATCAAGGTGTACTCCGACGTCGACAGCGCCGTGGGCGGAATTTAACCGGCCCCGAGTAGAACTTCATTCGGTTGGCGCGTTAAGGTCCGGGATATGGACGTCAACGGATCTGCAGCAATCATCTCCGGCGGTGCCAGCGGCCTCGGTGAGGCGACGGCCCGCGAGCTCGCCCGCGCGGGCGCCACCGTGGTCATCGCCGACCTCAACGAGGAGCGCGGCAAGGCCGTCGCCGACGAGCTCGGCGGCGTCTTCGTCAGGACGGACGTGTCGGACGACGATCAGGTGCAGGCGGCCGTCGACGCGGCCGTGGCCACGGGCAAGCCGCTGCGCGTCGTGGTCAACAGCGCGGGCATCGGCTGGGCCGAGCGCACGGTCAACCGCGAGGGCAAGCCGCACAATCCGGCCACGTACCGCAAGGTGATCGAGGTCAACCTGATCGGCACCTTCAACCTCATGCGCATCGCCGCGGCCGCCATCGCCGCCACCGAGCCGGTCGACGCCGACGGCCAGCGCGGCGTGGTCATCAACACGGCCTCCGTCGCCGCCCTGGAGGGCCAGACGGGCCAGCTCGCCTACTCGGCCTCCAAGGGCGGCATCGTGGGCATGACCGTCCCCGCCGCGCGCGACCTGGCGGCCATCGGCGTACGCGTGAACACGATCTGCCCCGGCATCATCGACACCCCCATCTACGGCTTCTCCGGCAACGCCGAGGAGTTCAAGGCCAAGCTCGTGGCCCCCGTGGTCTTCCCCAAGCGCATGGGCCGGGCCGACGAGTTCGCCCACCTGGTGCACTCGCTCGTCCAGAACGACTACATGAACGCCGAGGTCGTGCGCTTCGACGGCGGCATCCGCTTCCAGCCCAAGTGAGGTCCCGTGTCTGACGAAGTGCTCGTCGAGGAGTCCGGCAACGTCGCGGTCATCACCATCAACCGGCCGAAGGCGCGCAACGCGATCAACGGCGCGGTGGCCCGGGGGATCGCCGAGGCGCTGGACACCTTCGACGCCCGCCCCGAGATCTCGGCGTACGTGCTGACCGGCGCCGGGGGCACGTTCTGCGCGGGCATGGACCTCAAGGGGTTCCTGTCCGGGGACGTCCCGGTGGTCGAGGGGCGCGGCTTCGGCGGCATCGCCGAGGCGCCGCCCAAGAAGCCGCTGGTGGCCGCGGTCGAGGGGTACGCCCTGGCGGGCGGCTTCGAGCTGGCCCTGTCCTGCGACGTCATCGTGGCCTCGTCGGAGTCCACGTTCGGGCTGCCCGAGCCGAAGCGCGGGCTGGTGGCCGGCGCGGGCGGGATCATGCGGCTGCCGCGGCGGATCCCGTACCACGTTGCCATGGAGATCGCCCTGACCGGCGACCACTACCCCGCCTCCCGCCTGTACGAGCTGGGCCTGGTCAACCGGATCACCGAGCCGGGGGCCGCCCTGGGGGGCGCGCTGGAGCTGGCCCGCAAGATCGCCGCCAACGCGCCCCTGGCGCTCGCGGCGACCAAGAAGGTGATCATCGAGTCCCAGGACTGGCCCCTGGAGGAGATGTTCAAGAAGCAGGGCGCGATCATCAACCCGGTGTTCGGCTCCAAGGACGCCATGGAGGGCGCGGCGGCCTTCGCCGAGAAGCGCGCCCCCCAGTGGAAGGGCGAGTAACCCTCACCCGTACGCCGGCCCCTTCCGCACGTCCGGAAGGGGCCGCGTCAACGCGCGTGCGTGACCTTTCCTGCGTACGGTAAAGGGAGGAGACCACCACCAGGAGAGCGCATGAGCGACCATTCGGGTTCCAGGTTCGAGTCGGCCAGGCGCGGCGCCGGCACCTTCCTGTCGAGCGCGATCAAGGCGATCGTCATCCTCGGGTCCATGCTCGCCGTGATGTGGGTCCTGGAGGGCGTCGACTACGTGATGGGCGGCGCGCTCGACTCCTACGGCATCGCGGGCTGGGACGCCGACGGCCTGGTGGGCATCCTGTTCGCGCCGTTCCTGCACGGCGGCTTCGGCCACCTCATGGCCAACTCGCTGCCGCTGCTGGTGCTGGGCTTCCTGGCGGCGGTGCGCGACATCCGCAAGTTCCTCTGGGCCACGCTGCTGATCGTGCTGATCGGCGGCCTCGGCACGTGGGTGTCCAGCCCCGGCGTGATCACGATCGGCGCGAGCGGCCTGGTCTTCGGCTACTTCGGCTTCGTGCTGGCCCGCGGCCTGTTCGACCGCCGCCTGGTGGACGTCCTGATCGGCATCGGCGTGGGCGTGGCCTACTACTCGATCCTGTGGGGCCTGCTCCCCAACCAGCAGGGCATCTCGTGGCAGGGCCACCTGTTCGGGCTCCTGGGCGGCGTGGTGGCCGCCTGGGTGCTGCGCCGCAGGAAAGAGCTGCCGGCCCGCTTCTGAGCCCTACAGGTGCGGCTTGGTGCGCTCGGCCGGTGAGCCGGCGAGCATGCGGTCGATGAGCGCCAGGCCGATCGCCGAGGCCACGAACGCCAGGTGGATGATCGTCTGCCACATGATCTTGTCGTTGGGCACGTCACGGGCCCGGATGAACGTCTGCAGCAGGTGCACCGACGAGATGCCCACGATGGCCGTGGCCAGCTTGACCTTCAGCACGTTGGCGTTGACGTGGGAGAGCCATTCGGGCTCGTCGGGATGGTCGTTGAGGTTGATGCGCGAGACGAACGTCTCGTAGCCGCCGATGATCACCATGATCAGCAGGTTGGAGATCATGACGACGTCGATCAGCGCCAGGACCGTCAGCATGACGACGACCTCGGCCGACGTGCCGTCGCCGGTCGCCGGGTGCAGGAAGACGCTGCTGAGCAGGTGCCACAGCTCGGTCATGAACTGCCAGACGTACACCGCCTGCGCCACGATGAGGCCCAGGTAGAGCGGGACCTGCAGCCAGCGGCTGGCGAACATGAGGTAGCCGAGGCTGCGGGGCAGCGCTCGCCCCTGGCCGATCGGGGGCTGTTCGGGCAAGAATGTTTCCTACTGATCGAGCCGGAGGACTGGTTGAGTTGGCGAACCTGGGATCCCTGGAACGCGCGATCATGAACGTGCTGTGGGATGCCGGCAAGGCCATGCGCGTGCGGGAGCTCCTGGACAGCCTCAACGAGGACCGCGACCTGGCGTACACGACCGTGCAGACCGTCGCCGAGCGGCTGGTGCGCAAGGGGCTGCTGGTGCGCACGCCGGCGCGCAACGCCTTCCGCTACGCGGCCGCCTGCTCAAGGGCCGAGCACGTCAGCCGCCTGATGCTGGAGGCCCTCGCCGTCAGCACCGACAGGCTGCCGGTGCTGACGAGGTTCGCGCAGAGCGTCGAGGAGGCGGACGCCCTGGCGCTCCTGGACGAGCTGACCCGCCGGACGGGCCGGCGGGTGACGGGCTAGAGGCGCTCGACCACGTGGTCGACGCAGACCGTCAGCGCCTCGACGTCGGACGGCTCGATGGCCGGGAACATCGCGATGCGGAGCTGGTTGCGGCCCAGCTTGCGGTAGGGCTCGGTGTCGACGATGCCGTTGGCGCGCAGCACCTTGGCCACCTCGGCGGCGTCGACGTCGTCGTTGAAGTCGATCGTGCCGACCACCTGCGAGCGGAACTGCGGGGCGGCGAACGGCGTGGCGTAGGACGACTTCTCGGCCCAGGTGTACAGGCGCTGGCTGGACTCGGCGGTGCGGGCGGTGGTCCAGGCCAGGCCGCCGTTGCCGTTCATCCAGTCGAGCTGGTCGGCCAGCAGGAACAGCGTGGCCACGGCGGGCGTGTTGTAGGTCTGGTCCTTGCCGGAGTTGTCGATCGCGATCGGCAGGCTGAAGAACTCGGGCACGTACCGGCCGGAGGCGGCGATCTCCTCGACCCTGGCCAGGGCGCGCGGCGACATGATCGCGATCCACAGGCCGCCGTCGGAGGCGAAGCTCTTCTGCGGGGCGAAGTAGTAGACGTCGGTCTCGGCGATGTCGACCGGCAGGCCGCCCGCGCCGGAGGTGGCGTCGACCAGCACCAGCGAGTCGTCGCCGCCCACGCGGGAGATCGGCATGGCGACGCCGGTCGAGGTCTCGTTGTGGGTGAGGGCGTAGACGTCGACGCCGTCCTCGGCCACCGCGGTGGGGTGGGTGCCGACGTCGGACTTGATCACGCTCGGGTCGGCCAGCCACGGCGCCTTCTTGGCGACGGCGGCGAACTTCGAGGAGAACTCGCCGAACGACAGGTGCTGGGACTTCTCCCTGATCAGCCCGAAGGCCGCGATGTCCCAGAACGCGGTGGTGCCGCCGTTGCCCAGCACGACCTGGTAGCCCTCGGGCAGCGAGAACAGGTCGGCGAGGCCGGAGCGCACGCGGCCGACCAGGTTCTTGACCGGCTTCTGGCGGTGGGAGGTGCCCATGAGGCTCGCGCCGGAGGCGGCGAGCGCGGCCAGTTGCTCGGTGCGAACCTTCGAGGGCCCGCAGCCGAAACGGCCGTCGGCGGGCTTGATGTCAGCGGGAATCACGATGTCAGCCACGTGCCAAGCGTACTGAGGCCGTCCGGGTGACGTCGCACGGGTCCGCCGAATGAGACGCGGAACGGCCCGCCCTTGAGCGGGCGGGCCGTTCATGACACGGGTGAAACGTGTCAGATCGTGCCGACAACCTCGGAGGCGCCGGGGACGTCGCTCAGCGGGCGCGAGGCCGGGCCGATGTAGTTGGCGCTCGGACGCACCAGCCGGCCCGTGAGCTTCTGCTCCAGGATGTGCGCGGCCCAGCCGGCCGTGCGGGCGCAGGTGAACATCGAGGTGAACATGTGCGAGGGCACCTCGGCGAAGTCCAGCACCACGGCCGCCCAGTACTCGACGTTGGTGGCGAGCACCCGGTCGGGCTTGCGGGCGTGCAGCTCCTCCAGGGCGGCCTGCTCCAGCGCCGCCGCGACCTCGTAGCGGGGCGCGTCGAGCTCCTTGGCGGTGCGGCGCAGCACGCGGGCGCGCGGGTCCTCCGCGCGGTAGACGCGGTGGCCGAAGCCCATGAGCCGGTTGCCCTTGTCGAGCTCGCTCTGGACGTACTTCTTGGCGTCGCCCAGCTGCTCCACGCCTTCGATCATGTGAAGCACGCGGGCGGGGGCGCCGCCGTGCAGCGGGCCCGACATCGCGCCCACGGCGCCGGAGAGCGCCGCGGCCACGTCGGCGCCGGTGGAGGCGATGACGCGGGCGGTGAACGTGGACGCGTTCATGCCGTGCTCGGCGGCCGAGGTCCAGTAGGCGTCGATGGCCTTGACGTGCTTGGGATCAGGCTCACCGCGCCAGCGGATCATGAAGCGTTCGACGATGGTCTTCGCCTCGTCGACCCGGCTCTGCGGCACCATCGGCAGGCCGAGGCCGCGCGCGGACTGCGCGACGAAGGAGAGCGCCATCACGGAGGCGCGCGCGAGCTGGTCGCGGGCCTCCTCGTCACTGATGTCGAGCAGGGGCTTGAAGCCATAGGCCGGAGCCAGCATGGCCAGCGCGCTCTGCACGTCTACGCGGATGTCACCGGAGTGGACAGGGATGGGGTACGGCTCCGCCGGGGGCAGGCCCGGCTGGAACTTGTTGTCGACCAGCAGGCCCCAAACGTGCCCGAACGGGACACGGCCGACCAGCTCCTCGATGTCGACGCCCCGGTATCGAAGGGCGCCCCCTTCTTTGTCCGGTTCCGCGATCTCGGTCTCGAAAGCTACGACGCCTTCGAGGCCGGGTTTGAAGTCGGACATGCTCGGCCGCCTCCCTTTCTTGCCATGTAACGGCAATGCCTTGATGTCGAGATACCGGCGGGTCAATTTAACCCCCTCCCAGGTCATGGTCGGTCTCGGGACCCGCCGAAACGTCAAACCCGCTGGTAGGGAGCCTGCTGTGGGCACGTGTCCCGTGACCTGCGTCAGGCCGCCGAACGCGCCCTAGCGTGGGATCTGCCACATGAGCGCGCAAGAATACCGTCTCGTGGATGCCACCCCGCGCCCGCCCCTGCTGGCGGCGCTACGCCGAACGTACGAGGGCGAGCCGTTGCTCGAGACCGACCTCGCGTCCGACCCCGTCGCGCAGTTCACCGTCTGGTTCCAGGACGCGCTCGACGCCGGCCTGCCCGAACCCAACGCCATGGTCCTCGCCACCGCCTCCGCGGGCGGCCGGCCTAGCGCCAGGACGGTCCTGCTCAAGGGCTACGACGAGAACGGCTTCGTCTTCTACACCAACTACGAGTCCCGCAAAGGCCGCGACCTGGCCGAGAACGGACGCGCCTCGCTGCTGTTCCCCTGGCACGCCATCCGCCGCCAGATCCGCATCGAGGGCACCGTCGCCCGCATCTCCCACCAGGAGTCGGCCGACTACTACAACTCCCGCCCGTACGGCTCCCGCATCGGGGCCTGGGCCTCGCGGCAGTCGGCGGTCGTACGCTCGCGCGAGGAGCTCGACGAGCGCTACGAGGAGCTGTCCGCCCGCTGGCCGGAGGATCCGCCGGTGCCCGACTTCTGGGGCGGCTTCCGGGTGACGCCGACCGAGGTGGAGTTCTGGCAGGGACAGCTCGACCGGATGCACGACAGGCTGCGCTACCGGCGCACCCGACCCGGTTGGGCTTTGGAGAGACTTGCACCTTAAATTGCCTTAGGTGGCATTCGGGGAACTGGTCAAACGTCATCTTGTGGACACAAGGCCGCTGGCCGTGCCCGCGTACCGGCGGATCTGGTCCGGCCAGGCCGTCTCGAACGTGGGCGTCGCCGTCACCGTCGTGGCGGTCGGCCAGCAGGTCTACGACCTGACCCACTCCTCGCTCTGGGTGGGCCTGCTCGGCATGGCCAACCTCGTCCCGCTGCTGGTCTTCGGGCTGTGGGGCGGGGCCGTCGCCGACGCCTTCGACCGGCGCAGGCTGCTCGTCATCGGCTCGCTCATCACCTGGGCGGCCACCCTGGTCATCCTGGCGCAGGCCCTGCTCGGGCTGGGCAACGTACACCTGATCTTCGCGGCGACGGCGGTCAACGCCACCGGGTTCGCGATCACCGGCCCGACCAGGGGATCGGTGATCCCGCGCATCCTCGACCCCGAGCTGGTGCCGGCCGCCAACGCGCTCAACTCGCTGGTCTACAGCCTCGGCGCGGTCGTCGGCCCGATGCTCGGCGGCGTGCTGCTGGCCACCGGCGGCGACCACCCCAACTACGCCGCCGCCTACGCGGTCGACGCCCTGCTGTTCAGCGGTGGCCTCTACGCGGCCCTCAGGCTGCCCACCCTGCCCCCGCTGGGCGAGGTGACACGTCCGGGAGCCCGGGCGGTCTGGGAGGGCCTCAGCTTCATCGCCAGGAGCCCGGTGCTGCTGATGTCGTTCGTCGTGGACATCATCGCGATGGTGTTCGCCATGCCGCGCGCCCTCTACCCCGAGCTGGCCGCCGATCGGTTCGGCGGCTCGATGACCGCGCTCGGCTGGGTGACCTCCGCGATGGCGATCGGCTCGGTCGCCGGCGCGCTGTTCTCCGGCTGGGTGGGCCGGATCTCGCGGCAGGGCGTCGCGCTCGTGCTGGCCATCGCCATGTGGGGGCTCGCCGTCGCGGCCGCGGGGCTGGTGCGCGAGCTGTGGCTGGTCGTGGCGTTCATGGCGGTCGGCGGCGTGGCCGACGTGATCTCGTCGGTGTGGCGGCAGTCGATCCTGCAGCTCTACGCCCCCGACGAGATGCGCGGGCGGATGCAGGGCGTGTTCATGGTGGTCGTGGCGGGCGGCCCGCGCCTCGGCGACCTGCGCGCCGGCGCGACCGCGACCGCCTTCGGGCTCACCGGCGCCTGGGTGGGCGGGGGACTGGCGTGCGCGGTCACCGTGCTCGTCGTCGGCCTGTCGGTGGCCGGGTTCCGCAATTACCGCTCCGACACCCGCGCCGCGGCCCTGAGGTCGGAGACGAAGCCCGCGTAGGCCGCGTCCCTGTCGGGCGCGCGCAGCACCGCCGAGGGGTGGATCGTGGCCACCGCGAGCGCGTCGCCGAGCGGCACCGGCTCGCCTCTGTGCTCGGTCAGCCGGAACGCCCTGCCCAGCAGCGACCTGGCCGCCGTCGCGCCGAGCACCACGACCACGTCGGGACGTACCAGCTCCAGCTCCGCGCCGAGCCACGGCCGGCACGCCTCGATCTCGGCGACCGTCGGCTTCTGATGAATCCTTCTCTTCCCCCTGGGAGTAAAGGAGAAATGCTTGACAGCGTTCGTCAGATAAACCGCGTCCCGTTCGATTCCGGCTTCCTCCAGGCCCCGATCCAGCACGCGTCCAGAAGGCCCCACGAACGGATGACCCTCGCGGTCCTCGCGATCACCCGGCTGCTCGCCCACCAGCATGAAACGGGCCTGCTCGGGGCCCTCGCCGAACACCGTCCGGGTGGCCTTCGCGTACAGGTCGCAGCCCTCGCAGCGGGCGGCCGCCGTGCGCAGGGAGCCGAGGTCGCGCCGGGCGGGAAGGAACTCGGCCGCTCCGTTGTTGCCGTCCTTAACCATCGTCGGTCGTTCTCCCAATAGGGTTCCTGATGACTTCTGTGCCCGTAGCGGACGGGCTCAGTCCCCGCCACGACCGGCGTAGCATTTCAGTTGGGAGGAGCCTTGACCGCACACGGCCTGATCGACACGACGGAGATGTATCTCCGTACGATTTATGAGCTCGAAGAGGAGGGCATCGTCCCCCTTCGCGCCCGCATCGCGGAGCGCCTCCAGCAGAGCGGCCCCACCGTGAGCCAGACCGTCGCCCGCATGGAGCGCGACGGCCTCGTCCGCGTCGAGGGCGACCGGCATCTGTCGATGACCGACCTGGGCCGCACGCTGGCCACCCGCGTGATGCGCAAGCACCGCCTGGCCGAATGCCTGCTCACCCAGGTCATCGGCCTTCCCTGGGAAGAGGTGCACATCGAGGCGTGCCGGTGGGAGCACGTCATGTCCGAGTCGGTCGAGGCGCGGCTGGTGACGCTGCTCGACAACCCCACGGTCTGCCCGCACGGAAACCCCATCCCGGGGCTGGCCGAGCTGGGGGCGCAGGAGGTGACCGAGGGCGCGGCCAACGTCCTGACCTCGATGTCCGAGGCCGCCGGGCCGCGTGACATCCCGGTCGTGGTGCGCCGGATCAGCGAACAAGTGCAAAGCGATCCTGCTGTGATGCTTAAACTCAAGCAAGTTGGGATACAACCCGGACGCGAGGTGACGCTCGCGGCGAGCGACGACGGTGTGCGGGTGACAGGTGACGGTGACGCGAACGACACTCCCGCGGAGCTTCCGCGTGACGTTGCCGCGCACGTTTTTGTCTCCAAGCGCTGACGCGCGCGCAGCCACTTGGTTGAATCCCTCTTGGGAGGCCCTCCACTCTCCCCTGGCCAAGACAGTTGCAGGAGCACCCGTGGTCCGCTGTGCGCACAAGCCACCCCAAGGAGTGGTCTCCGGATGAAGCGATGGGGGGATCTGTCACAAGAAACGGCTGATCACCTTGGTGCCGGGTCCGTTCTGGACCACGCCGAAATGGCAGTGGTCGTGACAGACCGCTTCAGCAATCTCCTCTACTGGAATCCCTTCGCCGAGCAGCTGTTCGGCCGTCCCGGCAACGCGCCGGCGCGTGACGCGTCCGTCCTGTCCCTCGGGATCATGGAGAAGGACCACCCGCTGGCGATCGAGCTGGCCAAGCACGTGCTCAAGGGCGGCGTGTGGGAGGGCACGTTCGACGTCAGGCGCGGCGACGGCACGATCGTCTACGTCCGCGCCCAGGCCGTGCCGCTGCGCCACCCGTCCGGGTCGGTCACCGGCATCGTCATCCTGGCCCGCGAGGCCCTGCGCAGCAACGAACGCGAGAAAGACCGTTTCGGGCTCCTCGAACGCATCGGCGAGCGGCTGGCCGGCTCCCTCTACGTCGAGGAGACGCTCAAGCGGGTGGCCGAGATGCTCGTGCCGCAGTTCGCCGACCACTGCTTCATCGAGCTCATGGAGGGCGACCGGCTGGTCCGCCGGGTCTCGGAGCACGTCCAGGGCTGGACCCCGCCCGCCGGCACGTGGAAGCCGGTGGGCGCGGAGATCCGCTACCCCTCCGGCCACTACGCCGACACCGCGCTGCGCCGCCAGGAGACCATCCTCGTCGAGGACTTCTCCACCACCAGCTACCCGTCACCGCACGAGGGCAGCGCGCGCCTGGCCAGTGAGATCGGCATGACCTCGGCCATCGTCGCCCCCCTGCTGGTGCGCGGCGAGACGCTGGGCCTGATGTACCTCGGCCTGTCCAACCTGACCGACCGGCGCAGCCCCCACTACGACGCCTTCGACCGCGACTTCGTGGGCGCCATCGCCACCCGCGTGGCCCTCGCGATCGACAACGCGCTGCTGTTCGAGGAGGAGCGCCACACCGCCGAGTCGTTCCAGAAGCACCTGCTGCCCAGGGCGCTGCCCCAGCTCGACGGCCTCGACATCGCGGTGCGCTACTACCCGGCGGCCCCGCTCGCCTCCCACGGCCAGGGCATCCAGACCCAGGTCGGCGGCGACTGGTACGACGTGATCCCGCTCTCGGCCGGCCGGGTCGGCATCGTGATCGGCGACGTCGAGGGCAGGGGCGCCAAGGCCGCGGCCATCATGGGCCAGCTCAGGGCCGCGCTGCGGGCCTTCGCACAAGACGACAAGTCGCCCGCCGACATCCTGGCCAGGCTCGACGAGTGGACCCGCATCATCGCCACCCCCGAGCAGGACGACAACGGCGCCGACGTCAGCATCCCGCCCATCGTCACCTGCCAGTACCTCGTCTACGACGCCTGGTCCCGGCAGCTCTCCTTCGCCAACGCCGGGCACGCGCCGCCGCTGCTGGTGGTCGACGGCCAGTGCCTGGAGATGGACATCGAGGAGGTCGGCCAGCCGCTCGGCGTCCGGGCCAAGGGCCTGCACGCCGACCTGGTCTACAAGGAGGAGACCCGCACCCTCCCGCCGGGCGCGGCGCTGCTGCTCTACACCGACGGCCTGGTCGACCGGCGTCCGGGCCGCGACGGCAGGATGCCGAGCGAGGAGGAGACGCTCGGCGTGCTGTGCGAGAAGCTCGCCAAGATGGCCGACGCCGACGTCGAGCGCATCGCCGACGCCGCCACGATCGCGGTGCCCGGCGAGATCGACGACGACATGGCGATCCTGGTCGTCCGCTCCAGCGACGTCGACCTCGACGTCGAGGAGCGCACCTTCCCGGCCCAGCCGATCATGGTCGGCGAGGCGCGCCGCATGGCCTCCGAGGCGTTCTCCGGCTGGAACGTGCCCGAGGAACGCGCCGAGCTGGCCTGCCTGCTGGTCTCCGAGGTCGTCACCAACGTGGTGCTGCACGCCTCCACCGCCAACTCTCCGCGCCGGGAGCTGGTCGTCGAGGGGCCGCCGCTGCCGTTCGAGGAGTCCTGGGACATGCCGGGCTTCGAGGAGGAGCCGGTCGGCGACAAGGAGTTCACGCTGAGGCTGCGCAGGGGTGAGGAATCGGTCTGGGTCGAGGTCTTCGACCAGGACCTCCGCCTGCCCCGCATCCGCAGCGCCGGGGAGAACGACGAGGGCGGCCGCGGCCTCTACCTGGTCGACCAGCTGGCCAAGCGCTGGGGCTCCCGTCCCACCAGGGAAGGCAAAGCGGTCTGGTTCGAGATTCCCACCCGGAGCAGGTGAGTGGTTCACTGGGCCGCATGGAGCTGGCCTTCGAACGCCGGGGCAGCGGCGAGCCGCTGATCCTCGTCCACGGCATCGGGCACCACTGGCAGGCGTGGTTGCCGGTGATGGACCGGCTGGCCGCCGACCACACGGTGATCGCGATCGACCTGCCCGGTTTCGGGGTGTCGCCGCGGTTGCCCGCGGGCATCCCGTACACCGCGGAGTCGCTGGCGGACGCGGTCGAGTCGTTCTGCGCGCTGCTCGGCATTCGGGAGCCGCACGTGGTGGGCAACTCGCTCGGCGGCTACATCGCGCTCGAACTGGCCTCGCGCGGCGTCGTGCGCGCGGCGACCGCGTTGTCGCCGGCCGGCTTCTGGTCGCGCTCCGAGCTGCTCTACTGCCAGACGACGCTGAAGGCCCTGCGGAACTCGGCGCGCGCGATGTCGCCGGAGCAGGCGGTCAGGGCGGCCGGGAACCCGGTCATGCGAGCGGCGTCGAGCGGGGTGCTGGTGGCCCGTCCGAGCCGGCTCGACCCCGCCGGGCTGGTCGCGGCCACGCAGGCGCTGGCGGGGGCGGCGGGCTTCGACGAGACGCTGGAGTCGTTCGGCGGGCTGATGCCGCCCGCCCCGCCGAAGTCGCCCATCACGATCGCCTGGGGCGAGCGCGACCGGTTGCTGCCGCGCCGCCAGGCCGTGCGCGCGGCGCGCTGGTCGGGGCAGCGGGTCAAGCTGCTCAAGGGCTGCGGGCACGTGCCGATGAGCGACGATCCGGAGCTGGTGGCCCGGGTCGTGCTGGAGGCCGACCGGGCGGCCGCCTAGCGTTCGGCGTTGGCCGCCATACGGCGCAACACCTCGACGGCGGTCTGGTACTCCTGCGCGCTCACGCCCTGCGTGACCTGCTGCCGGAAGCGGGTGACCCGCTCGGAGACGGCCGTGTGCACGGCCCGGCCCTCGTCGGTCAGCCGCCCGTCCGCCAGCCATCCCCTCGACGTCAGGCTCTGTACGGCCTCCTCCACCCCCTCGAACGGCGCCAGCGCGGCGGCGTTCTCCCCTTGGGCGGTGGCGTGGAGAAGCTGCCACTCCCGGCGCGAGGCGCCGTGGGCGGCCAGGGCCTGACCCATCGCGTTCTCCAGCAGGTTGTCGAGGTGCTTCACCCAATATCCGATAGGTCTGTCCATGCATGTACAATAGCAACTATATGTATGAAGACAAGGAAATTGCCGCGATCGAGCGGGCGATGGTCGCGATCAGGCGCAGGCAGAGCAGGCGGGCGCTGGCCCGGCAGCACGGCGCGGCGGGCCCCGAGTTCGAGGTGCTCGACGTGATCGAGGCCGCCGGCGGGTGGCTCACCGTGTCGGCGGTCGCCGAGGCGCTCAACGTCGACCAGCCGCGGGCGAGCCGGCTCGTGACGGCCGCCGTGACGGCGGGGCTGGTACGGCGGGAGGCCGACCAGGCCGACGGGCGGCGGGCGTGGCTGGTGCTGACCGACGCGGGCGCCGCCGCGCTCACCCAGGCCCGGCAGGCCCGGCAGGCGGCCTTCGCGTCGGCCACGGCCGGCTGGTCGGCGGCCGAGCGGGCCGAGTTCGCCCGGCTGCTGACCCGGTTCGTGCAGGGGATGCCGGGGTGAGCCTTACCGGCCTCAGCGCATCGTCTGGCCCCAGACGAGCAGCATGGCGATGATGAACACGATCATCACGCCCGCGTAGCCGACGGGGCCGAGCCGGAAGGCCCTGCGCACGCGGTTGAGCCCCCAGGCGAACAGTAACGCCAGGAAAACGAGGAGGATCAGGCCGCCGTCCATGCTGACAGTATGCGGCGCGGCCCGGCCGGGCGCGCGCCCGCCGTCAGAATCCGAAGGACCGGCCGATGATCTCCTTCATGATCTCGGTGGTGCCGCCGTAGATGGTCTGGACGCGGCTGTCCAGCCACGCCTTGGCGACCGGGTACTCCATCATGTAGCCGTAGCCGCCGTGGAGCTGGAGGCAGCGGTCGATGACCTTGTTCTGCAGCTCGGTGGTCCACCACTTGGCCTTGGCGGCGTCCACGACGGTGAGCTGCCGGGCGTTGAGCGCCAGGATGCACTTGTCCACGTAGTGGCGGGCGATCTCCGTCTCGGTCGCCAGCTCGGCCAGGACGAACCGGGTGTTCTGGAACGAGCCGATGTTGCGGCCGAACGCCTGGCGGGTCTTGCAGTACTCGATCGTCTGCTCCAGCACCGTCTCCGCTGCGGCCACCGCCGCCACGGCGATCGACAGGCGTTCCTGGGGCAGGTTGTTCATCAGGTGGAAGAAGCCCTCGCCCTCGTTCGGGCCGAGGCGGTTGGCGACGGGCACGCGCACGTTCTCGAAGAACAGCTCGGCAGTGTCCTGGGCCTTCATGCCCACCTTGTCCAGGTTCCGGCCGCGGTTGAAGCCCTCCATGCCGCGCTCGACCACGATCAGCGTCGTTCCCCTGGCCCCCGCCTCGGGGTCGGTCTTGGCGACCACGACCACGAGGTCGGCGTTGACGCCGTTCGTGATGAACGTCTTCTGGCCGTTGACCACGTAGTGGTCGCCCTCGCGGACGGCGGTGGTCCTGATGCCCTGCAGGTCGCTGCCGGCGCCGGGCTCGGTCATCGCGATCGCGGTGATGAGCTCGCCGGAGGCGAAGCCGGGCAGCCAGCGCTGCTTCTGCTCGTCGTCGGTGAGCTCGACGACGTACGGGGCCATGACGTCGTTGTGCAGCGAGAAGCCCAGGCCGGAGGCGCCGGTCCTGATGATCTCCTCGACGATCACCGCGTTGTAGCGGAAGTCGGTGATGCCGGATCCGCCGTACTCCTCGGGGACGCCGAAGCCGAACATGCCGATCTCGCCGGCCTTCTTCCAGACCTCGCGGGGCACGATGCCGTCCTTCTCCCACTGGCCGTGGTGCGGCACGACCTCGCGGGCCATGAACTCGCGCACGGTTTCCCTGAAGAGCAGGTGCTCCTCGTCGAAGAGGTCTCGCTGCATCGATTCGCCTCCCAGCAGGTGTCGTGCACGACAGAATACGATTCTGTTACCCGGAGGTATACCCGCTTTCGCGGCAGGGGAGACGGCGGGGGGCCCGGCAGGCGACCCGGCAGGGGACACGGCAGGGGACACGGCTTCATCACAAGTGCTGGAACTTGGGGGAAACCGCCTGCGTTGCGGGTGTTTTCGACTCTAAGATCTACCCTCGGTCTATTTGTGATGATCGGAGTGTCCCGTGAGTCGGTGGCGCAAGTCGTTGCTCGCCGCGTCGATCGCATCGGTGGCGGCCGTCGGGGTCGTCGCGTTGCCCGGCGTCCCGGCCTCGGCCGCACCGGCCGACCTGGACGTGCAGTACGAATGCGTTCCCTCCGGCGCCGACAGCATCGTGCGGCACGCACCGGTACGCCTGAACACCCATCTCACCTTCGCCACCGACCTGGTGGTCGGCGACCCGCTCAACTTCACCTGGAAGCTCGACTACGCCGACCACGGACGGCTCCAGTCGCCCGGCTACTTCGCTCCGGGCGCCAACGTGCACGCCACCGGCAACGTCGAGCTGAGCAGCAGCTGGCAGGGCATCCTGCAGCCGAAGGGCTCGGTCGAGCAGAAGGGCAAGCTGCGCCCCGACGGCGAACTGTCGCTGCCCGAGTCCCTGAACGACCCCGGCCTGATCGACAAGGTCGGGAACATCAAGGTCACGCCGAAGGACATCGAGCTCGACTTCACCCCGCCGGACGGCACGGTCGTCGCCAACGACGGCAACGAGACCGACAACCCGACCGACATGAAGGTCACCTACGGCCCCGGCTGGACCTCGATCGACGACCGTCCGGGCTCCGAGAACCACGTGCACAACGACCTGCACGAGACCAACGACCTCGGCGCCTGGGCCGAGCTGAGCTTCACCGGCACCGGCGTGGAGTACATCGGGCCGCACGACAAGGACGCCGGCCCGGTGGACATCTACATCGACGGCGGCAAGGTGGCCACGGAGGACCCCTCGCGCTCCGACGACGACCTGCCCGTCAACGACGACCTCGACGGCGGCTTCACGATCTGGAAGTCGCCGGAGCTGAAGTACGGCAAGCACACCATCAGGATCGTGAACGCCTCCAGCAAGCCTGCCTGGCTCGACGCGTTCAAGGTGTCCACCAACACCGCCAAGATCCCGACGGGCTACCACGGCGCGAAGTGCAAGCTCGTCGGCGGGCCGGTCTCGGTGACGGTGACCGTACGGGAGAAGTCGGGACCGACGATCACGCAGACCCCCACCAACACGCCGACGAACACCCCCACCAACACGCCGACGAACACGCCGACGAACACTCCCACCAACACGGGCACGTCCACGGCGACCAGCACCCCCACGCGGAACCACTCGCGGCCCACGCCGAGCAGCGGGCTCGGGCACGTGGTCGTGGTGCCGGCGGTCACGGGGACGAGCACGGCCACGCCCACCGCGACCGGCCCGACGGCGACCACGTACGTCAGGGCGCAGGTGGCCAAGGTCCCCAAGGGCGGGGTGGACACCGGTGAGGCGCCCGACGAGCCGGACCGGCCGTACGGGCTGATGGCCAGTGGGGCGATGTTGCTCATGGGCAGCGCGGGCGGCGGGCTCGCTCTGCGCCGCCGCAGGGCCGCGCACGCGGGAGGAACGAAGTGATGGCCGAGCAGAAGACTCCGATGCAGCGGGCGATGCCCGGACTGCTGATCGCCGGTTCGCTGGCCGGCGTCGGCGCGATCATGGTGGGCCTGCTCTCCGTGGCGCCCAAGGTGGACGACGGCTCCGGCACGCTGGCCGCCGCCGACCGGCCGACCGCCGTGCAGATCGAGAACGCGGGCGCGTTCGTGCTGCCCGCGACCGTGGGACCGGGCGGCAAGGGCGCGACGCTGACCCCGGCCCGGCCGGACGCGCCGCCGCCGCTGGCCGCGGCCCCGACCGTGCCGCCGATCCCCAAGGCCAGGACGAAGGCCGCCAAGGCCAAGGCGAAGCCCAGCCGGATCAAGATCCCCAAGATCAAGGTGAACGCCCCCATCGGCGGTGTCACCGTGGACATCAAGGGCAACCTGGGCACTCCGCCGCTGACCCGGCCCAACCAGACCGGCTGGTACCGCTTCTCGCCGGTGCCCGGCGAGCTCGGGCCCGCGATCATCAACGGCCACGTCAGCACCCGCAAGGGCCCCGCCGTCTTCGATCGTCTGCGTGAGCTGGCCAAGGGCGACCAGATCTACGTGTACCGGTCGGACGGGAAGGTCACCCGGTTCACGGTGAGCGGGATCGAGCAGGTCAGCAAGTCGGCGTTCCCGACGTCCCGGGTGTACGGGAACACCAAGGACTCGCAGCTCCGGCTGATCACGTGTGGCGGCGTCTTCAACAAGGAGGCGCACAGCTACACGGACAACATCGTGGTGTACGCGACGTTGTCGAAGAAGAAGGGCTGATGGGGTTTTTGGGGCGGATTTTGGGTTTTACGGGAAGTTGACAGGGACAGTTCGTAGGATCTCAACCGAACCGTGACCATCGGCTGGAATTCTGGCACGACTGTTGACACTGCGCTGAAACGGAGATGGACCCGTGCTTACGTCCCAGGCGTGGCGCCGCCTCGCCCACAAGACCTCCGCCTTGGGATTGATGGGCACACTCGCCGCCTTCTCCGGCTCGCTGGTCGGTCTCTCCTCGCCGGCCCAGGCCGCGGCCCCGAAGCAGTTCAGCTACACGTGCGTCGGAGGGCCGTTCACCTTTGGAGCCACTCCGCTCAGCGTGACGCTCACTGGTCCCGAATCGGTCACAGCAGGCGGTAGCTTCGACCTGTCGGTTGGCATTCCGGCGTTGACACAGACAACTCCGGCCACGCAAGCCACGTATGTGCAGGCCACGGTCGCGCTGACGCCGACCGGTGGGTCAGTCACTGACCCTGGTGCGAAGCAGGGAGCGGCTGTCGCGGCGAACAACGCTGCCATTCCTGCGGGCGAAGTGAAGTACAAGGTGTCTGTGGGCGCCACCACGACGGGCAAGGTGAGCATCAAGCCCGGAGAGATCCGTCTCGGGCTCCTGTCCAGCCCGAGCAGCGTGGCGACCTGCACTCCCTCCTCCACCGCCGAGGTCCTCGACATCCCCATCGGGACTGGCGGTGGCGCCGGGACCGACGTGGTCTCCTACAACTGCAAGCTCCCCAGCGGGACGGACGCCCTATACCCCGCCACTGTCGACATCAAGGTCGCGATGACGACGCCCACCAATGCCAAGGCCAACGAGGATGCCTCCATCACCTGGACAGGCACCATCGAGACCACGAATGACCCGCTCACCGCGCCCACCGGGTTCCCCGTGAGCAGCAAGCTCTTCGCCACCATCAAGGCGACCGGCGCAGGCGCGCCCGCCACCGCCACCGGCGAGGCGACCCTGACCGGCGCCGTGGCCGGTCAGGACATCACGCAGCTTCCCAGCGTCACCATCAAGATCAAGCCCACAGCGGCCGGCACTGTGCAACTGACGCCGGGGGATCTGGCTCTGGGCACCTCCTCGACTGCCCCTGCGATCAAGTGCGAGCCCCCCACGACCGGGCTCAAGACCTTCAGCTTCCAGGTGGCCGCGGGCTCGGGAACGAGCCCCACGCCGACGCCCACGCCGACCCCCACGCCCACGCCGACCCCCACCCCCAAGCCGACCAAGACCAGCACCGCGACCGTGACCGTCACCCCGCCGGACAAGTCCAAGACGCCCAAGGCGGGGGCCGACACCGGGGCCGGGGGTATGGCGGGGCCTGACGGGCGGCTGTTCGTGCTGACCGGCGCCGTTCTGATCGCGGCCGCGGCGGCCGGTGGGCTGGTGCTGCGCCGGCGTACCGCCGGCAGGGGCTGAGCGGCGTGGCCGGGCAGTATCCGTACGGCGGCCCGCCACCGCGGGACCGGGGGAGCACCGCGCTCAGGACCGTGCTGATCGGCGCGGCCATCGCCGGGGTCGTCACGGTCGTGGCGGGCATGCTGATGGTGCTGCAGTCGCCCGAGGAGTACGGCATGGACAGGGACGCCCTGCCCGTGGCCGTGCAGACGCAGGCGTCCGGCCAGCCGCAGCAGGCGTTGTTCCAGGCCCCGCCGGACCAGCCGCCGCCGCTGCCGGAGATCACGCCGGCGCCGCCGATGCTGCCCTCGACGCCGATCCGGATCGTGATCAAGCGGCTCGGCGTCAACGCGCCGATCAAGTCCGTGGGGCTGGCCAAGGACGGGACGATCGAGGTGCCGCCGTCCGACAATCCCAACCTGGTCGGGTGGTACCGGAACATGTCCACGCCGGGCCAGGAGGGTCCGGCGGTGCTGCTCGGTCACAAGGACACCCGCACGCGCAGCGCCGTGTTCAGCCGCCTCGGCGAGCTCAAGCACGGCGACACCATCGAGGTCAAGCGCCAGGACAAGACGACCGCCGTGTTCACCGTCGGCGGCGTGGAGCAGGCGAGCAAGAAGACGTTCCCGACCGAGCGCGTCTACGGGAGCCGGGAGAACGCCCAGCTCCACCTCATCACCTGCGGTGGTGCCTACGATCGCACCATCGGCCACTACAACGACAACATCATCGTCTACGCGACGATGACGAGCTCCTATCGAAGCTGATTGGCGGAGGCGGGCATGGGCTGGCTGGCGAAGCGGAAACTGCGTACTGGCCCGACGGCGGCCCTGCCCGCCAGACCGGACCCCGCCGAATTGTTGCGGATCGTCCGGCTGGCCGACCCGGACGCCCGGCGTGAGGGCGACGACATCGTGGCGGCCGACGTGCGGGTGTACGCGCCGGTCGAGGCCGACGCCGAGCTGACCGGCGGGGTGCTGGAGAAGGCGTGGGCCTGCCGGGTCACCGCCGAGGGGCCGCTGCCGTTCGACTTCTTCGACCGCTACCTGGCCGAGGGGCTGGCCTTCCGGCTCAAGGGGCTCGCGGTGTGCCGGGGCGAGGTGAGCGATCCGGCCGACGGCGAGGAGGGCGGTCCCGCCGTCATCCTGCCGGTACGCCCGTCCGCCGACGAGCTGGCGCCGCTGCTGGAGCAGGGTGAGGACGAGTTCACGTACACGTCGGGCGACATCCGGGCCGCGCTCGTGCCGCAGAAGGGGCAGCCGCCGGCGGTGCGGGAGCTGCTGCCGTTCGCCACCGAGCTGACCGCGATCGAGCTGCGCGGCGAGGAGCCCGTCAAGCTCGGAAGCCTGGCGCTGGAGCTGGCAGAATCGCTGAACGGCCTGGTGGTGGACCGGTGGCGGTTCAGGATCGACGCCGCGGAGGACCTTCTGGCCCCGGAGTGACGAGCCACAGAACGTCGTTCTGTTGTAGTCTCTCCTCAATAACCGAATAATGCTCGGTTTCCAGGAGGCACTGTGGCAGAGGCGTACATCGTCGGAGCGGTCCGTACCCCGGTCGGCAAGAAGAAGGGCGGGCTTTCCACCGTCCATCCCACCGACCTGGCCGCCCACACGCTGAAGGCGCTCATCGACCGCACCGGCGTCGATCCGGCGGCGGTCGAGGACGTCATCATGGGGTGCGTCATGCAGTTCGGCCCCCAGAGCATGGACATCGCGCGAAACGCCTGGCTGTCGGCGGGTCTGCCCGAGACGACGGCCGGCGTCACGATCGACCGGCAGTGCGGGTCGTCCCAGCAGTCGATCCACTTCGCCGCCCAGGGCGTCCTGTCGGGCACCCAGGACCTGGTGGTGGCTGCGGGCGTGGAGTCGATGAGCATCGTCCCGATGGGCGCGTCGATCACCGCCGCGCTGGAGAAGGGCATGCCGTTCCCGTTCGGCGACAAGTGGGTCGAACGCTACGGCAAGCAGGAGATCTCGCAGTTCCGCGGCGCCGAGCTGATGTGCGAGAAGTGGGGCCTCCAGCGCGACGTGCTGGAGCAGTTCGCCTACGAGTCCCACCAGCGGGCCGCCAAGGCCGTCGCGAACGGCTACTTCAAGGACCAGATCGCCCCGATCAACGGCGTCGAGGACGACGAGGGCCCGCGGCCCGACACGACGCTGGAGAAGATGGCCGGGCTCAAGACCCTCAAGGAGGGCGGCCGGATCACCGCCGCCACCTCCTCGCAGATCTCCGACGGCTCCGGCGCCGTGCTGATCGCCTCCGAGCAGGCCGTGCGCGAGCACAACCTGACCCCGCGGGCCCGCATCCACCAGCTCGCGCTCATGGGCGACGACCCGGTCTACATGCTGACCGCGCCGATCCCGGCCACGCAGCGGGCGCTGCGCAAGGCGGGCATGTCGATCGACGAGATCGACGTCGTGGAGATCAACGAGGCGTTCGCCCCGGTGCCGCTGGCCTGGATCAAGGAGCTGGACGCCGACCCGGCCAAGGTCAACCCCAACGGCGGCGCCATCGCGCTCGGCCACCCGCTGGGCGGCACGGGAGCGATCCTGATGACCAAGCTGCTGCACGAGCTGGAGCGCACAGGCGGCCGCTACGGTCTGCAGACGATGTGCGAGGGCGGCGGCCAGGCCAACGTCACCATCATCGAGCGGCTCTAGCGGAACCGGACCGGAAAAGGGTGAGCGCCGCCTCCCGGGCGTAAGAGGGGAGGCGGCGCTCGCTGACTACCATCCCGGTAGTTGTCTAGCGGCCCTTGGGCGGGATGATCCGCCGGGGCGGCACGACCGGGCGCTGCGGCATCTTGGGCAGTTGCCGGGGCGGCACGGGCGTGGCGGTCTTCTTCTTGGCTGAGCGAACTCGCATGCGAAGCTCCTTTACGCGAACTCAGGACGCGGCTCGGTGAGGGCCGGGCGTCGACGAGCACAGCGTGGCCGCGTCTGTCGGACGATGGACTGAGGTGGCTGCTGTCACAGGTAAAGGCGCATGTCCGACAAGCTACGGCCTGTCCGTGACGCCGGGCAACCGAATTAACGCGGCGCCGGGAGCTGCTGCACGAGCAACTGAATTATCGCGGCGCCGCGAGCTGCTGCTCGAAGCCCGACACCATGGCCCGCAGGCCCGCGTCGAACCACTGGTCGTAGAAGCGCAGCGCGTCGGGGTCGTGGGTCTCGGCGGTCGAGCCGACCTGGGCCAGGGCGTGACCGAGCACGTAGACGGCCACCGACTGCACCGCGTTGACGGTGTCGCCGGACGGCACCCCCGCCGCATCGAAGCGGGCCAGCAGGCCGGAGATCAGCTCGGTGCCGAGCCGTACGTCCACCGGATGGGTGGCCAGCAGCGGGACGGCGCGCGGGTGGGCGAGCAGGAAGCGGCGGTAGGCCACGGCGAACCCGGTCAGCGCCCGCGGCCAGTCGGGGACCGGCGTGTAACCGGCCATGGCCGCGGTGAACAGCCGGTCGACGACCAGGGACACGAGCGCGTCCCGGTTGGGGACGTGGCGGTAGAGCGACATGGCGGCCACTCCGAGGTCGGCGCCCAGGCGGCGCATGGTCAGCGCGTCGGGGCCCTCGGCGTCGAGGATGCCGACGGCCGCGGCGACGATGCGCTCGACGGTGAGCACGGCCGGACGCCCCGCCCGCCTGGGTGCCTGAGTCATGCGGTCAGCGTAACGACGATCGTGGCCGCCAGCATGAGCAGGGACAGCACGCCCACCACCATGTGCTGGACGTCGATGACCACGTCGTGGCCCGCGGTGGGCAGGACCTTCCAGGTGCGACTGTACTCGCGCCGGTAGAGCTCGCGCTGCTCGGCCGTGGCCGGGCCGAAGTAGGGCAGCCACCAGCTCCGCACGTGCCCGGCCACGACCAGGACGCACAGGACGGTCGCGGCGATGAGCGACCACGTGCGGTGCAGCGCGATGCCGGCCGCGATGAGCAGCGGGAACGGGTAGTTGATCGCGGCGGCCAGGGCCCGGCCTCTGACGTTCGCGCCGTTGAGGTCGTTGAGCGGGAACATGGGCACCCAGTCGGTGAGGACGAGCCAGGCGAGCCACACGAGCGGGACGGTGACGGCGACCGCGATCATCGGGTACTCCTCGAATTTGCTTACTTGGTAAGCTTACACAGTACACAAATTCGGACGACGGCGGTCGAGAGCCCGGCGAGAGCCGCGGCGAGCAGGGTGATCGACAACGACGCCGGGAAGTAGGTGAGCTGCTCCCAGGTCACGTACCGCCCGTTGAGCAGCACGGAGACCCAGTTCGGATAGAGCGCGAACAGCAGGACCGGCAGCAGCACCGGCACCAGCCGCAGGGCGATCCGCCACCACGGCCGCCCCGACCGCCGGGACGCCCACCGCCGCGCCCGCAGCACGCCCATGACCCCGAGGCCGGCCGCCACGACGGCGAGCAGCCCCAGCACCAGGTCGTAGAGCTGCCGGTCGCCGCCCAGGGCCGCCGGCGCGCGGCCCTCGCTCATCGCGGCCAGGCCCCGCATGATGTCGTAGGTCGGGTCGTAGAGCGAGGCGCCGTTGGTCATGACGGCGAAGCCGTAGCCGGTCTTCGGCGAGACGGCCTCGACGGCGTTGTAGGTGAACAGGTTGCCGGAGTGCACCAGCAGGCCGGACTCCTCCTCCAGGCTCCAGCCCATGCCGTAGCCGTGCACGCCGGGCTTGTGCATGGTCTCCAGGCTCTGCTGCTTGACCAGCGGGCGGCCGGCGTCGTTCTGGGCGATCAGCCACTTGCCCATGTCCGCGGCGGTCGTGATGACCGCGCCCGAGCCGCTGCCGTCGAGGAACCCGGACGCCTCCGGCCGGGGCAGCCACATGCCGTAGACCGAGACGAATCCGTCCGCCGGTCGGACGGCCTGGGCGCTCACGGCGCTGCCGGTCATGCCGAGCGGGCCGAAGACGCGGTCCTTCATGTAGGCGTCGAACGGGCGGCCGCTCGCGGTCTCGACCAGGCGGGCGGCCAGGTCGTAGTTGACGTTGCAGTAGGCGTACCGGCTGCCCGGGTCGGCGGCCAGGCGGCCCTCGGCCAGGCGGGCGGTGTAGTCGGCCAGCGAGCTCGCGGACTCCAGGTCGCCGATGTCCAGCGAGCTGTCGGACAGCCCGGAGGTCTGGTTCAGCAACTGGCGCACGGTGATCCTGGTGTGCCGCGGGTCGGCCATCCGGAAACCGGGCAGCTGCCCGGCCACCGGCTCGTCCAGCGCGATCTTCCCCTGCTCCACCAGGGTCATCACGGCCATCGCGGTGAACGACTTGCTCACCGAGGCCACCCGCATCGGCGTGGCCGCGGTGACCGGACGCCCATCGGAGTCCTCGCCGTAGCCGGCGGCGTGCACGACCTTGTCGCCGCGGGTCACCACGACGGACAGACCCGGCACGCCGGTGGCCTCCAGCGCCTCGCGCAGGTAGGCGTCCACGGCGGCGGGGGTCGGCTCGGCGGGGGCCGAGGCGAGGGCCGGGGCCGCGGCGGGGGTGAGGGTCAGGGCCGCGGCCAGCCCGGCGAGGGCGATCTTCAAGCTCATGCAGGCAAACGTACGGAGAACGCCCCCACCGCCGAATCTGCCGACGGTCTAGTGGCACCCCCGACGAAAGTCAGGTCTCCGTGGCGGACGGCAGCCGTTCCGGCACCGCGTCGTGCACCTGCTGGAAGATCACCGAGGTGCGGAAGCCGACGATCTCCTTGCGCTTGCTGAGCCGGTCGAGCAGGAAGGAGTGGAGGTGGTCGAGGTCCTGGACGGCGACGTGCAGCAGGAAGTCGTCGCCGCCGGCCAGCACGAACACGCTCAGCACCTCGGGCAGCTCGGCGGCCGACTGCTTGAAGGCGTTGATCACGGCCCGGCTCAGCGGACGGACCTGGACCGAGACCATCGCCTGCGTGCTCCGGTTGAGCGCGGCGGGGTCGATGTCGGCGTGGTAGCCGCGGATCACGCCGCGCCGGGTGAGCGCCCTGACCCGTTCCAGGCAGGTCGAGGGGGCGATGCCGAGCCGGCGGGCCAGCTCCCGGTTGGACTGCCGCGCATCCGTTTGGAGCAGGCGGATGATCGCCGAATCAAGTTCGTCCATGACGCGATTCTGCTCCTTTCTCCGATCGAACGTTCGGTGGAGCCGGGTTGAGGCCGAACGATCGGGCTACTTTCGCGGACATGACTGAACAGGGCCGGATGGGTGCGGTGCAGGGCGCGGCGTTGCTGGTGGGCGCGGTGCTGGGGCCGGGGATGCTGGTGCTGCCGCAGCTGGCCGCCGCGGCGGCGGGGCCGGCCTCCGTGCTGGCCTGGGCGGGGCTGCTCGCGCTGAGCGTGCCGGTGGCGCTGACGTTCGCGGCGCTCGGCGTCCGGCATCCCGGCGGGGGCGGAGTGGCGAGCTTCGCGGGGCTGGCCTTCGGGCCGCGGGCCGCCGCCGTGGTCGGCTGGTGGTTCTACGGGGCCGTGCCGGTCGGGACCGTGGCGGGCGCGCTCGTGGGCGGCCGGTACGTCGAGGCGTGCCTGGGCGTGGACGGCACCCTGGCCGGCGTGCTGATCCTGGCCGCGGCGTTCGCCGCCAACGCCGCCGGGCTGCGTACCTCGGGGCGGTTGCAGCTCGTCTCCGTCGCGCTGCTCGTCGCCCTGCTGGCCGTCGCCGTGGTCACCGCCGCGCCGCGGGCCGATCTCGACCACTTCACCCCCTTCGCCCCGTACGGGCTCGCCGGGGTGGCCGGCGCGGCCGGGGTGCTCATGTTCGCCTTCGTGGGCTGGGAGGCGGCCAGCCACCTGTCGGCCGAGTTCGCCGTAGGGAGACGCGGGAGGCGCGGGAGGCGCGGGAGGCACGGCCTGACCAGGGCCACCGTGGTCACCCTCGTCGTGGTCGGCCTGCTGTACCTGGGCGTCAGCGTCACCTCGGTCGGCGTGCTCGGCGCGGACATGCCGGGCGTGCCGCTGAGCGCGCTGCTGGAGGCCGGCCTCGGGGGAGTGGCGCGGCCGGTGACCGGGGTGCTGGCGGTGCTGCTGACGTTCGGGGCGGTCAACACGTACCTGGCGGGGGCGGCGCGGCTGGGGGTGGCGCTGGCCAGGGACGGGGCCATGCCCGCCTGGCTCGCCGGGGGACGCTCGCCGTACCGGAGCCTCGGGGCGCTGGCCGTGCTGACGGTGCCGGTCGTGGTGTGGGCGGTGGACCTGGACCTGCTGATGCGGGCCACCTCGGCGTGCCTGGCGGCCGTCACGGCGGCGGGCGTGGCGGCGGCGGTGCGGGTGCTGCCCGCCGGACGGCTGCGGGTCACCGCCGTCGTGGCGACCGGCATGTCGGCGGTCGCGCTGGCGTGCTGTGGAGCCTTCCTGGCGGTGCCGGCCGTGCTGGCCGTCGTCGCGCTGGGCGTGCTTAAAGCGCTCAGGCGGGCAGTACTCCCAGCACATGACGGCGCACCGTCGGGAGGGTGCCATGACTGAGCAGACCACGTACGCGGAGAGCAGGCAGGTCGGCGAGCAGGCCAGGGAGCGGGAATGGAGGCTCCCCAGCTTCGCCAAGCAGCTGTTCCTCGGCGATCTCCGGCTGGACCTGGTGCATCCGGCGCCCGGGCTGCCGGCCGAGGCCGCCGAGCGGGGCGAGGAGTTCGTCCGGGCGGTGCGGCGCTTCCTGGAGACCCAGGTCGACCCGGCCCTCATCGAGCGCACCGCGCAGGTGCCGGACGAGGTGGTCAAGGGCCTGGCCGCCCTCGGGGCGTTCGGCATCACGATCGGCACCGAGTACGGCGGCCTGGGCCTGCCCTACCTGTACTACTGCCGCACCCTCACGCTGGTCGGCTCCTACTGCCCCGCCCTGGCCACGCTGCTGTCGGCGCACCAGTCGATCGGCGTGCCGCAGCCGCTCAAGCAGTTCGGCACCGAGGAGCAGAAGCGGGAGTTCCTGCCCCGGTGCGCGGCCGGCGAGATCTCGGCCTTCCTGCTCACCGAGCCGGACGTGGGCTCCGACCCCGCCCGCCTGTCCACGACCGCCGTGCGCGACGGCGACGACTACGTGCTGAACGGCGTCAAGCTCTGGACGACGAACGGCGTCGTCGCCGACCTGCTGGTGGTCATGGCCAGGACCGGCGAGAAGATCAGCGCGTTCGTGGTCGAGGGGAACAGTCCGGGCATCACGGTCAGGCGTCGCAACAGCTTCATGGGCCTGCGCGGCATCGAGAACGGCGTCACCGAGTTCTCCCAGGTCAGGGTGCCGGCCAAGAACCTGATCGGGAAGGAGGGCCAAGGGCTGCGGATCGCGCTCACCACCCTCAACACCGGCCGCCTGTCCCTCCCGGCGACCTGCGCGGGCAGCGTCAAGTGGGCCGTGAAGATCGCCCGCGAGTGGGGCAACGCCCGCGAGCAGTGGGGTCGCAAGGTCGGCCGGCACGAGGCCGTGGCGACCAAGATCGCCTTCATCGCGGCCACCGCGTACGCGCTGGAGGCCGTCAGCGAGCTCACCGCCCGCCTGGCCGACGACCGGCGCAACGACATCAGGATCGAGGCCGCCCTCGCCAAGCTGTACGCCACCGAGCTGTCGTACCGGGCGCTGGACGAACTGGTCCAGATCAGAGGCGGCCGTGGCTACGAGACCGCCGAGTCGCTGGCCGCCCGCGGCGAGCGCGGCGTGCCCGCCGAGCAGATGCTGCGCGACGCCCGCATCAACCGCATCTTCGAGGGCTCCTCCGAGATCATGCACCTGATGATCACCCGCGAGGCCGTGGACGCGCACCTGACCGCGGCCGGCGAGCTCATCAACCCCGAGGCGTCCCCCCAGGAACGTGCCCGCGCACTCGGCCGGGCGAGCCGCTTCTACGCCGGGTGGCTGCCGACCCTGGTGGCCGGCTCGGGCAGCCTGCCCACGGGCTACACCGTCTTCGGCCCGCTGGCCCAGCACCTGCGGTTCGTGGAGCGGACCAGCAGGAAGCTGGCCCGGTCCACCTTCTACGGCATGTCCCGGTGGCAGGGGAGGCTGGAGCACAAGCAGTCCTTCCTCGGGCGGATCGTCGACATCGGGGCCGAGCTGTTCGCCATGACGGCCGTCTGCGTGAAGGCCGAGGAGGACGCCGACGACCTCGGGCGCAGGCCGTACGAGCTGGCCGACACCTTCTGCCGCCAGGCCCGGCGCCGCGTCCGCACGCTGTTCGACGAGCTCTGGGACAACAGCGACGAGCAGGACGCGCGCCTGGCCCGGTACGTGCTCGACGGCCGCTACGAGTTCCTGGAGGAGGGCATCCTCGACCCGTCCATTGAGGGCCCGTGGATCGGCACACCGGACGGCGGCGAGAACGTGCGGAGAAAGATCCTGTGACGCCCGGTCTAGACCGGTTGTGAGCTTTTTCTGCCCTGAGTGTTTTCAAACCGATACCAGCCGGTATAGACCGGCTGCTGAACACGGGCTTACTCTGGCGCAAACGCGTTGAGCTGTGGCTCTCGCACCCCTCATCCCTTTGGACGGGGTCAGGTGGCTGGTACGGACCAGCGACCCGTCCGACGAGAAGGCGGTATCACCAGTGAACATGAAGCTTGTGGGCGGCGCCGCTCTCGGCCTTGCCACGATGCTGGTCCTGTCCAGCTGCGGCTCCGACGGCGGTTCGGGTGGCGGCGGGAACAACACCCAGGCCTCGGGCGGCGGCCAGGTCACCCTCAAGATGGTCGCCGCCGACTACGGCGACGGCCCCGGCAAGCCGAACTCGGGCGAGACGTTCTGGAAGGGCGTCGTGGACGAGTTCCAGGCGGCCAACCCCAACATCAAGGTCGACGTCCAGGTCATCAACTGGAACGACATCGACAAGCAGGTCGCCACCATGGTCCAGAACGGACAGGTGCCCGACATCCTGCAGACCGGCGACTACTCCGGCTTCGTCAAGGACGGCCTGCTCTACAAGGTCGACGAGGTCCTGTCCCCGAACGTCTCCGGCGACATGCTGCAGAAGTTCGCCGACTTCGGCAAGGTGGACGGCACCGGCTACGGCATCCCGTTCGTCTCCTCCGCCCGCGCGCTGTTCTACAACAAGGACCTGTTCACCAAGGCCGGCATCGCCGAGCCGCCCAAGACCTGGGACGAGCTCAAGGCCGCCGCCGAGAAGCTGAAGAAGGCCGGCGTGAGCCAGCCGTTCGGTCTCCCGCTGGGCCAGGAAGAAGCCCAGGGCGAGTCGTTCCTGTGGATGCTGGGCAACGGCGGCGGCTACAAGGACGCCTCCGGCAAGTGGGCCATCAACTCCCCGCAGAACGTCGAGACCTTCACCTACATGAAGGGCCTGGTCGACGCCGGCCTCACCACCCCGAACCCGGGCACCAAGGACCGCAAGACGGTCTGGGAGGACTTCGGCGCGGGCAAGGTCGGCATGGTCAACGGCGGACCCATGTCCATCCCGATCTTCGACGCGGCCGGCCTGAAGAACTACGGCGTCACGGCGATCCCCGGCAAGTCCGGCCCGCTCGACACCACCCTCGGCGTCATGGACTGGATCATGGCGTTCAACAAGAACGGCCACGCCGCCGAGATCAAGAAGTTCTTCGACTTCTTCTACACCGGCAACGCGGCGCAGAAGATCTCCGACACCTACAAGCTGCTGCCCGTCACCAACGGCGGCATCCAGAAGCTGTCGGGTGACGAGAAGCTCAAGCCGTTCCTCGACGCGCTGCCCAACGCCAGCTTCTACCCGTTCCAGGACCCGAAGTGGGCCGAGGTGAACCCGGCGATCAAGCAGACCATCGGCGGCGCCGTCAAGGACGACCCGGCCAAGGTCCTCGGCGAGCTGCAGAAGACCGCCGAAGCCAGCTGATCCAGCGGGTGTCTGTGGAGCCGGCGCGCGGGTCGCGTCCCCGCGCCGGCTCCACCGTCATGGAAGGTTCCTCATGAGAAGGTTGCGCGCCCTCGAACCCCTGGCCTGGATCGGGCCGGCCGTGGTGCTGATCGCGCTGGTCGTGCTCTGGCCCGTGATCGAGATGATCCGGTCGTCGTTCCTCAAGATCAGCCGGTTCGGAGTGGTCCAGGGAAACAACTTCCCGGACAACTACACGAAGCTGTTCGGTGAGAAGGACTTCGCCGACATCATGATCCGCAGCGTGATCTGGGTGGTCGCGGTCGTCGCGCTCACCGTGCTGATCTCGCTCGCCCTCGCCCAGCTGTTCAACCAGCGCTTCCCCGGCCGCAAGATCGCCCGCTGGGCGCTCATCGCGCCCTGGGCGGCCTCGGTGCTGATGACGGCGATCATCTTCAAGTGGATGCTCGACCCCGAGGTCGGCGTGATCAACCAGATCAGGGTCAAGCTCGGGTTCATCGACGCGATGGGCGGCGCCTCCGCCGACCAGCTCGGCGACGCCTCCAGCGCGATGCCGTGGCTGGTGTTCGTGGCGGTCTTCGTCTCGGTGCCGTTCACGACGTACGCGCTGCTGGCCGGGCTCGCGACCATCCCCGCCGACGTCTACGAGGCGGCCAAGATGGACGGCGCCACCAAGCTCAGGACGTACTGGTCGATCACGCTGCCGCTGCTGCGCCCCGCGCTCACCGTCGCCGCGCTGATCAACGTGATGAACGTCTTCAACAGCTTCCCGATCATCTGGGCGATGACCCACGGCCAGCCGGGCTACTCGACGGCCACCTCGACCATCCTCATGTTCATCCTCAAGGGCTCGAACATCGGTGAGTCGGCCGCGATGTCCGTCGTGAACTTCGGCATGGTGATCGTGCTGACCGCGATCTTCCTGAAGGTGTCGCGCTGGAACAAGGAGGTGGCGTGATGGCCGTGCAGACCATGTCCAAGGCCGGTACGCGCCACCAGCCCGGCCACCGCGGACGGGCGCAGCGCCGCATGCCCAGGCTCAAGACCGTGATCGTGGCGGCCGCGGCCTACCTCGTCGCGTTCGTCTTCCTGTTCCCGTACCTCGTCATGCTGCTGACCTCGCTGCGGTCGCAGGACTCGCTGCGCGAGGTGACGTTCTGGCCCGACGAGTGGGTGTGGTCGAACCTCGCCAACTTCTGGACCAGCGGCCTGGCCGGGAACCTGTGGGTGACGCTCAAGGTCGCCGGCGGCTCGACGATCCTGGTGCTGCTCGTGGCGCTGCCGGCCGCGTACTACTCGGCCCGGCACAAGTTCCGGGGGCGCACGGCGTTCCTGATCCTGGTGCTGATCACCCAGATGTTCCAGCCCACGGCCATGCTCGTCGGCATCTACCGCGAGTTCTACCAGTTCGGCCTGGTGGACTCGATCTGGTCGCTGATCCTGGTCAACGGCGGGTTCAACCTGGCGTTCGCGGTGTGGATCCTGAACGCCTACTTCGCCTCGATCCCGCGTGAGCTGGAGGAGGCCGCCTTCATCGACGGCAACGGCCGCTTCGGCGCGCTGTTCCGGATCACGCTGCCGCTGGCCATGCCGGGCGTGATCACCGCGCTGATCTTCACGTTCATCGCGGCGTGGAACGAGTTCGTGGTCGCCCTGACCCTGACCACGACCCCGGCCAACCAGCCGCTCACGGTCGCGCTGAACTCGTTCATCGGCCAGTACCAGGTGGACTGGCAGAACCTCTTCGCGGGCTCGGTGATCGCCACCATCCCGGTGATCATCCTGTTCGCGCTGATCGAGCGGAAGGTCGTCGGCGGACTGACCGCCGGCTCGATCAAGTAGAAGACGTCCGGCCGCCACCAACCCACCGGGTGGCGGCCGGGCCCACTGCTGCGGGCTACTTCTGCGGGACGCGGGCCACGCAGAACACCGTCTGGCCGAACGGCGGGGTGATGAAGCGCTCGATCAGCCGCGTGGCCGGGACCACCGTGCGGTCGTAGATCTTGACCAGGCGCGGGTCGGGGTAGCCCACGCCGCCCCGCCGGACCGCCGCCCACCAGGCGATGCCGCCCAGGAAGTTGATCGGCTTGAGCACGTCGATGTCGAGCCCCGCCCTGGCCACCGTGGCGCGCAGGGTCTTCGGCGTGTAGCGCTGGACGTGCCCGACCTTGCGGTCGAAGTCTCCGTAGAGCTGCATGTAGCCGGGCACCCAGATGATGATCCGGCCGCCGGGCAGCGTGACGCGGGCCAGCGAGCGCAGCGCCTCGGCGTCGTCCTCGATGTGCTCCAGCACGTTCATCATGACGACGGTGTCGACCTTGTCCTTCAGCGGGATCTCGGTCGGCAGGCCGAACTGCAGGACGTCGATGTCGTCGCGGCCCTCGAAGCGCTTCTCCAGCTGCTCGACGCAGTAGGGGTCGAAGTCGCTGACGACCAGGCGGTCGAGCCGCGGCAGGAACTGCTCGGCGAAGTGGCCCAGCCCGGAGCCGATCTCCAGCATCGAACGGCCGACGTGCGGGGCGACCATGTCGAACTCGTACTGCCGATAGTTCTTGGCCTCGTCCCCACCCAGGTGGTTCTCCAGGGCCTCGTCACCGGCCGCCGGTTGCACTACACGGTCATACCCAGAAGACATAGTCCCGTTCCTTTGAGGGGCAGACGGATTGCACGAGTCTAATGCCCCTGAGGATGACCTGATGCGTGAAACACCCTTCCCCGGGCGCGGGCGAATGCGATGGAATCTGACACGCCATGGACGACGACGAGGCGATCGCCCGCTCGCTCGACGGTGACCTGGGGGCCTACGAGGTCCTGGTCGCCAGGTACAGCGCGCTCGCCCATCGCACCGCCGCCATGCTCGGCGCGGGCGACGAGGCCGAGGACGTCGTGCAGGAGGCGTTCGTCAAGGCTTTCCGCCATCTGCCCAAGTTCCGGCGGGACGCGCCCTTCCGTCCCTGGTTGCTGCGGATCGTGGCCAACGAGACGCACAACCTGACCCGGGCCCGCGGGCGCCGCTCCGACCTCGCCGTACGGCTCACCGCCGCCGACCCGGCAGGCCCGGTGGCCTCCGACGACCCGGCGGGCGCGGCCGTCGCCACCGACCGGCGGGCCCGGCTGCTGGCGGCCGTGCGCGGCCTGCCCGAGCGGGAACGCCAGGCGGTCGTGTGCCGGTACTTCCTGCAACTGTCGGAGGCGGAGACGGCCCAGGTGCTCGGCTGGCCGGTCGGTACCGTCAAGTCCAGCACCCATCGGGGGCTGGCCCGGCTGAGGGAGGAGGTGGGCGGTGAACTCGCATGACCCCTTCGACGACCTGGAAGCCGAACTGACCGCCCTCGGCCCCCTCCTCGACACCCCGTCGCCGCCGCCGGGCGACGTCGCCGCCGCCGTCCGGGCGCGCCTGGAGCTCCAGCCTCGGAAGCGCGGGCGGCGGACACGGCCGACACGGCCGACTCGGCGGGCTCGGTGGCGGATCGTGGCGGCCGTCGTGCTGGCCGTCGTCGCCGTCACGGCCGCCACCCCCCAGGGCCGCGCCGCCGTGGCCCGGGTCCTCCGCCTGGCCGGCGTCGAGCTGCAGCTCGGCGACACACCACCCACCCCGGTACGGACCACCGCGAACCTCCCCGGCGAGCACCCGGTGGCCCCGGACGACCTGCCCGGCCTGGTGAGGTTCCAGGTCAGAACCCCGGCCGAGCTCGGGCCCCCCGCCCGCGCCGCCGTCGCCGACCAGGGCCGGCTGGTGTCGATGTTCTGGCCGGACGGCGTCCGGCTCGACCAGTTCCAGGGCGGCGTGGACCCGTTCTTCTTCAAGAAGCTCGGCCCGCCCTGGCCCGACTACGTCGAGATGGCCGGGACCACGGCCTGGTGGATCCCCGGCGCGCACCCGCTCGGCTACATCCGCCGCCAGGACGGCACCGAGATCCCCCTGCGCCAGGCCGCCCCCACCCTCGTCTGGCAGCGGGACGCGCTCACCTACCGCCTGGAGGGCGCGGGCACCAGGGAACGGGCGGTGCGGATCGCCGGGTCACTCCGGTGAGCCGGTCAGCCAGTCGTCCACACCCTTGAGCAGCTCCTTGCGCACTGCCTCCGGCGCGGTCGAGGACCGGATCGACTGCCGGGCCAGCTCGGCGATCTCGGCGTCGGAGAACTCGTAGACCTCCCTGGCCAGCTCGTACTGGCGCAGCAGCCGGGTGCCGAACAGCAGCGGGTCGTCGGCGCCCAGCGCGATCGGCACCCCGGCGTCGAACAGCCGCCGCAGCGGCACGTCCGCCGCCCGCTCGGCCACGCCCAGCCCCACGTTGGACGTCGGGCACACCTCGCAGCAGATCTGCCGGTCGGCCAGCCGCTGCATCAGCCACGGGTCCTCGGCCGCCCGCACGCCGTGCCCGACCCGGTCGGCGCCCAGGTCGTCGATGCACTGGCTCACGCTGCGCGGCCCGAGCAGCTCGCCGCCGTGCGGCACGGCCAGCAGCCCGCCGCGCTTGGCGATGCGGAAGGCCCGCTCGAAGTCGCGCGCCGCGCCGCGCCGCTCGTCGTTGGACAGGCCGAAGCCCACCACGCCCCGGTCGGCGTACTGGGTGGCGAGCCTGGCCAGGGTGTTCGCGTCGAGCGGATGCCTGGTCCTGTTGGCCGCCACGATCACCGGCATGTGCACCCCGGCGTGCTCGGCGGCCTGCCGCGCCGCGTCGAGCATCAGCTCCAGCGTGGCCGTGAGCCCGCCGAACCGCGCGGCGAACCCGGACGGGTCCACCTGGATCTCCAGCCATCGGGAACCGGCTGCCGCCTCGTCCTCGGCCGTCTCGCGCAGCAGCCGGTAGACGTGCTCGGGACGGCTCAGCACGGACCTGGCGATGTCGTACAGCCGCTGGAACCTGAACCAGCCGCGCTCGTCGGTGGCCCGCAGCCGCGGCGGCCAGTCCTGCTCCAGCGCGTCGGGCAGGTGCAGCCCCTGCTCCCTGGCCAGCTCGATCAGCGTCGAGTGCCGCATGGAGCCGGTGAAGTGCAGGTGGAGATGGGCTTTGGGCAGCGTGTGCAGGGGCCGGTGCATTTCCATATTTTGCCACTGGCCCCAGGTGCGGATTCGCATGTCGCCCACGGCTGCGGGTCCGGCATCGGCACGGTAGAGATCGGCCGGATCGGGGGATCAACCGTCCATGATCCCTGAGGGTGCGGGCGTCGCGGGGCAGGGCCGGCGCGCGCTGCTCGCCGGCCTGGCGTTCGCGATGACCGCTCTCGCCATCTACGCCCTGTTCCATTCGGGTTTCGGCCGTCCGAACCCGCCTTCTGCGGGCTCGTCGTACGTGCCCCCGCCGCCCCTGAAGGCGCCGTCCCGCCCCGGCGCGGCGGCGGCGCGGGCCGAGGCCCCGCTCGCGGTCGTCTCCGACGACCTCTGGCTCACCTACCTGCCCCGCGGCCTGCGCCGCAGCGGCGGCGGCCCGATCGCCCCCGACGGCGTCCGGGCCAGGTACGGCACCGCGAAGCGCTACGTGGAGGCCCAGGTCGAGCACGGCATGGTGGCCGCCGACTGGGACACCTACCGCGCGCACGCCGGCGTGCTGGACCCCCGCGAGACCACGGTCAGGGGCCGGCCCGCCGTGGTCGGCGCGCATCCGCGCGGCGGCAGGGTGATCGCCTGGCTGGAACGCCCCGGCACGGGCGCCTGGATCCGGGTGAGCGACTCACTCGGCGGCGAGCTGCTGCCTATTGCCGCCTCGGCCCGCGCTCCTGTAGGAGACTAGGAGCCTTTTCCCTGGTTGATCCCACGAGTCATGGGGGGACGATGCGGCGCCCGGCAGCGGTGTTCATCACGTTCGCGCTGGCCGCGGGCGCGGGCGGGTGCGGCGGCGACACGCCGCGACCGCCCAGCACCACCCCGCCGCCGCCGTCGGCGAGCGAGCCGGCGACCGGGGAACCCGTCACGCTGGCCTGCGGATCGACCAGGCTGGAGATCCCCGGCGCGCCCCCGCCCCTGGCCCGCGCCGGCACCTTCGGCCGCCTGGGCGCGCTCGCCAGGCGGCTCACGGTCAGGGGCGTGACGTGGCGCGACGACGAGGACGAGCAACTGCGGGTGGGCGTGGTGTGCGGCGTGCGGACGGCCGAGCAGTTCGCCACGCTGGTGGCCCGCTCGACCCTGACCGCCTACCGCGGCAAACCCGCGCTGCGCTGGACGAGCCGCGACGGCCTGCGCAACTTCATGTGGCTGGAGAGCCCCGGCACGGCCGTCTACCTCGCCGCCACGCCCGGCATGACCGCCCAGCTCCGCCAGACCGCCGCCGCCGTCAGACCCGCCGCCCCCTGAGCCGCCTCCCGAGCCGCTCAGTGAGCCTCGGACAGCAGCTTGGCCATCCGGCTGACGCCCTCGACCAGATCGTCGTCACCGAGGGCGTAGGACAGCCGGAAGTAGCCGGGGGTGCCGAACGCCTCGCCCGGCACGACCGCCACCTCGGCCTCCTCCAGGATCAGCTCGGCCAGCTCCGCCGACGACCCGGGCCGCCGGCCGCGCAGCTCCTTGCCCAGCAGCTCCTTGACCGACGGGTACGCGTAGAACGCCCCCTTCGGCTCCGGGCAGAACACGCCCGGGATCTCGTTGAGCATCCGCACCATGGTCTGGCGCCGCCGGTCGAAGGCCGACCGCATCTCCGCCACGGCCGACAGGTCGCCGGAGACCGCGGCCAGCGCGGCCCTCTGCGACACGTTGGCCACGTTGGAGGTGGCGTGCGACTGCAGGTTGGCGGCGGCCTTGACCACGTCGGCCGGGCCGATCAGCCAGCCCACCCGCCAGCCGGTCATCGCGTACGTCTTGGCCACGCCGTTGAGGATCACGACCCGGTCGCCCAGCTCGGGCACGGCCGTGGCGATGCTGGTGAACTCGGCGCCGCCGTAGACCAGGTGCTCGTAGATCTCGTCGGTGACCACCCACAGCCCGTGCTCGGCCGCCCACCGGCCGATCGCCACGGTCTCCTCGCGCGAGTAGACCGCGCCCGTCGGGTTGGACGGCGAGACGAACAGCAGCACCTTCGTGCGCTCGGTACGGGCCGCTTCGAGCTGCTCGACGCCGGCCAGGTAGCCCGTGGACTCGTCGGTCACCACGTCGACCTGCACGCCGCCGGCCAGCTTGATCGCCTCGGGGTAGGTCGTCCAGTAGGGGGCGACCACGATGACCTCGTCGCCCGGGTCGAGCAGCGTGGCGAACGCCTCGTAGACGGCCTGCTTGCCGCCGTTGGTGACGAGCACCTGGGACGGCTCGACGGAGTAGCCGGAGTCGCGCCGCGTCTTGTCGGCGATGGCCTGCTTCAGCTCGGGAAGGCCGCCCGCCGGCGTGTACTTGTGGTTGCGCGGGTCGCGGGCCGCCTCGACCGCCGCCTCGACGATGTAGCCGGGCGTCGGGAAGTCGGGCTCGCCGGCGCCGAAGCCGATGACCGGGCGGCCGGCGGCCTTCATCGCCTTCGCCTTGGCGTCCACCGCGAGCGTGGCGGACTCGGAAATCGCGGAGATTCTTGCGGAGATACGGGGTCGCGTGGACATGCCTCCCATGCTCCCACGCGGGCGTGACCTGGGCGATCAGGTTTGGGTTCGACGTACCGGGCAATCCCCCGTATGCTTTCGCCTGGTCCTTCCGCCGCATGTCGGCGAGCGGTTCGGTCCAGGCAGTGAGTCAATCAGGGTAGTGTGGTTGACGACATAGGGCACTGGCGCAATTGGTAGCGCACCGGTCTCCAAAACCGGCGGTTGGGGGTTCGAGTCCCTCGTGCCCTGCGAGTGCGGTCCGCGCAATAATGGCGTGTAAGCGCGCCGCAAAACTGCGTTGGATACGACAGATTCAGGTGAGGACTGTGGCGATCGACACGCGCGGCGAGACCGCAGGCAAGCCCAGTGGCGAGAAGAAGACACGCACTTCACCTGCCCTTTTCTACCGGCAGGTCGTCAACGAGCTCCGCAAGGTCATCTGGCCGACACGCAAGGATCTCATCACCTACACCACGGTCGTTCTGGTATTCGTTCTGATCATGGTGGCGATCGTTTATGGGCTCGACGCCGCTCTGGGCTGGGCCGTCCTCCGCGTCTTCGGCGGGGAGTGATCCCGCCTAGCTCGACACCGTGTGGTGTCGGCTGACGGCGACACCATTCGATTCGAGGAAATGAGGAAAGGTCACGTGTCCGAGTCTTCTGTTCCGGCCGAGGAACCCCGCGACGAGCGGGGCGACGACGAGCTGGGAGAGGCCACCGACGAATGGGGCGACGAGCTGGGTGAGGCTCGCGACGAAGGCGTCGAGGCGGCTCTCCAGGAGGCCGACGAGACCGACGAGGTCGAGGAGTCGGAGGAGGCCCCCGCCGACGCGGAGGCCGAGATCCTGCCCGACGTCGACCCGGTCGAGGAGTTCAAGAGCTCCCTGCGCGGGCTCCCCGGCGAGTGGTACGTGATCCACTCCTACGCCGGCTACGAGAACCGCGTGAAGTCCAACATCGAGAGCCGCAACGTGTCGCTCAACATGGAGGACTACATCTACCAGGTCGAGGTGCCCACGCACACCGTCCAGGAGTTCAAGAGCGGCAAGAAGGTCCCGGTCAAGGAGCGCGTGCTGCCCGGCTACGTCCTGGTGCGCATGGAGCTGACCGACGAGTCCTGGGCCGCCGTGCGCAACACGCCCGGCGTGACCGGTTTCGTCGGCCTGTCCAACAAGCCGAGCCCGCTCAGCCTCGACGAGGTCGCCAAGCTGCTGGCGCCCGAGCCGTCCGAGGAGGCCAAGAAGGCCACCACCAAGGCGGCCAGCGGCCCCACGGTCGAGTTCGAGATCGGCGAGTCCGTCACGGTCATGGACGGCCCCTTCGCCACCCTGCCCGCCTCGGTCAGCGAGATCAGCCCCGAGTCGCAGAAGCTCAAGGTGCTCGTCTCGATCTTCGGTCGTGAGACCCCGGTCGAGCTCTCGTTCAACCAGGTCTCGAAGATCTAAGACGATCACCTACACTTAGACGTTCGGTCGGCCGCCTTTCGCGAAGGGTGGCCTTCCGACATGTCCGGGCGCATCCGCGTCCGGACGGCATCACGATCAGGACCCGGAGAAGGACTCATGCCTCCGAAGAAGAAGATCGCGGCGCTCGTCAAGGTCCAGCTCCCCGCTGGCCAGGCCACGCCCGCTCCGCCGGTCGGTACCGCCCTCGGTCCCCACGGCGTCAACATCATGGACTTCGTCAAGCAGTACAACGCTGCCACGGAGTCCCAGCGGGGCAACATCATCCCCGTTGAGATCACCATTTTCGAGGACCGCAGCTTCACCTTCATCACGAAGACGCCCCCGGCGCCTGAGCTGATCAAGAAGGCCCTGGGTCTCGACAAGGGCAGCGCCGTCCCCCACAAGGACAAGGTCGGCCGGCTGACGCGCGAGCAGCTGCGCAGCATCGCCGAGACCAAGATGCCCGACCTCAACGCCAACGACGTCGAGGCTGCAGAGAAGATCATCGCCGGCACCGCCCGGTCGATGGGCATCACGATCGCCGACTAAGACCTTTCCCAGATCCGTGGGAGGGCCGGGTCCCGGCCCGCGTACCACAAGGAGACAGACATGAAGCGCAGCAAGGCGCACAAGGACGCGGCGGCCAAGGTCGACCGCGACAAGCTCTACACGCCCGCCGACGCCGCGAAGCTGGCCAAGGAGACGTCGACCACCAAGTTCGACGCCACCGTGGAAGTGGCGCTGCGGCTGGGTGTCGACCCTCGCAAGGCCGACCAGATCGTGCGCGGCACGGTCAACCTCCCGCACGGCACCGGTAAGACCGCCCGGGTCCTGGTCTTCGCGACCGGTGACCGTGCCGAGGCAGCCCGCGAGGCGGGCGCCGACATCGTCGGCGCCGACGAGCTGATCGACGAGATCGCCAAGGGCAACCGGCTCAACGAGTTCGACGCCGTGGTCGCCACCCCTGACCTCATGGGCAAGGTCGGCCGTCTGGGCCGCGTGCTCGGCCCGCGCGGTCTCATGCCCAACCCCAAGACCGGCACCGTGACGCCCGACGTCGCCAAGGCCGTGACGGAGATCAAGGGCGGCAAGATCGAGTTCCGCACCGACCGGCAGGCCAACCTGCACTTCATCATCGGCAAGACGTCGTTCCCCGAGCGTCAGCTCATCGAGAACTACGCCGCCGCCCTTGACGAGGTGCTGCGTCTCAAGCCGTCGGCGGCCAAGGGTCGTTACCTGAAGAAGGTCACCTTCTCCACCACCATGGGCCCCGGCGTCCCCGTCGACCCCAACCTCACCCGTGGCCTGACCGCCGAGCTCGACGCGTAACGGCCGCACGTTCTTCGAAAGGCCCCCGCCTGTCTCAGGCGGGGGCCTTTCGCTTTGTCCGGGTGCCGCCGGGCACCGGGCCTCGGTTTGTCCGGGCGCCGCCGGGCTCCGCCCCAGTGCCCGGGTACCGTCGGGCACTGGGGCGGAGCTGTTTCGTCCGGGTTTTCGGCCCGGATGATCTCTCCAGGTGAGCGGGGTTGTGCAGAAATCGTGCACAGCCTGTGGGGGAGAACCCTGGGTTTTCCCCGATTTATGCGGGGAAGTCGCCACGATGGGACAAGCCAACCGTAGGGTCAAAACATGCTGAAGCGCAGGATAAGTCTCGCCACCGCCGTGGCCGGAGCTGCTCTCATCGCGGCCTCGGTCGCCGGGTGCGGTACGAACGTGCAGCCCATCCAGGTCAACCTGGCCGCCTCAGAGGTGCTCGCGCAGGCCGCGCAGAAGACCGCAGAGGTCACCAGCTACACGGTGGACGCCGTCGCGAACGTGACGCACCCCCAAGAGGGCAACGGCAAGGTGCAGGGCCGCATGCTCTACCAGAGCAAGCCCCAGCTCGCCGTCGACCTGACCCTCGACACCGTCGACATGGGCGGCCGGAACCTGCCGGGCGGCGTGCGCGCCGTCCTCCAGGGCGACACCGTCTATGTGAAGGTCGAGGCGCTCAAGCAGCTCGTCGGCGCCACCAAGCCGTGGATCAAGGTCGCGCTCAACGAAGTGGGCGACCAGAACCAGGTCAACCAGTACCTCAGCCAGATCCAGCAGTTCGACCTCGCCAACGTGACCAAGCTGGTCACCGTGTCCAAGGACGTGAAGCAGGTCGGCACCGAGAGCGTCAACGGCGCGGACACCACCCACTACAGCGGCACGTTCCCCGTGGACGCCGCCGTCGGCCAGCTGCCCGCCGACAAGCAGCAGCAGGCCAGGACGAACCTCGCCGAGCTCAAGGACGTCAAGTTCGACATCTGGGTGGCCGGCGACGGCCTGCCCCGCAAGCTCACCCTGAACGGCTCCAAGGAGGGCGCGACGCTGGACGCCACCCTGCTGTTCAAGGGCTTCAACGAGCCCGTGAAGGTGGAGGCCCCGCCCGCGGACCAGGTCGGCGAGCTGCCGAAGACGACCGTCAACTGAGAACCGATTTGGAAACTCGGCGACCAGCACGTACTCTGGTCGTTGCCGAAGACCGCCGGTCGTCGTCAGGTGCATCAGTCCTGGCGACCGAAGGATCCACGTTCTGTGGACGGCCCGCGCAGGTGTGATGCGAGTTTCCCATATGGTGCAGTTCCATATGTGAGCCCCGTGCGCCCCTGCGCCCGGGGCTGTTCTCATTTCCAGGGGCCTTCGCCGGCGGCACACCTGGAAGGAGGCCCATGGCGAGGGCGGATAAGGCGACAGCCGTTGCCGAGCTCAAGAGCGAGTTCGAAGGCAGCAGCGCCGCCGTTCTGACCGAGTACCGCGGTCTCACCGTCGCTCAGCTCAAGCAGCTGCGCGTTGCTCTTGGTGAGAATGCGAAGTTCGCCGTGGCGAAGAACACCCTGACCAAGATCGCGGCCAACGAAGCCGGTCTGTCGTTCCCCGACGACCTGCTCACGGGCCCGACCGCGATCGCCTTCGTCAACGGCGACGTTGTCGAGGCGGCCAAGGGTCTGCGTGACTTCGCCAAGGCCAATCCCCTTCTGGTGATCAAGGGTGGTGTGCTCGACGGTAAGACGCTCGACGCCACCGAGATCACCAAGCTCGCCGACCTCGAGTCCCGCGAGGTCCTCCTCGCTAAGCTCGCCGGTGCTCTCAAGGCGAAGCAGAGCGCTGCCGCCGCGGTTTTCGCCGCGCTGCCCACGCAGATGGCTCAGCTGGCCGACGCCCTTCGTGCCAAGCGCGAAGAAGCGGGCGAGTAACACGGGGGTTGCCGCAACTTCCGCGGTCCCGTTCCTAGTTTTCTGCAAGTCCTAAACGTAAGGAAAAGCATCATGGCGAAGCTCAGCAACGACGAGCTGCTCGACGCGTTCAAGGAGATGACCCTCCTCGAGCTGTCCGAGTTCGTGAAGAACTTCGAAGAGGTCTTCGACGTCAAGGCCGCCGCCCCCGTCGCGGTCGCCGCCGCCCCCGCCGCCGGTGGCGGTGGCGAGGCCGCCGCCGTTGAGGAGCAGGACGAGTTCGACGTCATCCTCGAGGCCGCCGGCGACAAGAAGATCCAGGTCATCAAGGAGATCCGCGCCCTCACGTCCCTGGGCCTCAAGGAGGCCAAGGACCTGGTGGACGGCGCTCCCAAGCCGGTCTTCGACGGCAAGGTCAACAAGGAGCAGGCGGAGAAGGCCAAGGCTGCCCTCGAGGGCGCCGGCGCCACCGTGACCGTGAAGTAACTTCCCACTTCACACAGCTCTTCGGAAGAGGCGGACACACCCTGGTGCCGGGTGTGACCGCCTCTTTTCGCATGTAACGGGACATTCTCCTCCGCGTCTCATCGCCCGGCCCACCGGCGGCGGCATCGTGGTTCTCTACCTCACCCCGAAGTGACCCCGTGGGCGGCCTCGCGGACCTTGGCGATGGCGCTCGCGTCCATGAAGTCCTTGCAGTGGACGATCCGGCCATCCCTGATCCGCAGCATCAGCAGCCCCGGGACGACGATCGCCCGCTCACCCACCTTGACGTGCGCGTTCTGCTCGACGACCACCACCTCGGGATCGTCCGTACGGTGCAACGCGACCCGCTCCACCTCTTGCGGCACGGCGGGGGAGACGCCCCAGGACGCCCGGTACCCCGCCCGCACCGCCTCCCGCCCCTCGTACGGCGGCAGCCCGCCGAACGGGAACTCGTGCCTGCCGTCCTCCGCGTACAGGTCGGCCAGTTCGTCGGCCGACTTGCGCAGCATCGCGCCGTGGAAGGCGCCGACGATCTCCTCGACGGTCATGGCCACAACCCCTCACATCTCGCTCAACACTCGTTGACTCAACGAGCGTAGAGCGAATCCGGGCGAACGGTCAACACGGGTAGAGTCGGACCGTGAGCGAGCGAGTGCTTCCCCGTGCCGAACGGCGGCGCAGAACCGAGGGAAGGATCCTCGACGCGGCCAGGGCGCTGTTCGCCGAAGTCGGCTACGAGCGCGCCACCATCAGGGCGGTCGCGAAGTCCGCCGAGGTCGACCCGGCCCTGGTCATGCAGTACTTCGGCAACAAGCAGGAGCTCTTCAGGGCCGCCGTGCGCGCCACGCCCGCCCCCGAGGCCGCCGCCACCCCCGAGGAGCTGGTCGAGCACCTGCTCGGCACCCTCGACGTGAAGATGGGCGAGCTGCCCCGGGGCTCGCTGGCGATGATGCGTTCGATGCTCACCCACCCCGAGGCGGGCACGGCGGCTCGCGAGGCGCTCGCCCGGCAGGTCGACAGGCTCGCCGCCTCGATCCCCGGCGAGGACGCCCGCCTGCGCGCGGCCCTGATGACCACGATCCTGCTCGGCGTGACCGTCGGCCACCAGCTGCTCGAACTGCCCGAACTGCGCGACGCCCCGCCGGAGCGCATCGCCCGGCTGCTGCGCCCGAGCCTGCGCGCTCTTACCGGACCCGACAGCGCCGGGTGACAAGTTATTGGAACCGGTTCCAATTCCTCGGAACGCCGCCACCGCGAGTCCATCCTGGAAGTAAAGTGTGCGGCACGTTATCCCCTGAGTGCTCCCTGTGATCGGGAAGGTGGCCAGTGGGCGTCGAGGTCGTGGTCGAGGGGCTGACCAAGTCGTTCGGTCGGCAGGTCATCTGGGAGGATGTCTCGCTCACGCTGCCCGCGGGTGAGATCTCGGTGCTGCTCGGCCCGTCGGGCACCGGCAAGTCCGTCTTCCTCAAGACGCTGGTCGGCCTGCTGCGTCCCGACCGCGGCCACATCTGGATCGACGGCCACGACCTGGCGAGCTGCCCCGAACGCAAGCTCTACGAGCTGCGCCGGCTGTTCGGCGTGCTGTTCCAGGACGGCGCCCTGTTCGGCTCGCTCAACCTCTACGACAACATCGCATTCCCGCTGCGCGAGCACACCAGGAAGACCGAGGCCGAGATCCGCCGGATCGTGATGGACAAGATCGACATGGTCGGGCTGGTCGGCGCCGAGGGCAAGCTGCCCGGCGAGATCTCCGGCGGCATGCGCAAACGCGCCGGGCTGGCCAGGGCGCTGGTGCTCGACCCCGAGATCATCCTGTTCGACGAGCCCGACTCCGGCCTCGACCCGGTCCGCACCGCCTTCCTCAACCAGACGATCGTCGACATCAACGCCGACATCGAGGCCACGTTCCTGATCGTCACCCACGACATCAACACCGCCCGCACGGTCCCCGACAACATCGGGCTGCTGTTCCGCCGCGAGCTGGTCATGTTCGGGCCGCGCGAGATGCTGCTGTCCAGTGACGAGCCGGTGGTGCGGCAGTTCCTCAACGCCCGCAGGCACGGCCCGATCGGCATGTCGGAGGAGAAGGACGTCTCCGAGCTGGAGGCCGAGGCCCGGATGGGCCACGACCCCGGCGGGCTGCCGCCGATCCCGCCGCAGCTCATGCCGAGCGGCGACGTGCTGCGCCGTTCGCAGCAGCCGCCCGGACGGTGGCTGGCGGCCCACGGCGTGATCCCGCCGCAGGGCTCGTTCGTGGACGAACGCGGCCGCAACTGGCTGGAGGAGTACCCCAGGCTGGTCGCCGCCCACGCGGACGGCGTCGCCTAGATCATGAATCCGACCGAGAAACACCTCCTCGCGGCCCATGACGCTGACGGCATGCGTTCGATCGGCCGCACATGGTGACGGCGGAGGTCGGACGGTTCGTCGCCATGTCGCTCGACACCGCCAGGGCCGCCGCGCGACGGCCGTTCCAGGTGCGTGAGCTCGTCCGGCAGGCGTGGTTCATCGTCAGCGTGAGCGCCCTGCCCACCGCCCTGGTCGCCATCCCCTTCGGGGCCGTGCTCGCGATGCAGACCGGCAACCTGATCCGCCAGTTCGGCGCCCAGTCCTTCACCGGGGCCACCGCCGTGCTCGGCATCGTCCGGGAGGCGGGCCCGGTGGTGACCGCGCTGATGATCGCGGGCGCGGCCGGCAGCGCGATCTGCGCCGACCTCGGCGCCCGCCGGATCAGGGACGAGATCGACGCCATGGAGGTGCTCGCCGTGGACCCCCTCCACCGGCTCGTCGTGCCCAGGGTCGCCGCGTGCGCGCTGGTCGCGCCGCTGCTCAACGGCCTGGTCGTCACGGTCGGGCTGGTCGCCGGCTACCTGTTCAACGTGGTCGTCCAGGGCGGCTCGCCCGGCGCGTACCTGCAGTCGTTCAACGCCCTGGCCGAGGTCTCCGACCTGTGGGTGTCGGAGGGCAAGGCGCTGGTCTTCGGGGTCACGACGGGGCTCGTCGCCGCGTACAAAGGGCTGGGCGCGGCGGGCGGGCCCAAGGGCGTGGGGGAGGCGGTCAACCAGGCCGTGGTGTTCGCCGCTCTGCTGCTGTTCGCCGAGAACTTCCTGATCAGCGCGGTCTACAACGAGCTGGCGCGGTCATGAGGGCGCTCGACCGGCAGGGCGAGTTCTACGCCAGGGCGATCAGGGCCCTCCCGGCCGGCGCGCGCCACCGGCGCGAGGTGCTCAGGCTGCTGGCCGAGGTCGGGCTGGGCAGCGGCGGCCTGGCGGTGATCGGCGGCACGATGACGATCGTCGCCTTCATGACCTTCTTCACCGGCACCGAGGTCGGCCTGCAGGGTTACACCGGCCTCGACCGCATCGGCGGCTCGGCCTTCACCGGCTTCCTGTCCAGCTACGTCAACACCCGCGAGATCGCCCCGCTGGTGTCGGCCATCGGCCTGTCGGCCACCGTGGGCTGCGGGTTCACCGCCCAGCTCGGCGCGATGCGGGTCGGCGAGGAGATCGACGCGCTGGAGGTCATGGCGGTCCCGCCGGTGCCGTTCCTGGTCACCACGCGGCTGATCGCCGGCTTCGCCGCCGTCATGCCCCTGTACGTGCTCGGCCTGCTCGCCTCCTACCTCGCGACCCGCCTGATCGTGACCGTGCTGCACGACCAGTCCACGGGCACCTACGACCACTACTTCGAGCTGTTCCTGTCGCCCTACGACGTGTTGTGGTCCTTCGGCAAGGCGATGGTCTTCGCCGTCCTGGTGATCCTCATCCACTGCTACCACGGCTTCCACGCCACCGGCGGGCCGGCCGGGGTCGGCGTGGCGGTCGGGCGGGCCGTGCGCGCGGTGCTGGTGACGGTCAACGTCGCCAACCTCCTGCTCGGCCTGGCCATCTGGGGCACGACCACGACGGTGAGGCTGGCCGGATGAGACACGGCGCCGCGCTCCTGGCGATCATCGCCGCCTTCACGGCCCTGACGCTGGCCGTCTACACGAAGGCGTTCTCCACCGCCCGGCACGTCACGCTGCTGCTGCCGGCCGCCGGGCTGCAGCTCGACCGCCGGGCCGACGTCAAGGTCAACGGGGTCGTGGTCGGCGAGGTGGCCGACCTGGCGCCCGCCGACCACGGCGCCCGCCTCACCCTGGCCCTCGACCACGACGTCGACCGCGCCTCCACCGCCGAGCTGCGCGCCAAGACCCTGTTCGGCGAGAAGTACGTCGCCCTGATCCCGCCCAGCTCGCCGCGCGGCCCGCTGCGCGACGGCGACGTGATCAGGTCATCGGCCGCCGCCGTCGAGATCACCGAGATCCTCGACCGCCTGCTGGCCCACCTGCGCGCCGTCCACCCCGAACGCCTGAACGCCGTCCTGAACGCCCTGGCCACCGCCCTGGACGGCCGCGGCGCCCGGCTCGGCACGACCCTGGACAGAACCGACGCCTACCTGCGCCGCCTCCAGCCCCACCTGCCGGCGCTGAAGCGGGACATCGCCAAGCTCGCCGACGTCACCGCCCGGTACGGCCAGGCCGCCCCCGACCTGCTGCGCACCCTCGCCAACAGCGCCGCGATCAGCCGCACCCTCACCGCCGCCCCCATCGGCCCGGCCGGCGCGGCTGTCACCCGGGCCGCCACCGCCGCCGACCGCCTGCTGACCACGGACGAGCCGGGCATCGTCGGCCTGCCGCACGTCGTCCGCCCGGCCCTCGACGTGGCCGCCCATCACGCGCCCGTCATCCCGTGCGTGCTGCGCGGCCTGGACCGCCTCCGGCCGCTGCTGGACAACGCCTTCGGCCACGGCAGCGCGAAGGCGGTGCTGGAGATCGTCCGGCCGGCGCACCCGTACGAACCGGGCAAGGACACCCCGCGTTACGCCGACCGCAGGGGCCCGGCCTGCTACGGCCTGCCCGACCACGCGCCCGTGCCCTTCCCGGGGGTGCGCTTCGACGACGGCACGGCCGATCTGGCGAGGCTGATGCTGCGATGACCACGCTCGGGCCGGCGCTCAAGCTGGCCGTCTTCACCCTCGTCACCACCCTGTGCGTGGCCACCCTCGCGGTCACGATCTCGGGCGCCCGCTTCACCGCCGCGGTCGTCTACCACGCCCTGTTCACCGACGCCTCGGGGCTGCGCGAGGGCGACGAGGTACGCATCGCCGGCGTGCGGGTCGGCCGGGTCGAGAGCGTCGCGCTGGCGGGCGTCCAGGCCGAGGTCGCCTTCTCCGTACGGCGCGCCACCGCGCTGCCCCGCTCGGTCGTGGCCGCCGTCCGGTGGCGCAACCTCGTCGGCGACCGCTACCTGACGCTGTCCACCGGCGCCGGCGGCCCCGGCCTGCTGCCGCCCGGCGCCCGCGTGGCCGGCACCCGCCCGGCCCTCGACGTCACGGCCCTGTTCAACGGGTTCCGGCCGCTGCTCAACGCCATCCGCCCCCAGGACGTCAACAAGCTGAGCTGGCAGATCGTCCAGGTGCTCCAGGGCGAGGGCGGCACGGTCGAGGCCCTGCTCGGCCACATCGCCTCCCTCACCGGCACGCTCGCCGACCGCGACGCCGTGATCGGCCGCGTGATCACCAACCTCGGCACGGTGCTCGGCGAGATCGCCGGCCGGGAGCACGACTACGACCGCCTGCTGATCGACCTGCGCGCCCTGATCGGCGGCCTGGCCGGCGACCGCGAGGCCATCGGCGACTCGCTGGCCACCCTCGACCGTCTCACCGCCGTCACCGGCGACCTCGTCCGCAGGGCCCGGCCCGACCTGCGGGCGAGCGTCCGGCACGCGGACGGGCTGCTCAGGGCGCTCAACGCCAGGAGCGCCCTGGTCGAGGACACCCTCGCCCGCGCCCCCGACCGTCTCGGCCGGCTCGTCCGGGCCTCCTCCTACGGATCCTGGTTCAACTTCTACCTCTGCTCGCTCACGGTCAGGAGCGGCGGCGTGCGCACTCCGAAGATCGTCAACGGGAGCCCGCGATGCCACTGACCCCCTTCAGGAGACGCGATCCCGTGCCGCTGGGCGTCGGCGGCATCGTCGTGGCCCTCGCGCTGGTCGTGGCGGCCCTGGCGGTCGGCGGCCTGCCGCGCGGCAGCACGTACTCGGCCGCGTTCGCCGACTCGGCGGGCCTGCGCGAGCACGACGACGTGATGATCGCCGGGGTCAAGGTCGGGGAGGTCACCGGCGTCGATCTCGAAGGCGACCACGTCCGCGTCGATCTGCGGGTGGCCGACGACGTCCGGCTCGGCTCGCTGACCAGGGCGGACATCCGGATCAAGACCCTGCTCGGCGCCCACTTCGTCATGCTCGTCCCCGAGGGCGGCGGCCGGCTCCAGGGGCAGATCCCGCTGTCGCGCACGAGCGTCCCCTACGAGGTCGCGCCCGCCGTCGCCGACCTGGGCGCGGCCGCGGGACGCGTCGACGAGCGGGCCCTGGCCGCGGCCATGACCGTGTTGTCGCAGACCATGGAAGGCTCCTCGACGGAGATCCGGGCCTCCCTCCGGGGGCTCGGCAGGCTCTCGCGCACCGTCGCCGCCCGCGACGCCCGCCTCCACGACCTGGTCGGCCACGCCCGTACCGTCACCGGCCTGCTGGCCCGCCGCAACGCCGACCTGCACGGCCTGGTCACCGACGGCGACCTGCTGCTGCGCGAGGTCTCCGCGCGGCGGGCGGTCGTCCACGGGCTGCTGGTCAACACGGTGGTGCTGGCCGGGCAGATCGACGGGCTGGTCGCCGACAACAGGACCACGTTGCGACCCGCGCTCGAACGGCTGCGCTCGTTCGTCGCCGTGCTGCGCCGCCAGGAGGAGACCCTCGACCGGTCGCTGGCCCTGCTCGGGCCGTTCACCCGGCAGCTCGCCGACGCGACCGGCAACGGGCGCTGGTTCGACACGATCATCCAGAACCTGGTCCCGCTGCCCGCTTCGATCCGGCCGCCCGACCCCCTGCCGGAAGGACCCGTGCGATGAGAGGCCCGCTCGTCCTGGCGCTGCTGCTCGCGACCCTGGCCGGCTGCGGCTTCGAGGGGGTGGCCTCGCTGCCGCTGCCCGGCGGCGCCGACCTGGGCGCGCGGCCGTACGCGGTGACCATCCGGTTCGCCGACGCGCTGGACCTGGTGCCGCGCTCGCCGTGCAAGGTCGACGACGTCACCGTGGGCGAGGTCACCGGCGTGGAGCTGGGCGACGACTGGCGGGCCGACGTGGTCTGCCAGGTACGCGGCGACGTGGCCCTGCCCGACCGCACCTCGGCGGCGATCTCGCAGACGAGCCTGCTGGGGGAGAAGTTCGTCGAACTGCTGCCCGCCGGGCGCGGGCGGTTGAGCGGCCCGATCCCGGTGGCCCGGACGAGCACGACCGCCGAGGTCGAGGAGGTGTTGTCGGCCGCCTCCCTGCTGGTCGACGGCGGCGGCCTCGACCAGCTCGCGACCGTCAACCGCGAGCTGGCCGACGTGCTCGACGGCCGCTCGGCCCGGCTGAAGGACCTGCTGCGCAGGCTCGGCGCGTTCGCCGCGGGGCTCGACGGCTCCAGGAAGCAGATCGTCCGGCTGATCGACGCCCTCGACGGCCTCACCGGCACCCTGGCCGCCCAGCTCGCCACGATCAGGGCCACCGCCACCGAGATCGGCCCGGCCGTCGCCCTGCTCAAGGGCCAGCGCGCGGGCCTGACCGCCATGCTCGCCGCCCTCGACCGGCTCGGCCGCACTGCCACCCGTGTCGTCGAGCGTTCCCAGGCCGACGCCCTCGCCGACCTCCGCCACCTGCGGGAGCTCCTGCTCAACCTCGACCGGGCGCGCGACAGCGTCGCGTCGGGGCTGGCGACCGCGATCACGTTCCCGTTCCCGGGGTCGGCCTCGTCCATGCTGCGCGGCGACTACGCCAACACCGACCTGACCGTCGACGCCTCGCCCGGCGCCACGCTGCGCAACCTGCTGGGCGGTGCGCGATGACCGTCAGGCTGCTGGCGTTCGCGCTGATCGGGGTGGTGGCGGTGGCGTACACGCTGGTCAGGTACGCCCGGGTGGGCGCAGACCTGTTCGACCCCGCCTACCGGGTCACGGTCGAGCTGGCCGACGCGGGCGGGCTGTTCGACGGCTCGGAGGTGACCTACCGAGGGGTGCCGATCGGCCGGGTGGAGTCGCTGGCGGTGGCGGGCGACGGCGCGCGGGCAGTGGTCAGGCTAGGGTCCGGCGACCCGGTCCCGGCCCGCGGCCTGCTGGCGGTGGTGGCCAACCGGTCGGGGGTGGGGGAGCAGTACCTGGACCTGCGGCCCGCCGGGGGCGCGGAGCCGTACCTGCGGGAGGGGGACGTGATCGACCGCGCGCACACGCGGCTGCCGGTTCCCACGTCCAAGCTGCTCGGCGACACCGACCGCCTGCTGGCCTCGATCGACCCGCGCGACCTGGAGACGGTCGTGACCGAGCTGGACAACGGGCTCGGCGGCAACGGGCCGGCCCTGCGACGGCTGGCCGACGCGGGCGAGAAGCTGCTCGGACAGGCCGAGAGCGTCCTTCCCGAGACGGTCGCGGTGCTGCACGACGGGGAGACCGTGCTCGACGCTCAGCGGGCCTCTGGGGGCCATCTGAAGGCATTCGCCGGGAATCTGGCGAGCTTGACCGATTCGCTCCGCGACGGTCGCGGCGACCTCGCCCACGTGATCGGCCGCACCCCGCGCGCGGCCGAGCAGCTCGAACGCCTGACCGACGGCGTCGCGCCCCACCTGCGCCCGCTGCTGACCCACCTGGTGATCGGCGGCCGGACGGTCTCCGCCCGGGTCACCGCCCTCCGCCAGCTCCTGATCGGCTACCCGGCCGCCGTCGCGGGCGCCTTCTCCGTGGTCGACCGGGACGGCCTGCACTTCGGCCTCGACCTCGACCTCAACGTCCCCAGGCCCTGCACCCGCGGCTACGAGCGCGTACGCAGGCGGCAGCCCCACGACGTCAGCACCCGGCCGCCCGACCCGGAGGCGTTCTGCAGGGAGCCGCGCGGCAGCGCGACCGGCGTGCGCGGCGCCCGCAACGCCCCGGCTCCCCAACCGCCTCCGTCGATTCCAGGGCTTCAGGACTGGCTCGCGGGTTATGATCCGGCGACCGGCCGGAAGGGGTGAGCACAGGTGGGAGCACTTCCCGCGCGCCCGGCACGCATCCTCGTGGCCGCCCTCAGCGTGACGCTGGCGGCGCTCGTCGCCGCCGGCGTGTGGATCTCCCTCCAGGCGCGTGACGCGCAGGCCCTGGCCGACGACCGGCAGGCCGCGCTGCTCGCGGCCGGCACCCACGCCAAGAACCTGGTCTCGCTCGACTACAGGACCGTCGACGCCGACGTGCAGCGCATCCTCGACACCTGCACGGGCGGGGCCAGAACCGGCTACCAGGCCATCGCGGGCAAGCTCAAGAGCACCACGGTCGCCAACAAGGTCGTCCAGCACGGCGTCCTGCGTGCGACCGGCCTGGTGTCGATGTCCGGCGGCACCGCGAAGGTGCTGGTGGTGGCCGACGCCGAGATCCGCTGGGACGGCTCCAAGAGCCCGCCCCAGGAGCGCTTCTACCGCTGGACGATGGACGTGACCAAGGCCGGCGGCGTGTGGCTGGTGTCGAAGGTGGTGCAGGTGGTGTGAGAACCGTCACTGTGGTGCTGCTCGGCGTCCTGGTGATCGTCGCGGGCGTGCTGGTGCCCAGGATGTGGTTCGACCTGCGTGACCTGCGGGGGGCCGAAGGGGCCGGGGCCGAGGCGATGGCGACGGCCCGCCAGGTCGCCCCCGACATGTTCTCCTACGACTACCGCTCGGTGGAGGCCGACCTGGCCAGGGCCGGGGCGTACACGACGGGCGAGCTGACCAGGCATTACAAGGAGCTCACCACGTCGCTGGTGTCCAAGGCCAAGGCCGAGAAGACCGTGCGCACCGCGGCCGTGGTGGACGCCGGCGTCGAGCGCGCCACGCCCGACAGGGTCGAGGTCCTGTTGTTCGTGAACATGGTTACGGTAAAAGTAGTGCCGAACCAGGACAGGCCCCAGCAACAGGTGACCCAGAACCGAGCCCGGTTCGTCATGGTCAGGCAAGACGGGCGATGGCTGGTCGAGGGGCTGTCCACGCTGCTGGGAACGGCCTGAGCCGCCGGGCGTGCCGCTACCTTCAATTGTTACCAAAAATCAGGTTTGGTGAAGCCCTTGATAGGGGTACTCCAGTCACAGCTACATCGGTGGTCGGCATGGGTTCGACCCCCGGGGTGACGGAGCGTTAACCGCCCACGATCGCGGGTATCGTCTTGGGCCTGGCGGTAGGCGCCCGATCACACTGGGGAGAAAACCCAGCGTCCGGGCCCCTAGGCGGCTAAAAGTCGGGCTCGCGGGCTTGACGTTTGCGGCTGAACGGGCGATGCTGCGACCAACGTGGAGCATGCAGCGAGAGCGAAGTGGACAGGCGTGTGCCGTTCGGCTACACTGCCCCTTTGCGCTGCCCTTTGACGACCCGTGATGCTTGCTCACGTTGCGAGGTTGTCTGGCGTGCGTGTAGTCAGTCCGCCGCGAGCCCTCGGAAGGACATCTGTTGGCAGCCTCGCGCAACGCCTCCGCCGTACCCGCTGGTCCCCGTCGCGTCTCTTTCGCGCGCATCCAGGAGCCCCTCGAAGTTCCTGATCTTCTCGCTCTGCAGACCGAGTCGTTCGACTGGTT
>NZ_JBIAOF010000013.1:0-376178 GCF_042878785.1 Nonomuraea sp. NPDC003560 | reverse complement strand
AGGATCAAACTCTCCAAACAATGCTTGGAAAAGTGGTTGAACCCAACCAAAAAGGAATCCGTCCATCCGAAGATTTGGACGGGGTTATGCATGTGATTCATGCACTGGCTTTTAACACACTGTTGAGTTCTCAAGAAACGGACGCGTACTTCCTCACCAGAACCCGTTCCCGGATCCCCGCTCAGAGGCGCTCACATTTCATTTCCTTCAGTCTACCAGATCCGGACGATTCTTGTCAAACCGCCCGATCCGGGAGCTTCCGGACCTGCTCCGTTTCGGAGCAACCCTGCTAACTTACTCTAACTTCCGGCCTTTGTCCAACCGCCAGGTCAGACAGCCCGAAAGTCGGGGTTGATCAGAAGGGGTGTCGGGGCCGATCGGCCCCGCGTTGAAAACTCTAGCAGCCCTGAGGACGTCGAAGGTCCATCTTCGGTAACGAATGGACCTTCCCCGCGTTCGTATGCTCTAAACCCCGAGCCCGGACAGCTGTGCCTCAAGGCGCGCGATGTCCGCGGCGGCCTGCTCGGCCCGGCTGCGGACCTTGGCGACCACGTCGTCGGGCGCCTTGGACATGAACTGCTCGTTGCCCAGCTTGCCGGCCGCCTGCGCGGCTTCCTTCCGGGCTGCGGCCAGATCCTTCTCCAGGCGCTTGCGCTCGGCCACGACGTCGATGGCGCCCGCGGTGTCGATCTCCACGGTCACCGCGCCCACGCTGAGGCGCGCTGTGGCGTCGAACGTCTCCGCCGGCTCGGTCAGCCGCAGCAACGCACGGATCGCCCTCTCCTGGGCCTCCAGCGGCGTGCCGGACAACCCCAGACGGGCGGCCACCTTCTGGCCGGGCTTGAGCCCCTGGTCGGAACGGAACCTGCGGACCTCGGTCACGAGCTCCTGCAGGGCGTCGATCTCGGCCTCGGCCGCCGGGTCGGCGTAGCGGGCGTCGGTCTGCGGCCAGGGAGCCACGACGATCGACTCGCCACCCGTCACTGCCCGCCACAACTCCTCGGTGACGAACGGCACCAGCGGGTGCATCAACCGCAGCAACGCGTCGAGCACGTGCCCGAGCACGAGCCGGGTGTGTTCGAGCCCCTCCCCGAGCTGGATCTTGGCCAGCTCCAGGTACCAGTCGCAGACCTCGTCCCAGGCGAAGTGGTAGAGCAGGTCGGAGGCCTTGGCGAACTCGTACTCGTCGAAGGCCGCGTCGGCGGCGCTCACCACGGTCTGCAGGCGGGACAGGATCCAGCGGTCGGCCGCGGTGAGGTCGAGCCCGTCGAGCGAGCCCACCGCCGCGCCGTTCATCAGCGCGAACCTGGTGGCGTTCCAGATCTTGTTGCAGAAGTTGCGCGAGCCGGCCGCCCATTCCTCGCTCACCGCCACGTCGGCGCCGGGGTTGGCGCCGCGCAGCAGCGTGAAGCGGGTGGCATCGGCGCCGAAGCGCTCGACCCAGTCGAGCGGGTCGACCACGTTGCCGAACGACTTCGACATCTTCTTGCCGTACTGGTCGCGGACCATGCCGTGCAGGGCCACGGTCTGGAACGGCGGACGGCCGTCCATGGCGTAGAGGCCGAACATCATCATCCTGGCCACCCAGAAGAACAGGATGTCGTAGCCGGTGACGAGCACGGACGTCGGATAGAACTTCTCCAGCTCCGGGGTGGAGTCGGGCCAGCCGAGCGTGGAGAACGGCCACAGTCCGGAGGAGAACCAGGTGTCGAGGACGTCGGAGTCCTGGGTGTAGCCGGCCGGCGGCTCCTCGTCGGGGCCGACGCAGACGACCTCGCCGCCCGGGCCGTACCAGACCGGGATGCGGTGGCCCCACCACAGCTGACGGGAGATGCACCAGTCGTGCATGTCGTCGACCCAGTCGAAGTAGCGCTTGGCCAGCTCCGGCGGGTGGATGCGGGTGCGGCCGTCGCGCACGGCGTCGCCGGCGGCCTTGGCCAGCGGCGAGACGTTGACGAACCACTGCAGCGACAGCCGCGGCTCCACCACGGTCTTGCAGCGCGAGCAGTGGCCGACCGAGTGCAGGTAGGGACGCTTCTCGGCGACGATGCGGCCCTCGGCGCGCAGCGCGGCGACCACGGCCGGGCGCGCCTCGAAGCGGTCGAGCCCCTGGAAGGGGCCGTGGGCGGTGATGACGCCGCGTTCGTCCATGACGGTGAGGGACGGCAGCGAATGGCGGCGGCCGATCTCGAAGTCGTTGGGATCGTGGGCCGGGGTGACCTTGACCGCGCCGGTGCCAAAGGCGGGATCGACGTGCTCGTCGGCGACCACGGGGATCATGCGGCCGGTCAGCGGCACCTCGACCATCGTGCCGACCAGGTGGGTGTAGCGCTCGTCGGAGGGATGGACGGCCACGGCGGTGTCGCCCAGCATGGTCTCGGCGCGGGTGGTGGCCACGACGATCTCGTCGGAGTAGCGGATCGAGACGAGCTCGCCCTCGTCCTCGCTGTGCTCGACCTCGATGTCGGACAGCGCGGTCAGGCAGCGAGGGCACCAGTTGATGATGCGCTCGGCGCGGTAGATGAGCCCGTCGTCGAAGAGCTTCTTGAAGATCGTCTGGACGGCCCGTGACAGCCCCGGGTCCATGGTGAAGCGCTCGCGCTCCCAGTCGACGCCGTCGCCGAGCTTGCGCATCTGGCCGAGGATCCGGCCGCCGGACTCCTCCTTCCACTCCCAGACGCGCTCGACGAACGCCTCGCGGCCCAGGTCGTGGCGGGACAGACCCTGCTTGGCCAGCTCGCGCTCCACGACGTTCTGGGTGGCGATGCCGGCGTGGTCCATGCCGGGCAGCCACAACGTCTCGCGGCCCTGCATGCGGGCGCGGCGGGTCAGCGCGTCCTGGATGGAGTGGTCGAGCGCGTGACCGATGTGCAGGACGCCCGTCACGTTGGGCGGCGGGAGGACGATGCTGTACGGCACGCGCGAGCTGCCCGGGTCGGCGTGGAAGTAGCCTTCGGACACCCAGCGCTCGTAGCTACGGGTCTCGACGTCGGCCGGCGTGTATTGGGTGGGCAGCTCTTGCGTTGTCACAAGCACCAATTCTAGGGAGCCGGACAAGCGAAACGCCCCCGGGACGAACCCGGGGGCGTTTTCAGCGGACGGTCAGGCCGACTTCTCGCGCGGCGTGCGCTGCTGCTTGGCGGCGAGCTGGTCGCGCGGGACGAGCGTCGGGATCGCGTGTTCCAGCACCGACTCGCGGGTGATGACCACGCGGGCGACGTCCTGGCGGGAGGGCACCTCGTACATGACGGACTGGAGCACCTCCTCCAGGATCGCGCGCAACCCGCGGGCGCCGGTGCCGCGCAGGATGGCCTGGTCGGCGATGGCCTCCAGGGCGCCGTCGGTGAACTCCAGCTCCACGCCGTCGAGCTCCAGCAGCTTGCGGTACTGCTTGACCAGCGCGTTGCGGGGCTCGGTGAGGATCTGGATGAGGGCCTCGCGGTCGAGGTTGTGCACCGAGGTGATGACCGGCAGGCGGCCGACGAACTCGGGGATCATGCCGAACTTCAGCAGGTCTTCGGGCATCACGTCGCCGAAGATGTCGGCCGTGTCGACCTCTTCCTTCGAGCGGATGATGGCGTTGAAGCCGATGCCCTTCTTGCCGATGCGCGACTCGATGATCTTTTCGAGGCCGGCGAAGGCGCCACCGCAGATGAACAGCACGTTGGTGGTGTCGATCTGGATGAACTCCTGGTGCGGGTGCTTGCGCCCGCCCTGCGGCGGCACCGAGGCCGTCGTGCCTTCGAGGATCTTCAGCAGCGCCTGCTGCACGCCCTCGCCGGAGACGTCGCGGGTGATCGACGGGTTCTCGCTCTTGCGGGCGATCTTGTCGACCTCGTCGATGTAGATGATGCCCGTCTCGGCCTTCTTGACGTCGTAGTCGGCGGCCTGGATGAGCTTGAGCAGGATGTTCTCGACATCCTCGCCGACGTAGCCGGCCTCGGTGAGGGCCGTCGCGTCGGCGATGGCGAAGGGCACGTTGAGCATCTTCGCCAGAGTCTGTGCGAGGAGAGTCTTTCCCGACCCGGTCGGCCCGAGCAGCAAGATGTTGCTCTTGGCCAGCTCAAGGCCGTCGTCTCTACCCCGGTCACCGGACTGCACCCGCTTGTAGTGGTTGTAGACCGCCACCGAGAGCGCCTTCTTCGCCTTGTCCTGTCCGATGACGTAGGCGTCGAGGAACTCGTAGATTTCCCTCGGCTTGGGCAGGTTGTCCCACTTGAGCTCGGAGGACTCGGAGAGCTCCTCCTCGATGATCTCGTTGCAGAGATCGATGCACTCATCGCAGATGTAGACGCCTGGACCGGCAATGAGCTTCTTGACTTGCTTCTGACTCTTCCCGCAGAAAGAGCACTTCAGCAGGTCTCCCCCGTCGCCGATGCGTGCCACCCCAGATACTCCTTTGCGTGGGACCGCCCTGCTCACGCGAGCAGTGTCTCCGGACATCCTCCGGACTAGGCCGAACCGCTCAGGTTTCGACGTTACCGTCTTCTGGGCCCTCAGTGAGCCCCCTAGCGGCGAGTCGCACCGGAACGTGCCCTATTGGGCAGCGCTCCGGTGCGTCACATCTCAACTAGGAAGCGACGGCCTGAGCTCGTTTCTTCCTGGTCGGGATGATGTCGTCGATCAGACCATACGCCTTTGCCTCGTCCGCGTTGAGAATTTTGTCGCGTTCGATGTCCTTGCGGATGTCGGCGGAGGCCTTGCCCGTGTGCTTCGCCACGATGTCCTCAAGGAGGGATCGCATGCGAAGGATCTCGCGGGCCTGGATCTCGATGTCGCTTCCCTGGCCACCGCCCTCGGTGGAGGGCTGGTGGATCAGCACCCGGGCGTTGGGCAGCGCGAAGCGCTTGCCCGGGGTGCCGCCGGCCAGCAGCACGGCCGCGGCGGACGCGGCCTGGCCGAGGCAGACGGTCTGGATCTCCGGCCGGACGAACTGCATCGTGTCGTAGATCGCCGTCATGGCCGTGAACGAGCCGCCGGGCGAGTTGATGTAGATGCTGATGTCACGGTCGGGGTCGAGCGACTCCAGCGTCAGCAGCTGGGCCATCACGTCGTTGGCCGACGCGTCGTCGATCTGCACTCCGAGGAAGATGATGCGGTCCTCGAAGAGCTTGTTGTACGGGTTCATCTCCTTCACGCCGTAGGACGTGCGCTCGACGAAGGAGGGGAGAACGTAACGGCTCTGGATGTTCATGTCAGCTCCCCCTAGGAGACCGGGCCCACGGAGGGCACCTGCCGCGCGCTGCGCACCACGTGATCGATGAAGCCGTAGTCCTTCGCCTCCTCGGCCGTGAACCAGCGGTCACGGTCGGAGTCGGACTCGATCTGGTCCAGCGGCTGCCCGGTGTGGAAGGCGATCCGCTCGGCGAGCGTCTTCTTCACGTAGAGCATCTGCTCCGCCTGGATGGCGATGTCGGCCGCGGTGCCGCCGATGCCGCCGGACGGCTGGTGCATCATGACGCGGGCGTGCGGCAGGCCGTAGCGCTTGCCGCGGGCGCCGGCGGTGAGCAGGAACTGCCCCATGGAGGCGGCCATGCCCATCACCACCGTGGACACGTCGTTAGGCACATATTCCATCATGTCGTAAATCGCCATACCGGCACTCACCGAGCCCCCCGGCGAGTTGATGTACAGCGTGATGTCGCGCTCGGGGTCGTCGGCCGCGAGCAGCAGCAGCTCGGCGCAGATCCGGTTGGCGATCTCGTCGTTGACCTCCTGACCGAGCACGATGATGCGCTCACGCAGCAGGCGCTGGTAAAGCTGGTCCTCAAGCCGGAAGGACGAGCCGTTCTCACGGCCTCGCGACTCAGGCTGATAGAAGGTCGGCGGGCTGGTCACAGCGTCACCTTCCGATGCGTCGTAAGTGATTGGCTTTGCTTGTGACCTTAACGCGCGACGCCCACAGGTCATGCCCGGTCCCCCGTACTGTTCGCTGACGGCGCAGGTCTGGGTGGCCGGTCTTCTGTCAGCCTACGCCGTTCCTCCACGTCCAGCTCATGGTCCGGCTCTGTGGGCGTTTCGGCAGGAATGGTGCCGTGCTGGTGGGGCTCATGGAGCTTGTGGGGTTGCGTACCGGTGGATGCCGTCCGGCGGCGGGGAGGCGGTCGCGCGGGCGGTGGCGGTGAGGGGCTGTCGAGCCGTCGAAGGGCGGCCCGCGCGCCTGAGGGGCCGTTCGCGCCCCGCGGGATCGTCAGGTGCCTTGTGGGCGCGTACACGCGCTCGGCCGTGCTCGCGGACGCGGAAGGCGCGCCGCCGCGGCCGGACAGCACGAAGCCCCCGAACCCATGGGGTTCGGGGGCTTCGGGGAAGGTCAGGCTTCGGCCTTCTCCTCGGACTCGGCGGCCTCGTCGGCCTCCTCCTCGACCGGGGCGCCGTTGATCTCGGCGTAGATGGCCTTGAGGTCGACCTCGTTGCCCTCGCTGTCGACGACCTTGGCGGCGTCGCCCAGCACGGACTTGGCCTTGTCGCGGACGATCTCGACCATGGCCAGCGTGAGCTGGTCGTTGTCGGCCAGGTGCTTGGCCAGCTCGTTGGGCTGGACACCCATCTCCATGGCGCGGCGCACCACGAAGTTGGTCAGCTCCTGCTCGTTGACGCCCAGCTCCTCGGCCTTGACGATCTTGTCGAGCACGAAGCCGACCTTGAGCGCCTTGGCGGAGTTGCTGTCGAACTCGGCGAAACGCTCCTCCTCCGTCGTCTGGTACAGACGGAAGAAGGCGTCGCGGCTGAGGCCGCTCTCGGCGATCTGGTGGTCGAGGTTGTGCTTGCGGGCGTCGACCTCGGCCTTGAGCGCGCTCTCGGGCAGCGGGATGTCGATCTTCTCGAGCAGGGCGTCGAGGGCCTTCTCACGGGCCTGGACGACCTGGTCGATGAGCTTGTTGCGGCGGGCCTGCTCGCGGATGCTGGCCTTGAGCTCGTCGAGCGTGTCGAACTCGCTGGCGAGCTGGGCGAACTCGTCGTCGAGCTCGGGCAGGACCTTCTCCTTGACCGACTTGACGTTGATGATCACGTCGGCCTCCTCGCCGGCGTTCTCGCCGCCGACGAGCTCGGTCTTGAAGCTCTTCTCCTCGCCCGCGGACATGCCCACGAGGGCGTCGTCGAGGCCCTGGAGCACCGAGCCGGCGCCGACCTCGTAGGAGACCTCGCTGGCCTGCTGCTCCTCGATGTTCTCGCCGTTGATCTCGGCGCGCAGGTCCATCACCACGAAGTCGCCGTTGGCGGCCGCGCGCTCGACGCCGGTCAGCGTCGCGAAGCGCTGGCGCAGCGAGTCGAGCTGGGCGTCGACGTCTTCGTCGGAGACCTCGGCGGAGTCGACGGTGATCTCGGCGCCCTGGTAGTCGGGCACCTCGAAGTTGGGCCGGATGTCGACCTCGGCGGTGAACTCGATCTGCTCACCGTCGTCGATCTTCGTGACCTCGATGTCGGGCTGGCTCACCGGGAACACGTCGACCTCGTCGACGGCCTGGCCGTAGAGCTTGGGCACCGCGTCGTTGAGGGTCTCCTCCAGCACTACCGCCCGGCCGAAGCGCTGCTCGATGATGCGGGCCGGAACCTTGCCAGGCCGGAACCCGGGGACGCGCACCTGCTGCGCGACCTTCTTGTACGCCGCATCCATGCTCGGGCGCAGCTCTTCGAACGGCACCTCGACGGTGAGCTTGACCCGGGTCGGGCTGAGCTCCTCGACAGCGGTCTTCACGGAATGGTCTCCTTGATCAAGCTACGAGTGATCGCGGGCGCGTCCATTCGGTACGGCTCACGCGCCGCGCCCACATGAGCGGCGTTGGGCATGCTCCGCCACGGCGGGATCCAACGCCGATGGCCAGTCTAGGGCAGATGCGTACCGAACAACGACGCCGTCGCCGTCAGAACTCCTCGGCGATCGTCCGCAGCAGATCGATCGTCTCATCAGGAGTGGTGCTCACGGCGCACAGCCGCTCCATGACCTCCGTGTATCGGTCCACGTCCTCACGCTTGTCCAGGTACAGGGCGCTGGCCAGTTGCTCGACGTAGACGACGTCGGGCAGGTCGCGGTCGGGGAAGCGCAGGATGCTGAAGGCGCCGCCCTCGGCGCTGTGGCCGCCGAAGCTGAACGGCATGATCTGGATGGTGATGCTGGGCTGCCGCATGAGGTCGATGAGGTGTTCGAGCTGGGCGCGCATGACCTCGACGCCGCCGATGGGCCGGCGCAGCGCCGCCTCGTCGATCACGGCCCAGAAGATCGGACCGTCCGGCCGGTCGAAGATGCGCTGGCGTTCGAGCCTGAGGTCGACCCTCCTGGCGATCTCCTCCGCCGCGATGCCCGCCGCTCCGGCGGTGACGACCGCCCGGGCGTACTCCTTGGTCTGCAGCAGGCCCGGCACGAACTGGACCTCGTAGGTCCTGATCCGGGCGGCGGCCTCCTCAAGGCCGACGTACGCCTGGAACCACGTGGGCAGGACGTCGTTGAACCGGTGCCACCAGCCGGGTTCGTTCGCGGTGGCCACCAGGTCGAGGACGGCGGCTCGCGCCTGCGGGTCCACGACGCCGTACAGGGTGAGCAGGTCGGAGACGTCACGTTCCTTGAACCCCACCCGGCCCAGCTCCATGCGGCTGATCTTGGATTCGGAGCCCCTGATGAGGTGCCCCGCCTCCTCGCGGGTGACGTTCTTCGCCTCCCTGAGCTTTCGCAGCTGGGAGCCCAGGAGGATGCGCAGCGCCGTCGGCCCGGAACCCGGCTGGTTCTGCGTCACTTTGCCTCCTATCAAGGTCCGCACACACAGTGACACCACATTGCCGGGTATGACAAGGTCTCAACCTCGTGTCCGATTAGGAGAGATTTGCCCCAAAAGGCGCATGCTGTTGCACATTGCAGCTGCACGTGCATTTGGGTCTTGCAGCCGCCGCGTTCGTGACCCATGATGGCTTAGTGCATTGTGGGCCAAACATGCACTAAACCGAGGGCTACGGGGAGGTATCGGCGGCATGGTGGAGGATCCTCTGGCCACTGCCGATTGCCTGCAGATCACCCGTGAGGTGGGGTTCGACCACCTGCTCAAGGGCGGGAAGCCGAACACGACCGCGTGCCCGCTGCCCTTCCAGGCCGACTCGGTGAAGACCGCCAGGGACGTGACCCGCTCCACGCTGCGGGGATGGGGCCTGCACGAGCTGAGCGACGACGCCGCGCTCGTGGTGTCCGAGCTGGTGACGAACGCCGTGCGGTACGCGATGTACGCGGCCGGCCGGCGGGAGATCGAGCTCTTGCTGATGCGCGTGTCGCCGCACGTGCTGCTGGCGGTGGCGGACCCGAGCGACGAGGTGCCGCGCCGCAAGGAGCCGGACTTCATCTCCGAGAACGGGCGCGGCCTCTACATCGTCGAGACCTACAGCCAGTGCTGGGGCTGGGACCCGCTCGACCGCGGCGGCAAGGCCGTGTGGGCGTTGTTCCGCGCCGAAGAGGGCCCCGAAGAGGGCTGAGCCCCCGGCCTGGCCGCTACTCGCCGGTGGCGCCGTCGATGCGCTCGCGCAGCAGGTCGGCGTGGCCGTTGTGGCGCGCGTACTCCTCGATCATGTGGACGAGGATCCAGCGGTGGGTGCAGTCCTGGCCGTTCCGGTCGCCCACGGCGTCGAGGGGCTTGGCGGCCGAGATGGCGCGGGCGCGCTCGATCTCGTCCTGCCAGGTGGCGAACGCCTCCTCCACCGAGGCGTCGTCCACGTCGTTGAAGTCGGCGTCGTTGTCGACGTCCTTGTTCCACAGGCGGGGGATGTCCTCGCCGTTCAGCACGCGGCGGAACCAGACGCGCTCCACGTGCGCCAGGTGCCGGACCAGGCCGAGCAGCGACATGGCGGACGGCTCGGCGGAGCGGAGCCTGAGCTGCTCGTCGGTCAGGCCGGCGCATTTGACGGCCAGCGTGCCGCGATGCCATTCGAGCCAGTTGCCGAGCACGGTCCGTTCGTCGCCGGTGAGGGGCGGGGGCACACGATTGTCTGTCACGCCTCGACCTTAAGGGGCACTTCGTCCGGCTCCGCGAACCAAGAAGCCCCCTCCGCGTCGGAGGGGGCCGATGACCTGGTCGGGGCGACAGGATTTGAACCTGCGACTTCTTGCTCCCAAAGCAAGCGCGCTGCCAAGCTGCGCCACGCCCCGCCTCGCCGGGTGCGCATGCGGTCCGTGACTCCGGTACGCTTACGCCCTGACGACCGGATGAAGTCTAGACCAGAGTTCGACCGGTTCGCGCGGACGTAGCTCAATGGTAGAGCCCTAGTCTTCCAAACTAGCTACGCGGGTTCGATTCCCGTCGTCCGCTCTCGCAGGCGAAAGGCCAGGTCATCCCCGGTTCGGGGGGCCTGGCCTTTTGTGATCTTCGGGGGCGTAGGCTGGCGTCGATGCGTGCACGTCCGATCTCCCGGGAGGCGCTCGTCGAGGAGCTGGCCGAGCTCGTCGCCGCGTGGCCCAAGGACGCCTGGGTGCGGGTGGCGGTCGACGGGGCGCCCGCGGCGGGGCCCGGCGCGCTGGCCGACGAGCTGGTCGCGCCGCTGCGGTTGCGCGGCAGGCCCGTGCTGCGGGTGTCGGCGGGCGACTTCCTGCGGCCGGCCTCGCTCCGGCTGGAACACGGCCGGACCGATCCCGACGTCTTCTACGAGGACTGGCTCGACGTCAAGGGCCTGCTGCGCGAGGTGCTCGAACCCTTGGAGCCGGGCGGCTCGGGGCGGGTGCTGCCGGCGTTGTGGGACAGCGGGATCGATCGCGCGTACCGGCTGCCGTACCGGGAGCTGGCGCCGGGCGGGGTGGTGCTCGTGGACGGCACGCTGCTGCTGGGACGGGGGCTGCCGTTCGAGGTGAGCGTGCACGTGTGGCTGTCGGCGGGGGCGCTGGCGCGGCGCACGCCGCAGGACGAGCGGTGGCGGCTGCCGGCCTACGAGCGGTACGAACGCGAGGCGCGCCCGCAGCGGGCCGCCGACGTGGTGGTCAGGGCCGACCATCCGGACCGGCCGGCGGTGCTGACGGACGGCTGAGCCCGAGCAGCGCGTCCAGCTCGGCGATCGCCTGGGCGTTCGAGGTGAAGCGCACGGCGTGCAGGCCGGCCGCGCGGGCGCCCTCGACGTACGGCTCGTGGTCGTCGAGGAACACCGTGGCGGCGGGGTCGGCGCCGAGGGCGTCGCAGGCCGTCAGGTAGATGCGCGGATCCGGTTTGCGCACTCCCGCCTCGTGCGAGTAGACGATGTGGTCCACCAGGCCGGCGTAGCCGTACGCGGCCTGCTCGCGTTCCCTGGCGCCGACGAAGCTGTTGCTCACCAGGCCCGTGCGGTAGCGCGGACGCAGGGCGCCCAGGTACGCCATGAGCTCGGTGTTGGGCGTGCCGAGGTACTCCGTCCAGACGTCGTCCATGAACGCCCCGGCGTGCGCGCCGAGCACCTTGGTCACCTCGGCGCCGGCCTGCTCCTCCGTCATCTCGCCGACCGCCCCTGCCAGCCAGGTCGGCTCCAGCCGGGCGTCGATGTGCCCGGCGGGCAGGCCGAGCTTCTCCTCCCACCTGGCCGTCACGCCCAGGGACGGCGTCAGCTCCAGCACCCCGCCGATGTCGAACACGACCGCATCGATTTTCATATGCTACTCCTGTGAACTGATTCAACCAAGGTAAAGAAGGAACGTGTCCGTGTCCAGACCCTTGACGGCCCACAGTGGCGGCTCAAACTGAAACGGTGATCCCTGGCAACTGGTACAACATCGTTCCCGATCTTCCCGTGCCGCCTCCGCCGCCGCTGCATCCCGGCACCCGCCGTCCCGTCGGGCCGGACGACCTCGCGCCGCTGTTCCCCATGGAGCTCATCGCGCAGGAGGTCAGCGGCGACCGCTACGTACCCATCCCCAAGGAGGTCATCGACGTCTACCGGCTGTGGCGGCCCACGCCGCTGATCAGGGCGCACCGGCTGGAGAAGGCCCTCGACACGCCGGCCCGCATCTACTACAAGTACGAGGGCGTCTCACCGGCCGGGTCGCACAAGGCGAACACCGCCGTGCCGCAGGCGTACTACAACGCCAAGGAGGGCGTGCGGCTGCTGACCACGGAGACCGGCGCGGGACAGTGGGGGTCGGCCCTGGCGTTCGCCTGCGCCCAGTTCGACGTCGAATGCCGGATCTGGATGGTTCGGGCGTCCTACGACCAGAAGCCGTACCGGCGCTCGCTCATGCGCGTGTACGGCGCCACCGTCCACCCCAGCCCCTCCCCCCTCACCGGCGCGGGCAGCAAGGCCCTGGCGGACGCCCCCGCCTCCCCCGGCAGCCTGGGGCTGGCGATCAGCGAGGCGGTCGAGGTGGCCGCCGCGAACCCCGAGGCCCGGTACGCGCTCGGCTCGGTGCTCAACCACGTCCTCATGCACCAGACGGTGATCGGCGAGGAGGCCCTGGCCCAGCTGCCCGAGCTGCCGGACCTGGTCATCGGCTGCACCGGCGGCGGCTCCAACTTCGCCGGCCTGGCCTTCCCCTTCCTGCGGGAGAAGCTGGCCGGACGGATCGGCACCCGATTCAGGGCGGTCGAGCCGGCCGCCTGCCCGTCGTTCACCCGCGGCGTGTACGCCTACGACTTCGGCGACACCGCCGGGCTGACGCCGCTGCTGAAGATGCACACCCTCGGGCACTCCTTCGTCCCCGACCCGATCCACGCCGGCGGGCTGCGCTATCACGGCATGGCGCCGCTGCTGTCCCACATGTACGAGCTGGGGCTGTTCGAGGCGGTGACCCGTACCCAGAGCGAGTGTTTCGAGGCGGGTGTGCGCTTCGCGCGGACCGAGGGCATCGTCCCGGCCCCCGAGCCCACGCACGCGCTGGCCGAGACCATCGCCGAGGCCCTGCGCTGCAAGGAGAGCGGCGAGGAGAAGGTGATCCTCACCGCGCTGTGCGGGCACGGCCACTTCGACCTGGCCGCCTACGACCGCCATCTGGCCGGCGAACTGGAGGACTACTCGCTTCCGCAGGAGCGCCTCGACCAGGCGCTCACCGAGCTGCCCGGCTGAGATGACACGGGTGGCCGCGAGACCCGCGGCCACCCGTGTTCAGTTCGCGTTCGGGCGCTTCCTGTGGTTCGCCTTCTTCTTCTTGCGCCCCCTGCCCTTGCGTGCACGCTTCGCCATGGGCTCACCTCCAGCGGTCGGGATCGTGACCTTCAAGGTCTCCCCTGCCCGCGGGCCGCACAAGCGATACGCCGTGACCTAACATTCCTCAACAATCTCGTGTCATAATTTGGTGGAATCTGTTGGAAGGGGTGGGCGTGCTCGCACAGCAGCGTCAGCAGACGATCCTCGAACGCGTACGCAGCAGCGGCGGCGTCCGGGTGGCCGACCTCGTGCGCGAGCTCGGCGTCTCCGACATGACGATACGCCGCGACCTTGAGGTGCTGGCCGAGCGCGGGCTGCTGGAGAAGGTCCACGGCGGCGCGACGGCCCTCGGCCCCGGCTCGACCGAGGAGCCCGGCTTCACCGCCAAGTCCGCCCGCCAGCAGCAGGAGAAGGAGGCCATCGCGCGGCACGCGGCCACCCTCGTCCGGCCGGGAACCGCCGTGGCCCTCTCCGCCGGCACCACCACGTGGGCGCTGGCCCACCACCTCGTCGCGGTGCCCGAGCTGACCGTGATCACCAACTCGATCCCCGTCGCCGACGTCTTCCACCGCAACCCGCGCGCCGACCGCACGGTCGTGCTGACCGGCGGCGTGCGCACGCCCTCCGACGCGCTCGTCGGCCCCGTGGCGGTGGCGGCCATCCGCCGCCTGCACGTGGACACGCTCTTCCTCGGGGTGCACGGCATGAGCCTGCGCGCCGGTTTCACCACGCCCAACCTGCTGGAGTCCGAGACCGACAGGGAGCTGGTGGCCGCGGCGCACCGCCTGGTGGTCCCCGCCGACCACACCAAATGGAACACGGTCGGCATCAGCACGATCGCCGAGCTGACCGAGGCCGACGTGGTCATCAGCGACGCGGGGCTGCCCGAGGAAGCACGCACCGAGCTGGCCGAACGGGCCGGAGAACTGATCATCGCGGAGGGCACGCCTTGAAGCGCACCATCACCCACCTGGCAGACGGCCGAGAGCTGATCTACTTCGACCGGCGCGACGACGCCGACCGGAGCGCGATCGACCGGCGGCCGCTCGATCCGCGGCCGGTGGCCTCCGAGCTGCGCTACGACCCGCTGACCGAGGAGTGGATCGCGATCGCCGGCCACCGGCAGACGCGAACGTTCCTGCCGCCGGCCGACGAGTGCCCGTTGTGCCCGTCGTCCGCCACGCGGGCGTCGGAGATCCCGGCCCATGACTATGACGTGGTGGTGTTCGAGAACCGCTTCCCCTCTTTCTCCGGAAATTTTGGGACTTACGGGGATGTCGGCGGCCTGAGTGAGGTGCGGCCGGGTGTCGGGCGGTGTGAGGTGGTGTGCTTCACCTCCGACCACTCCTCCTCCTTCTCCAGGCTCTCCAACGCCCAGGTCAGGCTGGTCATGGAGGCGTGGGCCGACCGCACGGCCGAGTTGTCCGGCATCGAGGGCGTCGAGCAGGTGTTCTGCTTCGAGAACCGGGGCGAGGAGATCGGCATCACGCTCCCCCACCCGCACGGGCAGATCTACGCCTATCCCTACGTGACCCCGCGCACCAAGCTCCAGCTGGGGGCCGCCGCGCGGCACACGGGCGGGAACCTGTTCGCCGACGTGCTGGCCGCCGAGCAGGCCGCCGGCACGCGGGTGGTGGCCGCCAACGAGCTCTGGACGGCGTTCGTGCCGGCCGCCGCGCGCTGGCCGTTCGAGGTGCACGTGTATCCGCACCGGCAGGTGCCCGACCTGGCGGCGCTGTCGGAGGAGGAGCGGGCCGCGTTCGCGCCGCTGTACACCTCGGTGCTGCGGGCGCTCGACGCGCTGTTCGGGGTGGCGATGCCGTACATCTCGGCCTGGCACCAGGCGCCGGTGCGGTACGGCCGTGAGCTGGCCTACCTGCACCTGGAGCTGTTCAGCATCAGGCGGGCGCCCGGGAAGCTGAAGTACCTGGCGGGCTCGGAGTCGGCCATGGGGGCCTTCGTCAACGACGTGCTGCCGGAGGAGGCGGCACGCATGTTGCGATCACGAATTGATCACTAATTGGTTTCTCATTAAAGTCGCATGACTCGTGATCTACCACTAATATCCCGTTAGACATCGGCCATAACGGTCGTTGTACGCCTAATCCCGGGCGTGTTGCCCGGGAGCCGGGGACCCATCGCATCCGGGGTGAATCCGCGCAAGTGGTAGGGACTGCTCCCGTGCCCGAACCCGTCAGCTAACCCGGCCGGCAGAGGGAGAGGAACAACCACGTGGCGGCTTCGTCCCCCGCGAGTCTTGCCGTCGGTCTCATCACCGCCACCGCCCTGCTCGTCCATCCGGCCGCGGCCTCGGTCTCCGGGGCAGCCGCCGTGGCGGCCGCGCCCAAGCCGTCCGAGGCGCAGCTGCGGGCCCAGCTCAAGGAGCTCAACCGCAAGGTCGACAAGCTCATCGAGACGTACAACCTCAAGCGGGTCGAGCTGGCCAAGGCCCAGCAGGCCGCCACCGCGGCCCAGCAGCGGCTCGCCGCCGCCGAGCAGGCGCTGGCCACGGCCGAGCAGCGGGTCGCCGAGATCGCCCGGCTGCGCTACCAGAACGGCGACACCTCCCTGCCGGCGTTCATGATGACCCCGGACGGCGGCGGCGCGGCCGTGCTCGAACAGCTCACCGCCGAGCAGCAGGCGGTCGTGGACAGCGTGGCCAAGGCCCGCGACGACCAGAAGAAGGCCGCCACGGCCGCCGCCGCGCTCGCGACGGAGCTGAAGGCGGGCACGGCGGAGGTGGCCGAGCAGCGCGACGACGCCCAGGACGTCATCGACGACATCAAGAAGAAGCTCCAGGACCTGGTGCCGTTCGGGCCGGGCAAGAAGTCCGACGGGAGCTGGGCGCCCGAGCTGCCGGCCGGCTCGGACAACATCACGCCGCGCACCCGGCTGATGCGCGCGCAGGTGCAGAAGAACTTCTCGCTGCCGTACGAGGTGGGCTGCTTCCGGTCCGGCTCCAGCGGCGAGCACCCGCTCGGCCGGGCCTGCGACTTCATGATGAGCACAGGCGGCACCATGCCGAGCGCCGTCAACAACGCCCTCGGCGACCGGCTGGCCGACTGGGCGCTGAAGAACAAGGCCAAGCTGGGCGTCAAGTACGTGATCTGGAAGCAGCGCATCAACCAGGGCTCGGGCTGGCGCGCGATGTCCGACCGCGGCAGCATCACCGAGAACCACTACGACCACGTGCACATCTCGATGAACTAGCCGCGGACCGGCGGCTCAGCGGATGCCGGTGAGCTTGTCGGGGTTGGTGACGGAGTAGACGGCGGCGATCCGGTCGCCCTCGGGCGTGAGATCGACGACGACCACGGCCAGCGGGCCGTCACCGGAGAAGACGAGCGCGCACGGGTCGCCGGCCACCCGCCGGTAGCGCAGGTCCACCGCGCCCGGGGTCAGCGTCGCGGCGACGGACATGAACACCGCCGCGACCTGGTCCCGGCCGTGGACCGGGTGCAGGCTGGTGGCCGGTCCCTTGCCGCCGCCGTCGGTCCACAGGGTCACCTCCGGCGCCAGCACCTCCAGCAGGGCCCGCAGGTCACCGCCGAGGGCGGCCGCGGCGAACCGCTCGGTCACCTCGGCGTGGACGTCGGGCTGGGGCCGGTGACGAGGACGGCGCGCGTGGACGTGGCGGCGCGCGCGGGCCGCGAGCTGCCGGACCGCCGCCGGCGTGCGCCCGAGGATGCCGGCCGTCTCCGGGTGGCTGAAACCGAACACCTCGTGCAGCACGAAGACCGCTCGTTCCAGCGGTGACAGGGTCTCCAGCACGACCAGCACCGCCATCGACAACGACTCCCCGCCCTCGGCGGCGCCTCCGGCGTTGTCGGGGGCCGTGACCAGCGGTTCCGGCAGCCAGGGGCCGACGTAGGTCTCCTGCCGGCGGCTCAGGTCCGCCCGCCGGGCGAGCGCCTGGTTCACCGCGATCCGCACCAGGTAGGCCCGGACGTTCTCCACCGGTCCGGCGTCCGGCCTGCGGTGCCGGGCGGACCAGGCCAGCCACACCTCCTGCAGCACGTCCTCGGTGTCGGCGACGCTGCCGAGCATGTTGTAGACCACCGAGAACAGCAGTTCCCGGTAGCCGAGGAACTGCTCGGTGGCGGCGTCGGCGGGGTGCCGCGGGGTCGGTGTCATGGCGTGCCTCCTCGTCTGTCGCAACCGAAGAGTCCAGACGCGTGGCGATTGTGACATGAAGGCATCAAGCGTGATCTATGCCACTCATGTCACAGTTCCCGGCCGGTTGCCCCTCTGTGGTGGCGTCACGACTCACAAGGGAGAGCTTGGAATGCGTACAGTGATCCGCAATGTCAGGGTGTTCGACGGCGAGCACACCATCGCGACGGCCGACGTGGTGATCGAGGACGGCCTGATCGCCGCGGTCGGCAGCGGGGCCGGCCGCCCGGCCGACGCCGAGGTGGACGGCACGGGCAGGACGCTGCTGCCCGGCCTGATCGACGCGCACACCCACGTGTTCGACGGCAGCCTGGCCCAGGCCCTGCGGTACGGGGTCACCACCGAGCTCGACATGTTCTGCCTGCCGCAGATCCTGGCCGGGCAGCGGCGGCTGGCCGCCGAGAACGACGACGTGGCCGACCTGCGCAGCGCCGGCACGCTGGCCACCGCTCCTGGCGGGCACCCGACCCAGCTGCTGGGGGCCCTGGCGGGCACCGTCCTGGACGGGCTCGACGTCACGGCGATCGACTTCGTCTCCGACCCGGCGCAGGCGCCGGCGTTCGTCCAGGCCAGGCTGGCCGAGGGGGCCGACTACCTCAAGATCGTCATTGACGACGGCGCCGTGCACGGGGCCGACCTCCCCGTCATGACGGCGGAGGTCGCCGCCGCCCTGGCCGCGGCGGCGCACGAGGCGGGCCTGCTGGTCATCGCGCACGCGATCACCGCCGCCGAGGTGGGGATCGCGCTCGACGCCGGCGTCGACGGCCTGGCTCACGTGTGGACCGACCTGACGCCGGACGACCCGGCCTCGCCGCGCCTGGCCGGGCGGGTGCGCGACCAGGGGGTCTTCGTGGTGACCACGCTGGCCTACTTCGAGGCGATCACGGCCCAGCACGTCGAGACCGCCGACTGCGCCCGTCCGGGCAGCTCCGCCAACGCCGTCGGCGCGCTGCGGGCCCTGCGCCGCGCGGGCGTGCCGCTGCTCGCCGGGACGGACGCCACGCCGTTCGTGCCCGCCCACGGCGCCGGACTGCACCGCGAGCTGCGGTTGCTCACCGAGGCCGGGCTCGGCGCCGAGGAGGCGCTGGCCGCCGCGACCAGCGTGCCCGCCCGGCACTTCGGGCTGGCCGACCGCGGCCGGATCGCCCCCGGGCTGCGCGCGGACCTGGTGCTGGTCGAGGGCGACGCCACCCGGGACGTCACCGCCGTCGGCGACATCGCCGAGGTCTGGCGTCGCGGGGTGCGCCAGGCGCGGTAACCCCCGTCCGTGCCGCGCCGGCCGGGTCAGCCGAGCGTGAGGGGGTTGACCAGGTCGGCGTAGACCAGCAGACCGGCCATGATGATCAGCACGAACGCCATCGCGTACGTGAGCGGCAGCACCTTGGCGATGTCGACGTAGCGGGGCTCGGGGCGGCGCAGGATCTTGGCGTAGCCGCGCTTGATCCCCTCCCACAGGCCGCCCGCGATGTGGCCGCCGTCGAGGGGCAGCAGCGGGATCAGGTTGAACAGGCCGATCGCCAGGTTGAACCCGGCCAGCAGGCTGACGAAGGTGAACAGCTTGCTCTTGTTGGACATGTCGGAGGCCAGGATCTCGCCGCCGAGCCGGCCCGCGCCCACCACGCCGACCGGGCCCTCGGGGTCGCGCTTGTCGCCGGAGAAGGCGGCGTTCCAGACGCCGACCATCTTCGCCGGCAGGTTGACCATCGAGCCCACGACGCGGCCGGTCAGGTCGCTCATGTAGCCCGGCACCTGCCCGATGCTCTGCTGCTCGAAGACCTGGGAGGGCACGACGCCGAGGAACCCGACGCCCTTGTCGATCTTGGTCTCGTCGGTCGGGTTCGCCATGTCGCGGGCGATGAGGGTGACGTCGAGCGTCATCGGCCTGCCGTCGCGGACGATGCCCAGCTTGACGGGGCCGGCGCCGTGGCCGCGGATCAGGCGGGTGGCGTCCTGCCAGGTCGCGATCTTCTGGCCGTCGAGGGAGACGATGTGGTCGCCGACCTTGACGCCCGCCTTGGCGGCCGGGGTGCGCTCGTCGGTGGGCGCGCACGTCTTGCGCACCTCGGTGGTGGGGATCACGCACGTGTTGGTGTCGGGCGACACGATCGGGGCGGTCTTGGGCAGGCCGATGCCGACCAGCAGGACGCTGAAGAAGATGAAGGCGAGCACGAAGTTCATCGCCGGGCCGCCCGACATGATGATGATCTTCTGCCACCACTTCTTGCGGTAGAAGACGCGATCCTCGTCGCCGGGCCGCACCTCCTCCATGGCGGCCTCGCGGGCGGTCTCGATCAGGCCCTGCCACGGCCCGGTCGACGCGCTGCGCAGCCTGCCGGGAGCGTCGCCGGGACGCGGCGGCAGCATGCCGATCATGCGGATGTAGCCGCCGAGCGGCAGCCACTTGATGCCGTACTCGGTCTCGCCCCTGCGGATGGACCAGGCCGTCGAGCCGAAGCCGACCATGTACTGGGTGACCCGGACGCCGAAGATCTTGGCCGGCACGAGATGGCCCACCTCGTGCAGGCCGACGGAGACCATCAACCCCACCAGGAACAGAAGGATCCCGGCGACAAAGAGCCAGTTCATCTACGCGCGCTCCAGGCAGACAGACGGTCTCGACGTTCCCAGACTAGTCGAACTCAGCACATCCCTCGGGCTTGCCTGCACTTTGGTGAACCAACGGACCGCATTGACAGTAAGCGATCAGCCGATCACCCTGGGAGACGATGGAGGGGGACGTCTTGATCCGCATACTCATCGCCGAACACCTGCCCTTGGTGCGACGCGGTCTGCAGGCCACGCTCGAAGCCGAGCCCGACCTGCGGGTGGTCGCCGAGACGGGCAGCCCCGACGGTGTGCTGCCGGCCGCGCGGTCGAGCGCGCCCGACGTCGCGATCGTCGATCTCGACCTGCCGGGCCTGCCGGTCGCCACGCAGCTGACCGAGCAGGTCCCCCGCTGCTCGGTGCTGATCCTCTCCGCCCGGCCGAGCCCCGGCCAGGTGCGCAGGGCGTTCAACGGCAGCGTGCTGGGGTTCATGAGCCTGCGGGTGGCGCCCGAGCGGCTGGCCGAGGGGGTGCGCCAGGTCGCCGCGGGCGGGCGGGCGGTGGAGGCGGAGCTGGCGGTGGCGGCCCTGCAGTCGGCCGCCAACCCGCTCACCCGGCGGGAGCTCGACGTGCTGCGCATCGCGGCGGGCGGGGCGAGATCGACCGAGATCGCCGACCAGTTGTTCCTGTCGGTCGGCACCGTGCGCAACCATCTGTCGCGGATCATGTGCAAGACGGGCGCCCGCAACCGGCTGGACGCCGTGCGCATCGCCAGCGACAGCGGCTGGTTGTAGCGGCTGGTTGTAGCGGCTGGTTGTAGCGGCTGGTGTGCGGGACCGGACGAGATGACGGGCCCGGTGGAGCCGCGCCGCTCCGCCGGGACCCGAACAGTCGAATGATCTCAGCCCGCCGAACCCGTTGCCAGTGACCGCCATCACGACCTGACCCATGTGAAACGTCACTATGGACGCCAGATCAACACCAGCGCGCAGTCGTCGTTGTGGCCCGAGGACATCGCGTTGACCAGCGCCCTCGCGCCGTCCCGGAAACCGGAGGGCAGCAGCCGCTCCGCCTCGCCGAGCAGCCGGTCGAGGCCGGCGTCGATGTCACGCCCCGGCTGCTCGATCAGGCCGTCGGTGTAGAGCAGCAGCGCGTCGCCCTTACGCAGGGTGCCGCTGTCGGGCTCGCAGTGGAGGTCGGGCACCACGCCGAGCACCACGCCTTTGGCCGAGGCGACCTGCCAGTTGCCGGTGCCCGAGTCGAGCTTCACGACCGGCGGATGGCCGGCCGAGGTGATCGTGTAGTCGCCGGTGGCGAGGTCGAGGCGTACGTGCACGGCCGTCACGAAGCCCTCGTCGCCGCGCTGGCGGTGGAGGTAGGCGTTGCAGGCGGGCAGGAAGTCGTCGACCGAGCCGAGCAGCCCGCCGAACGTGCCCGACAGCAGCAGCGCGCGGGTGCCGGCGTCGACGCCCTTGCCGGAGACGTCGACCAGGGCGATCTCCACGGAGTCGCCGTCGCGCATGGAGACCAGGAAGTCGCCGCCGAACGACGAGCCCCCGGCCTGCTTGAGCACCACCTTGCCGCCCCAGTCCTTCGGCAGCGGGGGCAGCTCGCCCTGGCTCCTGAGCCGGTCGCGCAGCTCCAGCAGCATCGCGTCGCCGCGCAGCCCCTGCACGCCGAGCTTGCCCCGGGTACGGGCCATGAGCACGGCCAGCACGGTGGTGAACACGATCGTCACCGTGAGCCCCAGCCCCACCCGCGCCACCCCGAGCGTGGCCGCGACGTAGGTCAGCGCGACGCCCACCGCCACCAGCAGCTTGACCAGGCTGCGCAGCCGCAGCTGCAGCCCGCCGATCAGGGTGACCAGGATGAGCAGCGACGGCGAGAACCACTCGGTGGACACCTTCGCCGCCAGCAGCCCGATGACGAGCGAGAGCACGGTCAAGGTGATGAGCAGGTTGCGGTCACGGGCCAGCGGCCCTCTCCGGACGAACCGGACGGCGGACACCAGGAACGGCACCCGCACCAGGACCGCACGGACCCGTGGCGGAATCAACGGCGCCGGACGGGAACTCATGATGCGTGTGACTGTATCGGTCTGACCCCTGTTTGGGCAGCCCACTTGACCAAGGCCTTGATCATTAAGCACGGATATTGGGTGGCCGTCCCCCTTTGCCCGCTCCTACCGTGGACGGATGACCTATCCGATCCGTCCCATTGACGAATCCGAGTGGCCGGGCTTCGCCGGCGTGCTCGCAGAGGGGTTCGGCTGGACGCCGCATCCCACCCAGGACGAGCGGTACAAGGCGGCCACGGAGTTCGACCGCACCCTGGTCGCCTTCGACGGCACCACCATGGCGGGCGTCACGTCCGTCTTCAGCCTCACGATGACCGTCCCCGGCGGACGCCAGATCCCCGTGGGCGGGGTGACCGCGGTCAGCGTGCTTCCCTCGCACCGCCGCCGCGGCGTGCTGTCGGCGCTGATGCGCCGGCAGCTGTCCGACATCCGCGACCGCGGCGAGTCGGTGGCCGCCCTCTACGCCTCCGAGTCGCTGATCTACGGCAGGTTCGGGTACGGCAGGGCGGCCAGCGAACTGTCGTACAAGATTGACAAGCACCGCTCGGCGTTCGTGCGGGACGCCCCCACCGACCCGGCGCTCCGGCTCAGGGTGGTCTCCCCCACCGAGGCCAGGGCCGATTTCGAGAAGGTGTTCGCCGCCGTCGTGACCCGGCGTCCGGGCCGGTACGAGCGCACCCGGCACGTCTGGGACGCCTTCCTGGCCGACGAGGAGCACGACAGGGGCGGCTGGGGCTCGCTGCGCGCGGTGCTCGCCGAGGACGACCAGGAGGTGCGCGGTTACGCGCTGTTCCGCACCAAGTCGGCGTGGGACGCCAACGGCGTGCCCAGCGGCGAGCTGCGGGTGTTCGAGCTGGAGGCGACCGATCCGGCGGCCTACGCCCTGCTGTGGCGCGACATGCTGGACCGTGACCTGATCACCAGGCTGGAGGCGGAAGCCCGGCCGGTGGACGACGCCCTGATCGCGCTGCTCGCCGACTCCCGCCAGCTGCGCGCGACCTGGTCCGACGAGCTGTGGGTACGCCTGGTGGACGTCGACCGGGCCCTGACCGCCCGCGCCTACGCGGCCCCCGTGGACCTGGTGATCGAGATCGAGGACGACGTGTGCCCGTGGAACGCCGGCCGCCGGCGGCTCACCGCCGACACCACCGGCGCGGAGTGCAAGCCGGTGGACGACGAGCCGCACCTGACGGTGCCGGTGTCCGCCCTCGGCTCGGCGTACCTGGGCGACGGCCTGCTCGGCGCGCAGCTCGGCGCGGGCCTGCTGCGCGAGCACACGCCGGGCGCGGTGCGGGCGCTGGCCGCGGCCATGGCGTGGAGCCCCAAGCCGCTGGCCGGGCTGGTGTTCTGAGACGCACGACGTAGGCTCTTGAGCATGGCCCTGCAAAGTCTGCAGATCACCGCGACCATCGCCATGCGGGCCCGCGACGTGTCCAGGCCGTCGAAGGAGCAGCAGGTGGCCGCCGACCGGCGGCCCCTGCGCGACGAGACGCCCCGGCGCGAGGCCAGGCGCAAGACCTAGGGCAGCGAGGGCAGCTGGCCGATCGTCTCGTAGGTGGTCAGCTGCGCGATGCGCCTGCTGTGGCGCTCGCTGCCGGAGAAGGAGGTGGTCAGGAAGACCTCGACGAACCTGGTCGCCTCCTCGGTCGTGTGCATGCGCGCGCCGATGCTGACGACGTTCGCGTTGTTGTGCTCGCGGGCCAGCGAGGCGGTCTCCTCGCTCCAGGCCAGGGCCGCGCGGATGCCGCGCACCTTGTTGGCCGCGATCTGCTCGCCGTTGCCCGAGCCGCCGATCACCACCCCCAGGCTGCCGGGGTCGCCGCCGACGCCCTCGGCGGCGCGCAGGACGAACGCCGGATAGTCGTCCTCGGCGTCGTAGACGAAGGGACCGCAGTCGGTCACCTCGTGGCCGTGGTCCTTGAGCCAGGACACGAGGTGGTTCTTGAGCTCATAGCCGGCATGGTCGGCACCGATGTAGACACGCACCCGTCCAGTCTTCCACAGCCCCGCCGATCCCACTCGCTGGCTAGAGTAAGGACCCCTACCGTTCCCCAGTCCTTACGAAAGTGGAGACGCATGCGTGAGATCCGCGTCATCGGCGATCCGGTGCTGCGCACGCCCGCCGAGCCCGTCACCGACTTCGACCGCGAGCTGCGCCGCCTGATCGAGGAGATGTTCCAGGCGATGTACGCGGTCAACGGCGTGGGCCTGGCCGGTCCGCAGATCGGCGTGTCGCGGCGGCTGTTCGTCTACGACATCGCCGGGCGCAAGGGCCATGTCGCCAACCCCGTGCTGACCGTCGACGACGCCGAGGAGGTCTCCGACGAGGAGGGCTGCCTGTCGGTGCCCGACCGCCGCACCCGCACGCCGATCTACGCCCCCGTCGCGCGGGCCGCGGGCGTCACCGTCGAGGGCGTCGACCGGCTGCAGCGGCCCGTGCGCATCAAGGCCCGCGGCTCGCTGGCGCGCTGCTTCCAGCACGAGACCGAGCACCTCGACGGCAGGCTGTACGTCGACCGCCTGCCGAAGGACGAGGCCCGCAGGATCATGCTGCGCGCGTAGACCGCGGCGGGCCGGGGCCTACAGTTGCATCGACTTGATCTCCAGGTACTCCTCCAGGCCGAACTCGCCCATCTCGCGGCCCACCCCAGACTGCTTGTAGCCGCCGAAGGGGGCCAGCGGGTTGAACTGGCCGCCGTTGACGACGACCTGGCCGGTGCGCAGCCTGCGGGCGACGGCGACCGCGCGCTCCTGGCTGCCCGACCACACCGCGCCGGCCAGGCCGTACCTCGTGTCGTTGGCGATCTCCACTGCCTGGCCCTCGCTCGTGTACGGGATCAGCGCCAGCACGGGCCCGAAGATCTCCTCCTGCTCGATCGTCATGCCCGGCTCGACCGCGGCGAAGACCGTGGGCTCGACGTAGAAGCCGCGCTCGCGGGGGCGCTCGGTGCCGCCGGCGACGAGCCTGGCGCCCTCCTCCTGGCCCCGGTTGATGTAGCGGACCACCCGGTCGCGCTGGGCCGCCGACACCAGGGGCCCCACCCGGGTGCCCTCGTCGAAGGGGTCGCCGACGGTGTACTTGCGGGTCGCCTCGACGGCCAGGCGGACGGCGTCGTCGTACTGGTCGCGGTGGACGATCATGCGGGTCCAGGCCGAGCAGGTCTGGCCGGCGTTGATGAAGCAGTTGGCCACGCCGACCTTGACGGCCGTGGCCAGGTCGGCGTCGGGCAGGATGATGTTGGCCGACTTGCCGCCGAGCTCCAGCGCCACCCGCTTGACGGTCTCGGCGGCGAGCGCGGCGACCCGGCGGCCGGCCACGGTGGAGCCGGTGAAGGAGACCATGTCCACGTCGGGGTGGGCGGCCATCGCCTCGCCGACGACCGGGCCGCGCCCGCTGACCAGGTTGAACACCCCGGGCGGCAGGCCCACCTCGTCGAGGATCTCGGCCAGCGCGTACGCCGCCAGCGGCGCCACCTCGCTGGGCTTGAGCACCACCGTGCAGCCGGCGGCCAGCGCGGGGCCGACCTTGCAGATGATCTGGTGCAGCGGGTAGTTCCAGGGCGTGATGGCCGCGACGACCCCGATCGGCTCCTTGACCAGCAGCGAGTTGCCGATCCGGGACTCGCGCGGGTAGCTCTCGGCCAGCTGCGCGTAGGAGGACAGGACGGCGGCGGGCATCAGCGTCTGCACCTTGAGCGCGAAGCCGAGGGGCGCGCCCATGTCGGTGGCGATCGTCGCCGCGACGCTCTCGGCACGCTGTTTGAGCAGCTCGGCCGCGTGGCCGAGGAGCTTCCCGCGCTGGGCCGCCGAGGTGTCGGACCAGGCGGGGAACGCCTCCCGCGCCGCCGTCACCGCCGCCTCGACGTCGTCGGGGGTGCCCGCGGGCACCCGGTCGATGATCTCCTCCGTGGCCGGGTTGGCGACCTCGATGGACTCGTCTGACGTAGAGGCGTTCCAGGAACCGCCGATATACAGCTGGCGCATGGGGCCATCCTCGCGTGCACGTCGTGGGGCTGGCGAGACCACGGATCGAGCAGAGGGGGATTCCTCATCCTCCGCGCGCCCGAGAACCTACCGCCGGGATATGAGTCTTACCCCGGCGGTGGCGACATATCTAGTCGAAGGTGGGCTGTCTGGTACGAGTGCGCTTGAGCTCGAAGAAGTCCTCGAACTCGGTGACGAGAAGCACGCCGTCCCACAGCCTGCCCGCGTCCTCGCCCTTCGGGATGGACGTGATCACGGGGCCGAAGAAGGCGTTGGCGCCGACGCGGATGACCGGGGTGCCGACGTCCTGGCCGACCAGCGTGATGCCCTCCTGGTGGGAGGCGCGTACGGCGTCGTCCCACTCGGTGGAGTGGGCGGCGGCGGCGAGGTCGCGGCTGAGGCCGATCGCTTCCAGGGAGTCCTCGATCAGCTCGCCGAGGCGGCTGAGGTCCTTCATCCCGCGCTCGTTGTGCAGGCGCGTGCCGAGCTCGGTGTAGAGCGGGCCGACGACCTCGTCGCCGTGCGCGGCCCGCGCGGCGGCCACCACGCGGACGGGTTCGATGGCCCTGACGATGGCCTCACGGTAGGAGTCGGGCACGTCCTTGCCCTCGTTGAGGACGTTGAGGCTCATGACGTGCCAGCGCGGCTCGATGGCGCGTACCTTCTCCACTTCGAGAAGCCATCGTGACGTCGCCCAGGCAAAAGGGCAGAAAGGATCGAACCACAGGTCCACGGGAATCTTCTCAGTCACGTGGGGCCATAACCTGAGGGTGTCGAGGTCCTATTCCCGGCGTGGCAGGATACCGACAAACTACAACGAAGTGGTGAAAAGGAGCGCAACTTGGCAGGCAACCTGACCCGGGACGAGGCTCGCGAGCGCGCCCGGCTGTTGAAGGTCGAGTCGTACGAGGTCGCACTCGACCTGACGGAGGGGGACGAGCGCTTCGAGAGCGTCACGACGGTGCGCTTCACCAGCACCAGCCCGGGCGCCTCCACCTTCATCGACCTGCACGGCGCCAACGTGCGCAAGGTCACCCTCAACGGCGCCGACCTCGACGTCTCCTCCTACGACGCCGAAAAGGGCCGCTTCCCGCTCCCCTCGCTGGCGGAGTCCAACGAGCTGCTGGTCGACGCCGACTGCAGCTACATGCGCACGGGCGAGGGTCTCCACCGCTTCGTGGACCCGGTCGACCAGAAGGTCTACCTGCACAGCCAGTTCGAGACGGCCGACGCCCACCGCATGTACGCCTGCTTCGACCAGCCCGACCTCAAGGCCGTCTTCCAGCTCACCGTGCTGGCCCCCGCCGACTGGGAGGTCGTCTCCAACGGCGCCGCGGCCAAGGTCGAGGACCTCGAAGGGCAGTCCGGGCGCCACGGCGGCGTCCAGGCGGCCAGGCGCTGGGAGTTCGAGCCGACGCCGGTGATCTCGACGTACATCACCGCGCTGGTGGCCGGGCCGTACTACAAGGTCACCTCCGAGCACGACGGCATCCCCCTCGGGCTCTACTGCCGCGCCTCGCTCGGCGAGCACCTCGACGCCGACAACCTCTTCGAGGTCACCAGGCAGGGCTTCGACTTCTTCCACAGGGTGTTCGGCGTCCGCTACCCCTTCACCAAGTACGACCAGCTCTTCGTGCCCGAGTTCAACGCCGGGGCGATGGAGAACGCCGGTTGCGTGACGTTCCTGGAGGACTACGTCTTCCGCTCCCGCGTGACCGACGCGGTCGTCGAGCGGCGCGCCGAGACGATCCTGCACGAGATGGCCCACATGTGGTTCGGCGACCTGGTCACCATGCGCTGGTGGGACGACCTGTGGCTGAACGAGTCCTTCGCCACGTACGTGTCCGTGCTGGCCCAGGCCGAGGCCACCCGCTGGGGCAACGGCGCGTGGACCACGTTCGCCAACGTGGAGAAGTCCTGGGCCTACCGCCAGGACCAGCTTCCCTCCACCCACCCGATCGCCGCCGACATCCCCGACATGCAGGCGGTCGAGGTCAACTTCGACGGCATCACGTACGCCAAGGGCGCCTCGGTGCTCAAGCAGCTCGTCGCCTACGTCGGCCTGGACAACTTCCTGGCCGGCGTGCGCGACTACTTCGCCGAGCACGCCTGGGGCAACACCGAGCTGAAGGACCTGCTCGCCGCCCTTGAGCGCACCTCGGGCCGCGACCTGTCGTCGTGGTCGAAGGAGTGGCTGGAGACCGCGTGGGTCAACACGCTGCGGCCCTCCTTCGAGGTGTCCGACGGCCGCTTCACCTCCTTCGAGGTGCTCCAGGAGGCCCCGGCCGACTACCCGACGCTGCGCTCGCACCGCATCGCCATCGGCCTGTACTCGCTGGCCGACGGCGTGCTCACCCGCACCAAGCGGGTCGAGCTCGACGTGGTGGGCGCCCGTACCAGCGTGGCCGAGCTGGTCGGCGCCGAGCAGCCCGACCTGGTGCTGCTCAACGACGACGACCTGACCTACGCCAAGATCAGGCTGGACGAGCGTTCCCTGCGCACGCTCGTCGAGGGCGGCATCGCGGCCTTCACCGAGTCGCTGCCGCGCGCCCTGTGCTGGTCGGCGGCCTGGGACATGACCCGCGACGGTGAGATGTCCACCCGCGACTACGTCAGGCTGGTCATCTCCGGCGCGGGCACGGTCTCCGACATCACGGTCCTGCAGGCGGTGCTGCGCCAGGCGCGCCAGGCCGTCCAGCAGTACGCCGCCCCGGCCTGGCGGGCCGAGGGCGAGGCGCTGCTGGCCGCCGAGCTGCGCTCGCTGCTCGGCTCGGCCGCGCCCGGCTCCGACCACCAGCTCGCCTTCCTCCAGGCGTTCGCCCCGGTGGCGGTCGCCGGCGCCGACCTCGACCTGCTGCAGGCCATCCTCGACGGCACCGGCGTGCCCGAGGGCCTGACCGTCGACGCCGACCTGCGCTGGACGCTGGTGGCCGCGCTGGTCTCCGGCGGCCGGCTGGGCGAGCCCGACATCGCCGCCGAGCTGGAGCGCGACCCTACGGCGACGGGTGAGCGGTCGGCCGCGCTGTGCCGGGCCGCGATCCCGACGGCCGAGGCCAAGGCGGCGGCCTGGGACCGGATCGTGGGCGGCGAGCTGGCCAACCACATCGCCCGCAACACCATCGCCGGCTTCCAGGACGCCCACCACGCCGAGCTGCTGGAGCCGTACCGGGAGAAGTACTTCGCCGAGGTCGGGCGCGTCTACCGCGAGTGGACGTTCGAGAAGGCCTCGACGTTCGCCATGAACTGCTTCCCCGCGCTGCTCATCGAGCCCGCCACGGTCAAGGCGGCCCAGGACTTCCTGGCCGCAGAGCAGCCGCCGCAGGCCCTGCGCAGGCTGATCCTGGAGGGCGCCGACGGCGTCAGCCGCGCCCTGCGCAACCGCGAGACCGACGCCGCGTCGGCCTGATCCGTCCGGGTCCCCGCCACACCCGGCGGGGACCTGGCTTCGCGCTGCGGCGAATACGGCCTGAGCACGGAGACCGGGTGTTAGCCTCAAGTACGTGCTAGGCGCCGGTACCACGCTCAACGACCGCTACATGCTGGCCGACCGCCTCGGCGGTGGCGGCATGGGCGAGGTCTGGCGTGCCGACGACCTCGTGCTGGGCCGGGCCGTCGCGGTCAAGGTGATGATGCCCGCCCTGTCGGAGAACCCCACCTTCACCCAGCGCTTCCAGAACGAGGCCAGAGCCATGGCCACGCTCAGGCACCGCGGCGTGGTCGGCGTCTACGACTACGGCGTCCACGAGGCCGACGGGCGCCGGGTCAGCTACCTGGTGATGGAATACGTCCGGGGCGAGTCGCTCGACCGGGTGCTGCGGCGCGGCCCGCTCGGCGCGCAGGAGGCCATGCGCCTGGTCGCCGAGGTGGGCGACGCGCTGGCCGCGGCCCACGCCCAGGGCATCGTCCACCGCGACGTCAAGCCGGCCAACCTCATGGTCCGGCCCGACGGGCAGGTCGCGCTGACCGACTTCGGGGTCGCCCACTCCGCCTCGGCCGGCCATCTCACGGCCACGGGCACCATGCTCGGCTCGGCCGCCTACTGCGCACCGGAGATGGCCGCGGGCAACGAGGTCACCCCGGCGGTCGACGTCTACGCGCTGGGCGTGGTGGCCTACGAGTGCCTGACGGGGCGGCTGCCGTACCAGGGGGACACCCCTGTGCAGATCATCTTCAAGCATCTCAACGCGCCCGTGCCCGAGCCGCCGGCCGACCTGCCGCCGGCCGTGCGCCAGGTGGTGACGCGGGCGCTGCAGAAGGACCCGGCGCAGCGCTGGTCGTCGGCGTCCGACATGGCGCGGGCGGCCCGCGCGTCGGTCAGTGGCGCGGCCCTGCCCGGCCCGCCGCTCACCGCCGCTCCGGCGACCCCGCCCACGACGGGCTCCCACACGGGCCTCCCCACCGGCTCCTACACAGGTCTTCCCACGGACCCCCACTCGGGCCTTCCCACGGGGTCCCATCCGGGTCTTCAGCCGACGGGCGTCATGCCCGTGGCCGACCCCGGCTCGCCGCTCACCATGCCGTCGGCCCCCGCCGGCGGCAGCTCCCGCCGTCGTCGCACGCTGACGGCCCTGGCCACGATGGCGGCCGCCGTCGTGGTGTCGGCCGCGGTGGCGGGGTCGGTGTGGCTGCGTCCGGCCGAGCCCGCCAGCACGGGCCAGGTGCTCCCGCCTGCCGACGAGACCACGCAGGTCCACAGCCCGAGCAGCCCCGAGCACACCACCAAGGAGCCCGCGCCGCCGACCAAGGCCGTGCCGAGCGCCAAGCCGAGCGGCACCACCAGCGCGACCCCCGGCCCGACCGTGGCCCCCACCACGCCGAGCGCCACGCCCACCGTCTCGCCGAAGCCCACGCCGACCGTGACCACCTCGGAGCCCGAGCCGACACAGGAGCCCACCCAGCCCCCTGAGGAGCCCACGGACGAACCCACGGTCACCAGCCCGCCCGAAGACGTGCAATGCGTACGCGCCCCATGCCCGTAACCACCTCGGGCCGTCCGGTGCGTGGGCGCGCCGTACCCGTAACCGCTCCGGAACGTCCGACGTGTGCGCATCCCACGTCCGTGACCACTCCAGGACGCCCGGCGCCCACGCGTTCCGAGCCCGTGGCTGCTTCAGGGCGCTCAGGGCGTACGCGCCCCGAGCCGGTGACCGCTTCGGGACGTCTGGTGCGTGCGTGCCCCATGTCCGTGACTGCTGCAAGATCGTGAGAAAGTCTTCGCGTGGATTCGACTCGTGAGCTGCTGATCGCCCTCGCCCGCCGGTACGCCTTCGCCGATCTGGGTGCGCTCGCCCCCACGGCCGAGATCTCCGACGTGTGCGAGTTCGGGCAGCGGCTGCTCTCGCTCGACGCCGAGGACTTCGCCGCCGAGGCCAGGTCCGTACCGGCCGACCTGCGCCGGCTCGCCCGCGCCTGCCACATGCCGCAGACGCCGCGGGAGCAGCCGCGCGGAGCCCTGGAGTCGCTCAAGCCCGCCTACGGCCTGCTGCTCGAGGTGATCGCCGTCCGCTGGCACCGGCGGGAGCTGAGCCCCATGATCGCGGCCGTGCACATCGCCAGCGAGTACCTGCCGCTGCTGGCGTTCGAGCCGCAGCTCGGCCACGCCGGCGATCCGGCCCGCTGGCCCGCCGGGCTGAGCGCGCCCGGGAGCAGGTTCGGCGTGATCGGCGACCGTGAGTGCGACCACACCAAGTCCGAGCAGTCGGCCACGAACCGCACGCTGCGGGTGTCGGTCGAACCCGGGGAGGGCTGGCGGGCCTACTTCGACCGGCAGCACAGCCAGTTGGCGGGCGCGCTCGCGGTCTGCGTCGCGACCTGCCGCAACCCCTGCACCGCCATGGACTGGATCGACCCCGAGCCCCGCGCCGACCTGCAGGTACGCGCCCGTACCGCGCTGACCTTCGCCGAGACGCCGCTCGTCCGGCTGCGGCACGCGGCGCCCGTCGGGCACGGGTTCGGGGTGCCGTCGCCGGAGGAGGTGCTCGACGCCTGGGAGCGCAGCCGGACGGCGCTGGACAAGAACGCGGTGGGCGCCGCGGCCGCCAAGGACGACGGTTTCCCGCTGCCGGGGCTGCCCGCCCTGTTCTCGGCCGTGGCCGGAGCGCCGATCGAACCGTCCAGCCTGCTCGCCGGCGTCAGCGACCACGTCGTCACCCTGCTGCAACGCGCCTGACCACACCCCCCGAACACACCTGAGCCGACGACGCTGGTGTGCTCGGCACGGAAGGGGGGCGCGTGAGAGCGTGGCCGACCCGAAAGGGGCCTCGCGACAGCGTGGCTGGGCCGAAGGGGCCGTGCGGCAGCGTGACTGGCCCGCAGGGTGCGGTGTCTTCGGACCGAGGGGTGCCCGTGCGAGGCGTGATCGAGCCGAAGGGTGCGGTGCTCCTTGGAGCCATGGGTGCCGTGCCTGCACATGGAGGGCACCTGCGCGGCCGCGCCCGCCAGGTTGGCACGCCCGGGTCGGCGGAGGGTCAGTGGTGGAGGGTGGCTTGGTCGGCGAGGGCGGTGATGCCGTACAGGAGGCCGCCGATCAGGTCGCCCGCGCTGAAGGCGGTGGCCATCGACAGGGCGGTGAGCCGGCAGGCGCCGTCGCTCAGCCGCCGCCTCGCGTTCGCGCCGGTGACGATCTCCAGGGCGTGTCCCGCCGGATCGACGAACACGACCACGGCGTCGGCCGACTCGGCGCCCAGGGCGGCGTGCAGGCGCTCGGCGAAGTGCCGTCGCGCGCCGACCGGCTCGCCCAGGAACACGCCGAAGCGTAACCCGCTGCGCCGCTCGGCCCTCTGGACGGCCCTCCTGAGATCGTCGACCTGAGCCGTCGTCAGCGCCCGCCTGGGCGCACGGGGCCACGTCCGCATCGGTGTCTGCGCCGAAGCCTGTGTCAGCGCCTGCTCAGAGGGCTGCTCAGAGGGCTGGTTCGAGGGGGGCATCGTTGTGTCACCAGCCTGCCGAGGCGCCGCCGAGGTGTTCGTCCGGCTCGACGGCCATGGCCGCGGCCGTCCAGTCGGGTTCGGGCGTCCGCGCCCAGGGGGCGGCGCCGTCGGCCAGCACCCGGGTCGACGTGCTCACGCCGTGCTCGCTCCCGGACGGCCCGCCCAGCCACACCGGCCCCGGCTCCGCCACCCGGGACGAGCCCCGCCCCGGCACCATGACCAGCAGGCTGATCAGTACGAACAGCCCCAAGGACACCCCGATGAGAAAGAGCAGACTTTCCGCAGCGCTGTTCACACGACGAACGTAATCCTCCGGCGGGTGCCCGGCCAGACCCGTACGGGACCCTCCTACCAGACGGACGGCCGCCGCTCGCCCCAGAACCCGCCCACAGCCGCCTCAACCTGGGCCGACAGCGAGATCAGGGTGCCCTCACCGCCGATCCGCCCGGCCAGCATGACGCCGATCGGCAGGCCCTCGGCGCTCCAGTGCAGCGGCAGGTTGACCGCGGGCTGGCCGCTGACGTTGTAGATCGCCGGGAAGGCGGCGAAGCGCTTCATGCGTTCGAAGGTCTCCTCGACGTCGTCCACGTCCTCGAACCAGCCGACCGGCCTGGGCGGCTGGGTGAGGGTCGGGGTGAGCACCGCGTCGTAGGCGTTCGTGATCGTGAGCGCGCCCCGGGTGGCGAGCTGGAGGGCGGCCTGGGCCTGGAGGAACGCGGGGGCGGTGGTGGCCAGGCCGCGCTCGCGCAGCCACCGGGTGAGCGGCCTGAGCAGGTGCCCCTGATCGTCGGCGACCGGGTGCATGCAGGCGAAGGTGTACCAGAGGGTGACGAACTGCGGCACGAGGTCCGCGCCGAACGGCCTGGGGATCTCCACGACCTCGTGACCGAGGCCGGCGAGGATCGCGGCGGCGCCCTCGTACGCGGCCAGCACCTCGGGATCGACCTCGGCCCCCGGCACGACGGGGTCGGCGTAGCGGGCGATGCGCAGCCGTCCGGGGTCGCGGCCGGCGCAGGCGAGGTACGTGCCCTCGTGCCGGGGCGCGAGGTAGAGGTCGCCGGGCTCGTTGTGCGCCATGACGTCGAGCAGGGCCGCGGCGTCGGCGACGGTACGGGCGATCGGGCCGTTCGTGGACATGCCGGCCAGGTCGGGGATGATCGGGGCGAAGCTGATCCGGCCGCGGGTGGGCTTGATGCCGTACAGGCCGCATGCGGAGGCCGGGATGCGGATCGAGCCCGCGCCGTCGCTGCCCTGGGCGGCCGGCGCCAGCCCGGCGGCCACGGCGGCGGCCGCTCCCCCGCTGGACCCGCCTGCCGACGTGCCGAGGTCCCAGGGCGAGCGGGCGGGCGGCGAGACGTCGGTCTCGGTGTAGCAGGGCAGCCCGAACTCGGGGGTGGCGGTCTTGCCGAGCATGACCGTGCCGGCCTCGCGCAGCCGCGTCACGACCGTGTCGTCCACCGGCGCGACGAACCCCCGGTAGACCGCCGAGCCGAAGGTGATCGGCACGTCCTTGACCAGATTGAGGTCCTTGACCGGGATCGGCACCCCGGCCAGCGGCCCGTCAGGCAGGTCTTTCTCCAGGCGGCGCGCCTGGTCGAGCGCCTGTTCGGCGGTCACGGTGACGTACGCGCCGACCGAGGGATCGATCCGCTCGATCCGGTCGAGATAGTGCTGGGCGAGCTCGACCGGTGAGACGTCACGGTCGCGGACGGCCCGGGCCTGCTCGAGCGCGGAAAGCTCGTGTATTTCTCGCACGATCGGCACACTAGGCATCTCTAGAGAAGAACGTAAGACATACCCCGAAAACATGAGTGGAACACGATGAGCTGGGCCATAAAACTATGGACAGGTCAACACTAGGAATCATTCCGATCTCCGAGCTACGGTGAGTTACGTGGACTCCGACAACCAGCGAGAAGACGGTCACACCGCGTCACCCATCTGGGTGAGCGACCGGCCAGAGGGCGAGCGCACCGCCGCCGCGACACCATCGGCGCCCACCACCACCTACGCGCCCGTGGAACGCGCGTCCGTGCGTGACCTGCTCCAGGAGCCGCGGTTCCGCCGCATGCGCAATCGCGCGCTCGTGGCGATCGGCGTGGCGATCGTGGTGGGTTTCCTGCTGCGCGACTGGCGTCTGGGCGTCACCGCCGGGGTGGTCGCGGCCATTTTCGAAGCGGTCTACCGCGCGCGGTCCCACTCCACGGTGCCGGCGTGGCGGCGCGCGTCCGTGGCCGAGCGGCGTACCGAGGGGCAGCTCCGCAGGCTGGAGCGCAGCGGCTACCGCACCCTGCACGCCAGGGCGATCCCCGGCAGCGAGGCCCAGATCGACCACCTCGTGGTGGGGCCGACCGGCGTCTACGCCGTGGACTCCGAGAAGTGGGACAAACGGCTTCCCGTCCGCGTCCAGTCGGGCAAGAAGCTCTTCCACGGCCCCTTCGACATGAAGCCGAGGCTGACCGAGGCCAAATGGGAGGCGTCCCAGGCCAGCGAGCTGATCAGCAAGGCGTTCGGCCGCGAGGTCGTCGTCGTGCCGTCCCTGGCCATCTACGGACCGCCCGTGCCGTGGAAGATCATGACCATCCGCGGCGTGGACGTCTACCAGGGCGACCGGGCGCGCAAGTGGATCACCAAGCGCGAGCGGGCGCTGACCCCGGCCGAGATCGACCGGCTCTACGACATCGCCGCCCAGGTCCTGCCCGCCCGGTACGGCGAGGGCTAGGACAGGCCGGCCGACCCCGCGGAGTCACCCTCCGCGGGGTTTTTTCACGCCCGCCGACGTGCTCGCCGACAGCCGGGCGCCGAAGTCGTCCAGCTCGGCGGCCAGCACGCCGCTGGGCGGCAGGGCGTCCGGCAGGCGGGACAGCAGGGCCGTGCCCACCCCGGCGATGCGGACGATGTGGTCGATCAGCGCCTCCCTGTCCTCGGGCCAGGGGAAGGACGGCTGGGCGATGAGCAGCGAGACGCAGCCGTGCACGGCCGACCAGAGGCCGAGCGCCAGCTCCTCGGGATCGCCTTCGAGCACGCGGGCCGCCACGCAGGCGGCGACGGCGTCCACCATGTGGCGGAAGCACGCGGCGGCGGCCGGCGGCACGCCCTGCACGGCCGAGGGACGCATCATCAGCACCCGGTACTGCACGGGATGGTCGAGGGCGAAGCGGGCGTAGGCCCGTCCGCAGCGGCCGAGCGCGAGGAACGGGTCGCCCGTCAGGTTCTCGCTGAACATCCGGCCGAACTCGTCCCACACGCGCAGGCAGACGGCCTCCAGCAGCGCCTCCCTGTCGGCGAAGTGCAGGTAGACCGAGGGCGTGGACACCCCGGCGCGCTGGGCGACGGCGCGCAGGGTGAGGGCGTCCTCGCTGCCGGACTCGGTCAGCAGGTCCTCGGCCGCGCGCAGGATCTCCTCCCGCAGCAGGCCGCCTTCTCCGCGCCGGGCGCGCACACGTCTCGCAGCGGTCATGGATCTCAGATTGACGCCGTCAGGTTGACGGTGTCAATCTGACCTTCTGCTGAACGGATATCTGAAGGGATATCGCGAAAAATGGGGACTTTCGGGGAGGCGACCGCGCTGGTCGCCCGCGGCGCGGACGAGTTCGGCGCCACGCTGGACGCCCAGTGGAGTGTGGGCACCAAGCTGCACGGCGGCTACCTGCTGGCGGTGCTGGCCCGCGCCGCCTGCCAGAGCGGCGCCGGCGAGCGGCACCCGCACGTGACCGCCGTGAGCGGCGCCTTCGTCGAGCCGCCCGCGCCCGGCCCGGCGGACGTGCGCGTGGAGCCGCTGCGGATCGGCCGGAGCCTGGCCCAGGTACGGGTCTCGCTGGCCCAGGAGGGCAGGGTGCGCGTCGAGTCGCACGTCACGCTCGGCGTCCTGGACGACGGCGACCCCTGGTGGACCTCGCTCCCCCCGGTCGAGCTCCCGGCCGAGGAGGACTGCTTCCTCGCGCCCACCGACCCGCCCGGCGCGGACTTCGCCGTGCCGCTGATGGCCGTGGTCGAGGAGCGCGTCGATCCGGCGCATCTGGCGTTCGCGTTCGGGACGCCGACCAGGAAGGGCGAGATCGCGAGCTGGCAGCGCCTGGCCGACGGCTCCGACTGGGACCCGCTGAGCCTGCTGGTGGCGCTCGACCCGGTGCCGCCGGTCTCGTTCGACCTCGGGCTGTCCGGCTGGGTGCCGACGATTCAGCTCTCGGCCTACATCCGCCGGCTGCCCGCCCCCGGCCCGATCAGGGTCCGCCTGTCGGCCACGGACGTCGGCGGCGACCGCATGGACGAGGTGGCCCACGTCTGGGACTCCAAGGGCCGGCTGGTGGCCCAGGCGACCCAGCTCGCGGCCGTACGGTTGCCGGACTGAGCCGTCCGGGTAGTGGACACGCGTCTCAGGTGCCGGGCGGGTGGCCGTAACATGTGAAGACTCGCCTCATGATGGGAGAAGCACAATGCCGGCCCTCAGGTCACGTACGGTCACCCACGGCAGGAACATGGTCGGCGCCCGGGCCCTGCTCCGGGCGACCGGCGTAGCCGGGAGCGACTTCGGCAAACCCATCATCGCGGTGGCCAACAGCTTCACCCAGTTCGTCCCGGGCCACGTGCACCTGCGCGAGGTCGGCGACGTCGTCTCGGCCGCGATCCGCGAGGCGGGGGCGATCCCGCGCGAGTTCAACACGATCGCCGTCGACGACGGCATCGCGATGGGCCACGGCGGCATGCTCTACTCGCTGCCGTCCCGCGAGCTGATCGCCGACGCCGTGGAGTACATGGTCAACGCCCACTGCGCCGACGCGCTGATCTGCGTCTCCAACTGCGACAAGATCACGCCGGGCATGCTGCTGGCCGCGTTCCGGCTGAACATCCCCACGATCTTCGTCTCCGGCGGCCCCATGGAGGCCGGCAAGACGCCGGGCCGCAAGCTCGACCTCGTCGACCCGATGGTCGCCGCCGCCGACGAGTCGGTGACCGACGCCGAGCTGCTGGAGATGGAGGAGAACGCCTGCCCCACCTGCGGCTCCTGCTCGGGCATGTTCACCGCCAACTCCATGAACTGCCTGACCGAGGCCATGGGCCTGGCCCTGCCCGGCAACGGCACGATCCTGGCCACCCACAAGCGGCGCAAGCAGCTCTTCGAGGACGCCGGCCGCCAGCTCGTCGAGATCACCCGCCGCTACTACGAGGACGGCGACGAGTCGGTGCTGCCGCGCTCGGTCGCCAGCCGCGCGGCGTTCGAGAACGCCATGGCGCTCGACGTGGCGATGGGCGGTTCCACCAACACGATCCTGCACATCCTGGCCGCGGCCCGCGAGGCCGAGGTCGACTTCGGCCTCAAGGAGATCAACGAGATCTCGCTGCGGGTGCCGTGCCTGTGCAAGGTCGCCCCGGCCACCAGCAAGTACCACGTCGAGGACGTCCACCGCGCCGGCGGCATCCCGGCCATCCTGGGCGAGCTCGACCGGGCGGGGCTGCTGCACAGCGACGTGCCCACGGTCAACGGGGGCACGCTGGCCGACACGCTGGCCGCCTGGGACGTCAAGTCGCCGACCGTGCTGCCCGAGGCCGTCGAGCTGTGGCACGCGGCGCCGGGCAACGTGCGCACGGTGAAGGCGTACTCGCAGGACAACCGCTGGGACTCCCTCGACCTCGACCGGGCGCAGGGCTGCATCCGCGACCTGGAGCACGCCTACAGCGCCGACGGCGGCCTGGCCGTGCTCTACGGCAACATCTCGCTCGACGGCGCGGTGGTGAAGACCGCGGGGGTCGACGAGTCGATCTGGAAGTTCAGCGGGCCCGCGGTGGTGTTCGAGTCGCAGGAGCAGGCCGTCGAGGGCATCCTCGGCGGGCGGGTCAAGGAGGGCGACGTGGTGGTCATCCGCTACGAGGGCCCCAAGGGCGGCCCCGGCATGCAGGAGATGCTCTACCCGACCTCCTTCCTCAAGGGCAAGGGCCTGGGCAAGGCGTGCGCGCTGGTCACCGACGGCCGCTTCTCCGGCGGCACGTCCGGGCTGTCGATCGGGCACGCCTCGCCGGAGGCGGCCGAGGGCGGCGCGATCGCGCTGGTCGAGGACGGCGACATCATCGACATCGACATCCCTGGCCGGTCGATGGAGCTGCGGGTGCCCGAGGCCGAGCTGGCCGCGCGGCGCGAGCGGCTGCTGGCCGACCTGGGCGGCTACCGGCCGCGCGACCGCAACCGTCCGGTGAGCGTGGCGCTGCAGGCGTACGCGGCGATGACCACGTCCGCCTCGACCGGCGCCTCGCGTGATCTGACGCAGCTGTCCCGATAGTTAGGGTGCGGTGGACCCCCGGTCCACCGCACAGATTTTCGAAAATTGTCGGTGGTCGTCCCTATTCTTGGGGTATGACGACAGTCGTGAAGGACGAGACTCGCCCGCTGACGACCGCCGAGATCGCCGCCATCGCCCTCTCCCTCGCTCACCTCGGAGCGGGCCCGCAGGCCGTCGCCGCACGGCGCGGCCTGCAACACGCGCTCGAACACCTGGAGCTCGACGACGACGTCATCGCGACCACGCTCGCGACCCTGACCGAGCCGCTGCCCGTGGAGACCGCCTCCCGGGCCAGGCTCATCGCCGACGCCATCACCAGCCGCCTCATGATCCGCCTCCACTACCGCGACGCCTCGGGGGCCGTCACCTCCCGCGACGTCGAGCCGGTGACCTGCCTGGTCCACCGCGAATACTGGTACCTGGTCGGCGTGTGCCGGATGCGGCGGGCCATCAGGGCGTTCCGGTTCGACCGCATCATCGCGGTCGAGCCCACCCTGACCCCGTCGCGGCCGCACCTGGCCGACCGGTTCCTGCCCTTCCAGCGCCGCCGCCGGCGCACCACCGCGGCATGAGCCGCGAGCAGATCATCGCGGCGTAACCTGCCGCAAGCTTGACCCTCGGGCCCCCGGGCGTTGGTGCGGGGCGTGACAGGCTCGCGCACATGCGCGTCCGGGGGATCTCGCTCATCGCCGCCCTGCTGCCCGTCGTCGTGCCCGTCGCCGTGTCCGCCTGCGCGGCGGGCCCGCGTCCGGCCCCGCTCCCGATCGTGGCGCACCGCCAGGCGGTGGCCGTGGAGCGCCTGCTGCCGCCGGCCACGCGGCGGGCGCTCGACCGGGCGCTGGAACGTCAGCTGCGGGGCCGTCCAGGGCGGGTGGCGCTGTCGGTGTACGACCGCGCGACGGGCGTGCGGTACTCCTACGCCGAGGGCAGGCCGTTCGTGCTGGCCAGCGTGGCCAAGGTGGACATCCTGCTCGCCCTGCTGCTGCTCAGGCAGAGCGAGCACCGGCGGCTCGGCGCGTACGAACGCAGGCTCGCCTCCCGGATGATCCGCCAGAGCCACAACGAGAGCGCGCACGAGCTCTACATGACGGTCGGCGGCCAGGAGGGGCTCAGCCGGGTCCTGGGCGCGCTGGAGGTGCGCGACACCAGGCCGGGCGCGGGCCTGTCGTGGGGCATGACCCTCAGCCACCCGTCGGACCAGGTGCGGGTGCTGGAGCAGCTCACCGACCCCGCCGGGCCGGTGCCGGCCGCGAGCCGCCGCTGGGCGCTGGGGCTCATGTCGTCGGTGGACCGGTCGCAGGCGTGGGGCGTCAGCGCCGCCGGCGGCGAGGTGGCGCTCAAGAACGGCTGGCTGCCGGTGGACGCGCACGGCGGGCGGTGGACGGTCAACAGCGTGGGCCGGATCGTGCTGAACGGGCACGAACTGCTCATCGCCGTGCTGTCGGAGCGCAGCCCGGACATGGCGACGGGCGTGGCGACCGTGGAACGGGCGGCCCGGCTTGCCGTGGAGGCGTTCACCCGGGCCCGCCGGTCAGGAGGAGCAGCAACCTCCGCCGCAGCAGCCGCCGCCACCGCCGGCCGGACGGGGAGCGGCGGCGCCACCGGTCATGGAGACGGTGGACAGCAGCTTGACCGTGTCGCCGTGGCCCTCCGGGCAGGTCGCCGGCTCGTCTGAGGCCGACATGGGACGGGAGACCTCGAACGTGGAGCCGCAGGCGCGGCAGCGGAAGTCGTAACGCGGCATGCGGTAAGCCTAACCCGCTGTGGCCGGTGAGCGGGAGCCGGCGTAGGTCAGGTGCGCATGGTCGGAGACGGGCTCGTAGCCGATCGACCGGTAGATCGCGTTGCTGGTCGGGTTGTCCAGGTCGGTGAAGAGCACGACCTGCTCGCACCGTTCGGCCAGCGCCACTTCGCTGGCGTACGCGGTGACCGCGGCCCCGTAGCCCTTCCTGCGGCACGACGGCGGCGTGTAGACCGGTCCGACGCGGCACACGCCGCCGGCCGCCCGGCCGAGCCCGGCCACCGAGACCGGCACGCCCTCGGCCTCCCACACGAACAGCTCGCGCCCGGCCACCCGCTGGGCGACCCGCTCGGCAACGTCGTGCGCCTCGCCGAGCCCGACCTCGGCGCCGAACGCCTGGTACCAGCTCACCATCAGCGGGAAGTCGCCGGGCCCGGCGAGCCGGCCGCGGCCGGGCACGGACGGGACGGCGAGCGCGCCGAGCCGGTAGAGCCGTTCGGACACCGTCCGGTCGGGCTCGCCGAGCAGCCGGACGACCTCGGCCGTCACCTCGACCGGCCCCACGACCATGGGCACGTCGCCGCCGAGCGCCTCGACCAGCGGGGCGACGGCCGCGGCGGGCATGCGCGTGAGGCTCAGGGGGGCGGGCGGCGTGCGGAAGGCGGCGGCGCGCACCTGGCCCCCGGCTGTCCACCAGGCGAAGAAGGCGGCGTCGGCGGGATGGCCGGCGCGCAGGTTGGCCAGGACGGTCAGCGGAACCGTGTTGCCGACCGGGTCGCCGAGCAGGAACGGCTCGGCGACCGCGGCGAATTCCTCCGGATCGGAGGTGAAGGTCCACATGCCCGTCATGGTGGCAGGCGGTGGCCTCCGGCTTCAAAGGGATTGCTAGGCCGCCGCCTCCAGGTAGGGCGCCCATTGTGGATCGCCGACGAGCGAGGCGCCGATGAGCCGCCAGTGGGCGCCCCTCGGCACCGCCGGGAGGACGCGCAGCGTCCATCCCAGCTCCTCCAGGTATTTGTCGGCCTTGCGGTGGTTGCAGGTCGTGCACGAGGCGACGCAGTTCTCCCACGTGTGGGTGCCGCCGCGCGATCTCGGGATCACGTGGTCGATGGTCTCGGCCCGCTGCCCGCAGTAGGCGCAGCGGTAGTCGTCGCGCCGCATGAGGGCGGCCCTGGTCAGCGGGATTCGGGACCGGTAGGGGATGCGGACGTATCTGCGGAGCCTGATCACCGAAGGCACGTCGAGGGTGCAGCTCGCCGAGCGGAGCTGGGCGCCCCGCCCGTCGCGGTGCACGACGTCGGCCTTCTCCCGCAGCACCAGGACGATGGCCCGGTGGAGCGAGAGCGTGGTGAGCGGCTCGTAGGTGGCGTTGAGCAGCAGGACCTGGCGCGTCATCGGGCCTCTCCCTGCCGCGCGCGTATCAAAGGGGACATGCCGTGGCATGTCCCGCCTGTCGGCCCCTCCTGGGGCACTGGTGCTTCCGTCACATGGACCTCCGCCGGACGGTCCAGCGGATGGTCACCACGGCACCGTCCTGTCACCAAGTCTGGCGTTAGCCGTAGCGTCCCCGCCACCCCATAATCTTCAAGCCGGAATGACCAGAGGGACACACGTTACGTTTTATGCCCGCTTCACCAGCGCTTTACGCCCCCACCTTGGCAGTAGGGTTCCTGGCATGACGCGAGAGCCTTATCCGACGGCACGCCGCGAAGACGTCGTCGACATCCTGCACGAAACGCCCGTCCCCGACCCGTACCGGTGGCTGGAGGACCCTGACAGCCCGGACACCAAGGAGTGGCTGCTCGCGCAGGCCGAGCTGTTCAACGCCAGCCGTGGCGAGCAGCGGTTCAAGGACCGCATCGCCGAGCTGCTGCGGTCCGGCTCGGTGGGGGTTCCGGCCTGGCGCGGGGAGCGCCGGTTCTTCTCCCGCCGCACGCCCGACCAGGAGCACGCGGTCTACTACGTGGTCGAGGCCGACGGCACCGAGCGGGCGCTGATCGACCCGATGGAGATCGACCCGTCCGGTCTCACCACGCTCGACGCCGTGCAGCCCGACAAGGAAGGGCGGCTGCTGGCGTACCAGATCTCGGTGGGCGGCGACGAGGAGTCGGTCCTCTACGTCATGGACGTCGCCACCGGGATGCGCGTCGAGGGCCCGATCGACCGCTGCCGCTACTCCCCCATCGCCTGGCTGCCCGGCGGCGAGGCGTTCTACTACGTGCGCAGGCTGCCGCGCACCGAGGTGCCGGAGAACGAGGCGCAGTTCCACCGCCGCGTCTACCTCCACCGCGTCGGCACCTCGACCGAGGACGACGTGATGATCTTCGGCCAGGGGCTGAAGATGACCAACTACTACGGCGTCTCCGTCTCGCGCGACGGCCACTGGCTCCAGGTCTCGGCGCACGAGGGCACCGCGCCGCGCAACGACCTGTGGGTGGCCGACCTGACCGCCTCGCCCGCCGACTCCCCCGACCTGAAGGTCGTGCAGGAGGGCGTCGACGCGCAGACCGCCCTGGTGTTCGGCCGCGACGGCCGGCTCTACGTCCACACCGACAGGGACGCCTCCCGCGGCCGGGTGTGCGTGACCGACCCGGCCGATCCCGGCTACGAGACCTGGCGCGACCTGATCCCCGAGGACCCCGAGGCGGTGCTGTCCGACTTCGCCATCCTCGACGACCTGGAGCGCCCGGTCATGCTGGTGGGCTGGACCCGCCACGCGATCAGCGAGATCACCGTCCACGACCTGGCGACCGGCGAGCGGGTCGGCTCGGTGCCGACGCCGGGGCTGGGCACGATCGGCGGCATCTCCGAGCGTCCCGAGGGCGGCTTCGAGGCGTGGTTCGGCTACACCGACAACACCACGCCGCCGACGATCCAGCGCTACGACGCCCGCACGGGCGAGACCACGCTGTGGGCCGCCTCGCCGGGCGCGGTCGAGGTGCCGCCGGTGCGCACGTCGCAGGTGGTGTACCGGTCCAAGGACGGCACCGACGTCCGGATGCTGATCATCTCCCCCGCCGACGAGCGGCCCGGCCCCCGGCCCACGATCCTCTACGGCTACGGCGGCTTCGGCCTGTCCATGACCCCCGGCTACTCGGCCTCGATCCTGGCCTGGGTCGAGGCGGGCGGCGTCTACGCCATCGCCAACCTGCGCGGCGGCGGCGAGGAGGGCGAGGACTGGCACCGCGCGGGCATGCTGGCCAACAAGCAGAACGTGTTCGACGACTTCCACGCCGCGGCCGAGCACCTCATCGAGACCGGCGTCACCACCCGCGAGCAGCTCGGCATCTCCGGCGGCTCCAACGGCGGCCTGCTGGTGGGCGCCGCGCTGACGCAGCGTCCCGACCTGTACGCGGCCGTGGTCTGCTCGGCGCCGCTGCTCGACATGATCAGGTACGAGAAGTTCGGCCTCGGCGCGACCTGGAACGTCGAGTACGGCAGTGCCGACGACCCCGAGCAGTTCGGCTGGTTGTGGGGGTATTCGCCCTACCACCGGGTCGAGGAGTCGGTGGCCTACCCGGCGACGTTGTTCACCGTCTTCCAGTCCGACACGCGGGTGCACCCGCTGCACGCCTGGAAGATGTGCGCGGCGTTGCAGCACGCCTCCACGGCCGGGCGGCCGGTGCTGCTGCGCAACGAGGCCGAGGTGGGCCACGGCGCCCGCTCGGTGAGCCGGACGGTCGACCTGTCGGCCGACACGCTGACCTTCCTCGCCCAGCACACCGGTCTGTAGTGTCGCAGGCATGAGCAGCCTGGGGCCGGCCGTCGTCGAGGCCGTCCCCAGCGCTGCGCTGCGGCCGTACGTCACCCGGCTCTGCGCCTACAGCGAGCACTATCCCGCGCCCGTCACGCGCGCCGAGGCCGCCCTTCCCGGGGCGGTGCTCATCCTGGGCGTCGGCGCGCCGATGGAGGCGTACGGGGAGCGGGTCGGTGCGTTCGCGGGCGGGCTCGCCGACCGGTTCGCGGTCACCCGCGTCGAGGGGCCCTGCGAGGGCGTGGAGGTGGTGCTCACGCCGTTCGGGGCGCGGCGGCTGTACGGGCTGCCGATGCGCCACCTGACGAGCCGGGTGGTCCCGGTGGAGGCGGTGCTCGGGCCGTGGGCCGGGGAGCTGCTCGACCGGCTGGCCGCGACGCCGTCGTGGCGGGAGCGGCTGGCCCTGACCGACCGGCTGCTGACCGCGCGCATCCTGGCCGGGCCGCAGGTGGGCCCCGAGCTGCCGTGGGCGTGGGCGCGGCTGCTGGAGTCGGGCGGGCGGCTCGGCGTGTCGTCGCTGGCCGCGTCGCTGGGCTGGAGCCATCGGCATCTGGTGGCCCGCTTCCACGACCAGGTCGGGCTGGCCCCCAAGACGGCGGCCCGGGTGATCAGGTTCGGCCGGGCGGCGCGGCTGCTGCGCTCCGGCAGGCCGATCGCCGCGGTCGCGGCCGAGTGCGGCTTCTACGACCAGGCCCATCTCAACCGGGAGTTCCGGGCGCTCGGCGGCACCACGCCCGGTCAGATTCGTCCAAGACCCGCGGGCGGGCCGCCGGACATGCTGGAGCCATGAAACGCACTGTCTACGCACTGGCCCGCTACGAGCACCCGCAGGCGGCGCTCGACTTCCTGACCGGGGCGTTCGGGTTCCGGGTGCACGAGTCGTCGAAGGACGGGTCCGGGGTCGTCGAGCACGCCGAGCTGTTCGTCGAGGACGACCTGATCATGATCGGCCGGGGGAAGCCGGGCGGGCCCGGCGTCTACATCGCGGTCGACGACGTCGACGCCCACCACGATCGCGCCAGGGCCGCGGGGGCCGTGATCACCATGGAGCTCACCGACCAGCCGTACGGCTCGCGCGAGTACGGCTGCGAGGACCCCGAAGGCAACTCCTGGTTCTTCGGGACGTACCGCCCGTAAAGCCGCGAAGAGCGGTCAGCGGGGGAAGACGACGGTCTTGTGGCCGTCGAGCAGGACGCGCTGCTCGGCGTGCCACTGGACCGCGCGGGCCAGCGCCACGCACTCCACGTCGCGCCCGATGCGCACGAGATCGTCCGGCGAGTGGCTGTGGTTGACCCGGGCGACCTCCTGCTCGATGATCGGCCCCTCGTCGAGGTCGGAGGTCACGTAGTGGGCCGTGGCGCCGATGAGCTTGACGCCCCGGTTGTGGGCCTGGTGGTAGGGCTTGGCGCCCTTGAACGACGGCAGGAACGAGTGGTGGATGTTGATCGCCCGCCCGGCCAGCTTCTCGCACAGGTCCTCCGACAGCACCTGCATGTAGCGGGCCAGCACCACCAGGTCGACCTGGTAGTGCTCGACCAGCGCCAGCACCTCGGCCTCCTGCCTCGGCTTGGTCTCGGGCGTGATCGGCAGGTGGTGGTAGTCGATGCCGTACGACTGGGTGAGCGGGCGCAGGTCGGGGTGGTTGGAGGCGACCGCGACGACCTCGATGCCGAGCGTCTTCGACCTGACCCGGTAGAGCAGGTCGTTGAGGCAGTGGTCGAACCGGCTGACCATGATCAGCACGCGCGGCTTCCTGGCCACGTCGCGCAGCCTGAACTCCATGGCGAAGTCGGGGGCCAGGGCGGCGAAGGCGGCGCCCAGCTCGTCCTCGCCGAGCGGGCCGGAGAACTGCACGCGCATGAAGAACCGCTGGGCGACCCGGTCGCCGAACTGCTGGCTCTCGATGATGTTGCACCCGTGCGCCGCCAGCAGGCCGGAGACGGCGGCCACCACGCCGGGGCGGTCGGGGCAGGACAGGGTCAGGATGTACTCGGCGTGGCTGCTCATGCCTTCACTCTCGCGGACGTGGGATCGTAGGGCGCCTTGAGGCTGATCTGGGCAGAGTACAGGTCGCCGGCCACGTCGACCTCCACCTTCTCCAGCGTGACGCCGCCTTCCTGCGAGACCTCGGTGACGAAGCCCAGCGCCACGGACCTGCCGAGCGTGGGGCTGTGGGCCGCCGAGGTGACGTAGCCCACCGGGACGCCGTCGGACAGCAGGGACTCGCCGCCCCACAGGTGTGCGGCGGGGTCGTCCAGCACGATCGAGACTACCCTGCGCGACGGCGTCTCCAGAGCGTGCCGCGCTCCCCGGTAGCCGCCGCTCTTCTTGCAGGTGAAACGCAGTCCGGCGGCAGCGGGGGTGATCTCGGGTCCCAGCTCGCGGCCCCAGGCGCGGTAGCCCTTCTCGATGCGCATGGCCTCGATGGCGTAGTGACCGGCCTGGGTCAGCCCGCCGGCGCCCATGAGCGTCTCGTGCACGGTGACGGCGAACTCGGCGGGCACGTACAACTCCCAGCCCAGCTCGCCCACGTACGTGACGCGGGTGGCGCGCACGGTGGCGTGGCCGAGGTCGACCAGGCGGGACGTGCCGAAGTCGAAGGCGGAGAAGTCGGACTTCGACACCGACTGCAGGATCGTCCTGGACGAGGGGCCCATCACGCCGAAGACGGCGTACGCGCCGGTGACGTCCACCAGGACCGCCCGCCGGTCGCCGAGGCCCTTGGAGATGTGGTCGAAGTCCCTGGTGGTCTGGGCCGAGCCGGTCACGATCAGGTACTCGTCGCGGGCCACGCGCGTCACCGTCAGGTCCGACTCGTAGCCGCCCCGGTCGTTGAGCAGGCCGGTGTAGACGACCCGGCCGGGTTCGACGTCCACGTCGGCGGTGCACAGCCACTGCAACGCCTCCATGGCCTCCGGGCCCTTGAGGACGAACTTGGAGAAGGCCGTCTGGTCGAACAGCGCCGCCGCGTTCCGGCAGGCCGCCACCTCGGCGTCCACGTACGGCTGCCATCCCGGCCGCCCGAACGTGGACGGCGTGGCGGGCCCGAAGTAGTTGACCCGCTCCCAGCCCATCTTCGACCCGAAGCGCGCCCCGGCCTGCGCCAGCAGGTGGTGCACCGGCGAGCGGCGCAGCGGCCGGGCGGTCTCCGGCTCACGGTCCGGCCAGGACATCGCGTAGTGCAGCCCCAGCGTCTCGGTGACCCGGTCGCGCAGCCAGGTGTCGTTGCCGGCCCAGCGGGCGAAGCGCCGGATGTCGGCGGGCCACAGGTCGCCGGTCGGCTCGCCGTTCACGATCCACTCGGCCAGCGCGCGGCCGGCGCCGCCCGCCGAGGCGATGCCGGCCGAGTTGAACCCCGCGCCGACGAACAGGCCGCGCACCTCGGGGGTCTCGCCCAGCAGGAACATGTTGTCGGGCGTGAAGCTCTCCGGCCCGTTGTAGAACATCCTGATCCCGGCGCTCTCCAACGCCGGGACGCGCTGGATCGCGTTCTCCATGATGATCGCGAACTGGTCCCAGTCCTCCTCCAGGAGCTGGAACTCGAAGGGGTGGGGGATGCCGTCCATGCCCCAGGGCTTGGCGTCCGGCTCGAAGCCGCCCACGACCAGGCCGCCGACCTCCTCCTTGAGGTAGGCGTAGCCGTCGGGGTCGCGCAGCACGGGCAGGTCGGGGCGCACGCCGGGGATGCGTTCGGTGACCACGTAGTAGTGCTCGGCCGAGTGCAGCGGGACGGTCGCGCCGGCCATCCTGCCGACCTCCTTGGCCCACTGCCCGGCGCAGTTGACCAGCACCTCGGTCTCGATGTGGCCCTCGGAGGTGTGCACGCCGCGCACGACGCCGTCGCGCACGGTGACGCCGGTGACCCGGACCCGCTCGATCACCTGGACGCCGTGCCGCTGCGCGCCCCTGGCCAGCGCCTGCGTGAGGTCCGACGGGTTTGCCTTGCCGTCGCCGGGCAGCCAGACGCCGCCCACCAGGTCGTCGGTGCGCATGACCGGCCACAGCTCGCCCGCCTCGCGCGCGCTGACGACCTCGGCCTGGATGCCGTAGTTCCGGGCGGCGGCCGCGGTGCGCCGCAACTGGGTCATGCGCTCGGGGGTGCGGGCCACGCTGACGCTGCCGCACTGCCTCCAGCCGGTGCCGAAGCCGGTCTCGGCCTCCAGGCGGGCGTACAGGTCGGTGCTGTACTTGATCAGCCTGGTCATGCTCTCGGTGCTGCGGAGCTGGCCGACGAGCCCGGCGGCGTGCCACGTGGTGCCGCAGGAGAGCTGCCCCTGTTCGAGCAGCACGACGTCGGTCCAGCCCAGCTGGGCCAGGTGGTAGGCCACGCTGCAGCCCGCGATGCCGCCGCCGATGATCACGACCTGTGCCCGGGAGGGCAGGGATGTCAAGAGATGCTCCTCAAGCGATTGATCCCCGGCCAGCTGCGGACGTTGCGCAGCATGGCGATGAACGCCTGCTCGGCGGGCCCCAGCAGCCGGTCGCGGCGGTGGGCCAGCACGATGGGGCGGGGCTTGGGCGCGGGCAGCACCTCCAGGGCCGCCAGCCGCCCGTCGGCGAGCTCCTGCTCGACGCAGTGCTCGGACACCAGCGAGACGCCGAGCCCCGCGGCGACCGCCTGCTTGATCGTCTCCGGGCCCCAGATCTCGCTGCGGCCGGCCTCTTCGAGCCCCCACGTCTCCAGCGCCTGCTCCTGCAGCTCGCGGGTGGAGGAGCCGGGCTCGCGGATGAGGAAGAACTCGCCCGTCAGGTCGGCCGGCTCGGCGCGGCCCTTGCCGGCCAGCCGGTGGCCCGGCTGGGTGATGACGACGAGCCGGTCCTCCAGGATCGGCTCGCTGACGAGCTGCGCCGCGCCGGGCTCGCCGGCCAGCACCGCGACGCCGATCTCGCCGTCCACCAGGCCGCGCTCGACCCGCTGGCCGTTGCCGACCTGGATGCCGAGCTCGATGCCCGGATGACGGTCGCGGAAGGCGGCCAGCAACGGCGGCAGGAGGTACGTGCCGACGGTGGTGGTGCCTCCCGCGACCAGCTTGCCGGTCTGCAGCCCGGAGACCTGCCGAATGGCGGCCACGGCCTCGTCGGCCAGCAGGAACACCCGCCTGGCGTACTCCAGCATCACCTCGCCCTCGGGGGTGAGCCTGATGCGGGCGCCGCTGCGGTCGATCAGTGTGGCGCGCAGCGCCTGCTCAAGCTGCCTGACCTGGTGTGACACGGACGGCTGGCTGAGGTAGAGCTTCTGCGCGGCGGCCGAGAAGCCGCCGCACTCCACGACCGTCATGAAGATCCAGAGCCGGTGCAGGTTGAGCTGCATGTCGTCGTTAACCCCTAGCTGCCTCGATCGACTCTCGGAGCGCGTCCTCGAGCTGTTCCAGCCGGTGCCAGGGGATCTCGCCCATCGTGCAGATCCTGAAGAAGTCCGCGGAGAGTTGCCCCTGACCGGCGTAGATAACGTAACCGCGCTTTTTGAGCTCATCATGAAGCGCCGTATAAGTTACGTTTTCGGGGAGATGAAGCATTGTTACGGTGTTTGACCTGAATTGTTCATCAACGAGAATTTTCAGGCCAAGTCGCGCGAACTGGCCGCGGACGAGGGCCGCCCGCTCGCGGTACAGCCGGGTCCGCGCCGCGAAGCCGCCCGCCTCCTCGTACTCCTTGATCGCCTCGTCGAGGGAGTAGCAGACCTGCACGGCCGGGGTGAACGGCACGTCACCCTTGCGCTGACCGGCCAGGTAGCTGGCGGCGTTGAGGTAGAGGCTGCGCGCGGGCGCCTCCTGGATCCGCTCGATGGCGGCCTCGCTGCACAGGATGAACGACATGCCGGGCAGCCCGTGCAGGCCCTTGTTGGCGGTGCCGCAGACGACGTCCGCCCTGACCTGCGCCAGGTCCTGGTCCTCGATCGCGGTGCCGCTGATCGCGTCGATCACGAACAGCGCGCCGTGCTCGGCCACCACCTCGCCGATCTCCTTGATCGGGTTGATCAGGCCGGTCGTGGTCTCGTGGTGCACGCAGACCACGGCGTCCACGTCGTCGCGCCCGGCGAGCGCCGCCCGGACGGCCTCGGGGTCGGCCGGGACCGTCCACTCGCTCCTGACCTCGTGGAACGGGATGCCGTGCGCCTTCGCGATCTTGATCATGCGGTCGCCGTAGACGCCGTTGTTCACGACGAGCACGCCGCGTCCCGCGCGGACGGAGCTGATGACCGCCATCTCCATGGCCGCGGTTCCCGACCCGGTGACCAGCAGCGCCTCGTGCGTGCCGCCGAGGTTCAGGCACCGGGGCAGGGCCTCGCGGATCCTGAACAGCAACTCCGTGAACTCGGGCTCGCGGTGGCAGAGGTCGCCGCGAAGCAGGGCGTCCTTGACCCGCTTCGACGTACATGCGGGCCCGGGATTCAACAGAATGAGTTCTTCGTCCATCAATCCACTCGATCTTGGGTAGTTATCGGGCATTACGGACGCTATCCGGGGTGGCGCCGCACGGGACAGCCGCCTTTCCCCTATGAGGGCCATAAGGGAATCGGGCTTGTCCGTGCCGAGCAGCGCCGACTGGGATGGGACACGTGCCGTTGGAGACCGTCGTACTGATCGGGGTCGCGGGGCTGTTCGCCGTCGTGTCCGGGATCAACGACGGCGGGGCGCTGCTGGCGACCGGGCTCAAGCTGCCGGTGATCAGGCCGGCCGTCGGCATCCTCGCGCTGGTGCTGCTCGTCACGGTGGTGCCGCTGGTCACCCACCAGGTGGCGCTGACGTTCGTGAACCGGCTGGCGGGCTTCCACGCCCCCGGCGGCCAGGCCGCGATGACCGTGGCCGTGCTCTGCGCACTGGCGGTGGTGTTCACGCTCAGCGCGAAGGGCCGGCCGACCAGCCTCACGCTGGCCGTGGTGGGCGGGCTCACCGGGGCCGGGCTGGGGTGGGGGCTGCCGGTGTCGGGCGGCTCGGTGGCGCTCGTGCTGGTCTTCGGGCTGGCCGCGCCGTTCGTGGGGGCGCTGCTGTCGTGGCTGCTCATCCGGCTGCTCGTCCGGGTGACCGACGCGCCTGGCCTGGCCCGCTGGCACTGGGCCGGGTTCCTGCTCCAGACGCTCGCCTACGCGGCCAACGACGGGCAGAAGATGCTGGCCGTCTTCATGATCGCGCTCGGCTTCCAGGGCGCGCCCCTGGCCTGCACCGCGCTGGTGGCGGTGCTGTTCGGGCTCGGCGCGCTCTACGGGCTGCCCAGGGCGGGCCGCACGCTGAGCCGCGAGATCATCGTCTCCCGGCCCGCGCACGGCGTCGCCGCCGAACTGGCCGCGGGCACCGCCGTGCTCGCCTGCGCCGGGCTGGGTATGCCCGTGAGCATGACCCAGGCCGTGGCCGGCGGGCTGGTCGGCGCCGGGGTGGCGCAGGGCGGCGGCCGGGTCCGCTGGTACGCCGCCGTCAAGATCGTCCTGGCCTGGCTGCTGACGCTCCCGCTGAGCGGCCTGCTGGCCGCGACGGCGGCGTTCGTCCTGAAGGGGCTGAGGGGGACGTGGTGAAGCGATGGCGCCGGATCCGTGACCTCATGACCGGCCGCATGGACGGCGCGCTGACCGGCGCCCTGCTCGGCCAGCTCAAGGCCACCAAGCAGGGCGCGTGGCTGGCGATGGCCATGATCGGCGGCGAGGTGGGCAGGACCGGCGCGCACGAGCGGATGCGCGCGATCGAGCACCTCGGCGACGAGGAGCGCGCCCGCCTGGTCGAGGAGCTCAAGACCGCGCTGGTCACGCCCATCGACCCCGAGGACCTGTTCCGCCTGTCGCGCTCGATCGACGACGTGCTGGACTCGCTGCGGGACTTCGTGCGCGAGTCGCACCTGTACCGGGTGCCCGACCAGATCCGCTTCACGCCGCTGCTCGACCAGGTCATCGTGGGCATAGACGCCCTGGAGAGCGCCGTGCGCGGCCTGGCCGCCCGGCCCTCGGCGGTGGTGCAGGACGCCCTGGAGGCCAAGAAGGCCGGCGGCGCGATCCGGCGCATGTACCAGTACGAGATCTCCCGGATCTTCTCCGGCGAGGTCACCTCGGACGCGCTCAAGCAGCGCGAGCTGGTGCGCCGCCTGGAGATCGTGGGCATGGCCATCGGCGAGGCGGCGGACGCCATCGCCGACGGCGCCATGAAACGCTGACCGTCAGGCCGCGCGCCCGGCGAAGGCGTCGACGCCGGTCAGCTCGGCCGACAACCGCCACAGGCGGGCGGCCTGCTCGGGGTCGGTGGCATGGGGATGGACCCCGCCGCCGGAGCCGTCGGCCGGCTCGGCGATGTCGCAGTCCTCGCAGTAGACGCCGCCCATGCCGTCGAGCTGCGGCGAGGTGGCCGCCCACACCTGGGTGGCCGCGCCCTGCTCAGGGCTCTTGAAGCCGGGATTGAGCAGGTTGCCCTGCTCGTCGATCCAGCCCGCCTCGACCATCTCCTGCTTGGTCAGGTGGCGCTGGAGCGGGGTCAGGATGCCGCCGGGGTGCACCGCGAACGCCCGCACGCCCGCGTCCTTGGCCAGGGCGTCGAGGTGCACGGCGAACAGCACGTTGGCCGTCTTCGCCTGGCCGTAGGCCTGCCACTTGTCGTAGCCGCGTTCGAACATCACGTCGTCCCAGCGCATGCCGGAGCGCCGGTGGCCGGCGGAGGAGACGGCCACGACCCGGCCGCCGCCGCGCTCGACGGCCGGCCACAGGCGGTTGACCAGCGCGTAGTGGCCGAGGTGGTTGGTGGCGAACTGGGCCTCCCAGCCGGGGCCGACCCGCGTCTCGGGACAGGCCATGATGCCGGCGTTGTTGATCACGAGGTGCAGGTCGCGGCCGGAGGCCAGGAACTCCTCGGCGAAGCGCCGCACGCTGTCGAGGTCGCCCAGGTCGAGCTCGCCCACCTCGACGCCGTCGATGCCGGCCAGGGCCTCCTCGGCCGCGCCGCGCCGCCGGGCTGGGACGACGACCTGGGCTCCGGCGTCGCTGAGCGCGCGGGTGGTCTGCAGGCCGAGGCCGGAGTAGCCGCCGGTGACGAGCGCGACCCTGCCGGTGAGGTCGATGCCCTTGAGCACCTCGTCCGCGGTGCTTCTCGCGCCGAAACCCGAACCGATCCTGTGCTGAGGCGTTGTCATGGGACCGACGTTACGAATTGAAGTGCGCTCTAAGTCAAACCGACCCGCCGGGCCGCCCGCCCGGATCAGAGGCCGAGGGCCGGGGCCAGGCGCTGGAGCCGGCTCAGGGCGTCGTCGAGGTCGGGGGCGCCCGGCGACAGCGGCTGGACGGCCACGTGGTCGGCCCCGGCGTCGAGGTGGGCCCGCAGCCGCGCGGCGACCTGCCCTTCGTCGCCCCAGGCCACGATGGCGTCGGCCAGCCGGTCGCTGCCACCGCCTGTGAAGTCGGCGTCGGTGAAGCCCAGGGCGCGCAGGTTGCCCAGGTAGTTGGGCAGGGTCAGGTAGTAGGCCAGGTGGGCGCGGGCGATCTCGCGGGCCCTTGCCGGGTCGGTCTCCAGCACCACGGCCTGCTCGGGCACCAGCAGCCGGTTCGCGCCGAGGACGCGGCGGGCCTGCTCGGTGTGCTCGGGCGGCACGAAGTAGGTGTGGGCGCCGTCGGCCCGGTCTCTGGACAGCTCCAGCATCCGGGGCCGCAGCGCCGCCAGCAGCCGGGGCGCCCGCGCCGCGGGCAGGCCCTCCTCGGCGGCGTCCATGCCGTCGAGGTAGGCGCGCATCGCGCTCAGCGGCTTGTCGTAGGCGTGGCCGCGGCTGCCGACCAGCGGGCCGTGGCTGACCCCGATGCCCAGCACGAAACGGCCCGGGAAGGCGTCGGCCAGCGTCTTCGCGCCCGCCGTCATGCCCGTCGCGTCGCGGCCCCAGATGCTGGCGATGCCGGTCGCGACCGCGACGCGGGTGGTGGCGGCCAGCAGGACGGCCGCGGTGGTGAGCGGCTCCTTGCTCTGCCGGCCCTCGTTGATCCAGACGGAGCCGTAGCCCAGCCGCTCGATCTCGGCCGCCGCGCGCCGCGCCTGCTCGGCGGGGGCCTTGCCGATCAGCGGATGCCACACCCCGAAGTGCCCGGTCTCCATGGCCGCTCCCTCGACTAGAATGTTCGATCGAGATGGAACACTACACCAATGTTCGACCGCCATCGAACAGAACGCGCGGCCTGACCCACACCTCGCCCGTCGAGGTGTCGCTGCAGGCCGCCCTCGACGCGCTCGGCGACCCGGTCCGCCGCCGCATCGTCCGCGAGCTGGCCGGGGAGCCCGACTGGGCGCGCGCCTGCGGCACGTTCGCCCACCTGCCGGTGGCCAAGTCCACGCTCAGCCACCACTTCGGGGTGCTGCGCCAGGTCGGCCTGCTGGAGCAGCGCGACGAAGGCGCCCGCCGGCTCAACCGGCTGCGCCGCGCGGAGTTCGACGAACGTTTCCCCGGCCTGCTCGCCCTCGTCGTCGAGGAGCCGGAGGGCGCCTAGGGCATGCGGCGGCCCTGGCGGGTAGGGGCAGGCCCATGCAGATGCGCCCGTTCGCCCGTAACCTCCTCGCCACCACGGCCGCGGTCACCGTCACGGCCACGCTCGGCAGCCTGGCCACCTCCTCCGGCTCGGCCTGGTACCGCGGGCTGCGCAAGCCCCGCTGGCAGCCGCCCAGCCAGGCGTTCGGCCTGGTCTGGACGCCGGTCTACGCCCTCATCGCCTACGCCGGCGCGCGCGCCCTGACCAGCGGCGACGACCGGGCCGGCCTGGCCCGCGCCCTGGGCGCCAACCTCGCGCTCAACGCCGCCTGGACCCCGCTGTTCTTCGGCGCCCGCTCCCCGCGCCTGGCGCTGGCCGACATCGTCGCGCTCGACGCGGCCAACCTCGTGCTGCTGCGCCGCTTCCTGCGCGCCGACCGCCGCGCCGGGCTGGCCCTGCTGCCCTACGTCGGCTGGACGGCCTTCGCCACCGCACTCAACGCCTCCATCGCCGCCCGCAACCCCTGACCGGAACCCCGCCCGAAGGCGGGGCCCCGCCCGCGCGGTCAGGAGACGCGCAGGTCGTCCACCGCCCAGTACCAGTTGTTGGTCGCGTCGAAGTAGTGGAACTTGACCCTCATCGACCTGGCCCCGGCCGGCACGGTCACCGCGAGCGACTCGTTCCTGGCGACCGCGTCGGCCGTGTAGTTCTTCACCAGCGTGTCCGCGCCGCCGTCGAACGACACGAGCACCTGCGCCTTCTGCGCGCCGTCCGCGCGGTAGTGGGTGGCGTAGGCGAGGGTGACGGACGTCCGGCCGGCCACGGTGTAGGCGGGCGAGACGAGCGTCGAGTCGAACGTCCCGGTCCCGTGCGCCTTGTCGTCCCACTCGTCGGAGTCGGCCACCGCGAAGGTGCCCCTGGACCGGACGTTCAGCTCCCGCTGCTGGTCACGGGCCGCCCGCGACCAGAACTCGTCGGTGGTGAACGCCCAGCCGCGCCACTCCTGAACGCCCCCTGACGGCATCCTGGACGCGTCCGCCGACCAGCCCGCGGGCGGCGTGTGCGAGTAGCCGAGCACGCCGGCCGGGATGCCGGTCTCGTCGGTCCTGCCGGACAGCGCGACGCCCTCGAACGGGTCGCCGGTCCTGGTGTCGACGCGGCGGCCGTCGATCCCGCCCGGCACGGCCAGCCCCAGCCCGGTGAAGACCGCGGCCGTCACGTCCACCAGGCGCGTGTCGGCCGGCCGCGCCCCGGCGGCGATGCCCGGCCCGGACGCCAGGACGAACGTGCGGCGCTCCTCGATCGAGGACCCGCCGTGCCCGCCCGCGTCGGTGTGCCCGTGGTCGGTGGCCACGATCACCGTCCAGCGCTCGCTCCCGTACGTCGGCCTGGCCCTGACCGCGGCCAGCAGCCGGCCGATCCGGGCGTCGGCGTCGTGGATCGCGGTCAGGTAGGCGGCCGAGGCGGCGCCGCTGCCGTGCCCGGCGATGTCGATCGCGCCCAGGTAGACGAAGGCGGCGTCCGGGTTCTTCGTGCGCAGGACAGTCTCGCTGACCTGGGTGAGGCGCTCGTCCTCGGCCGGGTAGCCGTCGGCGTCGCCGTCCAGGACCACCCTGGCGTCGATCCGGGGGCCGAACGTGCCCTGGTCGGCGAGCGGCTTCCAGTCGAGGGCGGCGTAGGTGGAGTGGCCGGCGCCGGTGTTCTCCAGCCGGGTCAGGAAGTCGGGGTAGCGGTCGTAGTGCTTGCCGGCGAAGGTGTTGTCCTTGACGCCGTGCAGGTCGGGCCAGACGCCGGTGGCGATCGTGGACCAGCCGGGGCCGCTGGAGGTGGCGGCCATCGGGCTGGTGTAGAGCAGGCTCGCGCCGAACGTGCCGCCGCTGATCAGGGCGTCGAGGTTGGGGGCGTCGGCGGGGGCGATGCGGTCGTGGCGTAACCCGTCGAGGCCGATGACCAGGACCTTGTCGCTGCTGATGCCGTTCGGGACGTCGGGCACGGGCACGGGCGCGGCCAGGGCGGTCGCGCCGTTGAGGACCTTGCCCTCGGGAGCGGGTGCGGGATCGGCCGCCTGATGCGCCAGGGCCGCCGGCGCGGGGACCGACACGGCCGCGGCCACGAGAGCGGGCAGGATGCGCCATCGTTGCATGGACGTACTCCTCGCTGAGTGCTGGGGTGATCCGGCTGAAGGATCTCCAGCGTCAGGCGGGTGCGTGAATAGCGTCTTTCCGATGGACGCCATAGAGGGAAAAGGGGGCCCAAATGGGCAGTAGCCAACGTCCCGCCGCCCGCGTCGTCTGCCTCGACCGCGACGGGCGCGTCCTGCTCATGCACTGGTACGACCCGGTCAGCGGCAGGGACGTGTGGGAACCGCCGGGCGGCGGCCTCGATCCGGGCGAGACGCCGCTGGAGGCGGCCCGGCGCGAGCTGGCCGAGGAGACCGGGCTGCCCGGCTCGGCCGTCGGCGAGCACCGGGTGGACGTCGAGCGCGACTTCTCCTGGCTGGGCGTGCGCTACGTGAAGACCGAGCCGTTCTTCCTGGCCACCTTCGACGAGGCGCGCCCGCGGGTGGCCCCCGCCGCGCTCACCGAGGAGGAGCTCGGCGTCTACCGCGGTCACACCTGGGCCGAGGAGCTGCCGTACGGCGTCGAGCCGCCGGAGCTGGCCGACGTGGTGGCCGCCCTGCGCGCCGCCGCGCGCCACTGAACCCGCCGCTGAACCGCCGCTGAGCCGCCGCCGCGCGCCGCTGAACCCGCCGCTACACCTCGATCGTGCGGCCCGCCGTGGCCACCGCGAGGTCGCCCTGGTAGGACCTGGCCGCCGCCGCCAGCGCCGGCTCGGGCCGGGTGCCGGGCCACAGGTGGGTGAGCAGCAACCGGGCGGCCCCGGCCGCCGCGGCGGTGCGGCCCGCGTCGGCGGCGCTGGACAGGTAAGGGGCGTCCTCGCCGGGCACCTGCTCGGGATAGGTCGCCTCGGCCACCAGCAGGTCGGCGCCGGCGGCCAGCGTGACGAGGTCGGCGGACGGTCCGGTGTCGCCGGTGTAGGCGATCACCCGGCCGCTCGCGCTCAGCCGCAGCCCGGCGTTGGGCACGTGGTGCGGCAGCGAGAAGGCGTCGAGCCGGAAGGGGCCGATCTCGCGCGGCGTGCCCGGCTCCAGGTCGTGCAGCTCGAAGCTGCCGGCCAGCATGCCGCGCCGGTCGAGCGCGAGCACGGCGTCGAGCGCGCCGGGCGGCGCGTGCACGGGCAGCGCGGCCGGCGGGGCGTCGCCCAGGGCGCGGGCGCGCAGCAGCGGGTTGAGGTCGCAGCAGTGGTCGGGATGGCCGTGGCTGACCAGGACGGCGTCGACCCGCTCGGCCGGCGTCGTTTCGAGCAGCCGCGGCAGCGTGGCGTAGCCGGGATCGACGAGCACGCGGAAACCGTCGTGCTCGATGAGATAACCGCTGCACGCCTGGCCCGCCGCCGGCCAAGCCCCGCATCCGCCCAGCACTGTGATCAGCACGATCACGACCTTATCGGGGCTTGTGCCCCAGCTCGGCCAACGTGGTGGACATCAGGCCCCGCAGCAGCGGCCCGGCCAGGCCCTCGTGCACGGACTCGACCGGCAGCCCCTGGGCGATGCGGGCGTGGTAGGACTCGCGGTCGCGCTCGCCGGTGTAGGGCAGCGCGGTCATCGCCACGACCACGGTGGCCCGGGTGCCGCCGCGCGGCAGGACGGCGACGGCGTGGGTGCGCAGGCAGGTCTCGTCGGGGGCGCCGTACCAGCCGCACTTGACGCCGGCCTCGGGCGAGCCGAGCGCCTCGCGGGCGCCGAACGTCTGCTCGCCCGCCACCTGCCGCATCCACGCCAGGACGGTGGCCGCCACCGGGTCGCCCGCCGCCGCGGCCTGCGCGAACACGGCGTAGGCGGCGGCGACCTCCTCGGCCGAGACCTCCACCGAGCCGAAGCGCGACGGGTCGCCGCCCGGCTGGGCCCACCGGACGCCGGTGCGCCGGTAGAGGTCGTCCAGCAGCACGCGGGGGCCGATGGACAGCCAGAGGCTGAGCGTGTCGGCGTTGGAGGAGACGACCACGGCGGGCTCGGCGTGGCGGCGCCAGCGCTCGGCGTCGTCGATGTGGTCGGCGGCCACCCAGGCGTAGAGCGGCTTGAGCAGCGAGGCGCAGCGCAACCGGGCCGGGCCGGAGCGCACGCTCATCGTCCGGGCGGGCGGGCCGCCGTAGCCGCGCCTGATGCCCGCGGCCTGTGCTCCGGCGCTGTCTTGGAGGTCTTTCAGCAGGTCATTGAAGGCCACCGTCCCACCGTAGACCTACGGGGAGGTCCGCCAGCGTCCTTCGTACCACTCGGCGCTCGGTGGCTCGCCGGGCAGCGGGGTCGCGCCGGGGGCGCGCAGGCCGTCGAGCGCGATGGCCAGCAGGCGCTCCTTGACCCGCTGGTGCTCCTCGCTCGGCGGGCCGGGGGCGGGCCTGCTGAACTGCTCGATGAGCAGCGAGACGTCGAGCGTGGTCGCGTCGGGCCGCAGCGCGCCGGCCTCGCGGGCCCTGGCGACGAGGGTGCCGGCCAGCTCGGTGGCCCGGCGGGAGGTGCGCCACATCTCGTCGGTGACCTCGATCGTGCCCGCCACCGGGGCCAGCGCGCCGGAGCGGCCGGCGACGCAGGCGCGCACGTACGCCTCCAGCCCGGTCCACGGGTCGGGCTCGGCCAGGGCTGACTCCAGGTTGTCGACCACGCGTTCCATGGCGATCAGGCACAGCCGCTGGAGCAGCTCCTCCTTGGTGCGGTAGCGCCGGTAGAGGCTGCCCATGCCGACGCCCGCCTGCCTGGCGATGGCCGAGACCGGCGCGTCGAACCCCTGGGTCGTGAACACCTCGTGGGCCGCCTGGAGCAGCCGCAGATCGTTCCGCGCCGCCTCGGCCTGCCTGCCGCGTCCTGCCATGCCGTACAGGATATTGCGGAGCGTTGCGCTCCGATATACGGTTCTTTCCGGAGCGAAGCGCTCCGATTAAGGAGGTCTGTCATGCGTGCGGTGGTGTTGCGGGAGCTCGGCGGCCCGGGATCGCTCGTGGTGGAGGAGGTGCCCGACCCCGTCCCGGGGCCGGGTCAGGTGCTGGTCGAGGTGGCGGTCGCGGGTGTCACGTTCGTCGAGACGCAGGTGCGCGCCGGACGGGGGCCGCGCGCGGCCGAGCTGCCCGCGGTCCTGGGCAACGGGGTGGCGGGCACCGTCCTGGCGGTGGGCGAGGGCGTGCCCGCGGCGCTGACGGGCTCCCTGGTGGTCACCACGCTCGGCGGGTACGGCGGCTACGCCGAGCTGGCGGTGGCCGCCGCCGAGGACCTGATCCCGGTGCCCGCCGGGCTGTCGCCGCGCGAGGCCGTGGCGTTGCTGGCCGACGGGCGCACCGCCGTGGGGCTGGTCCGCGCCGCCGCGCCGCGGCCCGGCGAGTGGGTGCTGGTGGAGGCGGCCGGCGGCGGGGTGGGCAGCCTGCTGGTGCAGCTCGCCCGCGCCGCGGGGGCGCGCGTGGTCGGCGCGGCCGGCAGCGCCGCCAAGCGCGACCTGGCCGCGCGCCTCGGCGCCGAGCTGACGGTCGACTACACCGCCCCGGGCTGGGCCGAGGAGGTGCGCGCCGCGACCGGCGGCCTGGACGTCGTCTTCGACGGCGTGGGCGGCGAGATCGGCGCCCGGGCGCAGGACCTGCTGAAGGACGGCGGCCGGCTCAGCGTGTACGGCATGGCCGGCGGCCCCATGACCACCCCCGCCCCCCGGGTGACCGCCGTCGCCTGGCCCGCGGCCGACCCGCGCGAGCTGGCCCGCGAGGCCCTGGAGCTGGCCGCGGCCGGCCGCCTGAGTCCCACGGTCGGCAACGTGCTGCCCCTGGAGTCGGCGGCCGAGGCGCACGCCGCCGTCGAGGCCCGCGCGGTCACCGGGAAGACCCTGCTGCTGCCCGCGCGGGCCAGGACGGTCCTGGTCACCGGCGCCACCGGCAACCAGGGCGGCGCGGTGGCCCGGACCCTGCTGGCCCGCGGCTGGACGGTCCGCGCCCTGGTCAGGGACTCCGCCTCGGACGCCGCCCAGGCCCTGGCCGCGCTCGGCGCCACCCTGGCCAAGGGCGACCTGGACGACCCCGCCTCGCTCCGGACGGCCATGACCGGCGTGCACGGCGTGTTCAGCGTGCAGGCCCTGGCCGTGACGGAGGAGGAGCTGGCCCGCGAGGTGCGCCAGGGCGTCGCGGTCGCCGACCTGGCCGCCGGGCTGGGCGTGGCGCACCTGGTCTACAGCTCGGTCGGCGGCGCCGAGCGCGACACCGGCATCGAGCACTTCGCGAGCAAGTGGGCGATCGAGCGGCACGTCGCCGGGCTGGGCCTGCGGGCGACGGTGCTGCGTCCGGCGTTCTTCATGACGAACCTGCTGTACCACGCCGAGCCCGCCGGGGACGAGCGGGTCATCGCGCTGCCGTTCCGGCGCATGCAGCTCGTCGCGCCCGAGGACATCGCCCACTTCGCGGCGGAGGCGTTCGAGCGTCCGGCGGAGTACGCGGGCCGGGCGCTGGAGATCGCGAGCGAGGAGCTCACCGGCGCCGAGATCGCCGAGGTCTACCAGCGGGTCACCGGCACGCCCACCCGGTTCGAGCAGACCGCGCCCGGCGGGGAGCGCATGTACGAGTGGTTCCTGGAGAGCGGCTACCAGGCCGACATCGCCGCGCTCCGCGCCCGCCACCCCGGCCTGCGCACGTTCGAGTCCTTCCTGCGCGACCGGCTTCCCCGCTGACCCCGGGTCAGGACAGCGCCGCCTCGAAGCGGGCCCGCAGCTCCGCCAGGCGGCCGACCGGCTCGGCGCTGTAGACGAGGCGGACGTGCCGGGGGGCCACGCTCTCGCCCCAGGCCGTCATGGGGGTGGCCGCCACGCGTCCGCGGTCCAGCAGGCGGGCCGACAGGTCCTCGGCGGTCAGCCCCATGGCTTCGGCGTCCACCAGGACGGACCAGCCGCCGCCGGCCCGGACCACCGGCAGCCCGTCGAGCTGGGCGAGCACGGTGTCGTGGCGGGCCTGGTACTCGGCCGCCGCCTCCGCCACCCCCGCGCCCGCCGGGTCGGTGAGCGCGGCGGCGGCGCCGTACTGGTGGTATCCGCTGGCCACGGTGGTGTTGTAGATGGTCGCGACCATGATCCGGGACATGATGTCGGCCGGGCCGGCGACCCAGCCGATCCGCCAGCCGATCATCCGGTACTCCTTGGACATCGAGCCGATGATGATCGTGCGCTCGGCCAGGCCGTCCACCTGGCAGGGGTTGATCCGCGGGTGTCCGTCGAAGACGATGCGCTCCATGGCGGCGTCGTAGATCAGGTACGCGCCCGTGCGCTCGCACACCCGCGCGACCGCCTGCCAGTCCTCCCGGTCGAAGACCACGCCCGACGGCATCGACGGGCTCATCAGCAGCAGCGCCGCCGCGGCGGGCACCCGGGCGAGCGCCTCGCGGTCCAGCCGCCAGCGCCCGTCCTGCACCAGCAGCGGCACCAGGTGCGGACGCGCGCCCGACAGCCGCACCCGCTGCAGCAGGCCGGCGTAGGTGGGGTCGGTGAGCAGCACGGGCTCGCCCGGCTCGGTCGTGGCCAGCAGCACGGGCATCACCGCCGACGTCCCGCCGGAGGTGATGCACACCTGCCGCAGAGGGTCGTAGTCGAGCCCGGTACGCGCCCGCAGCTCGGCGGCGACCGCCTGGCACAACACCGGCAGCCCGGTGAACGGCAGCCAGCTGTTGCCCGTCCCCTCCTCCAGTGACCGCCTGGTCGCGGCCACGGCGGACGGCGGGGGCGGGACGTCGGTGTCGAGGTTCTCCAGGCGCAGGACGTCGGCGTCCGCCCCGGCGGCCGCGGCCACCTTGTCGATGTCGAACGGCTGCACCTGCGCGAACCGGGAATTGGGCCGCATGACCGCACCTCCATGCATCGTTCCGTATATGGAACACCTTGGGGCACCCACGCTCCTCCAGTGGGGACGCGGGTGTCAAGGGGGCACGGAGGGGCCGCCGCCGACCGGGTCGGCCAGTGGCGGCCCAGCCCGGGTCAGGTCAGGGTGCGGTCGGCCGGGCCGTCGTAGTGGTCCGGCCCCTGCATCGACAGGTCCAGCGGCTGGACCATGTCGGAGTTGGCGGAGGCCCGCCAGCCCTTCTCCCTGGTCATCTCCTCGATCGAGTGCGCGCACAGCGACAACGACCGGCACACGATGAACATGGCCTTGAGCTGGAGCGGCTCGTACCCCATGTCGAGGCCGACACAGCCCATCGAACCGGGGCCGTTGAGCCAGATGCGGCGGCCGAAGACGCCCTCGGTGGCGTCCTCCATCGCGCGGGCGATGCGGACGTACCGGCCGGTGACGCCCAGTTCGTCCGAGAGCTCCAGCAGGCGGACCGTGCGCGGGTCGCGGATGTGCTGGGCGTGGTGGAACCCGGGCATGCGCTCGCGGCGTTCGCGCATCTCGGCGACGACCTTGGCGGCGGCCTCCTCGTCGCTCAGCCCGTCGCGCTCGGCCCGCTCACCGACCGCGAGGAACATCTCGGCGGGCCGGTCGGCGGTGCCGTGCAGGCGGCCGATGCCGGCGACGCCCGCCGCGACGGCCGCGTTCAGCTCGGCGCCGCCGGAGGTGGCGAAGCGCACGGTGGCCGAGGAGGGCGACATGGCGTGCTCGGCCATGTTCACCAGGATCGCCTCGGTCATCCGGCCCACCTCGGGGGTCGGCAGCTCGCCGCGCAGCACCAGGTGGAAGTGCTCGGCGAAGGAGATGTTGCCGGTCAGCTCGTTCACGTCGTACCCGCGCACGACGATCCGGTCCTTGTTCTTCCAGGCGATCGCCGTCTCCCAGGCGAACGGCTTCTTGTCGGTCAACGGGCTTTCCTTTCAGGGAAGTACACGCACGCCGGGTCGATCTCCTCGCGCAGCAGGCGGAGGTCCTCGGGGTCCGGCGGCACCACAATTTCCAACGAATCCCGAAATTTCGGGGTAAAGCCGGTGTTGTCCAGTACGTCCGTGACGCTCGCCCCCGGCATGAGCGCCGTCACGGTCAGCGCCGAGTCCTCGGCCTCCATCACGCACAGGTCGGTGACGACCTTGACGCGCAACGGCCCGAGCCCGGCCTTGGCCCGCTCCCCCGGCCCGCCCAGGAATCCCGGGCTGGTGACGTAGTCACAGCGGGCGGGGAAGCGCCGCTTCTCGTGGTCGGTCAGGATCACCACCTGCCGGCAGTGGCTGGCGATGTCGTTGGCGCCGCCGCTGCCGGGCAGCCGCACCCGCGAGCCGTCCGGTCTGGGGACCCAGGTGGAGTTGATGTTGGCGTACTCGTCCACCTGGGCCCCGCCGAGGAACCCCGTACGGACCAGCCCGCGCTGCACCAGCCCGCCCAGCGCCTCGAACAGCGACCCGTGCCGCGCGGCGCCGCGCATCAGCCGCGGATCGACCACCGACACCGGCGTCGGCACGACCTTCGGGAACATCACCCCCGACTCGATGACGAGCTTGGCCTCCGGCGCGTGGGTGCGCTGGGCGAGCGTGGCGGCCAGCAGCGGCAGGCCGGTGCCGACGATCACCAGGTCGCCGTCGCGGATCTGCCGGGCGCCCTCGACGACCAGCAGTTCCCTGGGCAGGGCGATCCACTCGGCGCTCACACCAGCCTCCCCATCTGCTCGGTCAGCCCGGCCCTGAGCGTGCCCGCCGGGTCGCGGGCCCTGAGGTGGTCGTCGAAGGACGCGCCCAGGTTGGCCCCGATCCACTCGCGCAGCCCGTCGTCCCCGGCCCGGCCCAGCGCCTGGTACTCCTTGATCTCCGGCTCGGCGAAGTCGTACGCGCGGTAGACGGAGGTCGGGAAGGCGCCGAAGGGCTGGTGGACGACCGCCGTCACGTACGCCTCCGGGATGGTGACCCGCTCGGGCCGGTCGGCGAACGCCCCGGCGGGCAGCACCTCCTCGGCCGACACGATCGTGGCGCGGGCGGCCCTGACCATGTCCACCTCGTGGGAGGTGACCCCCTCGATCACGACGTTCCCGGCCAGGTCGGCGCGGTTCGCGTGGATGATGGCCACGTCCGGCGTCATCGCCCGCAGCAGCACGACCGGCTGCCCCGTCCACGGATCGGCCGACTCCACCGCCACCCCGTCCGAGACCAGGTCGGCCAGCAGGTCGGTGCCGAGGAGGCTGCGCGTCGGCAGGAAGGGCACCCCGACGGCCCCGGCCGCGAAGCGGGTGGCCATCGCCAGGTGCGAGTGGTCGCCGACGCCGACCTCGCCGCGCTCGACGGCCCGGCGCCAGGCGAACAGCGTGCCGTAACGTTCCAGGTTGCCGGTGCCCTGCTCGGTGCGGGCCACCAGGCCCGCGGCCACCAGCATGTCGAGCGGCAGCGACAGGTTGCAGCCGACCACGGTCAGCCCGCCGATCCCCTGCCTGATCACCTCGTGCACCAGCGCCATCGGGCACCGGTTGATGTTCTGGCCGCCCATCCCGACGACGGCCCCGGCGGGGACGTGCCGGGCGACGGCCTCGGCGGCCGTCAGTAACTTATGCACGCCGACCGCCACTCGGTGTAGAAGTCCCAGACCTGCGGTGAGCACTCGGGCGGGCCGAACTGCGACAGCTTGGCGCCCATGTGCGGCAGGTGCGCGTACGCGCCGACGCCGGGCCGGTTGACGTGCAGCATGCCCGCCTCGAAGCGGTCCAGGGCCTCGAAGATGGTCGCCGGGTCCTGGGTGAAGATCGTGCCGCTCATGCCGTACTTGACCGAGTTGGAGATGCGCATGGCGTCGTCGAAGCCGTCGCAGTCCACCACGGACAACACCGGGCCGAAGATCTCCTCCTGGGCGATCTCGCTGTCCCAGGGCACGTCGCGCAGCACGGTCGGCTGCACGTAGCAGCCCTCAGGGACGCCCTCGGTGTGCCGCTCGCCGCCGACGGCGATCTTGGCCCCGGCCTCCTGCGCGGCCTTGACCGCGTCCAGGCAGGCGCGCATGCGGGTCTCGTTCACGACCGGGCCGATCGTGGCCTCCTCCGACAGGCCCGGCCCCACCTTGAGCCGGGCCACCTCGGCGACCAGCCGCGACAGGAACTCCTCCTTGACGGCCCGGTCGACGATCACCCGGGAGGTGGCGCTGCACCGCTGCCCCGACTGCCCGAACGCGCCGAACACGGTGGCCTTGACCGCCTTGTCCAGGTCGGCGTCCGCGAGCACCAGGACCGCGTTCTTGCCGCCCAGTTCGAGCTGGGTGCGCAGCAGCCGCGGCGCGCCGGCCCGGTGGATGGCCAGGCCCACGGGCAGCGAGCCGGTGAAGCTGATCCCGGCCACGCGCGGGTGCGTCACCAGTGCCTCGCCCGCCGCGATGTCGCCCTGCACGAGGTTGAGCACCCCGGCCGGGACGCCCGCGTCCACGAACGCCTCCACCAGCAGCGCGGAGGTCAGCGGCGTGAACGGCGACGGCTTGAGCACCGCCCCGCACCCGGCCAGCAGCGCCGGGGCGACCTTCCACATGGGGATGGCGAGCGGGAAGTTCCACGGCGTCACCAGGCCGACCACGCCGATGGGCGCGCGGAAGGTGTAGGAGAACGTGCGCGGCTCCTCGGCGGGCAGCGTCTCGCCCTTCAGCCTGCGCCCCTCGCCCGCGGTGAAGTCGAGGATGGCCAGGGCCCGCCTGACCTCGCCGCGCGCCTCCTTGACGAGCTTGCCCTGCTCACGCGTGATCGCCTGGGCGAAGTCCTCGGCCCGCTCCTCGATCAGGCGCTCGGCGGCGCGCAGGTACTCGGCGCGCTTGATCGGCCCGAGTCCCTTCCACTCCGGCATCGCCGCCGCGGCGGCCTCCACGGCCAGCTCGACGTCCGCGCCACCGGACTCGGCGAAGTCCCCGATGTGGTCGGAGAGGTCGCCGGGGTTGATGTTCGGCCGGGTCTGCCCGCTCTCGGGGGCACGCCATTCGCCGCCGATGTGGTTGAGCAGGTAGCGACTCGGGATCGTCGCCATCGGGTTCCTTTCCGGTCAACTTCTGATACCGCAAAGCCTCACGGCCTGGGATGTTCCGGACAAGGGGGATTAGACCGATGCCCCCGATAGGCAGCCGCTATATGGCTCCGCCTATAGCGGCGATAGGCAAATCACGCATTGGCCGGACCGTTCCGCTGCACTAGACATGCCGGGGAAAAGACCTGCTCACGGCACTTGTCGAATTCACCCGGAATTAACCGAGGGTCCATATGAAGCATCGCACATGGGCGGTAATTGCCGCCTCATCCCTTTTCGCCCTCACCGCGTGCGGCAGTTCGGCCGGCGCCGGTGAATACGACTGGTCCGCCGCCCCGGACACCGGCAAGATCGCCGCCCAGGGCAAGGATCTGCCGACCTACGGCCTGGCCCCCGACTGGGCCAACTACGGCGAGGTCGTCAAGACGTTCTGCGCCAAGTACCAGGGCACCTGCGCCCACAAGGACACCGACATGTCCTCCTCGGAGGAGATCGTCAAGTTCGACGCCGAGAAGGACAACCCGATCGGCACGGCCAGCGACATCGGCCTCATGTGGGGGCCGGTGGCCGAGGCCAAGGGCGTGGTGCCGGCGTACCTGCCGCCGTCGGCGGCCAAGCTGAAGGACTGGCAGAAGGGCAAGGGCGGCTGGGTCGCCACGTTCGTCGGCGCGCCCGCGTTCGTCGTCAACACCGACAAGGTGAGCAACCCGCCCAAGAGCTGGCAGGACCTGCTCAAGCCCGAGTACAAGGGCCAGATCGCCATCAAGAACCCGGCCTCCTCCGGCACCGGCCAGGCTATGGTCGTCGCCGCCGCGGTCGCGGGCGGCGGCTCGGTGGACGACCTGACCCCCGCCTACACCTACTTCAAGAAGCTCAAGGACGCCGGCAACCTCAGCGACGTCAAGATGAGCGAGGAGACCCTGGAGAAGGGCGAGGCCCCCATCCAGATCAACTACGACTTCAACGGCCTGGCCCAGAAGGCCGCGCTGAAGGCCAAGAACGTCAACGTGGAGGTGATCATCCCCTCCGACGGCTCGGTCTGGTCGCCGTCCGGAATGATGATCAACAAGTACAACACGGCCAAGGGCGACTTCCTCAAGGGCCTGCTCGACTACGTGCTCTCCGACGAGGCCCAGACGCTGTTCGCCAAGTTCGGCGCCCGGCCGGTCCGCGCGCTCAACGGCGACCTGCAACTCCCGGCCGACGCCAAGGCCAACTGGCTGCCCGAGGAGTCGTACGCGCCGGTCAAGGAGATCGAGATCACGAAGGTCAATCCCGAGCAGATCGTCGCCGACTGGGAGGCGAAGGTCCTCTCGTGACGTCCCACATCACGGAGTCCGTGGCGGCTCCCCCGGCCGCCGCGCGCCGCAGGGCCCCGGGCAGGCTGTTCACCGCCTGGGGCCCGGCCCTGCCGCTGCTGCTGTTCACGCTGGCCACGCTGGTGCTGCCGGCGCTGCGGCTGCTGCACGACACCTTCGCCCTGCCGGACGGCGGCTACGGCTTCGACCACATCGTCAAGGTGGCGCGGAACCCGGTGGACCGCCAGGCGATCGGCGGCTCGCTCGCGCTCGGCCTGACCCAGGCCACCCTGGCCACCGCGCTCGGCGCGCCCGCCGCCTGGCTGATCACCCGGATGCGCCTCGGCGGCCGGGCCTTCTGGCTGTCGCTGATGAACGTCGCCTCGAACTTCGCCGGCATCGGCCTGGCGTTCGGCTTCGTCGCGCTGATCGGCTCGACCGGCATGCTGACGCTCGTGCTCAAGGGCCTGTTCGGGATCGAGGACAACCCGTTCCCCTCGCTCGGCTCCTTCAACGGCATGAACGTCGTCTACCTGTACTTCAACGTCCCGATGTTCGTGCTGCTCACGCTGCCCGCGCTCAGCGTGCTCAAGGACGACTGGCAGGAGGCCGCCGCGGTCTGCCACGCCACCCGATGGCAGTTCTGGCGGTACGTCGGCCTGCCGGTGCTCGCGCCGTTCGTCATCGCGGGCTGGCTGCTGGTCTTCACCTGGACGATCGGCGTCTACGCCGTCGCGTACGCCATCGGCTCCTCCCCCAGCGCGACCAAGCTCATCACCCTGCAGATCGGCAGCACGCTGGAGTCCTCGGTGTTCGGCCTCGGCCGGGCCGCCGTGCTGTCGGTGCTGCTGATGATCCTGGCCATCGGGGCGACGCTGCTCTACCGGCTCTCGCTCAGGCGCGCTGCGAGGTGGCTGTGAGACGGCGTGTCTTCCTCGGCCTGCTGGCGGTCTACTTCGGGCTGCCGCTGCTGGCCGCCCTGCTGTACTCGGTGGCCACCCGCTGGACCGACACCCCGCTGCCCGACGGCTACACCATGGCCCACTGGGCCGGCGTGTTCGCCGAGCCGGACGTCATGGCCGCGCTCGGCCGCTCGCTCGTGCTCTCGGCGGTCGTCGTGGTGATCGAGATCGTGCTGGTGGTGCCGGCCGCGTACTGGTCGGTCGTGCACAACCCGCGCATCGGGTCGATCGTCCAGACGATCGCGGTGATCCCGTTCGCCGTCCCGTGGGTGGTCGTCGGGGCGGGGCTCCAGCTCGTCACCAAGTCGGTCGCGCCCGAGCTGTTCGGCACGTTCTGGCTGCTGGCCGCGGCCACCGCGGCGATCGCGTTCCCGTTCATGTACCGGGCGGTGGAGAGCTCGCTGCTGGCGGCGGGGGCCGTCCAGCTCAGCGAGGCCGCCGCCACGTGCGGCGCCGGGCCCGCCCGCACGCTGGTCAGCGTGATCCTGCCGGCGATCCGCGGCGGCGTCGTCTCCGGCGCGCTGCTGGTCATCGCGACCGCCATGAACGAGTTCGCGCTCGCCAAGATCCTCACCGGCGTCAGCTACGAGACGCTGCCGCTCTGGTCGGCCAGGCAGTTCGTCTCCCGGACGCTCGGCGACCCCAACGCGCTGGCCGTCGTCACCATCTTCACCTTCGGCCTGCTGTTCGCGCTGTCCGCGCTGGTCGTCTGGCTCGGCCGCGGCCGGGTGAGCGCGTCCATGGCCACCGCTCCGGTCCAGAAGGGCACCACTCCATGAGCCACGTCGTACTCGACCGCATCACCAAGCGCTACGCCGGGCACACCGCGCTGAACGGCGTGAGCGTCAGCGTCGAGCAGGGTGAGCTGCTGGCCCTGCTCGGCCCGTCGGGCTGCGGCAAGACCACGCTGCTGCGCTGCATCGCGGGCCTGACCGGGTTCGACGGCGGGCGGCTGACGATCGGCGGCGCCGACATGGCCGGCGTGCCGGTGCGCAGGCGGCCCATCGGCATGGTCTTCCAGTCCTACGCGCTGTTCCCGAACCTCACCGTGGGCGGCAACGTCGCCTTCCCGCTGACCGTCAGGAAGCGGCCGAAGGAGGAGGTCAGGGACCGCGTGGCCGAGATGCTCGACCTGGTCGGCCTCGACCACCTCGCCGACCGCCTGCCGAACCAGCTCTCCGGCGGCCAGCAGCAGCGCGTCGCCCTGGCCCGCGCGCTCTCCCCCCGCCCCGAGGTGCTGCTGCTGGACGAGCCCCTGTCCGCCCTGGACGCCCAGGTACGCCACCGCCTGCGCGACGAGGTGCGCCGCATCCAGCACCAGGTCGGCATCACCACCGTCTTCGTCACCCACGACCAGGCCGAGGCCCTGGCCATCTCCGACCGGGTCGCGGTGATGAACGCCGGCGACATCGAGCAGTGCGGGCCGCCCGCGGAGATCTACACCGCGCCCTCCACCCGCTTCGCCGCCGGCTTCGTCGGCAACCGCAACACCCTCGAACTCGACGCGGCCGGCGGCCGGGTCACCGCGGGCGGCGCGTTCGACGTCGAGGCGCCCGCGCCGCGCGTCCTGTGCATGTTCCGCCCCGAGGACGTCGAGCTGGCCGCGGACGGCCCCGGCGCGCGGGCGGTCGTCGACGTGACGGTGTTCCTCGGCGCCACCACCCGCGTGTACGCCCAGGCGGGCCCCTCGGTGATCTTCGCCGACGTGCCGTCCAGGGCCGCCTCCGGCCTGTCACCAGGAGACGAGGTGCGCCTGCGGGTCGCCGCCGACCACGTCCAGGTGTTCCCCGCCTGACCCGGCCCGGGGCCGCCGGTCCCGGGCGTCAGCCGCCGAGCCCGAACCAGAGCACGGCGAACACCCCGCACGGCACGCCGGCCAGCGCCAGCGCGATCAGCACCCGCCACCGCAACGCGAGCCCCGGCCCGGTCACGAACGCCGCGACGGCCCCCGCCCCGGCGAACACGACCGCGGCGCCCACGGCCTGCGCGGCGGTGTACGGCACCGACGGCAGCAGCTTCCCTGCCGCCCAGAACGCCACCGCCGCCCCGGCGGCCACCAGGGCGGCGCGCCGCGCGGGCCGCACGTCCACGCGCTCCAGCACGTACGCGGCTCCGGCGAGCATGACCAGGCTGATCGCCAGGAGCGTGCCGAGGGCCGGGGCCAGGCAGTCCCAGTCGGCGCAGCCGACGCCCGCCCACGCCAGCCGGGCGGTGGCCCACCACAGGACCCCCAGTGCCCCGCACACCCCCGCGGCTCGCCCAATACGCCCCGTCATGCATTAATCGTCCCACTGTCAGGAGGAGGCGGCCGCGCGGAGCTCGTCGGCCTCCGCCTCGGCGGTCCTGCCCAGGGCGCGCAGGGCGACGGCGCGGTTGGCGTACAGGTCGGGCTGCGGGTCCAGCTCGACGGCCCGGGTCAGGTCGGCGAGCGCGCCTTCGGCGTCGCCCGTGGCGTGACGCAGCACGCCCCGGTTGCCCCAGGCGGCGGCCAGCTCGGGGGCGTGCTCCAGGGCCAGGTCGAGGGCCGCCGCGGCCTCGTCGAAGCGGCCCGCCGCCGTCTCCAGCTGGCCGAGCACGGTGAGCAGGTGCGGGTTCTCCGGCGCGCGGGCGAGCCCGGCCGTGACGTCGGCCCTGGCCTCCTCGTCCCGCTCCGCCGCCGCCAGCAGCCCGGCGCGGTTGACGTAGGCGTCCAGGTAGCCGGGGTCCAGCTCGATCACCGTGCCGAGGTCGGCGAGCGCCCCCTCCACGTCGCCCCGCACGGTACGCAGCTCCGCCCGGTTGTAGTACGCCTCCGGCAGCGGAGGCCCGGCCCGCATGGCCCGTTCGTAGTCGGCCAGCGCCTCCTCCGGCTGCCCCAGGCGGAACAGCAGGTTGCCGCGTTCCAGGTAGGTGTCGGGGAAGCCGGGATCGAGGGCGATGGCGGCGGTGTAGTCCTCCAGGGCCTCCTTGGCGTGGCCGAGCGCGCCGAGCAGCTGGGCGCGGTTGGTCAGCAGCACCATCCGGTGCAGCGGGTGCCGGTCGCCCAGCTCGCCGGCCAGCTCGACGGCCGACTCCACCAGCGACAGCGCGGCTTCCAGCCGTCCGTGCCGCAGCTCGACCAGGGCCAGGCCGTTGCGGTCGAAGCCGAGCTTGAAGGCCCGTTCCAGGGGGTCGGGCAGCAGCCCGGAGATGGCGATGGCCTCGTTGAGCCAGCGGCGGGCCCGGCCCAGGTCGCGCTGCGCCGGGTCGGGGTGGCGGGCGTCGAGCATGGCCGTCCCGTACGCGGCGGCGGCGTGCACGACCGGGTCCTGGCTGGCCGCGCGGGCCCGGTCCCACAGCTCCCGCGCCTCCTGGACGCGGCCGAGCCCGCCGAGCGCGGTGGCGGTGCGCTGGGCGAAGCGCCACCACGCAGGCTCCCCCGGTTCCGTCCGGGCCAGGCCGAGCTGCCCCAGCTCGGCCGCGGCGTGCAGGAAGCCCTCGCGCATGCAGCGGTCCACCAGGGCCCACAGCTCGTCGGCGCCGCGCTCGTCGGCAGGCGGCTCGGGGCCCTCGGCGTAGACCGTGACGGCCAGCGTGCCGGCCGGGACCCGCCGGGTCAGGACGTCGAGAAGCTCGGTGTCGGTGGCATCGGCGTGCGCGCCGTTGCACACCGCGAGCGTCGCGCCCGGCCGCACGGCCGCGCGGACGAACTCGGCGATCCCGTTGGCCAGCCTCAGCGTACGGCGCGGTGCCGGCACCAGGATGCGCTCCTCGTCCGGCAGCCCGGCGTCGATGGTCGTCCGCCGGACGGGGACCTGCCCGGCCAGCTCGGGCGCGACCGCCCGGATCTCGATGTCGTGGGCCGCGACCAGCTCGCGCGGGGCGTCCGGCACCAGGTGCCGCAGCAGCGCGGCGCCCACGGTGTAGGGGCCGCGCAGCCGGCGATGCGCGTCGATGACCGGCATCAGCAGCCGCACGGCCCCCCATCGGGCGGGTGGGCCGCCCTGGACGCTGAGATGGGACCTGTCCTCGGTCACCCCTTGTGAATGACGCCTGCGGTCCCTGCGAGCCTCGCGGTGCCTGGCTTACGGACGACGATGCGCTTCATGACGTGCCTCTCCGATGGGTGTGACTATCCATTATTCGGACACCCAACCGGATATCAAGATTTATGGTGAATAAGTGGCGGTTTAACGAATAAGAAGCACCTGGCATTTGGGTGCGTCCCGCAGCCTATTGAGACCGAAACCAATGATCGACCGCCGCGACCCGCGCCTGTTCCGATTCCTCCATCAACGTGCACAGGCACCGCCCGACCAGCGTGACGGACTGGCAGCAGCCCGGCCCGGGCAGTTTCTTGGCGCGCACGATCGCGGTCGCCCGCTCGATCAGCCGCTCCAGGCTCGGCTCCCCGCCGCCCTTGAGCGCGTGGGCGTTCCACGGGCAAGCCTCGACGTCCTTGCACGCGCTCTTGGCGATGAACGGCGCCGGCCCCGGCTCGAACCGCAGCCGGTCCTCACGCTTGATCCGCAGGTCGGCCAGCACCAGCGCGGCACGGCGGGAGACCTCCAGCAGGTCGCGCCTGCCCGGCCGGCTCTCCTTTCCCCCGGCCGCCCGTTCGGGCAGGGCCAGCAGCATCGCCGCGGCCATCAGCCCGCCGCCCATCACCATGCTCCAGCCCACCTGCTCGTGGAACCAGATCACCGCGATGGCGGCCACCCAGAGGGGCTGCGAGGACATCATGATCGCGCTGGGCACGGCCGGCACGTGTTTCTGCCCGTACGAGCGGGCCAGGAACCCCAGCGCGCACGACACCACGGCCAGGTGCGCCAGGATCGCCCAGTCGGGCAGGCTGGACGGCAGCGTGATCCCGCCGCGCAGCGCGAAGCCCCCGGTGAGGATGCCGATCGTGAACAGCTGGATCGTGGTCAGCGCGTACGCGTGGAAGCGTTCGCCCTTCTTGGACAGCTCGGCGAGCATGAGCGTGTGGGCCGAGTAGAGCGCCGCGGCCGTGAGCGTGACGCCGAGCGCGAGCAGCGAGACCTCGTGGTCCTCGACCCCGCGCAGCAGCGTGAACACGGTCATCCCCGCCATGGCGAGCACCACCCCGGCCCACACCCGCCGCGGCGCCCGGCTCCTGAACATCACCAGGGCCAGGACCGGAGTGATCACCACGCTGCACCCGACGGCGAACCCCGACACCGCCGAGGGCAGGCTGTGCAGCGCCAGCGCCTGGGCGGTCTGCCCGACGCCGAACAGCAGCCCCAGCACGAGCCCGTTGACCCACGTCCGGCGCGACAGCCCCCGCAGCGAGCCCGGCCGGATGACGAGCAGCGTCACCGCGGCGATGAGATACCGCTCGGCGAGCAGATCCTCGACCGGTAACCGGAGAATGAGATCTTTCATCAGCGGGAACGCCGACCCCCAAGCGGCGCTGACGAACAACAGAAGCACGGCTCCCAGGAGGGGTCGGGGAGCGGGCATGCTTGCCATGGAGCAGAGCATGCCACTACTAAATGCATTCGCCGGAGCACGCGGCGAAGCCGGTGAGGTTACTGTTCCACTTGGAGTTAAGACCCTCACTCCAGGCCCGAAACATCCATACCGGCAGCGGCGAAAACAGCTCTTTCCTGCGGTTACTGCCCGGTACGGCCGAGCTCTCCACATTCGCACTGTGTACGGACGCGTGCGCGTACCGTGCGAACGGGCCGATGCCTCGCCCCGGAGATCGTCACTCTCTGCGATCATCGCGCGGCGGTGTGGTCACGCCTGAGCGTAGAGGTCGCAGGAACGCCGCGGGGGCGGAAAGGGGAAACAAGCCATGGCCCCAGGAGGGGATGGGGCGTGGCCGCCGGATCCGGAAGCGTCGGACCGCGGCGTCGTCGCCGGAGCTAGAGCTCCATGGCCGGCGTGCGCGCCAGCCGTTTCTCGCCGTAGATGACGACGAGGTCGCCCACCTGGCGGCGCGACAGCTCACGCCAGCCCTGACGGGCGTACAGCGCGAGGGCCGCGCCCTGGTTGAGCGTGGTGTCACCGCGCAGGCTGCTGAAGCCGAGCTCCAGGGCGCGGTCTTCGAGGGCCGAGAGCATGACGCCGCCGTAGCCGCGCCGCTGGAACTCGGGATGGACCCTGAGCCTGCACACCTCGGCGGTCTCCCGGTCGACGGGCTTCAGGCCGCCCATGGCGACCACCCGCGAGCCGGTCTCGCCCACGATGAAGTCACCGCCGCAGGCCAGGTAGATCTCCTGGATGCGAGGGAAGTCGTCGTCGTAGTAGACGCCGTCGCCGGGTTGGAGACCCACCTCGGCGAGGCAGATCCGGTGCAGCGCGAGGATGGTGTCGAGATCGGACCAGCGGTACCGCCGGATCTTCAACGTCATCCACCGCTCCCTTCCTTCTGGGCCAACTTCCGACGCCGCAGCTGGGCGCTGAATTCAGCCAGCATCTGATGTTTGTCGTCCTTCTTCATGATCTGCTGCTCCAACGCGAGCGCTGGGCGGATGATGAGGTCCGTAAGGTATTCATCCCCCAGATTGCGCAAGGCGTTCGTACCAATTTGTAGGGCTTCGTCGATGTCACCCTCCAGGAGGCGGCACTGGGCCTGGTCGAGCCTGATCAGGGTCTGGTCGAGGACGTGGTCCTCGTACTTGCCGAGCGCCTGGTCGAGCACCACCTCGGCCTCGATGGTCTGGCCGAGCTTGGTGAGCACGTCGCCCTGGTAGAAGTAGAGCTGCTTCTCGGTGTAGCCGAAGGCCATGTCCTCCTGCTCCTCGCTCTTCATGTGCGAGAAGGCGCTCCTGGCCCTGGCCAGCGCGCGCTTGGCCTGGTCGACGACCTCCTTCTTGCTGTCGGTGCCCGAGAGCATGGCCAGGGCCCGCGCCTCGACGACCGGCGCCATGGCCTGGGCCACGCACGGCGTGGCGCCCGCCAGGTCGCGGCTCTTCTTGGCCAGGTTGAGCGCCTCGCGGGCGTCGCCGTAGTAGAGGGGGACGAGCGACTCCCTGGCCGTGATCCAGGCCCGCAGCGCGCGGTCGCCGGTCTCGTCGGCGGCGATGCGGCCGGTGCGGAAGAACGACCGCGCCAGCCGGTGGTCGCCCAGGTTGATCATCACCATGCCGCTCAGGCCGGCCAGCTGCGCGGCCATGCGGCACAACCGGTCCTGGAGGTCGATCGGCTGACGCCTGGACAACGCCGTGCGGACCGCGCTCAGCTCCAGCAGCACGTCGCACAACAGCCGCAGCGGGGGCGTCGTGGTGTACTGGCGGCCGAAGGCCAGCGTCGCCTCCTCCCACTGGTCGAGCATGCCGCCCGACACGGTGGCCGAGACCAGCGTCTCGTCCATCCGCCGCCGGATGCCCTCGCACGCCCCCAGCACCGGCCCGTCGAACTGCTGCTTGAACGAGACGTCGGTGTCGAGCAGGTTTAACAACGTGCGCCGCAGGATGTTCTCGTCCTCCTGGGCGTCGGCCTCGACGGTCATCGGATGGATCACCAGGTCGCGCGGGAGCGACGCCGACCCCTGCAAGCGACCAGTGGGCTCGCTGAGCACGCCGGGCATCCGGTGGCCGTGGCCGCAGATGCAGGGCCCGTCGAAGCCGAGCTCGATGGGCTCGACCCGGTAGACCGAGCACAGGTAGTGGAGGTATTCGGGGCCCGGCCGCTTGAGCCCGCTCTCGTACGCCGACAGCAACGTCTCGCCGATGCCCGGCGGCGCCTTGGCGTCGCGCTCGAACAACGCGCGCACCTGCTCGATCACGTCCGCCAGCGCGATGCCGTAGGACAGGCGGTGCGCTTTGATGCGGGTCGTGCTGAACTGCGGCGAGCACGCCTCGTGGATCTCTTCAGCTATCTGGGCGGAGGTGCGCCCGGTGGCAAGGCCCTTGGCCCTGATCCGCCGGGCGATCTCCGTTTCCCTGTGCTGCCTGCCGGACATCCCGGCCCCTCTCCCGATGTCTCGACCCGTCAAGACTGGTGACTCAGCGTAGCCCTCAGGTAGCTCTTCGCCTAGAGATGACTATGAAGCAGTGAGGGCTGTTTGGAAACGTGCTCATCAAGCCTACGGTTAAGGATCGTCCTCCGAGGGACTGTTTCTTACAACCCATGAGGGAATAGCCACTCCCTGTGATCAGCAGAGTGGCGTTGCGTGTGCTGTTGACTTGAGCCATGTTTGGCCCACCAGCAACGATTCCCAAGGAGGACGAGAAGGTGACGGACGACAAGATCGGACATCTGCAGCGCCTCGTATCCGAGCTCGGCGCTCGCGGTCTGCTCGCACGAGTGGTCCAGACCCAGAGCGGCCGGCAGTTCGTACGCGTCATCAACCCGAAGGCGACGAGCCTGTCCGAGAACGTCACCTGCCGGCCGGCGAACGCCTCGGACCTTCCCGACTGGTGGTACTGCTGGTCCTGGGGCGAACCCATGCACACGGCCGACGACCCGGCCGGTGCCGCGACCAAGGTCGCACGCGTGCTCGCCGCGGTGGGAGAGTGACCACGCGGTGATCCGGGTGGAGCGCAGCCACCACGGGTCACCGTCCCCACGGCGGCCCCGCGGGGCCGGCGGGACGATCGGTGCGGAGGGCGTCCGGGTTGCCGGGCCCCCTGATCGTCCCGCCGGTTCCGGCCCCTTCGCGCGGGCGCACGCCCGTGCGCGCAGATCAGCCCGGCGGGTGCGCCCGCCGGGTGCCGGGGGATCATCTCCCCCCTTGGAACCGGAACGGGCCATGCTTCCGGGTGTGTGGCCCGTCCGAGCCGACCGTCATCGGAGCGTCCGGTCTCTCCCTCCGCGGCCCAGAGACCGGGCGACCCCGTCTTCCCCGGCGTGATGTGACGGCGGCCGGTTCGGTCAGCGGTATTTTTAGATCCAATTGGACTGATTTGCCGCTGACCGAACCGCTTCCTGAGGGGGAATCCACCCAGTGTTCCTGTTGGTGACACCAGGGCCATCGCCTACGCCCACGCCGGCGGAGTCGTCGCTCGTGCAGGACTTGGACAAAGTGAGCTCGCAGATGGCGCAAGCCTGTCAAGGTGACACGGTGATCTGTGGTCCCCTGGTCGACTGGCTGGGCAACGTGTCATGGGCGCCGTTGCTGGCCAGCTTGATCACCATCGTCCTGATCCTGGTGTTCGGGTTCGTCGTGCGGAACATCTCGCACCGGCTGATCACCAAGGTGGTGAACCGGGCGGCCACCGGCGGCTCGCTCACCAACAGGTTCCGCCGCAACGCGGCCACCGACGGCATCGACGCGCTGCTGCACGAACGCCGCAAGCAACGGGCCGAGACCATGGGGTCGGTGCTCAAGCACATCGCCTCCATCGTCGTCCTCGGCACCGCCATCCTCACCGTGCTCGACCGGCTGACGATCCCCATCGCCCCCCTGCTGACCAGCGTCGGCATCCTGGGCGTCGCGATCGGCTTCGGCGCGCAGGAGCTGGTGAAGGACTTCATCGCCGGCATGTTCATGCTGCTGGAGGACCAGTACGGCGTGGGCGACGTGATCGACGCGGGCGCCGCCGTCGGCACCGTCGAGGCGGTCACCCTGCGGGTCACCCGGCTGCGCGACGCCGACGGCCGCGTCTGGTACGTGCGCAACGGCACGATCACCCGCGTCGGCAACGAGTCGCAGGGCTGGTCGCGGGCCTACTTCGACGTCCCGGTGGCCTACGACGCCGACATCACCGCCGTGCGCGCGGCGCTGGAGATCGTGGCCGAGGAGATCTGGGCCGATCCCGAGTTCCGCGAGAGCGTGATCGTGGAGGAGCCCCAGGTGTACGGCGTGGAGCAGCTGTCCGACAGCGCGCTGGTGTTCCGCATCACCGCCAAGACGCTGCCCTCCCGCCAGGCCGAGGTCGCCCGGGAGATCCGGCTCAGGGTGAAGGCCGCCCTGGACTCCGCCGGAATCCCCATGGTCGCCATTGCATAAGGTGAGAACGTGACAGAGACCTCCTTCTACGACGCCGTAGGCGGCGAGGAGACCTTCCGCCGCCTCGTCCACCGTTTCTACGAAGGTGTCGCGGAAGACCCCCTGCTGCGGCCGCTCTACCCCGAGCCCGACCTGACGGGCGCCGAGGACCGGCTGCGCGGATTCCTGATCCAGTACTGGGGCGGCCCCAACACCTACAGCCAGGAGCGCGGCCATCCCCGGCTGCGCATGCGGCACGTGCCGTTCGTGATCGGGGAGGCCGAGCGCGACGCCTGGCTGCGGCACATGCGTGACGCGGTCGACTCGCTCGGCCTGCCCGACGATCAGGCGAGCAAGCTCTGGGACTATCTGGTCTATGCGGCCCACAGCTTGGTGAACTCGCCGACATAACGGGCATGACGCCCACATGGATATCCCCTGGTGGCGTGATGCCGTCGTCTACGAGATCTACGTTCGCAGCTTCGCCGACGCCTCCGGAGACGGCGTCGGCGACCTGGCCGGGGTGCGGGAGCGGATTCCGTACCTGAGGAGGCTGGGGGTCGACGCCATCTGGCTGACGCCGTTCTACCCCTCTCCGATGGCCGACGGCGGTTACGACGTGGCGGACTACCGCGGCGTCGACCCGCTGTTCGGCACGCTGGCCGACTTCGACGCGCTGGTGGCCGAGGCCCACGGGCACGGGCTGAAGGTGCTGGTGGACATCGTCCCCAACCACAGCTCCGCCCAGCACCCCTGGTTCCAGGCCGCGCTGCGGGGCGAGAAACGCGACCGGTACATCTTCCGCGACACGACCAACAACTGGCAGTCCACGTTCAGCGGCCCGGCCTGGACCCAGGTCCCCGACGGGCAGTGGTACCTGCACCTGTTCGCCCCCGAACAGCCCGACTTCAACTGGCGCAACCCCGAGGTGCACGCGGAGTTCCTCGACGTCCTGCGCTTCTGGCTGGACAAGGGCGTGGACGGGTTCCGCATCGACGTGGCGATGGGCCTGTACAAGGCCGAGGGGCTGCCCGACGTCGGCGACCAGTCGTTCACGTCGGTCTCGCCGGTCTGGGGGCAGCCGGAGGTGCACGGCGTCTACCGCGACTGGCGCAAGGTGCTGGACGCCTACCCCGGTGAGCGCATGGCCGTCGGCGAGGTCTGGACCGACAGCGCCGAGGACCTCGCCCTCTACGTACGCCCGGACGAGCTGCACCAGAGCTTCAACTTCGCCTGGCTGCAGGCGCCGTGGTCGCCGACCGCGTTCAAGAAGGTGATCGACGACACCCTGGCCTCGGTCCCGTACGCCACCTGGGTGCTGTCCAACCACGACGTCGTACGCCATCGCACCCGCTACGAGACCGCCGATCCCGGCACGGGCCTGGCGCGGGCCAGGGCGGCGCTGCTCACGATGCTGGCGCTGCCCGGCTCGGCCTACCTCTACCAGGGCGAGGAGCTGGGCCTGCCGGAGGTGACCGACCTGCCGGCCGAGGCCAGGCAGGACCCGGTGTTCTTCCAGTCGGAGGGCAAGCTGCCGGGCCGCGACGGTTGCCGGGTGCCGTTGCCGTGGTCGGCGGAGTCGCCCTCCTACGGGTTCTCGCCGCCCGGCGTGCGGCCCTGGCTGCCGCAGCCGGCCGCCTTCGCCGAGCTGACGGCCGAGAAGCAGGAGGGCGACGCGGACTCGACGCTGGAGTTCTACCGCCGGGCCCTGGCCTGCCGCCGCGAGCTGGCGGGTGTGATTCCTTACACCCTGGAGTGGCTGGACTCCCCCGAAGGAGCGCTTTTCTTCTCCCGGGGTCCGCTGATCTGCGCGATCAACTGCGGGATGGAGCCCGTACGGCTGCCGGCGCACGACGCGGTGCTGCTGTCCAGCGGCCCCGTCCCGGCCGGGACGCTGCCGCCGGACGCCGCCGTGTGGCTGCGCCGGGAGTCATGACCGAGAACCGGCCCGCTGCTCGCCGCGGACGGGGATGACGGGCAGCGACACCAGCGCGCAGGCCAGGCCGGCCGCGTACGCCGCCCAGTACCCCGTCCCGGTGATCAGCGCTCCGGCCAGCGGCGTCACGCCCAGGGCGACGACGTTCTGGACGGTGTTGTGGGTGCCGAGCACCTTGCCCGCCCAGGCGGGGCCGGCCAGCTCGCCCGCCCTCAGGTAGGCCAGCCCGTTGCCGGACACGGTGAGCACCGAGGCCGTGGCGAGCGCCACCGGGCCGAGCAGGCTGTCCGTCGCCGTGCCCACGACCAGCAGGGCGAGCACGGCCAGGCAGGCGCAGGTGAGCAGCAGCAGGGGACGCATCCGCAGGCCGACCCGGTCGGACCAGCGGCCGACGGCCACCCGGACCACGGCCCCGGCGACGGCCGACAGGCCGAAGAGCTGGCCGGCGGCCACGGCGTCCCAGCCGTACAGGCCGACCAGGCAGGTGACGCCGTACGTGCTGACCACGATCTGCGGCACCGCGTGCAGCCCGCTGGTCGCGTGCACCCGCCACAGCGCCGGCTGCCGGTACGGCGACCGCGCCGGCCCCGCGCTCCCCCCGGCGATCGAGTGCGGCGGCTCGGCCAGGAACAGCGCGGCCAGGACGGCGGCCAGCAGGCTCACGGCGGAGCAGACCAGCAGCACGCCGGGCAGCCCGTGCGCCCGCGCGACCGGCGGCAGCACGAACGCCGCGACGGCCATGCCGAGGGTGTAGGACACCTGGCGCAGGCCCATGGCGACCCCGCGCTCGGGCGGCTGGAACCAGCGCAGGACGATCCGGCCGCCGCCGACCATGGCCGCCGACCCGGCCGCGCCCGCCAGCGCGAGCAGCGCGATGACCGCCCAGGCGGGCCCGGCGAAGGCGACGGCGGCGAGCAGCACGGCCGCCAGGCTCACGCCGATGCCGAGCACCAGGCGCTCGCCGTGCCGGTCGGCCAGCGCGCCCCAGGCGACGAGCGCCACCAGAACACCGATTCCCGGGGCATTTCCAATGACTCCGGCCACTGCCAGCGGAACACCGAAATGTCGCTCAATTTCTGGCATGACGAGAGGCAGGCCGAACAGTCCTAAGGTGACGCTCGCATGGGCGTTGACCCCCAGTGCGAGCATCAGCCAGCGCTTCCTGCCCGGACCGGAGGGCGGCTGCGGTTCCAGGGCGGTCAGCCCTGGGCCGAGTAACGCTTGAGCAGGACGAGCTCGTCCTCGCTGAGCCGGCGCGGCGCGGCCCGCTCGACGTCGTAGGCCACGATCACCGAGGTGGCGGTCGCGTAGACCTCGTCGTCGTCGCGGATCTCGTAGGCCAGGGTGAAGCGGACCGGCCTGAGCTGGGTGACCCAGGTCTCGACCCTGACCGGCTCGGGGCGCAGGCCCAGCGGACGGCGGTAGTCGATCTCGTGGCGGGTGACCACGAGCCCTCCGAAGGGCGCCTCGCCAGCCCGGACCGGATCGATCGCGAACATGCCGAAGCGGGCGTCCTCCAGGTAGTCGAGGAAGCGCACGTTGTTCACATGCCCCTGGGAGTCGATGTCGGCGAATCTGACCATGCGGAGGAAGACGTGCCGGTGCGCCGGGGAGGGTTCTGCCACGTCCGCCACGGTACCCGTACCGTCCGGTCCGCTGGTCACCGGGCCTTGCGGCGGGCCAGGCAGGCCAGCACGGTCAGCACCGAGATCGCGGCCATGCAGGTGAGCGCCCAGCGGTAACCGGTCACGAGCAGGCCGACCGCGTCGCCGGAGAGCTGCGACAGCGTGCCGGCGAAGACGCGCCGGTGCAGCGCGGCGGGCAGCGGCGCGGTGATGATCGACAGCACCAGGCCGGTGCCGACCACGTTGCCGGTGTTCTGGAGCATGAGGCGCATGGCGTTGACGATGCCGAGGCGTTCGGAGGGCAGGCCGTCCAGGATGGCGGTGGTGTTGGAGGGCAGGAAGACCCCCGAGCCGAGCCCGATGAGCACGAGCCCGGCGGCCACCGCCGGGTACGGGGTGGTCGCCGACATCGTGCCGAGCAGCGCCAGCAGGCCGCAGGTCGTGGTGACGGCCCCGGCCACCGCGAGGGTGCGCGCGCTGGTCAGCCGCTGGAGGAAGCCCGACGTCACCGACGCGACCATGGCCGCCACCGCCAGCGGCAGCACCTTCAGCCCGGCCTGTACGGGATCGTCCCCTCGCACGGCCTGGAAGTAGAGCGCGACGAGGAAGACCATGCCCATCCGCGCGACGGCGTTGAGGAAGGAGGCGAGCGTGCCGAAGGCGAAGGCCCGGTCGTGGAACAGCCGCAGGTCCACCACGGGATGGGCGGCCCGCCGCTCCCTGGCCACGAACAGCGGTAACCCCACGGCGAACGCGGCGAGCCCGGCGGCCACCATCGGATGCCCCCACCCCAGCCTGCCGAACTCCGACAACGCCAGCAGCAGCCCGCCGAGCGTGACCAGCACGAGCACGCTGCCCGGCAGGTCGAGCCCGCGTTCGCGCCCGGCGGGTTCGACCCGCCGCAGCGTGAGCGCGCCCCACACCAGGCAGATCACCCCGATGGGCACGTTGAACCAGAACACCCAGCGCCAGCCCAGGTTCGAGGCGAGCACGCCGCCGAGCGTCGGGCCGATCAGCCCGGCGATGGAGAAGGAGGCCACGTAGACGCCCATGCCCTCGCCCAGCCGCTCGCGCGGGAAGGCGTCGCTGACCAGGGCGGCGCTGTTGGTGAGCAACATCGCGGCGCCGGCGGCCTGCACGACCCGCATGGCCACGATCACCCACGCGCCGGGAGCGAACCCGGCGAGCAGGGCGGCCCCGGTGTAGACGGCCAGCCCGATCAGGTACATCCTGCGCCTGCCGAACATGTCCGCCAACCGGCCGAACACCACCATGAGGACGGTCGTGGTCAACTGGAAGCCCAGCAGGATCCAGCCCGCGGCCGTGGCGTCGGCCCCGGTGTGCCGGGCGATCTCGGGCAGCGCGACGTTGATCGCGCTGCCGCCCAGCCCGGTCAGCACGCTGGCCAGGCTCACGACCGAGAGCGTGCGCCAGGCGTGGCCGACGGGAGCGGTGGTCGTCGTCACCAAGGGCCTGTCCTTTCTAGATTTTGATACTAGAATCCAGTTCAAGTCATCGGCCGGTCAAGGATCGAGGTGTCGGATGAGCGGGATCGTCGAAGGTCGCGTGGTGATCGTCACGGGTGCGGCCAGGGGCATCGGGCGTGGGCACGCCCTGGAGTTCGCCAGACAGGGCGCGAAGGTGGTGGTCAACGACCTGGGCGCGGAGGTGGACGGCACCGGCTCGTCCGGGGCCGCCGCCGAGGTGGTGGCCGAGATCGAGGCCATGGGCGGCCAGGCGATCGTCAACGGCGAGGACGTCTCCGACTTCGACGGCGCCGAGCGCCTGATCGGGGCGGCCGTCGAGCGTTTCGGCGACCTGCACGTGCTGGTCAACAACGCCGGGATCCTGCGCGACCGCATGCTGGTCAACATGACCGCCGACGAGTGGGACGCGGTGATCAGGGTGCACCTGCGCGGCACGTTCGCGCCCCTGCGGCACGCCGCCGCCTACTGGCGGTCCAGGGCCAAGTCCGGCGAGCGGGTCGACGCCCGGATCATCAACACGACGTCGTCCTCCGGCATCTACGGCAATCCGGGCCAGGGGAACTACGGCGCGGCCAAGGCGGGCATCGCCGGGCTGACCGTGATCGCCGCCAGGGAGCTGGAGCGCTACGGCGTGACGGTCAACGCCATCGCGCCCGCCGCGCTCACCCGCATGACGGAGAACCTGATCCCGGCCGGGGCGACCGGCGCCGACCCCGACGACATCGCGCCGCTGGTGGTCTGGCTGGCCAGCGCCGAGGCGCGCGGCGTCACCGGACGGGTGTTCAACGTGCGCGGCGGCATGATCAGCGTGGCCGAGGGCTGGCACGCCGGCCCCGGGGTGGACAAGGGCGGCCGCTGGGACCCGGCCGAACTGGGCGCGGTCATCCCCGCCCTGGTGGACAAGGCCGCCCCCAACGCCCTGACCAACGGCCGCGTCCCCGGGCGGGAGGACTGACATGCCGCTCGACCACTCGCTGATCGGCGTCGAGGGCCCGGCCCACGAGCGCTCCTGGACCGCCGAGGACACCATGCTGTACGCGCTCGGCGTCGGCTCGGGCCTCGACGAGCTGGAGTTCGCCACCGAGAAGGGGCAGCGGGTGCTGCCGACGTTCGCGGTGCTGGCGGCGCAGTCGCCGGGGCGGCGGCTGGGCGACTTCGACCCGGCCCTGCTGGTCCACGCCGAGCAGGGCTTCGAGCTGCACCGCGAGCTGCCGCCCGCGGGCGGCGTACGGACGACGTCGAAGGTGACCGGCATCTACGACAAGGGCTCGGGCGCGCTGGTGACCACCGAGGCCAGGGCCGTGGACCTGGAGACCGGCGAGCTGGTGATCGCCTCGCGCAGCTCGGTGTTCATCCGGGGAGAGGGCGGGTTCGGCGGCGACCGGGGGCCCCGCGACGAGTGGGCGGTTCCGGACCGGGCGCCCGACCACAAGGTGACCTACCCGACCCGGCCGGACCAGGCGCTGCTCTACCGGCTGTCCGGCGACCGCAACCCGCTGCACAGCGATCCGGAGTTCGCCGCCAGGGCCGGGTTCGACCGGCCGATCCTGCACGGGCTGTGCACGTACGGGGTGACCGGGCGGGCGTTGCTGCACACGCTCGCCAGGTCGGACCCGTCACGGTTCAGGGCGATGTCCGGCCGGTTCAGCAGCCCGGTGTTCCCCGGCGAACCGCTGACCGTCTCCATCTGGGCCGACGGCGACGACGTGCTGTTCCGCACCGCCAAGGACGACGGGACGGTGGTGATCGACCGCGGCCGGGCGACGATCAGTCGTCGCTGAGCCCCCTGAGGGGATCGAGGCGGTGGATGAGCTTCATCGCCGCCTCGATGATCTCCCTGGCCTCCTCCTCGGTGTCGGACGTGGCGACCTCGCGGGCGGCCTCGCCGATGATGCTGGTCAGCACCGCGACCGTGAACCGGTCGAGCGGGTCTCCCCCGGCGCCGAGCAGGACGGCGTTCTGCCGCACCCACTCGCGCCCGCGGGTGCGGCGGATCAGCTCGAAGCCGGGCGGGCCGTCGCCGTCGATGAAGAGCCTGACCAGGTCGCGCCGGTCCCAGGCGCCGTCGAGGTAGGCGCGGGCCCCGGCGATCAGCAGCTCGACGGGGTCGCTGACGCCCTCCTTCTTGGCCTTGGCGACGCTGGCGGCCGACGCCTGCTCGTGGGCCGCCTGGTGGTCCTCGTAGAGGGCGAGGAACAGCTCGGTCTTGCCGCCGAAGTGGTGGTAGAGGCTGCCGACGCTGGAGCCGGCGCGGGCCACGACCTCCGAGACGTTGGAGTCGGCGAAGCCGTGCTCGCTGAAGACCTCACGGGCCGCCTGCAACATGCTCTTGCGCGTCTGAGCCGTACGGCTCCACTCCCACGAGGACTTGCGTGCCATGCCAGGCATTCTATCCCGCCGAATTCTAGAATCTGATTCTTGACCAGTGCCGCGCGGGGGTTAGAATCGCGTACTAGAGAATGATTCTAGAAATTCAGGAGGCGGCCGTGGACTTCTCGCTCAGCCCGGAGGAACGGCAGATCCGCGACACCGTGCGTGCCTTCATCGAGAAAGAGATCATGCCGCTGGAGCCGGAGGTCCTGCGCAACGAGCGCGAAGGGCGTCCGGGGCTCGATCCCGAGGTCGTGCGCGACCTGCGCGCCAAGGCCAGGAAGTCGGGCTTCTGGGGCATCAACACCCCCGAGGAGTACGGCGGCGCCGCGCTCGGCCCGATCATGTCCGCGATCATCGCCATGGAGATGGGCCGCACGTTCGTGCCCTTCTCCTTCAGCGGCAGCGCCGACAACATCCTCTACGCCGGCACCGACGAGCAGAAGCAGCGCTACCTCGTCCCCACCATCGAGGGCGAACGGCGGTCCTGCTTCGCGATCACCGAGCCGGGCGCCGGCTCCGACGCCCGCAACATCCGCACCCGCGCCACCCGCGACGGCGCCGAGTGGGTGATCAACGGCGAGAAGACGTTCATCACCGGCGGCAGCGAGGCCGACTTCGTCATGGTGTTCGCGGTGGCCGAGGGCCACGGCGTGACGTGCTTCCTGGTCGACCGGGACATGGGCTGGACGTCCGAGCCCATCCCGACCATGGGCGAGTGGGGGCCGGCCGCGCTGGTGTTCCAGGACGTGCGGGTGCCCGAGGAGAACATCCTGGGCGAGCTCGGCAAGGGCTTCGAGCTTGCCATGCAGTGGATCGGGCAAGGACGGTACATGATCCCGGCCCGTGCCATCGGCTCCGCCGAGCGCATGCTCCAGATGGCCATCGACTACGCCAAGATCCGCAAGTCGATGGGCCGGACGATCTCGGAGTACCAGGCCATCCAGTGGATGATCGCCGACTCCCAGGTGGAGATCGAGGCGGCCAAGTGGCTCACCCTCCACGCGGCCTGGCAGGTGCAGCAGGGCATGGACGCCCGGCACGCCTCCTCCATCGCCAAGCTCAACGGCGCCGTGATGGCCAACCAGGTCGTGGACCGGGTGCTGCAGATCCACGGCGGCATGGGATACACCAAGGAGCTGCCGGTCGAGCGGTGGTACCGGGAGCTGCGCCTGCTGCGCATCTTCGAGGGCACCGACGAGATCCAGCGCCGCACGATCGCCCGCAACCTCATCAAGGGCCACGCCAGGCTCGGCCTGATCGGAGAGTAGTCCATGTCGGTCGAGGCACTGTTCAACCCGCGCTCGATCGCCCTGGTGGGGGCCACGGACAAGTCGGGCTGGTCGGTCAGCACGCTGCTGAACCTGCGCACCCACGGCTTCTCCGGGCCCGTCCACCTGGTCAACCCCAGGGGCGGGGTGGTGCACGGATCGCCGGCCTTCCGCAGCCTGACCGAGATCCCCTCCCCCGTCGACCTGGCCTACGTCATGGTGCCGACGGCCGCCGTGCTCGGCGTGCTGAAGGAGGGCGCCAAGCTGGGGATCGGCTGCTACGTCGTCCTCACGGCGGGGTTCGGGGAGGCCGGCGCGGAGGGCGCGCGGCTGGAGGCGGAGATCGCCGGGTTCGCCCGCGAGAACGGCCTGACCATCCTCGGGCCGAACGGCAACGGCTACATCAACGCCGCCGCCGACGTGACCCCGTACGGGCTGCCCATCCCCGAGCCGCTGCTGCGCGGGTCGGTCGGCGTGGTGCTGCAGAGCGGCGCGCTGGCCAGCTCGGTGCTCGGCTTCGCCCAGGCCCGCAACGTCGGCGTCAGCCTGCTGACCTCGATGGGCAACGAGTCGGTCGTCACGGTCACCGACGTCGTCGACTACCTCGTGGACGACCCGGCGACCCGGGTCATCGCCCTGTTCCTGGAGACGATCAGGAACCCGGCCGAGTTCTCCCGGGTCGCCCGCCGGGCACTGGAGGCGGGCAAGCCGATCGTCGCGCTCAAGATCGGCCGCAGCCGGCTCGCCTCGCACACCGCGCAGGCCCACACGGGCGCGCTCGTGGGCGACGACGACGTCATCGACGCCGCCATGCGCCAGCTCGGCGTGATCAGGGTGCGCTCGCTGGAGGACCTCATCATCACCTCCGGGCTGCTGGCCGCCACCGGCCCGCTGCCCGGCCGCCGGGTGGGCGTCGTCACCCCGTCCGGCGGCGCGTCCGAGATCATCGCGGACCGGGCCGAGGACGAGGGCCTGGAGCTGCCGCCCTTCGCTGCGGCGACGGTCGAGAAGCTGGCCGGGATCGTGCCGTCGTTCGGCACCGTGCAGAACCCGCTCGACGTCACCGGCTACGTCCTCGTCGACCGCACCCTGCTCGGCCGCGCCCTGGAGACGGTGACCGCAGATCCCGGCATCGACCTGGTCATGCTGCTGTCCGAACCGCCCAGGGTCGCCCCTGCGGACCCCGCGCCCGTCCTGGCCATGTACGAGGCCAGCGCGCGGCGCATCGCCGAGTCGCCGGTGCCGGTCGTGGTGGTGAGCAACGTGCTGACCGACGTCACGGAGTTCGGGCGGCAGGTGCAGCGGGAGACCGGGTTCCCGTACGTCATGGGCGGGATCGAGCACGGCCTGACCGCGCTCGGCGCGGCGGTGCGCTGGTCGGAGGCCCACCGCAGGGCCCTGACCGGCGGCGGCCCGGCCGGGCGGGCGGCGGTCACCGGCGCATCCGGGGGCGCATTCGGAGGCACGCCCGAGGGTGCGCACGGCGTGTGGGCCGAGCACCGGGCCGCCGCCCTGCTCGCCGCCGCGGGGCTGCCTGTGGTGCCGTCCGAGACCGCGGCGGACGAGGCGGCGGCGGTGGCCGCGGCCGAGCGGTTCGGCTACCCGGTGGTGCTCAAGGCCGCCGCCGAAGGGCTCGGGCACAAGAGCGACATCGGCGGGGTGCGGCTCGGGCTGTCCGGCCCGGAGGAGGTGCGGCAGGCGTACCGGGAGGTGGTGGCCGCGGCGCGGGCGCACGCCCCCGACGCGGGCGTCCTGGTCCAGCCGCAGCGCGGCGGCGGCATCGAGCTGCTGGCGGGCGTGGTGCGCGACCCGGCCTGGGGGCTCACCCTGGCGGTCGGGCTCGGCGGCGTCTGGGTGGAGGTGCTGCGGGACGCGGCCCTGCGCGTGCTGCCGGTGGACGCCGGCGAGGTCCGCCGGGCCCTGTCCGAGCTGCGCGGCGCGGCCCTGCTGGACGGCGCCAGGGGCACCGAGCCCGCCGACCTGGACGCGGTGGCCGACGTGGTGGCCGGGATCGCCGCGTTCGCCGAGAGCCTGGGCGACGACCTGGAGTCCCTGGAGATCAACCCGCTCCTGGTCACCGGCTCCCGCGTCGAGGCCCTGGACGCGCTCATCACCTGGCGCCCGCCGCCCTCCTGACCTGGCGGCTCGGGCGCCCTTGCTCAATGGTCAAGGCTCTTCAGCAGGATCATCACGGCTCCCAGGGCGCCCGAGCCGGCCCCGCAGAGCAGCCGGATCCAGAGCCGGTCGGTCTTGGGCGCCGCCGCGAAGAAGCCGAGCACGGTGAGCAGGACGACCGACACGCCGATCTCCAGGTACACCGACGCGTCCACGGACATCACGCCGGTCATCGCCACGCACAGGATCACCGTGAGCGGGACCAGCCCCCACAACATGCCCGTGGAGCGCGTCACCGCGCCCCGCACCGCCTTGCGCACGTCCGGCGACCGGTCGCCGACGATCTCGGCGAACGCGTGCGCGATCCAGAACACGATGACCGTGCCGATCGCGGTCGCCAGCAGCTCGGCCGGGTCGGCGATCCAGTGCGAGAGCCCGGAGACGACGCCGGCCGTCAGGATGGTCCCGTAGACCGACTCGCCGTTGACGAACCGCCCCACCCCGCGCGCGGCTCCCGTGCTCACCCGACGAATCTAGTACGGCCCTCGCGCGCGGCCCGCCGCCCGACGCGCCCGCCCGGACGGCTTTTCGCGGCCTTGTCCGGGGCCTCGTGGCTCCGGGCGTCTCGGTGGCGGCCGCCCGCGTCCGCAGCAGCGCGGGCGGCCGTCACCGGTCCGGTGGCCGGGTCGTGGCTACTCGACCTCGACGGGCAGCTCGTAGATCTCCGTCGTGGGATGGCCGGCCTTCTCGTGCACCCGCATCACCGCCTCCTTCGACGGCCCCGACGACAGGCAGAACACCTTGCCCGAGTCCGGATCGAGCCAGGCCCGCTCGAAGTGCACACCCTCGACCCCCTCGACCGCCAGGTCCCGCTCGTGGGCCTCGCGCAACTGCTCCTCGGTGACGCCGACGAAACCACTGTGCACGTCCATGAACTTCGGCATCGCCGTCTCCTCTTCTCAGGATCTTCCGCTTCCGATGGAGAGGCGTTCCATTCCGTTCCATCCCGTTCCATCGGCCGTCCGGGCTCGCCTGCCCGGACGGCCGTGCGCGGAACCTAGGGCAACCGGGAAGCCAGGACGAGGGTGGCGGCGGAGGCGAACATGCCGCCGTTGCCCAGCACCACGCTCACCTCCACGTCCGGCACCTGGGCCGCGGCCTCGCCCCGGAGCTGCCGCACCGACTCCTGGATGGCGAACATGCCGTACATGCCGGTGTGCGTGTAGGACAGGCCGCCGCCGTTGGTGTTCATCGGCAGCCGGCCGCCGGGCGAGGTGTGCCCCTCGGCGATGAACGCCCCCGCCTCGCCCCGCCCGACGAAGCCCAGGTCCTCCAGGCCGTAGACGGGCACGTGGGCGAAGGCGTCGTACACCATCAGGTGGTCGACGTCGTCGTGGGAGATCCCGGCCTCGGCGAAGGCGGCCCGGCCGGACAGGCGGAAGCCCTTGGAGGTGGTGAAGTCCTCCATCTGCGAGACCATCGGCGCGTCCATGGCCTCGCCGGAGCCGAGCAGGTACACCGGCGGGCGGCGCGACAGCTCCTCGGAGGTGACGACCAGCGCGCCGCCGCCGTCCGTCACCAGGCAGCATTCCAGCAGGTGGAAGGGGTAGGCGACGAGCTTCGACGCGAGCACGTCCTCGACCGTGATCAGGTCGCGGTACATGGCCCGCGGGTTCCTGGAGGCCCAGCGGCGCTGCGCGACCGCCACCTCGGCCAGCTGCTCGTGGGTGAGGCCGGTCTCCTTCATGTGGCGCAGCGCCGTGACGGTGAACGACGTCGGCGGCCCGACCACCCCGTACGGCAGCTCGAACTGCCCGAGCAGCGAGTCCGCGCCCAGCCCCCACCGGCCGGCGCCGACGCGCGACCGTCCCGACTCGCCGTGCGTGATCAGCACGGTACGGCACAACCCGGCCCGGATGGCGGCGGCCGCGTGCCGTACGTGGAACAGGAACGACGACCCGCCCACGCCCGTGCCGTCGAGCCAGGAGGGCGTGATGCCGAGGGCGTGGGCCACCTGGATCGGGCCGGGCGTGCCGACCGTGGCGATGCCGTCGATGTCGTGTTTCGTCATGCCCGCGTCGGCGAGGGCGTTGCGCGCGGCCTCCAGGTGAAGCTGGAAGGTGGAGCGGTCCGGCAGGCGGCCGATCTCGTCGGTCTCGGCCGCCCCGGCGATCACGATGTTCATCGGACGCCCTCCGCGGGCTCGAAGAGCGGCACGTGCACGTCGCCGCGCCGCTCGAACACCACCCGCAGCTCCATGTCCAGCGGCAGGTTCTCAGGGGTGTTGGGCACGCCGACGATGTTGGTCATCATCCGCACGCCCTCCTCCAGCTCCACGACGGCGATGGCGTAGGGCCCGCCGGCCTCGAAACCGGGCGCGGGACGATGGTTGATCACGTACGAGTACAGGGTCGCGCGGCCCGTCGCGCGCACCCACTCCACGTCGCCGCCGCCGCAGTGGGGGCAGCTCGGCCGGGGGTAGAAGTAGTGCCGCGCGCACGTCTGGCAGCGCTGGATCCTGAGCTCTCCCGCGGCCGTGCCGTCCCAGAACGGCTGGGTCTCGGGCGTTGGCTTCGGTGCCGGTTTCATGGGCCTCCCCACTCTAGTTCTAGAATCGCACTCTAGAGCTAGGTTCGGTTCGGGGGAAGCCTCCGTGGCTCAGGGGCTGGGGATGCCGTCGCCGTTGCGGCCGCGTCCCGCCAGCACCTCCTCCAGCGTCGGGCGGGCCTCGTCCGGGTCACGGAACCCCGGGCAGGCGAGCTGGATGAGCACGCCGTGCGCCTCCTTGGGGTGCAGGAACACCTCCTGCCAGCGCACGTCGGCCCTGTTGAGCCCGTGCAGCCGGTAGCCGCGCCCGGTGAGCCGGGCGACGGCCGCGTCCATGTCCCCGACGTGGAAGTTCAGATGATGGACGCCACCCCGCCCCCGCGTCAGCTCGAAGAAGCTGTCGAAGAACGTGGACCCGGTCAGCGGCTCCATGAGCTCGATCTTGCTCCCGTTGGAGTAGGTGAGCTGCAGCGTGCGGTACCCGCTGATCCGGTTGTCCCCGCCGCCGCCCAGATGGCGACCGCCGAGCAGGTCGCGGTAGATCGGCAGCAGGTCCCTGATCCGGGGAGCGGCCACGGCCGTGTGGTCGAAGGTCACGTCGAGGCCGTCAAGTTCCAGGTCCACACCCGGCTCCTCACTACGAACGAATCCTAGAATTTGATTCTAATCATCTGATACCGGGTACGCACTCTTGACGCCGGCCGATGCGAGGAGCAGCATCTCAGAAATGGATTCTAGAGCTGGCTTCTAGAACTCATGACGGGGGGCCTAGGCTCGACAGAAAGGCTTGTCATGAGGCTGTCCTACGTCCGCGAGCTCGACGAGTACCCGACCGGCGCCCGCCGGATGAAGATCCTCACCATGGCCGTCCTGGCCATCCTCATCGGCTCCTACGAAGGGCAGATCGCGCCCGTCGTACCCCTGCTGCTCAAAGACCTGAACATGTCCCTGGCCACGTACGGCGCGGTGTCGGGGGCGGCGGCGGTGGCCGGTGCCGTGGCCTCCATCCTGGGCGGGCGGCTCACCGACCGGGTCGGCCGGGTCCGCCTGCTCATCCCGCTCATGGCCCTCACCGCCGTGTGCTGCTTCGCCATGACGCTCGTGCACAGCCCGCGCGACCTGCTGATCGCCCGCATCCTGCTGGCCTTCGTGGACGGCGTCGCCATGGCCTCCACCGCGCCGCTGATCCGCGACTTCTCGCCACGGCTCGGACGGGCGCAGGCGTTCGGGTTCTGGACGTGGGGCCCGGTGGGCGCGAACTTCCTGGCCGCCGCCGTCGCCGGCTGGACGCTGCCGATCTTCGACGAGTCGTGGCGGTCGCAGTTCGTCATCATGGGCTGCTTCTCGCTGGTGATCTCCGCGGTCATCGCGTTCAACATCGCCGACCTGTCCCCCGAGCTGCGGGCCAGGATCCAGCACACCGAACGGGCCGCCGAGGAGGTCGTCGACCTGCGGCGTCCGCCCACCGTCCGGTCGTTGTTCGCCCGGCGCAACATCTGGGCCCACGTCGTCGGCATCTCGCTCTGGCTGGTCCTCTACATCACGCTGTCGCTGTTCGGCCAGACGATGCTGGTGGGCGCGCTCGGCATCAGCAGCGCGCAGGCGTCCACGATCATGGCCGCGTTCTGGAGCCTGAACCTGGTCACGCTGATCGTCACCGGCCGCCTGTCGGACCGCCTGCAGCTGCGCAAGCCGTTCTCGCTCGCCGGGACGATCGCCGCGGTGCTGGTCACCGCCTACCTCGCCGTCGCGCTCGGCCAGGAAGGCGTCTCCACCGGCACGCTCATGGTGGTCGGCGCCCTGCTCGGCGGCTCACTCGGCGTCGCCTACGCCCCCTGGATGGCCAACTACTCCGAGGACGCCGAGGACGCCGACCCGCGCCTGCAGGGCACGGCCTGGGGGCTGTTCGGCTTCCTGAGCAAGGCGATCGCGGTGGTCGGGCTGCTGGTCATCCCGCACGTCGTGGCGGCCACGAGCTGGCAGACGTGGCTGTTCGTGGCGCTGGGCTGCCTTGTGCTGTTCGTCCCCGCGATCCTGCTGTTCAACGGTCCATGGCGCCGCCCCGCCCCCACCCCCGTCCAGGTGGCCCTCACCGAGGCCGAAAGCTGACCCATCCCCCGAGCCTGAACACTGATCCGTCCTCATCGCGTCCGAACACCGAACCGTCCCAACCGCCTGAACACCGAACCGTCCCAACCGGGGCGAACGCCGAACCGTCCCAACCGAGCCCGAACACTGATCAGCCCTGCCGGAACACGCGAAAGCGGCGCGCCCCCGAAGGGGCCCGCCGCTCGTCGCAGGAGTGAGACGCTCGTCCCGGTGCCGGGACGGGACGTGTCCGTCAGTCCCGGTGCCGGAATGAGATGTCAGTCCCGGTGCAGCTTCCGGTACGTCACCCGGTGGGGACGGGCCGCGTCGGCGCCGAGACGCTCGATCTTGTTCTTCTCGTAGTCGGCGAAGTTGCCCTCGAACCAGAACCAGTTCGAGCCTTCCTCCCACGCGAGGATGTGGGTGGCGATGCGGTCGAGGAACCACCGGTCGTGCGAGGTGATCACGGCGCAGCCCGGGAAGTCGAGCAGCGCGTTCTCCAGCGACGACAACGTCTCGGTGTCGAGGTCGTTGGTCGGCTCGTCGAGCAGCAGCACGTTGCCGCCCTGCTTGAGGGTGAGCGCCAGGTTGAGCCGGTTACGCTCGCCGCCCGACAGCACCCCCGCCTTCTTCTGCTGGTCGGGCCCCTTGAACCCGAACGCCGCGATGTAGGCCCGCGACGGCATCTCGACGTTGCCGACCTTGATGTGGTCGAGCCCGTCGGAGACGACCTCCCAGACGTTCTTGTTCGGGTCGATGCCGCCCCGGCTCTGGTCGGCGTAGGAGATCTTCACGGTGTCGCCGACCGTGATAGACCCCGCGTCCGGCGTCTCCCCACCCGTGATCATGCGGAACAGCGTGGTCTTGCCGACGCCGTTGGGGCCGATGACGCCGACGATGCCGTTACGCGGCAGGTCGAACGTCAGGCTCTCCATCAGCAGGCGGTCGCCGAAGCCCTTGGTGAGCTGGTCGGACTTGATCACCGTGGTGCCCAGACGCGGGCCCGGCGGGATCTGGATCTCCTCGAAGTCCAGCTTGCGGAACTTGTCGGCCTCGGCGGCCATCTCCTCGTACCGCTGGAGACGGGCCTTGCTCTTGGTCTGGCGGGCCTTGGGGTTGGAGCGCACCCACTCCAGCTCGTCCTCCAGGCGCTTCTTGCGCTTGGCGTCCTTCTGGCCCTCGACCTTGAGGCGCTGGGCCTTCATGTCGAGGTAGGTGGAGTAGTTGCCCTCGTAGGGGTAGCAGCGACCGCGGTCGAGCTCAAGGATCCAGTTGGCCACGTTGTCCAGGAAGTACCGGTCGTGGGTGACGGCCAGCACCGTGCCGGCGTACTTCTCCAGGTGCGACTCCAGCCACTGCACGCTCTCGGCGTCGAGGTGGTTGGTGGGCTCGTCGAGCAGCAGCAGGTCGGGGGCCTCAAGCAGCAGCTTGCACAGCGCCACGCGGCGGCGCTCACCACCGGACAGCTTGCTCACCTCGGCGTCGGGCGGCGGGCAGCGCAGGGCGTCCATCGCCTGCTCCAGCTGGCTGTCGAGGTCCCACGCGTTGCGGTGCTCCAGCTGGTCCTGGAGCTTGCCCATCTCCTCCAGCAGTTCGTCGCTGTAGTCGGTGGCCATCTGCTCGGCGATCTGGTTGTAGCGCTCGAGCATCGCCATCGTCTCGGCGACACCCTCCTGCACGTTGCCCAGAACGGTCTTTTCCTCGTTGAGCGGCGGCTCCTGCTGGAGCATGCCGACCGTGAAGCCCGGCATCAGCTTGGCGTCGCCATTGGACGGCTGCTCCAGGCCGGCCATCATCCGGAGCAGCGTCGACTTCCCGGTGCCGTTCGGCCCCAGGACACCGATCTTGGCTCCGGGCAGGAACGACAGCGTGACGTCGTCAAGGACAACCTTGTCGCCGTGCGCCTTGCGCACGCGCTGCAGCGTGTAGATGTACTCCGGCATGCTCCCTAGCTTAGAGGCTGCACACGCAGGCTTCCGCCGCCCAGCCCCTTTCACCTCCGCCCGTCCCCGCTCGCCCCTGCACCCCCACCCCTCCAACCCCTCCTCCCCCGAAGGCCGTGACGTCCCGGGGCCGCCCCCTTGCCACCCTTGCACGCTGCAACAGCCATGACACCCCAGGCCCCGAGCCCACCTTGGGGACGGGACGCCGTTCGCCCCGACCTCAGCCGACCAGGATCGCGATCACGCCCCTCCATGGCCCTCTGGTCACGGCCTCCGCCGCCATGCCCCTTTGCCAGGGCCCCTCCACCACGGCCGCCTCCAGCACGGCCGCTTCACCACGCCCCCCTCCGCCACGGCCGCGTCCACCACAGCTTCCTAGGTCGCGGCCCCTGAAGTCGCGGCCCCTGCGGTGGTCCCCGGGGTGGTCCGCGCCGTTGCCAGGAGGGCGGCGGCTGCGGCTCGTGCCCGTTGCGCCGGGTGGGTCGAGCGCTCACGTACCGCCGTGACGATGGCACCGTCCACCAGCAGGACGAACAGGTGCGCCAGCTCGGCGGCATCGGCACGACCGTCGCGCTCGATCAACCCCGAGACGTACGCCCGCACGCGCTCCTTGTGCTCGGCCGCCACCCGATGTGCCGCACTGTCCGGATCCGCCGTCTCGATCATGGTGTTGATGAAGGCGCATCCACGGAAATCCGCCCGCGCGAACCGTTCGGCCAGGGCGTCGAAGACGTCCAGCGGATGGCCGCCCAGAGCCTCCACGCGTTCGGCCAGCCAGGCCCGCCACCGCTCGTCCCGTCGCCGCAGTACGGCCACGACCAGGTCGTCCTTGCTCGGGAAATGCCGGTAGAAGGAGGCGCGGCCCACCCCCGAGACACTCAGGATCCGCTCGACGCCCACCGCTCTGATCCCCTCCGCGTAGAAGAGGTCCTCGGCGGCGTCGAGCAGTCGTTCACGTGCACGTGTGGGCATACCGCCAAGCTATCCCGAACTTCCCTAAAACGGAACCGTTCGGTATCGTCTTGCCCAGATGGAACCGATCAGTACCGTTTTGGAGACCTCATGCCCCGCCTTCCACAACTGACAGAAGACAATGACGGTCTGCTCGACCAGACCCGCCGCCAGCTCGGCAAGGTCCCCAACCTGTACGCCGCCCTCGCCAACGGCCCAGCCGCCCTGGCCGGCTACCTCGCGATGCGCGAACACCTCAGCTCGGGCGTCCTCACCCCGAGACTGAGGGAGCAGATCGCCCTGCTGGTCGCCCAGGAGAACCACTGCACGTACTGCGTGAGCGCCCACACCATGCGCGGACGCCGTATGGGCATGTCCGACGAGGAACTGCTCAAGACCCGCCAGGGCGCGGACGACGAGCCGCACGCGGCCGCCGTCCTGGCGATCACTCAGGCGATCATGCACACGGGTGGCGCGGTGAGCGACGCGGACCTGGACGCCGCACGGGCCGCCGGCGTCTCGGACGCGGAGCTCGCCGAGATCGTGGGCCACATCGCCCTGAACACCTTGTCCAACTACTTCAACCACCTCGCCCAGCCCGAGCTGGACTTCCCGGAGGTGCAGGCATGAACCCCACCTGGAGAAACGGCACCGTCGAACTCCTCGACGGCTACACGCTGACGAACTCCGAGGGCCGCCGGGTGTCGACCGTGGAAGGAGTGCGGTTCGCCATCGAGGGCGGGTATCTCAACGTCGAGGTCCCCGGCGTACCCCACGTCCAGATCGTCTCGGCTCCCGCCGTCCGGCTCGTCACCTGCGACGGCGTCACCACGACCTGACGCCCGAGGCGCACAGGCCACCACCCGAGGGCAGGCCCCTGACCCATCCGTCCCTCAGGCGCCTGCCCGCATTCCCCGCACATCCCACCGCGCACCACACGGCGTGCGCGACGGCACGTCACACGGCTTGTTCCTCGGGCGACGGCGGTTGCGGCGGCTGGACGACGGGGATGCAGACACGGTCCCGGCCCAGCTCCTTGGCCCGATAGAGAGCCAGGTCGGCGGCGGCCAGCAGGTCGATCAGATCGTCGCCGTGCACGCACATCAACGCGACCCCGACCGAGATCGTGATCCGGATCAGAGCATCGTCCACCGGGATGGCCATGTGCCCGATGTGCGTACGAAGTCGCTCGGCGACCTGCCGCGCCTCGTCGACGTCCGCCCCCGGCAGCAGGACGACGAACTCCTCGCCCCCGAACCGCCCCACCACGTCGGACTCCCGCAACTCCCTGCGCAACATGGCCGCCACCCCGGCCAGCACCTCGTCGCCGACCAGATGCCCATGGGCGTCGTTCACCCGCTTGAAGTGGTCGATGTCGATGATCAGCAACGCCAGCGTGTCACCGCTGCGACGCGCCCGCAGGATCTCGGTGTCGGCCTCCCGCTGCCAGGCGGCCGCATTGAGCAGCCCGGTCTTCGAGTCGGTACGGGCGGCGGCCTGCAACTGCGCATGCAACAGACTGCGTTGCAGCAGGACGACCGGCGGCAACGCGAGCACCAGCAGAGCCAGGTTGAGCCCGCACCCGATCGAGACCGTGACCCCGAGACACAGTTCGACGACGTCCAGCAGGACGCTCTCCCGGTTCCACAACACCTCCTGCCACGACCCCTCAGGATCGGACGTGTGCGCCGCGACCGCGATGAGACCGATGTTGAGCAGGGAGAACAGCACGGCGGCCGCAACCGCGTAAGCAATCGGCGGCCCACTCCCCTGCGTCAGCACCCAGGGGTCGGGGACGACCCAGTGGAAGGCGACCGACGCCGTGCAGCCGGCCAGACCGATGGCCGCCGAGCTGAACACCCGACGGTAGAGAACTGTGGCGCGCACGCGCACCTGGAGAAGGATCTGCAGCACGATCGGCGCAAAGAGGGCGTAGACCGGCGGCAGGAGCAGGGCGACCGGCAGCCACCAGGCCGACAACAGGTCACGCGAGACCCCGGCGGGCATGCCCAGACGCCTGCTGGCCTCGATGCAGACCGCGCCGCACGCCATGAGAGCGGCAAAGGTCAGCAAATCCGGCCAGTGGAAATCGGTAGATCTCGTGAACAAGGTGATCGCGACGGCATCTAGGGCGACAATGGCGCACAGATACGCCACAAGCGGGCGCCGTTGCCCGAGCAATGGCCAACGACCGGCCATTCTTGACACACCGTCGCGAGACTTGATCGTGGCGTGACTGGTCGCCGCCATCTCGTCTCCTCCCTGACTAACGATGTGTAACACAATAATTGCGGAGTGTGCGTTATGCGATGGGAACCGCTACGTTGAAACGACCACGCCTGCTCACTCCGCGAGCGGGCAGTGCCGGAAAGGAGCAACCATGGTGCGGGGCGTGACCTGGACATGACCCATGCTCTAGGTATCTGACACGGACAAACACCCCATCGGCCCCCTTCGGGGTGACATCGGGGCCATCAGCCGATGCCCCTCCCCCTCCCCTTGGCCGTCCCCTGCGCGGGGCGCCGACCCATCGGCTGCTGCCCTCCGCCCCGATCGCTTTCCCCCTGACCGATGGCCGGTGAACCATCGGTCGTACCACTCCTTCATCCGGTCCGTCGAGGAACTCGATGACCAGCGCGTCCGGGCCTACGCAATCAAGGAGTGCATCACACATACGACTGCCGTCACGTCGCGCTTGCCCGCCGTTGCCCGCACGCGCGTCGCGTCACCGCCTGAGGACGCCGTATGTCCTTCGCGCGATGCCGTCCGCCTCGACGCCTGCGCGTCCCCGAACCCGAGCACCGCCAGGAGGCAAGCGGCACCAACCCCCGCCTGGGCAGCGCGCCTCCGGGCGTAGTTACCCGTGGGGGATCACCGTGAGGCGAACCGGGTCAGTGCGCCTCCGCATGCACGCGCCCCCTTGGGTGGATTGGCAGTTACGTGGGTGCCCCGGTCAGGCGGTTAAGGAGCCCATACAGACAACGGGCAACCCCGTCCAGAGGGGTCGCAGCCCGCGAGTAGTCCGCTGCAGGTGGATGAGCAGCCGGCGGGTCGGGCGCTGTGCCGGGGGCCGGCTTTTCGCTTGATCGGCCGCCCACTGCGTCCTCGATGTGGGCGCGCCTGGCGGGTGTGGTTGTGGGGGCGTCGAGGCGAGTGGGCCGGCCGGGTTGGGGCGGGTGTCTTCATGGCGGGTTGCGTAGGTCGGCATGAAGACACCCGCCCCCGTGGGCAGCGGCCACGTGTCCGTCACGGCGGAAGCATCCGCTGGTGCAGGTGCTCAGCCGTCAGGTGGCGATGGTGTCAGGCCGCGGCCTTCTCCGGTGTCTGTGTCTTCGTCCGGGGCTTGCTGGACGCGCCCAGGACGCGGACCGTGGCGGCCTTGGCTGACGAACCGCGGCCCGGCTGCTCTGGTGTGACCGGGCCAGGAGTGGTGTCGTCATCCGCGGCGGTGTCGGGGTGGGGCTCGGGACGTGCGCTCGGTTGCGGGCGGGCGGCGTCGGGGTCGGTGGCCGCTATGCCCAGCGTCGTGAGGTCGGCGTCCGGCCCGGCGTCGTCGGCGTGAGGCTGCGCGGGTGCGCTTCGGGGGGCGTCGGCGGTCGCGGGGACCGACGGGTCGGCGGACGGGTGGAGGGAAGACGGACGGACGGGTTTGGTGCCCATCGCCCAGTCCTGGGTCTCCTCGTCGAGGCGTTCGCGCATCTCCTTGGTCATCGAGCCCAGGCCGCCCCCGCGCTCCGGCTTGGTGAAGACGCCGGTGCCCCAGCGCAGGTCGTGCCCGACCGCGCTGGCCTCGATCTCCGGCATGAACCGGCGGTCGCCTTCCGCGCCGAACTCGCGGATGCGGAGCTTGCCGGACACGACGACGGGCTGCCCCGCCCGTACGCAGTCGGCGACGTTGTCGCCCAGCGCACGCCAGCAGCGGACCGTGAAGCAGACGCGCTCACCGTCGGTCCATTGCCCGGTCTTCCTGTCGAAGTAGCGGTGCGAGGTGAACACCTTCAGCGACGTGACCCTGGTGCCGTCGTCGAAGCTGTACTGCCGTGGCTCTGCTGCGACGTTTCCGGTGAGCGTGATGTAGATGTCGTTCATCCGTGCCTCCCATGCGGCGGGCGGACTGCCCGCGACCTGGGAACACGGTGCCTGAAGCAGGCCGGGTGGGACGGGGGCGAACGCCGTTCTGTGGATAAGGGACGGCGAGGGAGGGCGGCTGTGGATGACGGCCGGTCGTGCAGGAAGCGTACGAGAAGAGGGGGATCAGCCCGAGAGGTCGCGCAGGGCCGTGTAGAAGGCGTGGTGGCGGCCGAGCTCGCGTTCGACCGGCTCCACCACCATCTTCGCCGACACCGTCGACACCCTGCGGCGCATCTCCCGCTCCAGACGTTCCCGCTCCCGCGAGGCCCCCAGCTCCACGAAGTTGCGCGAGGCGATGCCCGACAACGCGCCCAGCCCCAGGACGGAGGCCATCATGAGCGCCACCCACGGCAGCGCCGCGCCGTCGCCGACCAGTTGCAGGGTCGCGGGCAGTTGCGCGGGCACGGTCAGCCCGGCCATCAGCCACACCACCCCGGCCACGAACGCCACCACCAGCAGGTACTGCCAGACCTTGAGCAGCCGCCACCAGCCGGGCACCCGGTCGAGGCGCGGCGCCACCTCCGTGAGCTCCTCGGTCAGCGCCTTCGGCAGCCGGGACGCGTGCGAGCGCGCGGCCTGTTGCACCGCGGTCCGCCACACCGGGTCCATCCCGGCCGACAGCCCGTCGGTGAGCGCCTGCACGGCGTTGGCCACCTCGGCGGAGTGCGCGCTCACCGAGCCGGTCGTGATGCCCCGGATCTCGTCGCCGACGTCTTCGAGACGCAGGCTCTTCAACGGATCCGGACGGAACTTGGCGAACCACCGCGGATACGGCCAGCCGACCCACTGGCTGGAACGCTCGGCGTAGACGTTCTCCATTGCTTCGCCGACGGCGGGGACGCCGATCGCGTCGCAGAGCGCATCGGTGAGCCCCATCCTGCGCGCCTCGTCGACCGACGACGGCACGAGCAGCGCGTCGCCGAGCGGCATGGCCTCGCCGAGCCGCTGCTCCATCCGCTGGAGGTCGGCCTCCAGCTTCTGGACGGCGGCGCGGCGGCGGCCGACGGCGGTCGCGATCACGCTCTTGAGGCTCTCGACGCCGCGCCCCGTGACGGCCGAGGTCGGTACGACGCTGGGATGCTCGACGCCTTCCCGGCGCAGCAGGTCGTTGAGGTCGATGACCAGCTCGGCCAGTTCCGCCGCGGAGAGCCTGTCGGCCTGGTTGAGCGCGAACACGGTCACCGCGTCGTGCCCGGCCAGCTCGGTCACGTAGCGCCGGTGGGTGGAGGCGTCGGCGTACTTCTGCGGGTCGAGCACCCACACCACCAGGTCGGCCAGCCCGATGAGCCGGTCGGCCTCGTTGTCGCTGAGCGCCCGGATCGAGTCGTGGTCGGGCAGGTCGAGCAGGATCAGCCCGTGGAGCTGGCTGTCGCCCTTGTCGAGCGCGCTGGTACGGGAGAAGCGATGGCGCGGCTGGATCTGCAGCCAGTCGAGCAGCGGCGCCGAGCCCTCCAGCCCCCACACGCAGGCGTGGGTACGGGCCGTCGTCGGACGGCGTACGCCGGTGGGCGACAGCTCAAGCCCCGAAATGGCGTTGAACAGGGACGACTTGCCGCTGCCGGTGCCGCCCGCGAGGGCGACCACGGTGTGCTCGGACGACAGCTTGAGCCGGTCGCCGGCCCGCGTCAGCAGCGCCCCGGCCTCGGTGAGCAGTTTCTGGTCGAGCCGCCCGGGACCGAGCTCCACCACCTTGTTGAGCGCGGACAACCTGGGCGCGAGGCCCGCCCTCGGGGGCGTGGTCGTCGTCATCGGGCGACCTCAAGGTTGTACGTCGCCTGGTAGAGGCGGGTCGCGACAGACTCGTCCGGGATGCCCGCCGAGTCGAGAGCGTGTACGTAACGCATGGATTCCTCGTCGAACAGCATGCCGATCCTGGCTCGCAGGTCACTGAGCGCCTTGGCGCCGATGCCGCGCAGCGACTCCGCGCCGAGCAGGGCGTTGACGAGCCGGTGCGGCACGCCCGACCCGTCGCCGCCGCTGAACATGGCGACCGTGAAGATCAGGGAGAGCGCGTCGGGATCGAACGAGACGAGCTTGGACACCGAGCGCTTGGTCACGCCCTCGGTGCGTACGAGCTCGTTCAGGTGGTCCTGCCAGGACGCGATGGCGCGCCCGGCGTGCCGCAGCAGGTTGTCCGACGGGCGGTCGAGCCCGTCGGCGAGCTTGGCGCCCAGCTCCGAACGGTGCCGCCAGCGCGCGACCACCTCCTCGGCGGCGCGGTTGGCCGCGGCGACGATCACCGACTCCAACCCGGCCCGGATCGCCGCCTTGAACGCCGTCACCCGCTCGGGCGTCTGCCTGCCCGCCTTGCCGCTCTTGCCGAACTGCAGCGAGCGCATGAGGTCGCCGGAGCCCGCGAAGTCCTGCCAGCGGGCCAGCACCTCGCCGTGCAGCAGCGAGCCGTTCTTGGACGCCTTGTCGATCTCGGCCAGCGCGCCCAGGTAGGCGGCCTCGACGTCGCTGCGCAGCTCGGCCCGGAACGCCGCCTGACCCTCCAGATGCCTGGCCAGCGCGGGCACGCGGGTGCGGAAGCTGTTGAGCACGCCGTTCAGGGTCTCCTGCACGGCCTGCGCCCGGCGCGCCTCGTCGACCGAGAGCTCGGCCAGCCACATGCGCAGGTCGGTGACCTCGCTGTCGGGCAGCCTGCCGTCGGTCACCGTGGCCTCGTGGATCACGAACCGGTCGATGTCGCCCAGACCGTATTCGGTCAGCATGCGGACGAAATGCTTGAGCACGACGTCGGCCGACCGGGGCTGCACCCGCGACAACACGATGGCCAGGCGGGCGCCGCGCTCCTTGGCCAGGCGCAGGAGGCTCCAGGCGGGCGCGTCGGCGTAGCGGGCGGCGGTGGTCACGAAGATCCACAGGTCGGCGGCGTCGAGCATGCGGTGGGCGATCTCGTGGTGCTCCTCGACGACCGAGTCGATGTCGGGGGTGTCCAGCAGCGCGACGCCCTGCGGAAGCTTCTCGGTCGTCACGACGACCAGGCCGCTCGTCTCGCTGTCGGGCGAGGGCCGGTCCAGCCGTTCGAGGCCGCTGAGCAGCTCGCCCTCCGCGAACCACTTCCTGTCGTCGGGGTGGCAGGCCAGGATGGGGGTGCCGGTGGTCGGGCGGCGCACTCCGGTGCGGGAGACGTTCCGCTCGGCCAGGGAGTTGACCAGGGTGGACTTGCCCGCGCCGGTGGAGCCGGCGATCACGATCAGCGCGGGGGCCGTGTTGGTGCGCACCCTGGGCAGGACGTAGTTCTCCAGCTGGGCCAGCAGGTCGGCCCGCGCCCGCCTGGCCTCCTCGGCTCCCGGCAGGTCGAGACTGAAGCGCAGGTCGGACACGCTTTCGCGCAACGCGCTCAGCGCCGACGTCATCGCCTCGACAACCTCGGCCGGCAACTCCTCGACCCGCGGTCCTTCCTCCGGCGCGCCTTCCGGCTCCGCTACGGCGTCGGTCTCCGCGTCGCCCTCAGCGTCAGCGTCGCCCTCAGCGTCAGCGTCGCCGTCGGTGTCTGCGTCGCCCTCGGCGTCGGCGTTCGCGTCGGCGTCGCTGTGGGTGTCCGCGTCGGAGTGGTCGTCGGTTTCGACTTCGGTTTCGGCGTTCGCCTGGACGACGGCATCCGCGTCGGTGTCCGGGCCAGCGTCGGTGTCCGGGGTGGTGTCGGTGGGGTCGTCGGATTCGGCGTCGATCTGGGCGGTGGCACCCGTGTCGGTGTCCGCCTCGGTGTTCGGGTCGGCGTTGGGGACGGTCTCGCCGCTGTTGCCCACGGCGTCGGAGCGGTCGTCGGCGGCCGCTTCGGCGTCATCGGTCTCTACGGTGGACCTGACGTCGTCGGCGTCGGCCTCGGAGTCGGGCTCCTCCTCCGCCGGGTCTCCCGGGTCGGTGGGGTAGTCAGCGCCGACGGGGACATCGGAGGTCGGGGAGAAGGCGTCGAAGCCGGTGGCGTCTTCGGTGGCCACGGAGGTGGCGGTGTCGCTGGGGTCGGCGTCAGCGTCGGCGTCGGCGCGGTTGTCGTCAGCGTCCATCGCCTCGCTGGGGTCGCCGTCGCCTTCCGCAGAGGGCGCCGCTTCGGCTTCAGGAGCGGGGTCGTCATCTGGCCGGGAAACGTCGTCGCCCTTCGAGCCGCCATCGGCATGAGCAGAGTTCCCGGCGTCGGCGTCGGCGTCAGGGGTGGCGGCCGCCGGGGGCGGCGCCTGTTCTGCGTCGGAAGGCGCTTCTCCGCTGTCGGCGGCGGTGTCCGGTTCCTGGGGGCCTCGTTCCCAGAAGGCGGCGGGCCTCGGACGCGTCTCGTTCCCCTCACGCGGGTCGGCGGCACGGGCCGGGGTGAACAGGCTCGGACGGTCGGCCGGACGGGACGGCGTGAAGAGGCTGGGCCCCGTGGACGGGCCGGGCTCGTCCGTACCGGCGGAGGGCTCCTGCGAAGCGGCCGGGAGCCGCGGAGCGATGGGCCGCCGAGGGAGGACGGGCTCGTCGGCGCGCGCCGACGGCTGGAAGAGCGATGGCCGACCAGCGGAGGACGACGACTCTCCCGAGCTCGACGGCCCCCCGGAAGCCACAGACGGCGAGCCCGCGGGAGCCGCAGACGGCGGACCCGCAGGAGAGGCAGACGGCGAGCCCGCGGGAGCCACAGGCGACGGACCCGCAGGAGAGGCAGGCGGCGGACTCGCGGGAGCGGCAGGCGGCGAAGGCGCGGGGGGCCGGGAATCGGGCAGGTCGTCGTCCGTCACCGGGCGGAAGCTCAACGTCTGCTCCCCCAGCGACTCGTGCCGCCCGTCATCCATGGCGGTGTTCACGGCAAGCGCTCCGCTCGAACCATCTCGACCTCCTGGCCGACCCGCACGACGTCGCCGACGATGACGATCGCCGGAGGCCGTATCCCAGCCGCGGACACGCGGTCGGCCACGGTGGAAAGCGGTGCGATTACCGCCCGCTGGGTCGGAAGGGTACCGTCCTGTACCACCATTACGGGAGTCTCCGGCGCACGTCCGTCTCGAAGCAGCGCCTCGGCCACCTTCGGCAGCCGTTCGACGGCCATCATGAGCACCAGCGTGCCCTGGGATCGGGCCAGGGCGGGCCAGTCGACGGTGGAGGCCGGATGGTCGGGCGCGACGTGCACGGAGACGACGTGGAACTCCTGGCTCACGCCTCGATGCGTCACCGGCACCCCGGCCGCGGCCGGGACCGCGACGGCGCTGGTGATGCCGGGGACGACGAGCACGGGGATGCCGGCCTGGGCGCAGGCGATCATCTCCTCGCCGCCGCGCCCGAACACGAACGGGTCGCCGCCCTTGAGCCGGACGACGAACTTGCCCTGCCTGGCCCGGTCGACCAGCAGCTCGTTGATCTTCTCCTGGGACAGCGACCTGCCGTAGGGCACCTTGGCGGCGTCGATCAGCTCGACGTCGGGGGCGAGCTCGTCGAGCAGCGCCCGGGGCGCGAGCCGGTCGGCCACCACGACGTCGGCCTGGGCGAGGAGCTGCCGCCCGCGCACGGTGATCAGGCCGGGGTCGCCGGGGCCGCCGCCGACCAGGGCCACGCCGACGGGCTTGGTGCGGTTGCGGCGGGCGTCGACCGTGCCGTCGCGCAGCGCGCCGACGACCGCGTCGCGGATGCCCGCGGCCCGGCGCGGGTCGCCGCCCGCGGTGACGGCCACGCTGATCTCGTCGACCCGGCCGGCGGCCGGGGTCCAGGCGGCGGAGGCGTCGCGGTCGTCGGCGCGCACGCACCACACCCGCTTGGCCTCGGCCTCGGCGGCGACCGCGGCGTTGACGGACCTGACGTCGGTGCACGCCTGCACGAGCCAGGCGCCGTCGCAGTCGCCCACCTCGTACGGCCGCGCGTGCCAGGTGACCCGGCCCGTCGCGATCAGGTCGTCGAGGGCCGGGGTGACCGCCGGGGACACCACGGTGACCTCCGCACCGGCCTCGAGCAGCGCGGGGACGCGCCGCTGCGCGACGCGGCCGCCGCCCACGACGAGCACCCGGCGGCCGGAAAGCCGCAGGCCGAGGAGGTAGGGACCCATGGGGGGAATCTCCCGTTCGCGAAGGTTGTGTTTGGAGGTAAACCTACCGGCTCACCGTGCGTCGTTCGCTGCGCATGGCTCAACGGCCGTCAAGAAGAGGCTGCGACGGGTCCCAGCGTGGCCCGCCCTGAGCGTCTTTGCGGCGTCTGGCCATGGCCGAGAGTGCCTCAAGAATAACGCGGTTCCCGAGGAACGCGGTGATGTCGGCGTGGTCGTACGGCGGCGAGACCTCGACCACCTCCATCCCGGCCACGGGCAGTTCGTAGCAGATCCGGCGCACGGCGTCGAGGAGCTGCCTGGCCGACAGGCCGCCGGGCTCGGGCGTGCCGGTGCCGGGGGCGTGCCCGGGGTCGCAGACGTCGATGTCCACCGACAGGAAGACCTGGTCGCACTCGTCGAGCGCGATCCCGAACGACTCCGTCAGGCACTCCTCCAGCCCGCGCGTCACGATCTCGGTCATCTCGTACGAGCGCATGCGCTGCGCCGCCATCCAGTCGAGCGTCTCGGGCTCGGGCCAGTAGCCGCGCAGCCCGATCTGCAGGAACCGGTCGCCCCGGATGGCGCCGGACTCGATGAGCCGCCGCATCGGCTGGCCGTGCCCGTGCAGGTGGCCGAACTCGATGTCGCCGGTGTCGGCGTGCGCGTCGAAGTGGATCATCGAGGTGCGGCCCGGCTCGTACGCCCTGGCGGTGCCCCGCGCGTCCGGCAGCGCGACGGTGTGGTCGCCGCCGAGCACCACCGGCACCGCCCCTGAGGAGGCGATCCGGTGCACCGCGTCCTCGATGGCGGCCAGCGAGCCCTCGACGTCGCCGGAGTAGCACTCGACGTCGCCCGCGTCGAGCACCCGCAGGTCGCGCAGGGCGTCGACGCGAAGGGCCAGGCTCGGACGGGACCCGTTGTGCGGCAGGTAGCAGGTCTGGCGCAGCGCCATCGGCCCGAACCTGGCGCCCGGCCGGTTGGAGGTGCCCCCGTCGAAGGGCGCACCGATGATCACCACGTCGGCGCCGGCGTAGCCGGCCGGGTCCGCGACGTCGCAGCGGTCCACGCCGAGGAACGTGATGTCAGGGCCGAACATGGGACCGTACCGGGACACTGCTCACCTCACGTGCTGTTTCGAGTGTCCCCCATCATCACACGGGCTTTTCCGTGACCCCCGCCGAGTCGAACGTCGCCACCTCGTGCATCACCCGTACGGCCGCGCACACCAGCGGGTGCGCGAGCAGGCCGCCGGTGCCCTCGCCGAGCCGCAGCTCCAGGTCCACCAGCGGGCGCAGCCCGAGATGGTCGAGCGCGGCGGCGTGGCCGGGCTCGGCCGAGCGGTGGCCGGCCACGCAGTGGCCGCTGACGTGGGGGTCGAGGGCGGCGGCGACCAGGGCGGCCGAGCCGGCGATGACGCCGTCGAGGATCACCGGCACCCGGTTCGCCGCGCCGCACAGCACGAAGCCCGCGATGGCCGCGTGCTCGAAGCCGCCCACGGCGGCCAGCGCGCGCAGGGCGTCGCTCGGCCCGGTGCCGCCGGGCAGGCCGTTCACCCGCAGCGCCGCCCGGACGACCTCCACCTTGTGGTCGTAGGTCGCGTCGTCGATCCCGGTGCCCCTGCCGGTCACCTCGGCCGGGTCCTTGCCGGTGAACACCGAGATCAGCGCGGCCGAGGCGGTGGTGTTGGCGATGCCCATGTCGCCGGTGATCAGGCAGCGGGCGCCCCCGTCGATCAGCTCCTGCGCCACGGCGATGCCCGCCTCCAGAGCCCTGACGGCCTGGTCGACGCTCATGGCGGGGCCGCGCGACAGGTCGGCGGTGCCGTACGCGACCTTGCGCTTGACCAGGTCGGGGGCGTCGGGCAGGTCGGTGGCGACGCCGACGTCCACCACCGTCACGGACGCGCCCACCTGGGCGGCGAAGGCGTTGGCGACCGCGCCGCCGGCCAGGAAGTTGGCGACCATCTGCGTCGTGACCTCCTGCGGCCACGGGCTGACGCCGCGCGCGTGCACGCCGTGGTCGGCCGCGAAGATGGCCAGGGCGGCCGGCGCGGGCATGGGCGGCGGGCAGACGCCGGACGCGCCCGCCAGGCGTACGGCCACCTCCTCCAAGGCCCCGAGCGCGCCGCGCGGCTTGGTGAGCCGGTCCTGGTGGGCGCGGGCCTCGGCGAGCGCCTCGGGGTCGGCGGGACGGATGGCCGCCAGGGTCTCGGCGAGCACGGACACCTCCACTTGGTGACACTTAGTGAACGAGCTGGAGCGCTTCCTCGTACCGGTCGATCACGACGTCGGCCAGCGTCTCGCAGTCGCCGATCACCTCGGCGCAGCGGATGTCGAGGTCGGGGTGGCCCGCGCCGTACGCCAGGGCCTGGGCCCACACGCGCTCCAGCAGGCCGCCCGCGAACAGCAGGTACGGCACCACGATCACCCGCTTGGCGCCCAGCCGGCGGCAGCGTTCGAGCCCGCCGGGCACGCCGGGCGGCGTCACCGAGACGAACGCGGTCTCGACGGTCATGTAGTCGTAGGCGTGCGTCTCCCAGAACAGCCGCGACACCCGGTGGACCTCGGCGTTGGCGGCGGCGTCGGTCGAGCCCTCGCCGACCAGCACGACCGCCGTCTCACCCGGCTCGACCTGGCCGGGGACGTCGTCGAGAGCCGGGGTGTCGACGGCGCGCAGCCGGGGCCGGGCGCCGACCAGCTCCAGGGGGCGTGGCCTGGCCATCTCGGCGGCGGCCTCGCCGAGCCGGTCGGCCAGCAGCGCCAGCACGCGCGGGTCGGGGCCGAGGGGGCGGCCGTAGTCGTACATGAGGGTGGGGTGGCGCTGCTGTTCGAGCGCCATCGCGGCGGGGAACTCCGCATCCACCTTGCTGAGACTGAGCGGCAGCGCGACGAGACGGTGGTGGCCGCGCGCCATCAGGGACGCCACGGAGTCGCTCAGGCGCGGCGTGGCGCGTTCCAGATAGCCGCCGGAGACGTCGACGGCCGTGTGGTCGAGGCGGCAGCGCAGCCGGTGGACGAACCTGCCGAACTCCGCGGCGTAGGCGTCATCGTTCGAGCCCTGCCCGATCAGCAGGAGCGGCGGCTTCATTGAGGGATCTCCGGTGCGTAGACAAAGTCACGCGAGGATAACCGATACGTGCCCGTGGGGGACAGGTCACGCTGCGTGCGCGGGCCTGGCGTGCACGACGAAGACGGCATCCGCCGCGGTCAGACGGTGGGAACCGCCGGCGCCGGGCGTCAGCGCGGACGCCTGGATCCGCGTGCCCTCGCCACGGTAGCCGAGCTCGCGCAGCAGCTCCAGCACGGCCGCCGCCCGCTCGGCCGTGCCGAGCGCGCACACCAGCGCGCGGGGGCCGCGGCCGGCGCACGCCGCGACCACGTCGTCACCGCCACCGCCGACGAAGACGGCGTCGGGGTCGGGCAGCGGTTCGAGCGCGGCGGGCGCGTGCCCCCTGGTCAGGGCGACCTTGACGCCGTGGGCCAGCACGTTGGCACGCAGCCGCGCGCAGGCGGACTCGTCGCGTTCGACCGCCACGACGGCCGCGCCCAGCCTGGCGCACTCGACGGCGAGCTCGCCCTCCCCCGCGCCGACGTCCCAGACCAGGTCGCCGAGCCGGGGACCCAGCTTGGCCAGGACGAACGCCCGCACCTCGGCGGGCAGCCCGCTCTCCCACGGCAGCGCCCACTCCGCCGGGCCGGGTTGCGCCCCGGCCACCCAGCCCGGCTGCCCGGGCCGGTGCAGCGGGTCGATGACGAGGACCACGTCGGGGTCCTTCCACGGCCGGGTGGTGGCCTCGCCCATGCGGCTGTGCGTGACGCGCTGTCCCGGGCCGCCCAGGTCCTCGCAGACGATCAGGGCGCGCGGCGTGGTCGGCGCCAGCTCCCTGGCGATCTCGGCGGGGCCGACGCCGGGCGCGACGAGCAGCGCGACCTTGGGATGGGCGCGGCAGGCGTTCACCACGCGGGCGAGCCGGCCGGGACCGGAGGGGGCGACGACGAGGGCGTCCTCCCAGTTGAGCCCGGCGCAGGCGAAGGCGCGGCTGATCAGCGAGGTGGCCGGCAGGACGTCCGGCCGCAGGCCGTGCGCCCGTAAGGTGCGGACGACTCCGAAGAAGCCGGGATCGCCCTCGGCGACCACGACGGCCGGGCCCCGGTCCGGCCCGAGATGGCCGTCGAGGGCCTGGAGCACGTCGCCGTCGTCCGCGGCGCGTCCGTCGACCCCGAGCCGGCCGAGAATGGCGGCGGGGCCCACGACGAGCTCCGCCTCACGCAGCCTGCCCGCGGCCCCGGCCGGCAGCTCGATCCCGTCCCAGCCGACAACCGTGATCATTCAGCCTCACCGTCCTCATCCCCAGGGTGACGGTTCCGGCCGGGTTTCACCATGGGCCGACGAGGCCAGTCCGCTGTGCCCTCAGGCCAGGTCGGACGGGACCAGGCTGTAGACGACCAGGTCCTCGCCGTCGAGCGCGGCGCGGGCCACGCCCTCGCGGGTGAAGCCGGCCTTCTCCGCCACGCGTTGGGAGGCCGGGTTCGACACCGCGGCCCGCAGTTGCAGCCGGCGGAAGCCGTGGCGCTCGAACAGCCAGCGGGCGATCGCGGTCACGGCCTCGCCCGCGTAGCCCCGGCCGCGGGCCCAGGGCGCGGTCATGTAGCCGACCTCGGCCGTACGGTTGCGCCAGTCCAGGTCCCTGAGGTCCACGTTGGCCACGTATCGGGTGGTGGTGAACTCCTCCACGGTGAACGCGATGCCCGCGCCCCTCATCCGCATCCGTTCGCAGACGTCGACGAACGCGCGGGCGTGCTCCTCGCTGTAGCCGCGGGGGACGCCGGTCCTGGCCTGGGTGAGCGGGTCGGCGCCGGTGGCGGCCAGGCCGGGCACGTCGGCGAGGACGGGCTGCCGCAGCAGCAGCCGGGGCGTGCGCAGCTCGGTCTTCGGCAGGGCGGGCGCGGGCTCGCCGGAGTCCTCGCGCAGCAGGCCGAGGACGACCAGGTCGTGCGGGCCGTCCTCCTCCAGCACGGCGGCGCGCAGCACGCCCTCCCAGGTGAAGCCGGCTTTCAGCGCGACGCGCAGGGAGGCCGGGTTGTCCAGGTTCGCGGTGAGGTCCACCCTGCGCAGGGCGGTGGTGGCGAACACCCAGGAGGTCAGGGCGCGCACGGCCTCGGTGGCGTAGCCGCGGCCCCGGTACGTCGGGTGGACGCCGTAGCCGACCTCGGTGGTGCCCGCCGTCCACGACGTCCTGAACAGGCTGATGGCGCCCACGATGCGGTCGTCGGCCTCGGTCATGGCCAGGTGCAGGCCCTGCTGCGAGCGGTACAGCTCGTGCACGCCGTGCGCGAGCCACTGACCGACGCCGGAGGCGTGGACGGGCGCGCCCGGCGGGAGGAAGCGGTCGCCGGGCTCCACCGTCTCCACCACCGACCGCACGCGGGCGGCGTCACGGGGGTCGAACGGCCGCAGCACGAGCCGTCCGGCGGCGATGCGCGCATCGGGATCGAACACGTGCGCACCCTACACACTCACGATGTTTGCCCACGAAAGCGGGGGTAGGGGCCGATTCGAGAGGAGTGAGGGAACTATGGAACGTGGGAGCGACAAGCACGGTCCGCGCCTGGACGATCAGCAGAAGCACGAGACCGAGGGCATGGTCCGCGGCGGCGGCAGCACGCACGCCGAGGAGTGGAAGGAGACCGAGTCCATGCCCGGCCCCGGCGAGGAGTCAGGGCAGTCGTACCCCCCGGGACACGAGCCCGGCACCCCCCAAGGCATCACCCGGCGCGGCGCCGACATCCGCAGCGACCTGGCCAGATGGCTCAGCGACACCCGTTGGCCCGCCTCCAAGGACGACCTGCTCCAGCACGCCGAGAACGTGGACGCCCCCGACCAGGTGGCCGACATGGTGCGATCCCTTCCCGACCGCCGTTTTGTGAACATCGCCGACGTGGCCAAGGCGCTCGGCCTCGGCATCGAAGAGCGGAGGTGGTGACCTGTGCGTCTCGACTTCATCAGGCCGCTGTACGAGCGGCGGGGCCCGTACGCGTCGGTCTATCTGGGCGCGCTCACCGAGCCGCAGCGGGAGACGCACTGGCACAGCGTCCGTGACCAGCTCGACGGGACCGACCCCGAGACCATCGACGCCCTGGAGGTGGCCGCCAACCGGCCGTCGCCCGGCCAGGCGCTGTTCGCCACGCACGGCGCGGTGGTGCTGGCCGAGCCGCTGGCGCGGGCGCCGTACGAGATGGCGACCGTGTCGCCGCTGCCGCACGTCACGCCGATGCTGAGGCAGCGCGGCGAGAACGTGCCGCACCTGCGCGTCATCGTGGACCACGCCGGGGCCGAGCTGTCGGTGTTCGGCGGCGGCGCGCCGCGCACGACCACCGTGGCGGCGGCCGACTGGCCGCTGCAGAAGACCGCCCAGGGCGGCTGGTCGCAGAAGCGGTACGAACGGGGCGCCGAGGAGACGTGGGAGAAGAACGCGGTCGCCGTCGCCCGCGAGATCGACGAGCAGGTGCGCAGGATCGGCGCCGAGCTGATCATCGTGGCCGGCGAGCCGAAGTCACGCTCCTACCTGCTGCAACACCTCAGCACCAAGTCCGCCGACCGGGTGATGATGGTCGAGCACGGCAGCCGCTCCGACCACGGCCAGTTCGAGGCCGACGTCGAGCGCGCGCTGGACGACTGGCTCGAACGCCGCCGCGCCGAGCTGCTCGACCGCCACCGCGAGTCCTCGGGCCCGGCCGGCCTGTCCCAGGTGGCGCACGCCCTGCGCGAGGGCAGGGTGCACGCGGTGCTCATGCCCGCCCAGCTCGACCGGACCGTGTGGACCGGCGAGGGCGGCACCCAGCTCTCCACCGACCAGGGCGAGCTGCGGCGCTGGGGCGTCGAGCAGCCCGTCGAGGAGCGCGCGGACTCGGCCGTGGTCAGGGCCGCCGCCATGACGGACGCCGAACTGTGGTTCACCGACGACGTGCAGGACGTGGCGGCCGTGCTCAGGTACTGACGACCCGCGCCGTCGCCGCGGTGCCGGGTGCCGGCGATCCGCCGCGCGGCGCCGGCGCTCAGGTGCTGATGATCACTTCGAGGGTCCGGGGGCCGTGCACGCCCTCGACCCGGTTCAGCTCGATGTCGCTGGTCGCCGACGGGCCGCTGATCCAGGTGAGCGGGCGGGCCGGGTCGAGCCTGGCCACCGCCTCGGGCACGCCCGCCACGATCTGGTCGGCGCGCACCACGCACACGTGGTGGTCGGGGATCAGCGTCTGCGCCCTGGCGCCCTGGCCGGGCCCGTGGTCGAGGACGATGGTCCCGGTCTCGGCTATGGCCACCGCGCAGGCGGTGATCACGCCGTCGGCGGCGTCGAGGGTGTCCCAGCGCCGGTCGGTCCCGGCGTCCGGGCTGCTCGGGGCCGCCCAGGCGAAGCCGTCCGGGACGATCACGCGGCGGCCGGCGGCCAGCTCGGCCAGCTTGCCGGGCACGTCCGCGTCGGGCAGCACGTGCACGACGGCCCGGTAGTCGCGCACCCGCTCGGCGAACAGGCCCACCACGTCGTCCACGTCCGGGCGGGTGCGGTAGTGCCGGGCGACCTCCGTCGCGGGCGCGTCCGCGACCGCCTTCCTGACCTTGGCCAGGATCTCCTCACGCGCGCCCATCGTTCCGCTCCCACCAGTCTCTGAAGGATTCTTCCGGGATGTCGGGCACGTCCCGGGTGTCGGTCCAGGCCGCCAGCGGGCCGGGCAGCCGCCGCCTGGGCACCAGCCTGCGCAGCCGGGCGGCCAGCCGCTGCGCCCTGGCCAGCCGGGCCTGGTCGTCCAGCACCCAGCCGGCGGCCTTCATGCCCGCGCGCTCGGCCGCCGCGTGCGGCGCCCTGGCCCGCAGGTCCACCAGCACCTCGGGGATGTCGATGGCCACCGGGCAGACCTCCAGGCAGGCCCCGCACAGGCTGGAGGCGAACGGCAGCGAGGCGTCCAGGTCCGAGGACATGCCCCTGAGCTGCGGGGTGAGGATGGCCCCGATCGGCCCGGGGTAGACCGAGCCGTACGCGTGGCCGCCCGCGCGTTCGTAGACCGGGCACACGTTCAGGCAGGCCGAGCAGCGGATGCAGCGCAGCGCCTGGCGGCCCACCTCGTCGGCGAGCACGTCGGTGCGGCCGTTGTCGAGCAGCACCAGGTGGAAGTCCTGGCCCTCGGTGGCGCCGGTCCACGTGCTGGTGTACGGATTCATCCGCTCACCTGTGGAGCTGCGCGGAAGAAGCTGGAGGAAGACCTCCAGATCCCGCCAGGTCGGCAGGAGCTTCTCGATGCCGACGACGCTGATGAGCGTCTCGGGGAGGGTCAGGCACATGCGGCCGTTGCCCTCCGACTCCAGCACGACCAGCGTGCCGGTCTCGGCGATCATGAAGTTCGCCCCGGATACGGCGACCTTGCTCCGGAGGAAACGTTCGCGCAGGTGGAGCCGGGCGGCCTCGGCCAGGGCGGGCGGCTCGTCGGTGAGGCCGTCGGGCACGCCGGGCATGCGGTCGAGGAAGATCTCGCGGATCTCCGAGCGGTTGCGGTGGATCGCGGGGACCAGGATGTGGCTGGGGAAGTCGTCCCCGAGCTGCACGATCAGCTCGGCCAGGTCCGTCTCGTACGCGGTGATGCCGCGCCGGGCCAGCGCCTCGTTGAGCCCGATCTCCTGGGTGGCCATCGACTTGACCTTGACCACCTCGGTCTCGCCGGTGGCCGCGACCAGGTCGCCGACGATGCGGTTGGCCTCCTCGGCGTCCCTGGCCCAGTGGACGGTTCCGCCCGCCCGCCGGACGGCCTCCTCCAGCTGGAGCAGGTAGCGGTCGAGGTGGCGGAGCGTGTGATCCTTGACGGCCTTGCCGGCCGCGCGCAGCTCGGCCCAGTCGGGCAGCTCGCCGACGACGCCGGCGCGCTTGCCGCGAATGGTGTGCGTGGCTTTCCGGAGGTTGAACCGCAGTTGCGAGTCCTCCACGGCTTTCGCCGCATTTTTCGGGAAATTTCCGGGCATGCCGAGGAATGTCGCGCTCATCGGGTCTCCTCCGTGGCTGCGAGGATCTCCGCCAGGTGCATCGTCCTGACCCCCGTCTTCTGCCGGCTCAGGGTGCCGCCGATGTGCATCAGGCACGAGTTGTCGGCCGCGCAGATCACCTCGGCGCCCGTGTCGAGGATGCCGCGCACCTTGTCGGCCCCCATGGCGGCCGACACCGCCGGGTTCTTGACCGCGAACGTGCCGCCGAAGCCGCAGCACTCCTCCGCGCCGGGCAGCGGCACGAGCTCCAGACCTCGGACCTTCCGCAGCAGCCGGGTGGGCCGGTCGCCCAGGTGCAGCCCGCGCAGCGAATGGCACGTCGGGTGATATGTCACCCGGTGCGGAAAATATGCACCAACGTCGTCGACTTTCAGGACGTCCAGCAAGAACTCGCTCAGCTCGTACACCTTGGGCACGACCTCGGCCACGGCCGCCGCGCCCCTGCTGCCCGGCCGCACCAGCTTCGGGTACTGCTCGCGCACCATGGCCGCGCACGACCCGGACGGCGCCACGACGGCGTCGTACCCGGCGAACACCTCGGTGAACTTCCTGGCCAGCCGCACGCCCTCCGCCCGGTAACCGGTGTTGACGTGCATCTGCCCGCAGCACGTCTGGGCGACGGGGAAGTCCACGTCGCAGCCCAGCCTGCGCAGCAGCGACACGACGGCCTTGCCGGTGCCCGGGAAGAGCGTGTCGTTCACGCACGTGATGAACAGGGCGACTCGCACGACTCTCCCAAACGAATGGTCCGACCACTGTATGGTCAGACCATACCTAACCACACAGTTCCGGGCCAGCACCGGGGAGGCATCGGTGAAACGCACACGGGCGTTCGAGGACGTGCTCGCCCAGATCGAACGACGCATCGCCGAGGACGGCCTGACCGTGGGCGACCGGCTGCCCGGCGAACGCCAGCTCGCCGAGCAACTGGGCGTCGGCCGCTCGTCCGTGCGGGAGGCGCTGCGCGTCCTGGAGACCCTGGGCGTGGTGTCCTCGCAGGTGGGCCGGGGTCCGGACGCGGGAGCCGTGCTGACCTCGCGGCCCGACACGGCGCTCACCGACCTGCTCCGGCTCAACCTCGGCCTGGCCACCCTGGAGCAGCGCGAGGTCGTGGACGCCCGGCTGATGATCGAACGCTGGTCGGCCGCGCACGCGGCGGCGACCCGAGCCGGCACGGCGGAGCTGGCCGCCGCGATCGAGGGCATGGACCGGGCGGCCACGGCCGAGGAGTTCGTGGAGCACGACACCGCCTTCCACTGCGCGATCGCGGACGCCTCGGGCAACCGGCTCATCGCCGCCATCATGCGCTCACTCCGGGACGCGATGCGCAGGAACGCCATCGAAGCGGTCGAACGCCTCGGCGACCCGTCCGTGCTGCGCGCCGACCATGAGCGCATCCGCGCGGCCATCGCGGCGGGCGACCCGGAGGAGGCCCAGCGGGCGGTGACCGATCACCTGGCGCACGCCTACCCCGCCCTGTTCCCCGGTCACTGACGCGCGTCGGCCTCCCGGCACCCCGCCCCCGAGCACGCTCGCATCGCCTGGAGCCGGGCGTCGAGGCCGGCCAGCAGCGCCGGGTCGGCGGTGGCCGCGAGGTTGTCGAGCTGGTACGGGTCGGCGGCCAGGTCGTAGAGCTGCCGCTCCCCCGTGTCGTACCTGACGTAGGTGTAACGCTCGGTGCGCAGCGCCTGGTAGGAGGGCACCGGGGTCTGGGCCCCCGACGACCGGTTGACCGGCCTGTTGAACTCGACCAGCACGTTCTTGCGCCACTGGGCGGGCGGGCTGCCGCGCAGCAGCGGCACCAGCGAGCGCCCCTCGCTGAACGCCGGCACGGCGGCCCCGCCCAGCTCGGCGATCGTCGGCGCGATGTCAACGGTCGCGCCGAGCTGCCCGATCGTGGCCCCCGCCCGGATCCCCGGCCCGCGCACCACGAACGGAACCTTGATCGCCTCCTCGAACGGCGTCGTCTTGCCCTGGGGAAGCCGATGTGTGCCGAGATGGAAGCCGTTGTCGGAGGTGAAGATGATATAGGTGTTGTCGAGCTTGCCAGATGCCTGCAGCGCCTCGATCACCGACCGGACCAGGTCGTCCACGCCGAGCATCGACCGCAGCCGCCTGCGGTGGCGCTCGTCGACCCGGTCGATGTCCTCCTGCGTCAGCGAGGGCAGGGAGCGCAGCCACAGCGGCTCCTTGCTCACGTCGGCCTGGTTGAACGACGGCGTGCGCGGCGCGGTGACCTCGGGGAGGTCGGCGACGTGCCGGACCGCCGGGTTGGCCGGGTTGTGCGGGCCGATGGGCGTCAGGTAGAGGAAGAACGGCTCGTCGGCGCCGGTGATGAAGTCGCGGGCCTTGTCGGCCAGCACGTCGGACAGGTAGTCCTCCTCCGACCAGCCGTAGTCGTACAGGTCGCCGTTCTCGTTGAGGCGGTAGCCGTACTCCTCGTAGAGCTTGCGGACCGGGACGTCCCATTCGTCCCAGCCGGGCGGCACGTAGGCGGCGTCGGCGGTGGCGCCGGGATAGTGGTTGAGGAACTTGCCCATCAGCGCGGTGCGGTAGCCGGCCTGCTGCATCCAGGTGCCGATCGTGGAACGTTCCAGGTCGAGGGAGTGGAAGCGGTCGAACCCCCCTTCGGGGGCGGTGTTGGTCAGGACGCCATGGCTGTGGACGTACTGGGAGCGCAGGATCGACGTGCGCGAGGGGCAGCACCAGGAGTTCGTCACGAAGAACCGGCTGAAGGAGGTGCCCTTCGCCACCAGCTCCGAGTTGATGGCCGGGAAGTAGGGCAGCGTGCCGCTCTCCAGGTCGTCGGCCATCACGAACACGATGTTCGGCCGCGAGGCGCTCACGGCCATCGTCGGCTCGGCCGCCGGCGACAGCAGGAGCAGCAGGCAGAAGAGACGGCAGAGACTCTTGAGCACAATGTCTGATCTCCCCGGGAGATCACGCATTGACACTGCGGCCTCGGTAATGGAACTTTATTCCGGAGGTGCGTATGAAGCTCGGCCTGAACCTCGGTTACTGGCAGCGCGACGCCGACGACGCCACGGAGACCGTCCTCGCCGCCGAACGACTCGGCTACGACTCGGTGTGGACCGCCGAGGCGTACGGCAGTGACGTGTTCACCCCGCTGGCCTGGTACGGGGCGCGTACGAGCCGGATCAAGCTGGGCACGTCGGTGGCGCAGATCTCGGCCCGCCCGCCGGTCACGACCGCGATGACCGCGATGACGCTCGACCACCTGACCGGCGGCCGGCTGCTGCTCGGCATCGGCGCCTCCGGCCCGCAGGTCGTGGAGGGCTGGTACGGGCAGCCGTTCGCCAGGCCCCTGGCCAGGACCCGCGAGTACGTCGAGATCATGCGCCGCGTGTGGCGCCGCGAGGAGCCCGTGACCAGCGACGGCGCCCACTACCCGCTGCCCCTGGCGGGCGGCCTGGGCAAGCCGCTCAAGCTCATCACCCACCCGCTGCGCCGCGACATCCCCGTCTACCTCGGCGCGGAGGGCCCGAAGAACGTCGCCCTGGCCGCCGAGGTCGCGCAGGGCTGGCTGCCGCTGTTCGCCTTCCCCGGCAAGATCGAGGAGATGTACGGCGACGCGCTGGCGGGCCGCGACCCCGGCTTCGAGATCGCCGCCATGGTGATGGTCGTCATCTCCGACGACGTCAGGGCCGCCCTCGACGGCGTCAAGATGATGCTCACGCTCTACATCGGCGGCATGGGCGCCAAGCAGCGCAACTTCCACGCCGACATCATCGGCCGCATGGGCTTCGCCGCGGCGGCCGAGCACATCCAGGCGCTCTACCTGGCCGGCCGCAAGGACGAGGCGTTCCGGGCGATCCCCGACGAGCTGGCCGACGGCATCTCGCTCGTCGGCCCGCCCGGCCGGATCAGGGAACGGCTCGAACTGTGGCACAAGAGCCCGGTCACCAGCCTGCTGGTGATGGGACCGCGCGACGAGCAGTCGCTGCGCACGGTCCGCGACCTCGTGCTCGGCTGATCCGCGCCGGGCCAGGGAGTCAGTCCGGCCGGGGGGCCGGGTCTTCGGTCACCGAGCGCAGCAGCGGCCTGCTCAGCGCGCCCGCGCCGATCACGCCCGCGAAGCCGGCGCCCACGCAGACCAGCAGCGTGACCACGCCGCTCGTGCTCACCCCGCCGATCATGAACGGCATCGCGCAGAACGCGCCCACCATGATCGCGCCGCCGCCCATCACGGCCATCGGAATCAGCGTCTCGGCCCGCCGGGCCCGGTCCAGGACCTCCAGGGGCGTGCCCGCCAGCCGCAGCAGCGCGTACGTCTGCCGCCGGTCCAGCACCGACGAGGCCGCGGTGATGCCCGCGCTGGCGATCGCCACCAGGAACGACACCGACAGCACCACGATCGTGCCCACCCGCACGTCGGCCAGGATCTGCAGGCCGAAGCGCTGGTCGTCGGCCTTCGTCGTCGGGGTGCGCCCCGGCACGAGGTCGCTCAGCGCGGTGCGCGCCCGGTCCACCACGACGTCGTCGGCGCCGCTGCCGAGCGCCGCGACCACGGTGTGCTTGACGGTCTTCACCGTGGCCGTGACGCCCGCCCGCGCGAGCCGGTCGCGGGCCTGGTCGGCCACCTTCGCCGTCTCCCCCACCGGCGCCACGACGCTGAGCTGGGCGGGCCCGGCGTCCCCGCCGAACGCGCCGGGGCTGAGCAGGCCGAGGAACCCGGCCACGAAGCCGGTCAGGGCCACGCCGCTGACGGTCCGCCAGGCCGAGCGCGGATCGTCCACCAGCCTGCGGGCCGCCAGCAGCCGCGCGGGCCTGCGCGCGGTCCCGGCCGCGACCTTGCCGATGAGGCCGACCACCCACGGCCCGGCCAGGTTCAGGCACAGGAACGCCAGCCCGAGCGCCACGGCCACGATCGCCACGCTGGTCCCCCTGGTGAGCAGCGGGAACACGGCCAGCACCGCGAGCAGCGCGAGCACGCGGACGAACCGCATGCCGGGCGGCGTCTCCCGCTTGGCCACGCCGAGCGGGCTGACCACGACCCGGCGCAGCCCGACCACCGCCGACAGCCCCACCAGCAGCGGCACCGCGACCAGCACGCCGGCCAGGATCAGCAGGTTCGGGAACAGGTCGGCGACGAACCAGGTGCCGCCCTGGATCGGGATGCGCGCCAGCAGCGGCACGGCCGCCCCGAACGCGACGGCCCCGGCCAGGGCCCCGGCGAAGGCGACCAGCACGGCCTCGGCCACCGTCATGCCGACCACCTGGCCCGGCGTCGCGCCGATCAGCCTGAGCGCGGCCAGCCGCTGGTCGCGCCGGGCGACGGTGAGCCTGGCCGCCGCGCCGCCGAACACCAGCAGCGGCACCACCATGAGCACGCTGGCGATCAGCGCCAGCACCTGGTACGCCTCGGCGTCCTCGCTGGGCGTGCCCGCCAGGGTCGCGACCCTGACCGGCGGCTTGCCGAGGATCCAGTCGTCGCTGCGCTCGGCGGTCATCGCGGGCGCGTCCGGCGCGTGGCCGACCACCGCGACCAGTTCCTCGGGCTGGACCAGCGCCTCGTCGCCGAGCACGCCCTTCGGCGCCGGGTAGCGCTTGGCCAGCCGGTCGGCGGGCAACTCGGCGGCCAGCTCGGACAGGGCGGGCGACAGCCACACCTCGCCGGGGGCCGGGAAGCGCGGCATGCCGGGCGGGGCGGGCGCCCCCGGCTTGAGCGCGGCCAGGTCGACGACGGTGATCGTCCTGCCGTCCACGTAGTCGAAGCGGGAGGCCTCGACGGCCACCGCGTCCTTCTGGGCCGCCGCCACGGGGTTGCGCCAGGCGCTGCGGTCGGCCCTGGCGCCGAAGGCGACGTTCGCGGCGACGGCGAACAGCAGCAGCGCCGTGGCCACCGCGACCGCGCCGAAGGTGAGCCAGGTGCCCAGCATGCCCCTGCGGCCGCCGCCCTTGAGCAGCCGCCAGGTCAGGTCGAGGTTCACGCGGTCACCCCGTGGGCGAGCAGGCGGCCGTCGCGGACCTCGACCGTGCGGTCGCACCAGGCGGCCACGTTGGGGTCGTGCGTGACGACGATCAGGCAGGCCCCGTTGTGCCTGGTCGCCTCGGTGAGCAGGCGCATGGTGTCCTGGCCGGTCTGCTGGTCGAGCGCGCCGGTCGGCTCGTCGGCGAAGACCACGGCCGGCTTGCTCACCAGCGCCCTGGCGATGGCCACGCGCTGGGCCTGGCCGCCGGACAGCTCGCCGGGCCGCCGGGTCTCCATCTGGTGCAGGCCGAGCAGCGGGAACCACTCGCGGGCCTGCCGTACGGCCTGGGCGCGCGGCACGCCGCCCAGCATGAGCGGGAGCGCCACGTTCTCCTCGGCGGGCAGCTCCGGCAGGAGCTGGCCGAACTGGAAGACGAAGCCGAAGCGGGTGCGGCGCAGGGCGCTGCGCTGGCGCTCGCCCATGGCGTCGATGCGCTGGCCCAGCAGGTGGACCTCGCCGTCGTCCGGCTTCATGATCCCGGCCAGGCAGTGGAGGAGGGTCGACTTGCCGGAACCGCTCGGGCCCATGATGGCCACGGCCTCTCCCGCCCGTACCGTGATGTCCACGCCGCCCAGGGCGACCGTCTGCCCGAACCGCTTGGCCAGGGCTCGTCCAACAAGCACGTCGTTCATGGCCCCAACCCTTCCGCGGCGGGGGGTGGCGGCGGATCGGCCGTGCGTCCATTTCGGCCTCGGCCGAACGGCTGATCCTTAGAGTTGAGCCGTGACTATTCGGGTTCTCATCGCCGACGACCAGCAGCTGGTGCGCACCGGCTTCCAAATGATCTTGGACGCTCAACCGGACATGGAGGTCGTGGCCGCCGTGGCCGACGGCGCCGAGGCCGTGGCCGAGGCCAGGCGGCTGCGGCCGGACGTGTGCCTGCTCGACATCAGGATGCCCAAGCTCGACGGGCTGGAGGTGACCCGCGTGCTGGCCGGGCCGGGCGTGGAGAACCCGATGCGGGTGGTCATCGTCACCACTTTCGACCTCGACGAGTACGTCTACGGCGCGCTGCGCGCCGGGGCCACCGGCTTCCTGCTCAAGGACAGCGGCCCCACGCTGCTCATCGAGGCGGTCAGGGCCGCCGCCGGAGGCGACGCGCTGGTGTCGCCGTCGGTCACCGTCCGGCTGCTGCAGCACCTGACCCAGCCCCGGCGGGCGGCCGAGCCGCCGAACGGCCCGCTGACCGAGCGCGAGCTCGACGTCGTGCGCCTGGTGGCCAGGGGACGCACCAACCAGGAGGTGGCCGCCGAGCTGTTCGTGTCGCTGTCGACGGTGAAGACGCACCTGGGCAGCATCCAGGCGAAACTCGGTGTCCGCAATCGGGTGGGAATCGCAGCTTGGGCGTGGGAATCCGGCGTGGTGAGCTGATTAACAGCGGTGCTCACGGGATACAAGTGAGTCAGAACCTCAGCGCATGGCCCGGGGGGAGAACATCGTGCGCTACGCCCAGGCACCGCCAACCAAAGCTGCTTCCGCCGTATACGTGACGCTTGCCGCGCAGGTCCTCTCCCTGGGCGCCCTCGTGGTCTTCGAGCGGTCCCGCGGCCGTCATCTCGCCGTCCAGCTCGCCGCGTTCGGCGGCCGTCCCCACGGGGCGCAGGCGGAGGCGGTCGTGGGGGCGGTGACGACGTTCGCGGTGCTGATGATGCTGGTCGCGGGCACCTCCGTCGCCGCCGGGGCCGCCTACGTGACCTGGCTGGTGCGCGCCCGTCAGGTGAAGGACCGTTCCAGCCCCACCGGCCCGGTCGCGGCCGCGTGGCTGATCCCCGTCGTCAACCTGGTCGCGCCCGCGCTGCTGGTCGACGACATCTGGCGGCGGGCCAAGCCGCCGTCCGGGCGGCGCGGGCGGTGGCTGGTGCTGCTGACGGCGTGGTGGCTGAGCTGGCTGGGCATGCTGACGCTGGTCACGGTCCGCCTCCCGCTGGAGTCCGCCTCCGACGGGCTGACCGGGGTGGGGTTGCTGGAGCTGGGCGGCGCGGTGGTGGCGGCCCTGCTGTGCGCCGCCACCGTCCGCGAGGTCACCCGCGTCCAGCGGCTCGACGTGGCCGGACGGCTGCGCGCGGCGGTCGCCGAGTCCGCGCCCGGCCCCGAGGTCGTGACCCGGCTGACCACCCGGCCCGCCCAGGGCTCGGCCCCGTTCGGCCACACCGGCTGACGACCGCCGGCCGGGTACGGGGTCAGGCCGCCGTCGGGCCGGAGCTGCCGGGGCTGGCGTGCCAGAGCTGCCGGGGCGGGGCGGCGATGGCGGGGCCGAGGTCGGAGTAGGGCGAGAGCCGGAAGCCGTTGGCGTACTCGATCCTGCGTCCGCCGACGCCGGGCCGCTCTTCGGGGGCCCGGTCGAGCAGGGCGCGGACGGCCTCCACGCCCTCCGCCCGCCACAGCGCGTCCAGGTCGGTCAGGTTCCAGCAGTCGACGGCGCGCATGGAGACCGCGCGGGCCCCCGTACGGCGGACCACCCCCCTGGCCAGCATGAGCCACGAGCCGAACACCGTCGCCGCGCACCTGCCCTGCACCGACTCGAAGAAGGTCAGGTCGACCGGCCCCGTCGAGTCGTCGAGGGTGGTGAAGATGACCCGCTGCCCCGAGCGCACCGCAGGCGTCTGGGTGGCCACCTTCACCCCCGCGACCAGCACCTCCGCGCCGTTGCGCTGGGCGAGCAGGTCCTTGGAGCGCACCACCCCGAGCGCGTCGAGCAGCTCGTCGTGGAAGCTGATGACGTGCCGGCTGACGTCGATGCCGAGGATCTCCAGCTCGGCCTCGACCATCTCCGTCTCCGTCATCTCGGGCAGCTCGCCGGGCGGCAGGTGCTCGCCGAAGCCGAGCGGCAGCTGCGTGGACGGCGGCTCGGCCCGGGGACGCGGCGGCGCCGCGGTGTAGCGCCTGGACCGGGGCGCGGCCGAGCGCACGCCGATCGACGACGCCCGCTCCAGCGCCCCCACCTGGGCGATCAGGTCGCGCCGGGTCAGCTCGCCCGGACGCCAGCGGGGGCCACCGGGACGCAGGCCGTGCAGCGCGTCGAGGCCGCCGACCTGGACGATGCGCTCGATGGTCGGGCGCGAGGGCCTGGCCCGGTCCCAGAAGTCGGCCAGCGACGTGTACGGCTGCCCGGCCACCATGCGTTCGACCTCGGCCTCGCTCACCCCCTTGATCGCCGAGAACGGCACCCGCAGCGCGTAACCGCGGCCGATCTCCCCGATCCTGAACTCCTGCCGCACCGGACGCCGCTCCTCCCCCAGCTCCGACGGGCTCACCCGGAGCCGCAGCGGCGGGCGCGGGCCGAGCCGCTCCACCCGCCAGTCCTTGCCGGACCCGTTGACGTCGAGCGGCAGGATCTCGACCCCGCACTGCCGGGCCTCGTCGATGATGACGCGCGGCGGGTACATGCCGGGCTCGTGGGTGAGCACCCCGGCGAAGAACGCCGCCGCGTGGTGCCGCTTGAGCCAGGCCGACTGGTAGGTGGGCAGCGCGAACGCCGCCGCGTGCGCCTTGCAGAACCCGAAGGCGCCGAACGCGTCGAGCACCTTCCAGGCCCGCTCCACCGCCGCGTCGCCGAACCCGTTGGCCCTGGCCAGCGGCACGAACGCCTTGCGCACCCGCTCCCGGCCCTCCGGCGTGCCGAGGGTGCGCCGCAGGGTCTCGGCGAAGGACAGGTCGCGTCCCGTCATCACCGAGATGATCTTCAGTACCTGCTCGTGGAAGACGACCACGCCGTGCGTCTCCTTCAGCGCCTCGCGCAGCCGGGCGTGCGGGTAGTACGGCTGCCGCCACCCGTGCCTGGCCTCCAGGTAGGGGGTGACCATGTCGGAGTTGACCGGCCCCGGCCGGAACAGGGAGATGTCCACGATCAGGTCGTGCATCCGGCGCGGCTCCAGCTTGGCCACCAGCTCCCGCTGGCCCGGCGACTCGATCTGGAAGCAGCCGAGCGTGCGGCTGGCGCAGATCATGTCGTAGGTCTCCTGGTCGTCGTGCGGGACGTACTCGACGCCGGGGTCGTCGCCGGCCTGCTCGTCCAGCCTGACCTCGATGTCGTCCACGCGTTTGATCTCGCTCAGCGTGTACGCCATGGCCGACTGCATCCGCACGCCCAGCACGTCCAGCTTGAGCAGGCCGGCCTCCTCCACGTCGTCCTTGTCGAACTGGGACATCGGGAACTCCAGCAGGCTGCGTTCCACCGGCGTCCTGTCGCGCAGGCCCGAGTTGCCGACCAGCACGCCGCACGGGTGCAGCGCGATGTGCCTGGGCAGGCCGTCGAGCTTCTCGGCCAGCCGGAACACCCGGTCGAGCCCGGCCTCGCCGAGCCGGCTCTCGCGCAGCTCGGGCAGGTCGGCCAGGGACGCGGTGATCTGCCTGGCCCTGATGTGCGGGAACGCCTTGGCGATGGCGTCGATCTCGTGCGGCGGCAGGCCCATCGCACCGGCGACGTCCCTGATGGCGCTGCGCGCGCGGTAGGTCTCCATCATGGACACGCAGGCCACGCGGGCCTCGCCGTAGCGTTCGAAGATGGCCTTGTAGCAGTCGAGCCGGCGGGCAGACTCCACGTCCACGTCGATGTCGGGCAGGCCGACCCGGCCCTCCGACAGGAAACGCTCCATGAGCAGGCCGTGTTCGAGCGGGTTCACCTCGCCGATGCCGATGAGGTAGTTGACCAGGCTGCCGGCGCCCGAGCCGCGGATGGCGCAGCGGATGTCCATGCCGCGGATCATGTCGGTGATGCCGGCCACGGCGATGAAGTACCCCGACAGGCGCTTGCGCTCGATGACGTCCAGCTCGGCCCGCAGGCGTTCCCTGGCCTCCCCCGAACGGTCGAGGCCGCGCCTGACCAGGCCGTCCTCGACGCGGTTGCGCAGCAGCGGCACCGGGTCGCGGCCGACCTCGGGCAGGTTGAGGTCGGGCGGGTCGTTCCTGAGCGCGAGCAGCCGCAGCGGGTCCATCGAGCACGCCTCGGCCAGGCGCCTGGTGGTGGACAGCAGCCGGGCCACCCGCTCCCGGTCGGCGCCGCAGACCTTGGCCGCCACCTGCCACATCTCCTTGGTGCTCTTGAGATAGGCGTGCGAGGTGGTGCTCTCCAGGTGCCTGGGGTGCAGCGGGACGAGCCGGCGGGCCGCGTCGAGCACGTCGCCGACCTGGTGGTCGGCCGGGTCGAGGTAGCGGGCGGCGTTGGTCAGCACGGCCGGCACGCCGGCGGACTCGGCCAGGCCGAGCATGCGGACGGCCGTGGTGGCGTCGCGGAAGCCGTACTGGTCGACCAGTTCGATCACCACGCCGGGGACGGCGGCGCGCCACCGGCCGAGCAGCGTCCTGGCCTGCTCGTCGCGGCGTTCGGCGATCGCCCGGCCGACGTCGGAGCGCGGCCCGAGCAGCACCACGAGCCCGTCCTCGGCGCCGAACCCGTGGTCGCCGCCCGCCGGCCCGGCCCAGGCGCCGACCAGCTCGCGGGTCACCTTGGGCGCGCCTCGTTCGCCGGCGGCGTGCGCGGCGGTGACCAGGCGGCACAGCCGCGACCAGCCGCCGGAGCGGGCCAGCACGGTGACCCGGTCCTCGGCGTCCGGCCCGGTCCTGGGCCGCGGCGCGCGCATGCCGGGCGCCGCCGGGACGGCCGGGGCGTCGAGCGCCAGGTTCACGCCGACCACGGGGGCGATCCCGGCGTCCGCGCACGCCTGGACGTGCTTGACCGCGCCGTAGAGCCCGTCGCGGTCGGTCAGCGCGAGGATGTCCATGCCGTGTTCGACGGCCCGTTCCACCAGGGCGTGCGGGAAGGCGGTGCCGTACCTCATGGAGTAGGCCGAGGCCACGTCGAGGTGCGGGAACGGGGGCGCCATCAGTCCCACGCCCGCAGCAGCAGCCAGCCGTCGCCGGCGGTGTCGTAGCGCAGCTCGTACGAGCCGACCTCGCGCCCCGGGCTCGCCTCCACCCGCCAGAAGCGGCGCTCGCCGGGGTCGCCCTCGCCGGTCTTCCACCACTCGCGCGCCACGACCCAGTGGTCGAGCACGTTGCGGACGAGGTAGAGCCGGTCGCGCCAGACGAACTGGGTCGGCTCGCCGTCTCTGGTCCACACCTCTATCGGATCGCCATAGAGTCTGCTCAAGACGCTTCTCCCCGCGGCTCTGGTTCCTTTGCTGAGCCACCCGGGGGAAGACGGGCGCTTATGTATCGAACATATGTTCTTACGGCCCGAAGCGCAAGTCGCCCGCCCGCCGCGTCAGGGGGTTGGCGTCGATCGAGTTGCGGATGCTGAAGGTGACGCTGCCCGCCCGGTAGCGGTCGTCGGAGGACTCCACCGGGCGGCCCTCGTGCGTGGTGGTGACGCGGCGCTGGCGCAGGAGCGGGCTGCCGCGCCGCACGCCCAGCAGCCGGGCGTCCCCCGCGCCGGCGGGCACGGCGTCGATGAGGTGCTCGCCGTAGGCGAAGATCAGGCCGACGGACTCGTACAGGGCCTCGGTGACGGACGCGCAGTCGGCGGCCAGCGCCTCGACGGCGGGGGCCACCCACTCGGCGTAGACGGTCCGCTCGACCAGGACGGGCTCGCCCTCCAGCGAGCGCAGCCGCAGCACCTCCAGCACCTCGCCCCCGCCGAACCTGGCGGACTCGGGCGCGGTGGCGGCCCGGCGGCGCTGGGAGATCACCTGGCCGCCGATGCGGTAGCCGTTGGCCCTGGCCCACTGGGCGAAGCTGTGCAGCTCGGCGAAGCTCTGGCTGCGCGCGTTGCCGAGCACGATGCGCCTGGCGCCCTGCCTCGACCCCACCAGCCCCTCGGCGACCAGCACGGCCACCGCCTGCCGCACGGTCCCGCGCGCCGCCCGGTGCCGGGCGGCCAGCTCGGCCTCGCTCGGGAGCTGGGAGCCGACCGGGTACGCGCCCGCCAGGATGTCATCACGCAGCTCAGCGGCTATCCGTTCATAGCGCGCAACCATTCGCGACCTTCTCCATTCACGAAAGAGCAATGTTTATGCGACTTACTGGTGCTCGCTTGTTTGTACAAGTTCCCTTAGGTTCTTTCCACACCCCCCGGAGAGTGGAGGCGACGTGTTCACACCTCGCGCCCGTACGGCCGGCGTCATCGCGGCCCTTACCGTTGTCACCGCGGCGTGTGGCGCCGCCCCGAGCAGCCAGCAGACCACCAAGACGGCCGAAGGCGGGGCGAACGCGGCGACCGCCGCCTCCGCCGCCGACTTCGGCGGCTTCGACAAGCTCGTCGAGGCCGCCAAGAAGGAGGGCAACCTCCACGTCATCGCGCTCCCGCCCGACTGGGCCAACTACGGCGAGATCATCAAGTCGTTCGAGGCCAAGTACGGCATCAAGATCGAGAGCGAGACGCCCGACGCGGCCAGCGCGGACGAGATCAACGCCGTCAAGACCCGCAAGGGCCAGGACCGCGCCCCCGACGTGCTCGACCTCGGCCAGTCGTTCGCGATCAGCGGCGCCAAGGAAGGGCTGTTCGCGCCGTACAAGGTGCAGTCGTTCGACAAGATCCCCGAGGGTCAGAAGGAGCCGACCGGGCTCTGGACCAACGACTACGGCGGCTACGTCTCGATCGGCTGCGACGCCAAGAAGATCGCCAACTGCCCGACCAGCTACGCCGACCTGCTCAAGCCCGAGTACAAGGGCAAGGTCGCGATGAACGGCAACCCGACCAAGTCCGGCTCGGCCTTCGCCGGCGTGTACGCCGCCGCGATCGCCAGCGGCGGCTCCTTCGACGACATCCAGCCCGGCATCGACTTCTTCAAGAAGCTCAAGGACGCCGGCAACTACAACCCGGTCGAGACGACCCCGGCGACCATCGAGAAGGGCGAGACCCAGATCAGCATCGACTGGGACTACAACAACGCCGCCTACGCCCCCCAGATGGCCGCCAAGGGCCTCGACTGGAAGGTGAACGTGCCGACCGACGGCAAGTACTTCCAGATGTACGCCCAGGCCGTCAACAAGGACGCCCCGCACCCGGCGGCGGCCAGGCTGTGGCAGGAGTACCTCTACAGCGCCGAGGGCCAGAACCTCTACCTCAAGGGCTTCGCCCGTCCGGTGCTGCTGCCGTCCATGACCTCCGACGGCACGGTGGACAAGGCGCTGGCCGCGAAGCTGCCCCAGGTCGAGGGCACGCCCGAGTTCCCCACGCCCGAGCAGGTCGACGCGGCCAAGGCCAAGCTGGCCAGCGGCTGGGACGCCGCGATCTCGGGATGACCCGCCCGCGTTCCAGGGGCTGGGCCGGCGCCCTGCCCCTGCTGGCCTTCTTCGCCCTCGTCTTCGGGGTCCCGGCGGTCGCGCTGGTCGCGGGGGCCTTCACCGTCCAGGGACGGCCGAGCCTGGCCAACCTCGCGCAGAGCCTCCAGGGCGGCTACCTCGTCGCCATGGCCGGGAGCGTCAAGCTGTCGGCCGTGGTGGCGCTGGCCGGGGCCGTCCTCGGCACGTTCCTCGCCTACGCCGTGGTGACCTCGCGCTTCACGCTGCTGCGCGAGGCCGTGCTGACCGCCTCGGGCGTGCTGGCCAACTTCGGCGGGGTGCCGCTGGCGTTCTTCTGGATCGCCACGCTGGGCAACTCGGGCGTGATCAGCGGCCTGGTGGGGCTGCCCTCGGGGTCGTTGTACACGTTCTGGGGGCTGGTGATCGTCTACCTGTACTTCGCGATCCCGCTGATGGTGCTGGTCATGGCGCCCGCGCTGGACGGGCTGAAGCCCCAGTGGCGCGAGGCCGCCGCCAACAGCGGCGCGACCGCCTGGCACTACTGGCGCTTCGTCGCGCTGCCGGTGCTCGCGCCCGCGATGCTGGGCGGGGTGGTGCTGCTGTTCGGGTCGGCGTTCTCGGCGTACGCGACCGCCAACGCCATGGTGGGCACCGTCGTGCCGCTGGTCACCCTGAAGATCGCCAGCGCGCTGACCGGTGACGTGCTGGTCGGCTACGAGAACATCGCGCTGGCGCTCAGCCTGGACATGATCGTGGTGGCCGGGCTGGTGATGGCGATCTACCTGCCGCTGCAGAGGAGGAGCTCCCGATGGCTGCGCTGACCGGGCTGGAGCCCGTCGCCGCCGCGGCGGCGAAACCGCCCGCCCGGCCCCGCTGGTGGCGCGGCCTGGTGTTCGCCCTGGCCGCGGCCTACTTCCTGATCCCGCTCGGCGCCTCGCTCTGGTACACGGTGCACAACCCGGCCACCGGGGTGTCGTTCTCCGCCTACGGCGAGCTGCTGACGGCCGAGGGCTTCGCGCGCTCGCTGCTGCTGTCGCTGTCGCTGGCCGCCGCGACGATCGTGCTGGTCCTGCTGCTGGCGCTGCCGGCGATGCTGGCCGTACGGCTGTTCGCGCCGCGGCTGCGGCCGGTGATGGAGGTGCTGTGCACGCTGCCGCTGGTGGTGCCGCCGATCACGTTCGTGGCCGGGCTGACGACGTCGTTGCGGGACGGGGCCGACATCCTGGCGCCGACGCCCTTCTGGGGCACGCTGATCGCGATCCAGGACCCGGGGTTCCCCGTCGTGCTCGTGCTCGCCTACGTCGTGCTGGTGCTGCCGTTCGTCTACCGCTCGCTGGACGCCGGGCTGCGCACCATGGACGTGCGCACGCTGGTCGAGGCCGCCCGGAACCTGGGCGCGTCCTGGCCGCACGTGCTGCTGCGGGTCGTGGTGCCGAACCTGCGCTCGGCCCTGGCCAGCGCGTCGTTCCTGACGCTCGCGCTGGTGCTGGGCGAGTACACGGTGGCCAGCCTGCTCGGCTACGAGCCGTTCGCGGTCTGGATCGTGACCGTCTCCGGCTCCAAGGGTCAGCTGTCCGTCGCGGTCTCCATCCTCAGCCTGCTGCTGATCTGGGCGTTGCTGCTCGCCGTCTCCACCGTCTTCAGTGGAAGGAAGAAATCATGACCGCTGCGGTGGAGTTCCGCGGGCTGCGCCGGGTCTTCGGCAGGACGGTCGCGCTCGACGGGTTCGACCTCACCATCGCCCCCGGCGAGTTCGTCGCCCTGCTGGGGCCGTCGGGCTGCGGCAAGACGACGGCGCTGCGCTGCGTGGCCGGGTTCGAGCGGCCCGACTCCGGCGCGGTGCTGCTGGACGGCAAGGACATCACGAACGTGCCCGCCAACAAGCGCGACGCCGGGATGGTCTTCCAGTCCTACTCGCTCTTCCCCAACCTCAACGCCCGCGACAACGTGGCCTTCGGCCTGCGCGTGCGTAAGGCGCCCGCGGCCGTCCGGCACGCCAGGGCCGCCGAGCTGCTCGAACTCGTCGGCCTCCCCGCGCACGCCGACCGTTTCCCGCACCAGCTCTCCGGCGGCCAGCAGCAGCGCGTCGCCCTGGCCCGCGCGCTCGCGCTCGAACCGCGCGTGCTGCTGCTCGACGAGCCGCTGTCGGCGCTCGACGCCAAGGTGCGGGTGACGTTGCGCGAGGAGATCCGCCGGTTGCAGCTCGACCTCGGCATCACCACCGTCTTCGTCACCCACGACCAGGAGGAGGCCCTGTCGATCGCCGACCGGGTCGCGGTGCTGCGCGAGGGACGGCTGGAGCAGTGCGGGCCGCCCGCCGAGGTCTACGACCGGCCGGCCACGCCGTTCGTCGCCGAGTTCGTCGGAGCCATGAACCACCTGGCCGGGCGGCTGTCCGGGGACGGCGTCACCGTGCTCGGCCAGCTCCTTCCCGTGGACGGCCCGGCGCCCGCCGAGCCCGACGTGGACGTGCTGATCCGGCCCGAGGCCGTCCGAGTGACGCCCGACCCGGACGGCCGCGCCGAGGTGCTGGCCGCGTCCTTCCGGGGGGCCTCGGTGCGGCTGCGGCTGTCGCTGGAGGGCGGCGAGGTGCTGGCCGACGTGCCGGGGCACGAGGCGGCCCGGCTGGGGGCGGGGGCCCGCGTCACGGTCCGGCTGGTGGAGCGTCCGGTGCTGGTGGCCGCCCGTACGGTGACGGCGCCCGCGCCGGTGTTGTCGGCCGATGCCTGACAGGCCGGCCGACGCGATCGTGTCCGACGCGGTCCCGTCCTCTTCGGACGGCATGTCCGACGCGGTCCCGTCCTCTTCGGACGGCATGCCGGACGCGGTCCTGTTCGACATGGACGGCACGCTGGTGGACACCGAAGGGCTCTGGTGGCAGGCCGCGGCGTCGGTGGCCCGGTCGCTGGGCCGGGCGCTGACGGCCGCCGACGCGCCGCACGTGACGGGCCGCACGGTGGGCGACACGGCCGCATACCTGGTGGACGGGGTCGGCGGGATGAGCGGCGGGGTGAGCGCGGAGAGGGTCGCGGGCGCGCTCACCGAGGCGTTCGCCGAGCGCGTCAGGACCGGGCTGACGGTCGTGCCGGGGGCGCCGGAGCTGCTGGCCGAGCTGGCCGCGGCGGACGTCCCGACCGCGCTGGTGACCGCCTCCCCCCGCGGCATCGTGGAGCTGGTGCTGCCCCGGCTCGGGCACGCGTTCGACCTGGTGATCGCCGACGAGGACACCGCCCGGGGCAAACCGCACCCGGACCCGTACCTGGAGGCGGCCCGCAGGCTGCGGGTGGCCCCGGCGCGGTGCGTGGCCGTCGAGGACAGCCCGGCAGGCGTGGCCGCGGCCACCGCCGCGGGCTGCCGCGTGCTGGTGGTGGACCCCGCGCGCGGGCTGGCCCAGGTGCGGGCCGGGCTGCGCGGCGCTCCCCCGCACGGGGGATGAACCCGCCTCCCGCAGGGGAGGGACGGGCCCGCGGGCGTCGGCAGGATCTCGTGCATGAGCCCCGACGTGAGAATTGTCAGGACGCCCGCCGTCGCGCTGGCGCTGGTCGTCCTCTACGGCGGCCTGCGCGTCTACTGGGAGCTCGGCCACATGCCGGAGCGGATGTCGCCGATCGGGTCCGACCTGATCGTGTTCACCGGCTGGGCCGCGGTGGGCCTGTGCGCGGCGGCCGCGGCGGCGCTGGTCGTCCTGATGGCCGCGCGCCCGGACGGCCCGCTGGGATGGGCGCCGCCGGCGCTGGCGTGGGCGGTGGGCGGCGCGCTCATCGTGTCGGGGGCGCTGCTGCTGCTCGACGTGGTGTCGGTGGTCGTCCCGGGGCTCGGCATGCCGTTCTCGTGGGCGGGGGCGCTCAGCAAGGCGGCCTGCGTGGGCTCGGGGGTGCTGCTCTGGCGGTCCGCCGCGGCCTACCGGCGGCGGGCCGCGGGGGCCTGCGCGGCGTGCGGGCGGCGTTCGTCCCGGGTGCTCGCGCGTACGCCGGGGTGGGCCTTCGCGGCGGCCTACGTCTCCGTGGCCGGCTGCCTGGCGCGGATCGCGGCGCAGGCGGCCGTCGGGTTCGACGTCGTGCCGTACCGTGCCGGGGCGGTGGCGTTCGAGATCGAGTTCCTGCTCGCCGGGACGCTGCTGCCGCTGGCGCTCGTCCACCGGTTCGGGCGGGTGTGGCCGGGATGGGTGCCGTGGCTGGCCGGGCGCCCGGTGCCGCGCCGGCTGGTGTTGTGGCCGGGGGCAGGGGTGTCCGGCGGGCTGCTGGCCTACTTCGGGGTGGCGCTGGGGCAGATGGCCGCCGAACGGCTCAGCGGGGGCGTGCCGTTCTCCGGGGGCGATCTGCCCGAGGCGTTCTTCTGGGTGGCCGTGCCCGGGTACGTGGTGTGGGGCGCCGGGATGGCCGTGGCGGCCTGGTCGTACGCGCGGCGCACGCGCATCGCGTGCGCGTCCTGCGGCGGATAGCCGCGATCGGTAAGCTGGGCCGCCGTGAGCGGTGATATATCCCAGATCGGGCGCTACCGGCTGCTGAGCGTGCTCGGGCGGGGCGGCATGGGCACGGTCCACCTCGCCGAGGATCCCACTGGGCAGCGGGTCGCCATCAAGGTGATCAATCCGGAGCTCAGTCAGCACGAGCAGTTCCGGATGCGCTTCCGCCGGGAGGCCGACGCCGCTCGCCGCGTCCGCAGGTTCTGCACCGCCGCGGTGATCGAGGCCGCGCTCGACGGCGACCTGCTCTACGTGGTCACCGAGTACGTGCCGGGCCCCAATCTGGAGGAGGCCGTACGCCAGTCGGGGCCGCTGCGCGGCTCCAGCCTCGACGCGCTGGCCGTCAGCGTGGCCACCGCGCTGACCGCCATCCACGGCGCCGGGGTGGTCCACCGCGACCTCAAGCCGTCGAACGTGCTGCTGTCCCCGGTCGGGCCGCGCGTGATCGACTTCGGCATCGCGCGGGCGCTCGACACGCTGGGCGGCGTCACCGGCACCGGCGAGCTGGTCGGCACGCCCCGGTACATGGCCCCCGAGGTGCTGCGCGGCGAGCCGGTCTCGCCCGCCTGCGACGTGTTCTCGTGGGGCTGCCTGATCGCGTACGCGGCGAGCGGGCGGGCGCCGTTCGGCGGCGACACGCTGCCCTCCATCGTCTACCAGGTGCTCAACACCGAGCCCCGCCTCGACGACGTCGATCCCGGCCTGCGCGAGCTGGTCGCGGCCGCGCTGCGCAAGGACCCCGCCGTGCGGCCCACCGCGCAGCAGCTCCTCGACCACCTCGTGGGCCGCTCGGCAGCGCCCGAGCAGGCGGCGCACACCGTGCAGGTGGCCTGGCAGCACGCCACCACGCCGTTCACCGAGGCCGCGCCCACTGCTGCCGACACCGCGGCCAACACCGCGGCCAACACGGCGGCCGACACGGCGGCGAAGCGGCGCGGCAGGCTGCTCGGGATCGGCGCGGCCGCCGCGGCGGTGCTGGTGGCCGCCGCGGCGACGGCCTGGGCCGTGCTCACTCCGAGCGGGCCGCCCGACGACCTGGGCGTCCTGTACCGCGAGGACTTCACGCAGACCTCCGGCGGCTGGCTCGGCACGTACGACCCCGACACCACGGGCAGCAAGGGCTACCGCACGGACGGCACGTACGGGCTGGACGTGGAGGACGGCCGCGAGGAGCAGTGGGCGAAGGCCCCGATCCCCTTCCTCGTCGCCACGCCCACGAACACCCCCGACCCCTCGGCCACGCCCACGCCGATGTTGCCGTCGTCGGTGGTCGTCGGCGTCACCGCCGAGATCCGGGAGTACGCCGGCAGCGGCGAGTACGGCATCTACTGCCACAACTCCGACGACGACGACACCTACTACGAGTTCGGCCTCGACACCGAGGGGAACGCGCGGATCCGCCGCGTGTACGACGGCGCGGGCGGCACGCTGACCCAGCCCGCCAAGGTGGCCAAGCCGGAGGGCCGGGTGCGCATCGTGGCCTCGTGCGAGCAGCGCGGCACCGGGGTGCGGCTGACGATGTGGGTGAACGACAAACGGGTGCAGCAGGCCGACGACCCCAACGGGCTCGGCAACGGGTACGTCGGGCTGTTCGCGCGTACGCCCAAGGACAGCGAGTCGTCGCTGAAGATGACGTTCGACGACTTCGAGCTGCGGGGGCAGAAGGAGCCTTAGAGCGGCGGGCCGCGTTCCCGGCGGTCATCGGGGTAGGGGGTGTGCATGGCGAAGCTCATGGACCGGGTGCGCGCGTACCTGCGCAGCCCTGAAGGCAGGCAGACCGTCGAGAAGGCCAAGCGCATGGCCCGAGACCCGCAGAACCAGGAGAAGGCCCGGCGTTTCCTCGACCGGCTCCGCCCCCGCCGCCACTGACCAGCCCGCGGCCGCCTCTTCGCGGCTGCCTCTCCCGGGCGGCCGCCCGCACGGGCGGCCTCTCCGCGGCCGCTTGCGTCGGCCGCCTGTTCGCGGCTGCCTCTTCGCGGTGCCGCTTCCGTCGGTCGCTTCTTGCGGCTGCCGCTCTGATCGGGGTTCTCAGAGGATCCCGGCGCGGGCGGCGGCCAGGGCGGCGTCGGCGGCGCGGTCGGCGTCCCGCTCGCTCACCGGCTCGTGCGCGACGAACAGCCGGTAGTAGACCGGGGCGACGGCCACCCTGATCACCTCCCGGACGTCGACGACGTCGGGCAGCTCGCCACGGGCGATCGCGCGCCGCACCACCTCGGCCGACTGGTCGTGCCGGGCGGCGAAGAACGCGTGCAGGGCCCGCGCCGCCTCCGGGCTCTGGACGGCCGCCGCCACGAACGCCGACGACACCGGCCCCAGCTCCGGGTCGGCGAACCCGCCGCGGACGAGCTGGACGACCGCCCGCAGGTCGCCCTCGACGCAGCCGGTGTCGGGGATCGGCCACGGCTCGTCCTTGGCCAGCTCCAGGGCGTCGGAGATGAGGCCCTCCACGTTGCCCCACCGCCGGTAGACGGTGGTCTTGTGCACGCCCGACCGCTCGGCCACGTTCTCGACCGTCAGGCCGCGGAAGCCATGGGCCGCCAGCTCGGCCAGGGTCGCCTGGCGCACGGCGTCGCGAACTCGCGCGCTGCGCCCTCCAGGACGTCTGCTCGGTTCCAAAACCTACTCCAGTTGCGTTTGCGGCTTCGCCTGTGCCAAACTAAAGCTACAACAGTTGCGATTGGAGTTCCATCCTGATCAACGTCCGAAGGCTCGGCAAGTCGTACGGCGACCGCGTCGTGCTCACCGATGTGTCCCTGTCCGTGGGCCCCGGCGAGCGCCTGGCCGTCGTCGGCGAGAACGGCTCAGGCAAGTCCACCCTGCTCCGGCTGCTGGCCGGCGTCGAACAGCCCGACGACGGCGAGATCACCATCACCGGCGTCACCGGCGTCACGGGCGTCACCGGCGATGTCGGCCATCTCGGCCAAACGCTCGGCCTGCCGCCCGGTCACACCGTCCAGCAGGCGGTCGACCACGCGCTCGCCGGTCTGCGGGCCATGGAGCGGAGGCTGCGCGAGCTGGAGTCGGCGCTCACCGACGACGTCATGGACGAATACGGCGAGCTACTGACCGCCTACGAGGCCCGCGGCGGCTACACGGCCGACGCGCGCATCGACAAGGCCCTCCACGGCCTCGGCCTGGCGCACGTCGCCCGTGACCGGGTGCTGTCGAGCCTGTCGGGCGGCGAGCGCGCCCGGCTGGGCCTGGCCTGCGTGCTGGCCGCCGACCCCGCCACGCTGCTGCTCGACGAGCCGACCAACCACCTCGACGAGCCGGCGCTGACCTGGCTCGAAGAGCGGCTGCGCGGTCACCGGGGGCCCGTGGTCGTGGTCTCCCACGACCGGGTCTTCCTCGACCAGGTGGCCACCGCCGTCCTGGAGGTCGAGGAGGGGGCCGTCACCCGGTTCGGCGGCGGCTACAGCGGCTACCTGGCCGCCAAGGCGGCGGCGCGGGCGCGGTGGGAGCAGGCGTACGCGGCCTGGTGCGAGGAGGTCCGGCAGGTGCGCGAGCACGCCGCCACCACCGCTCACCGCGTGGCGGCCGGGCGGGCCATGAGGGACAACAACAAGATGGCCTACGACCGCAACGCGGGCCGCGTCCAGAGCTCGGTGGCCACCCGCGTGCGCAACGCCCACGAGCGGCTGCGCCGCCTGGAGGACGAGCCGGTCCCCCGCCCGCCGGCCCCGCTCCGCTTCCGGGCCGCCTTCCGCGCTCCCGTTCCGGCGGGCGACGGTCCGGTGAGCAACGGTCCGGTGAGCAACAGTCCGGCGGGCAACAGTCCGGCGGGCAACAGTCCGGCGGGCAACAGTCCGGCGGGCGACGGGCCGGCCGCGGCCGCGCCCCTGGTGGAGCTGCGTGACGTGCACGTCGGCGACCGGCTCCATGTCGGGTCGCTGACCGTCCGGCCGGGCGAGCGGGTGCTGGTGAGCGGGCCCAACGGGGCGGGCAAGTCCACGTTGCTGCGGGTCCTGGCCGAGCGCGCCGGGTGCCGGGCCGGCCACCTCCCCCAGGACGACGACCTCGACCCCGGCCTGGCCGTGCTCGCCGCGTTCGGGCACGACGGCTACGCCGACGAGCGGCGCGCGGCCCTGCTGGACACCGGCCTCTTCCCCGCGCACGCGCTCGACCGGCGGGTGGGCGAGCTCTCGGTCGGCCAGCGGCGCCGGCTGTCGCTGGCCAGGCTGCTCATCGGGGAGCACGACCTGCTGCTGCTCGACGAGCCGACCAACCATCTGTCGCCCGTCCTGGCCGACGAGCTCGACCACGCGCTCGCCGCCTACCAGGGGGCGGTGGTCATGGTCACGCACGACCGGGCGCTGAGGCGCCGTTTCACGGGCACCGAGATCCGACTGACGGGGGGACACGTATGTTGACCATGATTTCCGCGGGCTCGCCCTACGGCGTGGCCACCGCCGCCGACGGCGCGCTCTGGTTCACGCTCGTCCATCAGGGCTGTGTCGGCAGGCTGGTGCCGGGGCACGAGCCGGTGATCCACCAGCTCGACCCGGCCGACGGGCAGCCCGGCGTGATCGTGCCCGGCCACGACGGCGCGATGTGGTTCACCGAGGGCAAGGGCGGCCGGGTCTGCCGCATCACCGGCGACGGCCAGGTCACCGCGTACCCGGCCGACTCGCCGTACGGGATCGTCGCCGGGCCCGACGGGGCGATGTGGTTCACCCAGATGGGCAGCGGGCGCATCGGGCGCATCGGCGCCGACGGCGAGCGCTCCGACTTCGACGTGCCGGTGGAGGGCGGTATGCCCGCCTTCATCACGGTGGGCGGCGACGACGCGCTCTGGTTCTCGATCAACCAGGGCCACGCCGTCGGCCGGATCTCGCTGTCCGGGGAGGTCACCGTGCATTCGCTGCCCACCGAGGGCGCCGCCCCCGTGGGCATCACGCTCGGGCCCGACGGGGCCGTGTGGTTCGTGGAGATCGGCGCGGGGCAGGTCGGCCGGATCGATCCGGCCGGGAAGATCACCGAGTTCCCGCTGCCCGATCGGGCCTGCCGTCCGCACGCCATCGTGGCCGGTCCCGACGGCGCGCTCTGGTTCACCGAGTGGGCCGCCGGGCGTCTCGGCCGCATCACGGTCGACGGCGCGATCGAGGAGCACCCACTGCCCTCGGTGCCGGTGCCGCCGTCCGCGACCGCCGGGCAGGGCGAGCCGGGCGCCGCCGGCAGCAGCGAGCCGCACGGGCTGACGGTCGGTGCCGACGGAGCGATCTGGGTAGCCCTGGAAGCCGGCGCCCTGGCCCGCATCCTGCCCCCCTCACCCACCCCCGACCAGTGACGGTTGCGCCCAACCGGTGAGCCGCGCGGGCCCCGGTGACCGTGGCGGGTGCTGGCGGTCCTCGGATACCTTCGGCGGCGCGGTGGGGCGGGGTGGCGGTGGGGGGCTGGGGCGGAGTTGACTGGGGGGATGCATGCCATCATCGTCTCCGCCCAGGGCGGTCCAGAGGTTCTCGAATACGTCGAGCGTCCCGATCCGGTGCCGGGTGACGGGGAGGTCGTGGTCGACGTCGCGGCCAGCGGGGTCAACTTCATCGACATCTACCACCGCTCCGGCGCCTACCCGCTCCCGGTGCCGACCCCGATCGGGTCCGAGGGGGCCGGCGTGGTCTCGGCCGTCGGGCCGGGGGTGGACGGGCCGGCCGTCGGCGACACCGTGGCCTGGGCCGGCGTGCTGGGCAGCTACGCGGAGAAGGCCGTGGTGCCGGCCGACCGGCTGGTGCCGGTGCCCGACGGCGTGTCCGCCGAGCTGGCCGCGGCGGCGATGCTCCAGGGCATGACGGCCCACTACCTCACCCACTCGACGTACGACGTCAAGGAGGGCGACCAGGTGCTGGTGCACGCCGGCGCCGGCGGCATGGGCCAGCTGCTGATCCAGGTCGCCAAGCTGCGCGGCGCCAAGGTCTACAGCACGGTCTCCACGCCGGAGAAGGAGAAGCTGGCCCGCGCGGCCGGTGCCGACGAGGTGCTGGGCTACGACGAGTTCGCCGACGCGTTGCGCGGCCGGATCCACGTCGTCTACGACGGCGTCGGCAGGACGACGTTCGACGGCGGCCTGGAGGCGCTGCGCCCGCGCGGGCTCATGGCCCTCTACGGCGCGGCCAGCGGCCCGGTCCCGCCGCTCGATCCGCAGGTGCTCAACCGCGCCGGCTCGCTCTTCCTGACCAGGCCCACGCTGGTCCATTACGTCGCCGAGCGCGAGGAGCTGCTCTGGCGGGCCGCCGACCTGTTCGGCTGGATCGCCTCGGGGCAGCTCAGGATCAACGTGTCCGAGCGCTACCCGCTGGCCGAGGCGCGACGGGCCCACGAGGACCTGGCCGCCCGGCGTACGACCGGAAAGTTGCTGTTGATTCCCTAGCGCTACGCTCGCCCCTTGTGGACATCAATGCGGCAGTCTGGTCGTTCGCTGCCGTCGTCGCGCTCCTGACGATCACGCCGGGGCTCGACACGGCTCTCACCCTGCGCACGTCGCTGCTCACCGGCAGGCGGGCGGCCTGGGGGGTGGTGCTGGGCATCCAGCTCGGCACGCTGGTCTGGGGCGTGCTCACCGCGGCGGGGCTGTCGGCGCTGCTGGCGGCCTCGCGGTTCGCCTACGACGTCCTGCGCTGGGCGGGGGCGGCGTACCTGGTGTGGATGGGGGTGCGCATGCTCCTCGCCAAGGCGCGGGCGGGCGAGGAGGAGGACGGGCAGCGCGCGTTCGGCTTCGGCAAGGGGTTCCGGCGCGGCCTGCTCACGAACCTGCTCAACCCCAAGGTGGGGGCGTTCTACGTGGCGATGTTGCCGCACTTCATCCCGGCCGGCGCGCCGCACGCGGCGATGGGGCTGCTGCTGGCCGGGGTGCACGTGGCCGAGGGGCTGGCGTGGAGCGCGGTGCTGATCGGGTTCGCCTCGCTGATGAGCGACGTCCTGCGGTCGGCCCGCGTACGGCGGATCCTCGACCGGGTGACCGGCGTGGTCATCGTCGGGTTCGGGCTCCAGCTCGCCCTTCACGACTGATCCCAGGCTCGCCCTTCACGACTGATCCCACGGCCAGTCCAGCAGCCGCGCGCCCAGCACCGCGGTCTCCAGGGTGAAGCGCTGGGTGGGGTCGTCGGGCGAGAAGCCGGTCAGCCGGCGGATGCGTTCCAGCCGGTACGTCACCGCCCGCGGGCTGATCCGCAGCCTGCGGGCGGCCGCCGCCTGGTTGCCGTGCGCGGCGAAGACCGCCTCCAGCGTCTCGACCAGCGGCTCGTGCCCGCCCCTGGCGTGCAGCAGCGGGCTCAGCACGCTGGTCACCAGGTCCTCGATCGCGCCGCGGTCGCGCAGCAGCACGGGGAAGACCAGCAGGTCGGCGGCCTTGACGACGTCGAGCGTGAGCCGCAGCGCGTCGGCCAGCTCCAGGGCCCCGGCCGCCTCCCTGAAGGAGGTCACGACGCCGCCCGGCCCGCGGTGCGGCCGTCCGACGCCGACCCGCCATCCGGCCGGGAAGCGGGCGCGTACGTGATGGGTGAACTCCCCCACGGCGGCGGGCAGCGTGGCGGGCACGACGCACACCAGCAGCCCTTCGCGCACCGCCACCAGCACGTTGTGCGAGCCGAACCGGGCGATCAGATCGCGTTCGATGCGGTCCTGGTCCCCGTCGCGCAGCCCGCGGGCGGCGGCCACCACGTACGACTCGGCCAGCCGGAGGCCGAAGTGCTCGGCCCGTTCGGCCAGCCGCTCGGCCCGTCCCTGGAGCAGGTCGTCCACGAACTCCCTGCGGGCCGTCTCCTCGCCTCTGAGGGCGGCGAGCTGGGCCAGCTCGTACCCCTCCATGAGCGCCGAGACGGCCCTGCGCAGCGCGGGCAGCACGTCCGGCAGCCCCTCGGCGGCGGCGAGCGCGCCGTCGACCAGCGTCCGCAGCGGGACGCCCTGCTCGGCGGCGCGCGTGCCGTCGGCGCGGCAGGCGTCGAGCGCCGCCCGCGAGGGCGGACGCCCGGCGGCCGCCCCGGCCAGCACCTGGCGATGCCCGCCGAGCAGGTCGGCGGGCATCCTGGAGAGCACCATCACACTCCTACGTCACGCCTGTCGAAGGACAGGACCGCGGTGAGCACGAGCACTGCCGTCGCTCCCGCCAGCACAAGGTAGTCCCCGACCGGCAGGCCCTCATAGAGCGGCCGGCCCTCGGCGTAGTAGTGGAACGGCGAGAGCCACTTCAGCCAGGCGATGGCCGCCACGCCGCGGCCGAGCGTGACGACGATGTACCCGGCCGCCACCCACACGCCGACGACGGACGAGGCGATCATCCTGCGGCCGGTCACCGCGCCCACGGTCAGGGCCACGGTGCCGAAGAACAGCGCGAGCAGCAGCACCCCGACGTGCGCGGCCAGGACGCGGTCGAACGGCACCCCGAGCTCCGCCGCGTCCCCGGCCGCCCACGCCACGGCCAGCGTCGCGGCGAACACCGCCAGCAGCGCCAGCGCCAGCGCGCAGAACCGCTGGAGCACCAGCCGCTTGCGGTCCACCGGCAGGGTGACGACGAGCTCCAGCGTCCCGGCCTCCTCCGGCTGGGCGATCGCCCGGTTGGCCAGCATGGTGGCGAGGACGACGAACAACATCGGGACGAAGAGCTGGTAGACGACCGTCTGCAGGAAGTTGACGCCGAGCGCCAGGTCGGGCATGCCGCCCATGAGGTCCCTGAGCGGGCCGGGGTACTTGGCCAGGGCCTGCTGGTTGAACGTTCTCGGGTCCTGGCTGACGCTGCGGAAGATGCTGATGTAGAGGGCCATGAACGCGCTGATGCCGACGGTCCACCAGATCAGGGCCCGGCGGTGGTCACGCAGACTCTTGGTGATCATGGTGCCGGTCCTCCTCGCTGTAGTAGGTCAGGAAGATCTCTTCCAGGTCGGGCTCGGCGCTGACCAGATGGACGACGGTGAACCGGGCGGCGGCCTTGACCAGGGCGTCCGGGCGGCCGTCGATCGTGCAGCGGACGCTGGCGCCCTCCACCCGCAGGTCGCGCACCCCCGGCAGGCCCTCGAACGCCGACGCCGGCACCGGGGCGTCGAAGTGCAGCTCCATCCGGCGTACGGCCTTCTCGCGCAGCGCGGCCACGTTCTCCACGGTCACCAGGCGGCCCGCGCGCACGATGCCGACCCGGTCGGAGACGCTCTCCACCTCGGCCAGCACGTGCGAGGACATGAGCACGGTCCGGCCGGCCGCCCGCACCTCCCGGACCATGGCCAGGAACTCCTGCTGGACGAGCGGGTCCAGCCCGCTGGTCGGCTCGTCGAGGATGAGGAACTCCGGCTCGTGCATGAACGCCTGGATCAACCCGACCTTCTGCCTGTTGCCCTTGGAGAGCTTGCGCATCGGCACCGACAGGTCGGCGTCGAACCGTTCGGCCAGCTCCTCGATGCGGCTGCCCGGCACCCCGCCGCGGACGCGGCCGAGGAAGCCGAGGTAGTCGCGGGCCCGGTCGCGGCCTTCGAGCGCCAGCTCGCCGGGCAGGTAGCCGATGCGGGCGCGGGTGGCGGCGGCGCGCGGCTCGTGGCCGAACACGCGGACCGTGCCGCGGGTGGGCCTGATCACGTCGAGCAGCAACCTGATCGTGGTGGTCTTGCCGGCGCCGTTGGGCCCGAGGTAGCCGAAGATCTCGCCGGGCCGGATCTCCAGCGTGAGGTCTTCGAGGCCGCGCCGCCCGCCGTAGTACTTGGTCAGCCCTTCGGCCTGTACCACTGCTGTCATGCCGGAATCGTCCCGCCGGGGCGGCGGTGGGGTCACTGGCCGAAGTCGGCAGGGTCCTGGCCGGTTCCCTTCCGGGACACGGCAACGAGAATGGGCAGGGTGAAGAGCGTGGAGACGGCGTTCGTGCTCGGTGGCGGTGGCGTGCTGGGGGCTCACGAGGTGGGCATGCTCCAGGCGCTCGACGACTTCGGCATCCGGCCCGACGTGGTCGTCGGCACGTCGGTGGGCGCGCTCAACGGCGCGCTCATCGCCGCCGACCCCGCGCGGGCGGTCGACCGGCTGACCTCGTTGTGGCGGTCCGACGTCGTGCGCACGGCGTTCGCCGGGTCGTGGGTGACGCGGCTGTCCACGCTGGCCAGGACCGGCACCCACCTGCATCCCAACGGTCCCCTGCGGGAGGTGCTGGCCGGGACGGTGCGCACGGAGCTGATCGAGGAGCTGGCGGTGCCGTTCCAGTGCGTGGCGGCCTCGGTGGAGCGGGCCGCGGCCCACTGGTTCGCCAGCGGGCCGCTGGTGGAGGCGGTGCTGGCGTCGTGCGCGGTGCCGGGGCTGCTGCCGCCCGTGAAGATCGGCGGGGAGCACTTCTTCGACGGCGGGCTGGTGCACAGCATCCCCGTCGGCCGGGCCGTGCAGCTCGGGGCCAGGCGGGTCTTCGTGCTGCACGTCGGCCGGATCGAGCGCCCGCTGACCGCGCCCCGGCGGTTCTGGGAGGTGGGGATGGTGGCGTTCGAGATCGCGCGCCGCTACCGGTTCGCCGAGGAGATGGCCTCGTTGCCGCCGGGGGTGGAGGTGCACGTGCTGCCCGCCGGGGTCGCCGCGCCGCTGTCCACCCTGCGCTACCGCGACCTGTCCCAGATCTCCACCTACATCGAGCGGGCGTACCAGGCTTCTTCGCACTATCTGCGGACAAGAGGAGGATGAAGGTAGGGCCTCAGGGCAGCAGACCTCAGGGAGGCGCCGTTGATCCCACCGCGTATCGTCCGCCGGATCGTGCTGGCTCCGCTCGTCATCGTGGTCACCGTGGTGGTGCTGGTGACGTTGCCGCTGTGGCTGCTGGTCACGTTCGGGGCGTCCTTGCGGCTGCCGCCGCCGCAGCGCAGGGGGTTGCGGTTCGTCTGGTTCGGCGCGGCCTGGCTGACGCTGGAGTCGGCGGTGCTCATCGCGTGCCTCGGGCTGTGGCTGTCGGGGGCGTTCGGGCGGGCCCGGCGCCAGGAGCGGCACTACGCGCTGATCCGCTGGTTCCTGGCCAAGGTGTACGCGGCGGCGGTGCGGATCTTCCGGCTGACCGTGGACGTCGAGGAGCCCGCGCCGACCCCGCAGGAGCGCGCCGCCCGGCTGAGCCGCCCGGTCGTGGTGCTCTCCCGGCACGCCGGGCCGGGCGACTCCTTTTTGCTGATCTATCACCTGCTGGCGGTGTACGGGCGGCACCCGCGGATCGTCATGAAGGCCGCACTCCAGTACGACCCGTCGCTCGACGTCGTGGTCAACCGCCTGCCGAACGCCTTCGTGCCGCGGCGGTCCGGACGCGAGCGGGTGATCGAGGAGATCCGGCGGCTGTCGGCGACCATGGACGACCGCGACGCGTTGGTGATCTTCCCCGAGGGCGGCAACTTCACCCCGCGCCGGCGGCGGCTGGCGATCCGCCGGCTGGAGGACAAGGGGCTGGCCGAGGAGGCGGAGCGGGCGCGCGGCATGACCCACCTGCTGCCGCCCCGCCCGAACGGGGCCATCGCCGCGATCACCGCCTGCCCGGAGGCCGACGTGGTCTTCGTCGCGCACACCGGCCTGGACGACCTCGTCACGATCGGCGACGTGTGGCGCAGGCTGCCGTACGCGGCGCGGATCACGGCCAGGTGGTGGCGGGTGCCGGCGGCCGAGGTGCCCAGGGACGACCGGGAGAGCCAGGTCCGCTGGCTGTACTCCCACTGGGAGGAGATCGACGCCTGGATCACCGCCCAGGGCGAGCGTTCCCGGCGGGATCAGGCCGAGGGGGCGCCCGGCGGCAGGTAGGGCACGGGGGCCGGGCCGTCGCACAGCAGGCCGAGCAGGGCGTCGGTGTCCAGGTGCTGCTCGATCAGGTCGCCCAGGGCGTCCAGGCGGGCCTCGCGCAGGCGGCCGAAGTCGGTGTCCGGGGCGGGGACGAAGGCGCGCCCGGCCCGTTCGGCCACGTCGGCCAGGAAGGCCCGGCGGAAGGCGTCGTTCTCCAGGGCGCCGTGCCAGGTGGTGCCCCACACGTCGCCGGCGCGGCAGCCGTCCAGGAAGGGTTCGCCGCCCTCGACCGTCGCCCGCCCGTGGTGGATCTCGTACGCGCTGACCGGCTGCCCGTAGGCCCGCCCGACCGGCCGGGCGAGCCGCTTGTCCGGTGCGAACTCGACGCGCACCGGCAGCAGCCCGAGCCCGTCCACCCGGCCCGCCCGCGACTCGACCTCGTCCACGATCTCCCGGCCGAGCATCTGGAACCCGCCGCAGATCCCGAGGACGGGCCCGCGCCGCGCGAGCAGGGCGTCGGCCAGGCCGGTGCGCCGCAGCCAGGCCAGGTCCTCGACCGTGGCCCGCGAGCCCGGCAGCACCACCAGGTCGGCGTCGTCCAGCTCGACCGGGTCGGTCACGAAGCGCACCAGCACGCCGGGCTCAGCGGCCAGGGCGTCCAGGTCGGTGAAGTTGGAGATCCGGGGCAGCCGGACGACCGCCACGCGCAACGTCTGCCTGCCCAGCGGCCGGCCGGTCGCGACCCGGCGGTTGTCCAGCGCGAGGGAGTCCTCGACGTCCAGCCAGAGGCCGTCGAGCCAGGGCAGCACGCCGTACACCGATCGGCCGGTGAGCTTCCTGATCATGTCGAGGCCGGGTTCGAGCAGCTCGCGGGCGCCCCGGAACTTGTTCACCACGAACCCTGAGACGAGGGCCTGGTCGGCCGCGTCCAGCAGCGCGACCGTGCCGTGGAAGGCGGCGAACACGCCGCCCCTGTCGATGTCGCCGACCACGACGACGGGCAGCCCGGCGGCCCTGGCCAGGCCCATGTTCGCGATGTCGCCGCGGCGCAGGTTGATCTCCGCGGGGCTGCCGGCGCCCTCGCAGATCACCACGTCGTACTGGGCGCGCAGCCGGTCCAGGGAGGCCAGGGCGGTGGTCCGCAGGAGGTCCTTGAGCGCGCCGTACTCCATGGCGTCCACGTCCGCGACGGGCTCGCCCAGGAGCACGACCTGGCTGCGGCGGTCGCTGCCCGGCTTGAGCAGGACGGGGTTCATGTCGGCGACCGGTTCCAGCCCGGCGGCCTGGGCCTGCATGGCCTGGGCGCGGCCGATCTCGGCGCCGCCGGCGGTGACGTAGGAGTTGAGCGACATGTTCTGGGCCTTGAAGGGCGCCACGCGCACGCCCTGGCGGGCCAGCCAGCGGCAGATCCCGGCGGTGACCACGCTCTTGCCCGCGTCGGAGGTGGTGCCGGCGACCAGCATCGCGCCCGTGACCTGCCCAGGATTCATGCGATCACCGTACATGAGCCCCCAAACTGCGAAATTTCCCAGAAACCGCCCATTTACGAATCGTGTGACTTCTGCCACTCTGGCTAGAACGTTCGCCTAGAACAGCATTCTAGATTTTCCTACGGGAAGGGTGGGCATGGTCAGGACGTTGGGTTCGCCGCGTACCGGCGTCATCGACGCGCGGACCAGGGCGCCGTTCGGCTGGGCGCCGCTGGTCGTGCTCTTCATCGTCGGGCTCGTGGACCGCATGGAGTACAACCTGCTGTCGGGGGTGCTGCCGCTCGTCCAGAAGGAGTGGGGCTTCAGCGACACCGCCGCGGGCTCGATCCCGACCGCCGCGGCGCTGGCCGCCGCGATCGTCTCCCTGCCCGCGGGCTTCCTGGCCGACCGGTTCAGCCGGACGCGGATCATCGCGGTGGTCGTGCTGCTGTGGGCCGTCGCCACGCTCGGCTCGGGCCTGGCCACCGGCTTCGTGATGTTCTACCTGATGCGGGTGCTGCTCGCGGCGGCCGAGAACATCGACAACCCGGCGGCCGGCAGCCTGCTCGCCGACTACTACCCGCCGGTCAGCCGGGCCAAGGCGTACGGGCTGACCCGCGTCACGACCTACCTCGGCGGCATCGGCACGCTGCTGGGCGGCGTGCTGGCCGAGGTGTTCTCCTGGCGCACCGCGTTCCTGGTGATGGTGGTGCCCGGCGTGCTCACGGCGGTGCTCGTGTGGTTCCTGCGCGAGCCGGGCCGCGGCGACCTGGACCGGATGGTCGCCGGAGCCCCCGCAGAAACCGCGGAGCCGGCCGAGCGGGCCACCCCGCCCAAAGCGCCCTTCTGGCAGCAGTTCGGGCAGGTCATCCGCATCCCGACGCTGCTGTTCGTCTGCGTCGGGCTGGGCCTGCTCACCCTCGGCCTGGCCGGGATCTTCTACTGGCTGCCCACGCTCATGGTCCGCGAGTACGGCGTCGGCGTCGGCGCCGCCGGCTCGCTGAGCGGCCTGATCACCATCGCCGGGACGCTGGCCGGCACCCTGGTCGGCTCCTGGCTGGGCCGCAGGTGGCACGGCACCCGCAAGGGCGGCAGGCTGCTGGCCGGCGGCGGCGGCATCACGGCGGGCGCGGCCGTCCTGGCCGGCGCGCTGGCCATGGACTCGATCGGCCCGATGACCGCGCTGGTCCTGCTGGCCTGCTCGCTCATGTCGATCGCGATCCCGAACATGACGGCCTGCCTGGCCGACGTCGTCCCGGCCGCCGCGCGCGGTCTCGGCTTCGCCGTCCTGCAACTGCTCATCACGGCGGCCGGGGCGTTCGGCTCGCTCGTCGTCGGCATCGCCTCCGACCGGTTCGGCTCGCTGATCGGCGGCATGTACCTGCTGGTCGTCCCCATGATCGTGGGCGGCCTCCTGACGCTCGGCGCCCGCGCCTCCTTCGAGCGCGACGCCGGACGCGTCATGGACGCCGCCCGCGCCGGCTAGGACGGCAGGCAGACGGTCAGCGCGCCCGGGGCCACCTTCGCCTTGATCTTGGTGGTGGCCTCGCGGTCGCCGCCGTCCAGCTCGTACGTCATCGGCGAGCCGAACCGGGCCGACACCTTGCGCGCCCGGGTGATGCGCACGAACGGCGAGTCCTCCGACCGTCCGGCGGCCATCTTGCCCATCACCCGGGCCCACTGGATCGGCCCCTTGGCCGTGGACAACCCGACCTCCAGCCAGCCGTCGTCGGGCCGGGCGTCGTCGAACGCCTCGACCCCGCCGGCGATCGTGCCCACGTTCCCGAGCAGCAGGCAGCTCGCCTCCCCCTCGAACCAGGTGGACCCGTCGACCTTGACCGTCATCGGCACCAGGGGCCCGCCGACGTGCCGGACGGCGGCCTTGACGTAGCTCAGCTTGCCGAACTTCCGCTTGGCCTTGCCGTCGGCCTCGGCGATCATCTCGGCCTCGAACCCGGCCCCGGCCATGACCGCGAAGTGCTCGCCGTTGAGCACCCCGAGGTCCAGCTCGGCACGGCGGCCCTCGAAGCCGATCCGTACGGACTCCTCCAGGTCGGTGGGGATGCCCAGGTTGCCGGCGAACAGGTTGGCCGTCCCGGCGGGCAGGATCGCCATCGGCACGCCGGAGCCGGCCATGGCGTCGGCGCAGCGTTGCACCATGCCGTCACCGCCCCAGACGAACACCAGCTCCGCGCCCGCCTTGAGCGCCTTGCGCACCTTCTTGGGCGCCTTCTTGCTCTTGGGCACCTCGTGCCAGATCAGCTCGCCGACGTCCCGCTCGGTGAGCAGCACGCGCAGCCGGTCCAGGCCGGCGCCGAGGATCTTCTTCTGATGTGCGACAACCGCGATAGTGGGGGACACTCCTCCCGCACTACCCGGGCTTTACCGGGTTATTGATGGCTTTTGTGCGGGTAGCGGTGGCCGAATGCGCATCCAGGACTGGTTCCTCACCGAGGAGGAACGCGACAACCGGGCGACCGGCCTCGACGCGTGGTCCAGCGGCAACGACGTACGGCCGCTCATCCACGGCGCCACGTACTTCGCCGAGCTGAAGACCTGTCTGGAAGCGCTGCGCAAGGACGACCTGCTGCTGTTCGCCGACTGGCGGGGCGACCCCGACGAGCGGCTGACCGACGACGGCCCCACGGTGAGCGCCGCCCTCGGGGCAGCGGCCGAGCGCGGCGCCGTCGTCAGGGGCCTCATCTGGCGCTCCCACCTGGACCGCCTGCGGTTCAGCGCGGCCGAGAACCGGCACCTGGGCGAGAAGATCGAGAACGCGCACGGGCAGGCGCTGCTGGACACCCGGACCAAGCCGGGCGGCTCGCACCACCAGAAGTTCGTCATCCTCCGCCACGACCGCGACCCCTCGGCGGACGTGGCCTTCGTCGGCGGCATCGACCTGTGCCACAGCCGCCGCGACGACGCCGAACACCTGGGCGACCCGCAGTCCTGCCCGATGCCCGACGTGTACGGCCCCCGCCCGCCCTGGCACGACATCCAGCTCGCCATCCACGGACCGGCGGTCGCCGAGGTGGAGAAGACCTTCTGCGAGCGCTGGGAGGACCCGGCCCCCGAGACCAGGGACCCGCTGCGCCGCCTGCGCGACCACTTCAGCAGGCTGGACGACGCTCCCCCGCTGCCCGACCCGGGCCCGCCGCCCCCGCCCGCCGGCACGCACCACGTCCAGCTCCTGCGCACCTACCCCGCCCGGCACAGCGCGTACCCGTTCGCGCCGGACGGCGAGCGCAGCATCGCGCACGCCTACCACAAGGTGCTCGGCAGGGCCCGGTCGCTGGTGTACCTGGAGGACCAGTACCTGTGGTCCACGGACGTGATCGAGCCGTTCGCCCAGGCGCTGGAGCGCGAGCCGGAGCTGCGCATGATCATCGTGGTGCCGCGCCACCCCGACCAGGACGGCTGGCTGGCCGGCCCGGCGAGCCTGATCGGCCGGGTCGAGGCGCTGGACCGGCTGATGCGGGCCGGCGGCGACCGGGTCGCGATCTACGACCTGGAGAACCACCAGGGCACCCCCGTCTACGTGCACGCCAAGGTGTGCGTGGTGGACGACGTGTGGGCGTCGGTCGGGTCGGACAACGTCAACCTGCGCTCGTGGACCTACGACTCGGAGCTGAGCTGCGCCGTCCTGGACGAGCGGGAGGACCCGAGGCCGCCGCACGGCGCCCTGCGGTTCGCCCGCGACCTGCGGCTGGCGCTCATGGCCGAGCACCTGGACGAGGAGTCGGAGTCCGGCCGGGACGAGCTGTGCGACCCGGTCGCCGCGTTCGACGCGTTCGCCGAGTCGGCGGCCCGGCTGGAGGGTTGGCACTCGGCCGGCTGCCGGGGCCCGCGCCCGTCCGGCCGGTTACGCCCGCACCCGGCCCCCACGCTGTCCCGGGTGCGCAGGGCGATGGCCATGCCGCTCTACCGGTTCGCCGTCGACCCCGACGGCCGGCCGCCGGAGCTGCGGAGATCGCGGAGGTTCTGATGAAGACATTCCTGCTCGACAGGCTGGGACCACGGATGACGGTCGCGGCGTTCGCCGTCGCGCTCATCATGATCCCGTTCTCCCTGCTGCTCGTCGTGGCCAAGATGCCGCTCAACCGGCTGGACGCCGGGGTGGCCCATGAACTGCACGAGTACGCGCTCGCCCATCCCGGCGTGACCAGGGTGCTCATCGTCTGGACCGACCTGTTCGGGCCGTGGCCGTGGCGCGTCGCGGTGGCGGCGTTCACCGTCTGGCTGCTGATGCACGGCAGGCGCCGGCTGGCCCTGTGGGCGATCACGACCGTGACCGCGGGCGGCCTGATCGGGCTCGGCCTGAAGATCCTCGTCGCGCGGGTGCGGCCGCACCTGCCCGACCCCGTCGCGCTGGCGCCCGGCGACTCCTTCCCCTCCGGCCACGCGGTCAACGTGACGCTCGGGGCCGGGGTCGTCACCCTGCTCCTGCTGCCGATGCTGCCCCGGTGGGGGCGCCGGCTCGCCTGGGTGCTGGCCTGTTTCGTGGTGGTCTCGGTGGGCTTCACCAGGATCGCCCTCGGCGTGCACTGGGTGAGCGACGTCGTGGCGGGGGTCGTGCTGGGCGTGGCGGTGATCGCCGCGACCGCGGCGGCGTTCGAGACGTGGCGGCGCGACACGGGCCGCCGGCCCACCGCGCCGCTGACCGAAGGTATGGAACCCGAACCGGTGAAGGTGCCCGATGAGCAAAGCTGAGCATGTCCGGTACTACGCGCTGTCGCTGGTGTTACCTCTGGTGCTGATGGGCGCCGTCACGTACGGCATGGGGCTGCTCATCGTCGGCGTCCCGCAGCCCGGCGACGTGGCGGTGAGCAAGGACTTCGCCTCCATCCGCACGTCGCTGTGGAACACGCTCACCGACTACGGCACCAGCCTGTCGGACACGCCCTACGTCGTGGCGTTCACGGCGGTGGCGGTGATCCTGTTCCGGCTGGTCTACAAGCGCTGGCGGGAGTCGATCTTCATGATCGCGGCGGTCTGGGGCCAGTCGCTGGTCTTCCTGGCCACCACCGAGCCCGTCGGCCGCAGCCGTCCGCCGGTGCCCCACCTCGACCCCGCGCCGCCCACCTCCAGCTTCCCCTCGGGGCACGTCAGCGCCGCCGTCGCCTTCTACTGCGGGCTGGCGCTGGTGCTGACGACGCACGTGCGCAACCGGGCGCTGCAGGTGGTGATCTGGACGATCGGGATCGCCGCCCCGCTGATCGTCGCCTTCTCCCGGCTCTACCGCGGCATGCACTTCTTCTCGGACGTGACGTGGGGGCTGCTGCTCGGGGTGTTCTGCGTGGTGGTGGCCGCGCGGTCCATCCTCTACCGCACCTGGGACAGACGCCCGGCGGCCGCGGAGGGCGACCGCCGGCGTCCCGCCTCCGTGCGGGACTAGCGGCGGTGGTGGGCGGGCCCGCGGCCCGCCCGCTGCCCCCGCCGGGCCCCATGATGCGCAGGCCCGGCCCCACCAGGGACCATGCCGCCGCGGCGCCTACCATACGGCCCATGACCACGCACGGATTCACGCTCACCGCGAGGGGCCCGTTCGACTTCGGCGCCGCGCTGCGCTTCGTCGAGGACTGGCCGGCCACCAGCGCGCTGCCCTCCGACGGCCGGACGCTGCGCTTCGCCTACTGCGCCGAGTCCGACTGGCTGCCGATCGGCGTGAGCGTCACCGCCGCCCCCGGCGGCGTCGCCGTCACCACCACCCGCGCGGCCGGCCCGGCGATCCGGGGCGAGATCGCGCGCATCCTCTCCCTCGACGTGGACGCCACCGGCTTCGCCGAGCTCGGCGAAGCCGACCCGGTGCTCGGCGACGTGCAGCGGGACCGCCCCGGGCTGCGGCCGGTGTGCTTCTGGAGCCCGTGGGAGGCGGCCTGCTGGGCGGTGATCGTGCAGCGCTCGTCGATGCTGATCGCCTCGCGCGTCAAGCAGCGCATCGCCGACCGGTACGGCGCCGCCGTCACCGTGGACGGGCAGGCGTACCAGGCGTTCCCGCCGCCCGTGAGCCTGGTGGACGCGGGCGGTCTCGGCCTGCCCGCGCAGAAGGAGGAGTGGCTGCGCGGCCTGGCGCGGGCGGCGCTCGACGGCGTGCTCACCACCGAGCACCTGCGCTCGCTCACCCCCGAGGACGCCCTGGCCGAACTGCGCGCGCTGCCCGGCGTGGGACCGTTCTCGGCCGGGCTGATCCTGATCCGCGGAGCCGGCGCGCCCGACGCGTTCCCCGGCGACGAACCCCGGCTGTTCGGCATCCTGCGCGAGGCGTACGGGCTGCCCGAGGACGCCCCCGCGAGCGCCTACCGCAAGCTCGCCGAGTCGTGGCGGCCCTACCGGTCGTGGGCGTCGTTCCTGTTCCGCGCCACCGGCTACCGGGCCGCCGCAGACTGACCGAGCCCGCGCATGGCCCGCGCGCCCGATGATCCTTAGAGTGGTCGCCATGACGGACGACGCCGACATCCGGGCCGGCGACCACGACCGCGACCAGGTGGCCGACAGGCTGCGGCAGGCGGTCGCCGAAGGCCGCATCAGCCTCGACGAGTTACGCGAACGCATCGACCGCACGTACGCCGCCAGGACCGTAGGCGAGCTCAGTGCCCTCGTCGCCGACCTGCCCGCCCTCTCCCCCGTCCCCGCCTCCCCCTCCGACGTGCTGAGGATGCACACCGCGCACTGGCGGGTGAGCCGGACCGGGCGGTGGGTGGTGCCGCCGCGCATCGACGTCCGGCTGGGCGTCTGGGGGACCGCGAAGCTCGACTTCCTCGCCGCCGAGTGTCCCCATCCCGAGGTGCTGGTGCAGGTGACGATCACCTCGTGGTTCGGCGACCTGCATCTGAAGGTGCCGCACGGCTGGCGGGTGCGCGCAGACGAGGTGGTCTCCCCCGGGCTCGGCCGGGTCCACAACAAACCAGTCGAACCGCCCGCCGCCGACGCTGTGGTGCTCCGCCTCTCCGGCCACAGCCAGGGCGACATCTGGATCCGCTACCAGGCCCCGACAACTTGACGGCTTCTCACCTGACCACTCAGCTTCCGATCATCTGATCGTTTCGTGTTGATCACTTCGCGGTCCGCCCCGTCTGAACAGGCTCTCCCGCCGTCCGGTTTTTTTCGGGAACCCCCTCGGGCCGCCGCCGTCATGCGTGCCGGAGGCCCGCGGCGCTCGCCGCAGCCCACGCACCCGTCCCCGCCGCACCGACGGCGGGCCGCCGCCCGTGCCGGGGCGTGGTCGTCACGTCGTCACAGGGAGGTCAGGGCGGCGAGTTCGCGCCACTCCGGGAGGGGCACGTCGCCGGGGCGGTCGGTGAGGACCTGGAGGCACACGTGGTCGGCGCCCGCGTCGAGGTGGGCCCGTACGCGCTTCTCGATCGCCGCCGCGTCGCCGTGGGCCACGATCGCGTCCACCAGCCTGTCGCTGCCGTGCTCGATCTCGTCCTCGCCGAAGCCGAGCCTGCGCAGGCTGGCGGCCTGGTGGGGCGCCGCCGTCCGGTAGAAGGAGACGTGCTCCGCGGCCACCTCGCGGGCCCTGGCCGGGTCGCGGTGCAGCACGACGGCCTGCTCGACGGCCAGCAACGCGCCCGGCCCCATCGCCTCCCTGGCCCGCGCGGTGTGCTCGACGGGCACGAAGTACGTGTGGGCGCCGAGCGTACGCCGGGCCGCCAGGCCCAGCATCTTCGGGCCGAGCGCGGCCAGCATGCGGCGCGGCGCGTGCGCCGGGGCCGCCGATTCCAGCGGGACGGCGTCCATGGCGTCGAGGTAGCCGCCCATCGTGGTCACCGCCCGGCCCAGGCTGGGGATCTTGTAGCCGTCCATCTGGATCGGCTCGTCGCTGATGCGGTGGCCGCCGAGGCCGAGGAGGTACCGGCCGGGATGGGCCTCGTTGAGCGCCCGTTCGGCGGCGGCCATGGTGATCGGGTCGCGCAGGGCGATGTTGGCGATGCCGGCGGCCACCGTGATCCGCCTGGTCGCCGAGAGCAGCAGCCACGACTGGCTCACCGAGTCGCGGCCGAACCCCTCGCCGAACCACAGGGCGCCGTACCCCAGCTCCTCGATCTCCGCCGCGGCCTCTTGCGCCACCCCGGCGGGGTGGGCCTCGAGGGCGAACGTCCACAGGCCCACCTTGCCCAGGCGGGGTCCGTCGTCGGTCATGGGTCACCGTCCCGTCTATGCGGAGAACTTCTCCGGTTACGTCGGGGACTATAATCGGAGACGTTCTCCGATTCAACCCGCGGGAGGGTCCAGTGCCGGCACGGACCATGCGCGCCGACGCGCGCCGCAACTACGAGCAGCTGGTGGCGGCGGCCATCGCCGTGGTCGCCGAGGAGGGGCCCGACGCCTCGCTCAACGAGATCGCCAGACGGGCCGGCGTCGGGGCGGGCACGCTCTACCGGCACTTCCCCACCCGCGAGGCGCTGCTCGCGGCCGTGTTCGAGGGGCGGCTGACCCGGCTGTGCGCACGGGCGGAGGAGGCGGGCGAGACGCTGCCGCCCGGCGAGGCGCTGGTGGCCTGGCTGCGGTCGCTGGTCGCGCACGCCATGACCGACCGGGGGCTCGGGGCACGGATGATGCTCACGCAGGACGGGGCGGGGGTCGACTGCTGGGCGATGTTGCGCGCCGCCGCCACCCGGCTGCTGCTGCCCGCCCAGGAGGCGGGGGCCGTGCGCGCGGACGTCGAGGTCGCCGACCTGGTCGAGCTGGCGGCGGGCATCGCCCAGGCCACCCCCGACCCGGCCCGCGCCGACCGCCTCCTCACCCTCACCCTGGACGGCCTCCACCCCCGCCCCTGACCCCATGCGGCCCCTCAGCGGGCCGCCGTCGCGAACGCCGACATCCCGGCGGTCCAGGCGGCCTCGATGTCGGCGCCGGGCGGGAAGCGGCCGTCGAGTTCGAGCATGACCAGGCCGTGGGCCAGCCCCCAGACCGCGCGGGCGGCGGCCTCGCCCCGCACGATCCGGACCAGCGGCAGCGCCGCCCGCTCCTCCACCCCGGCGGGCAGCAGGTCACGCGGCAGCGGCCCCGCGCTCATCAGCCGGTACAGATGCGGATGGCCCAGCGCGTACGCCCGGTAGGCCCGTCCGAGCGCCGCCAGCCCGCCCCCGCCACCGTCGTGCTCGGCGCATTCCAGGGCGGCGGCCAGTTCGGCGAGGGCGATGGCGATGAGTTCGGCCTCCACGGCGGACTTGTCGGGAAAGTGCTTGTAGAGCGACGGCGCGCGGATCCCCAGCCGCGCGGCCAGCGCGCGCATGGTCAGCGCGTCCGCCCCGCCCGCTTCGACCAACTCCCGCGCCGCCTCGACGATCTGCCCCGCGCGCGGCGACAGCTCAGCCACGGGCGCTCCTCGGACCGTGGCCGAGGAGCCGGGCGACGGCGACGTACGTCAGCCAGGCCAGCCCCGCCGTGAAGACCGGCACCCAGCCCAGCGGCGAGACCGAGTAACCGACCAGGGCGGCCAGCGGGATCCACGGACGGTGGGCGAGGTCGTGCACCACCGCAGGCCCGCCGAACCTGGTCGCGTACGGCGCCAGCACGAACAACGCCGAGCTGACCGGCGTGGCGCCCCCGTGCTTGACCACCTCGAAGACGAGGAACGCCAGACAGAAGGCGGCCAGCACGGCCCACCCGGAACGGCCGGCCACCCGCCTGACGGTCACCGCGGTCATGATGCCCTCCCTCAGAAGCCAACGCTGTTGGCCAGACTCTAGGCTAACGACGTTAGCCTGTCCAGGAGCAAATAGGGTGGAACCATGATCGATCGGGAGGTGGCCGTGCTCATCGGCCTGCAGGCCTCCGGCAAGTCCACCTTCTACCGGCGCTGCCTGGCCACCACGCACGCGCACGTGAGCAAGGACGACTTCCCCAACGCGCGCCGCCGTCAGCACCGCCAGCTCCGGCTGATCCGCGAGGCGCTGGAGGAGGACCGGAACGTGGCCGTGGACAACACCAACGCCTCGCCCGAGGAGTGGCAGCCGCTCATCGTGGCCGGCCGCGAGCACGGCGCGCGGGTGGTGGCCTACTGGTTCCCGCCCAACGTCAAAGCCTCGCTCCAGCGCAACGCCGAACGGACGGGCCGGGCCAGGGTCCCCGAGGTGGGCGTCTTCGCCACCCTCAGACGGCTGCGCCGGCCCCGCGCCTCCGACGGCTTCGACGCGGTGTACGCGGTGGAGTTCGACGGCCGCGGCGGCTTCCTCGTCCGCAGGCAGGACGGCTGAACCGAGGCCGCGTCAGGGGCGGCGGGTGGCGAAGCGGTAGGCGATCTTGGCGGGGGTCAGCCAGCGCACGTGGGCGCCGTTCCGCGCCCGGCTGACCAGCCGCTCGGCCAGCCACGGCGCCACCGTCTCCACCGGGTCGGCCAGGATCGCGAAGATGCGGGCCGACCGTTCCCGCTCGGCCGCCGAGTAGCCGTGCGTCAGCAGGTCGGTGACCACCATGCCGGGGCTGAGCAGGCCCGCCGTCACCCCGTCGGGGGCCTCCTTGGCCAGCGCCCTGGTCAGGTACGTCACGGCCCGCTTGGTGGCGCCGTAGACGGCGAGTCCGGGCACCGTCCGGCCGTCGCCGCCCAGCCCCTCCATGTTCCAGACGTGGCCGCCGCCATCCTGCGCCGCCATGCCCGCCACCGCCACCGCGCAGCCGTTGACCGTGCCCAGCAGGTTGACCTCGGTCACCGCGCGGGCCTCGGCGGCCGGCAGCCGCCACAGCGGGAGGCGGTCGTGGGAGATCCCGGCGTTGTTGACCCAGATGTCCACCCGGCCGTGCCGCCGTACGGCCTCGTCCCACAGGTCCTGGAGGCGGGCGCGGTCGGTGACGTCGGCCACGACGGCCGGCACGCCGAGCTCGGCCCCCGCCGCGGCCACGCGGTCCGGGTCGGTGCCGCACACGGTGACCCGGTGGCCGCGGGCGGTCAGCGAGCGGGCGAGGCCGAACCCGAGGCCGCGGGTGCCGCCGGTGATCACGATCGACCGGGACGCGCTCACGCCTCGTGCTCCTTCCTGGCCGCCACGGTCGCCTCGATCGCGTCCGCGAGGAACCTGCCGACGACCTCCCGCTCCGCCGGGGTGAACGCGTCGATCGCCGCGGTGAGCCGCCGGACCAGCGGCGCGAAGAAGGCGCCCGCCAGCTCCACGGCCTGCTCGTTCAGAACGACCTCGACCTTGCGGCGGTCGCCCTCGTCGCGCCGCCGCACGACGTGGCCGGCCTGCTCCAGCCGGCCGAGGAGGGCGGTCGTGGCGGGGGCGGAGAGGTTCAGCGCGGCCCCCAGCCCGCCGGGCGAGAGCGGCCGGCCGGCGAGGTGGGCGTCGAGGATGACCACCAGGGCGTTCATGTCGGTCCTGTGCAGCCGGTGCCCGACCGCGAAGCCCTCCACGAACCGGTCGCTCTCCACGTTGAGCCGGCGGATGAGGACCATCAGGTCATAGGCCGTCATGTCACCCCTTATATTTCTATCGTGGAAGTATTCCATCGCGGAAAGAAAACGTTAGCCGCGATCCGTCCCGAGACGGTACTCGTCGCCGGGGTGGTCGCGAGCGCCGTCCTGACCGGGCTGATCTGGTTCCTGGGCCGGTGGCTGGACGACGTCGTGCTGCTGCCCGACCAGGGCGCGTCCTGGTACTACTGGAAGCTGCCCGAGCCCACCGTGTGGACCAGGCTGTCGGCCTGGGCCGGTTACGCCGCCCACCAGCTCGTGTTCTGGCGGCTCATCCACCACGCCCAGACCCGGGTCCGGCGCTACTCCGCCGGCCTCCACCGGGTCAACGTCGTCGCGCTGGCGGCGAACGCCGGGTTCGTCGCCCTGCACACCGTGCAGACCCACCTGTTCTACGACGGCCTGGCCCAGGACGTGTCGATCTACAGCTCCCAGGGCTCGGTCGTCCTCCTGCTGGTGGTCGTCCTGATCATGGAGAACCGGCGGCGCGGCCTGTTCCTCGGCCGGCCCGCGCCCATCAGGCGGGAGATCGTCGACTTCGCCCGCCGGTACCACGGCTACCTGTTCAGCTGGGCGGCGGTCTACACCTTCTGGTACCACCCGGCCGAGTCCACGCCCGGCCACCTGATCGGCTTCTTCTACATGTTCCTGCTGCTGCTCCAGGGCAGCCTCTTCCTCACCAGGGCGCACACCAACCGCTACTGGACGGTGACGCTGGAGCTGGCCGTCGTGGTCCACGGCACCCTGGTGGCCGTCATGACCTCGGGCCCGGACGGATTGTGGCCGATGTTCCTGTTCGGCTTCCTCGGCGTCTTCGTGATCACCCAGATGCACGGCCTGGGCCTGTCCCGCGCCGCCCGCTGGGCGCTGACCGGCTGCTACGCGGCGGCCCTGCTCGCCGTGTACGCCCTGCGCGGCGACCTGGCCGGCACGAACGAGGCGATCAGGATCCCGGCCATCGAATACCTGCTGGTCGGCGTGCTGGCCCTGCTCGCCTGGGGAGCCGGCCGCCTGTGGGCGCTCAGAGCGGGAGCGGGATCCGGCCGAGGAACCAGTACAGGCTGACCGCCACGATGGACAGCGACACCGCGGCCACCGTCCAGCGGGCCGCGGCCGTCCGCCGCAGCAGCACCAGCAGCGGGAAGAGCACGGCGATGATCGCGAGCTGGGTCACCTCGATCCCGACGTTGAAGCTCAGCAGCGACAGCAGCAGCTCCCACGACCCGCTCTCGCGGATGTCGAGCGCGCCCGCGAACCCCAGCCCGTGCATCAGGCCGAAGGCGAAGACGACGGGCAGCCGCCAGGCCCCCGGCCGGTCGCGGCCCAGCAGGTTCGCCAGCGCGACGACGACGATCGAGGCGGCGATCACCGGCTCGACCACCGCCGCCGGCACGTTCACCACGCCCATGGCGGCCAGCAGGAACGTGATGCTGTGGGCGACCGTGAAGGCCGAGGCGGTGACCACGACGTCACGCGCGCCGCGGGCGCCGATGATCAGGGTGAGCAGGAAGAAGACGTGGTCCAGCCCGAACACGAGGTGCTCGACGCCGAGCAGGAAGAACTCCCCGATCTGGCCGGCCGCCGCCCGTTCGGCCAGGCGCAGGGTCGGGCTCGCGGCGGTCAGGACAGCCGAGCCCCGCTCGCCGGCGAGGTCGTAGCGCAGGAGCGTCTGGGTGCTGTGGACGAACGTCTCGGCGTCGGGGAACAGGGCGCTGGAAATCGTGTGCTCGCCCCCGTCCACCGCCGGGCAGGCGTAGGCGAGGGTCAGCGTCGCGAAGGCGGCCTTGCCGCGCGGGTGCACGTCCGCCCCGCCCACCTGCCGGGGGACGCACGGCCGGTCGGCGCGGGCGACGGCGAAGCGGCGGGTGACGTAGCCGAACACGGCGTCGCGGTTGGCCGCGAGCTGCCGCAGCTGCTCGGCCCGCTCCTTGGCCTCATACGCCTCGGCGTAGAGCCAGGCGGACTTCATCAGCAGGTCGTACTCCAGGTCGAGCACGACCCTGACGTCGGTGGCCGTGCCGGTCACCTCGGCGTGGGCCTTCGTGGTCGCGTCGTGCGCCGCCGCGGGGGCGGGATGCAGCAGGTCGGCCAGCGCCGCGCAGAGGATGACGGCCAGGACGACGGCGTACGGCCAGCGCCAGCGAGGCATGTCTCGGGTCTCCAGGATCAGGGGAAAGGGCGCCGCCCCGGGCGCGGGCCCGGGGCGGCTTGGGGGGCGGATCAGCGGGTGAACCAGCGGTACATGGGCGAGTCCTTGTCCCACTTGCCGGGACGGCCGTGCTCGTCCTTGGTGACGAAGACACTGGGCTCGGACGCGGTGACGCCGCCGCCCGCGGAACGGGCCGTGACGAACCAGGCGTAGGCCGTGTCGTCCTTGAGGTGCTGCCACGTCACCGAGGCGACCTGGCCGGAGGCCGCGGTGCTCGTGCCGATGATCTTCGTCGGCTTGTAGAGCGCCAGGGAGTCGGTCCTGAAGCTCGTCGTGCGGGTGGTGAGGTCGACGGGCAGGACCATGTTGTCCTCGCGCCCGTCGTAGCGGCGCAGCGGGTCGAACTCGCCGGCGCCGAAGTCGCCGAGCAGCGGCGAGTAGGTGTCCACGCTCAGCTCGGCCCGCTTGACGTCGAACTGCAGCAGCCGGAAGTAGCTGGCCCCGAACTGGAGCTGGTCCTCCGGCTTGTAGCCGCCGACCTCGGTGAGCCCGAGCCGGTCGGCCGAGACCGTGTAGAACTGGTAGTCGGCCAGCAGCTCGACCACGCCGTTGCCGACCTGGCCGACCTTCGGCTTCACGTTGGTGCCCACGCCGTGCTCATGACCGGCCAGGATGAGGAAGACGTTCGGGTTCTTCTCCACCACCGTCTTGTAGAGCATCGAGCCGTCGGGGGCGGAGAAGGCGGCGCCGCGGCCGTCGGGGCTGGCGCTCGGCACGAGGTAGTCGTGGGAGAGCAGGATGCCGTTGCGGTCCGGGAACTTCTTGAAGACCGAGTCGGCCCACTCGGCCTCCTCCCTGGTCACGCCGTACGACAGGCCGACGACCACGAAGTCCAGGCCGCCCGCGGAGAACAGGTCGTAGTGGTTCTGGTTGTCGCCCTCCTTCCACGGGCCGCCGTACTTCGCGTGCCGCCAGCCCTGGGAGGCGTCCTGGTAGCGGGACGGGCCGTAGTACTTGTTGTAGATCGCGCCGGGACCGTCCTCGGTGCCCGACTGGTTGTCGTGGTTGCCGGCGATGACGCCGTTCGGGATGTTCGCCTGGTCCAGCACGCGCTGCTGCTTCGACGACACCTCGAACTCGCCGACGACCTCGCGCTGCGTGGCCTCGTCGGCGGGCTTGCGGATGTTGTTCTCGATGATGTCGCCGGTGTGGGCGACGTAGGAGATCTTGCGCTGGTCCTTGTTGGCGGTGATCCAGTTGACGATGCCGGCGTAGGCCGACTCCCACACCGCGCGCTCCTGCGGGGTCTCCTGCTCCACCGCGCCCTCGGAGATGTACTGGGTGTCGGTGAAGTGCACGATCGAGAAGTCGTACGTGGCGGGGTCGGCGAAGCCGTTCGGGTCACCGGGGTCGATGTCGTCGGCGAACGGGTCCTCGCCGGTCACCATGACGTGCACCTGCTGCCGGTCCACGTACTCGGGGCCGACGACGGCGGTCAGGACGGTCCTGCCGTCGGCCCCGCCGCGGGCGCTGGTCAGCAGGTCCCACGCCTTGGCCTCGGTGTTCCAGGCCCGCAGCGAGGCCAGCCGCTCGGGGTCGACGACGCCCTCCCAGCGCAGCACGGGCGCGTCCACGTGGCCCTGCACCTTGACGTCGAAGCGCTGGTAGACGAGGTCGCGGCCGGTGGGGGCGTCGAGCGTGCGGCCGTCGCCGGGTTCGAGCCCGTCGGCCGTGATCCGCTGCTCGCCCCGCACCTTGAGCGTCGTGGGCAGCGTCGTGGCCGTGCCCTGGTACGCCTCGTCCGGGGTGAGGATCCTGGCCTCGGAGAACGTGGCCGTCACCGGGCCGCCGCCGGGCTCGCCGACCTTGGCCGACAGCGTGACGGGGTCGGTCACGTCGGCCGTCCCGGAGGCCGGGGTGAGCTCGGCGGGGGCGTCCGGGATGCCGGCCGACTCGAAGACGATCTCCCGGACCGCGGTGTTGCCGAGCCCGTCGGCGCCGGTGACCGACAGCGTGTGCCGGCCCGCCTTGAGCCCGGGGCCGATCCGGGCGCCCAGCTCCACGGCCTGGCCGTCGAGCTTGACGTCCGGCCCGGACACCACGCCGGAGGCGTCTTCGAGCTTGACGTCCAGGACGACCGTCGCGGTGATCTTCTCGTCCGCGGCGGGGACGCTCCGGGCGACCTTCGGCGCGGAGTTGTCGGTGATCAGGACGCGTTCGGCGGTCTGGCCGGAGGTGGACCTGGCCGCCAGGGTGTGCCGGCCGTCCTTGATCGCGGTGGTGTCCAGGTCGGCGCGCAGACCGCGAGCCGGAGCGTCCACCAGGAACTCCAGGTCGATCTCGGTCAGCGGGTTCGCCGTGTCGCCGCAGTTGCCGTCGCCCATGCCGTAGGACGGCTTGATCATCTGTCCGGCCGCGGTGCCCTGCGCCGGGGTGAGGACGATGTTCGAGATCGCGAAGTCGTCCCGGTTGGCGCCGCAGGACGTGGGGTACGTGCCGGCCACGAAGTCGATCGTGTTCCAGCCGGGCACGAGGTACTCGTTCGGGATCGGCAGGTCCACCCGGCGGCTTGCGAAGTCGCCGTCGAGCACCACCTTCTGGCCGTTGACCAGCACGAAGTTCTGGTAGCGGGCCTCGATCGAGTTGCTGCCCACGGTGAACCCGAGCGTCGCCTGGCCCGCCCCGAGCGTCTCGGTGACGTGCACGGCGGGGGCGTCGATCGTGTAGCGCAGCTCGGCCTCGCGCGGGAGGGCCTGGTCGCTGCCGCAGTCGCCGTCGCCCAGCGCGTACGAGGGCTTGACGTCCGTCCCGGTCACCGTGGCGCCGTCGAGGGTCAGGGCGAGGTTCGCGATCGTGAAGTCGTCGCGGTTGACGCCGCAGGCGTCCTTGTAGTCGCCGGTGACGACCTTGATCGTGTTCTCGCCCGGCGTCAGGAACCTGGCCGGGACCGCGACGGTCACGCGCCGGCTCGCATAGGTGCCGCCCAGGTCGATGCGCTTGCCGTTGACCAGCAGGAAGTCGTCGTACTTGTCGTCGATCGAGTCCGCGCCGACGTCGAAGGCGAGCATGGCGGCGCCGTTGCCGAGCGTGGCCCTGGTGACCGGCTTGCCGCCGTCCACGGTCAGCGACTCGACGCCGCCCGCGCCGGCCGCCGGGACGGTCGCGTTCACCGTCCTGACGCCGGCCACGAGGGTGCCGTCGGTGGGCAGCAGCCGCGGCGCGCCGGCCGGGGCGTTGTTCACCGTCACGGTGTTCCGGACGGTCGCCCCCGCCGCGGTGGCGGCGCTGAGGACGTGCTCGCCGTTGGCCAGCCCGGTGGTGTCCAGGTCGGCGGCGAGGCCGGTCGTGCCGCGCGGGTCGGACTGGGTGAAGAACTTGAGCGTGGCGCGCTTGAGCAGCGTGCTGTTGCTGCCGCAGTTGCCGTCGCCGAAGTTGAGCGTGTACGGGTTGTCCTCGCCGTCGGCCACCTCGCCGAGCAGTTCGAGGCCCACGTCCGAGAGCACGAAGTCGTCGTGGTTCTGCCCGCAGGACGACTGGATCGTGCCGACCACGATCTCGACCGTGTTCTCGCCCTTGACCAGGTGCTCGTTCGGGATCTCGATGATGGCCCGCTGGTTGGCGAAGTTGCCGATCTCGGCCTTGTAAGCGCCGTTGACCTGCACATAGCTGTGGTACTGCGCCTCGGTGGAGTTCGAGCCGACGTCGAAGGCCAGCTTGGAGACGCCCACCGTCGCGGTGGCGGTGACGGGGTTGCCGTCGAGGTCGAGCTTCGTGACGCTGTCGCCGGCCGTGACCGGGACGGCGGCGACCTTCGCGGTGCCCTCCAGGTAGGAGCCGGTGGCGGGGGTGAGGGCGGGCGGGGCGGGGGTGCTCGTGGGGGTGGGGGTCGGCCGTCCGCGGCCCTGCTCACCCGGGTCGGCGTGCGCCGCCGTCACGAAGCCGCCCACCAGCACCGCCGCGAGCGCGGTGGTGACGGCGAGCCGTCCCCTGCTCCTCGAACCGCCTGATAACTGTCGTGCTGCCATCGGCTGCATCGGGTCCTTCCATGACGTTCACGGGGCAGCCGATGAGGCGGCGTGCCCTTCGAGCGGACACGTTGGAGCGCACGGGTGAACGTTGTGCATGGAGAGGCTGAAGGGGCGGGGAACTGTCTCCTCATTCTGGTCATCTGTCCACAGACAGGAACAACCCCGACAAGAGAGACGGCGTGACCCGCGGCCCGAAGGCCGGGTGTCACGCCGTCGTGCCGGTCAGGCTCAGCTCTGGTGCCCCGGGAGGTTCTTGCCTTCCTGGGACTTGTTGCCGGAGGACTTCTTGTCGGCGCCGGTGCGGCTCTGGGTCGAGGAGCTCCGGCTCTTGTCCTTGTCCTTGTCGCCCGTCTTCGTCTTGCGGGCCTTGCTCTGCGCCATGACGGTTCCTTTCTTCGATACGCGGAGTCAGCGGGTCGCTTGGCTCCGTAACTGCGCGTGCCCGTGGCCCGGACGGTCATACGGCAGGCCGGTCAAGGTTTCCTCAATAGGCCGAAATATCCATACATGTGCCGCCGGTCGTCAGATCTCGATCACGGCCTTCCCCGGCACGCCGCCGCGCTTGTCACGGAACGCCCGACCGGTCTCGGCCAGCGGGTACACCGCGCCGACGTGGGCGCGCAGCAGCCCCGCCCCGGCCCGCGCGGCCAGCTCGGCGAGCTGGGCGCGGTCGGGCTCGACGATGAAGAACACCGCCCGCCCGCCCTCCGGCACGACCGGCGGCGGCGCGGTGATCGAGACCAGCGCGCCGCCCGGCTTGACCTTGGCCGCCGAGCGGGCGAGCAGGTCGCCGCCGATCGTGTCGAAGACCAGGTCCACCGGCTCGACCGCCTCCTCGAACGGCTGCCGCTCCAGGTCGACGAACTCGTGCGCCCCCAGCTCCACCACCAGGCCCGCGACCCGTCCCCGTCCGGTGGCGATGACGTGCGCGCCGGCCCGGCGGGCGAGCTGGACGGCGAGCGTGCCCGTGCCGCCGCCCGCGCCGTGGATCACGACCGTCCGGCCCGCCTCCAGGCCGCCGTGCGTGAACAGGCCCTGCCAGGCGGTCAGCCCGGCGAGGGGCAGCGCGGCCGCCTCGGTGAAGGTGACGTTCGTGGGGATCGGGGCCAGGTCGCGCGCCTCGACCGCGACGTACTCCGCCGCGCCGCCGTCGCGGTGCCAGTCGGTCAGGCCGAAGACGCGGTCGCCCACGGACAGGCCGGTGGTGCCGTAGGCGACCTCGGACACCACGCCGGCCACCTCGTGGGCGGGCACGGACGGCGCCCGGTCCCGTCCGGCCCGGTCGGTCCAGGTGCCCGGCCAGTCCAGCTCGTCGGGCACGAAACCGGCCGCGTGCACGCGCACCACCACGTCGCCGGTGGCCGGGCGCGGCACGGGCGCCTCCTCCAGGAGCAGGTCGCCGCCGGGCCGGTGAACGCGTATCGCTCTCATGGTCATCGCCTCTCCGTTCATCGTCATTGTCGGCGACAGGACGGGACGGCGGCCCGGAGTGTGACAGCGACGCGCCGGTCAGGGCCAGGCCCACCGGATGCCGACCAGGCCCGGCTGGAGGGCGGCGGCCATCAGGTGGACGGCGTGCTGGGCGTTCAGCGTCAGCTCGGAGGCGGTCAGCTCGCCACCGCCCGGACCGCGGCGGGCGAAGCGGTGGATGCGCACCGGCAGCTCGACCGGGTCGAAGGCGACGCGCAGCACGTACTGGCCGGCCGGGAAGCGGAAGCCGCGCTCGTAGAAGCAGGACTCGGCGCCGCTGAGGTCGGCGATCTCGTACCGCAGCACGTGGGTGTCGCCGACCCGCAGCGACCGGTCGAACAGCAGCTCGGCGACCACCGTGGCGGTCTCGCCGTCCCTGGTGACGCGGCCGACGCGGCAGTCCTCCAGGGCGGCGACGGTGACCCGGTCCACGTCGCAGCCGGCGTCGCCGCGGTAGATCATGATGTAGCGGTCGGCGCCCTCCTCGTGGGCCTGCACCACCTGCGTGGTCTCGCGGCTGGTGAGGCTGCGGTCGGGGCCGATGCGCAGCGACTCGTACATCACGGCGATGTGCAGGCGACGGTCGTCGGCCACCGCGTCCAGCTCGTCCAGCATGGCGGAGACCACCTGGGCGGGCCGGAACAGGGTCGAGTACGCCACCCCGGGCGCGCGGCCGCGCGGCTTCGGCGGCCCGAGCAGCCCGATCAGCGAGCGCGGCGGCAGGTCGAGGATCTCCTCCAGGGCTCCCACGGCCCGCAACGACTCCTCGCGCTCCGGCCGGCGCAGGCCCTGCTGCCAGTAGCTCAGCGTGCTCACCCCGACGTGCAGGCCGCGCTGCGCCAGCCGGTGGCGCAGCCGTTCGAGGGTCAGCCCCCGCGCTCCGACCGCGGCCCGCAGGGCGACGTGAAAGGGGCCGGCGCGCAGCGCGGCCTGGAGCTCATCCGCCACGTTGTGAATGTTCACAGATTTCCACAGATTCGTCATCACTTCATGAACGTCATGAAATGTCACCTTCCACAGTGATCTGTCAGGGAAATCCGCTCCCCCTTGTACGGCCATCTCCGCAGGTCGAACATCCTTCGCAGCACCCCCCAGCAGAAGGAGCGCCTATGTTCCGCCTGGCCGTGGCCCTCGCCCTAGCGGCGGCCACCTGGATCGCGAGCAGCCCCCCGGCCGAGGCCGCGACCTGGTACAAGCTGAACTTCACCCAGCAGTCGCAGCAGTACTCCAACTGGTGCTGGGCCGCGACGGGCAACTCCGTCGCCGCCTACTACGGGTACTCCTACAGCCAGAACCAGTTCTGCAACCTGGCCTTCAACCGCGGCGTCAACACCAGCTGCCCGAACAACCAGGCCACCCTCGGCAACGACCAGACCGCCTTCCGTCAGATCGGCATCAACCCCGGCGTGTACGTCTACGACTACCTGACCTACGCCGCCATCGTCCGGGAGATCGACGCCAACCGCCCGATCATGGCCCGCATCCAGTGGACCAGCGGCGGCGGCCACATGGAGGTCATCTACGGCTACGACCAGAGCTCGTCGTACGTGTACTGGAGCAACCCCTGGCCGTCCAGCACCCGCTACAACTGGTCCACCTACAACTACTACGTCTCGAACTCCTCGTTCTTCTGGACCCACTCGCTCGACTACATCGGCGCGTGAAGGAGGCCATCGACATGAAGCTCTTCGCAGCGGTCGCGGCCCTGACCGCGCTGTTCCTGTGGGTCCCGAGCCCGGCGCTGGCCGACCCCGGCGCGCCTACCCAGGCCGACGTCGAGGCCGCCAGGGCCGCCGCCGCGGGCGCCGGCGACACGGTCGGCCGCTTCTTCGCCGGCCAGGGCAGGAAGACCAGCCTGGCGCCGGTGGCGGCGCGGGTCGACGGCCCCACGGTCGCCGTCAACGACCTCAACCCGGACTTCGTCGCCGGACGGTCGGCGGAGATCGCCCGCTTCGCCTTCCTCGCCACCGGCGCCACCGCGCCGGACGGGCAGACCGCCTCCGTCTGGACCACCCGCGACCGCCGGGGGACGTGGGTGGTCAGCAACATCGCCAGCGGCGGCGACGAACAGCGGTACGCGGGCCAGACCGGCACCGTGTTCCGCGAGCCGCAGCTCAACGCCTGGTACGCCCTGCGCGACGGCACGGTCGTGCCGCTCAACGACGAGGCAGCGCAGTCGGTGGGCCGGGCGGGCGTCCCCGTGGCCGACTACCGGCGGCTGGCGCAACAGCGCTACGCCGCCAAGCTCCCCGGCAGCTCCTACGCCAGGGACGGCTACGCGGGCGGCTACGGCGTCCCCGGCCCGGGAAGCACCCCCTTGCCCTGGGTCGTGGGCGCCGTGGTCCTGCTCGGCGCGGCGATCACCATTCGCCTGCTGCGCGGGCGCCGCACCTGACAAGATCCGGTGCACGGCCCGCGCCTCCGACGGCCATCTCGGCGGAGGCGCGGGCCGCCTTTTTCTGAGTAGCCCCTACTCATGCCCTCACCCGCCGCCCGCCCGCACCATGGCGGCACAGCTGCTCATCCACGAGGGGGGACGACCATGGCAGACATCCACAGCGCGGCGGCCGCGGGGCCGCCGTCCCCGCCGGCCGCGCCGGTGCTGGACAACTCGGCGCGGGAGGTGCTGAAGGGCACGCTCGTTCCGCTGCGGGTGCCCAGCGCGCACGACGACCCGCAGGACGGCGCGGGCGGCGGCATCGTCAAGCTGGGGGCGGTCCGGCAGCTCGCGCTGGCCCCCGGCGACACCGACGCGGTCCGTGACCGCCTCCGGGCCGGGAACGACCCGGAAGGCGTCTCCGGCGAGGCGTTCGACCTGCTCAGGCGCTTCGAGGAGCAGCCCGTCGCGGCGCTGCGCCCCGATCCCGCCGCGCTGGCGCGGGTGCCGGCCGCCGAGCTGGCGCTGTTCGCCGGGACGCTCGTCGAGCTGCGCGCCGAACGGCTGCGCGAGGCGGAGGGCGCGGGCGCCCGGGAGGCGGCCGGCCGGGCCGCGCAGGCGCTCAACACCGCCGCGGTGGCCCTGCGCGGCCTGGCGGTCAACACCGCGGCGCCGCCCATCGGCATGCTCAACCTGGAACGCATCGAGATGGTGCCGGTCGGGATCCAGCGCGGCGAGCTCGTCTCGACCATCCCGCTCGCGCCCGGCGAGGTGACCGCGGTCACGCACAAGGAGTGGTCGGTCACCTCGAAGGAGTTCACCACCATCGTCACCGACTCGCTGGAGGAGGTCAGCGAGACGGGCGTGACCGACAACACCGACCTGTCGCAGTCGACGGCGTCGCAGAGCCAGCACTCCAACCAGTTCAACATCACCGGGACGGTCCAGGGCGGCATTCCGATCATCTCCGGTTCGAGCACCACCGGGTTCACCGCGCAGGGCTCGGAGTCGGCCTCGGCCGCCGAGAGCATCAAGCACGCCCGCGCCACCACGCAGAAGGCGTCCTCGCGCTCCCGCCGCGAGCACAAGGTGACCATCTCCACCACCACCGTGACCGGGTCGGAGGAGACCTCGACCCGGGTGCTGAGGAACACCGGCAACGACCCCGTCCGGATCGACTACTTCAGCCTGATGCGCAAGTGGCGGGTCCGGCTCTACCGGTACGGGCTGCGCCTGACGTACGACATCGCGGTCCCCGAGCCGGGGGCGTCGATGCGGCGGGCGTACGCGGAGCTGGAACTGCTGCGCTCGCAGCAGGGCCCCTTCGAGTTCCCGGTCAAGCACGCCGACATCACCACCGAGCCGGTCGACCAGGACGGCCACCCGTCGCCGACCGGCGTCCCGAAGTACCAGTGGCTGGCCGACCGGCACGGCGTGACCGTCCGGCCGCACCCCGAGGAGCCGACGCCGCTGACCGTCAGCTCGCACGTCAACACCGACGGGAACTGGTGGTTCCTGGACCTGGAGTTCGACGTGCCCGGCGGCACGCACATCCGGGAGATCATGCTGGACGCCCAGGTCGGCAAGGACGACTCCGACGACAAGATGAACTTCGACGTCATCGGGGCTCGTTCGGAGCCGACGTGGCGCAACCTGTCGGACGCCCTCATCATCCGCGACCACCGGATCATGTCCTTCGACGGCGCCACGCCCTACATGCGCGGGTTCACCGGCCGCCACAAGATCACGTTTTTCTTCCACCACTCCGAGCGGGTGTTCGTCGGCCTCGGCGTGCGGCTCGACCTCACGGACGAGGCCGTCGAGCAGTGGCGCACCGACGTCTGGAACACGCTCTACAACGCCGCCCAGACCAGGTACTTCGCCGAGCAGGAGGACATCGCCGCGCGCATCGCGGCCATCGAGGACAAGCTGGCGAACGTCGACACCCTGACGCTGCGGCGCGAGGAGAGCGACGAGATCATGAAGTGCGTCCTGCGGTTCGTCCTCGGCAGCGACTTCGACTTCATGCCCGCCGACGTCCTGGCCGCCTTCCTGGCCGCGCGCGTCGACCTCCAGCACGGCATCGGCTTCGACGGGCCCAGCCTCGGGCTCAGCGCCGAGCAGTGGACGCTGCTGCGCCGGCACGAGGACCTGGTGCGCTTCATCAACCAGGCGATCGAGTGGGAGAACGTGGTGACGTTCCTCTACTCCTACTTCTGGGACGTCCCGCCGAGCTGGCCGTTCATCCGGCAGTTGCGGCACCCGGACCCGACCAGGCAGGCGTTCCTGCGGGCCGGCAGCGCGCGGATCGTCCTGACCGTGCGCAAGGGCTGGGAGGAGGAGTGGATGCGCTTCGCCGAGGGAGGCGCGGTCGGCGCGCCGATCCCGGCGCCCTACCTGACGATCGCGCAGGAGATCGCGGCCTACGACGACCGCAACTATCCCGGCATCCCGCCCGCCAACCCCGAACGGGCGGCCGCCCGGCTCCAGGACGCCGCCTTCACCACGTCCTCGTCGGACCTGGCGCCGAGCCCGAACCCGGTGAACATCAAGGTCGGCAACAGCTCGGCGTTCGTCGTCGGGCTGCCGGTCGTGCTGGACGCCGAGGACGACCGCCGCGTCCAGGAGGCCCAGCTCGTCGTCGCCGTCCCGGACGCCACCCACCTCACGGTCGAGCGCCTGAGCTTCACCCACCGCGGCACGCAGGCTCCCGTGCCGATCCTGCAACCGGGCGAGAAGGGGGCGCTCATCGCCGAGTGGCACGAGTACACGCCGTCGTCCGGCACCGACATCGCGCTCACGTCCAACCTCGCGACGATCTCGTAGGGCGGCGGACGGCCCGATGACGTACTTCTGCTTCCAGAGAAGCCAGAACGACCGGGTCTCCCGGATCTCCCTCACCGTCGGCGAGGAGACCCAGCCGATGATGTGGAAGGGCGAGCGGCCCGACGACAACGTGCACGGCGTGCTCTTCCACCACACCGCCGGCCTGGTGTTCCTGGAGGAGACCCGGGCCTCCTACGGCCCGCAGGGCTCCTACCGGCTGTTCGCGCTGACCGGCAGGACGCCCGGATCGGGCCGGTTCGAGGCCATAGAGGTACCCCGGACGGGCGCGCTGCGCACGCTCGGCCGGTTCGACCTCGACGTCCGCGACGCCACCGACGACCAGGCCGACCTGGTCTACACCGGCAAGTTCCTGTACTGGCGCCGATCCATGCCCGCCTCCCTCCAGGGCTCCGGCACGCTGCTGTACGCGGCCACGTCCGGCCTGGTGGGACACCAGATCGGCGCCATGCAGAACAGCAAGGACCACGGCCCGCTGCCGGAGGGCCTGTACACGTTCCTCACCCACGTCGATCCCCGGCAGAACTCCGTCGAGGCGGCGAACCAGCGAGGCGACAAGGCCGTCTCCAACCCCGGGGAGGGCATCCAGTTCCTGCCCGTGGGCGGCAACGGCCCGGTCTTCCCCGACTGGGGCACCTTCCGCGTCCGGCTCACCCCGATCCAGGGGAACATGTACGGGCGTGGCGGCTTCTACCTGCACAACTCGCACAAGGGGTACAGCCACGGCTGCGTCGAGGTCGGGGTGAACGCCGACGGCCTCGACTTCTTCTCGGGCCTGCTGGCCTACGCCGGCAGCCAGCCGCGCAAGGCCAAGCTCGTGCTGCGCGTCCGGTACTCCTACCCCGAGCAGGGCACCCTGGGCAGAACCCTGCGCTGACCCCTCAGGCCGCGCCGCCGGGTCACCAGCGGCAACGGGCGCGGGCGGCGGAGACCGTCACCTCGTGGGTGTCGTCGGCCGTGACGGGCTGGTTGCCGACCAGGACGGTGAGCCGGCCCGGGGCGGGCACCCGCCAGGTGCCGAGCGGGGCCCAGCGTCCCCGGAAGGCGCGCTGGTCCACGGTCACCGGCGGGCCGAGGTGCGGCGGGTCGGTGTCGTTGTCGTCCAGGTAGTAGAAGGCCAGGCCGGTCGAGCGGGGGTCGTCGGGGATGTGCACGTCGATCGTGCAGCGTGCGCCGCCGCGGGTGTCGAAGTACCAGTTGACCGCCTGGTTGAAGTGGGCCGGCTCGTTGCCGACGCGCAGCGCCAGCGCCGTGCCCGTGCAGCCGTCGTCCTTCCACCCGCCCCCGCCGGTGATGGGACGCCAGGCGGGGTCGGCGTAGAACCACTCGGCCGCGCACCGGGGGCCGTGCACGGCCTGCCACCGTACGGGGCCTGTGGGGGTGGGGCCGGGCGGCGGCTGGGTGACCACCACGGTCCCGGGATCGTCCGCCACCGTCGCCCGGACGGCCGCCGGGCCGCCCGTCGCGGGGCCCGCCGTGGGGCCCGTCGTGGGGCCCGTCGTGGGGCCCGTCGCGGGGCCCGTCGTGGGCGTGGTGAGCCGGGGGAACAGGACGGCGGCCGTCGCGCCCAGGGCCAGCAGGACGGCTCCGGCCGCCAGCGCCCGGCCCGGCCAGGACGTCCGCGCGGGCTGGGTCGTCCCGGTGGGGCCGTCGTCGGCCAGGTCGTCCTTGGCAGGGCCGCCCTCGACCGGGTCGCCCTCGGTGGGGCCGGTCTCGGCGATGAGTGCCTGGTACTCCGTGTCCGAGGCCCAGGACAGCGGGCCGGCGGCGCTCCCGGCGAGGGCCGCCGCGCGATCGGACGTGATCCGCTCCGCCGGGTCGCGCGCGGCGCACGAGCGGATCAGCTCGGCGAGCGCGGGCTCGACGCCGTCCACGTCGATGTCGGCGTTCAGGCTGCTGTAGAGCACCGCCATAGGCTCGCCGCGCCCGAACGGCGGGCGGCCGGTGGCGGCGTAGGCGATCGTGCCGGCCAGCGCGAAGACGTCCGCCGCCGCCGTGACCGGCTCCTGACGTACGGCCTCGGGCGCGATGTAGCCGGGGGTGCCGACGATCTCCCCCGACGTCGTGATCGTGCTCTGGCCGGGAGCCCGCGCGATGCCGAAGTCGATCAGCCGCGGGCCCTGCGGCGACAGGATGACGTTGTGCGGCTTGAGGTCGCGGTGCTGCACACCGTGCCGGTGCACGTCGGCCATGGCGGCGGCCAGCCCTGCGAGCAACCGCCGGCACAGCTCCGGCGGCAACGGCCCACGTTCCGCCACCGCCCGCAACAGCGTCGGCCCCCGAACGTACGCCGTCGCCAGCCAGTACGGCGGCGCTGTCACCCGGGCGTCCACCAGCGGCGCCACGTACGGGCTGCGCAGGCCGCGCAGGGTGGCCGCCTCGCGGCGGAAGCGTTCCATGGCCTCGGGGTCGGCCGGGTCGTGCTTGATGACCTTGATGGCCACCAGGCCCAGGCGGCGGCTCCTGGCCAGGTACACCACGCCCATGCCGCCCGCGCCGAGGCGCCCGAGCAGCCGGTGGCCGCCGATCTCGGGTGGGTCCGTCGCCTGTAACGCCTGCACGCTCATCCCAGTCGATCATGACAGACCGAGCGCTCGGGAGGCAGCCCCCACCACGGCCGGATCGGACCGGGCCGAGCGGGCCGCCTCCTGCCGCGGCCGGATCGAGCGGGCCGCCCGCTGTCACGGCCGGATCGGGCGAGCGGGGGCCCGGGGTCAGACCGTGCCGTCCGGCACGGGGAGCAGGCCGCGTTCGGCGAAGACCTTCTTGGCGACGAACGTCGCGTTGAGCGCACGTGGCATGCCGCAGTAGACGGCCGAGTGCAACAGGGACTCCGTGATCTCATCGGGCGTCAGGCCGACATTCAGGGCGGCGTTGATGTGCACGTCGAGCTGCGGTTCGCAGCCGCCGAGCGCGGTGAGCGCGCCCAGGGTCACCAACTGGCGGTCGCGGGGGGCCAGGCCGGGACGGTCGTAGATCTCACCGAAGGCCCAGGCCACCACCTGGTGGGCCAGTTCGGGCGAGATGTCGGCAAGGGCGTCCACAACCCGCTGCCCGGCCTCGCCGTCGACCTTCCGCAGCACCTCCAGGCCATGCTCGTAGCGCTGTTCACGGTCGGATCCTTCAGCAATGTTCGTCATGTCCGAAACGGTAGAACTTCGAGCGCACTCAAACGCAAATCCCCTCACAGCGACGGCGGGAGGCGCGCCGCGGCGGACGCGACGGCGGGGGCAGCGAGGGGCGAGCGGGCGCGCAGCGCCATGAGGGCTAGCACGGGGGCGCAGCGCGAAGACGCGGCACGGGGACGCGGCACGGGGGCTTTTGGGGGGGCTTTTGGGGGGGCTTTTGGGGGGTTATGTCTTTGGTTTGGGGGATTCGCCTGGGGTTCTTGGGGGTAATGTCTGGCTTATTCGATTTTCGTGGGGATTTGTTCTGGATATTGGTACTAGTCTAGAGATTGCGTGAAAGTTCGTGGTTATTCGGGGTTGATGAATACTACAATTCCCTCGTTCTCGCCCACACGTCGCCACCCCAAGCGCTCGTACAGGCGAATGGCGTCGGGGGCGTTCACGGAGGTCAGCAGCCAGCTTCGGTTTTCGCCGCACAGAAGGTTCAGAATGCGCCCGGCCAGACCCCGGCCCCGGGCACGCGGAGCGACCGCCAGTTCGTCCACCTGGAGCGCGCCGGCCAGCATCCGGGACACCCCGTCCGGGCCGAGCGCCGCGAGCACCTTGCCGTAGCTGCGGGTGCGCGGCAGCGGGGTCGCGGTCGGCCAGGCCGTCCCGAACCCACACGGACCCGCGCCATCGGCGGCCAGCACCGCGCGGAAGCCGGGCCGGGCCGCGTCGGCGGCGAACCGCACGCCGAACTCGGCGACCTCGCCCTCCCCCTCGTTCCACGGCGGCCCGGTGAACACCTCGCGGTAGAGGTCGATCAACTCCGCCCGGCGCGCGAGCGCCTGCTCGCCGGTCAGCAGTTCCAGCCGTACGTCCAAACGTTCCGTCACCCTCAACCTCACTGTCTAGTCGTGGTACGGCAGTGACGATAGCGGACGTCCAGCCAAACCGGCACCCCCGCGCCCGCGGCGCCGGCCGCCCGGAGCGCATGTTCCCGGCAGCGCCGCATTTTCGGGGCGACAGTGCTAGGGAATTATCGAGTCACAGTAAAGCGACACCACCACTTCTTGTCGCAATAAAACTGGACAAGTCGGCTGTAAGGGCCTGGTAAATCTGGTCAAGCTTTAGGAGCTCATGCCTGTCTTGTCAGAACTCCGAACTCAATGCGCGGGTAAGACTGCTCATGCCGGAGACCGACGGCAGTCGAGAAGTCCCGCGGCGGTTCTGGAAACTTCTGAACGGAAAGCGCGATGAAATCAATGATGAAGAAGCCGGCGGCCGTGCTCGCCACGAGCGCGTGCCTGCTGCTGGGTGGCGGCCAGATGCCGGCCGCCCAGGCCAGCACGGCCGGCACGGCGTCGTATCAGAGCCCAGCCGATGAGAAGCCGGTCCTCCGGGGCGGCTGCGGCTGGCGTCACTGCGGTCCTCGCTGGTGGGGCCCGCGCTGGGGCGGCTGGTGGGGCGGCGGTCACCACCACGACCACGACCACGACCACCACCACCGCGTAGGCCCGCGTGGTCCCCAGGGCCCGCGTGGTCCGGAAGGCCCTCCCGGCCGGTCGGTCCACAAGCCGGACCGCCACGACGACGACGACCACGGCCGCGAGGACAATGGCCGCGACGACCACAACGAGGACGACGACTGGGGCGAGTGGGGCGAGAACTTCGACGGGTTCTAAATGACCCGCGGCGAAGTTCCCGCTGACACACCAGCACGCTGAACGGCGGGGTTCCCGGCGACATGCGCACACCGGCCGTCCGGACGAAGACCGGCTCCCGGTCCGGCGACCGGCCACGCGCCCATGTCCCGGCGAACCCCGCCCTGCTGCCCCGCCCCCACGCCTCCGTCCCGCACACCCGCACCTCTGCCTGCCACGCCCGCACGCCCCCGCCCCCACCAGCACCGGAAGCCCCTTCGGACGCCCCTCCCCCGCCTTCCCGCCGACCGAGCGCCAAACCGCCGGAACGGGAAACCGGACGGTAATGCCTTTTCTCACCGGCTGGGCTATGGTCGGCCTTATGACGGGACCGTGCAGAGCGCCACGAGGCCCCATCGCGCTGTGTTGCGTGGTGGGCCTGGTTCTGCTGTCCCTGCTGGTCGCCGGCCCTTCCTACGCCGACGACCAGGTGACCCCGCGCCCCCTGTCCGCCGGCCACGAATGGACCCCGGACAAGAGCGGCGACCGGATGCCCAGCCTGCCGCCCCAGGCGTCCAGCGGCCGTGAGCACCACGTGCTGTCGTTGTGGCCGCCGCTGCGCGGCGCGCGGCACGCCGAGGCCGCCCACCTCGCGCTGCTCCCGGCGCCCGGTTCCGACGCGGCCGCGATCCGCGACCCGCAGCAGGTCGGGCACCGCACCGCGGGCTCGCGCAGCCCGCCGCTGATCTAGCTCCCTCCCTCTTCACGAGTCGCCGCCTCCCGGCCCGCCGAGCGCGCCGCGGGGCCGGTCGTCGCGCCCGGCCTTCGCACGGCCGGGTCCACGCGTTGCCCGGTCGCCCGCGGGTTCCGCGCTCGTCCTCGCGCGTGCCGCACGTCCTTGACGTGCGTTCCCGTACGGCCGGAGGTCGCCGTCGTGGCGTGCCCGCGTGCGGGACGCGCCCGTTTCTCTCGTCTTTCGCGTACGAGTTCTCCGCGTCAGAGCAAGGAGCCGATCATCGTCATGTCCGACGCCGGATCAGTCCACCGACACTCACCGCGAACATCCGCGGTGCACCGCGCCCACGTGGTGCTCGACCTGGGCACCTCACGCACCCGTTCGCTGTCCCTGGACGGGTTCGCCATCGCCGACCGTCCCTCGGCGGTCGTCGTCCCGTCACCGGAGAGCACGGCCGGGATCCCGGTCCGCCCGATCCGCCGGGGCATGGTCGTCGACCCGGGCGCCTGCCTGCGGCTGGTGCATCTCGTACTGCAGGACGCCTGGCTGGCCGGCGGCCGGCCGCTGGAGCACGTGATGGCCGCGGTGCCGAGGGCCGCGACGGGCAGCGACCGTCAGGCGGTGCGCGCGGCCGTCGCCGAGGCGGCCGGCTGCCAGGTGACGCTGGTCGAGGCGCCGCTGGCCGCCGCCGCGGGCTCCGGTCTGGACGTCGCGGGGCCGGGACCGTACCTGCTGCTGGACGTGGGGGCGGGCATCGTCGAGGCCGTCGTCGTCAGCGGCGGCGCGGTCAGCGACGCGGCGGCGCTCCAGCTCAGCGCCACGACGAGCACGGGCCTGCTGCCGGACGCGCTGGACGGCGTCGTGGAGATGACCGCGGGCCTGCTGCGCCGCCAGCCGGCCCACCTCCGTCCGGCCGTCCGCGACAACGGCCTGACCGTCACCGGCGGGGGCGCGCTCCAGGCACGACTGCTGGACCGCCTGCACACCGCCCTTCGCACGCGGATCAACGCCGCGCCGGAGCCGCAGCACGCCACCGTCCGCGGCCTGCTGCGCCTGTGCCTGCGCCCCGCGGCGCCCGTCATCGCCCTCTGAACCCCCGCAATCACAGCGCGGAAAGGAAACCCCCATGACCGACCACCTCAGCACCGTGCAGCTCCAGTCCCTGCGCCAGGACATCGACGAGCAGCTGGAGCGGCGCAGCCGCCACCTGCTGGGCCTGCAGGCCGCGGCCCAGGACGGCAACGGCGCGGACGACACCTGGCAGGAGCTGCTGGCCTCCCTCGCCACCGCCGACCGGGCCATCGCCGAGCTCACCCAGGCCCGCGACCGGCTGACGGCCGGCTCGTACGGCCGCTGCTCGCACTGCGAGGCGGGCATCCCGTTCGAACGGCTCAAGATCCGGCCGCTGGCCCGGTTCTGCATCAACTGCCAGCGCCAGCACGAAGCCGCCTGACCTCCGGACCGGCCGCCCCTCACGATGTCGGGCGGCCGGTCCACCGCCGGCGGCCGTGTGGACAGGAATATGCAGACCGGTCTAGTGTGTGCCGCATGGCGGTCAAGGGGGACGAGACGCGGGCGCGCATCATCGCGGCGGCCCGCGCACTGGTGGAGGCCCAGGGCAGTCACGGCACCGGCCTCAACGAGGTGCTGGCGGTGGCCGGCGCGCCTCGCGGGTCGCTCTACCACCACTTCCCCGGCGGCAAGGACCAACTGGTGGGCGAGGCGCTCGCCGCCGCCGGGCGCGAGGTCGACGCCATGATCGACGATCTGGCCGGCACGCTGCCGGCCGCCCGGGACCTCGTGCCGGCCGTCCTCGACGCGCTGGCCGACAGGATGGTGGCGGCCGGGTACGCCAAGGGCTGCCCCGTGGCGACCGTGGCCCTGGAGGTCGCCTCCTCCAACGAGCAGCTGCGGCGCGTCTGCGCCGGCATCTACGAAGGCTGGCAGCGCAGGCTGGCCGACGCCCTGCGCGCCGACGGGCACGCCGCGGCCGACGTCCTGCACGCAGAGAAGCACGACGCGCCCGGCGACACAGGCAACGACACGGGCAACGACACAGCCGACGAGCTGGCGGCGACCGTGCTCGCGATGATCGAGGGCGCGCTCGTGCTGGCCCGCGCCGGCCGTTCCCGGCTGCCGGTCGAACGGGTCCGCCGCCAGGTCGTCAGGCTGCTGGCCTGAGCCGGCGGTTTTTCGTGCCCATAGAATATGCAGATCGGTCTAGAGAGGAATTGTCATGGAAGACGCCGTGGTGTTCGGCGCGACCGGCTTCATCGGCAGATGGACGGTCCTGCACCTGCTGGAACAGGGCCGCGCCGTGACGGCCGTCGTCCGCCGCGCGGACGACGGGCTGGGCCGCTGGCTGCGCGAGCGCGGCGTGCCCGGCACGCGGCTCACCGTCGTCGAGGGCGACGTCACGGCCGGGCCCGGCCTGGGGCTGAGCGCGGCCGTCGAAGGGGCGGCGGACGTGCGGGACGTGTTCAACGCCGCCGGCGTCTACCGCTTCGGCATGGGACGCGAGGAGGCCAGGGCGGTCAACGTCGAAGGCGCGCTCAACGTGCTGAACTGGGCCGCCGCCCGTCCCGCGCTGCGCCGGCTGGTGCACGTGTCGGGCTACCGCGTCGGGCTGGACCCGCGACCGCGCCATCCGCTCCCCGAGGCCGAGCTGGCGGCCCTGTACCGGGACAAAGGGGCGTACGAGGGCTCCAAGGCCGAGGGGGACGCCGCCGTACGGGTCGCCGCGGCGCGGCTCGGCGTGCCGCTGACCGTGGTGAACCCGAGCAGCGTCATCGGCCATTCGCTGACCGGCGAGGCCGGCCAGTACCTCGGGCTGGCCTCGCTGGTCCGCGACCTGTGGGCGGGGCGGCTGCCCGCGCTGCCGGGCGGCGCCCGTACGTTCGTCCCGGTGGTGACGGTGGACCATTTCGCCCGGTTCATGGCCGCCGTGCCCGAGCACGACCCCGAGCCCGGCGGCCTGCACTGGGTGCTCGATCCCGCCACGCCCCACCTGCCCGACCTGATCCGGCTGCTCGCGGACCACCTCGGCGTACCCGCGCCGCGCATTCGCGTGCCGGTGGGCGTGGTCCGCCGGCTGCCGTCCGCGCTGACCGGCGCCGAGCCCGAGACGCTGGGCTTCCTGACCGAGGACCGGTACGACACGGGCTCGGCCGACCGGGTCGCCGCGTCCGCGGGGCTCCGGCGGCCACCCGTGGAGGAGGCGTTGCGCCGCTGGGCCGACCGGCTGGTCGCCGACCGCTTCGGGGCCGCTCCGGCCGCACGTCCCGGTGGTTTCCAGAGCGTGGCGGGGTCGCGTACGTACGTGGCGGGTGAGCGTACGTCGCCGCGGCTGGTCCTGCTGCACGGGCTTCCGCTCGACGGCGACTCCTGGCACGGCGTGCTCGACGATCTCGACAGCACCGCCGCGGGCCGGTTTCCCGCGCTTGTCGCCGATCTGCCGGGGCTGGGGCGTTCCTCGCCGGCCGGGGGCGCGGCGGCGGACTGGCTGGCCGAGTTGCTGGAGCCCGTGCGCACCCGTCCGGTGATCGTCGCGCACTCGGCCGCCGCCGCCCCGGCGCTCCGGTACGCCGCCGCCCATCCTGACCGGATCGCCGCCCTGATCCTGCTGTCGCCGTACTTCCTCCAGCGCCGGCCGTCCGCGCTCACGCTGCTGCTCGCGGCCCCTGCCCTCGGCAGGATGGACCCCGACCGGCTCGCATCCACCCTCCTCGGCCCGGCGTCCCCGTCCGAGGACGCGCGGCGGGCGGTCACGAGCGCCGCGGCCGGGCTCCGCCGTCCCGGGGTCGCCCGGCGCACCGCCCGCGTGCTGCGCGCCGCGCACCGCCCCGCCGAGCGCGCCGCCCTCCGCACGCTGCTCGGCGGCCCCGTCCCCGTGCACCTCGTGGCCGGCGAGCTGGACCCGCTGACCGACAGCCCCGTCCCAGTGACGGTCATCCCGGGGGCCGGGCACCACCCGCACCTCACCCACCCGGCCGCCGTCGCAGAGATCGTGCGCCAGGTCCTCCTCCGGCCCGTCGTGGACGATTGCCCTCCGCCGCCCACGCCTGAGACCATGACCGGCCCACTTCCTCACCACCTCAGGGAATCATGAGCTCCGTCACCTACACCGAGCCCGCCGAGCACCAACCCGAGATCCCGCTCGTCGGCGGCGACGTCACCGAAGGCGTCGTACGCGTCGGCGACACCGTGCGCCGCCCCGTCGGGCCCAACTCCCCGCTGGTCCACGCGCTGCTGGGGCACCTGGAGGAGGCCGGGTTCGCGGGCGCGCCGCGGTTCCTCGGCATCGACGCCGCCGGCCGCGAGGTGCTGACCTTCGTGCCCGGTGAGGTCGCCGGGCAGCCGCGGCCCGCGTGGCTGGCCGACGAGGAGCGGCTGGCCTCCGTGGGCCGGCTGATCCGGGCCTACCACGAGGCGGTGGCGGGGTTCGTCCCGCCCGACGGCGTGCGGGCGGACTTCGGGTTCACCGAGCCGCCGGGCATGCCGCCCGCGCCGCCGTACCCGACGGAGCTGGTCGGGCACCTGGACTACACGCCGGACAACATCGTGTTCCGCGACGGCGTGGCGGCCGGGCTGATCGACTTCGACATCGCCAGGCCGGCCACCCGGGTCGAGGAGCTGATGAGCGCGATGTTGTACTGGGCGCCGCTGGCCGACCCGGCCGACGCCGACCCGCCCCTGCGCGGGCTGGACGTGCCGCGCCGCTGCCGCCTGCTCGCCGACGCGTACGGGATGTCCGGCGTCGACCGTTCGCGCCTGGTCGAGGTGGCCGTGCTGCGTACCCGGCGGTCGTGGTTCTCGATGCGGCAGATCGCCGAGGAGCAGGGCGGCGGCTGGGCCCGGATGTGGGAGGAGGGCGTCGGCGACCTGATCAAGCGGCGCGAGGCGTGGCTGGAGCGCCACGGCCCGGCGATCGACGCCGCGCTCACCGCCCCCTGACCGCCCCTGCCCCGGAGGCGGCGTCCGCCTACTGCCCGGGCGGCGGCAGGCGCAGGGCGAGCAGCGCGATGTCGTCGGTACGCGGCGACGGCGCCAGCGCGAGCACCTGCTCGCAGAAGTCCTGGAGCGGGCGCCGGGCCAGCGTCGCGGCGTGCCGGCGCAGCCGGGCCAGGCTGTTGTCCAGGTTGACGCCGGGCACCTCGACCAGCCCGTCGGTGTAGAGCAGCAGCGTGCTGCCCGGCGGCAGCGGCGCCAGGGCGTCGTGGCGGGTCACGTCGTCGAGATGCACGCCCAGCAGCAGCGACTGTCCCTCCTCCAGGTAGCGGGCCTGCCCGTGCGCGGTGACCAGCAGCGGCGGCAGGTGGCCGGCGCTGGTCCAGCGCAGGATCCGCGTGTCGGGGTCGCTCTCCGGCTGGGGCGGCTCGATCCTGGCCAGGATGGCCGAGGCCGTGTGGGCGTCGCTGGCCACGGCCATGACCTTGTTGAGCCGGTCGAGGATCAGGCTGGGCGACTCCTTGTGGTCGCAGGCCAGGGCGCGCAGCATGTTGCGGAGCTGGGCCATCTGCCCGGCGGCCTCCAGGTCGTGGCCGGCGACGTCGCCGATGGCCAGCGCGGTGACGCCGTCGGGGAGCACGAACGCGTCGTACCAGTCGCCGCCCACCTGGGAGCCGGCCGGAGCCGCCAGGTAGCGGGCGGCGAGCTGCAGGTGATCGACCTGGGGCAGCGCGGTCAGCAGGTGGCGCTGCATGGTGTCGACGATGTCGCGCTGCTGGCCGAACAGGCAGGCGTTGTCGGCGGCCAGCGCCGCGGTGCGGGCGATGTCGGCCACCAGCTCCACGTCGGCCTCCGTGTACGGCCGCGCCGGGTCGGTGCGCGCCACCGTCAGAGCGCCCAGCACGCGGCGCGGCGTGCGCAGCGGCGCCACGATCGCCGACGAGCCGCCCAGCACGTTGAACAGGGAGTCGTGGGCGGCGGCCAGCGGCCCGTCGGGCGGCGCGGCGATCTGCTCGGGCCCCAGCAGCAGAGCCTGCTCCCCGCGCAGCACCCGGACCAGCGCCGACCGCGACGGGCCCTTCGGCAACGACGGCAGCTCGGCGAACCACGAGGGGTCCACCGGCGCGGCCCCGGCGCAGGCCATGGCCAGGCGGCGCAGCTCGCGCGGCCCGAGGAACATGTCCACCGCCGCCCAGTCGGCCAGGCGCGGCACCAGCAGCCGGCCGAGCCGCGTCATCGCCTCGCGCACGTCCAGCGTCTGGGTGAGGACGGTGCTGATCTCGGTCAGCAGGCGGAACTGCTCGGTCAGCTTCTGGGCGCGGACGAGCTCTTCGGCCTGCCGGCCGGCCGCGTCGAGGCGTTCGACGACGTCGATGAAGACCACGACGACGCCGGCCGGCTCGCCGTCGTGGTGGATGGGCGAGGCCAGCCAGGCGACCGGGAGCAGCCGGCCGCCGGCGGTGGCGAAGGTGGCGAACTCGCTGCGTACGGACCGGTCCTGCCGGCACACCGTCACCAGCTCGCAGCCGGAGCGGGGCGGGAGGCTGCCGTCGAGGCGGCGGTGCAGCTTCTGGTGCGCGTCGGCGCCGCGCAGCTCGTCGGCGGGAAAGCCGAGCAGGGCCGTCGCCCCCGGGTTGGCCCACGTGATGCGGCCGGCGAGATCGGTGAGGTAGATGCCCATGCCCGTGCCGTCGAAGGCCGCCCGCAGCAGCCACTCCGCCGGCTGGGCGCCGGAACCGGAGCCGTCCGGCCGGTGTCCGGCGTCGCCCCCATCAGCCATCATCACACTACGTTATCGGATGATTACTGACATGCCGACTGCGTGTACCCCGGAACGTGCCGGGCCGGCACCGGCCGGGCTAGGACCAGGGGAAGGCGCCGCCGGCCATGGTGCTGCTGAGGCGGCGATCGGCGGCGCCGGGGGTCTCCGAGGGCACCAGCATGCGCAGCCGCAGCCGCGAGCCGAGGCCGGTCCGCTCCAGCGCGACCGAGTCGCACAGCTGCTGGATCACCCACAGGCCGAAGCCGTGGGACGCGGTCGGGTCGACGCCCGCGGTGTCGAGGTGGTCGGGGGTCAGGCGGCCCGCGGTGTCCAGGATCTCCACGCAGACGCCGATCGGGTCCCGGGTCGCGGTGACCAGGCCGGCCGAGCCGCCATGGTCGAGGACGTTGGTGACGGCCTCGTTCACCGCGAGCACCAGGTCCTCCAGCCGCTCGCCGGACAGTCCGCTGTGGTGGCCGTGGATGCGCACCAGGTCGCGAATGAACGCCAGATCGGCGCTGATGGGACAGCGCAGCTCGAACTCCACAAGCATGATCGTCTCGTCTGTCGGAGGTCGGGAAGGGGTACGCCGGCCCCTTTCAGCTTTCCCGTCGAGTGATCGTCAAACGCGCCGGCCGCTCGCCGTCGAGCGCCCGGGACGGCTCACGGGATGACGGCCTGGGCGAGGGCGATGCCGCACCAGGCCGCTCCGAGGCCGGCCGCGATGCCGGCCACGGCGTTGAGCGCGGCGTAGGTGCGGGCGCCGTTCTGCAGCAGCCGCAGGGTCTCGTAACCGAAGGTCGAGTACGTGGTCAGCGCCCCGCACAGGCCCGTGCCCAGCAGGGCCTGCGCCGCGCCGGTGGCGGGCAGCGCCAGCAGGAAGCCGAGCAGCGCCGAGCCCGTCACGTTCACGGTGAAGGTGCCCCACGGGAACAGGCTGTCGTGCCGGGCCTGGACGGCGCGGTCGATCAGGTAGCGGGCGGGCGCGCCCACGGCGGCCCCCAGCACCACCAGCAGCAACGTCGTCACGGACGCCTCCCGCCGCGCGGAGCCCGCGGGGTCCGGTCGGGCACGGTCTCGGCGGGAATGGTTTCCACGGGACCGGTCTCGGCGGGAGTGGCGAACCGGCCGAACAGCCCGCGGCCGAGCACCTGGCCCAGGAAGACCGCGGCCAGCGCCATGACCAGCGTGACCGCCAGGTAGGCGAGCGCCGTGCGCGGCTGCCCCGCCGCCAGCGCCCCGTGGGCGTCGGCGATGGAGGTGGAGAACGTGGTGAACCCCCCCAGCACCCCCACCCCCAGGAACGGCCGGGTCAGCGGGTGAGCTTGCCAGACCTCGGTGATGGCCACCATCAGCAGCCCGATCAGCAGGCAGCCGGTGACGTTGACGGCCAGCGTCGGCCAGGCGAACCCGCCGGGCGGCACCGGGAAGGCGGTCAGGACGGCGTAGCGGGCGAGCGCGCCCAGCACGCCGCCGGCCGCGATGACGGCCAGCGTGGCGACCGGGGCGCGGGCCAGCTCGCCGCGCTGGGCGGGCACATGGAGGTCGACGTCGGGATCGACCGCGGCCCGCGGATCGACCTGCGCGCCGGCGCCTCCGGCGGCATGCGCGCCACCGACCTCCACCCTTTCGGCGGCGTGCGGGGACCCGGCCTCCGCCCCTGCGGCGGCGTGCGGGGATCCGACCTTCGCCCCTTCGTCGGCGGCGGGCGCGCGGCCGGGTTCGGGTTCGGGTTCGGGTTCGGGGGGACGAGCTTGGGTCATGAGGCATCTCCTACCAGCACATGAGCGTGGCACATCTCTGGCAGGGACCGTTGGCGGCGACACCGCGGTTACCCCCGGACGGTCGGGAGGCGGCGGGCCCCACCGCCGCGGCTCCCGGCACGGGAAGCCGCCCCCATCATACCGGCGACCACCCCGCACCCCACCGCCGAGAGGTGCCCCCCACAGGCCGCCGGCCCCCGGCGTCAACCGCTGAGCGACAACCAGACGCGGTCGGGCAGGACGCGGGCCGCCTCGTCCAGGTCGATGTCCGGCGCGCCCGCCAGCCACCGTCTGCTCACCTCGGCCACCGGCCCGATCAGCAGCATCTCCACCTGCGCCGCCGGCAGCCGCGCCACCGTCCCCTCCGCCATGCGCGCCCCGATCCAGGCGTTCAGCCTGCCCAGCCGGGACGCCTTGGCCGCGGCGATGCGCTCGGCGTACGGGCCGAGGTCCAGCGCGTACGGCGCCGCGTGGATGAAGCGGGCCTTGTCCGGGTGCGAAGCGGTGAAGCCGAGGTAGGCCGTCACGGCGCGGCGCACGCCGTCACGGGCGTCGGCGGTCTGCTCGGTGACGGCGACCAGCGTGTCGAGCAGCTCGTCCATGCACCGGCTGTACAGCGCGGCGGCCAGCCCTTCCAGGCTGCCGAAGTGGTGGTAGACGCTGCCCATGCTGACGCCGCTGCGCGTGGTCACCGCCCGGAGGGTGAAGTCGGCGGGGTAGACCTCCAGGGCGGTGTCCAGGAGCCTGCGCACGGTCTCCTCGCTGCGCCGGTGCCGGGTCATCGCGCCGCGGCCAGCGCCTCGGCCTCGTCCCAGACGCGCCGGGCCAGGTCGGCGTCCAGCGCCGGGCCCTGCAACGGGACCTGGCGGTCCTGGTCGAAGTACCGGCCGGTGCCGGCGGCCCCGGTCAGGGAGACGACGTGCCGCGCGCCTTCCTCGGGCGCGGCCCAGCTGCGCTTGGCGGCCCTGAGCAGCCAGCCGAGCGGGCCGCGGCGGTCGCCGAGCCCGGTGCGGATGACGCCGGGGTGCACGGCGTCGATCGTGATCCCGGCCGTCCGCCAGCGTTCGGCGAACAGGGGCACGGTCAGCAGGTTGCACAGCTTGGTGTCGGCGTACGTGCGCATCGGCGAGAAGGCGGCGCCCACGGCCGTGCGTCCGGGTTCGGCCCGGCCCTTGACGTACAGGCCGGCGGTGACCTGCACCACGCGTCCGAGCCGGTCCTCCAGCAGGTGGTTGAGCAGGAACGGCGCCAGGTGGTTGACCGCGAACGACTCCTCCAGCCCGTCCTCGGTCAGGACGCGGCGGGCGGGCCAGAGGCCGGCGTTGTGGACGAGCACGTCGATGCGCGGGCAGCGGTCCAGCAGGTCGGCGGCCAGCCGCCGGACCGACTCGGCCGTGGTGAGGTCGCCCGCCACGGCCTGGACGTCGCCCCCGATCCGCGCGGCTGCCTGCCGGCCCCGCTCCGCGTCCCGCGCGACCAGCAGCACCGTGTGCCCGTCGCCGGCCAGCCGTTCGCACACCGCGTACCCGATGCCCCGGTTGCCGCCGGTCACCACCATGATCGACATATCAGAGCATTTTTCTAGAGAAATGATCTAATTTCAAGAAGATGACCGGCCCGGCTTGACCTGGAGTTCGCTCCAGCCCCCAGACTCCCGTTCCGGGGCCTCGTACAGAACGTGACGAACTGGGGAGACAGCATGAAGTACCGGACGATCGGCACGAACCCGGACACCCGCCGCGAGGTGAGCGCGCTCGCCCTCGGGGCGATGTTGTTCGGCTCGGTGACCGACGAGAAGACGTCCTTCGCCATCCTCGACCGCTACGCCGAGGCCGGCGGGACGTTCATCGACACGTCCGACAACTACGCCTTCTGGGTGGACGGCGGCCAGGGCGGGCAGAGCGAGGAGCTGCTCGGCCGCTGGCGGCGCAGCAGCGGCGCCGGGGACGAGATCGTGATCGCCACCAAGCTGGGCGCGCGGCCGCTCGCGCCGGGCACCAGCTACGTCGACAACGCCGAGGGCCTGTCCGCCAAGATCATCAGGGAGTCGGCCGAGCGCAGCCGCGAACGCCTCGGCGTGGACCGCATCGACCTGCTCTACGCCCACATCGAGGACCGCACGGTGGAGGTGGCCGAGACCGTCGAGGGCTTCGGCGCCCTGGTGGCCGAGGGCACGGTCGGCCTGCTCGGGGCGAGCAACCACGCGATCTGGCGGGTGGAGCGGGCCCGCGCCCTGGCCGCCGCGTCGGGGGTGGCCGGGTACGAGGTGCTGCAGTACCAGCACAGCCTGCTGCGCCCGCGCTTCGACGTGCCGGAGTCGATCTTCCAGGACGGCAGCCTCGGCCACGCCGGAGCCGAGCTGCTGAGCTACCTGCGCGCCGAGCCCGCCCTCACCCTGGTCGCCTACTCGCCGCTGCTCGGCGGGGCCTACACCCGGCAGGACAAGCAGGTGCCGCCGGACTACGACCACCCCGGCACCCCGGCCCGCATGGCGGTGCTGCGCGAGGTCGCGAAGGAGTGCGGGGCGAGCCTGAACCAGGTCGTCCTGGCCTGGCAGATCGGCTCGGCGTTCCCGGTGATCCCGCTGGTCGGGGCGTCGTCGGTGGCCCAGCTTGAGGAGAGCCTGGCCGCCGTGGACCTGGAGCTGACCGACGACCAGCGCGCCCGCCTGGACGCCGCCCACTGAAACCCGCCCGCCCGATGCCGCGGAGTGCTCGGGGCAGCGGCCGGGACGCCGCGCCTGAGCCCGATTCGCCCGGGTAAGGATGGGGCTCATGTTCATCAAAGCGTGTCTGAACGGAAGCCGGGCGGCAGGCGAGCACCCCCGGCTGCCCCTGACGCCCGCCGAGCTGGCCGCCGACGCCGTGGCCGTGCGGCGGGCGGGGGCGGGGGCGGTGCACGTCCATCCGCGGGACGCGGCGGGGCGCGAGTCACTGGCCGCCGCCGACGTCGGGGCGGCGACGTCGGCCGTCAGGGCGGCGGCGCCTGGGCTGCCCGTGGGCGTGTCCACCGGCCTGTGGATCACGGGCGGCGACGCCGCGGCCCGCCTGGACGCGGTGACCGCCTGGGCGGAGCTGCCCGCCGGCGCCCGTCCGGACTTCGCCTCGGTGAACCTGTCGGAGCCGGGGTTCGGCGAGCTGGCGCGGACGTTGCTGGCGGCCGGGATCGGGGTCGAGGCGGGGGTGTGGACGCCGGCCGACGCCGCGACGCTGACCGCCTCGGGCCTGGCCGGACGCATGACGCGCATCCTCGTCGAGGTGATCGACGCGCCGTCCGAGGAGGCCGTCCCCCGGGCTGCGGCCATTCTGGACCGCCTGGACGGGTCGCCCGCCCCCCGCCTGCTGCACGGCGAGGGGCCGGCGACGTGGCCGCTCGTGGCGGAGGCCGTACGGCGGGGCCTCGCCACCCGGATCGGCCTGGAGGACACGCTGCTCGACCCGGACGGCGACCCGGCCGAGGACAACGCCGCCCTCGTCGGCCACGTCCTGGCCATCGCCCGCCCCCGCGGGTAGAAGGCAGCGCGCCGGGTGGTAGGGACAGCCCCCGCATGAGGGTGGGTGGTGCCGTGACTGTGGCGAAGCCGCCGATTCGCCACAGTCGGGACATAGCTTGATCGACGCGACAAGGAGTCCCGATGCCTTCCTCCGCCGCCCGGCGCGCACTCGCCCTGCTCGTGATCGTCCCGCTGGCGCTCGCACCGATGGCTCCGGCGTTCGCCGCCGAGCGGGCGCCGTCGGTGCAGTCGCGGCTGGACGCCCTCACCGCCTCCCCCGACGTGCCCGGCGCCGTGGCCTACATCCGCCACCCGGACGGCCGGACCACGACGGTCGTCTCCGGCACCGCGCGGCGCGGCACGAAGCGGCCCATGCCCGGCGCCGACGGCCGGTTCAGGATCGCCAGCGTGAGCAAGTCGATCATCGCGGCCACCGTGCTGAAGCTGGCCGACCAGGGCAAGGTGAACCTGGACGAGCCGGTCGAGACGTACCTGCCGGGGGTCATCCGCGGCAAGGGCATCGACGGACGGGACATCACCGTGAAGGTGCTCCTGCAGCAGACCAGCGGCCTGCCGGACTTCACCCCCGTCGCCGACTGGTCGAAGATCGGCAAGCAGGACCTGCTCAAGCTGGCCCTCTCCCTCGAACCGACGCCCCGCGGCCGGTTCGCCTACTCCAACACCAACTACATGGTCCTCGGCCTGGTCGCGCAGGCGGTGACCGGGCGCGACTTCCGCGTGGTCAGCCGCGACCTGGTGCTGAAGCCGCTGGGCATGCGGGACACGTACTGGCCGGCCGAGGGCGAGACCGGCATCCGCGGCCCCCACGCGCACACCTACGGCGTGCACCCGCTGCACCCGAAGGACGGCGTCGTCGACGTGACCCGGCTGCCGAGCCACGCGTTCGGCGCCAGCGGCGGGCTGGTCTCGACGCCGCGCGACCTGAGCACGTTCTGGCGGGCGCAGTCCGTCAGATCCGGTTCGTACGTCGACGTCGACCGGCCCGGCTGGCCCAAGGGCGCCCGCTACGGCTACGGCGTCATGGAGATCCCGCTGAGCTGCGGCGGGAAGTTGTGGGGGCACGGCGGCGACGTCCCGGGCGTGTCCACCTTCAGCGGCCGCGATCGCGACGGCCGCACGGTCACCGTCTACGCCACGGGCTCGGCCAACGGCGGCAAGGCCCGCGATCTCCTGATCGCCGCCTTCGACACCGCCCTGTGCACCCGCTGACCGGCCCCGCGCGCCGGCTAGGCGGACCGCCGGCTCAGCACCGGATCGGCGACCAGCCGGGCCGCCGGGCACAACGTCTGGCCGTGCTCCCGGAACAGCTCGTCCCGGGAGCCGAAGTACCCCAGGTCCGCGCGGACCCGGGCGGACAGGTCGCACTGGGGCGAGGACGTGCCGTCCCAGTCCACGACCGTCCGGGTGACGGCGTCGAAGAGGGTCTCGGGGCCGTCGTTGCCGAAGCGTGAAGTGACGCACAGGCCGTCGAACAGCTCGGAGATCGGCACCCACCCCCCGTCGAGCAGGAACTCCGGCCAGGCCAGGATGACGTCGTCGGGGACCAGCGCCCGCATCCGGGGGAAGCGCGAGTGCCAGAACGCGCCCTCCACCACCCGGCCCCTGACGCGGGTGGCGATCCCCCTTCGGGAACGTGCCGCCCCCCGTCGCGACGGGGGTCAGCGGTTCATGTCACGGCGCAGGGCCGGGAGCTGGGGCTCCTCGTCGGTCCAGGCGGCCGTCCTGATCGCCTCGTACGAGCGGTCCTGGCCGACCGTCGACTCCAGGGCCAGCGGCAGGCCGGTGGCGGTGTCCACGACGAACCGGTATCGCTCGCCCGGCCCGCCCGGCCGGCTGACCGCCTGGCCCTTGCGGCCGAGCGGGTCGGTGGCCTCGCTCTCCGCGCTCGCCCCCGGGAGCGCGGCCAGCATCCGGTACGTCGCCGCCCGCACCTCCGGCGAGGTCGGGAAGTTCATGACGAGCCGCACGCCGGTCTCGAAGAGCTGGGCGTTCATGTCCACCCGCTCCTTGCCGTACCCCTTGGACACGACGCGTTCGAGGGTGTCGCGCAGCCCTTCCGGGGTGGTCGGCAGGGCGTTCAGGGTGGCGGGCGTCATGGGTGTGCCCAGCAGGGTGAGCGTCTTGCCGGTGTCGTCGCGTACGGCGTCGCGCTCGCCGGGGCCGGTCTGCAGCTTCACCGGGGGCGTGCCCCCGCTCAGGGTCCAGGTCCGGGGGGAGCCGGCGGCGCGCCAGGCCGTCTCGTCCTCGGGCGTCGCCGGCTTGGCGCCGAGGTCCTGGCGGATCACCCAGGTGGGGCGGTCGGCCGCCTTGGGGAGCCAGAGCTCGATCGAGCGGGTGGTCTTGAGGGTGTAGTGGCCGCCGGGCGCGCGTTCGTACCGGCCGACGACGCCGTCGCGCCTCCAGTACGCGCCGTCGCCCGCGACGGGGGTGACCGAGCCGGCGGCGGCCAGCAGGATCTCACCGGCCGAGAGCCGGGCGGGCGCCGCGGATGCCGAGGGTGTCGAAGGCGTCGAGGGGGCGGTGAGGAAGGTGGCGGCCACGGTGACGGCGGCCGCCCCGGCCAGGCTCGCCCCCACGAGCGGCCAGCGCCGCCGGCCCCTCCCGCCGTCCGGCAGCGCCCGCAGCGCCGGCCGCCGCTCCTCCCCGCGGACGCCGGCGTCCATGGGTGAGGCGTAGGCGTCGGCGAGGCGGGCGCGGCCGTCGGCCAGCACCTCGGGGGTGGGAGGCGGGGCCGCGTAAAGGTCGCGGATCAGGGTCAGGTCCTGGTTCAGGTCATCCACGGGAGTCTCCAAGCAGGGGATTGACGCCGCCCAGGGCGGCGCGAAGCTTCCTTCTGATGCGGTTCAGCCGGGAACCGACCGTTCCCGACGGGATGTCGAGGGCCTGGCCGATCTCCTGGTAGCTCAGGTCGGCCAGCGCCAGGAGCAGCAGGACGTCGCGGTCGGCGTCCGGCATCTCCTGCAGGGCCGCCACCAGGTCGTCCTTGACGCCCGCCGCCGCCAGCCGCCCGGCGACCAGGTCCTCGTGCCCGTCCTCGGCCTGTTCGCCGGTGAGCGTCCCTTCCGGCGCCCGTTGCATCGCCTGCAACCGGCGCAGCTCGCTCCGGCGGTGCTGGGCGACGACGTTGGTGGCGATGCCGTACAACCAGCCGCGGACCACGCCACGGCCGGAGTCGAAGCCGGCCCGGCCGTGGAAGGCGGCCAGGAAGATCTCCGCGGTGAGGTCGTCGGCGGCCTGGGTGCCGAGGCGGCCGGCGACGTACCGGTGGATCTCGGGAAAGTAGCGGTCGTAGAGCACCCCGAACCTCTCGGGGAGGCGCAGGGACTCGGCGATCGCCTGCTCGTCCTCGACCGTCATGGTTTGTGTCACACCCCTACTTGGCGGGAGCGCCCGTCCTTCTTCACGCCCTCTCAGCCCGTGAAGAGGGGGCGGGCATTCCGCCAAGAAGACATGTGATCCTCAGAACGACAGCGGTCTCAGTGACCATCGCGCTCCTCGGAGCCGTCCCTTCCGGCCTGCCGGCCCCGCCGGGCGGCCCCGCCCGTACCGTGACGCTGATCACGGGAGACCGGGTGAGCCTCGTCGCCGACGGCGTGCGCGTCGCGCCGGGCAAGGGCCGTACGGGCGTCGTCTTCAGCACGGAGAAGATCGGCGACCGGCTCCGCGTCGTCCCCGGCGACGCCGTCCCCCTGCTGGCCGCCGGCCGGCTCGACCCCCGCCTGTTCGACGTGACGACCCTGCTGGAGTACGCCCCCGGCGCCCTGCCCCTCATCGTCGCGGGCCCGGACGCCGCCCGCCGGCCGGGCCTGGCCGCCCATGGCATGGCGGTGACCCGCGACCTGCCCGCCGTGAACGGCGCCGCCGTACGGTTCGACGCCGCCGCCGGCTCCTGGCCGGACCTCAGGGCCTCGCTCACCTCCGGCACGGGAAAGATCTGGCTCGACGGCCGGGCGACCCTGTCGCTGGACGCCAGCGTCAAGCAGATCGGCGCCCCCTCCGCCTGGGAGAAGGGCTACACGGGCGCCGGGGTGAAGATCGCCGTCCTGGACTCCGGCATCGACGACACCCACCCCGACCTGGCCGGCAAGGTGGCGGCCCGCCGGAACTTCACCGGCACGGACACCGCGGCCGACCTCACCGGGCACGGCACCCATGTGGCCTCGACCATCGCCGGGACCGGCGAGCGTTACCGCGGTGTCGCGCCGGGCGCCACCCTGCTGGACGCCAAGGTGTGCGCCGACCGCTGGTGCGCGGAGTCCGCGATCCTGGCCGGCATGCAGTGGGCCGCCGAGCAGGGGGCCAAGGTGGCCAACCTCAGCCTCGGCTCACCGGACGCCCCCGGCCTGGACCCGCTGGAGGAGGCCGTCCGGACCCTGACCGAGCGGTACGGCGTGCTGTTCGTCGTGGCCGCCGGCAACTACGGCAAGCCGGGCACCGTCGCCTCGCCCTCCACCGCGGACGCGGCCCTGTCGGTCGGCGCGGTGGACCGTGCCGACCGCCTGGCCGTCTTCTCCAGCGCCGGTCCCCGCGCAGGCGACTCGGCGTTGAAGCCCGACATCACCGCGCCGGGCGTCGCCATCCGCGCCGCGCGTGGCAAGGACTCCCCCGGCGACGGCCCGCACGTCGAGATGTCGGGCACCTCCATGGCGGCCCCGCACGCCGCCGGATCGGCCGCGATCCTGGCCGGGCTGCGCCCGGACTGGACGCCCGAGCAGCTCAAGGCCGCCCTCATGGCCACCGCCCGGCCGCAGCCCGGCACCGGGATCTACGCCCAGGGCGCGGGCCGCCTCGACGTGGGCCGCGCGATCGGCCAGACGGTGACCGCCTCCCCCGCGTCGGTCAGCTTCGGCGTGCTCGCCTGGCCGCACGACGACGACGAGCCGGTCACCAGGAAGCTGGCCTACCGCAACGACGGTCCTGAGCCGGTGACGCTGCGCCTGTCGGCGCGGGCCGGCGCGGACGTGTTCGAGGTGTCGCCCGGCACGCTGACCGTCCCCGCGGGCGGCCGGGCGGAGGCGACCGTCACCGCCGACACCCGGGGCGACGTGGCCGACGGGCCGCTCGGCGGCTACCTGGAGGCCACCGCCGAGGACGGCACGACCGTGAGCACGCCGCTCGCCGTGGTCAAGGAGGTCGAGAGCTACGACCTGACCCTCGACCGGCCGGGCGCCGCGGACGCGCTGACCACCCTCTACCGGACCGACGTCGACCGGAAGGACTGGAACCCGGTCACCGTCCAGCCTGGCGGGAGCGTCACGCTGCGGCTGGCCAAGGGCACCTACGTCGTCGACAGCCGAACCGCCGACGGCGAAGGTCTGACCGTGCTCGTCCATCCCGGCCTGCGCCTGGACCGGGATCAGTCCCTGCGGCTGGACCCGGCTCAGGCGCGGCCGGTGTCCATCGCGCCGCCCGACCCGGCGGCCAGGCACCTGATGACCGAGGTGACCTACAGCGGGCGCACGCGGGACGGTTCCCCCTACTACCTGGGCGCGGAGGCCACCATGTTCGACGCCGCGCCGGGCATCCGCACCGCGCAGGTGGGGTCCGGCCGGTACGACCTGCTGACCAAGGTCGCCGGCCAGTGGGCGGTGCCGGGCCCGGACGGCGACCTGGCGGGCAGCGCTCAGGCGTACCGGCTGGCGTGGTTCGTCCAGGGCCAGGTGCCGACCGGCTTCAGCCGCCGGGTCGGGCGCGCGGACCTGGCCACGATCCGCAGGGACTACGGCGCGCCGGCGGCCGGCGCGGACGCGAGCGCCGCGAGCGCCGCCTGGCCCGCGGAGGGACGGTTCTTCAGCATCATGTTCGTGACCGACTTCCGGCCCCCCTTCACGCACACCGAGTACGTCAACACCGGCGGCGGCCTCCGCTGGCGGAACATGTACACGGAGACGGGCCCGACCTGGGGAGCCGACCTGATCTCGACCGCCCGCAGGTACGAGGCGGGACACGCCTACGACGAGACCTGGAACCGCGGCGTCTTCGGTCCCGCGCCGGTCACCGAGGAGGGCGCTCCTCCCGTCTCCCGCGCGGGCGACGTGATCTCCGCGTTCCCCTTGCTGTACGCCGACGGGGCCGGTCATCCGGGGATGTCGAGCGTGTCCGGGGCGCGGATCGCCCTCTACCGGGACGGCGAGCTGGTGGCGGAGGAGCCCGCTCCGGGGGCGCGGTTCGGCGTGCCGGCCGGGGAGGCGGCCTACCGGCTGGAGGTGACGGCCGAGCGCGGCCCGGGGCTGCTCTCCACCCGTACGGCGGTCGCCTGGACGTTCCGCTCGGCCGGTGGCCGGGACGGCGCGCTGCCGCTGCCGGTCGTCGTCTTCTCGCCCCCGCTGGACCCGGCGAGCGGCGCGCCCGCCGGCCGGGCGTTCGCGGTGCCGGTGTCCGTGCGCGGGCAGGCGGGGGCGGTGCGGGAGCCGGCCGTGGAGGTCTCCTACGACGACGGCCGCACCTGGCGGGCGGCGAAGGTCGCGGGCGGCGCCGTACGGCTGCGCCATCCGGCCGGGGCGGGCTTCGTCTCCCTGCGCGCCCGCGCCGCCGACACCGGGGGCAACACCGTGGAGCAGACGGTGATCCGCGCCTACCGGATCGGGTGACCCGCCGGCCGATGGAGTGGCCGGGGCGCGCAGAGCGCTTGGGTGACTTTGGGGAAATTTCCGATTTTGCCGTCATTTCCAACCCCAAACCGCGATGATCTAGGTCGGCCGGATGCCCACGGGGGGCGCACCGGCCGTTGATTGGAGCCCCATTTTGCGGAGAACACTCCCACTGTTCGCCACCGCCTTCGTGGCGCTGGCGGCGTTGATCCCGGTTCCGGCGGCGAACGCGGCGACGACCGCGACACCCGCCACCACCACGACGAACGCCATCACCTGGGCGCCCTGCGAGGAGGAGCCCAGCGCCGAGTGCGGCAAGCTGACCGTGCCCATCGACTGGGCGCAGCCGAGCGGGCCCTCGATCGACCTCGCGGTCGCGCGGCGCAAGGCCACCGACCCGGCCGCCAGGGTCGGCTCGCTGGTGATCAACCCCGGCGGTCCGGGCGGGTCCGGCGTGGAGGCCGTCTACGGCGCTCCCGGGTCCTACACCGAGGAACTGCAGCAGCGGTTCGACATCGTCGGTTTCGACCCGCGCGGCGTGGGCCGCAGCCACCCGGTCATCTGCTCGGCGTCGGTCTACAACCAGATGCCGCCGACCGTCATGCGCAGCCAGGCCGACTTCGACGCCTGGAACGCCTTCACCAAGAAGCTGCACCCGGACTGCCGGGCCCGTACCGGCCCGCTCTACGACCACGTGGACTCCGTCTCCGTGGCCCGTGACATGGACGCCCTCCGCGCCGCCCTCGGCGAGGAGAAGCTCACCTACTACGGCATCTCGTACGGCACGCTGATCGGCCAGATGTACGCCGAGCTGTTCCCCGGCCGCATCCGGGCGCTCGCCCTCGACAGCAACATGGACCACAGCCTCGGCGTGAAGGGCTTCTTCGCCACCGAGGCCCTGGCCGTCGAGGACGGCTTCGACCAGTTCGTCGGCTGGTGCGAGCAGGACACCAGTTGCGTGCTGAACGGTCGCGACATCCGCGCGATCTGGAAGAGCCTGCTGGACAAGGCCCGCCGCGGCGAGCTGGTCTACCCCAGCACCGGTCAGCGGATGACCGAGCTGCAGGTCATCTACAACGCCGCGCTGGGCAACGAGGGACCCGACTGGCGCACGCTGAGCGAAGTGATCAACTGGCTGAACGGCGGCCCGGCCCCCGAGTGGGTGCCGCCGCTGCCCGGCCGGGGCCCGGTGGAGGGCGACGTCGCCGAACTGCCGACCCGGATCCTCTGCCAGGACTACAACCTCAAGGTGAACAGCTACGCCGAGTACGCCGACCTCATGCGTACCGCCGGCCTGCTGGCGCCGGACACGAAGTACCACCCGTACCCGACCGACGACCTGCCCATCTGCCTCAACTCGGGCACCCCCGCCAACCCGCCGCACTCGCTGCGGTACACCGGCCAGGCCCCGCTGCTGCTCGGCAACTCGATCCACGACCCGGCCACGCCGTGGATCTGGGCGGCCAACGCCACCCGTCAGCTCGGCCCGAAGGCCGTGCTGCTCACGTACGAGGGCTGGGGTCACCGCATCTACGGCAAGGACAAGTGCCAGACCGACATCATCGACCAGTACCTCATCGACCTGAAGGTGCCGCCGCAGGGCACCCGCTGCGCCGTGGGCACGCCTGAGGAGACGCTCAAGAAGCAGACGAAGCGGGCGTGGCCGTCCGACTCGCTGCCCTGGGCCGGATAGTCCGCACGTCATGGGTACGGCCCCAACCGCGGGCCGTACCCATCCCCACAAAGGGATATTTGCCCTGGCCAACCCCTCGGTATGGACAATTCAGCGTAAGAAGGTAGCTGACGAGGGGGTGAGCCATGATTGAGGTCAAGAGCATCGACAAGCCCGACGAGCGGCGCGACTTCCCCAAGGGCCACCTGGAGATCTGCGAGCTGAGCGGCCTGACCTTCGGGGTCGCCACGTTCGAGCCGGGATGGCGTTGGTCGGAGTCCGTCAGGCCGATCGCCGGCACGTCGTCCTGCCAGGTGCATCACAACGGGTTCGTGGTCTCGGGCCGGATGCGCCTGCGCATGGACGACGGCACCGAGGCCGAGGCGGGACCGGGCGAGGTCTTCGTCTGCCCGCCCGGACACGACGCCTGGGTGGTCGGGGACGAACAGGTCGTCCTGTACGACTTCGCGGGCGGCGCCGCCGACTACGCCAAGGCGAGGAACGGCTGACGCCGCGCGCGCTCCGGACGGGCGCCGCTAGGCGGGCGCGTGCGTCCGTCTGGGAATGATCTCCTCCAGGGCCTCGGCGACGGTGGCGCGTACGCCGAGACGTCCTTCCAGGCCGGTGATGCGCATCAGTCTGGCCGGTTGCGGGGTCGGCGCGGCGACCATCACCGTCCGTCCCGTGGCGGTGATGCGTTTCCACGCGCCGATCAGCGCGCCGAGTCCGGCCGAATCCATGAAGCCGACGTCGGACAGGTCGATCAAGGTGACGGCGGCCGGCGTGCCGTCGAGATAGCCGGTCGCCCAATCCTCGATGGCGCCGGCGGTGTGCAGGTCAAGGTCCCCGGCCGGATGCAGCACGACCGTTTCTCCTGCGGAGTTGGCCAGGAGCCGGAAAGTGTCCACTTTCACTGCTATCACTTCCCTCCTTGCTCCGCTCTCCCCTGGTCATCGGCCGACAAACCCCGTGACCTGCCCGCCGGACGCAGCGCCGCTGCTCAATGCGGATTTTTTCGCGAAGCAATTAGCGGTGCTCCGCGCGGCCATTCCCGGCGCGAATGCGCGGCCATTTCTTCGACGCCCGGCGCACGCCCATACATAAGTAAAGAAATGCTGGGCAGCGGCAATGAAACGTGATCGCCGACGTTCGAGGAGAGTGAGAACCATGGTCCTGCTCGGCCTGCTGCTCATGGTCGCCGGGTCGGCCGCCGTCGTCGTCCTGTTCACCCAGACGACGACCACCGCCACCGCCGCGCTGACGCTGATGGGCGTCACCTTCCGGGTGGGCGACCTGGAGCTGTTCGCCGCGGGAGCCGCCACCGCGGCCGCGTTCATCTTCGGCGCCTTCCTGGTCGCCGCCGGGACGGGCCGCAGGCTGGCCCGCCGCCGCGAGCTGCGCCGCCTGCTGGCCGAGCGCACCGACGACCGGCCCGCCACCGAACAGCCCGCCACGGACCAGGACGAGCGCCGCACGGCGGACCGGCCCGCCGACCGTCTGGTGGCCGGCCGCCGCCGCCCGGCCACCGGCTGACCCCCGGCCCCCGGCCCCGGACGGGTGGACTCAGGTCAGGCAGGCAGGGCGTCGCTCGTGGGGACCACCAGGCCGAACAGGTCGCCGATGGTCGTCAGGGCGGCCTCGTGCAGCACGTCGGCGGGCAGCGGCGCGCCGCCGGGGCCGGCCAGTGTGCGGGTGGCGCAGGCGTCGGCGACGACCGTGGGCCGGTATCCCAGCCGGAAGGCCCCCTGGGCGGTGAAGGTGACGCACATGTGGGTCATGAACCCCGCCAGGACCAGGTCGGGCCCGGCCTCCATGCCCGCCAGGACGTCCTGGAGCTCGGTCTGGTGGAAGGCGTCGGGGAACGTCTTGACCACCACCGGCTCCCCGTCGCGCGGCGCGACCGGCGCGCTGATCGCCCCGATCTCGGCGCGGACGTCGTACGGGCTGCCGGGGCCGCCGTCGTTGACGACGTGCACGACGCGGGCCCCGGCGGCGCGGGCGCGCTCCAGCAGGCGGGCGCCGGCCGCGAGGGCCTGTCCGGCGTCCGGCAGGGCCATGACGCCGGTGCTGTAGGTGTTCTGGTAGTCGATCAGCACGAGGGTCGAGTCGGCCAGCCGGGCGGGCTCGGCCGGCAGGCCGACGACCTGGCGCAGGGTGGGCGAGACGGTGCTGCTCATGGCAGGGGATTCCTTTCGGCAGGCTCGCGCCGCCGCCCGGCTCGGACGGCGTACGCGGGGAGAGAGGGGATCAGGCCACCGTGCGGAAACGGCGGCGGTAGGTGCCGGGGCCGGTGCCCAGACGGCGGCGGAAGGCCCGGTGCAGGGTCTCCACCGAGCCGAGCCCGCTGTCGGCGGCCACCCGGGGCAGCGGCAGGTCGGTGGTCTCCAGCAGCCGGCGCGCCATCTCGACGCGCGCCGACTCGACGTACGCGGCCGGGGTGAAGCCGGTCTGCTGCCGGAACACCCGGGTGAACTGACGCTGGCTCAGCCCCATCCGCGCCGCCAGCTCGACCGTGGTCAGCTCCTCGGCGAGGTGCTCGGCGATCCACAGGCGCAGGTCGTCGATGTCGCGGCGGCCCGAGGCGGCCCGGGTCAGCGGGACGCTGAACTGGCTCTGGCCGCCCTGGCGCTTGAGATAGACGACCAGTTCGCGGGCCACCGCGAGGGCCGTCTCCTCGCCGTGGTCCTCGGCCACCAGCGCGAGGGTCAGGTCGAGGCAGGCGCTGATGCCCGCGCCTGTCCAGATCCGGCCGCTGGAGCGCAGGAAGATCGGGTCGGGGTCCACGGTGACCCTGGGGTGGTCGGCGGCCAGTTGCCCGGCCGTGGACCAGTGGGTGGTGGCGGTCAGGCCGTCCAGCAGGCCGGCCTCGGCCAGGATGTGCGCGCCGACGCACACCGAGGCCACCCGGCGGGCGCCCGGAGCGGTCCGCCGTACCCAGGCGACCACCTCGGCGTCCGTCAGGGCGCGGGGCCCGTCGGGCGTGACGGTCACCGCGCCGGGCACCACCAGGGTGTCCACCTGGTCGCCGACCTGGTCGAACGTCAGATCGGCGACCAGCCGCACCCCGGCGGACGTGGTGACCTGGCCGCCCTGGGGCCCGGCCAGCCGCACGTCGTACAGAGCGCGACCGGCGACCCGGTTGGCCAGGGCGAACACCTCGGCCGGGCCGGTGACGTCGAGCAGGTCGACGTCCGGGAAGAGCGCGATGACGACGCGGTGGGCAGCGGGCATGACCCGATTCTCACCGAACTGGCGGAATGTCCGCAACGACAGTTATCTGGCACATCTGGCCATCGGCAGGCGACGAGGCCGGTCAGCCGGCGTGCAGGTCTGCCGGTTCGCCGAGCCGCAGGGCCAGCAGCGCGACGTCGTCGGTGAAGCGGTCGCCCCGGTGGACGAGCAGCAGCTCGCACATCTCCTCCAGGGGCAGGTGGCGCAGCCGGGAGGCGGTGCGGACCAGGCTCTCCATGCCCCGGTCGAGGCCGTGCGCGGGGTCCTCGACGAGCCCGTCGGTGTAGAGCAGCAGCGTGGACCCGGCCGGGATGACCTGCTCGTGGTCGGGCCGCGGCAGATCGGGGGTGACGCCGAGCGGGTGGCCGCCCTCGGCCCGCAGGTAGCGGGCGGGACCGTCGACGGGGAGCAGCAGCGGGGGCAGGTGCCCGGCGGTGGCCCACCTCAGCCGCCAGTCGGTGCCGCCGTACTCCTCCAGGCGGGCCAGCAGCACCGTCGCCATCGGGCCGCCGTGCAGGGCGTGCAGGATCTCGTCGAGGCGGCGCAGGATGCGGGACGGCGGCTCGCAGTGCTCGTAGGCGAGCACCCGCAGCATGTTGCTGATCTGGCTCATGACGGTGGCCGAGCGCAGGTCGTGGCCCATCACGTCGCCGACCATCAGGCAGGGCACGCCGTCGGGCAGGACGATCGCGTCGTACCAGTCGCCGCCGATGCGCGGGACGGTGCTGGAGGGCAGGTAGCGGGCGCAGGCCCACAGGCCGTTCAGGTCGGGCAGCGACGGGAGCAGGCTGCGCTGGAACTCCTCGGTGTTGCGGCGGATGCGCTCGTAGAGGCGGGCGTTCTCGATGGCGACGCCGGCCGCGCTGGCCAGCGCCGCGACGATCCGCTCGTCGTCGCCGGTGAACGGCAGGCCCGACCGTTTGTCGGCGAAGTACAGGTTGCCGTACACGGTGCCGCGGACCAGGATCGGCGTGCCCAGCAGGGTGCGCATCACCGGATGGCCGGCAGGGTATTCGCGGAAGCTGGGGTGGGCGAGCACGTCGTCCACGCGCAGCGGCCTCGGCCGGGCCATCAGCTCCTGGAGCAGGCCGTGGCTGGTCGGCAGGCGGCCGATGGCCTCGTACACGTCTTCGGAGACGCCGTAGGTGAACAGGTCGGCGAACTCGCCCTCGTCGTTGAGCACGCCGAGGGCGCCGTACCGGGCGTCCACCAGGTCGGCCGAGACCTCCACGATCGTGCGGAGGGCGGCGTTCAGCTCCAGCTCGGAACTGATCGCGAGGACCGCCTCCAGCAGCCGCGCCATCCGGCCGTGCAGATCCTCGATCTGCGTCAGGCTCGCCTGCAGCCGCCGGAGCTTCTCGGCGCCGAACGGCCCCAGGTCCCCGCCGTACGCGCCGCCCTCCGGCCGCTGTCCGCCCACCCCACCCCCCGAGATGCCCTCGCCCAGGTCATGCCCCCGGTCACCGGCATGACACCTGGTCACGGGCAGGGCGGGAGACGGCTCAACGCGCCTCGGCGGGCTGGGCGTCAGCCGCTCACGGTGGTGACGTTCAGCTGCGGGGCGCTGCGGAGCTCGGCGTCGGTGAAGCGTTCCGTGACCCAGCCTCCCCGGGAGAACAGGGCGGTCTGGTCGGTGTGGTGGGGGGAGTTCGGGTTGGCGGACAGGGAGTAGGTCAGGACGGTGCGGGTGCGCGGCCCGTCCGGGGTGAGCTCGACGGCCATCATGAAGCTGGAGCCGGTGTTCACATCGGGGTAGCGCCCGTCCTTGCCGAGCGGGCCGGAGTTGCGGACGCGGTCGAAGCAGCCCTCCCCCTCGGTGCAGCCGGGGATCGGGACCGACGCGTAGTGCTGGGCCTGGCCGGTGGTCAGGGTCAGGGGCAGGCGGTTGTCGCGGAAGAACAGCACGGCGTCGGCCAGGGCGCGCCGCACGCCGGGGTCGTCCCGCTTGAGGCCGCGCGGCGTGGTGAGGGGCTGAGCCGGGTCGAACGGCACCCGCCACCAGCTCTGCGGCGGCTCCCCGGGCTTGACCGGGGCCTGGAGCCCGTCGAAGAACCGCCGCCACAGCACGGCCCCCTCGCCGTCCAGGGTGGCGCGTCCGTCCCAGCGGGTCAGGGTCCGGCAGGCGTCCCGTACGTCGACCCGCTCCCCCGAGGAGGCCCGCAGCTCGCGATGCTCCCGGCACAGCGCCTTCAGGTCCGGACGCATGAGCTCGAAGCCGTAGTTGCGCTTGCTCCGCGCGGTGGCCTGGAGCGTCTCCAGGGTGAAGCCGGGTGCGCCGAGCCCGTCGGCGCCCTTGAGCCGCCGGTCGATCATGTCCAGGCCGACCCGCGGCCGCAGCTCCACGTCGGTCCGTACGGCGCCCCAGACCTGGTCGTAGCCGGTCAGCGGCGCGGCCGGGTTCGTCATCCACGGGCTGTTGTTGGAGTTGGCGACGTAGTCGGCGCGGGTCAGGCGGGGCTGGTTGCGGGGGCCGAAGATGCCCGGCACGACCGCGTCGGCGTCCTTGCCCCACAGGCACGCCGAGGTAGAGCCGTCCAGGACGAACGCGTCGATCGACGGGTCGGGCGACGGCTTGGCGCACCGGCGGGCCTGGGCGTCGGTGACGTGCGGGACGACGGAGGCGTCGGCGAAGGACGCCGTCCCCCCGACGTCCGTGGCCAGCGTGTAGACGAACGGCAGGCCCTGGTGGGCGTCCTGGGCGGCGCGCAGCCCGCGCAGGTCGCCGGCCTTGGCCATCGCCAGCCACTCGTCGGCCGCCCGCAGGTTGGCGGCGTTGACGTCGGCCAGCGCGTACGCGTACTCGGCGCCGCGCCCGGCGGCCAGCACCGGGCCGTAGCGGGAGGTGAACAGGGTGCGCGAGACGAGGGTGCCGTCCTGGAGCGGCACCACGACCTCCTGGCGGCCCATCGGCTCGGGCCGGCCGTCGACCAGGTAGGTGGTGGGGTCGCCCTGGGCCAGTTCGAGCCGGTAGAGGGTGAACCGCTGGGCGTGGGAGACGGTGTGGGTCCAGGCGACGGTCCTGTTGTGGCCGATCTGCACGACGGGGGTGCCGTACAGGCTGCCGCCGGCGACGTCGAGCACGCCGGGGATGGTGAGCTGCACCTGGTAGAAGCGGCGGACGCCGTTCCACGGGAAGTGCGGGTCGGCCAGCAGCATGCCGTGGCCGTCGCGGGTGGCCTCGCGGCCCAGCGCCCAGCCGTTGCTGCCGGGGGCGCGGCGCGGGCCGTCGTCCCCGTCGTCGCCGCCGACGATGGCCTCCTTGAGCGCGGAGCTGCCCGACATGCGGCCGAGGTCGAGGAGGTTGGCCCAGACGTCCTCGGCGGTGATCGGGCCGACCCACGACTTTCCGCGGCAGGTGGGGTCGGGCAGGTTGGCCACGCCGGTGTCGTCGAGGTAGCGGTTGTAGCCGGCTACGTACCCGTCGACCAGTTCGCGCAGCTCCGCGCTCGGCCCGATGGGGGCGGGCCGGGCCAGCAGCCGCCGGACGACGCCGGAGTCGGCGACGCTGCGGTGGTAGAGGTCGCTGGTGAGGTTGGCGACCGGGCGCACCGGGTCGTCGGACCGGGCCTGCGGGCCGAAGTGGCGGGATCGTTCGCCGCGCAACGTCACCACCCACGAGGCCAGCACGCACAGGTTGTCCTGGGCGAAGGCGTACCCGTAGCCGAAGCCGAGGCCGCCGTGGTCCTTGGCGGACACGTGCGGGATGCCGTACTCGGTGCGCCGGATCTCGGCCGACCAGCGGCCTTCGGCGGCCACGGCCGGCGGGGCCGTGAGCAGGCCGGCGACCAGCGCGAGCACGATCGCCGCGCAGGGCTTTCGCAGCTTCATGTGGCTCCTATTCGAAACGCGCGTTGTCGGGCGAGGTCATGCGCCGCAGCAGCGGCAGGACGGTCGAGATCACCAGCAGGGACGCGACCAGCCCGCCGCCGACGCCGGCGAACCAGGCAGGCCCCGGCATCGCCAGGGAGGCCCCCTTCATGGCGAGGGCGTCGATGAACGGCGCCGCCACCCCGAACCCGGCCCCGGCCGCCACGACGGCCGCCAGGACGAGCGGCAACGCCGACTCCAGCAGCACGACCGCGCCCAGGGTGCGGCCGGGCGTGCCGGCCAGCCGCAGCAGCGTGAACGGCTGACGGCGTTCCACCAGCCCGCCGCCGACCGCCACCAGCAGGCTGCAGCCGCCGGCGAGCAGGGTCAGCGCGACCATGGCCAGCGCGATGTTCTCGGCCTGCGTGTAGAGCGCCGCCCGGACCTGGGCGACCTCGTCGAACGTCATCGGCGGGCCGGTGCTCCGCCCGGCCAGCAGGGTGCGGATCTCCTCCAGGGTCGCCGGGTCGGCCATGGTGACCAGCACGGAGGACAGGTTGAGCCCGTCGGCGGAGACGGGTTCGCTGTCCGGCCCGGCGAGGGGGATCAGCTTGTCGATGGTGAGCGGGTTGTCGGCCTCCACCACTCGGTCGAACCGTCCGGCGACCGCCCGCGCGCCCGGCGGGCACTGCCCGAGCGCCGGGAAGCGGGCCAGGTCGGCGCACTCGACGATCGCCCGGGGCGGCGGCGGCCGCTCGGGGTCGATCACCCGGTTCTCCTCCTCCTTCGCGGCGTGGATCGGCAGCACGGCGACGCCCGGGTAGGCGCGCAGCCGGGCCACCAGCTCGGCCCCGGCCCGCGGCGACAACCCGCCTCCGCCGAGGTCGCCGAGCGGGGCGCGCAACACGCCGGACAGCGTGCCGCCGGCCACCGCCCGCTGGCCGTCCACCACGGCGGGCACGATCCCGGCGATCGCCGTCCCGATGAACACCGCGAGGACGAGCCCGCTCACCGACCTGAAGGCGGCCTTCGGGTCGGCGGCCAGCCGCCGGGCGGCCAGCAGCGTCGCCGCTCCGCCGGTCAGCCGGGCGGCCAGGCGGGCGGCCAGCATCGTCAGCCAGGGGCCGGCCAGGATCAGCCCGATCATGATCAGCGCCAGGCCCGCCGAGGCCGGCCCGGCGTTCGGTTTGCGGTCGTCGGTCTGGAACATCGGCACCGCGAACAGCGCCAGCCCGGCCAGCAGCGGGATCGCCCGCCAGGCGCGCGGCGGCCGTGGGGCGCCCTTCCTGAGCGCGCCCAGCGGCGAGATCCGGACCCGGCGCAGCGACCACAGCGCGCTCGCCCCCGCCAGCAGCGGGACGCCGGCGAGCACGGCCGCGTACTGCCAGGCGGCCGGGGTCACCGTGTCGGGGAAGAACCGGGAGCCGGTGACGCGGACGGCGGCGACGGCCGGACGTACCAGGAGGAAGAGCACGATCCCGGCGAGGGCGCCGGTCAGCGCGCCGAGCGCGGAGTCCACCGCGGCGAACAGGTTGACCTGCCGGGACGTGCCGCCCACCAGCCGGATCGCGGCGAAGCGGGCCTCGCGGCGGGCGGCGGCCAGCCGGGTGGCGGTGTTGACCAGCACCAGCAGCGGCAGCAGCAGCCCGACGGCCGCGATCGCGAACCCGAAGTCGTAGATGTCGGCGTCGCCGTCGACGGCGGGCTCGTCGGCCGTCGTGTCGACCTGCCGGGTGCCGAGCAGGGCGGCGACCTGCTCGGGCGTGCGGCCGATCACGATGGTCAGGTCCTCGGGGCCGGTGAGCGCGGCGCGGCCGATCGTCCCGGCCCTCGTGCCGGGGAAACGGTCGGCGAGCTGCGCGCGCGGCGCCGAGTCCAGCAGTTCGGCCAGCGCCGGGGAGACGTAGTACTGGCCGGGCGCGGGCATGCGGGACAGCCCGGGGACGACGGGAGCCCGGCCGCCGAGCGCGGCGGCGTCGAGCCGCCTGATCGGGCGTCCGGCGTAGTAGTCCTCGTGGTAGTTCCACAGGGCGCCGGTGGCGGTGGCGTCGAGGGCCCAGCCGCTGGGCGCGGTGCCGCGGGTGCACTCCCAGCAGGTGCGCTCGCCGGCCGTCTGGAAGGCGTTGAACAGGGAGAGCGTGGCCAGCAGCACCGCCACGCCGACCGCCACGCCGGCGACGATCAGCGCGAGCCGGGCGGCCGCCTCCCTGCCTCCGGCCAGCGACAGCCGCAGGCCGAGGGCGATCACCGTGCGACCTGACCGGCGAAGGGGTCGGTGAGCCGGCCGTCGCGGACGATGACCTCCCGGTCGGCGCAGGAGGCGACGCGGGCGTCGTGGGTCACCACGAGCACGGTCGTGCCCTCCTCGCGCGCCAGGCCGACCAGCAGTTCCATGACGTGCTCGCCGGTCAGCGAGTCGAGCGAGCCGGTCGGCTCGTCGGCGAACAGCACCCGCGGCCCGGTCGCCAGCGCCCTGGCGATCGCCACCCGCTGCGCCTGCCCGCCGGACAGCTCGCCGATGCGCCGCCCGCCCAGCTCGGCCAGCTCCAGCCGCTCCAGCCAGCCCGCCGCCCGCCGGTACGCCTCCTTGCGCCCGGTACGCGCGAGCAGCAGCGGCAGGGCGACGTTGTCGGCCGCGGTGAGCTCCGGCACGAGCTGCCCGAACTGGAACACGAAGCCGAACGCGGTGCGCCGCAGCCGGGTGCGCCGGTCGTCGCTCATGGTGTCCAGGCGGCTGCCGTCGAACCACACCTCGCCGCTGTCGGGGGTGAAGATCCCGGCCAGGCAGTGCAGCAGCGTCGACTTGCCCGAGCCGCTGGGGCCCATGACCGCCACGATCTCCCCCGCCGCCACCTCCAGGCTCGCCTCCCGCAGCGCCGGGGTGCGACCGAAGGAGCGGCTGACCCCGCGGGCCTCCAGGATCACGACGACCCCCGCACCAGCTCGGCCAGCGCGTCCAGCCGCGCCTGGGTGACGTCGATCCAGCGCAGGTCGGCTTCCAGGTGGAACATGCCGTGGTCGGCCAGCAGCGCGTCGGCCAGCGAGTCCCCCCGCTTGATCTGCGCGAACTCGCGCATGCGCCGCAGGTGGGTGGCGCGCTGGAGGTCGAGGTAGGCCGCCGCGTCGCGGCCCAGCATCAGCGCCAGCACGACCTTGGTGAACAGCACGGTCTGCAGGTACGGCTCGGCCGCGACCGGCTCGCTCAGCCACGCCTCGACCTCACGCGCGCCGATGGGGGTGATGGCGTAGCGCTTGCGCTCGGGGCCGTCGCCGGGCTCGCTCTCCCCGGCGGTGACCTTGCCGTCCCTGGCCAGCCGGCCGAGGGTGGAGTACACCTGGCCGAAGGGCAGTGACTTGCCGCGGCCGAAGTAGGTGTCGTAGTCGCGCTTCAGGTCGTAGCCGTGGCTCGGCTCCCGCTCAAGGAGGCCGAGCAGCGCAAGAGGGACGCTCATGCCCCCGCACTATATACCGAGGGTATATACGGGGGGCATAACCGCGTGAATTGGGCCGGCGTCCCTCAGGAGGTGGCGCTGGGTGACGGCGTCGGCTGGTGGTCGCCGTGCCGGGGGCCGCCCATGTCGCCATCCCTGTCGCCCCAGTGGTCGTCGCCGTGGGGGTGCCGGCCGCGGCCGTCGCGGGCGGTCACGTCGTGGACGGTGACGGCGGTGGCCGTGCCGCCGGTGACCTTGGCGCCGACCATGACCTTCTGGCCGCTCTTGATCGCGTCGATGCCCTGGTCGCGGTTGACCCGGGTGTCGGCGTTGACGGCGTACTGCTTGGTGTAGCCGTCCTCGCTCTTGACCGTGACGGAGTCCTGGCCGACGGCGGTGACCTCGCCGTACTGGGTGGCCACCGTCACGTACGCGCCCTGCCCGTCGGGGACGACGAACTCCCCGTGGACGGGCGGGCCGCCGAACCCGCGCCCCCAGCCGCGTCCCTTGTCGGACGGTGAGCCCGACGGGACGGCCGACGGGCTCGCGGCGGACGGTGGCGTCCCGGTGGGCGACGGCGCTGGCGAGAGCGCCGAGGCGGCGGCCACGCCGGCGCCGGTGGCCAGGACGACCGCGGTGGTCGCGGCGAGCAGTACGGAGCGCGGGAATCGGCGCCTGGGCGGTTCGTTCTCCAGGGTCTCCGCCTTGCCGAATCCGTCAGGCCCAGAGGTCATGATCTTTCCTCTCCATGGGAGACAACACCACAACCCTGCCCAGAACCACCTAAAACGGTCGTAAACGCCCATCGACCTGCGGCCCGCGCCCCCGCGCGGGCCGCAGGTGCCGCTAGGACGCCGAGACGCGCACCAGGGCGCGGTCCCCGTCACGCAGGACGGCGATCCGGGTGCCGGTGTCCGGCACCTTCACGCCGAGCTGCGGCAGATCGGGGTGCCAGTAGACGCCACGGTGGTCGTCGAACACCGGCACGCCCGGACGCGCCGGGAACACGGCGGGCACGCCCGCCGAGTGCAGCCGCAGCCGGTCCGTGCGCGCGTTGCCGAACGGCGCGTCGAACACCTGCAGCCGCGCCCCGGCCGCCGCCCCGCTGGCCCAGCGCAGCGGCTCGGGCCGGGCGTCGACGGGCAGGATCATGCCCTCGCCGGGGTGGTCGCGGGTGGTGTTGTCGCCGTACCAGGCGTCCCAGAGCCAGATGAGCACGCCCTGCTGGTACGGGTAGTGCTCGACCCGCTGGCTGCCGGTCCACCCGAAGTTGTACGGCCCGGTCCGCAGGTAGGCGTTGTACCCGGTGTAGCGCCGGTTCTCGGCGAGGTAGGCCCGGGAGAAGCGCTGCACGCCCACCTCGCCGCTGCGGGCGAAGCCCACCGCCGTCCACTCGCCCTCGCCCTGCTCGACGTCGTCGGCGAACACCCCGGGCACCTGGACGTCGTCCAGCCGGAAGCCTGACTCGGAGGTGTTGGAGTCGGTCGAGTAGCGGAAGCGGAACCAGATCCTGCCGCCCGCGTACGGGCTCAGGTCGTAGGCGATCTCCCGCCAGTCCGAGCCTCCGGTGAGCGGCTGCCCGACCGGCGTCCAGGCCGCGCCGTCGCGGGAGACCTCGGCGTACAGGAAGTCGTAGCCCTGCTCGATCGCGTAGGCCGCGTGCGCCTTGAGCGTCGGCTCCGTGGCCCGGGAGAGGTCGATCTGCCGGGTGAGCGTCTGCTCAAGGTTGTCGCCCTTGCCGCTCCACCACTGCCACTCCCCCTGGTACGGCCTGCCCAGCGGAGTGCTGATCTCGCGCGCCGGCAGGTCCACCACGAGCGCCTGCGGATCCCGGGTGTTGTAGGAGCCGACGCCGAGGGTGTGCGTGGAGGGAGTGGCCGCGCGCGCCCGGTCGTAGGCCAGCCAGCCGAGCTGGAGCTTGCTCCAGGCGTCCAGGTCGCCGGCGTACTCGCCGAGCGGGCCGGTCCGCGAGCTCAGGTAGGAGCCGGACGACATCAGCGACCAGAAGTTGACCGAGTTGTCCCCGCCGCCCGCGTACAGGTCCGGCAGGCCGAGGTCGTGGCCGAACTCGTGGGCGGTCAGGCCGACGCCGCTGTTCTCGCCGACCGTCAGGTAGTCGCCGACCCAGATGCCGGTGTCGCCGATCTGGGTGCCGCCGTTGCGGTTGCCCTCGGGGCCGGCCTGGCCGCGCTCGGGCCAGTAGGCGAAGTAGCGGTGGGCCCAGACGGCGTCCGCGCCCTGCGCGCCGCCGCCCCAGGTCTCGTCCACGCCGGCGTGCACGACCTGGTAGTGGTCCAGGTAGCCGTCGGGCTCGTCGAAGTCGCCGTCGTTGTCGTGGTCGTAGCGGTCCCAGACGTCATACTTGGCCAGTTCGGCGCGGATCTGCTCCACCGTCCTGCCCTTGGCCTTCTCGGCCTCGTACCAGGCGTTGGCCGAGTCGCGTACCAGGTCCCAGTTGTTCCAGCAGATGCCGCCCTCCTCGGGGGCGCACCGGTCGCTGCCGTAGCGGGCCTCGTTGTACGGCACGCGTACCCAGTCGCTGACGTAGCCGTCGAGGTCGTAGCGGCCGGAGGACTGGAGGCGGTAGTAGTCGCGCAGGGAGTTGCCGCCGGTCGCGAAGTAGGACTTCGCGTAGGAGGCGCGGTCGAAGTCCGGGCGCCAGAGGGTGTGGTTGTCGTCGGTGCCGCGCGGGTCGGGGATGGCGTTGTGGCGGGGGCCCGGCTGTCCGCCGTACTTGATCTGGCCGTCGATCTTCGTCTCGTTGTCCACCTTGTCGCCGAACTCGGCCAGGACGACGAAGACCTGGTCCTTGCGCTCCTGGGCGAGCTCGACGTAGCGGTGGCCGACCTTGGCCGAGCGGCCGGGCCGCGCCTTGGCCGCCGTCGCGTCCGGGGATAAGACGCCTTCGACGGCCTGCCTGCGCAGCGCCGCCTGCTCGCGTTGCTGCGGGCTGAGCGGGGAGATCTCCCTGCTCACCTTCTTCGCGGGCGGCGCCGCGGTCTCCGCCGCCGCTGCGGAGACGGAAGGGACGCCGAGCGCGGCGATCGCCAGGAGGGCGGCCGCCGCGGAGAGAGTGATTCGCATGGCATGTAACATGTCACACTCCAAGTCTCCCGTCTCTACCTCCGGCCGATCTTCCGGGACGCGGATCCCGTCACTCGACGATCAGGTTGACCGGGATGTTGCCGCGGGTGGCGTTGGAGTAGGGGCAGACCTGGTGGGTGGCCTCGACCAGCTCGCGGGCGACCTCGGGGGCGATCTCGTCGGGCAGCTCGACGCGGAGCGTGGCGTCGAGCTGGAAGCCGCCCGCGCCGTTGGACGACAGGCCGACCTCCGCCGTGACGGAGGCGTCGGAGACGTCGATCCGCTTCTGCCCGGCCACCAGCCGCATGGCCGAGGCGAAGCAGGCCGCGTAGCCGGCGGCGAAGAGCTGCTCGGGGTTGGTGCCCTCGCCGTCGCCGCCCAGCTCCTTCTGCAGGGCCAGCTTGACGTCCAGCCTGCCGTCGGAGGAGACCGCGCGCCCGTCGCGGCCCGCCGAGGTGGCGATGGCGGTGTACATGCTCATGACCGGTTGCCCTTCGTTGCGCTTCACCAGACAGACCTGTCTGTCTGGTTTGTCGAGCATGAGACTAGACAGGTCTGTCTGGTAGCGTCAAGGGGTGAGCGCAGAGACGGCGAAGGAGCCCCGCCCGAGCCCGGCCCGCACCCGGGTCCTGGAGACGGCGGCGCGGCTGTTCTACGCCGAGGGCGTGCACGCGGTGGGGATCGACCGGATCATCGCGGCGGCGGGCGTCGCGAAGGCGACCTTCTACCACCACTTCCCGAGCAAGGACGAGCTGGTCCGGGCGTACATCGCCGAGCAGGGCGCGGTGCAGCGGGCCATGGTGGACACGCTGCGCGCTGACTCACCCCGGCAGACGCTGGCGGCCGTCTTCGCGTTCATGTGCGAGTTCGGGTCCGGCTCCGGTTACCGCGGTTGCCCGTTCGTCAACACGGCGGCCGAGTACCCGGATCCGGCGCATCCCGTACGGCAGGCCATCGCCGAGCACCGGCGCTGGCACCGCGACCTGTACCGCGACCTGCTGGCCGCCGACGGCCACGCCGACGCCGAACGCACCGCCGACATCCTCCTCCTGGTCAGGGACGGCCTGGTGGTGGGCTTCGACCTGGACGACCCGGCCACCGTCCGCGCCACCGTCCAGGAAACCCTGACCCGCGTCCTCACCCCCTGACCCGCCCCACCCCGGAACGGCGACCACAGACCGCCCCTTCGCCTTCGGCGACCCGCAGCTTCCGCACCCTCTGCACCTTGCGAACCTTCCCCTCTTCGCCCCCTTTGCGCCCTCCGCACCCCTCGCACCCTCCGCGCCCCTAGCGCCCCTAGCGCCCCTAGCGCCCCTAGCGCCCCTAGCGCCTTCCCCCTCCCCCCTTCGCTCTTCGCGCCCGAGGCTGCTGAGCTGCGGTGATGGGTGGGGTGGGTGTGGGAGGTTTTGTGCTTTGTGGGTAGTTTGTCTGGTATTAGTGGGCAGCGCCGTTGCTCCCCTACCACCGCTTACGAGGCAGTCATGTCGTTGTCCCGAAATATCAGGAGAAGCTTGGCTGCGGCGGTGGCCGCGATCCTCGCTCTGCTCATCGCCTCCCCCGCGCCCCCGGCGTCCGCCGCCACCCCCACCCGGCCGAACATCATCTTCTTCCTGGTGGACGACCTGTCCGCCGACCTGCTGCCCTACATGGACACGGTCCGCGGGCTCGCCGAGGGCGGCACCACGTTCACCGACTACTACGTGTCCGACTCGCTCTGCTGCCCCTCCCGCGCCTCGATGTTCACCGGCCAATTCCCCCACAACACCGGCGTACGGACCAACCAGGGCTACGACCGCGGCGGCTACGAGGCGTTCGCCCGGCACGAGGGCCGCACCTACGCCGTCCCGCTCCACCAGGCCGGCTACCGCACGGGCTACCTGGGCAAATACATCAACGAGTACCCCGCCCGCCCCGGCTACCAGGTGCCGGACGGCTGGGACGAGTGGCACGTCTCCGCGGGCGGCGGCTACAACGAGTTCAGGTACCAGCTCACCCGCTACGTCACGGAGGAGTCGGGCGACCGGCGCCCGATCGCCCCCTCCAAGGGCGACTACCTGGTCGACGAGCTGGCCCAGCGGGCGACCGGCTTCATCGAGCGCTCCCGCGAGCACGCCCCCGGCCGGCCGTTCTTCCTCCAGGTCTCGCCCTTCTCCCCGCACAACCGGGTGGACGTCCGGCCCGGCGACACCGAGCCGCGTTTCCCGCCCGCGCCGCGCGACCGTCCGAAGGACCGCTTCCCGGACGGCGAGTTCCCGCACGGCGACTGCGGCGGCCCCGACTGCGCCGGCATCGACGTGACCACCCTGCCCTCCTACGACGAGGACACCGCCGACAAGCCGTCCTGGGTGCGCCGGGCCCCGATCGAGGCGAAGCGCGCCGAGGAGCTGCGCGAGGACTTCCGTGACCGGATCCGCATGGTCCAGTCGGTCGACGACATGGTGGGACGGGTGCTGTCCACGCTCACCGAGCCGGAGCGCCGCAACACCTACGTCGTGTTCGCCAGCGACAACGGCTTCCACCTCGGCCAGCACCGCCTGGTCCGCGGCAAGTCCACCGCCTACGACCACGACGTCCGGGTTCCGCTGCTGGTCAGGCGGCCGGTCACCGGCGAGCGCGAGCGGCTGGTGACCGGCGCCATCGCCCAGAACGTGGACCTGTTCGCGACCTTCCTCGACATGGCCGGCGTCGCCCCGGCGATCCGCGACAGCCGGGACGGCCGCAGCCTGCTCCCCCTCGTCCAGGGCCGGCAGGTCGCGGACTGGCGGCAGGCGGCGCTGGTCGAGCACGTCAAGCCCGACCCGCGGACGCCCGGCAGGCCCGACCCCGACGCCGACCGGCTGAGGCAGGGCAACGCGCAGCCGCCCACCTACAACGCCGTGCGGACCGCGGGAGAGCTGTACGTCGAGTACGAGAACGACCCGAAGCCCGAGTACTACAACACCGTCACCGACCCCCGCCAGGAGTCCAACGACCCCGGCAACGCCCGGACGGCGTCCCTGGCCGGGGTGCTGCGCGGGCTGACGACGTGCGGAAAACCCGGCGCGCCCGACTGCTGGACGGCCGCGCACCTGCACTGAGTCGTACGGCAGAAGCCGGGTCGTACGGCAGAAGTTGACCTCTTTCGGTCCGGCGGTTGACGCGCCGGCCGCCGGTCCCCCCGTAAGTTGGGGCGGTCGGGAGCCCGAACCGAAGGAGAGCGATGCGGTTCACCTCAGCCCTTGCCGGATTACTGGTGGTCGCAGGCACGTTCGCAGGCCCGGGGGTGGCGCAGGCGGCGCCCACACAGGCGGCCGGGTGCGCGGCCGTGCTGCCCCGGCCCGACGGCCATGGCATCACCTGCGTCGACGTACGACGTCGCCCGCAGAGCGACGGCTCGGAGCTGCGGGACGTCACGATGACCTCGACGGCGATCTTCCAGGCGTCCGGCGGCACCCCGGTCATCGACCCGCTGACGCGCCCGATCACCGTCCGCGTCTACCTGCCGAAGGACTACGACCCCTCGCGCGCCACCCCCTACCCGGCGCTCTACCTGCTCAACGGCGGCGGCGACAACTACGACTCGTGGACCGTCAAGGCCGACCTCGTCTCCCTCGTCCGTGACGCGGGCTCCTTCGACGGCATCGTGGTGATGCCGACCGGCGGGATGACCGGCTGGTACGCCGACTGGGCCGGCCGTACGGACGGATATTTCGCACCGAAGTGGGAGACGTACCACATCGACCAGCTCATCCCATGGATCGACAGCAACTTCAACACCGTCGCCGACCGGTCGGGACGCGGTCTGGCGGGCCTGTCCATGGGCGGCTACGGCACCCTGCGGTACGCGGCCGCGCACCCCGGCGTCTTCTCGGTGATCGGCGCCTTCTCGCCCGGCATCGACCTGCGCGCCAGGCCCGCCCAGCGCACGATCTCCGACTCCATGTGGCAGTCGGGCGCGGCGATCGAGCTGACCGACCTGGGCGAGTTCCGCGTCAACAAGTACGACAGCGGCAGCCCGCTGCCCGTCCTCGACCAGGAGGTGCAGCGCCGCTACCGCCTGGACACCCTGTTCGGCCCGCACACCACCACGGTCTTCCACGGCCGCACGGTCGACGACTGGCCCGCCGCCAACCCCGCCGACCTGGTCACCCAGGGCAGGTACGCCCCCTATGACGGACGGCTGGCCCTGTACGCCGGCGGCTGCGCGAGCCTCCCGAGCGTCCCGGACGGCGCCGAGCCCGCCCCCGCCGCGTGCGGCTACGACACCAGGGCGAGCGACGACGCCGCGAGCGTCAGCGAGCCCATCCTCGGCGCGTACGCGAGCGAGTTCGACGCCACGCTGACCGGCCTCGGCGTCGGCCACCGCTACTGCTACAGCAGGGGCGGCCACGACTGGAACGCCTGGTCGGCCTACCTGGTCGACTTCCTCCGGTACGCCTACGGCACCGCCCCCGCCCGCTGCCCCGCACTCTGACGCCGCAGCCCGCTTCCAAGTCGGCCACAAGTACCGGCCGGTAGTCCTGGACCGGTGACGAACCATTTTCCGACCCGCGTCCTGACCGCCCTGGGCGCCGCCGTCCTCACGCTGACCGCGCTGAGCACGGCGGCCGCCGCCGACACCGCCGCCGACCCCGCGAGCTGGAGGTGGGGCGCCCTGCACTCGACCGACGGCCTGGCGACCGCCCGGGGCAGGGTCGTGGTCGGCCAGTCGGGGCTGGCCGTGACCGGCACCCTCGACGACGACCGAGGCAAGGGCTGCTCGTGGGTCCTGATCAGGTACCAGAGCGCGAGCAACGGCCGCTGGCGCACGCACGGCGTCTACAACTGCCTGCCGGGCACCGGCTCCTTCCGCAAGAACGTCGGCGGCGCGCTGCAGATCCGGGCGCAGGTGTGCCGCGGCAACGGCGCGCGGCCCGTCGGCCGGTGCTCGCGGTGGCGGACGATCTACACCCAGGGCGGCTGACGCCCGTCCCGCCGTCCCCGGGCGTCAATCGGCGCGCTTCTTGCTGGCGATGATGTAGAGCACCAGCTCGCCGCAGGCGCGGCAGACCGTCCTGTCGCCGTCGGCGCCCAGGTGGGCGGGCACGGCCCGCGCGCCGCAGAACGCGCACGGCCGCTCCACCGGCTCCCGCTCGCCCCGCACCGCCCCGGCCGTCGCCAGCAGCGCGCATCCCAGGCAGATCGAGACCGACTTGCCGACGACGAGATCGGCGGGGTCGGGCGCCGAGCCGCAGAAACCGCACTGGAACACCGCCGTCACCCCGATCCAGTCGCTCGGGCGCGCGTGCTCGCCGGACAACACCATCCGCAGGACGCGCAGGCAGCGGCCGGCGACCTCGTCCGTGACGCCCGCCCCTTCGAGTTCGGCCCGGAGCTCCGCCCGCGCGCCGGGGTCCTCGGGCGGGAGCGCCTTCAGCAGGCCGAGCAGCGCCTCGTCGAGCGCGCGCAGGGCGTCGGCGGCGGAGGCGACGAGATCGCTCATGCCGCGCCGCCGATGAGCGGCGGGCCCGGAATGCCACGCGCTTCCTCGTACCCCCACTCGGCGCGGCCGGGCCATTTGCACTCGGGGCTTGTGCGTAATATCGCGATCCGCATCCGCCGCGCGTTATCACCGGCCGCGTCGGAAACGCTTCCCGGCGATGACCGTTCTAGAATTCTGCACCACCCCGAGTCAATGGACCGGGCCTCCGGGCCGAAGGGCATGAATTCATGCGCCCGGAAATCGACGGCGAACTCAGGCCGGCCGGCGCGCAGCAGCGCCGTGGCGCCGGGTGTGGGCTTCATCTGCTCAGCCCCTGCCACCACCCGCCAAGAACCCGCAGCTCACAGCCGCGTTCCGGCGCTCCGCGGGCACGCCGGCAGGCGTCCCGGGGTGTCGAGTATTCGCATCCTTAAGCAGGGTCACGCATTCCCTCATTTCCGGCGGAGGCGCGGGCGCCCCTTTCGCGGCCATCATCGCCCCGGCCCAATAAAGCGTCAACGGGCGGCGGCCCTACATTTTCCCTATATTGCGGCGTGGCGCCGTCTTGCGCGCCCCGGGTTGTCCCGGCACGCTGGCAGACGTGGCGGATAACCGTACTGGAAAGGGCCGCGCGCGAGCGGCGCGCAGATGGTCGGCCGCGCCGCGCAGCCAAATGTTCAGCCTTCCGGAAATCCTCGCCAAGCTCGCCGACCCCGACCCCGACCGCGAGGCGCCCGGCGATCCGGAGCTGCGTGACTTGTTCGACCGCGACCAGGACGACCGGCGCGACGGCGTGCCCGGCGACGGCGGCGAGCGCGGCCTGGCCCGGCGGGCGCGCTGCATGGAGAAGTTCGCGGCCGGAGAGGTGCGCTCGCCGGGCGACTACTACCACCTGGCCGCGGTGATGCAGCACGGCGGGCTGGCCGAGCACTACCACCTGGCCTTCGAGCTGGCGCGGCGGGCGGCCGACGCCGGTTGCCGGCCCGCCCGCAGGCTGGCGGCCTCGGCCCTCGACCGGTGGCTGATGCAGATGGGCCTGCCCCAGCGGTACGGCACCCAGTACGTCGACATCGGCGGCCGCTGGTCCCTCTACCGCGTCGACCCCGTCACCACGGACGCCGAACGCACGGTCTGGGACGTCCCGCCCCTGGCCGAGGCGCTGGCCCAGGCCGAGGAGATGAACCACGCCGACGGTCTGGGCTGACGCCCGCGCCTGAACGCCGGACGGGCCGCCGGCGGCGTCCCTCGTCGGAAACCGGACACGACCTTTGCCACGGGTTTTCCCGGAACTCCCAGGTCGCGGCGGGCCGGCGGGCGAACCTGGCCATGACATGTTCCCGTCCCGGTCGAAACAGGCAGGTTCCCATGGTCAGACGGGCTCTCGGGGCGCCGGTCCCGCTCGCTCTCTCGCTGGTCGCCGTTCTCGCGGTCGCGCCGCCGGCCCAGGCGGTGACGCTGGAGGAGAAGCTCGCCGCGCTCTCGGGGTTCACGCAACCCACCGCGTCCAGCGCCGCGGCCTGGCGGGACGCCTGGGCCGACCGGGGGTCGTGGTCCGACTTCGACTTCGACTGGTCGAGCGACGGCTGTACGAGCAGCCCCGACCAGCCGCTCGGCTTCGACTTCTCGATCCCGTGCCGGCGGCACGACTTCGGCTACCGGAACTACCAGGCCGTCGGCGACTTCCCGGCGAACAAGGAGCGCATCGACAAGGCGTTCTTCTTCGACCTCAAGCAGGTGTGCACCCAGTACTCGATCTTCCGTCAGCCGAGCTGCAACGCGCTGGCCAAGCTGTACTACCAGGCGGTCCGCCACTACGGCGCCCCTCGCGGCAGCGGCGGGGAGATCGTGCGCGTACCGGACAGGGACGCTCTAAGGCAGCAGGGCGCCGCTGAGTCCGCAGACGGCGGTGACAAGATGTTCGCCCAGAGCCCGCCAGGATTCTTCGACTGAACCGGCGGCGGCGTGGCCGGCCGCCAGGTCGGCCTCCAGCTCGGCGCTCATGTGCACGACGAGCAGCCGGACCATCGCCGCCTGCCGCTCGGACAGCTCGTGCTCCCGGTCGCGCATCGACGGCGGGCGCAGCAGCTCCAGCCGGCGGAACGAGGGCGTGCTCAACGTGGCCCGCGCCGCGTACTCGCGCAGGGACGGCTCCACGACGGCCTGGGCCAGGAACCGCCCGTACCAGGACGGGGTGCCCAGCTCGATGTGGTGCTCGATGCTCGGCGCGATCGCGCACGTGATCCAGTCGCGCAGCGACACCTCGCCCGAGGTCTCCAGCGCGGCCACCATCGGCAGGCGGTGCCGGTCGACGGCGGCCGCGTGACGGGACAGGATCGCGTGGATCAGCTCGTCACGGGTGCTGAAGTGGTATTGGACGGCGGACTTGTTCCGCTGGCCCGCGGCCTCGCGGATCATCCTGATCGACACGTGCGCGAAGCCGTGCTCGGCGTAGAGCCGCTCCGCGGTCTGCATGATCCTGTCCTTGGCCCGGATCGAGCGGGGAGACGGCGCGGCGACCGCCGTACTGACGTCCATGACCGGTCCTCGATCTCGTTTCCACCACCGTCCCCGAACGCTATCCCATGCCGCCGGCTGAGGTCAGCGGGTCACCAGGTGACCCACACGTCCTGGAGGCCGCCGGACAGGCCGCCCGTGCGCAGCCGCAGCTCGCGGGGGTCGTCGCGGAGCCGCAGGCCGGGCAGCCGCCGCGCCAGCAGGCCCAGGACGACCTGCAGCTCCACCCTGGCCAGCGGCTGGCCGAGGCAGTAGTGGCGGCCGGCGCCGAAGGTGAGGTGCTGGCTGCTGTTCTCCCGGCGCGGGTCGAACCGGTCGGGGTCGGCGAACTTGGCCGGGTCGCGGTTGGCCGCCGGGATGTTGGGGATCAGCGTGCTGCCGGCGGGCACGGTGATCTCGCTCAGCTCGACGTCCTCGGTGATGAACCGGGGCACGCCGCCGATGGCCGACAACGTGCTGTCCAGCCGCAGGACCTCCTCCACGGTGCCCGGGATCAGGTCGGGGTCGTCGATCACGGCCTCGTAGCGCTGCCGGTCGGACAGCAGCATCGCCGTCATGATGGCGATCATGTTGGACGTGGTCTCGTGACCGGCCAGCAGCAGCCCGCGCACGGTGGCGATGAGCTCGTCCTGGCTGAGCCTGCCGTCCTCGGCGTCGGTGATCTGGGTCAGCTCGCTGAGCAGGTCGTCGCCGGGGTCGGCGCGGTTGCGGTCGATCAGGTCCGACACGTACGCGTTGAACTCCCGGTAGGCCGTGTCCACCTCCTCCTGCGTGTTGCGCGTCAGGGTGAGCATCGTGCGCGACCAGTGCGCGAACTTGTCCTGGTCCGAGCTCGGCGCGCCGACCAGCGCGCAGATGACCCGTACCGGCAGGGGCAGGGCCAGGCCGGACGACAGGTTGCCCGGGGAGCCCTTGGCCAGCATGGAGTCGAGGAGTTCCTCGGCCATGGCCTGGACCCGGGGGCGCCAGACCTCCATCTTGCGGGCCGTGAACCAGCGGCTCAGCAGGCGTCGCCACCGCATGTGGCCCTCGCCCTCGCCGATGTCGCCGGCGCCGTCCTTGCGGCGGTTGAACAGGCCGCCGTCCTCGGTGGTGGACAGCCGGGCGGCGCCCTCGCGGGCGAGGTTGCGGCTGAAGCGGGGGTCGGCCATGACGGAACGGGCGTCGTCGTACCTGGTCACCAGGGCCGCCACGTCGCCGCTGGGCAGGCGTACGTGGGCCACAGGGCATTTCTCGCGCAGGTCGGCGAGTTGTGGCGGCGGTTCCAGCGCCGTGGGGCGGTCGAAGGGGAAATCGGGGATCGCGTCAGCGGTCATGCGTCCTCCAGCTTGAAAGCCCGACACTTTGGAATATAAGGCGATCGACTTATTTGAGGCAATCGTCTTGACTGGATGGATTACTTCGGAGTGCGGGAAATCTACCGAGGCGTTGCCTCCCCTTGGGGACCCGCGCGGGCGCCGAGCTGGCACGCATCGAAATACCCGGATACGACGATGGCTCACTATGCTGGCATCCATGGCGGAAGCTCCACTGATGACCGATTCCGAGCTGTCCGACGCGTTGCGGGCGCTGGCGAACCCGACCCGGCTGCAACTGCTGGCCTGGTTGCGGGAGCCGGAGCGCCACTTCTCGCTGGAGGGGGCGATCGCCGACCCGGCGGAGGTCGGGGTGTGCGTGACGCACATCCAGGCCAGGGTGGGGCTGGCGCAGTCCACGGTGTCGGCGTACCTGAGCGAGCTGCAGCGCGCGGGGCTGGTACGCGCCACGCGCGTGGGCAAGTGGACGCACTACAAGCGCGACGAGCGGCGCATCGCCCAGCTCGTCGCCACCCTCGGCCGCACGCTGTAGAGACAGCACGCCGCAGAGACAGCACGCCGTAGAGGCGGCACCCTCCCGCGAGAGAGGCCGGCCGGTTTCCATATATCGACATTTTGCGATATGTCTATGTTCCTGAGGATCGACACACGATGAGGGGACGTCCCATGGGCAGCATCGACGGCCTGGATCTCGGCACGTTCGGGATCTACACGTTCGACTTCGAGCACGTGCCGGCCGCGCGGATGCGCGAGTCGATCCAGGAGCTGGAGGAGCAGGGGTGGCGGGCGTTCTGGATGCCCGAGCTGCTCGGGCGCGAAGCGCTCACGCACGCCGGCTTCCTGCTGTCGTGCACGCGGCGGATGCACATCGTGAACGGCATCGCCCAGATCTGGGCCCGCGAGGCCAGGTGGACGTACGGCGCCGCCCTGCTGCTGGCCGACGCCTACCCCGACCGGCACGTCCTCGGCCTGGGTTTCGGCGGCGCCCCCCGCCCCGGCACGACCCCGCTGACCGCCATGCGGACCTACCTTGACGAGCTGGACGAGCTGGAGACCGTCAACCCGGCTCCGAAGTCAGGCGTGCGCCGCCTGCTGGCCGCGTACGGGCCCAAGATGCTCGAACTGGCCCGCGACCGCGCGGCGGGCGCCCAGACCTACCACGTCAACGTCGCGCACACCGCCGAGTCACGGCAGCTCCTCGGCCCGGACGCGTTCCTGGCCGTCGAGCATCCGGTGCTGTTCGAGACCGACCCCGCCACGGCCCGCGCCGCCGCCCGCGAGCACCTGCGCCCCTACCTGAGCACGCCGTACAACGTGGCGAAGTTCCGGCGGCTCGGGTACGCGGAGGACGAGATCACCGGCGGCGGCAGCGACCGCCTGGTGGACGACTTCGTCTTCTGGGGCGATCTGGACACCGTCGTCGGCAAGCTGCGCGCCCACGTGGACGCCGGCGCCGACCACGTCGCCGTGCAGGTGATCGGGATCGAGCCGGGCCGGACGGCGATGCCCCACTGGCGCGAGCTGGCCGCCGCCCTCTCCCCCGGTCGCGATTGACCGCCCCCAGATATGCAAACGATCGGTCGTTAATATAGTTTGACGGCATGACCTCCGAGTCCGGCCGGTGCGCCGCATGCTGACCTCACGCTGGATCCCCGGCCCCGAGGGCGACCGGCCGGGGCCGCTGGTCGCCGCCCTGACGGACTTCCGCCCGCGGCGGCTGCTCGACCTGCCCGGCATCGCCCGGCACGGCCGGTCCCTGAGCCGCCACTGGCCCGGCCTGCCGGGCGCGGTGGGCATGTGGCTCTGGGCGGACCTCGCCGGCCGCCGGGTCGGCTCGCTGTCGGTGTGGCGGAGCGAGGAGGACCTGCGGGGGTTCGTCCGGTTGCCCGAACACGTCGCCATCATGCGCGCCTACCGCGACCGGGGCACCCTGCGCTCCCGCACGTGGCCCGTGGACGCCCTCGACCGCGAAGCCCTGCTGCGGTCGCTGCGCTGACCCGCCGGTCGATCCGGCCGGCCGGCCCGCTCATGGCGGACCGTTCCGCGGGCACGCTAGGGTCGGGCGGGAACGGCAGCCGGAAGGCGGGGACGGATGGCGTGGGCAGCCCGGGTGGTCGCCGTCGTCCTGGCCGTGGTCTCGCCGGTGCTGGTGCTCGCGGCGGTCCTGATGTACGCGGCGCTGCCGCCGGAGTGGCGGCTGCCGGAGATCTTCAGCCCGCTGGCCGCGGCCGGGGTCACGTTTCCGGCCTTCAGCGCGTTCCTCATCGTGCACCGGCCGCGGCTCAGGCTGGCGTGGCTGATGTGCGCGGGCGGTCTCGGCGGCGCGGTCAACACGTTCTGCCAGTCGGCGATGCTGGCCGCCGCGGCGGGCGGGGATCTCCCGCTGGCGGGATTGCTGAGGTTCCCCGCGCAGGTCGGCTGGGCGGTGTCCGGGCTGCTGCTGGAGATGTTGCTGCCGCTGTACTCCCCCGACGGCAGGCTGCCGTCGCGGCGCTGGCGTCCGGTGGTGCTGCTCGGCGCGGTGTCGACCGCGGTGGAGCTGGCCCACATGTTCCTGCGTCCCGACCCGCCGGCCGAGGGCTATCCGCTGCCCGCGGTCATCCCCAACCCGTTACAGGTCCCGGAGCTGGCGCCGATCTGGCCGGTGGTCACGGTGGTGGCCTGGACCGGGATCCTCTCGACGCTGCCGCTGGCGGCGTGGTCGATGGTGCTGCGCTTCCGCCGGGCCGACCCGGTCGTGCGGCGGCAGATCGGCTGGCCGCTGTTCTCCTTCGGCGGGTACATCGTCTTCATGCTCGCCGGCGTCGTCGTGCCGGAGCTGTACTGGTTGTCGATCGGGTGGGCGGCGGTCATCCCCGTGTCGATGGTGATCTCGGTGACCCGCTACCGGCTCTACGGCATCGACACCGTCGTCAGCCGGACGTTCGTCGCCGCCGGGCTGCTGGCCGTGGTCGGCGGGGTCTACTTCGGGGTGGCCACGCTGTCGAGCCTGCTGGTGTCGGGGTACCACCAGGTCGCCGGGCTCGCCTCCGCGCTGCTCACGGGCGCGTTCTTCCAGCCGTTGCGGCGGGCGCTGCAACGCGCGGTCGACCGCCTGCTCTACGGACCGGTGGGCGATCCGCGCGTCCTGGCCGAGCGGCTGGCGCAGGAGGTGCGCCGGGGCGATCCGGCGCAGGCGCTGGCGGCGGTGATCGGCGTGCTGCGCGAGGGCCTGGCGGTACGCGGCGTCGCCGTGGAGGTGACCAGCGGCGAGCCGGGCCATCCGGTCAGCGTGGCAAGCACGGACTGCGGGCAGGTCGGCGACTCCCCGCGCGAGGTGCCCCTGATCTGGCACGGCGAATGGGTGGGCCGGCTGCTGGTCGGCCCGCCCGCCGCGCGCCGCTTCCCCGCCGCGCACGACGAGCGGGTGCTGGACACGCTGGTCCCGTACGCGGCCGACGTGGCCCACGCGGTCCGCCTGGCCGCCGACCTGCAACGTTCTCGCGAACGCATGCTGGCCGCCCGCGAGGAGGAGCGCCGCCGGCTGCGCCGGGACCTGCACGACGGCCTCGGCCAGACGCTCAGCGGGCTGGCGATGACCGTCAACATGGCCCGTCTCAGCCTCAAGAGCTCGCCGGAGGCGGCCGACGGGCTGCTGCGCGAGCTGCGTACCGGCATGGACGCCGTCACCGGCGACCTGCGGCAGCTCGTCTACGGCCTGCGCCCGCCCGCCCTGGACGACCTGGGCCTGGCCGCCGCCGTGCGGGCGCTGGCCGCGCCGGACGGTCCCGCCGCGGAGGTGATCGCCGAGGGTGACCTGACCGGCCTGCCCGCCGCCGTCGAGGTGGCCGTCTACCGGATCGCACAGGAGGCGCTGACGAACGTGCGGCGGCACGCGCGGGCCACCCGCGTCCGGGTCGAGCTGCGCCGCGAGCCCGGCGCGCTGCGCCTGCTGGTCGCCGACGACGGCCGCGGCCTGCCGCCCGAGCACCGTTCCGGCGTCGGCCTGACCTCGATGCGCGAGCGCACGGCCGAACTGGGTGGCATCTGCCTGGTCAGCGGCGCGCCGGGGACGGGCACCACGGTGGAGGTCATGCTCCCCGTCCAGCCCTGACCGTGCGCCTTACCGGCCGGACACCCTCCTGTCACGTAGAGTGCTGGACGATCACTCTCGGTAACTCCCATGGAGGTGTCCATGAAGCTCATGGGCCGTATCACCTGCGCCGTGGCCGGTGGCGCGCTGCTGACCGTCGCGCTCACCACTCCGGCAGCGGCCGACTCGCTGGCCGCCGGCGGGCCCGTCGGCGCGCTGCTCCAGCCGGTGCTGGACGTGTTCAACATGGTCAACGACACGTCCACCCTCGGCGCCCTGCTGCCCGGCGGCATCATCTCCGCCCGCTGACGCCCGCCCTCCCCCCGGGGCGACCGCGCACTGCCTTGCGGGCCCGGCCGGGGCGTACCGTGGTTCGCGGCGGTCACGGCGGAGGGCGGGAGCAACGTGCAGGGGTGGGAGCCGTCCACTGTCGTCAGTGACGAACTGGTCGACCCGACGCCGGTCGCCGCGCTCGCGGCCCTGTTCGACGACGGTGTGCCGGCGCCGGGGCCGGGCTCGGAGCTGCCGCCGCTGTGGCATTGGGCGGCGCTGGCGCGCTGGCCCGTCTCGTCCGTGCTGGGGGGCGACGGGCATCCCGTACGCGGCTCGTTCCTGCCGCCCGTCGGCCTGCCGCGACGGATGTTCGCCGGGGGTGAGGTCGTGTTCCACGGGCCGCTGCGGGTCGGCGAGACCGTACGCAGGCAGAGCACGGTCGAGTCGGTCACCGAGAAGTCCGGGCGGTCGGGACGGCTGGTCTGGCCGTACGCCACCCGCGTGGAGGGCTATCCCGGCCTGGTGGTGCACGGGCCGCTGATGACCCTCGCCCTGGCCGAGACGCTGCGGCTGGAGGGGCGTCCCGAGCGGGTGACGCGCATCGCGCATCGCAACAACCGGCCGCTGTTCTGCGGACAGCGGGCCCGGCTGCTCGGCCGCAGGACGGCGGACGGCTTCGCGCTCGACCTGACCGGCCCCGAAGGCGCGACGACCGGCCCGCACACCACCCTGACCGCGACAGCCCGATAGGCGCTGCCCCCGATCCCCCGGGCGTCGGCCCGCGCGGGCCCGTCAGGGGGTGATGACGTGTTCGGCGAGTTCGCGGGCGGCGGCGGCCGGGTTCGTGCCGGGGCGGGTCGCGCCGACGGCGAGGGTGCCGTCGATGAGGATGAGGAGCTGGTCGGCGGCGTGGTCGGGGTGCGGGTGGCCGAGCGCGGTCAGCTCGCGCGCCAGCAGCGCGTGCACCTGCCGGCGGTAGTCGCGGGTGATCTCGTGCGCGGGATGGGCGGGGTCGGTCAGGCCGAGGTCGGCGGCCAGGTAGCGGCAGCCGTGGAAGCCGGGCATGGCGACGATCTCGCCGATGCGGTCGAAGACGGCCAGCAGGCGCTCGCGCGGGTCCTGGCCGGCGGCGTCCATGGTGCGGTGGTAGTCGGCGGCGTCGGAGTCGGCGGCCGACCTGAGCACCTCGACGATCAGGCCGTCCTTGCCGCCGAAGTGCTCGTACAACGAGCGCCGGGCCACGTTGGCCGCCTTGAGCAGCGCGTCGACGCCGACATTGACGCCCTGGCTGTAGATCAGCTGGTCAGCGGCGGTCAGCAGGCGCTCCCGGGGGCCCGGACCCGTACGAACAGTCATGGATTCAGGTTGCCACGGGTTGACGAGTAGATCAACCGGTCGATATACATAGATAGACCGATCGATCTACCCGCTTCCTCTGGAGGAACCGTGTCCTTCCGAACCACCGCCGACGTCATGGAGCGCTTCAACCGGGCCTTCGTCGAGCGTGACCGCCACCTGCTCGACGACCTGGTCGCCGAGGACTGCGTGATGGAGTCCGTGCAGCCGGCCCCCACCGGCGAGCGCGTCACCGGCCGCCAGGCGTGCCTGGACTGGTGGGGCGCGCTCGTGGACGACCTGACCAGCGCGTTCGAGCCGCAGGAGGTCATCGTCGCGGGTGACCGCGCCACCATCCACTGGCACTACCGCTACGGCACCGGCCCGTCCGACTGGGTCAGCGGCGTCAACCTCATGCGCGTCCGCGACGGGCGGATCGTCGAGGCGCTCGGCTTCAGCAAGACCGCCGGCGAAGTTCCCCTGGCGACCGCCTGATGAACGTCATGCGCAGCTACCACGTCGACAGCGGAGCCGGCATCGAGGGCCTGTCGATCAAGGAACACCCCGTCCCTGCTCCCGGCCCGGGGCAGGTGGTGGTCGCGGTACGGGCCACCTCCCTCAGCTTCCGCGAGTTGATGATCCTGCGCGGCGACTACGTGCTCCCGGTCAAGCCGGACGTGGTGCCGGTCTCCGACGGCGCCGGCGAGGTCGTCGCGACCGGCCCCGGCGTCGAGTCGGTCGGCGTCGGCGACCGGGTCACCGCCACCCTGTTCCCGAGCTGGCAGGACGGCCCGTTCGCGCTGCGGCACCTGCCGCAGCTCGGCGGCTCGCTGGACGGCATGCTCACCGAGTACGCGCTGCTCGACGAGCACGCGCTCGTGCCGATCCCGGCCCACCTGTCCTACGAGGAGGCCGCGACGCTCCCCTGCGCCGCGGTCACCGCCTGGAACGCCCTGACCGGCGACGGCACCGGCCCGCTGCCCGGCCGGACCGTCGTCACCCAGGGCACCGGCGGGGTGTCGCTGTTCGCGCTGCAGTTCGCCAAGGCGCTGGGCGCCCGGGTGATCGCCACGACCAGCAGCCCGGCCAAGGCCGAACGCCTGTACGCGCTCGGCGCCGACGAGGTCGTCGACTACCGGGCCACCCCCGACTGGCCGGCCCGGGTGCGCGAGCTGACCGACGGCGAGGGCGCGGAACACGTCATCGACGTCGCCGGCGACCTCGGGCGGTCGCTGGCGGCCACCGCGATCGGGGGCCAGGTGGCCAGTGTCGGGTTCGTCCTCGGCGACCCGCCGCCCCTCGACGCGCGGGCGGTCTTCAGCGCGGGAGCCACGCTGCGCGGCATCGCCGTCGGCAGCCGCGCGCAGTTCCTGGCCATGAACCGGCTCATCGAGGCCCACCGGCTGCGCCCGGTCATCGACCGCGTCTTCCCCTTCGACCAGGCGCCCGACGCCTACCGCCACTACACGTCGGGCGGGCCGTTCGGCAAGGTCGTGATCGCCGTGTGAGCCGGTCGGCCCCGGGCGCCGGCCGGACGCGGCGGGCGAGGCGTGCCCGCGGAACACCTCGCCGAGCCGGCCCCCCTTAGCAGGGGGTCTCGTGGAACTCCGGGTACGAGCCGCGGGTGCCCACCCACGTCACGTCGCCCACGCAGTTCTCGTACTTGACGCCGACCACCGTGGTCCGGGTGGAGTCGCTGTAGTAGTACGTCTCGCAGTGGTAGTCGATCTGGCAGGCGCGGGCCTGGGCGGGCGCGCCGACGACGGTGAGCGTGCCGAGGGCGAGCAGGACGGCGAGCGATGCGCGACGAATCATGGAGATCCTCTCTGACGCGAGGAAGCGCTACTGCCCCTGATGATCGATCGCCGGAGCGAACAGTTCAATACGGTTCATCACAGTTCAATGCACCTGATGCCGGGTACCCGTCGCGAAGGCGAAATGATCGCCCCTGTCACCGACATAGGATCTTTTCATCTGGTAGATGGCCGATTGTCGAAAGGCTTCCATGACCCGCCCCCTCAGCCGCCGGTCCGCCCTGCTGGGGGCCGCGGCCGTGGCCGGAATCGCCCTGTGGGAGAAGCCGGCCGAGGCGACCGGCGCCGCCGCGTTCGACGCGGCCCGGGAGCGATGGGTGAGCCTGCTGGCCGGCGCCACGTACGACCCGGCGTACCTGGACAAGACGCAGGCCGTCGAGGGTTCGGCCAACGCGGTGCTGCGCAAGATGGACCCCGCTCCCGGCCGGCCGAGCCTGTGGCCCGACCTGCCGCTCGACGACCCCCGTACGGGCAACTTCAACCGCGCCTACAACCGCATGCGCACGCTGGCGCTCGGCTGGGCCACGCCGGGCACCGACATGCACCGGGACCAGCGGGTCGCCGAGACCGCGGCCAGAGCCCTGGACTTCCTGTACGAGCACGCCTACCGCGAGGGCCTCGACCGCCGCGGCAGCAACTGGTACTGGTGGGAGATCGGCGTCCCGCGCGCGCTGACCGACACCTGCGCCCTGCTCTACGACGGCCTGCCCAAGGACGACCTGCGCCGCTGGCTGCGCCCGCTGCGCCACTGGTGCCCCGACCCCGAACGCCGCGTCAGCCACCCCGGCGTCGTCGAGACCGGCGCCAACCGGGCGAGCAAGGCCATGGCGGTGGCGATGCGCGGGCTGCTCACCCACGACGCCCGCCTGCTCAAACGGGCCAGGAAGGCCGTCTCCGACCTGCTGCGCCGCACCGGCGGGCCGGGCGACGGCTTCTACCGCGACGGCTCCTTCATCCAGCACGGCGTGTTCCCCTACAACGGCAGCTACGGCGTGGACTACCTGGAGAGCGTGGCCAAGCTGATCGCCATGCTGGCCAGGTCACCGTGGGAGATCCGCGACGTCGGGAACGTCTACGACATCGTCGACCGCTCGTTCACGCCGTTCATCTTCGACGGGCTGATGATGGACTGCGTGCGCGGCCGGCAGATCTCGGTGCAGGGCCACCGCGACCACCACTCCGGGCAGAAGGCGGTCGAAGCCATCCTGACGCTGCTGGAGACGGCGCCCGAGCGCCACGCCCGGCGCTGGCGGCCGATGGTCAAGGGCTGGCTCACCCGCAACCAGGCCGTCCCGTACGCCGCGGTCGCCCCGCTGGCGAGCGTCGCGCGGGCGGAGGCGCTGCTGGCGGACGCGTCCGTGCCGGTCGGCCCCCGCACGACCGGCACGTACGTCTTCGCCGACATGGACCGGGTCGTGCACCGGCGTCCCACCTGGGCGTACGCGATCGCGATGAGCTCGGAGCGCATCGGCGCGGCCGAGGGCATGAACCAGGAGAACCTGCACGGCTGGTACACCGGCGACGGCATGACGTACCTCTACACCGCCGACCTGACCCACTGGAACGACGACCTGTGGCCGACGATCGACCCGTACCGGCTGCCGGGCACCACGGTCGACACCCGCGGGCGCGCCGACCTCCCGCACGGCGCGCGCCGCCTGCCGCCCACCCCGTGGGCGGGCGGCGCGGCGCTCGACGGCGAGTACGGCGTGGCGGCGATGAGGCTGATCGCCGACGGCTCCTCGCTGCGGGCCGGGAAGGCGTGGTTCCTGCTCGACGACGGCGTGATCGCCCTCGGAGCCGGCATCACCGCCTCCGACGGCCGCCGCGTCGAGACCGTCGTGGAGAACCGCAACACCCACGGCGCCCACCCCCCGCTGACCCGCGGCGACGGCTGGATCCACCTGTCCGGCGTGGCCGGGTACGCGCTGCTCGACGGCGCCGAGGCCAAGGTGATCCGCGAGCGGCGCACCGGGCGCTGGCGCGACATCGACACCGGCGCCACCACCGGCGGCGACCGGACCCCCGTCACCAGGCACTACACGACGATCCTGGTGGACCACGGCGTCGATCCGCGCCGGGCCCGCTACGCCTACGCCGTGCTGCCCGACGCCACCGCCGAGCAGACCGCGGCCTACCGCGGGCGGGTCGAGATCCTGGCCAACTCCCGCACGGTGCAGGCCGTCAGCCGGGACGATTTGATCGCCGCCGTGTTCTGGCGCGCGGGGGCCGTCGAGACCCCGCACGGGCCGCTGGCCGCCGACGGGCCGTGCGCCGTGCTGCTGCGCCACGACCGTCACCGGGTCCGGCTGGCCGTCGCGGACCCGTCCAGGACCGCCGACGAGGTGCGGATCAAGCTGCCGTGGCCGGTCCGGTCGGTCAAGGAGGGCGATCGGGGGGTGCGCCGGTCCAAGCGGGCGGTCAAGGTCGAGGTCGGCGGCAGCCGCGGGCACACCCGTCAGGCGGTCCTGCGCGTCTGAGCCGGGGCGCCGCCGTTCAGGAGACGCCGGTGGGGGCGTGCGGCAGAAGCTCCGCCATCGGGACGCCGGGGTCGGCCAGCCGGCGCGGATCGGCGGTGTGCCCGGCGGCGACCAGGGCCCGGAGGTGGCCGGCGGCGTCCTGGCCGTCCATCTGGCCGTCCATGGTCAGGGCGGCCACCGGGACGCCGCGGTCGAGCCAGAAGGCGGTGAACCCGGGCTCCCCCGGCTCGCCCCTGGTGACGACGCGGTCGGAGGTGGTGGGCAGGCCGACGTATTCGAGGGTGGACCCGTACTGCGTGGAGAAGAAGTACGGGACGTGGTCGATGGTGACCGGCTCGCCCACCAGCGTCGCCGCCGCGGCGGTCCCGTGGACGACGGCGTTGTCCCAGTGCTCGATCCGGACCGGTTTGAGGTAGCGCGGGTGCCGGTGGCGGGCGACGTCGCCGGCGGCCAGCGCGGCCGGGTGCGAGGTGCGCAGATGGCCGTCGGTGACGATGCCGCCGTCGACGCGCAGCCCCGCCGCCTCGGCCAGCTCGGTGCGGGGGACGGCGCCCACGGCGACCACGACGAGGTCGGCCGGGACGCGCCGCCCGGCGACCGTGCGCACCGCCTCGACCGAGCGCGTCCCGAGCACGGCCTCGACGCCGTCGCCGGTGAGCAGCTCGACGCCGTGGTCGAGGTGCCGGCGGGCGACGGCGCCGCCGATCCGGTCGCCCAGCACGTGGTAGAGCGGCGTGGGCAGCGGGTCGACGACGGTCGTGCGCACGCCGAGCGCGCGGGCGGCGGCGGCGACCTCGCAGCCGAGCCAGCCGGCCCCGACCACGACGACGGCGGAGGCCGCGCGCAGGGCCGCGCCGAGGCGTTCGCTGTCCTCGCGGTCGCGCAGGTGGTGGACGCCGTCGAGGTCGGCGCCCGGCACCCGGAGGCGGCGCGGGCGGGCGCCGGTGGCGATCAGCACCTGGCCGAACGGCAGCTCCACGTTGCGCCCCAGCTTCACCCGCCGGCCGTCGAGGTCGAGCAGGGTGGCGGGGGCGCCGAGGGCGTGGGCGACGTCCTGGGCGGCGTAGAACCGCGGGTCCAGGACGTCGAGCTCGGTGGCCTCGGTGGTGCCCAGCAGGTAGCCCTTGGACAGCGCGGGACGCTGGTAGGGCAGGTGGTGCTCGTCGCCGACGAGCGTGAGCGGCCCGTCGTAGCCGTGGTCGAGCCGCAGGGCCCGCGCGGCCTGGGCGCCGGCGAGGCTGGCGCCGATGATGACGATGCCGGGATCGGCGGGCATGGGGACGCTCCTTGTGAACGGGACCGGGGTGGCGCGCGGGGTCAAACGACCTGGAGGCCGGCGCGGGGGTGTCAGACGACCTGGAGGTTGGCCATCATGGCCATGTCCTCGTGCTCGGCGTTGTGGCAGTGGAAGAGGTAGCGGCCGCGGTAGCCGTCGAACCGGGTGATGATCTCCACCGACTCGCCCGGACGCAGGGACACGGTGTCCTTCAGCCCCGCGTCATGGGGCAACGGCGGCCGGCCGCTGCGCGAGAGCACCCGGAAGCCGACCAGGTGCAGGTGGACGGGGTGGTGGACGTCGGCGACCATCCGCCACACCTCGACGTCGCCGAGGCCCACGGTGACGTCGGACCGGGCGGGGTCGAACGGCAGCCCGCCGATCAGCCAGCCGCGGCCGTCGTGCATCCGGCCGGCGCGGAAGGACAGCTCGCGCACCCGTACGGCGTCCGCCCGCCGCCACTCCGGCAGGTCGGTGGACAACACGCGCGGGACCCGGCTGTCGTCGGCCGCGGCGCGCGCGACCCGGAAGGCCATCACGTCCCGGGTGCGGCCCGAGCCGAGCCGGTTGACGATCCGGACCCGCCCGCCGACCGGGACGCGGGCGAAGTCCACGACCACGTCGTAGCGCTCGGCCGGCGCGATCGGCAGGACCTGGTGGGTGACGGGGGCCGCGAGCAGCCCCTGGTCGGCGCCGATCTGCACGAGGTCGAGCCGCCGCCCGTCGTCCAGCACGGCTTCGAGCTCGTAGTGGCGGGCGTTGGAGGCGTTCAGCAGGCGCAGCCGGTAGCGGGCCGCGTCCACCTCGTGGACGGGCCAGGGGGCGCCGTTGACCAGGATCACGTCGCCGAGCACCCCGGCCAGGTACGGTTCGAGCACGCCAGGCCGTTCCCGCAGGGTGGGGTCGAGGGCGGGGTAGGCGAGCTCGCCCTCGGCGGTGAACGCCCGGTCGGCGATCATGAGCGGCAGCTCGCGCGGCCCCGCGGGCAGGCCGAGCGCCTGCTCGGCGTCGTCGCGGACGATCTGCAGCCCGGCCAGGCCGCGCCAGATCGCGGGGGCGGTGAAGTCCATCCGGTGGTCGTGGTACCACAGCAGCGTCGGCCGCTGGTCAAGCGGGAAGGTGTAGTCCCTGGTCCGCCTGCTCAGCACGGCCCGGGGGTCGCGCATGTTCCCCATGCCGGAGCCGTGCGCCATGTGCATGGTGGGCTCCGTCCAGCCCTCGGGCAGCACGAGGTCGGTCGGGTAGCCGTCGGAGGCGGCCGGGGTGCGCCCGCCGTGCAGGTGGACGACGGTCGGCACGGGCAGGTCGTTGCGGTGCGTCACGGTGATCGGCCGGCCCCGGCGGGCCTCGATGGTCGGCCCGGGGAAGGTGCCCCCGTACGTCCAGGCCCGGGTGCGCACGCCGGGCAGGATCTCCAGGGTCGTCTCGCGCTGGACGATCTCGTAACGGTCGGCGCCGCCCGCGGTGCCGGACGGCGCCAGCACGGCGGGGATCGGCAGCGGCACCTGGAACGGCGGCGGCAGCGGCAGGTCGCTGCGCAGCTCGGCGCCGGTGATCGAGGGCCGCCGGGCCATCGCGGCCGAGGCGCCCAGCCCGGTGGCCGCCATCAGCCCGAGCGCGCCGCCGATGCCGAGCGCCTGCCGCCTGGTCACGCCGCGCGCCGGCCGGTCGAGCTCAGGCATCGCGGGCCGCCCGACGCGGGAAGGGGCGCCGCCAGACGTCGATGAACTGCACCGTGAGCGCGGCGACGGTCGCCACCCCCAGCGGGATGTGCAGCCACAAAGCGCCGTCGAGCCCGGCGAAGTACTGCGCCGTCTCGGCCGCCACCACCGCCGCCGTGGCCAGGAACGGCCCGCTGCGGCGCAGGCGCGCCCACACCACGATCGTCACGATCAGCTGCAGGTAGCCGATGGAGGTGACCACGTCGGCGCCGAGGGAGTGCCAGCGCAGGCTGTCGTAGTCGCCGGTCAGGTAGACGCCGGCGAACACCGGCTGTCCGGCGATCGCCACCATGTGGGCGCTGACCGTCGCCCGCAACGTCCAGCCCACGGGTGCCGTGCGGCGCGTGGCATCGGCTCGCGGTCCGTCGACCACGCTGAGCATCGAGGGTCCTCCTCATGTCCGTCCTGGTGGAACGGCTCCGACGCTATGGCTCCTGAGTTATCTTGTCCAAGATCTATATTGCTATGGTGTTATGCGTTGGGAGGCATGATGGATCTGAACGCCCTCCGCCAGTTCCTGGTGGTGGCCCGGCTCGAACACCTCAGCGCCGCCGCAGAGGAGCTGCGCGTCGCGCAGCCGTCCCTGAGCCGGACGATCGCCCGCCTGGAGGGCGAGCTGGGCACGCCGCTGTTCGACCGCGGCGGCCGGCTCCGCCTGAACGGCGCGGGCACGCTGTTCCGCGGCTTCGTCGAACGGGCGCTCGGCGAGCTCGACGCCGGACGGCGAGCCGTCGCCGAGGCCGCCGAGGGGTTCGGCACCGTACGCCTGGCCTCGGAGACCTTCCTGACCCTCACCGGGCCGCTCGCGGCCTACAAGCGCGCCCATCCCGCCGCCGAGATCGAGCTCCACTGGGCCCCCGCCGACGACATGACCCGCCGCCTGCGCGCCCAGGAGTTCGACCTGTGCGTCGCCTCCCAGCCGATCCACGCCGACGGGCTGGAGGCGGCCGAGCTGCTGGACGAGCCGGTCGGGCTGGCCACCGCGCTCGACCACCCGCTGGCCGGCCGCACGTCGGTGACCATCGACGACCTGGCCGACCAGCCCTTCGTCACCGCCCGCAAGGGACACTGGCAGCGCCGGCTGCTCGACCGGCTCTTCGCCGCCAGGGGCCGCACGCCGCGGATCGTCTGCGAGGGCGACGAGTCCAGCGCCATCGCCGACCTGATCAGCACGGGGCTCGGCATCGGGCTCGTCCCGTCCCTCGCCCGCCGCTCCACCACCCGCGCCCCGCTGGCCTGGGTGGACGTCGACGACACCGACTGCCGCCGCACGCTCACCCTGTTCTGGGGCGCCGACAGCCACCTGTCCACCGCCGCCCGCCTGATGCGCACCACCATCACCAGCTGGGACTGGCTGGCCGGCGAGCCCCAGGAGAAACGCTCCTGACCGGCTCGGCGTGATCCGGCCGGTTGGCCACCCGTGCCCGGTTCCGCCACGCTGGGCACGTGGTGTACGGGAAACGGGCCAGGATCAGGCTCCCGGTGGTGGAGCTGGGCGACCGCCGGGCCCTGGAACGATGGCGGCCGGCCGACGAGGACACGGTGGCGCGGGCCCGGCGGCTGAAGGAGCAGGCGCTGCTCGATCTCGGCATGACGCACAGCGCGATCGCGTCCTGGATCTACAGCAAGTGCTCGCACCAGATCCCGACCACGGCCGTGGACACCGCGGCCGTGCTCGCCTCCGGCGACGGCACCTGCCTGCTGCTCTACAACCCGGGCTTCTTCGTCGCCCTGGGGCTGGAGGGCGTGCGCTTCGTGCTGTTCCACGAGGCCCGGCATCTGGTGCAGCGGCATCTCTTCGCCGATCCCGTCCTGCGCGACGACCCGGTCTTCACGCTGGCCTGCGAGGTGACGATCAACCACGTCGCCATGGTCCGGCTGCGCCAGACCGGGCTGCCGGAGATCGGCGGCCAGCCGGTGGGCGTCGATCCCGCGCTGATCCACCGCGCCTATCGCGACGACCTGACCGCGCAGGGGCTCGACTGGCTGCCCTACGACGACTTCGTGGCCACGGACATGGACGTCTACCGGGAGCTGCGCCGGATGCGGCACCCGCCCGTACCCGGGCTGCTCTGCGTGCACCTGCTGCTGGAGGGCGCCGGGCTCGACCAGGAGACGGTGGACAGGATCAGCTCCGACGTGCTGCGCAGCGTGCTGATCGCGGCCAGGCGCGGCGGCGCGCTCGCCCGCGGCGAACTGCTCGACCTGCTCGACCGCACCCGGGGCGGCGGCGATCGCGCCGACCGGATCTGGGGCGACCTCGGCGCGCACGCCCTGCGCGGCCGGACCGTCGCCACCCGCCGGGTGCACTGGTGGCAACAGTGGCTGGTGGACGTGCTGGCCGCCAAGCTCCGTCCCGGCGAGCGGCTGGTCTACCCGAAGAAGCGCGGAGCGCTGCTGGCCGCGCTCGGCCACGATCCCGTCCTCGCGCGGCGTGGCCCTGAGCGGGTGAAGAGGCTGGTCATCGCCCTGGACACGTCGGGGTCGATGCCGGACCCGGTGGTGCGCTGGGTGACCGACCTGGTCGGACAGGTGGACGGCGTGGAGGCGCGCTGGCTGAGCTTCGACGGCGCGATCATGCCGTTCCGTCCCGGCGAGCGCGTGCACGGAGGCGGCGGGACGGACTTCGGCCTGGTCCGCGACTACGTCGAAGGCCGGCACGCGGTGAACGGCGAACGGGTCGAGGAACCTCCCGACGCGGTGATCGTGCTCACCGACGGCCACGCCCCGCCGATCACGCCCGCCGAGCCCGACAAGTGGATCTGGCTGATCACGCCGGGCGGCGACGACTGGCCGGACCGGCACCGGCCGCCGATGGCCTGCCACCGCGTACGCCCGTTGGCGCCGGAAGATCGCAGCCCCTAGCGTGTCGGATCGTGAATGCCACGACCGTCACCTCCGTCAGGGCCCTCGACATCCACGGGTGCGCCGCCGGTCTGCTGCGCTTCGCGGCCCCGTACGAGGTGGACTCCCTCCTTGGCGATCCGCTCACGCAGGGCGCCTTCGTCAGCCACGGCATGCTCAACCGGGTCGTCGCCGAGGCGCTGCTGCGCCGTCCCGGCCCGAAGCGGCTCCCGCCCGCGGAGGTGCTCCTCGACCCCGGGACGTGCCTGCCCGGCCGGCTGCTCGACCTGGACGATCCCCAGGTCAACGGCCGGCTGTTCCTCTCCCCCGGGATGCCGCGCAACCTCCTCAGGCAGCTCGCGCACCAGACCTCCCGCCACGACGGCCGCACCCCGCTGCCGTTTCCCCAGGACGTGCTGGAGGCGGCGGTCACCCAGAGGCACCAGTCGTTCCTGCTGCACGCCGCCGACCCCGGCATCGCGGCCCGTGCCCTGCGGACCCTGGGCAGGGGCGCGGACCCGCACGGCGCGATCCAGGCCTGCCGCACCCTGCTGGACGCCGGGCGCACCGCCGAGCTCGCCGAGCTGGTGAAGCACGACCTGCTGCCCGATGTCCGCTGGGGCGCCGAGGAGGCGGAGCCGAGCGTGAGCGCGTACGCGCGGGCCGCGCTGACCAGCGAGGAGGGCGCGGCGCGGCTGCGCGAGGCGAGCGAGCGCCTGCGGCGTCCCGAACGGCTGCGCTCGGCCGCCGAGCTGGCCGACGCCGCCGCCCGCGCGCCCTACGGCGACGCGCGGGCCCGGCCGGTCGTCCACCGGCGGCACCCGTCGATCCCCCGGGTGGACTGGGCCGCCGTGCTCGACGGCGAGCCGGAGCGACGGCGACGCGAAGGCCCGCTGCCCTACCGCGCGGCCAGGCTCATGGCGCAGCGCGCGGACGTCCCCGAGGAACTGCTGCTCCTGGCCGTCGCCGACCATCCCGAGCTGGCGCCGCTCGTCCCCAGCCCGTCACCCGCGCTGCTCGCCCTGGTCCGCGACCGTCTCCCGGCGGTCGGCGCGGGCGCGGTGGCGAAGGTCGCCGGGAACGGCTACGTCGCCGGCACGCTGACCGCCGAGGAGATCGTCGCCGGCCTGCCGCCCGAGGCGCTCGACCGGTACGCGGAGTCGCTGTGGCTGCCCGGCCTGCGCGGCACGGCGGCGGTCCGCACGCTGCTCGGCCGGGACGGCGACGTGCCGCTGCGCCCGTTCGTCGTGGACGAGACCGGTTCCGGCCCGCGCCGCCGCCTGCGGACGCCCGGCGTACGGGCCCACTGGGACGCCGAGACCCTCTACGGCCAGCTGGCCGCCGCCGAGCTGCGGCGGCTCGGCGAGCTGAGCGCCGACGAGGTGCTGTCCATGGTCAGGCCAGAAGCGGTGCTCGCGCCCCCGCCCGGCGTGCTGCCGGACCCGCGCGTGCTGCGCCGGCTGGCCGAGCTGGTCCACCGGCACCTCGGCGGCAGTCCCGAGGCGTGGATGGTGGCGCTGCGGCTGCTCACGGAGGGCTTCGTCGGCACCCTGCCCGAGCTGCTGGCCACGGCGGGCGCGGTCGCCGGCTGACACCTCACCAGGGCGCGACCCGGTAGTCCTTCAGCAGGCATCCGTACGGCGGGTCGCCGGCCTCGCCGCGCACGATCGGGTCGTACACGCGGGCGGCGGCGTCCACCGCGTCCAGCGGCGGGCGGAACCCGGCGGCGGCCCGGCGGCGCCGGTCCGGGTCCGGCTGCTGGTCGGAGAACCAGCCCGGGTCCACGCTGGTGACGTAGACCCCCGCGGCGGCCAGCTCGGCGGCGCTGGTGAGGGTCAGCATGTTCAGCGCGGCCTTGGCCATGTTGGTGTGCGGGTGCTCGGGCCCCTTGTACATCCGGCCGAACTGCCCCTCGGCGGCCGAGACGTTCACCACGTACCTGCGCGGGCGCGGCGAGCCCACGAGCAGCGGGCGCAGCCTGCCGATCAGCAGGAAGGGCGCGGTCACGTTGATGAGCTGCACCTCCAGCAGCTCCACCGGGTCGACCTCGTGCACCAGCCGGGTCCAGGAGTTGTCCGGCGCGGGGTCGGGAAGCAGTCCCGCGACGTCCACGGCGACGCTCACCGCGGTGTCCGGCGCGCCCTTCTCCGGCGGAGGCGTCTGCCCGGCGGTCAGCTCGGCCGTGTGCTCGCCCGCGAGCAGCGCCTCGTAGGAGGCGGCGGGCGGGCGCACGGTCTGGGCGGCCAGGTTCACCAGGATGTCCAGCGGCTCTCCCGCGGCCACCTGCTCGTCGCACCACCGCACCACCGCCGGGACGTCCCGCAGGTCCATGCCGGTGACCGTGAGCCGGTCGGCCCACTCCTCGTGATCCGGCACGGCGGCGAAGCGGCGGCGCGCGTCCTGCGGGAACCGGGTCAGCGCGGTCACCGCGGCCCCGTCCCGCAGCAGCTTGAGCACCAGCTCGAACCCGGCCTTCACCCGGCCGCCGGTGACGACGGCACGCCTGCCGGTGAGGTTTGTGCGGGCCGTGCGCCGCCGCGCGTTCTTCTCGGCGCACCCCGGGCAGAGCCGTTCGTACCGCTTGTCGGCCGTACGGAAATGGGCCTTGCAGACGTAACACCTGGTCAGGCCGTCGATGCGCGAGGACGGCTCGGCCGCGCGGGCGACGGCCCCGGCGGCCGGGCCGGGAACGCCGGTCGTGACGGCCGAAGCGGGAACGCCGGTCGTGACGGCCGAAGCGGGAACGCCGGTCGTGACGGCCGAAGCGGGGGCGCCGGTCGTGACGGCCGAAGCGGGGGCGCCGGTCGTGACGGCCGAAGCGGGGGCGCCGGCGAGCGCGGCCGCGTCCCGCTCGGCGAGCCGCCGCCGCTTCCCGGCCCGCTCGTGGCGCCGCGTCCGGCCGAGGAAGGCTCGGGCCGCCTCCCGGACGCGGACGCGATCGGGGTCATCCTCGGGCGCCTCGGCCAGCTCGGAGAGCACTCTCAGGCACGCCTGCAGGTCGTCGTCGCGCACAAATCAGATGATATTGCTGGGTCTGTCCCGCTCTACTGAGATCCATGGGAGGAACACGGGTGACGTCGAAGCTGGCCGACTTCATCGACGCGATGATCGATCTGGGCATGACCGGCCAGGTCTTCGGCGCGCACGGCATCGGCAAGACCTCGACGTTCTTCTCCCACCTCAGGGCGCGCCAGCGCTTCTGGATCGACGTCTTCACCGGCCGGCCCTGACCCCGAGGCGCCGTCCGCGCCGTTCGCGCCGTCCGCGCCGTCCGCGCCGTCCGCGCCGTCCACGCCCTCCGCGCCGTTCGCGCTGGGAAGCGGTCGTGGTCTACGGCGGGGGTGCGCCGATCCAGCGGCGGTAGGCGTCCATGTCGACGTTGGCGCCGCAGACGATGGTGATCACGTGCCGGCCGGCGAAGCGGTCGCGGTCTTCGAGGATCGCCGCGACGCCCAGCGCGGCCGACGGCTCCACCACCAGGCCGGCGTGGTCGAGGAGCAGCCGCATGCCGGCCACGATCGACTCCTCCCGCACCAGGACGGCGTCGTCGGCGACCACGAGAAGGTCGTCCAGGACGGCCGGGATCGGACACCGGCCCGCGACGCCGTCGGCGATGGTGCGGGTCGGGCCGGTGGCGACGACGCGCCGCCGTCGCCACGAGAGGGTCATCGCGGGCGCGCCCAGCGGCTGGACGCAGATCACCTCGACGCCGGGCGCGAGCTCCTTCAGCACGTGCCCCACGCCGCTGGCCAGCGCCCCGCCGCCGAGCGCGATCAACACAGCGTCGTACGACGGCACAGCGTCGTACGACGGCACGGCCTCGTACGGCGGCACGGCCTCGTACGGCGGCACGGCTCCGGCCAGTTCCAAGCCGATGGTCGCGGCGCCCTCGCAGGTCTCGATGTCGAGGCTGTCCTCGACCAGCCGGATGCCGTGGTGCCGGGCCATGACCGCCGCCCGCTCGCGGGCCAGGTCGAAGTCGCCGTCCACGAGCTCCAGCCCGGCGTCCAGGGCGCGGATGCGGTCGAGCTTGGCGGCGGGCGCGGAGCGGGGTGCCACGACGGTGACGTCGAGGCCCCGCCGGCGGCCGGACCAGGCGAGGGCCTGGCCGAGGTTGCCCGCGCTGGCGCACACCACGGCCCGCGCGCCGCCGTCGGCGAGCAGGCTCGCGACCAGCTCCGTGCCGCGGGCCTTGAAGCTGCGCACCGGGTTCGCCGTCTCCAGCTTGACGCTCACCGCGCACCCGAGGTGGGGCTCCAGCGCCGGGCAGGGGAACAGCGGCGTGTCGAGGAACATGGGGTCGATCATCGGGCGTGCCGCCCGGATCCGAGCAGTGTCGAGCCGCGTCTCCCGCACGGCACAGGAGCGTAGCAACGGCTCCCGCACGGCACAGGAGCGTAGCAACGGCTGGGCCGCGAGAACCCGGACACGCGGCGCGACCGTCCGTACACTTTCTGTCGCTGGTCTGCGTGGCCTTACGGCCCGGTCAAGAGAGGGCGGGGTGGGGAGCGATGAGCGAGGTCCACGGCGGCGGGCCGCCGCCGGGCGCCGCGGAGGCCGCCGGGCCGGAGTCGGTGACCTGTCACGAGGATCTGGTGAGGCTGCTGGCCGAGCAGTTCGCCCGGGCCGACGTGTCGCTGCGGGAGTTGCAGGCGCGGGCCGACAGGTCGGGCGGCGCCCGGTTGCCGCGCAGCACGTGCGCGGACATGCTGGCCGGTCGGCGTTTCCCCAAGAAGGCGGTCATGGTGGCGTTCCTGCGGGGGTGCCGCGTGCCCGAGCACCAGCTGCCCGCGTGGGAGCGGGCCTGGGATCGGGTGCGGATCAGCCGGCTGCCCGCCGGCGTCTGGGACGACCGCGGCTCGCCGGCGTCCGACGGCCTGCATACGTTCGGCAGCCCACGGGCATCCGACGGTCCGCAGACGTCCGACGGCCCGCAGACGTCCAGCGGCCCGCAGACGGCTGGCAGCCCGCAGGCGTCCAGTGGCATGCTGTCGGCCGCGGTCGGCTCGGCGGGGCCGGTGCTGCCGGGCGGGGCGGCGGCGGTCGTGGGCGGTGGCGGGCTGCGGCGGGCCGTCCTGTTCGCCGGGATCGCCGTGCCGGTGGCCGCCGCGCTGGTCCTGGCCGTCGTCGTTGTCCTGCGGCTGACGGGACGGCCCGAGCCGCGACCCGAAGGCGCGTCCGGCCAGACCGTGGACTCCGGCCAGACCGTGGACTCCGGCCAGATCGTCACCGACGACGGCCGCGCGTTCCCTCGCGGCGGGTCGAGCCGGTTCACCGTGAGCGTCAGCCCGGCCAACACCGGCGTACGGCTGATCCGCCGGCTCGACGCCGGCGTCGGCCTGCAGGACGCGACCATCACCGTGGACGGCGTCCCCGCGGCGAGGTGGCGGCCGCTGCTGGAGGACGCCGTCCACAAGTGGCGGAACCAGATCGTCGATCTTCCGCCGGGGCTGACGGCGGGGCGGCGGGCGCTCACCGTCGTCAACACGTGCGTGTCCGAGACGGGGTTCAACGAGTTCCTCTACACCGTGGAGCACCGGATCAACGGCGTCTGGTCGGTCGCCGACCGGGTCGACGTGGGCCCCGACCACCCCGCCAGCGAGGCGGCGCACGACTACCGCGTCGTGCGCGGCGACTGGGCCCACCACCAGACCTTCGCCTACCCGCCACGAAAGGAGGACTGGGACGTTCGCTAACATAACGAAGTACTTCATAATGAAGTACGTAAACAAAGGGGATCCCCCATGGCCTCCATCCGGCACGAAGTCGTCATCGACGCCTCCCCCGACCACATCTGGGACGTCCTGCGTGACGTCGGAGCCGTGCACGAACGGCTGCTCCCGGGCCGCGTCGAGGACACCAGGCTGGACGGCGACCAGCGGTTCCTGACGTTCCCCGACGGGCATGTGATCCGCGAGCTGATCGTGGCGATCGACGACGACGCCCGCCGTCTGGCCTACGCGGTCGTGGAGGGCGCGAGGCCGCCGCTGGCCCACCATCACGCCTCCTTCGAGGTCCGTCCGGAGGGCGAGGGGGCCGGTCGGCTGATCTGGATCACCGACGTGCTGCCCGATGCGCGAGCCGCCGAGGTCGGCCTGCGGATGCGGTACGGCGCGGCCGAGATGAAGCAGGCGATCGAAACCACGTCCCGCCACTAACCCGTTCCCCACCCGCCGCCGCCCCACCGCGACCCGCCGCTGCGCCGCCACAAAGGCCCGGCACAGGGGCGGGCACAGGGGCGGGTAGAAGGCCCGGCACAGAGCATCGCGGCGAGGTCACTAGGATGACCGGCGCCGGATGCCCCCCGTCCCTCCAGCCGGCTCCCCCGCACCACCCGAGAGGCGCACACCACGATGGCGGACCGCGACGCCACCCCGCTCGACGACCCGGTAGGCGCGTCACTGCGCGGCCGTCACGCGCACCTCGCCCGGCGGCTCGGCGCGGCGGTCACGTACCAGGCGGAGGTGGCGACCTTCTCCTCGGTCCCGGCCGAGCCGGACGAGCGGGCGTGGGCCGACCTGGCCCGGCTGCTCGGGCCGGGCGAGCTCGCCGACCTGTTCAGCTCCCCGGCGACCCCGCCGCCCGGCTGGGAGCCGGTGTTCGCCCTCGACGGCCGCCAGCTGATCTGGGACGGCGGCGACCGCGTCCCCGCCGCGCCCGGCGACGTCACCGAGCTGGGCGCGGACGACGTCCCGCAGATGCTCGACCTCGTCGCCAGGACGCGACCGGGGCCGTTCTGGGCGCGTACCCGTGAAATGGGCGCCTACCTCGGCGTCTTCGACGGCGGGAAGCTGGTCGCGATGGCGGGCGAGCGGCTGCGACCGCCGGGCTGGACCGAGATCAGCGCCGTGTGCACCGCGCCCGAGGCGCGCGGCCAGGGGCACGCGGGCCGCCTGGTCGGCGCGCTCGTCTCGCGGATCCTGGCCCGCGGCGAACGCCCGTTCCTGCACGTGGCCGAGGCCAACACCGGCGCGATCGCCCTCTACGAGCGACTCGGCTTCCGAACCCGCCGAACCGTGACCTTCCGAGGCTTCCGCACCCCCTGACGCCCCCGGTTCCCGCCCCCCGTACGGCCCGGGGCGGGCGCTCGGGTCCTGGTGGAAAACGCGTTGCCTCGGGTGCTCGGTGAAACGTATGGTTTTGCGCTCGTGGTCACAGTCGTGGAACGGGTCCTGCCGGCCCGGTTGGGGACAGGGTTCCGATGGTTGCTGGCGTCGAGCTGGCTGACGAATCTCGGTGACGGGATCGCGGCCGCCGCCGGCCCGCTGCTGATCGCGACGCTGACCCGCGACCCGCTGATGATCTCGCTGTCCGCCCTGGTGAGCTGGGCGCCGCCGCTGGCGTTCAGCCTGTACGCCGGCGTCCTGTCCGACCGGTACGACCGTCGCAGGATCGTGCTGGTCGCGAACGCCGTGCGGGCCGTGGTGCTGGCGGCGCTCGTCGTGCTCATGGCGACCGGCACCGTGACCGTGGCGACGGCGCTGGCGGCGCTCACGCTCCGGTCCATCGCCGAGGTGTTCGCCGACAACGCGACGTCCACGCTGACGCCGATGATGGTCTCCAGGGACGACCTGATCGTCGCCAACGCCCGCCTCGGCACCGGGTTCATCACGCTCAACCAGCTCGCCGGACCGCCGATCGGCGCGGCGCTGTTCGGATTGGGCCTGACCTGGCCGTTCGCGAGCCAGCTGCTCCTGGTGCTGGCGGGGATGGTCCTGGTCTCCCGCATCGCGCTGCCGCCGCGGGTCCGGCCGGACGACGCGCCGCGTCCGAACACCGTGCGCGAGCTCGTCGCCGGGTTCAGCTGGACCGTGCGGCACCCGGCGGTCCGCACGCTGGCGCTCACCATCCTGATCTTCAACTTCACCTTCGGCGCGGCCTGGTCGGTGCTCGTCCTCTACACCCAGGAGCAGCTCGGCCTCGGCGCGATGGGGTTCGGCCTGATGACCACCATCGGCGGGATCGGCGGCCTGATCGGCACCGGCCTGTACGGGACCATCACCCGCAGGGTCAGCCTCGGCGCCCTGATGCGGATCGGGCTCATCATCGAGACGTTCACCCACCTGGGCCTGGCCCTGACCCGTTCGCCGTGGGTCGCCGGAGCCATCTTCCTGGTCTTCGGCGCGCACGCCTTCATCTGGGGCACCACCTCGGGCACCGTCCGCCAGCGCGCGGTGCCGCAGGAGCTGCAGGGACGGGTGGGCAGCGTCAACACCGTCTGCGTCTACGCCGGCCTGGTGGTCGGCTCGCTGATCGGCGGTGTGCTGGCCACCCGGTTCGGCGTCGCGGCGCCCTTCTGGTTCGCCTTCGCCGGTTCGGCGGTGTTCGTGGTGCTGCTGTGGCGGCAGCTCATGCTCATCGCCCACGACGACTGAGCAGCGAGCGCCGCTCACTTGAGCGGGTCGTGCCCCCAGTTCATCAGCGAGTAGCGCCACCGGGTCTCCCGGACGTCACCGGACGGGCGTTGCGCCAGGTGCCGGTGGATGTAGCCGATCACCTTGGTCATGTGCTCGTAGTCGTGGCCGGTCCAGGAGGACCTGCCCTTGCGCAGGAGCCGCACGATCTCGCGGCCGAAGGCGTGGCCGGTCGACTCGCCGCCGCCGTCCTGCTTCTGGCCGACCTCCTTCGACTCCTCGGTGTCCAGCCAGCGTTCCAGCTCGTGCGCGGTCATGTTGACGGCCTGGCCGAACTCGGCCGCCACGTCCCGGTCGTCGCTCACTTCGCGCCCTTGCCCTTGTCCTTGCGCAGGGCGGACGGCTTGTGCACGGCCTCGCGCCCGCTCTTGTCGCTGCGCACGACGTACTGCGGGTCGTCGGGCGAGGCCGCCACGGTACGGCCGGCCTCCTTCGTCCTCTTGGTGATCTTCTTCTCCACCTTGCCGCGGGCCGTGGACCCGTGGCTCTTCCAGGAGACCTCGTCACCCACGGACGGATCGTCCTTGCGCTTGCCGGTCATAGGATCCGCGCTACCCCACCGCCCTCCCGCACTCGGTCAGGCGGGCAAACCTTCCTTTACCGGCGCCGTCCCGGGTCCGGCGACGGCGTCCTCGGGGCGGGGCGGCTGCTGCTCACGCGTGGCCGAATCGTAAAGTGAGCAGGATCGCACCAGTGATGTAGGGAGCCCTTGTTGCACGAGAAACTGTCGTCGACCTACGACAACGTCCTGCGCCGGAACCCCGGCGAGGTCGAGTTCCACCAGGCCGTGCGCGAGGTGCTCGAAAGCATCGGCCCAGTTCTCGGCAAGCATCCCGAGTACGCCGAATCGAAGATCATCGAGCGGATCTGCGAGCCCGAGCGGCAGATCATCTTCCGCGTGCCGTGGCTGGACGACCGGGGCGAGGTGCAGATCAACCGCGGCTTCCGGGTGGAGTTCAACAGCGCGCTCGGGCCGTACAAGGGCGGGCTGCGCTTCCACCCGTCGGTCTACCTGGGCATCGTGAAGTTCCTCGGGTTCGAGCAGATCTTCAAGAACGGCCTGACCGGCCTGCCCATCGGCGGCGGCAAGGGCGGCTCGGACTTCGACCCCAAGGGCCGCTCCGACCGCGAGGTGATGAGCTTCTGCCAGAGCTTCATGACCGAGCTCTACCGGCACATCGGCGAGTACACCGACGTCCCGGCCGGTGACATCGGCGTCGGCGGGCGCGAGATCGGCTACCTGTTCGGCCAGTACAAGCGCATCACCAACCGCTACGAATCCGGCGTGATCACCGGCAAGGGCCTGGTCTACGGCGGCGCCCAGGTACGCACCGAGGCCACCGGCTACGGCTGCACGTTCTTCGTGGACGAGATGCTCAAGGCCCGCGGCACGTCGTTCGACGGCAAGCGGGTCGTCGTGTCGGGCTCCGGCAACGTGGCCGTCTACACGATCGAGAAGATCGAGCAGCTCGGCGGCGTCGTGGTGGCCTGCTCCGACTCCTCCGGCTACGTGCTCGACGAGAAGGGCATCGACCTCGACCTGCTCAAGCAGGTCAAGCAGGTCGAGCGGGGCCGTCTGGAGACGTACGCCGAGCGCCGGGGCGAGCAGGCCGTCTTCGTCCCGGACCGCAGCGTGTGGGAGGTGCCCTGCGAGGTGGCGATGCCGTCCGCCACGCAGAACGAGATCACCGGCCGGGACGCCGCGTTCCTGGTGGACAACGGCCTGGTCGCGGTCGGCGAGGGGGCCAACATGCCGACCACGCCGGAGGGCATCAAGGTGTTCCTGGAGGCGGGCGTCGCGTTCGGGCCGGGCAAGGCGGCCAACGCGGGCGGGGTGGCGACCAGCGCGCTGGAGATGCAGCAGAACGCCAGCCGCGACTCCTGGACGTTCGAGTTCTCCGAGCGCCGCCTCCAGGAGATCATGCAGGACATCCACGGCCGCTGCCTGCAGACCGCCGACGAGTACGGCATGCCGGGCAACTACGTGGCCGGCGCCAACATCGACGGCTTCCGCCGGGTCGCCGACGCCATGCTCGCGCTGGGCCTCATCTGACCGCGCCGGCGCCTCGGCCTGCCCTCCCGCCCCGGCCCGCCCTCGCCGGCGCGGCATGCGCGAGAGGGTCAGGCCGGGGCGCCGGGAGGCAGCTGGTGGTCGGCCCAGACGTAGGTCTCGGGCAGCAGGTCGGTGACGGGGACCGTACGGAGACGGTCGCCGTCGCCCACGATGACCTGGAGGGCCGGGAAGTAGTCCAGCAACACCTGGCGGCAACGGCCGCACGGCGGGACGACCCCGCGCTCCCGGTCCCCCACCGCGACGATCGTGTCCAGCTCGTACGCGCCCTGGGCGGCCGCCGTGCCGATGAGGACCAGCTCGGCGCAGGGCCCGCCGGTGAAGTGGTAGGCGTTCACCGCCGTGACGATCCGGCCGTCGCGGGTGCGCGCGGCGGCCGCCATGGTGTGGTTGTCACCCCGGCAGCGAGTGCGGGCGACCTCCGTGGCGGCCTGGACGAGTTCGCGGTCGACGTGCGGGCTCACTGCTCCTCCTCGTGACCTGGCGCGTCAGGCGCGGGTCTGCTCGCGCAGGAACCCGACGATCAGTTCGGTGACCTCGTCCGGCCGTTCCATGCTCGCCAGGTGGGCCGCCCAGGGCAGCTCGACGTTGCGGGCGGCGGGCAGGTCGGCCTCGGTGTGCCGGAAGTCGGCGACGTCGTGCGCGCCCGACACGGCCAGGCACGGCATCGTCACGGCCGCCGGGTCCACCTGGACCTTGACCGGGCCGACGACCCCCTCGGCGAGCTGGAGCTCGTAGGCGCGCAGCTGCATCTCGTGCACGGCCCGCCCGGCCTTCTCGTCGGCGTCGGGGCCCAGCCAGCGGTCGACCATCAGCTGCGCGGCGCCCGCCAGGTCGCCGGCCTCGACCAGCGCGTCCTCGCGCTCGCCGACCGCGCGCAGCTCTGCGCTCGGCTCCCGCCACGGCAGGGCGGCGGAGAGCAGGATCAGCGCCTCCACCCGCTCGGGGCTGCTCGCGGCCACCTCCAGCGCCACCTTCCCGCCGTAGGAGCAGCCGGCCAGGAAGAACCGGTCGATGCCCAGGCTGTCGAGGAGGCCCAGCACGTCGCCGGAGTTGCTGTACGGCTCGGTGGGCAGCGGGCTCTGCCCGAAGCCGCGCAGGTCGCACCGGACCACCCGGAAGCCGGCGGCGATCAGGGGCTCCCACTGGGGGTCCCACATGCGCCGGTCGCAGACCCCCGCGTGCAGGAGGAGCAGGGCCGGTCCGTCGCCTGCCACGTCATAAGAAATCGTCATCGCGCAGACGTTACCAGTCATTCACTGACCGGTTTGTCCCACGCGAGACGGCGCCGGGGCTTTTCCGGCGACCCTGGCCATCCAGGCCGTCACGCCCAGCACCACGGCCGCCAGCACCCCCGGCAACACCGTTCCAGGGACGTCACAACGGCCTCCCAGGCCCGGCGAACGCCACGGACGGCCCGCCGAACGCCCCCGGCAGGCCGCGCGGCCGGGCCGTGGCCGTGTCGGCGTTGTGCCGCAACCGCTCCGCCTCGGCCGCGAGCCGGAGCTCGCCGCACTCCGGGGCGCGGAGGGCCGTGCGGCCCCCCGCGCCCGGAGCACTACGGCAGGGCCACCGCGCGGTCCAGGGCGGGCGGGGTCAGCGGGCCCTGGCGCAGGTAGGCCCGCATGGCCTCGTAGTCGCGGCTGCCGCGCACCGCGTCGGTGTACCCGGCGAAGGCGGTGTAGCCGTCGGCGCCGAGCAGCGTGTACGCCAGCGCCGCGAGCCGGTAGGTCCGGCCGGTGTCGAGCGGCTGGCCGTTGATGACCACGTCGGCGGGGTTGATCCGGTCGCCCACGGGCCGGTTCGGGGAGTAGGAGAAGCGCACGTTCTTCGACACGGCCAGCGGGGCGAACTTCACGGTGCCGTCGGCCTGCGTCTGCCACTGCTGCTCCAGGGCCTGCTCAAGCTGCGAGCCCTTGACCGACACCGTGACCACCGGGTTGGCGTAACCCCAGGCGGCCCACGACTCGCCCATGAGCACCTTGCCGTCGGCGTCGGCGGCGTTGGCGCCCTTGGCGAACCTCAGGTCGCCGCGCAGCGAGTTCGAGCCCTTGGTCGGCGCCACGGCCACCATGGCCAGGTCGGCCTTGCCGCCCTCGGTCTGCTGGGAGTCGAAGTACTCCACGTCGGCCACGGTGTTGCCGAGCGTGCTCTGCCCGGTCACGTCGCGAGTCCTGGTGAGGTCGCCGGTGATGGTCCCGTACGGCTTGGCGTAGGTCTCCTTCTGCATGGCGTTCCAGTGGTCGACCAGCTTCACCATGGCGGGGTCGGGCGCGATGTCGCGGGTCACCGGGTGGTTGGCCGCGGTGGTCGCGGTCCTGATGACGTCGCGGGTGCGGCGGTCGAGCTTGAGGTTGATCTCGCTGATGAGGCGGCCGTGGTTGGCGGCCTCGACGACCGGGCGGGGGTTGCCCGCGGGGTCGGGGATCGAGCAGTTGAAGTACCAGTGCCAGTGGCCCGTGACGATGGCGTCGATGTCGGGCGAGGCGTTCTTGGCGAAGTCCCAGATGGGTCCGGCCTTCTGGTCCGCGCAGCCGCTGTAGTCCTCGCCGGCCTTGCCGCCCTCGTGCACGTTGGCGACGATGGCCTTGACGCCGCGGCGCTTGAGGATCTCGGCGTACTTGTTGGCCGTCTCCACCAGCGGCAGGTTGTCCAGCGACGGCTGGTAGGAGGTGGAGCCGTCCACGGTGGTGGGCGTGGTCAGGTTGATGAACCCGACGGGGATGCCCTGGAACCGCTTGATCACGTACGGCGGGAGCACCGGGCGGGTGTCGCCCTTCATGGTGATGTTGGCCGTGGAGATGTCGAAGTCGGCGCCCTGGAAGGGCTGCCCGTCGGAGTCGGTGAAGCAACTGTCGAGCCCGACCTCGCCGAAGCACTCCCCCTTGCCCATGTGGTCGCGCAGGAACTCCAGGGACCGGTCCAGCTCGTGGTTCCCGACCGTGGTGAACTCCACCTTGATCTTGTTCAGGAACTCGATCGTGGGCTCGTCGGCGTGGTAGGACACCTCGGTGGGCCAGCCGCTGAAGTTGTCGCCGCTGGAGAAGGTGACCGTGTTCTCGTGCCCCTGCCGGAGCCGGTCGAGATGCGCCGCCAGGTACGGCGCGCCGCCCACCACCAGCGTGTTCCCCTGCGGATCCTTGATCGTGCCGTCGGCGGCGTTGCTCTGCGGGGTGATGTAGCCGTGGAAGTCGGTGAGCGACAGCAACTGCACGTCCACGGGCTTGGGCGCGGCCAGTGCCGGTGAGGCGGACGAGGCCAGAGTGACGCCTAAGGCGACAATAATCCACTTACGGAACGAAGACACGCAGACTCCTAAATAAGGGGATATAGCGGGAGAAAAGACTTGCGGATCAGCCCTTCGAGCCGGTGAACGCGATCCCGGCGATCAGCTGCCGTTGCATGACCACGAAGAGAACGATCACCGGCAGCGAGGCCACGACGGACCCGGCGAAGAGGATGGGGTAGTTCGTCAGGTACTGGCCGCGCAGCGAGGCCAGCCCGGCGGAGAGCGTCATCATCTCCGGATCGGTGTTGACCACCAGCGGCCACAGCAGGCTGCTCCAGGACCACATGACGGTCAGCAGCCCGAGCGCCAGCAGGCCGGGCCGGACCAGCGGCAACATGATCCACCAGTAGATCTGCAGCGGGTTGGCGCCGTCCAGCCGCGCCGCCTCGTCCAGCTCCCTGGGCAGGGTCTTGAAGAACTGCCGCAGCAGGAACGTGCCGAAGGCGCCGAAGACGCCGGGGGCGATGAGCGCCTGGAGGGTGTTGAGCCAGCCGAGGCCCTGCATGATCTCGTACCGGGGCAGCAGGAACAGCTCCCCCGGCACCATCAGCACGGCCAGGAACAGCATGAAGATCGGCCCGCGCCCGGGGAAGTCCAGCCGCGCGAAGGCGAAGGCCGCCAGCGAGCACAGCAGCAGCTGCCCGGCCGTCACCGCGGCCGTCACGACCACCGTGTTGAGGAACTGCCGCCCGAGCGGCACGGTCCGGAACACGTCGGCGAAGTTGTGCCACTGCCAGGAGGGGACCGCCGTGGGCGGCACCCGCATCGACTCGGTCATGGTCTGCAGCGAGACCACGAGCTGCCAGACGAACGGCATGACCATGATCAGACCGCCGATGAGCAGGACCGCGTGCACGATCCAGCGCCTACTCATAGTGGACCCACCGCCTCTGCAGCCGGAACTGGACGGCGGTCAGCATGAGGATCAGGGCCAGCAGCACGACCGCGATCGCGGCGGCGTAGCCGCGGCTGTTCTGCACGAAGCCCTGCTCGTAGAAGAGGTAGACCATCGTGCGGCTGCCCGCCAGCGCCGGGCTCTTGGTGTCGATCATGAGGTAGACCAGGTCGAAGACCTGCAGCGTGTTGATCAGCGTGATCACCACGACGAAGAACGTGGTGGGCGTGAGCAGCGGCAGCGTGATGCGGAAGAACTGCCGCACCCGGCCCGCGCCGTCGATCGAGGCGGCCTCGTAGTAGTGCTTGGGGATGCCCTGCAACCCGGCCAGGAACAACACCGCGTTGTACCCGAGCGAGGTCCAGATCCCGACCACCGCGACCGCGTAGATCGCGAACTCGGGGTCGGACACCCAGTACGGCCCGTCGATCCCGACCAGGCCGAGCAGGTAGTTGATCGGCCCGAAGTCGCCGTTGTACAGGTAGCGCCAGGTCAGGCCGACGGCCGCGGGCATGGTGACCACCGGCAGGAAGTACAGCGTGCGGTAGAAGCCCAGCCCGCGCAGCCCCGGCACGTTCAGCAGCGCCGCGATCACGATCGACAGCGGCACCCCGACCAGCACGAGCACGGAGTAGAGCAGCGTGTTGCGCAGCGCGCCGGCCATCTCCTCGTCGCCGAGGAGGGCGATGAAGTTGTCCAGGCCCACCCACGTCTGCCCGCCGAACACGCCCGACTCGGTGAAGCTGAGGTAGAGCGTCTGGACGATCGGCCACAGGTAGAACACGGCCAGCCCGAGGGCCATGGGCGCGATCAGCCCGTAACCCCACAGCCAGTCGCGTCGCGACCGCCGCCCCGGCGGGGCCGCCGCCTTGACGGCGGCGGCCCGTTCCTCGGTCAGCACCATCGGCTACTCCTTGGCCAGGATCTCGTTCATCTGCGCGGCGATCTCCTTGGCCGCCTCCGCGGTCGGCCGCTTGCCCGCCCACGCCTCGGCCAGGAGCTTGTTCTGCACGTCCTGCCACTTGGCGGTGTTGAGCGAGACGGGGTACGGCACGCCGTTCGGGATCGAGGCGTCGAAGGTCTCCTTCAGGTGGTAGTCCGGGAAGGCGGCGAACCAGCCGTCCTGGGTGCCGGCCCGCGAGGAGACCGAGGCGCCGCCGGAGTCGCTGAGGATCTTCTCGGCCTCGTCGGAGGACAGGAACGTGGCGAACTGCGCGGCCTCGGCCGGGTGCTCGCTCTTGGCCGAGACGGAGTTGGCCAGGCCGAGCAGGATGACGGCCTCCTGCGCCGGCCCCTTGGGCAGGGGCGCCACGTCGACCTTGCCGCCGCGCTCGGTGTTGGTCTTGAACGTGCTGGCCAGCCACGAGCCGCCGTAGTACATGGCGTACTTGCCGGTCATGAACAGCTGCACGGGGCTGGTGTCGGTGGTCGCCTGGGCGGGCGGGGCCACCTTGTCCTTGTTGATCATGTCGGTCCAGAACTCCAGGCCCTGGATGGAGCCGGGCTCGTCGAAGCCCGACTTCTTGCCGTCGGCGGAGATGACGTGGCCGCCGGCCTGGATCATCGTGGGGTAGAAGCCGCCCTGGTCCCACAGGGGGGCCAGCAGGCCGTACTGCTTCTTGGCCGGGTCGGTCAGCTTCTTGGCGGCGGCCTTGAGGTCGTCCCAGGTCCAGTCGGCGGTCGGGTAGGCGACGCCGCCCTTGTCGAACAGCTCCTTGTCGTACCAGAGCACGGGGACGCCGACGTCGCGCGGCATGCCGTACAGCTTGCCGTCGTAGCGGTAGCCGTCCACGATGGCCTGCGGGAAGGCGCTGACGTCGGCGTTCTCGAAGGGGGCGATGACGCCGCCCTTGGCGTACATGCGCACGTTGAGGCTGTTCATCCAGAAGACGTCGGGGGCCGCGCCGCCGGTGGCCGCGGTCTGGAGCTTGGTCCAGTACTGGTCCCACGGGGTGATCTCAAGCTTGACGGTGACGTCGGGGTGCTGCTTCTGGAAGGCGTCGATGATCTTCTGGGTGCTGGGCTGGTCGTTCTTCTCCCAGATCGCGTAGCTGATCGTGACTTTTCCTGGCTTGGTGGCGGTGGTGTCGGAGCCGGAGCCACAACCGGCCAGTGTCATCGCCAGGGCGGCGGCGAGTGCCATACGCAGGCGCACGGGCAGTTCCTTTTCTCTAGAAGGCGTGGGGGATGGTGATCAGGGTCTCGGTCGCGGCGGGCGGCGGGCTCAGAGTCCGGTGTTGGTGAAGCCGGTCCTGGCCACGACGTCGCCGTATCCGTTGGCGTCGAAGTCCTCGACGTAGAAGAGGTGGAACCCGCTGCCGTCGGCGGCGACGGCGGTGCCCGACTGGTCGCCGGCGGTGTTCGGGTTCATGCGCTCGCAGGGGAAGCGGCCGGTCGTCGTCCCGTCGGCGTTGAACCCGCGGGCGTACACCTCGTGGGAGCGGCCGGCGTTCCACAGGTCGGACTCGGTCCAGCCGACCACGAACCGCCCGGTGTCGTCGACGGCCACGGACGGCGACCCCTGGACGGCGCACCGGTAGGTCTGGTCCATCTTTCCGCAGAGCGGCGGGTACTCCTTGCCGCCGTCGGAGGGCGTGTTCGGCGCGTACCTGCCGAACGCGACGGGGAGCTCCGCGAACCTCTGTCCCAGGGCAGGCGTCAGGCCGCGCGTCCGCACCCGCCAGACGGTCGTCACGTCGCCGCCGGTGACCGCCACGTTGTCGCTCCAGGCCACGACGCTGTCGCCGCCGGGGGTCGTCGCCACGGCGGGGGCCAGGTGCTGGGTGGCGGCGTTGGTGTTGATCCGGGTGGCGGCGGCGACGGTCGCGCCGGTCGCCGAGATCCGCCTGCCGTACACGTCGGGCGCCTGCTGCCAGACCACGGTCGCGGTGCCCGCGCCGTCGACGGCCACGTCGGGCCGGTCGCCCGTGCCCACCTGGAGCGGCGCGAAGGAACGGGCGGTCAGCGAGGCGTAGCCGGCCGCGCGGACGGTCCCGGTCGGCCCGTCCTCCCAGGCCACCGTGAACCCGCCGGCGCCGCGGACCGCGATCCTCGGCCGGGTCTGGTCGCCGCTCCACTGCGGGTCGTTGGCCCAGATCGTCGCGCTCAGCGTGCCCGACGGCGACAGCCTGCGCACCGCGATGTTGTGCTCGCCCCGGCAGTCGCCGTCCTCGGCCCAGGCGACGTAGGCGTTGCCCGCGTCGTCGACGCCGGCCGACGGCTGCACGTGGTTCCAGCCGGCGGCGCAGCCGACGCCGCCCATCGAGACCTTGACGGGGCCGGTCACCGGCTGCCCGCCGCGGTAGATGCGCGCGTAGACCTCGGCGCCCTCCACCGAGGCGCGGTCGCGGTCGTCCTCCCAGGCCACGGCCGTGTAGCCGGACCGCATGGCGGCGGCCCTGGGCGCGCGCTGGTCGTCGGGGCCGTTGGCGGTCATCTGGAGTCCGGCCCCGGGGAAGGCCCTGGGGACGATCTTGACGACCTCGTCCTTCATGGCGGCGAAGTCGGCGTCGTACGCCGCGTAGACGGCCGGGTCGTCGACGCGGACGAAGGAGTCGTCCGAGGCGGTCAGGGAGCCGCCGTTGAGATTGTGGGAGCCGGTGTAGACGTAGCTGCGCCGCGCGCCGCCCGCCGCCGCCGACGGCCCGTCCACCAGGATGATCTTGGAGTGGACGCTGTCCGGCGCGCAGGTGTCGCCGATCGGGTAGTGGCAGCCGCCGGGCCGGAAGGTGTGCACCACGATCCCGCCCTTGGCCAGCTCGGCGGCGGTCGCGGCCGTCTGGTTGCCCTCGGCCACGAGCACCTGGACGTCGCAGCCCTGCTGCTTCTTGGCCTTGAGCTCGGCGATGACCAGCGGCCGGTCCGTGGCGAACTGCGACTGCACCACGCGGATCGAGCCGGGGCAGCCCACGTCCCGGATCATGGCCGCGACCAGGTCGGCGCTGCCGTAGGCGCTCTGGTCGTAGGCGGTGTCGCGGGGCTCCATCCAGACCGTGACCTTGCCGCTGGTGGCGGTGAACGGCGCCCGCCAGGAGGTGCGCACCTGGGAGACCAGCGTGTCGAACACCTGCCGGTAGCCGTCGGCCAGCGCGGCGTCGCCCGAGCTGATCAGCATGTTCTGGTGCAGGCCGGTGTCGGGGGCGAGGTTCTGCGAGCTCTGCACGACCACGTCGGTCCTGCCGTCCGTGAGCCGGCTGAACACGAGGAACTTGTGGTGGCTGATGTCGGTGTCCGGCCCGTTGCAGCCCCTGTCGCAGAGCGTGACGGGCACGCCGGCCGCGGCCAGCTCGTCCAGGAGCGCGTTGTGCCCCGATCCCTCGGACACCACCCGCACGTCCACCCCCCGGGCGTGCGCCGCCACCAGCGCGTCCTTGACGGCCTTGATCTCCAGCACGAAGGTCGCCACGCGCAGCGTGGAGTCCGGGGCGGCCAGCCCGATCAGCTCCAGCACCTTCGCGGGCAGGGGGTCGGCGAGCGTGCCGTCCACGCTCGGCCTGCTGAAGTACGCCGACAGCTCCGGAGCCGCCGCCTGGGCCGGGGTGACCAGCCCGAGCAAGCAGGACAGGCCGACGAGGACGACGGACAGACGCTTGATCATGCTCGCTTCCCTTCGCTGAGGTTCCGCCGCAGGCCGCGGGTCCAGGCCGCCACCTCGGCCTCGGTCTCCGCCCGCTCCTTGGGCCGGCCGCGGACGTCCGGCCGGGTCTGCCACGGCTCGGGGCCGGTCTCCTTGCGGTACTCCACGCCCAGCGCGGCCAGCCGGCGCTCGTGGTGGCGCAACCGCGCCAGGAAGTCGTCGAAGTCGCCGCCGGCGGGGCTCCACACGACCTCGGCGAAGGCCGACAGCCGCGGGAAGGCCATGTAGTCGAGCCCGCGGGGCGAGTCGATGTGCTCGGTCCAGAGGTTGGCCTGCGCGCCGAGGACCCGGGCGGCCTCGGCCTCGGTCAGTTCCGGTGGCACCGGCTCGAAGCCGTGGACGTCGCGCAGCGAGATCACGTTGCCGATCGGGACCGGCTCGTCGGGCCGGTCGGACTGCCGGAAGTCCAGGTAGAGCTCGGTGAAGGGGCAGGTGACCACGTCGTGCCCGGCCCGCGCCGCCGCGACCGCGCCGTACGTCCCGCGCCAGGACGCCACCGTCGCCCCCGGCGGCAGGCCGCCCTCGATGATCTCGTCCCAGCCGAGCAGGCGACGGCCGCGCGCCGCCAGGTGGTCGGAGAACTGGCCGATGAACCAGCTCTGCAGCTCCTCCTCGTCGCGCAGGCCGAGCTCGGCGATGCGGCGCTGGGCCGACGGGCTCTGCCGCCACTGCTCCTTGGGGCACTCGTCGCCGCCCACGCAGACGTACTCGCCGGGGAAGATCTCCATGACCTGGTCGAGCACGTCCCGGTAGAAGGCGAGCGTGGCGTCCTCGACGTTGAGCACGTTGGGCGAGACGCCCCACCCGGTGGCGACCTCCAGCCGTTCGTCGAGGTTGCCCAGCTCCGGATAGGCCGCGATGGCCGCCTGCGAGTGGCCGGGCAGCTCGATCTCCGGCACCACGGTGACGAACCGGTCGGCCGCGTACGAGACGATCTCGCGCAGGTCGTCCTGGGTGTAGAAGCCGCCGTGCGGGCGGCCGTCGAACACGCCGTGCCGGCGGTCGCCGAGCGGGCTCTCCCTGCGCCAGGCGCCGACCTCGGTGAGCTTCGGATACCCCTTGACCTCCAGCCGCCAGCCCTGGTCGTCGGTGAGGTGCAGATGCAGCACGTTGAGCTTGTGGGCGGCCAGCAGGTCGATGTACCGCAGCAGGTCGGGCTTCGGCAGGAAGTGCCTGGCCACGTCGATCAGGCAGCCGCGCCACCGGAAGCGCGGCCGGTCGGCGACGGTGACCGGGGCGAGCAGCCAGTCCTGCTCGCCGACCGCGCCCCTGCGGAAGGCCGCGGGCGGGAGGAGCTGGCGCAGGGTCTGCGCGCCGTAGAACGCCCCGGCCGCGTCGCCCGCCTCGACGCGCACCCCGTCGGGACGCACGGTCAGGCGGTAACCCTCCGGGCCGAGCCCGGCGGTCAGGGCGAACTCGATCGCCCCCGGCCCCGGCGCTCCGGCGGGCAGCGGCAGGCCGGTCGCGGGCGACAACGCGGCCCGCAGCCAGCCCTCCACCCGCGACAGGCCGGGAGGAGCGGCGATCACTGTGGTCGCGGTGAGGGCGAAGGGTTCCCCGCCGTCTGGGGTCACATGGACGGGTCGTGGCAGCAGCAAGACAGGTCCCTGGGGGGTTCGGGGGCGGGATCGTCGGTCGGTGACAGGGCGGGCGGCGGGTCGTAGCATGGCGCTCGGCTTCCGGTCGCCGCGAGCCGCCCGCGGCCATGCCCGTGATCTGGCCTCTTTTTTCTGGGTGAGCGCCTCGATCAGGATTTATGATGGAGCTCACCATTAAGATTCGTCAAGAAGGGTCATCAGTGACGCTCTCCGTGACCGGCGGCGACCTCCAGCGGCTCCGGCGGCTCAACGCGCTCGCCGCGCTCTCGGCCCTGCGCGCCGGCGGGCCGGCGACGCTGACCCAGCTCGCCGAGCGCGCCGACCTGGCCAGGGCCACCATCAAGGTGGTGGTCAAGGACCTCATGGAGCTGGGCTGGGTGGTCCAGATGGATCCGAGCGGCGGCGAGAAGGGCAGGCCCGCGCGCCGCTACCGGTTCCACGCGGAGACGGGCCGGGTGCTCGGCCTCGACATAGGGGCGCACAAGGTGCTCGCGGTCGTGGCCGACCTCGACGGCAACGTCCTGCACACCACGCGCGAGCCGGTCACTCCCGAGCAGCCGCGCGGCGAGCGGCTGGCCGCCGTCGACCGGGCCATCGACGGCTGCCTGACCGGCTCGGGCACCGCCGCCGCCGACGTCTGGCTCGCGGTCGCGGGCAGCACGGGCTACGTCGACCTGCAGGGGCGCGTCGTGCTCTCGCGGGCCATCCAGGACTGGTCGGACGTGCCGCTGGCCGACCACCTCGGCGACCGGCTGCGCTGCCCCGTCCTGGTGGAGAACGACAGCAGGCTCGCCGCGCTGGCCGAGTGCCGCAGGGGCATCGCCCGCGACGCGCGGAACCTGATCTTCCTGCACGTCGGACGCCGGGCCGGCGCCGCCGTCGTGCTCGACGGGGTCCCCCTGCGCGGCAGCGGCGGCGCCGCCGGGGAGATCGGCGTGCATCCGCTGTTCAACCTCGGTCACGTGGGCGAGCTGCTGCAGGCCGTCCCGTCGGTCGAGCCTGGCACGCCGCCGGAGGCGGTCGCGGGGGCGGTGTTCGAGGCCGCCAGGCAGGGTGACGTCGAGGCGCGCCGGGCTGTCCTGCGCTACGTCAAGGTGCTCGCGCTGGCCACCACCGCGATGGCCCTCACCGTCGATCCCGACCTGGTGGTGCTCGGCGGGGGGTTCTCGCGCTCGGCCGACGTGCTCATGGAGCCGCTGCGGATCGAGCTGGAGACGATGTGCCTGCGCACGCCCGAGCTGCGGGCCTCCGTGCTCGGCGACGAGTGCGTGGCCATCGGGGCCGTGTGCCACGGCGTCGAGCATCTGGCCAAGGTGCTCTTCGACCCGGAGATCGACCTGTCGGTCGCGGCGCCTCCGTCGTCATTAATGGTGTAGCTCACCGAATGTAGTGCATTTACATCGAACTTCGATATAAATGGGCGCGTGGCATCCTCTCAGGCGGACCCCGGCCCCGATCTCGACCTCGACGCGCTCGTCGGCGCGATCGAGGACTTCAACGCGCACTTCATCCGGCTGCCCTCGGTGCGGCGGCTCAGCTTCTCGACCCTGTCCGTGCTGCACACGCTGGCGGGCAAGGGTCCGATGCGGCTCACCGACCTGACGGCGACGGAACAGCTCAAGCAGCCCGCGCTCACCAGCCTGGTCGCCCGGCTCGAACGGGACGGGCTGGTCGCGCGCCGCCCCGACCCGCGCGACGGCCGCGCCGTCCTGCTGAGCCTCACCGAGGAGGGCAGGGACATCGTCCGCTCCCGGCGCGCCGACCGGGTGGCGCGGGTCGCCCGCCTGGTGGCGCACCTGAGCGAGGACGAGCGCGCGGAGCTGGCCCGGTACGCGGGCGTCCTCGGCCGCCTGACCGAGATCGCCGCGCGTGTCGAAGACTAGGAGGACGGTTCCCTTGACTCGCTCGACTCCCTTCCCGTTGCGCCCCGAACCGCTGCACGTACCGGACGAAGTGCTCGACGACCTGCGCCGCAGGCTCACCATGACCCGATGGGCGCCGTCCGCCGGGAACGACGACGGCTTCTACGGCGTGCGCGGCGAGTACCTGCGCCAGCTGGTCGCCTACTGGGCCGACGGCTTCGACTGGCGGGCGGCGGAACGGGCGATCAACGCCTACGAGCACTACGGGGTGGACGTCGGCGGCGTGCCGGTGCACTTCATGCGCAGGCCCGGCGTCGGCCCCGCCCCCGTGCCGCTGATCCTCAGCCACGGCTGGCCCTGGACGTTCTGGCACTGGTCGAAGGTCATCGACCCGCTCGCCGACCCCGGCGCCCACGGCGGGGATCCGGCGGAGGCGTTCGACGTGATCGTGCCCTCACTGCCGGGTTTCGGGTTCTCGGCCCCGCTGGACGGCCGGCCGGACATGAACTTCTGGAAGATCGCCGACGTGTGGCACGAGCTGATGACCGGCGTCCTCGGCCATGACCGGTACGCCGCCGCCGGATGCGACGTCGGGGCGCTGGTCACCGGGCAGCTCGGCCACAAGTACGCCGACGAGCTGTACGCGATCCACATCGGCTCGGCGCAGAAGCTCACCTTCTTCAACGGCGACCGCGCCTGGGACCTGAGCGGCGGCATGCCCATCCCGGAGGGCCTGCCCGCCGACGTGCACGCCCGGTTCGTCGAGCTGGACCGGCGGTTCGCGGTGCATCTGGCGGCGCACATGCTCGCGCCGTCCACGCTCGGCCACGGCCTGGCCGACTCCCCCGCCGGCATGCTGGCCTGGATCCTGGAACGCTGGACGAAGTGGTCCGACAACCACGGCGACGTCGAGAACGTCTTCACCAAGGACGACCTGCTCACCCACGCGACGATCTTCTGGGCGGGAAACACGATCGACAGCTCGATCCGCACCTACGCCAACAACAACCGCTACCCCTGGACGCCGTCGCACGACCGGTGGCCGGTCGTCGAGGCGCCCACGGGCATCACATTCGTCGACTTCGAGAACCCGCCCGGCGTCACGACCGGCGACCAGCGGATCCGCGGCTTCCTCGACGGCGACCGGGCCGCCTGGTACAACCACGCCGGCATCACCTGCCACGCTCGCGGCGGGCACTTCATCCCATGGGAGATCCCCGACGAATGGGTCGCAGACCTCCGCCGCACCTTCCGCCCCCACCGCTGACGCGCCCTTCCCGCTGATCCCGCCGAATCCGACGACCGGCCCGGCCCGGACCTGGCCGGACCGGCGTCTCGGTGGGGCGTGATCAGGGTTTTCCTTCGGTCGCGGATGAGTCGTTCGTAGAACATGTGGTCCGCAGGACGGTTTTCTTACATCCCGGTTCGTATTTCCGGCGAACCGGGCTAGCCGGCGAGGGCCTGGGTGATCTGCCGGGTGGTCTGCGCGGCGACCCTCGGGCTGACCGCGGCGTAGGCGGTGTACGCGTTCAGGCCGGTGGCCAGGGCCCAGCCGCGGCCCCGGGTCCAGGTGGCCTCGTCCACGCCGAGCGCGGCGCGGAAGGCGGCCCGGCTGCCGGCCGACATCAGGGTGAAGGCGATCATCAGGTCGGCGGCCGGGTCGCCGATGCCGAGCCCGCCGAAGTCGATGACCGCGCTGACGCGGCCGCCGACGGTCAGCACGTTGCCGGTGTGGAAGTCGCCGTGGAACCAGACCGGCGCGCGGTCCCAGCCGGGGGCGCTCATGGCCGCGTCCCACAGCCCGGTCATGGCGGCGCGGTCGAACACGCCGCCGAGCGCCGCGATGGCGGCCCGCGTCGCGCGATCCCGGCCCGCCAGCGGCTGCTGGGCGAGGTCGGGACGGGTCTGCAGGGACGGGACGGACTCGGGCGCGAACCGCTGCAGCGCGACCAGGAACTCCGCCAGCCTCTCGGCGGCCACGGACGAGCCGGCCAGCGTCTCGACGGTGGCCACCTCGCCCGCCAGCCAGCGGGACACCGCCCACCGCCACGGATAGCCGAAGCCGGGCTCGCCCACTTCCACCGGCACCGGTACGGCCAGCGGCAGCCTCGGCGCGAGCCTGGGCAGCCACTCGTGTTCCTTGTCGGCCTGCCCGACGGCGTCGGCGTGGCGGGGCAGCCGGACGGACAATTCGTCGCCCAGCCGGTAGATCACGTGGTCGGAGCCCGCCGGGTCGAGCAGCCGCAGCGGCAACGCGGCCCACTGCGGGAACTGCGTGTCGACCAGCCTCCTGACCAGGGCGGCGTCGATCGTGGGGCGGACGGGCGCGGTTCCCGGGACTGCCAAGGACGACTCCAGTGACGGGCCCGCACCGTGCGGCGGGCGGCCGGACCATCACAGTGCACCGCGAGCCCGCGTGTCGACCCGATTATCGAAGACCCGCGGCGGGCCCGTGGGGCAGGTTGCGCCTGCCCCACGGGTGTCGCCCGCGTCCGGTACGCGTTCCCAGGGCGGAGCCGCCGGGGTCAGCCGGGGCGGTTGCCGGTCGGAATCACGATCTTGGTCTGCGCGCCCTTGGTCAGGTAGAACGTGGTCCACTTCTTGATCATCTCGTCGAGCAGCCAGGCCGCGGCCGGCACCAGCGGCAGCCCGATCACCCCTTCCCTGAACGCCACCAGCAGCGGCCAGGCGGTCCTGACGACCGGGTCCCACAGCGGCTCGCGCGGGATGCCGTTCCAGTCGGCCGCCTGGTTGCCGGTGAGATACCTGGAGAACGCGTTGACCAGCGGCTTGTCGATGCTGCCCGGACTGGTCAGCTCCGCGAGCATGTCGCGCAGGATGTCGTTCAGCTCCACGCCCTCCGGCGTCGGCCCCATGTTCCTGGGCAGGACGATGTCCGACTGGGCGTAGGAGGTGTCCCAGGTGGCGGGGATGAACTCGTCCCTGATGCCGAGCATGTGCGCCAGCAGCTGCAACGAGTGCAGGTACGCCGCGGACTCGGCAGCGGAGATGCGCACCTTCCACTCGCGCATCCCGCGCATGGAGTAGGTCGCCAGGGTGTGCCACGTGACCAGCATGTCCTCCTGGCTGATCGGGATGGGCCCCGGCCAGTGGGGGGACGACTTGAGCAGGTGCCGCACGGCCGCGTGCACCAGCCGGGTCTTGACGGCCTCGACCACGGCCGTCCCGCCGGGCCCCCAGGCGTTCTGGGGCCTGACCGCGTACGCCAGGACGTTCGTCTTGGCGACCCGGTCCTTCAGGTCGGCGCCGCCCGCGGAGTAGTAGACCGCGCGGGCCTCCTTGGGGATGGCGGTGGCCAGCATGCCGGCCCCGACGATGGTGAGCACGACGATGTAGTTGCCCTTGAGCGCGTGGAACCGCGACGCGGCGTCCAGCTTGCCCTGGTCGGCCCAGGACGGGAGCTGCCGCGCCTGCTCGATGAAGGCCCGCAGGTCGGCCGGCAGCCCGGCGGGCAGCGGCTGGTCGTTGCGGTTCCAGTCGTAGAGCAGCCGGTTGACCTCGGGGATGACCCCGCGGTCGAACAGCGAGGCGAGGAGCGGGTCGGCGACGTCGTCCCACACCCAGCGAGGGTCGGCGCCGGTGCCGGAGCCCGCGACCGAGCCGGCGGCCGGCCACTCCCAGCCGTCGGCGAGGGCCTTGGCCTGGGCCGGGGAGGTGATCCCCAGCGCGCCGAGGGCTCCCAGTGCGGTGCCCGAGATCAGTATCTCGCGCCTGCTCAGCTCTGCCATGCTCTGCACTCCTTCGAGATGGGGGTCCCGCTCAGGGCAGTCTCGATCGGCTCGCCGGAGATCCACCGAACAGGGAGCGCGTGTCGGCGCCGTCGCCGGAATCACGCCTGCTGAGTTCTCCCACGCCGCTTCCTCCTTCTCGCCCGGGGCCGAGAAGTGGGTGATACTGAGAAACAAACCATGAGTCTGTGTATCATCATGAGAGCACGTTGTGATGGACATCACAAGACCCGCCCCTGAGGCAGAATCGATCCAGGAGGTGATCGTGGAATCCGTGCTGTCCGGCTTCATGGCGCCGTCGGGCTCGGAGTCGTTGCTGGAGCGCGCCTTCGTCGACGCCGTCGAACGCGTCGGCGACCCCGACGAGCTGCGGACGCGCATCCTCGACGCGGCCTACGAGCAGTTCTGCCGGATGGGCATCAGGCGCTCCACCATGGAGGACGTCGCGCGCCTGGCCAAGGTGTCACGGATCACCGTCTACCGGCGCTTCGACACCAAGGACACGCTGGTCGAGCACGTGGTGCGCCGGGAGTTCCGCCGCTACTTCGACCGGTTCCTCATCGACATCGAGCAGGCGCACACGCCGGCCGACCGGGTGGTCCTCGGCTTCGTCAGCTCGTTGCGGGCCATCCGCGGCAACCCGCTGATCGGCGGTCTCATCGCCACCGAGCCCGATCTGCTCGTGCCGTCCCTGATGACCGACGGCGGCCAGACCCTCGCCACGGTGCGGCAGTTCGTCGCCGGCCAGCTCCGCCGGGAGCAGCGCGCGGGCAACGTGTCCGACGGCCTCGACGCCGATCTCGTCGCGGAGATGATGGTGCGCATCTCCACCTCCTTCCTGGCGATCCCCAGCGCCGTCATCGACCTCGACGACGACGGGCAACTCGCCGAGGTGGCCAGGCGCTTCCTGGTGCCCATGCTCCAGCCGCCCGCCTGACCCGCGGGGCCCGGGCCTCACTTCCCGCCGGCGAAGGCGGCGCGCAGCGCGGCGCCGCGGGCGATGACGGCGACGCCGGCCAGGGGCAGCGCCGACAGGCCCTGGAGCACGGCGTACCAGGCCGGGCAGAGTCCGGGGATCAGGTCCACGCCGATGATCGCGATCGGCATGACGGTGGACAGGGTGCGCACCCGGTCGAACGCCTTGTACGACCCCTCCGCGGCGCGGACGGTCATCCGGTGGATCAGCGCAGCCATCGCGACCAGCACGACCCCCCGGACCCACATGAAACCGGACGCCTCGCCGCCGGTGAACGCCATCACCGCGACCACGCCGAGCACGATGACACCGACGGCCCCGAAGAGCGTGACGCACTTCCTCACCGTGGCGAGGGCCTCCTGGGCACGGGCGTCGCCGAGGGCCGTCGTCGCGGTCGGGGTATCGCCGGTGTTCGCCATGATCTGTCTCCTCCGTGTCGTTGTGGCAGCGAGCCTAGGAAGCACCCGCCGGGCCGGAACATGGGGTTGGCCGTACGGGTGGGTGGGGCTGGCCCCACTTCTGCCGGCGATCCCGTCCCGCCCGTCCCTCTTGACTTATTCTTTTGACCGACATATCTACTTTCCTGAAGGCATTTTCCAGCCACGAAACATTGGCCGATCAGATGAACTCCGAGGCGATTAGGCAATTCGTCTGGGACCATGAATCGCGCGTCGTCGTGTTCAGCCTTTCGCCGACCATCTGAACAGTGGAATGGAAATTCGCGATGTCTCACGCACCGGTTCCCTCCGACGTCTCCGCCGCCCCGTCCGGATCGATGTCAGGGCCGTCCCGGCGGGCCGTCCTGGCCGGTGGCGGCGCCGCGCTCGCCGCCGCGCTGGCCCCGGCCGCACCGGCGCGGGCCCGCGTGGCGCGGGACGCCGGCCGGACGGCCGTCACCTCCGGCACCGACTTCGCCGTCGCGCCCTCGCCCGACGGCCGCCTGCTCGCCCTCGACCTGCTCGGCGTGCTGTGGGTCTGCTCGGCCTCCGGCGGCGCCGCCCGCAGGCTCACCAGCGACCTGTACGACATCGCCCAGCCCGACTGGTCCCCCGACGGCGAGACGATCGTGTTCCAGTCGTACCGCGACGGCGTCTTCGACCTGTGGACGATCCGGCCCGACGGATCCGCGATCAGGAAGCTGACCACCGGCCCGTACGACCACCGCGAGCCCCGCCACAGCCCCGACGGCCGCACCATCGCCTACTCCTCCGACGCGGGCGGCAGCTACGGCATCCACCTGCTCGACGTCGCCACCGGCGCGAGCCGCGTCCTGACCGACGGCTCCGCCGAGGAGTACGAGCCGGCCTGGTCGCCCGACGGAAGCAAGATCGCCTTCGTCGTCGCCGACACCAGGATCGACGTCGTCGAGGTCGCCACCGGCACGCGCGCCACCGCGGTCACGGTGCCCGCCGGGCAGGTCGTCCATCAGCCGTCCTGGCTGCCGAACGGCGCCGACCTCGCCTACCACCACTTCCACTCGGGCGCCAACGACCTGGCCGGCACCGCGGGCGCGCTCGTCACCGGCGAGGAGGTGTTCCCGTTCCGCGCCCGGTTCGCCCCGGACGGACGCTATTACTACACCTCCGCCGGCACCATCAAGGTCCGCCGCCTCGGCTCCCCCACCGCCGGCACGGTCGGCTTCACCGCCGCGCTGACGACGACCACTCCGAAGTACCGGAAAAAGGTCCGGGTATTCGACCGGCCGGGATCGTTCCCGGTCGTCGGAATCGGCAGCCCGGCCGTTTCGCCGGACGGCTCACTCGTCGCCTTCCGCGCGCTCAACGACATCTATCTCATGCGCGCCGGCGGCACCCCGGAACCGCTTTTCCGGGACCGCTGGTGGAAAGCCGACCCGGATTTCTCCCCCGACGGGCGGCGGCTGGCATTCGTCACCGACCGCACCGGCACGCTCAACGTCTGGGTCCGCGAGCTGGACACCGGCGCCGACCGGCAGGTGACCCGGCTGACCGACTCCGCCGCTCTGTCGGTCCGCTGGTCGCCGGACGGCAGCGAGATCGCCTACCTGGACCAGGACGGCGCCCTGTGGGTCGTGGAGGTCTCCACCGGCGACCGCCAGAAGATCTACGACGCGACCTTCGAGCCGGGCCGCCCGACGTGGTCCCCCGACGGCAGGACGCTGGCGATGGCCGCGGTGGTGCCGTACTCGCGGCGCTACCGGGAGGGGCTGTCCAAGATCCTGCTCGTGGACCGGGCCACCGGCGCCGGCACGTACGTCGACCCCGCGCCCCACCGGTCCCTGCAGACCCGCGGCGACGACGGCCCCGTCTGGTCGCCCGACGGCACGATGCTCGCCTTCGCCATGGAGTCGCTCCTGTGGGTGCTGCCCGTCGACCGGACCGGCCGGCCCACCGGCGCGGCCCGTCAGGTCACCCGGGAGGTCTCCGACGCCCCCGTCTGGGCCGGCGACTCGGCCACCCTCCTCTACCTGAACGAGGGACGTCTCAAGCGGGCGAGCCTCGACGGGAGGCCCGCGCGGCCGGTCCCGGTGCGGCTGACCTGGCGCAACGACCCCGGCCCCGACCAGGTCGTCATTCACGCGGGCCGCATGTGGGACGGCGTCTCCGGCCGCGTCGTCCGTGACGTCGACATCGTCGTGCGGGGCCAGCGCATCGCCGCGATCGAGCCGCACCGGGACGGACGGCCCGGCGACCTGATCGACGCCCGCGACAGGTTCGTCATGCCCGGCCTGATCGACATCCACCACCACCGCGAGATGCAGGGCTACGCCTACGGGTCGCGGCAGGGCCCGCTGTGGCTGGCGCTGGGCGTCACCACCACCCGTTCGCCGGGCTCGCCCGCGTACCACATGGTCGAGGAACGGGAGTCGGTGCAGTCGGGCGCCCGGCTCGCGCCGCGCTACCTGGGCACCGGCGAGGCCATCGACGGGGCGCGCATCTATTACAACTTCATGCGCCCGACGTACTCGCACGAGCAGCTGCGGCTCGAACTGCGGCGGGCCGCCGCCCTCGACTACGACCTGCTGAAGTGCTACGTGCGGCTGCCGGTCGTCTGGCACCGGGAGGTCATCGACTGGGCCCACCGCCAGGGCAAGCCGGTCAGCTCGCACTACCACTACCCGGCGATCGCCATGGGCGGCGACCAGACCGAGCACGTCGGCGCCACCAACCGGTTCGGCTACTCGCGCACCGTCACGAACGTCGGCTCGGCCTACTCCGACGTCATCTCCATGTTCAACGCCTCGAAGATGGCCAGGACCCCGACCCTGTTCGCCTCCTCGACCCTGTACCGGGAGGACACCTCGCTGGTCACCGACGAACGGGTGCGCCGGCTCTACCCGAACTGGCGGATGGCCGCGCTCCGGGCGACGGTCACCGCGGCGCAGACCGCCGACCCGGCGGCGGTCCAGGTGGTCCGGACGAACCTCGCCAACCAGGTCGCGCAGCTCGCGGCGATGATCCGCGGCGGCGGCGTGATCACCGCCGGCACCGACGCGCCGATCGACCACCTCGGGCTCAGCCTGCACATGAACTTGCGGGCCATGGTCCGGTACGGCCTGACCCCGCGCGAGACGCTCACCACCGCGACCAGCACGTCCGGGGCCTACCTGGGCCTCCCGCTGGGCCGGATCGCCACGGGCATGTACGCCGACCTGGCCATCGTCGACGGCGACCCGCTGTCCCGCATCGAGGACGCGGCCAACGTCACCGCCGTCGTCGTCGGCGGCAGGCACCACACCGTCGAGCAGCTTCTCGCGCCCTACCCGTCCGCTACCACCACCGCCACCGACCAGGCGGCGTCCGTGGCGGCCGCGCCCTCCGGGCGGGTCAAGGCCCGCGTCCCCGTCCATCCGAGCACGGCGGGCCACTGGTGGAACGACCCCGCCCACCTCGCCGAAGCCCGCACCGCCTGCTGCGACGGCCACTGAACCAGCCCCGGCCGCTCATGTCCGCGTGCGGGTCAGGCTGTCCGGAGCAGGACGTCGGAATGGCCGTACGGCCGATCTTGGTCGGCCGTTCGGCTGATCAAGGTCGATCGCGCGGCCCCCTAGCGTCGGTGCCGACATCATCAGAAAAGGGGGCTTTCTGTGCGTGCACGAAGGATCGTCACAGCCGTCGCCGCGAGCGCGACCCTGATGGCGGGGATGGCGGTCACCGGCCAGGCGTCGGCGGACGTCAGGCGGGACAGCGGGACCGACGCCCTGGCGGGGTTCCACCGCCAGGCGCTCGCCTGGCACCGCTGCTCAACCGGTCCGGCCGACGACGCCGGCGCGGCTCTGGACGCGGCGGGCGCCCAGTGCGCCGAGGTGACCGTTCCGCTGGACTACCGCAGGCCCCGGGGGCGGACCGTGTCGGTGACGATCTCACGGATCAAGGCGGCCGATCCCGGCGCGCGCCGGGGCGTCCTGCTGATCAATCCCGGCGGTCCGGGCGGGAGCGGGCTGCGACAGCCGCTGCTCGGCAGGCTCATGCCCGCCGTCGCGGCCCGTTACGACCTGATCGGGATGGATCCGCGCTTCGTCGGCCGCAGCACGCCGATCCGCTGCCGGTGGACGACCGACACCCCCACCCGGTCGGCCGGCCCGACCCGCCGCACGTTCGGCGAGAGCGCCACGCTCATGCAGGAGCTGGCCGCCGGATGCGTCCAGGGCAACCGTGACCTGCTGCCGCACGCCTCCACCCGCAACACCGCCCGCGACATGGACGTCATCCGCGCCGCGCTCGGCGAGCCCAGACTGTCCTACCTCGGCTACTCCTACGGCACCTACCTGGGCGCCGTCTACGCGCAGCTGTTCGGCGGCCGCGCCGACCGGTTCGTGCTGGACAGCGCGGTGGACCCGGACGTCTACGGCCCCGACCTGCTGTCCGCGACCGGCCCGGCGATCGACGCCGCGCTGAGGCACTGGGCCTCCTGGGCCGCCGCCCGCGACGCCGAGTACGGCCTGGGCGCCACCGAGGCCGACGTCCTGGCCACCGTGGAGCGGGTGAACCGGGCCGCGTCGCGTCGTCCGCTGCGCGTCGGCGGGTACCGGATCGACGCCCACCACGTCCCCTACCTGCTGTTCATCCGCCTCTACGACGACAGCGCCAAGGCGTACGCGAGCTTCGCCGCGGAGGTGCGGACGCTGGACCGCGCCGCCCGCGGCGACGCGGTCACCGTCCCGGCGTCGTTGAAGGAGACGCTCGACGGCCTGTTCACCGGGTCGGGGTCGGCCGAGGACCGGGCGGGCACCCCGATCCTCTGCGCCGACCGGGCCGCCTCCCGCGACCTGGAGTCCTACTACCGCGACATCCAGGCCCACCGCGCGGACGAGCCGCTGTTCGGGCCGATGACCCGCAACCTCGGGCCCTGCTCCTTCTGGCCGGTCGCGCCGGTGGAGGCGCCCACCGCGCTCGGCAACGACGTCCCGCTGCTGGTCGTCGGGGCCGAGGGCGACCCCGTCACCCCCTTCCCCGGCCAGCGGTCCATGCACCGGGCGCTGACCGGCTCACGCATGATCACCCTGCGCGGCGCCTACCGCCACGGCGCCTACCTCGCCGCGGGCGACGCCTGCGTGAACGCCACCGTCGACCGGTACCTGGTGGACGGCGTCCTGCCCGCCGAGGACACCACCTGCGACGGGACCGGCCGGGGATGAACCCGGCCGCGGATCGACAGGCGGGACCGGCCGGGGGAACCCCGGCCGCGGATCGATCGGCGGGCTGACCCCGCCGGAGGTCAGCCGGAGCGGGCGCGCCGGCAGCGGTCCAGCTCGGCGCGCAGGTCGCGGCGGAGCGCCCGGTCCAGGCCCGGCTGGGCGAGCGCGTCGGTGAAGTCGCGGGCCGCCTCCTCCCAGCGGCCGAGCCGGGCCAGCGCGGTGCCCCGGTTGTAGCGCGGCTCGGGCGCGGGCGACAGGGCCACCGCCCGGTCCAGGTCGGCCACGGCGGCGGTCACCTCACCGCGTTCGAAGCGGACGGCGGCGCGATTGGTCCACGCCTCGACCAGCGTCTCGTCGCCCTCCAGAGCCTGGGTGAACAGGTCCTCGGCCGGTTCGCCGCGCTCGGAGCGGATCAGGCCGAGCGTGCACAGCAGCGCGGGGTCCTTGGGGGCCAGTTCGAGGCCGGCCAGCGCGTCCCGTTCGGCGGCGTCGAGCGCGCCGCGCTCCAGGTGGGCGTTGACCAGGGCGATCCGGGCGTCCAGGTGGCCGGGGTCGATGGCGAGCGCGTGCTCCAGGTCCTCGCGGGCCCGGTCGTCGCGGCCGCGTTCCAGGTGCAGCACGGCGCGGTTGTAGTAGGCCTCGGGCAGGTGCGGCCCCAGGCTGATGGCGGTGCCGTAGTCCTTGATCGCGGCTTGGACGCGACCGGCCGCCCGGTGCAGGGCGGCCCGGTCCACGTAGTACTCGCTGTTGTCCGGGTCGTGGGCGATCACGCTGTCCAGGTCGGCCAGGGCCCGCTCCGGGTCGCCGAGCGCCAGGTGCACCTGGGCGCGGTTGTGCCGCAGGCGGGCCAGGTGCTGCGGGTGCTCGCCCGGCGCGAGCACCGCGGTCAGCCTGGCCAGCCCGTCGTCGACCAGCCGCAGCGCCCGGTCGGGCGCGCCCGACTTGGCGTCCAGCAACGCCAGGCCCTGCTCGTAGAAGACGGTGGAGATCACCCGGTGACGCGGGTCGTCCAGGCTCTGCGCCAGGTCGAGCGCCTGTTCCAGCCAGTGCCGGGCCTGCGCGGGGTCCTGGCGGGCGGCCGGGAGGTGGCGGGCGTACAACATGGCGGTGGCGTACGCGGCGGACATGTTGATCTTCGGGTCGCCGGTGGCGGCGCGGGCCTCGTCGTAGAGATCGAGCGCCTCCTCGGCGCGCTCCAGCGCCGCCAGCGCGGTGGCCAGGCCGGTGCTGCAGGCCCACCATTGCCGCAGGTCGCCGTCCGGGGTGACGAGGGCGCGTCCGTGGGCGGCGACGCGGGCCGCGTGGTGGTAGAAGCCGCGGGCCAGGCCGTCGCCGAGGGCGGCGCGGACGGCGTCCGGGGCCGTGGGCAGCGGCGGCGGCTCGGCGGGACCGTCGGCACGCAGGTCCAGGCGCAGCGGGGTGGCGGCGGTCCGCGGGACCAGGACGTCCAGCAGCTCGGCGGTGGTCTCGTCGGCGTTCGCGACGTGGTCGAAGGTGACGGTGACCGGGCGGCGGAGGGTGCCGGCCCAGGCGGCGGCGAACTCGGCGGCGCCGTACGCCAGGCAGGCGGTGCGGCGGGCGGGGTGGAACCTGATCGGCTCCTCCTCGGCGGCCGGTCGCGCCGTACGGTCGAGCCAGGGGGCGATCGCGTACAGCTCGACCCGATGACGGGCGGCCAGGCGGGGACGCTCGGCGGCGATCGTGGCGAGGAATCCGGCGACCCCGGCATAGGGCCCGTGGCCGCGATGGCAGTCGTAGCGGTTCACGGCCGCACCGGGAACCGCAGGGGCGGGCACCCGAGAGCGCCCGCCGTCTCGGCACCTACCAGCACCACTCGATCCAGAGCCGGCGGGCCCCGGCCATCAGGCGCTGCGTGCTCTTGCGGCGGATGGTCATCTTCTTCATGGGCGCCTCCCAGGGGGGGTGATCCACTTCAGGTTGCCCAGAGCATAAACCGGCTTGTCCGAAATGAGTAGAGCATCCGGAATCAAAGATGATCTGGCCTCAAAACCGGCGGAACGCGTAGCGGAGATCTTGTCGGTGGCGCGATCTATCGTCCCGGCCATGACTTCAGCGACGCAGGCGTACACGTACGCCGCGCCCTCCTCGCTCATCGACGGTCGCCTCGGGCTCGCGACCTCCGGCGGCCGTGCCCTGTCCGGCCCCGCCGTGGCCCCCCGCTTCTTCAGCGGCGTGGTGACCCAGGCCGCCCCCGCCGCGGCGGCCCTGCTCGGCGTCGCCGACGTGGCGCTGGCCCGCTACCACCAGCCGCAGGAGCGACCCGGCTGGGTGCGCGACCCGGTGGTGACGTGCAACGGCGACCGCCTGCGCTTCGAGTCGTTCTCCGCCTGCGGCGGCGTGTACGCCCGGCTCGACCTGCTGCAGGGCGCGCTCGACGGCGAGGTCTTCGACCGGGGCACCACCAACGTCGACGTGAACGCCCCGCTGCGGGAGGCGCTGGCGCGCATCGGCGCGCGCGACCCGCTGCACCTGGGAGTGGGCCTCGACGAGCTGGTCGTGACCACCACGGACGGCGCGGTGGTGGAGAAGAAGGTGCCGCTGCCCGAGCGCTGGCTGCGCGGGTTCGCCGAGGTGCAGGTCATCGCCTCGGGCATGGACCAGCGCGGCGAGCTGGCCGGCATGGCGGCGGTGCGCTTCCTGCGCGGGCTGCCCAGGAAGGGCACGGTGTGGGTGGCCCAGGTGGGGCGCGACCTGAAGGTCTCCGACCGCCCGGTCGCCGGATCCGTCCAGCTCGCCGGCCCCAACCGGCTCGCCACCCTGCTGCCGTTGCTCCGCTTCGCCAAGGCCCTGCGGGTGTACGGCCCGTCCGACGCCGCCTCCAGCGCCTGGGAGCTGGAGCTGCCGGGCATGCGCTACACGCTCACCCTGTCGCCCGAGCGCTGGCGCGGCTTCTCCGGCGAGGGCGCGGTGCTCGACGACCTGGCCACCGACGAGGCCGAGAACGACGCCGACGTGGTCGGCATGCTGCTCAACTTCGAGCCCGAGGTCGAGATCGGCCTGCTGGCCGACCGCGCCGGCATCCCCGCCGACCGGGTGCGGGCCGCGCTGACGCAGCTCGGCGTCGCCGGCCGGGTCGGCTACGACCTGGCCGAGGCCGCCCACTTCCACCGCGAGCTGCCCTACGACAAGGACAACGTGACCGTGCTCAACCCGCGGCTGGCCAAGGCGCGCAGGCTCGTCGAGGCGGGCGCCGTGCGGCTCGACGGCGAGTCGGCCACCGTCCGCACCTCGGGCGGCACGCGTCAGGTCTCGCTGGCCGACGGCTCCTGCACCTGCGAGTGGTGGTGGGACCACCGCGGCTCCCGCGGTCCGTGCAAGCACGTGCTGGCCGCACGGATCGTCGCCCGCGCCGCCGTGGAGGTCTCCCGATGACCACCTGGACGGAGATCCGCGACCTCGTCGTCCGCAACGAGTCCGGCCGCCTGGCCGACCGGCTGGTCACACTCACCGAGCAGGAGCGCGCCGAGCTGGCCGGGCAGCTGCCCGGCCTGGTCAAGGAGCTGCGCCGGGTCCGCACCGAGCAGGTGCGCGCCGAGCACCCCGACGACTTCGGGGAGATGGTCTCCTGGGAGGTCGAGAAGCTGTTCACCGGCATCGCCAGGGCGCTGCTGGTGGCCGGCGTCGGGCTCATCACCGGCCCGGCCGCCGCGGTGACGTGGATGACCGGCCGCGACGTCAACCGCCGCTGGGGGCCTGCCATCAGGGTCGACCAGGTGTGCCGGGTGGCGGCCGCCCGTCCGCCGGAATGGCGCCGGGACGTCGCGGTCCGGCTGGCCCGGCGGGTGCGCCGTCCCGCCGACCGCATCGCGCCGCTGGCCCTGGAGCTGCTGCGCCAGTCCGGCGCGGTGCCGCCCGACCACGACCCGCTGGTGGCCGCCTGGCTGTTCCAGCCCACCGTGCCCGACGACCCGCTGGCCCCCGTGCTGCTGCCCCGGGTCTTCGACGCCGACGGCGCCGGCCGCGTCCTGCGGGAGGAGTCGCTGCAGCCCCGGCCCTCCCGCTGGCTGGCCGCCGTCGCCCGCAAGATCCCCAGGGAGCAGGCCCTCGACGGTTGCGTGAGCCGGTTCCTGCGCGGCGGCGAGCAGCAGGACCTGCGGTTCTTCGTCCGGCTGCACACGCTGCTCGACCCCACGCCCGCGGAGTCGGCTGCCCGCCTGCGCGACTACCTGCGGTTGTTGCCGTCCGCGCCGGGCACGGTCGCCGAGTCGGCCGCCGCGCGGGTGCGCGCCGCGATGCCGCTCGACCACGCCGACCTGGTCGAGGCGGTCGACGCGCTCACCTTCCGGGCCGAGGCCAAGCTCGCCGCCACCGGGCTGCGCTGGCTCGACCGGGCGATCCGGGCCAGGCCGGAGACCGCCGCCGACTTCGTCGCCGCGCTGACCACGGCGTACGCGCACACGTCCTTCGAGGTGCGCAACCGCGCGGTCGAGCTGACCCTCAAACACGCCGGCCTGCTCACCGACCACGCCGGGGCGATCCTCGACGCCGTCCGCGACCTGCCCGCCGACCTGGGCGCGAAGCTGGCCGGGCGGTTCGGCGGGGAGACCCCGGTCGAGGAGCTGCTGGAGCCCAAGGAGTTCCCGCCGCTGCCCGAGCCCGCGCAGGCGCTGCCCTTCCCCGAGCCGTCGATCTTCCCCGGCGGGCACGAGCCCTGGATCGACGAGGAGCGCTGGCTGGCGGCCTTCGTCACCGGCGTCGCCGACGACCGGGCGGAGCTGCGCCGCAGGCTCGCGCCCCACATCGAGCAGGCACACGCCGAGCAGGTCCACGTCGCGCAGGCCCACATCGCGCAGGCCCACGTCGCGCAGGCACACGGCCACCGGCGGCTCAAGGACGTGTGCCTCGATCCCGGCGAATGGCGGGCGGCGCTGGCCGCGGAGCTCGTCACGCCCGGCAGCGTGCCGGAGCTCCCGCCGATCCAGCCGGAGAGGTTCTGGGAGCGCGCCGCCCACTCCGTGGGAGTGCGCGTCGTCCCCCGCGGGCAGGAGCCCGGCCAGGAGCCGCCGACCGGGCGGATCATGGTGGGCGGCGGCCGCCGGCCCGGCCGCTTCCTCGACGACGACGCCCCGCTGCGCGCCTTCTCCATCACCTGGACCAGCGACGAAGGTCCCGCCAAGGCGGTGGTCCGCGAGGTCGACCAGGAGATCCCCTTCGCCGGCGGCCGGATCCGGCTGAACGAACCCGATGATCGCCCGGTGCGGAAGAGGCCCGGCGTCCTGTACGACGACTCCGTGGAGGCCATGCCGTACCACGTCCTCGACCGCGCCTACGACGAGATGACGGCGCTCGGCGTGGACCCCGCCCGGATCGCGGCGATGCGGCTGGGGGAACCGGTGCCCCCGCCGGGCCCGGACGAGCCGCTCGCGCGGGTGACCGTCGTGTTCGTCCCGCCGCGGCGACGTTCGTACCTGCCCGAGGCGCTGTCCGAGCAGGACGAGTGGCGGCGGCGCAACCGCCTGCCCCGCGCCGGCCGGGTCGCCCCGCTCCACGACTTCCTGCTGCACCGCTACGCGGAGCTCGCCGCGGCCCTCCGCGAGAACGCCCTCCCGCCGGTGCTGCTGGCCACCCCGACCTGGACGAGCGGCCACCTCGACCCCGACGTGCTGGTCGGCCGGCTGGAGACGTGCGCCGCCGCCGGGGTGGAACCGCTCCCCGCCGACCTGGCGCAGGCGCTGCTGCGGCTGCCGCGGGGCCGCCATCCGGCGGCGGCCGAGCGGGCCGCCAAGGTCGAGTCGGAGGCGGCGCGGTCGGCCGCCCGCTGGCTCGCCGGTGACGGCATGGCCGACCCCGAGTGCGGCCACGGGTGGCGGCACATGGTCGACGCGTCCATGGTCGAGTTCGGCGACGGCGACCCGGAGCACTTCACCGAGGTCAGGCTGCGGCCCGTGCTGCGGGTGACGGCCCCGACCGGCCATCGGCTGATCGACGAGGTGGTGCTGCGGGAGCCGTCCGACCGGGCGGGCAGCGAGTCCGGCCACATTCTGGGGGCGTGGCCCGCCGTTCTGCCCTCCCACCGCGAGGTCGTGGCCGTCAACTTCCTGCCCTACCTGCTGCAGGGCCACTGGGGCGTCTGGCGCGCTCCGGCGGAGATCATCGGCCTGGAGCTCGCCCAGGGGCCGATGGGCGAGTCCACGGCGCTGATCCTCGCCTTCCTCCTGGCCGGCGGCGTGCCCGACCTGATCCCGCTGGTCCTGCGCATGGCCGCCAGGGGCGAACTGCCCGCCGAGGAGATGGGCCGTCAGCTCGCGCTGGTGCTGCGCCGCACCTGGCAGGAGACCACCCCCGCCATCGCGGCCCTGACCCGGCTGGCCGAGGCCGGCGGCCACCACGAGGTGTGGCGCGTCATGCGGGCCCTGCTGCCCGTGATGTCGCCCGGCGAGGGGCGGCGCGTCACCGTGAGCCACACCCGGCTCGTCGCCCTCGCCACCGACGTGGCCCTCTGGACCGGCGCGCGCGGGGAGATCCCGGTCGTCGCCGAGTTCGCGGGCGGCCGCCGGACGACCCGCTTCGCCCACGCCTGCCGCCGCCTGCACGCCCAGCTCACCGGGGCCACGTCATGACCGCCGACGACGTCCGCGCCGAGATCAGGCGCCTCGTGCTCGCCCGCGACACCGAGCGGCTGGCCTCCCGGTTGCCGGACCTCACCGGCGCCGAGCGGGCCGCCGTCGCCGCCGAGCTGCCGGGCCTGCTCGCCGAGCTGCGCCCGCGACTGCCGGCCGCCCGCTGGAACGCCTTCGACCAGCCCACCAGTCACTCCGAGGCGCTGATGATGGTGGGCGCGGCGACCGTTCCCGGCCCGGCCGGCGCGGCCACCTGGCTGATGAAGCGCGACCTCGACCCGGGAACGTCCGGCGCGCCGAGCCCGCACCGGCTGGTCAGGGCGGTCTCCGGCCGCCCGGCGGCCTGGCGGGCCGATCTGGCGGTCCGGCTCGCGCGCCGCGTCCGCCGTCCCGACGACCGGGTCGTGCCGCTGGCGCTGGCGCTGCTGCGCGACGGCCCGGTTCCCCCGCCCGACCACGAGCCGCTGGTGGCGGCCTGGTTGTCGGCGGCGACCGTGGCCGACGACCCGCTGACGCCCCACCTGCTTCCGCGGATCTTCGAGGCGGCCGGCGCGGGCCGGGCGCTGGCCGACGAGCAGCTCACCCCCGAGCCGTCCCACTGGCTGGCCCTGACCGGCCGCGCGCTGCCGCGCGAGCAGGTCATCGCGGGCTGCGTGCGCCGTTTCCTGCTCGGCGGCGACGCGCGTGACCTGCGCTTCTTCGTCCGGCTGCACACGCTGGTGGCGCCCACGCCGGCGGAGTCGGCCGGACGGCTGCGCGACTACCTGCGGCTGCTGGCCACCGCGCCGGGCCCGGTGGCCGAGCTGGCCTGGCGGCAGGCGCGCGCGGCCCGGCTCGACCCGGCGGACGTCGCCGAGGCCGTCGAGTCGATGACCTTCCGCCCGGAGGCCGGGCTCGCGGTGAAGGGCCTGACCTGGCTCGACCGTGCCCTCGGCCCTCACCCGGAACGGGTGAACAACCACGTCAGGGCGCTGACCAACGCGTACGGGCACGCCTCCCACGAGGTGCGCGACCGCGCGGTGGCCCTCACCCTCAAGCACGCCGGTCACGTCACCGACCCCACAGCGCTCCTGGAGGGGGCCGAGCTGCTGCCCCCGGCCTCGGCCCGGCGGCTCCACGAGCGCTTCGGCGCGGGCCGGACCGGCGACTTCACCCCTGGCCGGCTGCCCGAGGCCACCGTGCCCGGCCCGTTCCCGGTCCGCGGCCCGGAGGCCGGCCCGCCGGCGGAGGCAGGCTGGATCGCCGTCGAGGCGTGGCTGGCGGCGGTCGTGCGGGAGGCCCACGCGGACCCCGGCTCCCTGCGCGAGACGCTGGCCCGGCGGTTCGGCGAGGAGCTGCGGCCGGTGCTCTACGACATGCCGGTGTGGGAGTCGCCGCGCGACTGGTGCACCGCGCTGGCCAGGGAGCTGGTCAACCCGGGCGAGGATCCGGGGCCGCCCGGCTCGCGTCCGCCGCGGGGGTGGCCGCCGTACCGGAGCACGCCCGGCGACGTCGGGCAGGCCCTGTACGACGGCATGGTGAACCTCGCGGCCACGGCCTTCCGGCTGCTCCCCGGCCTGCGCACGATGCTCCCGCTGCACGACCTGCCCGACGACGTGCAGGAGGAGCTGCTGCGGACGGACGACGTCGAGACCGATCTCTACGACCCCGACGCCCGACCGGCGCCCGCCGAGTGGAACCGCCTCCCCCGCCCGGAGGAATGCGCCGGCCCCCACGCCTTCCTGCTGTCCCGCCTCGACGAGCTGCTGCGCGCCGCGAAGGCCGGCGCCCTGCCCCCGGTCCTGCTGGCCACGCCCACCCGCGCCGACGGCGACCTCGACCCCGAGACCCTGCTCACCCGCCTGGCCGGGTGCGCGCGCTCCGGCCGCGAACCGCTGCCGTTCGACCTGGCGCAGGCCCTGCTGCGGCTGCCCCCCGATCCGGCCCCCGACCTGGCCGAGCGGGCGCGGGGCATCGGCTCGGAGGCCGCCGCCGCGGTGGCCCGCCGGCTCGGACGCGGCGCGCCCCCGCCGCCGCGGGTCGAGGTGACCTGGACCCCCGGCCTCGGCTCGGCGCCCCACGAGCAGGTCCCCGGCCGGCGCGGGATCGCCGCCGTGAGCTGGCCGCCCGCCGAGCCCACCGGCCTCGCCGCCGTCGACGCCCTGCTGGCCGCGCCTTCCCGGAGAGGCTTCTGGCGCGGGTCACGTGACTTCTGGACGGGCATGACGCCGCACCACCGGGAGCTCGCGGCGGCCCATCTGGCGCTCTGCCTGCTCGACTACTCGGTCCCGCCCGGCGTCGACGACCTGCGCGGCCTGGCGCTGGCCGGCGGGGAGTCCGGTCCGGCCACGGCCCTGGTCCTGGCCTTCGTGCTCACCACGGAGGGCGACGACGCGGTGCCCCCGCTGCTCGAACTGGCGGCCAAGGGCGCGCTGCCCGCCGCCGGGACGGGCCGTGCGCTGGGCATGCTGAGCCGCCGCGGCGGCGTGCGGCCCGACCTCGCCCTGCCGTCACTGGAACTGGCCGCCCGGCAGGGCGCGCACGCCGAGGTGTGGACGATCCTGCGCCACTTCCTGGCCGTCTTCCTCCCGCGCGGGGGCGAGCGGGCCCGGCGTGCGCACACCGACGCCGTCGTGCTGGCCACGGACGTCGCCATGTGGGCCGGGGCGCGCGGCGAGATCCCGGAGGTGGCCGCCCACGCGGGCAGACGCGGCTCGACCGCGCTCACCCGCGCCTGCCGTGGCCTGCACCAGGCGCTGACCAGGGAGCCCTGAACCGGCCCTGAACCGGCCCTGAACCGGCCCTGAACCGGCCCTGCCCCGGAAGCCCTGAACCGGCCCGGCGCCGCTCCCGCCGACCAAGCCGAACCGGCGGCGGGGTCAGCGCCGGGCATGCCGAAGCGGCGCCGGGGTCGGCCCGACGCCGCTTCGGTGGTCTTGACGGCTCAGCCGGCCACCAGCTCGTAGCCCGCCTCTTCGACGACGTCCCTGATCTTCGTGTCGTCGAGGGCGTCGGTCGAGGTGACGGTCACCTGCCCCGTGGCCAGCTCGACGTCGACCGAGGAGACCCCGGCGACCTTGCCGATCTCGGTCTTGACGGTGCCCGCGCAGCCGCCGCAGGTCATTCCGGACACCGTGTAGGTCTTCGTGCTCATCGCCTCGCTCCTCTCGTGATACCCCGGCCGGGTATGTCGGAAGAGAACGTACGCCCGATCTTGCGTAAAGGCAAGCCATACGCCGGAGGGGTATGTGAGACGCGCGTCACATTGCCGCACCCATACCCCCTCCCGGTATCGTTGCCTCGCATGAGAACCCTTGACAAGATCGTTGTGGTCGGCGCCTCGCTGGCGGGGCTGCGGGCCGTCCAGACCCTGCGCCGGGAGGGCTTCGACGGCGAGCTCACGCTGGTCGGCGCCGAGGCGCACGTGCCGTACAACCGGCCGCCGCTGTCCAAGAGCGTCCTGCGCGGCGACGAGGACGTCACGCTCCCCGGCGCCGAAGAGCTCGGCGACGACTGGCTGCGCGGCAGGCAGGCGGTACGCCTGGACGCCAGGAGCCGCACGGTCGTCCTCGACGACGGCGCCGAGCTCGGCTACGACGGCCTGGTCGTCGCGAGCGGCGCCCGTCCCAGGCGGCTCGACGGCGTGCGCACCCTGCGCACCCTTGAGGACGCCCTGGCCCTGCGCGCCGAGCTGGACTCCGGCCACGAGCACGTGCTGGTCATCGGCGGCGGGTTCATCGGCGGCGAGGTGGCGACCACGGCCAGGCAGCTCGGCCGCAAGGTCACCCTGGTCGACTCCGGCCCGCACCCCATGCACGCGGGCCTCGGCGCGCAGGCGGCGCGCTGGCTGGCCGGGCACCATGAGCGCAACGGCGTCGAGCTCGTCACCGGTGCGCGCGTCACCGAGGTGACCGGCGGCCAGGTGCGGCTCGACGACGGCCGCGTGCTCTCCGCCGACCTGGTCGTGGGCGGCATGGGCGTGACGCCCAACACCGAATGGCTGGACGGCAGCGGCCTGGCCGTGGACGACGGCGTGCTGTGCGAGCCGACGCTGTACGCCACCGGCTCGGTGAACGTCGTCGCGGCGGGCGACGTGGCCCGCTGGCCGCACCGCCTGTACGGCGACGCCCTGATCCGGGTCGAGCACTGGTCCAACGCCAACGAGCAGGGCGCGGTGGCCGCCCGCAACCTGCTGGCCGGGCCCGACGAGGCGCAGCCGTTCGCGGACGTGCCGAACTTCGCCACCCACGTGCACGGCGCCCGCATCCAGACGGCCGGCCTGCCCCACCTGGCCGACGAGGCGCGCGTCGTCGCCGGCGACCCGGAGGAGGACCGCTTCGCCGTGGCCTTCGCCCGCGACGGCGTGCTGGTCGGCGCGGTCGCCGTCAACGCGCCGAAGGACCTGATCAGGCTCAAGCGGTCCATCGCCGCGGGCGAGGCGATCTGACTACGACCGCGGGTAGCATGACCGGCATGATGCGTGGCCTTGGCGAGCTCGAATCCACGATCATGGACTGGATGTGGGCCAGGCGGCGTCCCGCCTCGGTCCGCGACGTCTTCGAAGACCTCAAGCAGCGGCGGACCATCGCCTACACCACGGTGATGACCGTGATGGACAAGCTGCACACCAAGGGCATGCTCCGGCGCGAGGCCGTCGGCCGCGCCTACGTCTACGAACCGGTCGCCTCCAAGGAGGCGTACACCGCCGACCTGATGCGCCGCGCGCTCGCGGGCAGCGGCAACCAGGCCGCCACCCTCGTGCACTTCCTCGAACGGCTCACCCCCGAGGAGGCCGCGGCGCTGGAGGCGGCCCTTCAGGTCTACCCGCACCGGGGCCGTCCCGCATGATCGCCGCCGTCGTCCTGGCCTGTTACACGGTGGCGGCGGCCGTCTGGCTGCCCGTGCTGGGGCAGCGGGCCGCCAAGTGGTCCGACCGGGCGCCGCGGCTGGCGATCGCGCTGTGGCAGGCGGGAGCGGCGTCCGTGGTGGCCTCGGCCGTGCTCGCCGCGCTGGCCTTCGCCGTGCCGGCCGAGATCGTGGGCCACGGGCTGGCGGGGTTGTTCGAGGCGTGCGCCGACATGCTCGGCGACGGCTCCAGCGTGTCCCGGGTGGGGTTGGCGGCCATGCTGGCGGCCGGCGCGGTGCTGTCCAGGGTGCTCTGGTGCGGCGTGACGGTGCTGGTGCGGGCCGCCGTGGAACGTCGCCGGCACGCCGCCATGTTGCGGCTGCTCGGGCGGCGCGACGCCGAGCTGGGCGTGGTGGTGATCGACTACGACGAGCGGCTGGCGTACTGCGTGCCGGGCCGGCGCGCTCAGACGGTCATCACCACGAGCGCGCTGCGGGCCCTGACGCCGGAGCAGATCGCCGCCGTGCTGGCGCACGAGCAGGCGCACCTGCGCGGCCGTCATCATCTGGTGCTGGCCGGGGCCGAGGCCCTGGTCCGGGCGTTTCCCAGGGTGCCGCTGTTCGAGCGGGCCAGGACTGAGATCGCGCGGCTGGTCGAGCTGCTCGCCGACGACGTCGCGGCCCGCCGCCACCCGCGCGCCCAGATCGCCGCGGCGCTGGTCAGCCTGGCCACGGGGCGCGCGCCCGCGTTCACGCTCGGGGCGGGCGGGGAGACGGCGCTCAGCCGCGTACGCCGGCTGCTCGGCCCCGAGCAGCCGCTCGGCCGCCGCGAACGGCTGACCGGGCTGCTGGCGGTCAGCGCGCTGCTCGGCGGGCCTGCGGCGGTGGCGCTGGCGCCGGGGGTCGGCTCGTTCCTGGCCCACCACTGCCACTCGCTGCTGTCGCTCTGATGTACTACTTCCCTTAGTAGCCAGGTGGCCGGACGGGGTCAGGCGACGCCCCAGCGCGTCCAGTGCTGCACGGCCGCCGCGACCAGTTGCACCGCCATGGCCGCGGCCAGCAGTCCCATCACCCGGGTGACCAGATTGAGCCCGTTGTCCTTGAGCAGCCGGCCGATCGCGAAGGAGAAGCGCAGCGTGAGCCACGTCAGGAGCAGCGCCGCGGCCAGCGCCAGGACGACCGCCGTCACGGCCGCGGCGGTGGCCGCCTTCTCCATGTAGAGCATCGTCGCCGCGATGGCCCCCGGCCCGGCCGGCAGCGGCGTGCCGAGCGGGACGAAGGCCACCGCCCCGCTCCCGGCGTTGGCCCGGTTGCGGGCGCAGTCGGCCTTGAGCAGGTCGAGCGCGATGAGCGCGAGCAGCACGCCGCCGGCCACCTGCAGCGCCTGCAGGGAGATGCCGAGCGCGTCGAGCAGCCCGTTGCCGAGCACCGCGAACACGGCGACGACGCCGGCCGCCACCAGCACGGAGACCCTGGCCGTACGGCGGCGGCCCGCCGGGTCCTGGCTCCTGGTGAGGGTGAGGAAGATCGGGATGGCCGCCAGCGGGTCGAAGATGACCAGCAGCGTGACGAAAGCCTGGACGAACAGCGACATGACCTGCTCCACGGGTACGGAGGGGTTCCCCGCGGTCAGCGCGCGGGGCCGGGCCGGATCTCCGTGGAGCGGCAGGGCACGGACCGGCGCAGCCACACCGCGCCGCCGTGCTCCCGCCTGTTCATGCCCGCCCGAACGGGGGCGGCGGCCGGGCTGTTCCCGAGGCGTCCTGATGGCGTCGGACCGCTCTAGTCTACTATTCAGAATAGTAGGCTGACCGTCCGCGCCCATCCGGTCCCCGACCTCCCTCTTCGCCCCCATGTCGCTGACAGGAGGCTCACCTCCCTCTTTACCGGCATACCCCATACCCCTAAAATCGGTCACCCCACCTAAGGAGTATCACCATGGACCATAGTGGACATCACCCTCCCTCCTCCTCGTCGGAGCACCAGCACGCCGCTCCGCCCGCCGCCACGTGGGCCATGGCCGCCCAGGCGACCCTGCACTGCCTGACCGGATGCGCGATCGGCGAAGTGCTCGGCATGGTGATCGGCACCGCGCTCGGCCTGTCCAACCTCACCACCGTGATCCTCTCGGTGGCGCTGGCCTTCGTGTTCGGCTACGCGCTGACCATGCGCGGCGTCCTGCGTGCCGGGGTGGACTTCAAGTCGGCGCTGAAGGTGGCGCTGGCGGCCGACACCATCTCGATCGCGGTGATGGAGGTGCTGGACAACACCGTGATGGTGACCGTGCCGGGCGCCATGGACGCCGGGCTGGGCAACTGGCTGTTCTGGGTGGCGCTGGCCGGGTCGCTGCTGGTGGCGTTCCTGCTGACGACGCCGGTGAACAAGTGGCTGATCTCCCGCGGCAAGGGTCACGCCGTGATCCACCAGTACCACCAGGGCCACGGCGGCCACGGCGGCCACCAAGGTCACGACGACCACGAGGGCCATCAGGGACACGAGGCCCATCACGGCCACCAGGGCCACCAGGGCCACTGACAGGACACCACCCCAGTCACGACACGAGCCGACCCGCCCGCCGTCCGCGATCGCCGACGAATCCCGGACGAGAGGCGGGCCCGCTCACAGACCCCCGCCCCGCCCCCATGACCGCCCCTCCCCGACCACCCCACAGGCCGGCCCCCACACAGGCCGACCCCGACGCCGAACCCGGAGAGCGCGGCAACCCCGACACGACACCCAGCTCACCGCCACGACCGGGCATCTCCCTCCCTCGCGCCATCGCAGGCCCACCAAACGCCGAGCCGGGTGGGCAGGGCCACCCCGGCATACCCTCGGCTCACCGCCATGAGCGGGCAATTTCCTTGCGCCGCAAGGGGCGCCCCCGACGTCGAGCCAAGAGCGCGCGCCGATCCCCCGACGCGACGCCTCCCGCGACGCGCCAACCCGCACACCCACCCACCCCGGGCACGCCAAGCCCGCACACCCCAGCCCCCTGACGCACCCCGCATACCCCACCCCCGCATACCCGGAGCCGCATCCCGGCCACCGCATATTCCAGCCCACACCCCTCAGCGCCACACACCGCAGCGCCACGTGCCCCGGCGCGCATACCGTGACCCGGCCCGCGCACCCGGTCCTCTTTCGCGTACCGCATACCCCCCACCCACATAGCGCGCGCCCCCAGCCCCGTGCATGTGTCACTTACGCGCCCCTGCCCCGTGACGCGTCACCCGCCGACGCTCCGCCTTACGCCGCCGGAGCTGCGGGAATGTCGTCGCCGCGTGGTCGTCCTGCCGCGTCGTCGGCGCACGTGGGCCCGCTGGCACGCGGTGCCGCCCGGACGGGATCCGGCGTGCGGACTTGACAGATACCCCCCCGGTGTATGTATGTTCATCGCCAGATACCCCCTACCGGTATTTACGAGGAACCCAAAGACCCGCCCGCATCCCCACCGGGGTACGGCGTAGCGCTGGAGAATGCTCATGTCCGCACCATCCCCCCGGCGATGGACCGCCCTGGCCCTGATCGCCACGGCCCAGTTCATCGTCATCATGGACACGTCGATCATCGGCGTGGCCCTCCCCCGCATCCAGGAAGACCTCGGCTTCTCGCAGGAGAACCTGTCGTGGGTCTTCAACGCCTACGTCGTCGCCTTCGGCGGCCTCCTGCTGCTCGGCGGCCGGCTCTCGGACCTGTTCGGCGCACGCAAGCTGTTCGGCGCCGGCTGGCTCATCCTGCTCGCCGGCTCGCTCGTCGCCGGCATCGCCCCCGAGGTGTGGGTCGAGCTCACCGGACGTGCCGTCCAGGGCGTCGGCGCGGCCCTGATCGCCCCGTCCGCGCTGACCCTGCTGATGATGCTGTTCGGCCACGACCCCAAGGAGCTCACCAAGGCCCTCGCTCTCTACGGCGCGGCCGCCCCGGCGGGCGGCACCGCGGGCGTGTTCCTCGGCGGCGTCATCACCGAGTACCTGAGCTGGCCCTGGGTCTTCTACATCAACATCCCGATCGCGCTCGTCGCACTCTTCGCCACCCGTCCGCTGATGCCCGCCGGTCAGTCCCAGCGCGGCTCCATCGACATCCTCGGCGCGCTGACCGTCACCGCCGGGCTGGGCGCGGCCGTCTACGCCATCGTCCGGGCGCCCGAGGTCGGCTGGGGCTCCGCCCAGACCTGGGGCGTGCTGGCCGCCGCGATCGCGCTGCTCATCGCCTTCCTGGCGATCCAGGCCCGCCGCCGCGAGCCGCTGATGAGGCTGTCGATCTTCCGTACGCCGAACCTCGCCGCCGCCAACCTGACCCAGCTCCTGCTCGGCGGGGCCTGGATCCCGATGTGGTTCTTCCTGAACCTCTACCTGCAGCAGGTCCTCGGCTACAGCGCCTTCCCCAGCGGCGCGGCCCTGGTGCCGATGACCGTCCTCATCATGCTCGGCATGATCGTCCTGGCGCCGCGCGCCATCAACCGGTTCGGCCCCAAGGCCGTCACGGTGGCGGGCCTCGTCCTGCTCGCCGTCGGGATGGGCTGGCTGTCGCTGATCAGCCCCGAGGGCAGCTTCGCGGTCGACGTCCTGCCCGCCAGCCTGGTGGCCGCGCTCGGCATGTCGCTGGCCTTCATCCCCTCGCTCGGCACCGCCATCTCCTCCGCCCGTCCCGAGGAGGGCGGCCTGGCCTCCGGCATCGTCAACACCAGCTACCAGGTCGGCTCGGCCCTCGGGCTGGCCGCCATGACGGCCGTCGCCGCCGCCAACGGCGCCGCCCAGCTCGGGAACCTGCCCGCGCTGACCGACGGCTTCTCCTCGGCCTTCGTGGGAGCCGCCGGGATCGCGGTCGCCGGCGCCCTGATCGCCGCGCTGACGCTCCGCTCGCGGGGCGCCGCCCCCGCCGAGGCCGCCGACACCGCCGAGACCACCGCCGCCACCCGCGGCTGACCTCGACGCTCACAGCTCCGAAGGAGATCCCCATGTCCATCCTCATCGCCTACGACGGTTCACCCGACGCCCGCCACGCCGTCGAGGAGGCCGCCCGGCTGTTCCCCGGCGCGTCCGCGGTGGTGCTGTACGCCCGTCAGCCTCTGGAGAGCCTCGCCGCGCACCTCGAAGGGCATCCCGCCCTGGAGGACCTGCGGGACATCGACGCCAGGACCATGGACGCCTCGGAACGGCTGGCCGCCGAGGGCGCCGATCTCGCCCGCTCCCTCGGGCTGCGGGCCGAGCCGCGGGTCGCCTCGGTCCCGGAGGAGGTCGTCGCCGCCGCCATCGTCGACGCCGCCGAGGAGGCCGACGCCTCGCTGATCGTCCTGGGCTCGCGCGGCCGGCAGGGGCTGCGGGCGCTGCTGTCGGGCAGCACGTCCACCCACGTCATGCACGCCACCGCGCGCCCCACGCTGATCGTCCCCTCCAAGCCGCTGGCCGACGCCCGTCGCGCCGCCGAGCACCGCGCGGCCCGCTGAGGTCGCCGAGAGACGCCCGGCTCCCATCGGGAGCCGGGCGTTTCGGCGTTCCGGTGAACGCGCCGGACGTGGCGTGCGTATCCCCACACGAGCCGGTACGACGGCCTGTTACGCCGGATAGTACGGACGAAATGCCAACAAGCAGGGCGACCTTCGGTACTATTCCGCCTCAGACATGGAGGCGTACGAGGAGGCATCGTAGTGGTCGTGGCGACGAGGCTGGGGCGAGCGGCAGTGGCCGTGACACTTGCGGCGGTCGCGGCGGTCTCCATCCCGGGCGTCGCCTCGGCCGACCCGTCGCCCGCCAAGGCCAAGGCCAGGCTGGTGAAGCTGAACGAGCGGGCCGACGAGGTGGTCGAGCAGTACAACCAGGCGACCGAGGCGCACAAGAAGGCCAAGCAGAAGTACGACGCCCTCAACGCCGAGGTCGCGCGCAAGAACGCCCAGGCGGACGGGTTACGCAAAGACCTCGTCTCGGCGGTGGTCAGCGACTACCAGTCGGGCCCGCTCACGACCTGGGGCCGCTTCGTCGCCGACGGCACCCCCGACGAGGTGCTGAGCGGCATGGCCGCCCTGGAGCAGATCTCCCGGGCCAGAGCGGCGAAACTGGCGGCGTTCCAGGCCACCACCAAGGACCTGCGCGCCCGGCGCGACGAGGCCCGGACCGTCCTGGCCGAGGCCGACGCGGCGCGCGACAAGGTGCGGGCGGAGAAGGCGAAGGTCGACAAGCTGGTCAAGGCGCAGACGAAGCTCCTGCGCAGGCTGGGCGCCTTCCGGGCGGGCGATCCGAACAGCGCCGGCATCAGGTACACCGGCTCGGCCTCCGGAAACGCCCGCCTGGCGTTGCAGTTCGCCTTCGCCCAGGTCGGCAAGCCCTACCAGTACGGCGCCGAGGGCCCGAGCTCCTACGACTGCTCCGGCCTCACCCAGGCCGCCTGGCGCACCGCGGGCGTCGAGCTGCCCCGCACCACCTGGACGCAATGGGCCTGGGGCGCGAGCAGACGCGTCTCGCTCGACGCGTTGCAGCCCGGCGACCTGCTCTTCAGCAAGGGGCTCGGCCACATGGGCATGTACGCCGGCAACGGGAAGATGGTCCACGCGCCCCAGACCGGTGACGTCGTCAAGGTGGTCGACCTCGACGACTACTGGCGCACCCGGCTGCTCGGCGCGGTCCGCCCCTGACCGGCGACGGCTGTGCACAGGCCGGGCACGTGAAGAGGGCTCCGGGCGTCGTGCCCGGAGCCCTCTTCACTTGGGGCCGTTGTTCACTTGAAGCGGCGCAGCCGGAGGCTGTTGCTGACCACGAACACGCTGGAGAAGGCCATCGCGGCCCCCGCGATCATCGGGTTGAGCAGGCCGAGCGCGGCCAGCGGCAGGGCGGCCACGTTGTAGGCGAAGGCCCAGAACAGGTTGCCCTTGATCGTGCCGAGCGTCCGGCGGGAGAGCCTGATCGCGTCGGCGGCCACCCGCAGGTCACCGCGGACCAGGGTCAGGTCGGACGCCTCGATGGCGGCGTCCGTGCCGGTGCCCATGGCCAGGCCCAGGTCGGCCTGGGCGAGCGCGGCCGCGTCGTTGACGCCGTCGCCGACCATCGCCACGACCTTGCCCTCGCCCTGGAGCTCCTTGACGACGTCGACCTTGTCGGCGGGCAGCACCTCGGCGATCACCTCGTCGATGCCGACCTCGGCGGCCACCGTCCTCGCCACGGCCTCGTTGTCCCCGGTCAGCAGGACCGGGGTGAGACCGAGCGCCCGGAGCTGCTGGATGGCCTCCTTGCTGGTGGGCTTGATCACGTCGGCGACCACCAGCACCGCGCGGGCCTTGCCGTCCCAGCCGACCGCCACGGCGGTCCGGCCGCCCGCCTGGGCGGCGTGCAGAGCGCGTTCCAGGTCGGACGGCAGGTGCTGGGACCACTCCTCCAGCAGCCTCGGCCGGCCCACCAGGACCGCGTGCCCCTCGACGACGCCCTGGACGCCGAGGCCCTCGACGTTCGCGAAGTCCTCGGGGGTGGGCAGGTCGCCGACGCGGGCGGCGGCGCCCTTGGCGATGGCCTGGGCGATCGGGTGCTCGGAGGCGTGCTCCAGAGCGCCCGCCAGGCGCAGCACCTCGGTCTCGTCCTCGCCGTCGGCCAGGTGCACGCCGGTGAGCGTCATCCGGCCCTCGGTGACGGTGCCCGTCTTGTCGAGCACCACCGTGTCGATGCGGCGGGTGGACTCCAGCACTTCGGGGCCCTTGATCAGGATGCCGAGCTGCGCGCCCCGGCCGGTGCCGACCAGCAGCGCCGTCGGGGTGGCCAGGCCGAGCGCGCACGGGCAGGCGATGATCAGCACGGCCACCGCGGCGGTGAAGGCCGCGCCGACGCCGTCGCCGGTGCCGAGCCAGAAGCCCAGCGTGCCGAGAGCCAGCGCGATCACGATCGGGACGAAGATGCCCGACACGCGGTCGGCCAGCCGCTGCACCTGCGCCTTGCCCGTCTGGGCGTCCTCGACCAGCTTGGCCATCTGGGCGAGCTGCGTGTCGGCCCCGACCCGGGTGGCGCGGACGACCAGCCGGCCGCCCGCGTTCACGGTGGCGCCGGTGACCGTGTCGCCGGGACGCACCTCGACGGGCACGGACTCGCCGGTCAGCATCGAGGCGTCGACCGCGGAGGTGCCCTCCTCGATCACGCCGTCCGTGGCGATCTTCTCGCCCGGCCGCACGACGAACCGGTCGCCCACGGCCAGCCGGTCGCTGGGGATGCGGGTCTCCACGCCGTCGCGCAGCACCGCGACGTCCTTGGCGCCCAGTTCGAGCAGGGCGCGCAGGGCGGCGCCGGCCCGGCGCTTGGAGCGGGCCTCGAAGTAGCGGCCGGCCAGGATGAACGCCGTCACCCCCGCCGCGGCCTCCAGGTAGATGTTGCCCGACCCGTCGGTGCGCTCGATCGTGAACGCGAAGGGGTGGGTCATGCCCGGGGTGCCGGCCGTGCCGAAGAAGAGCGCCCACAGCGACCAGCCGAGCGCGGCGATGGTGCCGACCGAGATCAGCGTGTCCATCGTGGCGGCGCCGTGGCGCAGGTTCGTCCAGGCGGCCTTGTGGAACGGCCAGCCGGCGTAGACGACGACCGGCGCGGTGAGCACCAGCGACATCCACTGCCAGTTGGTGAACTGCAACGGCGGGATCATCGCCATCGCGATCACCGGCACCGCCAGCACCACCGAGGTGATCAACCGGCTGCGCAGCGGGCGCAGCTCGTCCTCCGGCTCCCGCTCGCCCGGCTCGCCCTCGGAGCGGGGCGGCGCGGGCAGCGCGGCGGTGTAGCCGGCCGCCTCCACCTGGGCGATCAGCTGCTGCGGATCGACGCCTTCGGGGAAGGTGACCTTCGCCTTCTCGGTGGCGTAGTTGACCGTGGCGGTCACGCCGTCCATCTTGTTGAGCTTGCGCTCGATGCGGTTGGCGCACGAGGCGCAGGTCATGCCGCCGATCGAGAGTTCGACCGCGTTCTGCCGGTCATCGGTGACAGAGGTCATCACCGTTCCCCTTTCCCAGTGGCTTTTCTCAGTGGCTGTGGTTGCCGTGCCCGGCGGGCGTCGCCGACGCGTCGGGGGTGGCGGGGGTGGCGGGCCGCGGCCCGGCCGCGAGCGTGAAGTCGGCGGTACGGACCTCGCCCTTGTGCTGGAAGTCCAGGAACAGGCGGTAGTCGCCGCCGCTCGGCACCTCGGCGTAGAAGACGATCTCGGGGCCCGGCTGCGTCCTGCCGTCGCCCGGCTCGCCGTCGGGGTGAACGTGCAGGTAGGCCAGGTCACGACCGCGGAGGGCGACCAGGTGGCCGAAGGCGCCGAGGTAGGGCTGCAGGTCGGTGACCGGCTTGCCGTCCTTGCTGACCTTGAGGGTGAGCTTGCTGGCCTGGCCCGGCGTCAGGTCGCCGTCGAGGGTGACCTCGTAGCCGTCGACCTTCGAGGTGCGGCCGGTCTCCGGCAGCGGCTTGGGCTGGTAGTCGCCCGCCACGGCCAGGTCGGCGCCCAGCGTCAGGGGCTCGCCGCCGGTCGGCGCGAAGTCGGCGAAGGCCCGGTAGCCGCCCGCCTCGGGGAAGGTGACCTTGACCGACCAGATGCCGTCGGCCGACATCTCCGGATGGACGTGCTGGAAGCTGCCCAGGTCGCGGGAGACCACGATGAAGTGCAGCTTCTTGTCGTGCTGGACCTGGTAGTCGGTGACCGGGCGGCCGTCGGGGCCGGTCACGGAGAAGCGGAAGTCGGCGGGCTCGCCGGGCTTGAGCGACGTGGTGAGCGGGTTGAGGGTGTAACCGTTCTCGGACACTTGGAGCCCCCCGGGGGTATCGTTCTTCTTCGTCGTCGTCGGCTGCTGGGCTGCGTGCTGGTTGTGGCCCGCGCTCTGCGCGGTCTCCGCGGTGGCCGTCATGGCGCTGTGGTCGGCGGCGGGAGCGGCCCCCACCGGGCCCACGACCTTGCCGGCGCCCAGGGCGCCGCCGAAGACGACGGCCAGCCCCAGGGCGTAGGAGCCGAGCTTGGCTGCGGTGTTCACGACTGGTTCGCCACTTCGTACCCGGCCTCCTCGACGGCGGCGACGATCTTCGCCGCGTCGATCGGGCTGTCACTCTCGACGGTCAGCAGGCCGGAGGCCAGATCGACCTCGACGCCGGTCACCCCGGCGACCTCGCCGACCTCCTCCTTGACCGAACTGACGCAGTGGCCGCAGGTCATGCCCTTGACGGTGTAGGTGGTGGTGCTCATATCGGTCTCTCCCTCAATCCGGTCAGGAACGAACAAGTCTGGCGATGGCGTCGGAGGCTTCCTTGACCTTGGCCTCGGCCTCCGGGCCGCCCTTCGCGGTGGCCTCGGCGACGCAGTGGGCCAGGTGGTCCTCCAGCAACGACAGGGAGAACGACTTCAAGGCGCTGGTCGCGGCCGACACCTGGGTCAGGATGTCGATGCAGTACTTGTCGTCCTCGACCATCCGCTGCAGGCCGCGGACCTGCCCCTCGATGCGGCGCAACCGCATCCCTTGGTCCTGCTTGCCACTGCCGTGTCCAGCCATGTCAGCCCTCCCTCGGCTCGTTGCCGTTGAAGACACTATACCCCCCTATGGTATCCAGAAGGCAAGTGGCGGCCCCTGCCGACGGGATCCGGCGGCCGGATGAAAGGCTGAAGGCATGTTCCCGGAGACTCCCGCCGCCGCCGCGGCGCTGTCGGTGGCCGGTCGTCACTGCTCGCCCGCGCTGCTCCACGACATGGGGCTGACCGAGCCCTTCGACAGCCACCGGCTGCCGTTCGAGGAGGCGGGCGGGCAGCTCGCCTGGGTGTTCGGCACGGCGGCCGGCTGGCCGGCCGAGCGCGCCGAGCGGGCCGCCGAGATCATCAGGCTGCACATGCGCGCCGACGTGTCCGCCGCCGACGACCCGGAGTCCCACCTGCTGCAGGTCGCCACGAGCTGGGACGTGGTCGGGCGGCGGCCCGAGGAGTTCGCGCCGGACGCCAGGGCCGAGCTGCTCGCCCGATATCCCAGGATGGGCTTCGGCGCCGAGTTCCTGGCCTGCTTCGAGGACCAGGCCAGGCGCAAGCCGGACAGCGCCGCCGCGGCGTCGGTCCGGAACGACGTCGCGGGGCGGATCGCCGCCAACCCGCTGGACGGCGGCTGACCCGAGCCCCGGCGACGCCGCAGGTCAGGAACCGGGCCGCAACGAGTTCCGGTACGGCGGCATGAACCGCGTCCTCGGCATCTGGTCGGCCAGCACGCCGCCGTCCACGACCAGGGTGGAGCCGGTGACGTAGCGGGCCGACTCCGAGGCCAGGTACGCCACCGCGCCGGCCACGTCGTCCGGCCTGCCGTACCCGCCGCGCAGCGGGATGCGCTCCTCCCACGCCGCCTCGAAGGCCGCGCGGTCGAAGGGGAAGTCGCCGTCGATCGGGGTGGCGATCATGCCGGGCGCCACGGCGTTGACGGTGATGCCATGAGCGCCCAGCTCGGCGGCGAGCGAGCGGGTGATCAGCTCCAGGGCGCCCTTGGAGGCGTTGTAGTGGGCCAGCCCGGCTTCGGCCATGAGGCCGTTCTTGGAGGAGACGTTGACGATCCGCCCCCGCACGCCGTCGGCGATCATGTGCTCGGCCACCCGCTGCGCCAGGAAGAACGGCGCGTCGCAGTTGACCCGCATGACGGCCTGCCAGCCGGCCACGGTGATCTCGTTGAAGTGTTCGAGCCGGGCCACCCCGGCGTTGTTGACCAGGACGTGGATCGGCCCGTGGTCGCGGCGGACCGCGTCGGCCAGCCCGGCCAGGCCCTCGGTGTCGGCCAGGTCGAAGTCGTAGACGCAGCCCGCGCCCGGCCGGTCGACGGTGATCACCCGGTAGCCGTCGGCCGTCAGGCGCGCGGCGATGGCCTGGCCGAGGCCCCGGGCGGCCCCGGTGACCACGGCCAGTTCGGTCATGACAGCCCCAGCAGGTCGAGCGACGGGCGGTGGATCAGCTTCTCGATCTCCTCCTGGTCCAGGGGCGGCAGACCGGGGATGCCGGGGACCGCGCCGACCGCCCGTAGCCCCTCCACCGAGGCGTCCACCGTGGTGAAGGGGTAGTCGCTGCCGAACAGCAGCTTGCCCCACACCCCGTAGTCCTGGGCCAGGCGCAGGCTGTGCCAGAGCTGGAAGGGGCGGTAGTGCAGGGCGGAGACGTCGGCGTAGACGTGGCGGTGCTTGCGGATCACCGCGATGCACTCCCCCTCGTACGGGTGGCCCAGGTGGGCCAGGACCATGCGTAGCTCCGGATGCCTGATGGCGACCTCGTCCAGGTGCACCGGCAGCGCGTAGCGCAGGGGCGCGGCCGAGACGAACGTGGTCCCGGTGTGCACCAGCAGCGGCAGGCCGTGGCGGGCGGCGTAGGCGTACAGGTCGTCCAGCTCGGGCGCGGCCGGGTCGAAACCGGCGTACATCGGCATGAGCTTGATGCCGCGCAGCCCCAGGTCGCGGTGGCCGTGTTCCAGCTCGTCGCGCCAGCCGGGCTGGGTGGGGTCGAGCGACAGGTAGCCGATGAGCCGGTCGGGGTGCTCGCCGGCGTAGGCGGCCACGGCGGCGTCGTCCACCCACAGGCCCGACCGCCTGGCCTTGCCGCCCACCACGACGGTACGGGTGCCGGCGGGCGAGGTGGCGGCGTAGTCCGCCCAGCGCACGGTCAGGTCGACGTGACCGCCGTGCGCGCGGGCGGACTCGGCCGCGAACGGGTCGCCGACGTCGTCCGGGCAGCTGAACAGGTGGGAGTGGACGTCAACGATCACGCTTCTCCCAGCCCTCCTTGAACATGTTCCAGAACCGGTGGGACGGCGGGTGCTCGGCGAAGACCTCGTCGGCCAGCTCGACGCCGAGGCCGGGCCGCTCCGGCAGGCCGACGTGACCGTCGACCACCGGCAGCACGCCCTTCAGCGCGTCGAAGACGTACGGCTCCAGCATGCCGTCGAACGTCTCCAGGATCAGCAGGTTCGGCATGCCCAGCACGGCGTGCACGGAGGCCGTGGTGCACAGCGGGGAGTTGGAGTTGTGCGGGGCGACGAGCATGGCGTGCACGTCGGCCTGCGCGGCCAGCTTCCTGATCTCGGTGAACCCGCCGGCCATCGACAGGTCCGGCTGGATGATGTCGACCGCGCCGGTGGCGAACAGCCGGGCGTACTCGTAGCGGTTGTGGAAGTGCTCGCCGCCGGAGATGGGCATGGCGGCGCGGGCGCGCAGCTCGGCGTAGCGCTCGATGTGCGTCCACGGCAGCGGCTCCTCGAACCAGCCGAGGTCGAACGGCTCCAGCTCGCGCACGAGCCGGACGGCGGTCGGCATCGCGAACCGGGCGTGCCCCTCGACGAACAGGTCGAGGTCGGGCACGGCCTCGCGGACCGCCGCGACGATGTCGACCGAGAGCCGCAGCTCGGCCCGGGACAACTCGCCCAGCCCGGCGCCGAACGGGTCGAACTTCAGCCCGGTGTAGCCGCGGGCGGCGACCTCCTTGGCCTTGGCCGCGAACACCTGCGGGTCGCGCTCGCCGGTGTACCAGCCGTTGGCGTAGACCCGCACCCGGTCGCGGCAGGCGCCGCCGGTCAGCCGGTAGACGGGCACGCCGAGCGCCTTGCCCATGATGTCGTGGAGCGCCTGGTCGACGCCGGAGACGACGATGCCGCCGACGTCGCCGCCGCGCAGGAAGTCGCCCTGGTACATCCGCAGCCAGATCTCCTCGACGTCGAAGGGATCGGCGCCGATCAGGTGGCGCTGGGCCATGGCCTCGGTCAGCGAGCAGGTCTCCCGGCCCCGGTAGGGGTGGGTGATCTCGCCGATGCCGCTCAGCCCTTCGTCGGTGTGGATGCGCACGTAGGAGAAGTCGCGCCAGGCGGTGCCCAGCGAGAGAGTCTCGACGCGGCTGATCCGGCCGGCGGGGCCGGCCGGGCGGCTGGTGTCAACGGTGAGCATCGGCGCCGCCCATGGTGCTGACGTCGGTCAGGTCGAGCACGTCGCCGCGGGCGAGCCTGGCCGCGGTGGCGGCCGCCTCCAGCAGGTGGTCGGCGTCGGCGTCGGTGTGGGCGTAGGAGACGTGGCTGCGCTTGAGGTTCAGTGGCAGCTCGAAGACGCCGTGCTCCAGCAGCCGGCGGCGGTACCCGATGAACATGTTGGCATCATTGCGCAGCAGGTCGTCGTAGGTGCGGGCGGGTCCGGTCATGAAATATCCGACGAAGACCGAGCCGTACCCGCTGACCAGCGCCGGGATGTCCAGCGAGGCGAACACCTCGGCCAGGCCGGTCCTGATCCGCTCGCCGAGTCGGAAGACGTGCTCGTGCACCGGCTCCTCGCGCAGCTTGCGCAGCGTGGCCAGGGCGGCCGCCACGACGGCGGGGTGGCCGTTGTAGGTGCCGGCGAAGAAGGCGGGGCCGCCCGGTCGCGAGCTGAACAGCTCCATGAGATCGGCGCGGCCTCCGAGCGCGCCCACCGGGTAGCCGTTCGCGATCGCCTTGCCCATGGTGGTGAGGTCGGGGGTGATCCCGCAGATCGCCTGCCAGCCGCCCAGGTGGTGGCGGAAGCCGGTGATGACCTCGTCGAAGATCAGCACGCTGCCCGCCCTGGTGCACTCGGCGCGCAGCGTCTGCAGGAACTCCTGCTCGGGCAGCAGGCAGCCGACGTTGTGCGGCACCGGCTCCAGGATGACGGCGGCGATGTCGTCGCCGTGCTCGGCGAACGCCCGGCGTACCGCCTCGGGGTCGTTGAACGGCAGGACCAGCGTGGCCTGCAGCACCTCGGGCAGGATGCCGGTCGAGATGGGGTCGTGGGTGCCGACCTTCTCCGGCGCGGAGATCACGTTGAGGCTGACCGCGTCGTGCCAGCCGTGGTAGCAACCCTGGAACTTGACCACGAGCCGGCGGCCGGTCGCGGCCCTGGCCACGCGCAGGGCGTGGAAGGTGGCCTCGCTGCCGGTGCTGGTCAGGAGCACCTTCTCCACGCTCGGCACGAGCTCTGCCAGCGTCTCGGCGAGCTCGACCTCGCCGGCCGTGACGCCCACGCCGCACAGGTCCACCGTGCGGCCGGCCTCGGCGACGGCCGCGCCGACGTCGGGGTCGTTGTGGCCGAGCAGCGGCGGGCCGAAGGCGGCGTGGTAGTCGACGAACTCCCGTCCTTGCGAGTCGCGGAAGCGGGCGCCGGCGGCATGGGTGATCACCAGGTCGGTGAGCCCCGGAATGCTGCGCTGCCCGCTGTTCACGCCGCCGGGGATGACCTGGCGTGCGCGCTCGGCTAGGTGCTTCAAATCTCTCTCCTCCGACGCGCCTCCCGGCCCGGCCCGGCCTGGGAAGCGCTGATCGTCCGCCACAAATTCCGAACAGTGTTTGGCAATACCGAACAGGTGAGGGAGATTGAAACACGAGATTGGGTGGGGGTCAACGATGAATTCCGCTAAGCTGTTCGGCTGTGACGAACACTGCTGCTGAGGAATCGCGATATTGGGTCCGCAGCGTCGCCCGCGCCGCCGAGGTGCTGGAGGTCCTGTCCCGCGTGGGGCCGGGTGGCGGCATGAGCGTGACCGAGGTCGCCGCGGCCTGCGGGCTGAGCAAGAGCGCCGCCTTCGCCACCCTCTACACGCTGCGCGGCTACAGCCTGGTCGCCGACGACGGCGAGGGCATGAACCGCCGCTACCGGCTGGGCATGGCGCTGTCCAGGCTGGGCGCCAGGGCCCAGGAGCAGCTCTCGCTGCGCGACGTGGCCCGCCCCGCGCTGGTCGCGCTCACCGAACGCACCGGGATGAACTCCAGGCTCGCGGTGCCCGAGGCCGGCCAGGCGGTCGTCGTCGACCAGGTGAGCAACGGCGAGCGCATCCAGGTCGACCTGCGGATGGGCACCAGAGAGCTGCCCCACTGCACCGGGCTGGGCAAGGCGCTGCTGGCCGAGATGGACGACGAGGAGGTCGCCAGGGTCGTCGGCCACGTCGGCCTGCCGCGCCGCACCGGCAACACGATCACCGAGCTGCCGGTGCTGCTGGCCCACCTGAAGACGGTCAGGGAACTCGGCTACGCGGTCGACGACGAGGAGGACGCCGACGGCATCTTCTGCATCGGCAGCGCGCTGCGCGACCACACCGGCGCCTGCGTCGGCGCGATCAGCATCACCTCGCTCAAGCGCGACCTGCCCGCCTGGCGCTACCAGGAGCTCGGCCGGGAGGTGAGAGAGACGGCGGCGATGATCTCCCAGCATCTCGGGCATGCCACGTGACGGCTTGACAGATGCCTCATCCACTGTCTAGCGTCCTCGCCAATCGTTTCGGGCGAAGATCCGACTCCGAGCGCCGCGGCCCCCGGCGCCGGACGTCTGGCCGCAGCACCGCCGCCTGCCCGCCTTCGCACGTCGCCCGGCCTTCCCATCACCCCGCTCCCGAAGGCCTCCCCCCATGAACCATGTAGCCGACGTCGCGCGCCTTCTCGCGCTCGACGCCTCCCGACTCGCCGACGGCACGCTGCTGCGTGTCGCGGGCTATCACCGCGCCGGTGACGGCGGTGGCAAGCTCGTCCGCTGGGACGCGGCCTCCACCGCGCCCGCCAACGGCGGCACCGTGCTCGGCTCCGCGCCAAAGGGCCGCTGGATCCAGCTGCACGACGGCTGCCTCGACTTCCGCGCCTTCGGCGTCTTCGACGACAAGACCCCCGCCGACGACGCCCTGGAGGCCATGGTCGGCGACCCCGCCGTCTCCAGGATCGAGGCCCACACCGACCTCAACTTCGTCAAGCGCCACAAGTTCCAGCGCTCCGGCCTGGTGCTCGACTTCGGCGGCCACACCATGACCACCGCCGGCATCGAGAAGAACTCCCACGACAACCCCTTCGGCGCGGTCCTGTTCTTCCAGGGCGAGCGGACCGGGACCACCGTCACCGGCACGCTCACGGCCACGCTCCCCGACCTGGCCGACGTCTTCGAGGTCGACTCCCGGCAGTTCCAGGTCGGCCAGTGGTGGGCCGTGCAGGTCGACGCGCTGGCCGGCACGTACGAACGCGAGCTCCAGCGCCTGGTCCAGATCACCCAGGTCGTCGACGGCCGGCACGTCCGGGTCAACTACAAGAACGGCTGGGAGCTGGCCGCCGGCCGTACGCTGACCTGGACGCTGGTCCGGCCGGTCGAGCGCGTGCACGTGCGCGACCTGCGCTTCCAGGCGGCCCCGGGCGGCGACGAGTACACCGGCTCGCACCCGATCGCCTACGAGTACGCCGTCCACTGCGACGTCGAGGACGTGCACGCCACCGGCAGCTTCTGGCCGGTGATCATGCGACGCTGGTGCACCCACTTCCGCACCGAGCGCTGCAGCCTGAAGAACCCCCCGACCGTCATGTACGGCGGAGCCGGCTACCTGACCCAGCAGATCTACTGCCTGTACGGCCACGTCGCCGACTGCACCACCTCCAACGTCCGCCATCTCAACGACTTCACCGCCAGCGCCTACTGCACGGTCGAGAACTGCCACGGCGACGGCGACGACGAGGGCGGCAACCCCTTCACCACCCACGGCCAGTACGAGCACGACCTGGTCTTCACCGGCAACTCCGGCCTCATGGACATCGCCAACAGCGGCGCGCTCTGGGGCACCAGCGCCAAGCGCATCACCGTGCGCAAGCACCTGTGCTCGTGGTTCGTCGCCGGAACCAAGATCACCGACCTGACGCTGGAGGACGTCCGGGTGATCCCGCGCTCGACGTTCGACCCGGCGGGAACGCTCCAGGTGAACGCCGACGGCCTGCACATGCGCGGCTGCTCGGCCAAGACCGTCGCGATCGGCCAGCGGTCCAGCCGCTCCGGCCGGCCCAACGTCATCGAGGGCTGCTCCTTCGAGCTGCCGAAGGACCAGGTGCTGGTGCAGACGCCGGTGAGCAACGCGCTGCACTTCAAGGAGTGCGCCATCACCGGTCTCGACGGCGCCACCCTGCGCGGCTCCGGCCCCCTTCGCTTCACCGGCTGCGTCCTGAGCGGATCGGGCAAGGTCTCGGTGGGCTCGGGCGACGTCGTGATCAGCGGTGGCCGGCTCGACGGCGTGCGCGTCGAGCTGAGCGCCGTGCGCGACCAGCGGCTGCGCCTGGAGGGCGTCACGCTGGAGAACGCCGCGCTCGGCCGGGCCGCCGGTCCGGGCGTCCTGACCTGGGAACTGGCCGCCTGCACGGCCACCGGCACCCGCGTCGAGCCGGCCACCGGCGACAACCGCTGGCGCGCCACCGGCTCCCGGTTCACCGGCGGCCGGCTCGACCTGACCGCCACCACCGTCCTGGTGCACACCGGCTGCACCGAGGAGGGCGTCGAGCGCGCCTTCCCGCCCGCCGGCCCCCGCGTCCTCATCGCCGACACCCTCGCACTGTAAGGAACCACCCCCATGGAACGTCGTGACATCCTGCGCGTCACCGGTTTAGCGGCTGTCGGCACCGTCCTGATGGCCAAGCCCGCGCTCGCCGAGCCGGACAAGAAGCCCAAGGACGAGGTGCAGGCGGTCGCCACCGTGGCCGAACTGCTCGCCTTCGAGGCCGACAAACTGACGGACGGCACGCTGGCGCAGGTCGCGGGCTATCTCAAGCCGGGCGACGGCGGCGGCAAGCTCGTCCGCTGGGACGCCGCCTCCACCGCGCCCGCCAACGGCGGCACCGTGCTCGGCTCCGCGCCAAAGGGCCGCTGGATCCAGCTGCACGACGGCTGCCTCGACTTCCGCGCCTTCGGCGTCTTCGACGACAAGACCCCCGCCGACGACGCCCTGGAGGCCATGGTCGGCGACCCGGCCGTCTCCAGGATCGAGGCCCACACCGACCTCAACTTCGTCAAGCGCCACAAGTTCCAGCGCTCGGACCTGGTGCTCGACTTCGGCGGCCACACGATGCGCACCGCCGGCATCGAGAAGGCGGGCCAGGACGACCCGTTCGCGGCGGTGATGTTCTTCCGCGGCAAGGTCACCGCCACCACGGTCAGCCACAAGCTGAGCGCCCCGGTGCCCGACCTGTCGGACGTCTTCGAGGTCGCCGACTCCGCCGCGTTCAAGGTCGGGCAGTGGTGGAGCGCCGAGGTCAACGCGCTGTCCGGCCGCTGGGAGCGCGAGCTGCAGAAGCTGGTCGAGGTCACCCAGATCGTCGACGGCACGCACATCCGGGTCAACTACAAGAACGGCTGGGAGCTGGCCGCCGGCCGCACGATCACCTGGACCCTGGTCGAGCCGGTCGAGCGCGTGCACGTGCGCAACCTGCGCTTCGAGGGCGTCGCGGACGGCGACCAGTACACCGGCTCGCACCCGCTGGCCTACGAGTACGCCGTCCACTGCGACGTCGAGGGCATCCACGGCACGGGCACGTTCTGGCCGCTGATCATGCGGCGCTGGGCCACCCACTTCCGCACCGAGCGCTGCACGCTGAAGAACCCCGCCAGCGTGACCTGGGGCGGGGCGGGCTACCTGACCCAGCAGATCTACTGTCTGTACGGCCACGTCCGCGACTGCCACACGGCCAACGCCCGGCACCTGAACGACTTCACCGCCAGCGCCTACTGCTACGTGGAGAACTGCCACGGCGACGGCGACGACCAGGGCCCGTTCGTCACCCACGGCCAGTACGAGCACGACCTGACCTACACCGGCAACTCCGGCCTGATGACCTTCGCCAACTCCGGCGCGGCCTGGGGCTCGGCGGCCAAGCGCATCACGGTGCGCAAGCACGTCTGCTCGTGGTTCGTGGCCCGGGTGAAGGTCACCGACCTGACGCTGGAGGACCTCCAGGTCATCGGCAAGCCGTCGCTGGAGGGCTCGGGCATGATCTGGGTCAACGCCGACGGCGTGCAGATGCGCGGCTGCTCGGCCAGCCACACGCTCATCGTCTCCCAGCAGTCGAAGTTGTCGCGGCGGCCCAACCTGATCGAGGGCTGCGTCTTCAACGTCCCGGCCAAGAGCGAGATCGTCCAGGCGAACGTGACCGCGCCGCTGCACGTCAGCCGCACCACGTTCCACGGCCTGAACGGCAACGCCTTCAACGGCGCGGACCTGCGCCTGTCCGGCTCGACGCTGAACGGCGCCGAGGGCGCGGCCCCGCTGGTCCTGGCCGGTTCGGTGGCGCTGACCGGCTGCACGGTGAAGAACGTGGGCCTGGCCGCCGCCGGCAAGGCCGACCAGCGCATCCGCCTCGACGGCGGCACCGAGCTGGCCGAGGCCGGGCTGTCGCGGGTGGAGGCCGCCGGGCTGGTCTCCTGGCAGCTGGCCGGGGTCCGCAGCCAGAACGCCGGAGCCCACGTCCAGCTCGACGCCGGCCGGAACCGCTACGCGGCGACCGGCTGCCAGTTCGGCGGCGGCCGTCTGTCGATCAAGGCCTTCGAGGTGGTCCAGCACACGGGCAACGTCGAGGAGGGCGTCGCCAGGGAGCTGCCGGCCGACGGCCCGAAGGTCCTCACATCAGGAAATCTGGTGATTTAGGTGCGAAAAATAACGCTGGCGGTCGCGGGAGCGGGCAACCGGGGGCAGACCTACGCCTCCTGGATCGCCGCGCACCCCGATCGCGCGGAGCTGGTCGCCGTGGCCGACCCCGACCCCGCCCGCCGGGCCAAGCTGGCCGGCCCAGGCGTGCGCGAGTTCGGCGACTGGCGCGACCTGCTGCGCGAGCGGGTGGCCGACGCCGTCGTCCTGGCCACCCAGGACCGCCTGCACGTCGAGCCCGCCATCGCCCTGGCGCGGGCGGGCTACGCGCTGCTCGTCGAGAAGCCCATGGCGCCGACCGAGGAGGAGTGCCGCGAGATCGTCTCGGCCGTCGGCGAGACCGGCGTGCTGCTCGCCGTCTGCCACGTGCTGCGCTACACGCCCTACACCGCGCTGGTGAAGGAGACCGTGGACAGCGGCGTGCTCGGCGAGGTCATGAGCGTCGAGCACCTGGAGCCGGTCGGCTGGTGGCACCAGGCGCACTCCTACGTGCGCGGCCCCTGGCGCAGCGAGCGCCTGGCCAGCCCGATGCTGCTGGCCAAGTCCTCCCACGACCTCGACTGGCTGACCTACGTCACCGGGCTCAGGATCGAGCAGGTCGCCAGCTTCGGCTCGCTCGGCCACTTCAGGCCCGAGCGGCGCCCGGAGCAGGCCGCCGACCGCTGCCTCGACTGCGTCCTGGAGCCCCGGTGCCCGTACTCGGCGCCCCGGCTGTACCTGGACCGCGGCTACGACTGGCCGACCAGCGTCCTCGGCGAGAACGAGGAGCAGGTCATGGACGCCCTGCGCACCGGCCCGTACGGCAGGTGCGTCTACGCCTGCGACAACGACGTGGTCGACCACCAGGTGCTCGCCATGCAGCTGACCGGCGGCGCGACCGCGACCTTCACCATGACCGCCTTCACCGAGCAGACCCACCGCCAGACCAGGATCTTCGGCACCCACGGGCGGCTGATCGGCGACGGCGAGTCGGTCGAGGTCCTCGACTTCCGCGACGGCCGCAGCAGCCGCCGCAGCGTCGCCGAGACCGGCTCGAACGCCGGCGACGGCCACGGCGGCGGCGACGACGGCGTGATGGACGCCTTCGTCACCGCGCTGGCCACCGGCGACCCCGCACACGTGCGCTCGGGCCCCACCGAGTCGCTCCACAGCCACCTCGCGGTCTTCGCCGCCGAGAAGGCCCGGCACAGCGGCACGGTCGTCACCGTGCCCGCATTCTAGGAAGGAACCATCATGCGACTGCGCGCGCTGGCCGCCGCTGCGGCCGCCCTCGGCACGCTGACCGCCTGCGGCGGCGGCTCCGGAGGCGACGAGAAGCAGACCGTGACCATGTGGATCTACCCGAACATCGCCGACCAGCCCAAGCACCAGGCGTTCTGGGACGAGCAGACCAAGGCGTTCGAGGCGGCCAACCCGAACATCGACGTCAAGGTCGAGATCTACCCGTGGGCCAAGCGCGACGAGGCGCTGTCCACGGCGATCGCCGGCAACAAGGCGCCCGACGTGGTCTACCTCATCCCCGACCAGCTCCCCAAGTACGCCAGGACGCTGGAGCCGGTGGACGCCTACCTCGCCGACAAGGCCGACTACCGGGACAACGCCCTGAAGTCGGTCACCATCGACGGCAAGGTCATGGGCGCGCCGATCCTCATGTCGGCCAACCCGCTGGTCTGCAACCAGAAGGCGTTCGATGCCGCCGGCGTCACCGAGTTCCCCAAGACCTGGGACGACGTGCTCGCCCTGGCCCCGAAGTTCAAGGCCAAGGACGTCGACGTCACCAACTACTGGGCCGACCCCGCCGCCACCCTCAACCAGTCGTTCTACCCGCTGCTGTGGCAGGCGAGCGGCGACGTGTTCAGCCCCGACGGCAAGTCGGCGGCCTTCGGCGGCGCCGAGGGCGTCAAGGCGCTGACCTTCCTGAAGAAGCTGGCCGACGGCGGCTACGTGGAGAAGGACCTGCTGACCGGGCTGCCCAAGTTCGAGCAGACCAGGACCGCCCAGAACAAGGTGGCCTGCACCTGGCAGCAGCTGCCCGCCGACGTCGAGTCGTTCTGGGGCAAGGAGAACATCAAGGTCCTGCCGCCGCTGACCGACGCCAAGCAGGTCGCCTACGGCACGGTCGGCTCGCTGGCCCTGCTCAAGGCGTCCGACCACAAGGAGGCGGCGGGCAAGTGGATCGGCTTCGCCACCGGCGCCGCCCCGAGCAAGGCCTACGACCTGGCCTCGGGCTACTTCTCCCCGCGCAAGTCCACCGGCTCGCTGTACGCGGCCGACCCGGTGCAGGCCGAGGTGGAGAAGGCCCTCGACCTGACCACGGCCGGGCCGCTGCACGAGAAGGCGCGTGACGTGATGGGCGTCCTGGCTCCCGAGATCCAGGCCGCGCTGATCGGCAAGAAGACGCCCGAGCAGGCGCTCGCCGACGCGGCCAAGGCCGCGGACGCGCTGCTGGGTGGCTGATGGCGGCGATCGACGTCAGGCGGTGGGAGGCGCGGACCGGACTGCTGTTCGTCCTGCCGTGCCTCCTGCTCTTCCTGCTGTTCCGGTTCGGCCCGTCCGTCGCCGGGGTGCTGCTGGGGTTCTTCGACTCCTCCATCGGCGCCAGCCCGGAGTGGACCGGCGTGGACAACTACCGGCGGATGGCCGCCGACCCCGTCTTCTGGGAGTCGCTGCGCATCACGCTGATCTACACGATCCTGTACGTGCCGGCGTCGATGGCCGCCTCGGTGGGCATGGCGCTGCTGGTGCGCCGCGCCTTCCGCGGGGCGGCCTTCTTCCGCTCGGTCTTCTTCCTGCCCGTCGTCACCAGCCTGGTCCTGGCCGGGACGGTCTTCACCTGGCTGTTCTCCTCCGAGGGGCCGATCACCAAGCTCACCGGACAGTCCTGGCTGGCCTCCACCACGCTGGTCATCCCGGCCCTGGTGATCGTCTCGGTCTGGTCCAGGTTCGGGTACGGCATGCTGATCGTCCTGGCCCGGCTGCAGGACCTGCCGCGGGAGCTGGAGGAGGCCGCGCTCACCGACGGCGCCTCCACCTGGCAGCGGTTCCGCTACATCGTGGCCCCGCAGCTGCGCCCCGCGCTGTTCTTCGTCGCCGTGATCGAGACGACGAACTCCTTCCAGGTGTTCGACCTGGTCTACGTGATGACCGGCGGCGGCCCGGCGCACGGCAGCTTCACGCTGGTCATGGCCCTGTACGAGCAGGCGTTCAAGAACTTCGACTTCGGCTACGCCAGCGCCATCGGCGTCGCGCTGTTCGTCATGACCCTCGTGGTCGCGCTGGTCCAGCGCCTGATGATCGGGAGGTCGAAGTGACGACATACCGCCCGTACAAGGCGCTGGAGCCGACCAGGGCCGGCAAGGTGGCCAGGTTCGTCCTGCTGGCCGTCGCCACGCCGGTCACGCTGTTCCCGTTCTACGCGATGGTCGTGCTGTCGCTGAAGCCGGGCACGGCCGTGACGTTCCCGGAGAGCATGCTGCCCTGGCCGGTCGACTTCAGCGCCTACGGCGAGGTGCTGGGCGGCCGCGACCTGGTCACCTGGACCGTCAACACGCTGATCTACTCCGTGGTCAGCGTGGTGGCCGTGCTGCTGCTGGCCTCGCTGGCCGGATACGCCTTCGCCAAGAAACGGTTCCCCGGCCGCGAGCCCATGTTCTGGTCGTTCCTGGCCATGGTCATGGTGCCCTACCACGTGACGCTCATCCCGACCTTCATGCTCATCGCCGAGCTGGGCGGGGTGGACACGTACTGGGGGCTGATCCTGCCGACGCTCGCCAACGCGCAGGCGGTCTTCCTCATGCGGCAGTTCATCATGGGCCTGCCGGACGAGCTGTTCGAGGCGGCCCGGCTCGACGGCGCCTCCGAATGGCGGATCTTCATCAGGATCGTCCTGCCGTTGTGCAAGCCGATCCTGGCCACGCTGGGCGTCTTCGTCTTCCTGTGGCACTGGAACGACCTGCTCTGGCCGCTCATCATCGGCGGCGGCGCCGACATGCGCACCCTGACCGTGGGCATCGCCTCCCTGCAGACGGAGAACGTGCCGCTCAGCGTCGTGCTGGCCGGGGCCACGGTCGCGTTCGTACCGATCTTCGCCGCCTACCTGGTCGGCCAGCGTTATTTCACCGAAGGAGTCACGATGTCGGGGATCAAGGGTTGATGTTCACCTCCGTCGACGATCTGGAAGAGCACCTCACCCGTCCGTCCGAGTCGCTCGTCGCCGACCTCGCCGCCGGCTCCGGCGACCTGGTCGTGCTGGGCGCCGGGGGCAAGATGGGGCCCACATTGTGCCGCCTGGCCCGGCGCGGCCTGGACGCCGCCGGTCGCGGCGCCGACCGCGTCTTCGCCGTCTCCCGGTGGTCCGACCGCGCGGCGGCCGGCGCCCTCGCCGCGCACGGCGTGGACGTCGTCCCCTTCGACCTGCTCGACGGCGACCTGGGCACGCTGCCCGACGCCGCGGACGTGGTCTTCATGGTCGGGGCGAAGTTCGGCACGTCCGCCGCGCCGTACCTGGCCTGGGTCGTCAACGCGGCCCTGCCCGCCCGCGTCGCCGAGCGGTACGGCGGTGCGCGCGTCGCGGCGCTGTCCACGGGCAACGTCTACCCGCTGGTGCCCCTGTCCTCCGGCGGCAGCGTCGAGGGCGACCCGGTCGGGCCGGTGGGCGAGTACGCGATGAGCTGCCTCGGCCGCGAGCGCGTCTTCGAGCACGCGGCCGCCGCCCGCGGCACGGCCGTGACGATCGTCCGCCTCAACTACGCCGTGGACCTGCGGTACGGCGTGCTGGCCGACATCGGGCAGCGGGTGCTGTCCGGCGCTCCGGTGGACGTGACGACCGGGCACGTCAACGTGGTGTGGCAGGGCTACGCCAACGAGGTCGTGCTGCGCTCGCTGGGCCACGCGACGGCGGGCACGCCGTTCACGCTGAACCTGACCGGCCCCGAGACCGCCTCGGTGCGCCGGGTGGCCGCCGCCTTCGGCGCGCGCCTCGGCACGCCGGTGTCCTTCGAGGGCGCGGAGGCCGCGACGGCGCTGCTGAACGACGCCACGCTGTGCCACCGCCTGTTCGGCTACCCGAACGTGCCGCTGGGCACGCTGATCGACTGGCAGGCCGACTGGCTGGCCGCCGGGCTGCCGACGTCGGGCAAGCCCACCAAGTTCGCCGTACGAGACGGGAGATTCTGATGCCCACGCCGAATCCCGCGCTGTCGCGCCTGCGGGCGGGGACCGTCATCCCCGCCCACCCGCTGGCGCTCACCGCGGACCGGACGCTGGACGAGCGCCGCCAGGCCGCGCTCACCCGGTACTACCTGGCGGCGGGGGCCGGCGGCCTGGCCGTGGGCGTGCACACGACCCAGTTCGAGATCCGCGGGGCCGGGCTGCTGGAGCCGGTCCTCCGGCTGGCCGCCGACGTCGCCGGTGAGTCCGCCCGCGACTCCGCCCGGGAGCGGCCGGTGCTGGTCGCCGGGGCGTGCGGGCCGACCGCGCAGGCGGTGGCCGAGGCCGAGCTGGCCGCCTCGCTCGGGTACGACGCCGTGCTGCTCTCACCGGTCGTGCCCGGCGTCTCCGAGGACGACCTGTTGGCGCGGGCGCGGGCCGTGGGCGAGGTGCTGCCGGTCGTCGGTTTCTACCTCCAGGCGGCGATCGGCGGGCCGGTGTTGTCGCGCGGCTTCTGGCGGGCCCTGGCCGACCAGCCCTCCACGGTCGCGGTGAAGGTGGCGGCGTTCGACCGCTACCGCTCGCTGGACGTGGCGCACGGCGTGGCCGCCTCCGACCGGGCCGACCAGGTCGCCCTCTACACGGGCAACGACGACCACATCATCGGCGACCTGCTGGCCGAGCTGCCCGGCGGCCTGCGCTTCGCCGGCGGCCTGCTCGGCCAGTGGGCGGTGTGGACGCGGGCGGCGGTGGAGATGGTCGACGGCCTGCGCGACGACCCGGCGCGGTGGTGGGGCCGGGCCACGGCGCTCACCGACGCCAACGCCGCCGTCTTCGACAGCGCCAACGCCTTCTCCGGCTGCATCGCCGGCGTGCACGAGGTGCTGCGCAGACAGGGCCTGCTGGCCGGCACCTGGTGCCTCGACCCGGACGAGGGCCTGTCCCCCGGCCAGGCCGAGGAGCTGACCCGGGTCGGCGCCGCCTACCCGTGGCTGACCGACGACGACTTCGTGGCGGAGCACCGCGATGCCTGGCTCGGCTGACTCCGCCGTGCGCGTCCTGGTCAGCGTCCCGCCGCCGCTGCGCGCGCAGTTCTTCCCCGACCCCGCCGCCCTGCTGGCCCTGGGGGACGTGCGGCTGCTCGACGACCACCGCGCGCTGCCCGAGGCGCTGCCCGGCACCGAGGTGCTGGTGACCTCCTGGGGGGTGCCGCCGCTGACCGCCGAGCTGCTCGACCGGGCGCCGGGGCTGCGGCTGGTCGCGCACACCGGAGCGACGGTCAAGCCGTTCGTCACCGGCGAGCTGTGGGCGCGGGGCGTCCGGGTGACGCAGGCGGGCGCGGCCATGGCCCGGTCGGTGGCCGAGGTGGCGCTGACGTTCACGCTTGCGCTGCTGCACCAGGTGCACCGCTTCGACCACGCCCTGCGCGGCGGCCGGCCGTGGGAGGCGGCCGAGCGGGCGCCGGCCAGGCGGGAGATCCTCGGCTGCCCGATCGGCGTCATCGGCGCCTCCAGGACCGGCCGGGCCTACCTCGACCTCGTCCGCGCGCTCGGCGCCGAGGTCACCGTCGCCGACCCGTACCACGAGGGCGCCGTGGAGCTGGACGAGCTGCTGTCCACCAGCCGGATCGTGGCCGTGCACGCCCCGGCGCTGCCGGAGACGCGCCACCTGCTCGGGGCGCGGGAGCTGGCGCTGATGCCCGACGGCGCCGGGCTGGTCAACACCGCCAGGTCGTGGCTGGTGGACGAGGCCGCCCTGCTGGCCGAGCTGCGTCCGGGACGGCTGGACGCGGCGATCGACGTCTTCGACGAGGAGCCGCTGCCGGTCGGGCACCCGTTCCGCGCGCTGCCGAACGTGCTGCTCACCCCGCACCAGGCGGCCGGCACCGATTCGGGGCGGGCCCGTCAGGGCCGGGTGGTGGTCGAGGAGATCGCCCGGTACGCCGGCGGCCTCCCGCTGGCGCACGAGGTGACGCCGGAGCTGCTGGGGAGGATGGGATGACGTCCCTGCGGACCGCTCGTCCGGTCGACCGGGAGGCGCTCTACGCGCTGTGGGCCGCCTGCTTCGACGCCCCGCACGTGGTGCCCCTGTACGAGACCGACCCCGGCCGGTACGGCCGGACGTTCGTGACCGGCGACGTGTCGGCCTGCGTGTACTACCTGCCGCGCCGGCTGCACGACGGCCTGGGCGGCGAGGTGCGGACAGGGGGCGTGGCCAACGTCGCCGCCCATCCGTCGGTCCGCGGGCGCGGGCACGTCCGGCGGCTGCTGGCGCTGGCGGCCGAGGCGATGGCGGCCGACGGCTGCGCCTGGTCGTTGCTGTTCACCGGCACGCCCGGCGTCTACAAGGAGTGGACCGGCTTCGAGCTGCGGACGGTGTCCGGCCCGTTGCGCCGGACCGGCCCGGCCGGGCGGGGGCTGCGCAGGATCCCGGCCGGCGAGGCGGCGGTGCTGCGGGAGGTGTACGAGCGGCACAACGCGCGGCGTCCGCTGACCGCCGTGCGCGACGAGGCGCACTGGCGGGACCGGCTGCCCATCTGGTACGGCGACCCGGTCGATCTGCTGGCCGGGGACGCCGGGTACGCCGCCGTGCGCTGGGACGGCGGCGTCCTCGACGTGCTGGAGGTGGCCGGGGACCTGCCCGGGGTGCTCTCCGCGCTGGCCGCCGAGGCGGCGGTGCGGGGCGTCCGTACCGGCAGGGCCAGGCTGACCTGGGACGAGCCGGCCCTGCCGCACCTGTTCGCGAGCGTCGTCCGAGAGCGGGACCGCACGGGGATGGCCCGCGCGATCCTGGGCGACCCGGGCCCCGTGGTGGGCGCGGAGAACGCCGCCCACTGGCCGGCGGACTACTTCTGACCGCTACGCCTCTCCGGGCAGACATCGGATGAATCTCCGCGCAGCTCTTGCCGAGAGATCAAAGATCGGGCTACGTTTCCTCCAATCTCTTCACCGCTTTGGAGTGGACATGGCCCGCTTACGTCGACTTCTCGCCGTCTCCATGCTCAGTGTCATCGGATGTCTTCCCGCTCCTGCTCAGGCCGCCACGGACGGCCCCTACGAGCCGACCGTCGAATCCCTGAACAGTCACCCGACCCCTAAGTGGTTCAACAACGACAAGTTCGGCATCTTCCTCCATTGGGGGGCGTACTCCGTCCCGGCCTGGGGCCCGCGCGGCAGTTACGCCGAGTGGTACTGGTACTACATGAACTCCCCCGGGAACGCGACCAACAGCTACCACCGGGACACCTACGGGCCGGGCTTCGCCTACGACCGCTTCGCCGAGCAGTGGAAGGCCGAGAAGTTCGACGCCGCCGACTGGGTCAAGCTCTTCAACGACGCCGGGGCCAAGTACTTCGTCCTCACCTCCAAGCACCACGAGGGCGTCGCCCTGTGGGACAGCAAGGTGAGCGAGCGCGACACCATGGCGATGGGCCCGAAGCGTGACCTGGCCAAGGAGCTGTTCACCGCGGCCCGCGCCGACGGGAAGCTGCGCGCGGGCTTCTACTACTCGCTCATGGAGTGGTACAACCCGCTGTTCACCGGCCACCCGGCGACCAACCCGTACACCGGGCAGCCGGTGCCCTACACCGGGGCCCCGCAGAGCGGCGACTACGTCAAGGACTACATGCTCCCGCAGATGCGCGAGCTGATCGACGGCTACGACCCCGACATCCTGTGGTGCGACGGCCAGTGGGACCGCTCGGCCGCCCAGTGGCAGACCGCCGGGGTGATCGCCGACTACTACAACAAGGCGGCCAAGAAGGGCAAGGAGGTCGCGGTCGCCAACCGGTGCAAGATCGAGAGCGGCGCGCTGGAGAGCCACGAGCTGGACTTCCAGACGCCCGAGTACTCCGTCAAGCCGGACATCGACCCCGTCAAGTGGGAGGCCAGCCGCGGCATCGCGCACTCCTACGGCTACAACCAGAACGAGCCCATCGAGGACTACCTGACCTCCGACCAGCTCGTGGACTCCTTCGTGGACATCGTCAGCAAGAACGGCAACCTGCTGCTGGACGTGGGCCCGAAGGCCGACGGCACCATCCCCGACGTGCAGCGGGAACGGCTGCTGGACATGGGCTCCTGGCTGAAGGTCAACGGCGAGGCCATGTACGGCACCACGTACTGGACGCGCGCCGAGGAGAAGGGCGGCCCGGACGACGTCCGGTACACCGTCAAGGACGGCGTCCTCTACGCGACCGCGCTGAAGTGGCCGGGCGAGCGGCTCACGCTGGGCGCGGACGTGCCGGCGGGCCCCGGGACGCGGATCACGCTGCTCGGCTCCGACGCCGGCCCGCTGCCGTGGCAGCGCGACGAACAGGGCCGGGTGGTCGTCACCACGCCCGCCGAGACCGGGCAGTACGCCTACTCGTTCAAGATCGAGACGCCCGGGGTGACGGCCCTGCCGCGCTTCGGCACCGACCTGCCCGAGCATGTGCAGGCCGGTGAGAGCGTCACCGGCAAGGTGACCGTCACCAACCCCGGCTCCACGCCGCTGCGCGCGGCCTCGCTGACCCTCGCCGCGCCCGACGGCTGGACGGTGACGCCGGCGAGCACCCGGATCGGCCGCCTGGCCGCCGGGGCGAGCACCGAGGTGCCGGTCACCGTGACCGTGCCGCCCGGGGCCGAGCCCGCCGCGCTCGGGATCCAGGCGACGCTCAAGTCCGGACGGCTGCGCGCGGCGTACCGGCTCCCCGTCTCGGTGGTGCTGCCGAACCTGGCCCAGGGCAAGCCGGCCACCCAGCAGAGCACCGGCTACGACGCCCCGGCCGCGCGGGCCGTGGACGGCAACACCGACGGCGGCTTCTGGAACGGCTCGGTCACCCACACCCAGGAACCGGCCAGGGAAGCCTGGTGGCAGGTCGATCTGGGGGCCTCGGCCGCGCTGGACAGCGTGGAGATCTGGAACCGCACCGACTGCTGCGCCGAACGGTTGCGGGACTACTGGGTGATGTCCTCCGAGCAGCCGATCACCGCCGACGGCCTGGAGGCGGCCCGCACGACGCCGGGCGTGACCGCCGTGCACGTGCAGGAACAGGCCGGCCGGCCCAGCACGGTCAAACTGCCCGCCGGCACCACCGGCCGGCACGTGCGCATCCAGCTCTCCTCCGGCACCGACCCGCTCGCCCTGGCGGAGGTACGGGTGAGAGGCCGCTAACGCGGGCGGCGAACCATCAGCCCCTGACCGGCACGCTCGTCGGCGGGCCGGTCAGGGGCGGCAGGTCTGGTCGGTGGCGGGGAGTGCGCCGGTGGCCAGGTAGGCGTTGACCTTGGCGTCCACGCAGGCGTTGCCGTACTCGCCGTAGATCCCGTGGGCGATGGCGCCGCGCAGGGTGAGCAGGCGGGAGCCGGTCAGCGCCCGGTGCATGGCCTTGCTGCCCTCGTAGGTGGTGGCGGTGTCGCCGGTGGCGGACACGATCAGCGCGGGGGTGGGGTTGGCGACGTGCGTGAGCGGCTCGCGCGGCGCGTCCGGCCAGAAGGCGCAGGGCCAGATGTTGTTCTTGACCGGGCCGAAGAGCGGGTGACGCGCCCGGCTGCGCTGGACGTCGTCCCAGTAGACGTCGGGGTCGCCCGGCGCGGCCCGGTCGCCGCAGGTGATCGCGGCGGCCGGACTGGCCAGCGGCGAACCGGCCCCGGTCAGGACGAACGCCAGGAATCCGGCGAGCTCGGCGCCGGGTTCGGCCGGGCGGCCGTGCGCGGCCTCGTTCAGGGTCCGGACGGTGGCGGCGAACTCGGCGCGCGCCTCGGGACGGTCGTTCGCGGAGCCGACGGAGAGCAGGTACGGGACCGCCTGGTCGTCCACCTCGTACGCCCCGACGCGCAGCGGACGCTCCTCCGCGGCGGCGACGATCGTGTCCACGGTGGCGAGCACGCGGGCGGTGGTCGCGCCGAGCCCGTAGGTTCCGTGGCGTCCGGCGGCCCAGGACGCCCAGGCGCGCAGCGCGCGGTCCGCCTCGTCCTCGGAGCCCCGCATCGCCCTGGGGCCCCACTTGCCCGGGTCGCCCGCGCTGTCCAGGACCACCCGGTCGGTGCGGCCGGGGAACATCTGCGTGTAGACCGCGCCCAGGTAGCTGCCGTAGGAGTAGCCGAGGAAGGAGATCCGGCGCTCCCCCAGGGCGCGGCGCACGAGGTCGATGTCGCGGGCCGTGTCGCGGGTGTTGGCGTACGGGAGCACGTCGGCGTGCCGCTGGGCGCAGCGCTCGGCCAGGTCGCGCTGCACCGCCACCTGGTGGTCGAACCGGGCGCGGGTCGAGCCGGCCGAGCGCAGCCACAGGCCGATGGGCCAGCCGCAGTCGAGCGGCGTGCTGCGTCCGACGAAACGCGGGTCCAGGCCGATGACGTCGTACCGGGCGGCGACGTCCTTCATGGCCGCGCGTGTCCGCAGGGGCATGCCGAGCGTGCTCTCGCCGGGGCCGCCGCTGTTGAGCACCAGGGCGCCGATGCGATGGGCGCGGTCGGTCGCGGGGATGCGGGACAGCGCGAGCTTGATGGCGCGGCCGCCCGGCCTGGAGTGGTCGAGCGGGACGGCGAGCTCCGCGCAGCGCGCGCCCGCCTGGTCGAGCTGCCTGCCGACGGCGTCGTCCGGGCCCAGGGAGCAGCGTCTCCAGTCGAGCGCCGGGGGTTTCCCGCCGGTCGCCGCGGGCGCGCCGGCGTCGGCTCCGGCCGGGGGCGCGACGGCGACGGACAGGGCGATCAGGGCGGTCAGTGCGATGGCCGGGACCAGACGGCCGAGCGGCCGCACGCGTGTCGGTTTCATGGCCGGGGACGCTATTCCGGCCGGACGCCCGGCACGATACAGCCGGCCGCACGCCCTTGGTACAGCCCGCTGTAGTGTCCGGCCGCGGACGGTGACGGGATACTGGTGCCCCGGTACGCAGGTCAGGAGGAGGTGCGCATGCGTGACCGCGCTCTCCCCGCCTCGGTCTCCCGGCTGTTCTCCGGTTCGACGTCCTGGCTGTCGTCCGGCTCGGTCTCCCGGCTGTCGTCCGGGTCGGGCTACCTGCTGGGCACGCTGGCCACCGCCGTGGCAACAGCGGTCGCGCTCCCGGTGCTGCTCGCGCCGGCGGCGGGGCGGGGCTGGGCGGCCTGGCACCGCCGGCGGGCCGGGCGGCTGCTCGGCGTCCCGGCGGACGGGGTGCCGGGCGGGCGGCGGGATCTCGCCTGGGCGCTCGCGCACGTCGCCACCGGGTTCCCGCTCGGGCTGGCCGCCCTGCTGTGCCTGGGCAACATCGTGGTCGCCGCGGTGGCGATGGTCGCGTGGCAGGCGTTCCCGGCGGACGCGCGTCCCACGCTGTTCTCGTTCTTCGACGTTCCCGTGGACGATTGGGCGACCGCGCTGGCCGGCGGGTCGGCCCAGATCGTCGTCCTCGGCGCGGCGGCCTGGTGGGGGCTGCCCGCGCTGGCCCGGCTGCACGCCCGGCTGTCCCTGGCGCTGCTCGCGCCGTCGGCCCGCGAGCGGCTCACCGAGCGGGTCGACGTGCTGACCAGGAGCCGGGTCGGCGTGGTCGACGCCCACGGCGCGGAGCTCCAGCGCATCGAACGCGACCTGCACGACGGGACGCAGGCCCGCCTGGTGACCATCGCCATGCACCTCGGCCTGGCCCGCGAGTCGCTCGCCGACGACCCGGACACGGTCGCCCTGCTGCTCCAGGAGGCGCACGAGACGGCGGAGGAGGCGATGGCCGAGCTGCGCGCGGTGCTCCAGACGATCTACCCGCCGATCCTCGCCGACCGCGGGCTCGACGGCGCGCTGACGGCGCTGGCCGCCCGGTCGAGCGTGCCGGTCCACATCGAGCTCGCCGACCTGGGCGCGCTGCCGCCGTCCGTGGAGACGGTGGCCTACTACGTGATCGCCGAGGCGCTGACGAACGTGACCAAGCACGCCGCCGCCACGCGGGCGTCCCTGCGGATCGAGCGGGCCGGCGACGTGCTGTCCGTCGAGGTCACCGACGACGGCAGGGGCGGCGCCGACGAGGCGCGCGGCACCGGGATCCCCGGGATCCGCCGGCGGGTCGCCGCCCTCGACGGCACGCTGCGCCTCGACAGCCCGCCGGGCGGCCCCACCACGCTCGCCGTCCGGATGCCGTGCGCGTCGTGACCGTCGAAGGAGGTCCCTTGCGGGTCGTGATCGCCGAGGACAACGTCCTGCTGGCCAGTGGGCTGAAGCTGCTGCTGGCGGCCAGGGGCTGCCAGGTCGTCGCGGTCGTCGGCGACGGCGAGGCGTTCCTGCTCGCCGTCGCCGAGCACCGCCCCGACATCGCCATCGTCGACGTGCGGCTGCCGCCGTCGTTCCGCGACGAGGGCATCCACGCCGCGCTGCGGGCCCGCCGCGAGCACGGCGCGCTGCCCATCCTGGTGCTCTCGCAGTACGTCGAGCGCGAGTACGCCGGCGAACTGCTCGCCGACGGCCGCGGCGGCATCGGCTACCTGCTCAAGGACCGCATCGGCCGGGTGGCCGAGTTCGTCGACGCCCTGCGGCGGGTCGCGGCCGGCGGCACCGCGATGGACCCGGAAGTGGTCGCCCAGCTCTTCGCCCGCCGCGCCGACGACCCCCTCGCCGCCCTCACCGCCCGCGAGCGGGAGTCCCTGGCCCTCATGGCGCAGGGGCACGACAACGCCACCATCGCCGAGCGCATGCGCATCTCCGACAACGCCGTCCACAAGCACATCGGCAACGTCTTCGCCAAGCTCGGCCTGGCCCCGGACGACTCCGGCCACCGCCGCGTCCGCGCCGTGCTCGCCTACCTGGACGGCACGCCGCGCCCGCCCGAGCAGGCTCCCGTCCGCGAAAAGCCGCGCTGACCCCATCCCTTCCGGCAGAAACGCCCGCGCGGGCGTCAGAGCAGCGCGGCGAGCTCGGCCGGGCGCGAGAACATCGGCCAGTGGCCGGTCGGCAGCTCGGCGAACGTCCACTCGGGCGTGCCTAGCGCGGCGAACGCGGGGTTCCCCGAGTCGATCAGCTCGCGGATCAGCGCCACCGGCATGGTCGAGGCGACCATGGTCTTCGGCGTCGCCGGGATGCGCTCCGGCCGCTGCGCCGGCTGCACGGCCGCGCCCCACGGCTGGGGCGTCGCCTTCGCGCGGATCTGCTCCCATCGTTCCTCGGTCAGGCCCGCGAACTTGCCCGCCCCCTGCTCGTAGGCGGGCACGTCGAGCGCGTGGCCGTCCCCTACCTGGGCACGCCAGGCATTCTGGGTGTCCTCGTCGTTGAAGTCGATCACCGCCGCCCCGGACGGCAGCGGCCCGGCGTCCACGTAGACGACCCGGCTGAGCCGCTCGGGATGCCGGTCGGCGACCGCGGTCACCGGGACGTTCGCCCCGCTGTGCCCGACCAGGACGACGTCGTCCCATCCGTCCATCGCCGCCAGGATGTCGGCGACGTGCGTCTCCACGCCGACCTCCGGCGACAGCTCGCCGGCCCGCTCCGCCACCCCCGTCAGGGTGACCGCCCGCACCTGGTGCCCGGCGGCGCGCAGTTCGTGCGCCACCTCGTCCCAGGCCCAGGCGCCGAGCCAGAATCCGGGCACCAGCACGTAGTTCGCCATCTCGTCGTCCTTCCAAGTGAGCCGATGTCGCTACGCTAAAGCGGAAAGCGGACAGAACCCGCCCGGATAAAGAGGGTGACCTGTGTCATATCCGGCGACCCGGATGCTGGCGATGCTCGAACTGCTCCAGGCCCACCACGTGCTGGGCGGCCGCGACCTCGCCCAGCGGCTCGGCGTGGACGAACGGACCGTCCGCCGTTACGCCGCCCGGCTCGCCGACCTGGGCATCCCCGTCGCCGCCGAACGCGGCCGGTACGGCGGCTACCGGCTGATGCCCGGCTACAAGCTGCCGCCGCTGATGCTCACCGACGACGAGGCCACCGCCGTCGTCCTCGGCCTGCTCGCCGGACGCCGCCTGGGCCTGGCCGCCGAGGCCACCGAGGCCGCCCTGGCCAAGATCCGGCGGGTGCTGCCGGCCACGCTGCGGCAGCAGGCCGGCGCGCTGGAGGAGACCCTCGACTTCACCCTCGCCGCCCGCGCGGCGCGGACGCCCGCGAGCCGGGCCGTGCTGACCCTGGCCGCCGCGATCCGCGACCGCCGCCGGGTCACGCTGGGCTACCGCTCCTGGAAGGGCTCCACCACCGAACGCGAACTGGACGGCCACGGCCTGGTCTTCCACTCCGGCCGCTGGTACGTGACCGGCCTCGACCACCTGTCCGGCGAGCTGCGCACCTTCCGCCTCGACCGGATCTCCTCCGTCGTCCCCGGGACGGCCTCCTACGAGATCCCCGCGGAGTCCGACCCGGTGCGGCAGGTCACCGCGTCGCTGGCCCGGGTGCCGTACGCGCACCTCGTCGAGGTCGTGCTGGGCGTGCCCCTCGCGGAGGCGGCCCGTCGCGTCCCGCCGTCGGTGGCCACGCTCACCGAGACCCCGGACGGAGTGCTGCTGCGGATGCGCGCCGAGTCCCTGGACGGCATGGCCGCCATGCTCGCCGGGCTCGGCTTCCCGTTCACGATCCAGTCGCCGCCGGAGCTGCGCACGGCCGTCCGCCGCCTGGCCCAGAGCCTGCTGGACCAGACCTCCGAGTGAGGCGGTACTGGAGGGACGGTGCCAGCCGAGTCCGTCCGGGTCCGTCCGAGCTGCTGTTGGACACCCCGGGCCGGCCGCTTGCCTGGGGTGCGAGGCGGCCGACCGGGCCGCCCGCAGCGAAGGAGAGACCCGTGAACGCATCCAGCGCGCCGCGCCCCAGGACCAGGAAGGTCACCGCGGCCCTCGCCGCCACCGCACTCGCCGCCGGGCTCGGCCTGGCCGCCCTCGCCACCACCGCGCCGCCCGCCCAGGCGACCTCCGCGGCCGGCCCCGCGGCCGGCCCCGCGACCGGCCAGCCGGGCCTGGACCGGCTGCACGCGTACTGCCAGAGCCTGGGCCACCTCAACTCGGTGGCCCAGAATCCGAAGTCGGTCTGGAGCTGGCGCTGCGTCGGCGTGGACGGCACCATGCACGGCATCAACATGCACGACGCGTGCCGCTGGCAGCACGGCGCCGGCCTGTCCCACGCCGCCTTCCACGACGAGCGCAACGCCTTCTCCTGGTACTGCTACTGATCGCGGCGCCACCTGCCCGCCCCGCCTTCGTCGGCGGTCAGCCGATGGGGGCGGGGAGGACGCCGGTGCGGTGGAGATGGCGGCGGGCCGCCGCGATGGCCTCCGGGGTCGAGGCGAACACCTGGCCGGCCTCGTCCAGGCGGGCGATCGCGCCCAGGGCGCGCAGCGGCCGGTGGTGGCCGTCCCGGATGCCGGAGACGTACACGGTGATGCCGCGTCGTTCCAGGCGGGCGACGGCGTCGCCGAGCACCAGGGCGCCGCTGGCGTCGATCGTGGTGATGCGGGACATGCGCAGGATCACCACCGAGACGTCGGCGACCTCCGACAGCTCCAGCAGGAAGCGGTGCGCCGCGGCGAAGAACAGCGGCCCGTCCAGCCGGTAGGCGACGATGTGCTCGGCCAGCAGCTCGTGCTCCTCGGCGTCGTGGTCGCCGGGCAGGTCGGCCCGCAGGGGCACGGTGTCCAGGCGCACGTTCCCGGCGATGGCGCGCAGCGCGAGCGCCCCGGCCACGATCAGGCCGAGGATGACGGCGGTGACCAGGTCGAGGACGAGGGTCGCGACCGCGGTCGAGACCAGGACGACGGCGTCGGCCCGGGTGGAGCGCAGCATCGACGTCACCGAGCCGACCTCGACCATCCGCGCCGCGGTGGCCAGCAGCACCCCGGCCAGGGCCGCCAGCGGGATGCGGGCGACCAGCCCGGCGGCGGTGAACACGATGACGCCGAGGATCGCGGCGTGCGCGAGCGCGGCCAGCCGGGAGGACGCGCCCGCGCGCACGTTGACGGCGGTGCGGGCGATCGCGCCGGTGGCCGGGACGCCGCCGAACAGCGGGGCGACCAGGTTGGCGATGCCCTGGCCGAACAGCTCGCGGTCGGGGTCGTGCCGATGGTTGACGCTCATGCCGTCGGCGACGGCGGCCGACAACAACGATTCCAGCGCGGCGAGCGCGGCCACGGCGAACGCGGGGGCGACGAGGGAGCTCAGCGCGCCGACGTCCAGGAACTCCAGGGACGGGGCGGGCAGCCCCGCGGGCAGGGCGCCGATGCGCGTCACCGGCAACCCCGCCAGCTCGGCGACGAGCGTGGCGGCGACGACGGCGAGCAGCGAGAACGGCACCGCGGGCCGCCGGCGTCCGCCGACCAGGATCAGCGCCGCGACCGCCGCGGCCATGGCGAGGGCGGCCCAGTTCGGACGGGCGGCGAAGTCGCGTACCGCCTGCCAGGCCACGGCCAGCACCTTGTCACCCGCGGGCGTGGGCACGCCGAGCGCGGCGGGCACCTGCTGCATGCCGATCACGCAGGCGATGCCCAGGGTGAAGCCCTCCACCACCGGCGCGGGCACCAGCATCATGAACCGGCCCGCCCGGGCCAGGGCCAGGCCGAGCAGCAGCAGCCCGGCCAGCAGCCCCACCGTCAGCACGCCGGTGGCGCCGTGCGCGTGCATGATCGGGACGAGCACCACCGTCATCGCCCCGGTCGGCCCGGACACCTGCAGCGCCGAGCCGCCGAAGACGGCGGCCAGCGCGCCGGCCACCACCGCGGTGGCCAGCCCCGCCTGCGCGCCCAGCCCGCTGGAGATGCCGAAGCCGAGCGCCAGCGGCAGCGCCACGATGGCCACTGTCAGCCCGGCCAGCAGGTCGCGGCGTGGATGACGGCCGAACGCGGCCAGATCGGCCCGGCCGGGCAGGACGGGACGCAGACGGGCCCAGCCCGCCCGGAGCACTGAGGTCACCGTTCGCCGGCCTCCGATTCGAGCAGCTCGTTCAGCAGTGCGTGCCGGCCGGAGAGCTTGGCCTGGAGCAGGTGGCGGGCGGCGCGCAGCAGCTCCGCCACGTCGCCGCCGGACAGCGCGTACACGACGGTCGATCCGTCGCGGCGGGCGGTGACCAGCTCCGAGCGGCGCAGCACGGCCAGATGCTGGGACAGGCCGGTCGGCTCCACCTCGATCTCGGCCAGCAGGTCGCGCACCGGCATCGGGCCGTCCTGGAGCAGCTCCAGCACGCGGATCCGCACCGGATGTCCGAGCAGCCGGAACAGCTCGGCCTTGGCCTCGTACAGGGGGACGGACATCAGCGCGCCTCCTCTCCCCCGCGGGCCGGGCCGGGGTCCGCGCCGGGGCTCTCGTCGGTGTTCACGCCGTGCGCGCGGGCCATCCGCAGCACCTCGTCCAGCCCGCCGGCGGCGGCCAGCGCGGCGTCGGGGTCGCCGTCCTGTTCGGCCGCGCGCAGCGCGCCGGCCGCCTCATCCACCCGGCGCCGGATCGCCGCAGCGAACGCCTCGCTCACACTGTCCCCTGCCTTCATGCCTGCCTTGACGAGATAAGTGTTAAACGAATTGCGAAAATTCGCAACTCCGATACACCTGTGACGAGGCTCGTCTGTTTGTTGTCCGGCTGCCGGGGCGGACCCGTCCGCCGGCGGCCCGGCCGGCGCCTACGGGATCGCCAAGCGCGCGTTGAACCGCTGGGTGCGCAGAGCCGCCCCCACGCCGGAGTGGGCGGGCGCCGGCATCGCGCTCAACGCCGTCGCCTCCGGCGTCGTGGACACGCCGGCGGCCGCCTGGATCTTCGCAAGCGAGGAGGCGCGGGCCGCGGTGGAGGCGGCGCTGGTCGGCGACCTCCATTGGCGCTGACGGCGCTGAGGGCCGCCGACCGGCCACCGCTCAGGCCACCGCTCAGGCCGTCGTTCAGGCGACCGCGTCGGCGGGCTGTTTGCGGCGGGATCTGATCTCGTAGGCGAGCAGCGTGCCGCCGACGGCCACGGCGACCGCCCCGACCACGGGAAGCGCCTCGGCGGACGAGGCCACGGCGACGAACGCCAGCACAAGCAGCGCCACCACCACCCGGCTCAGCCAGGGGAAACCCCACATGCGCAGCCGCAGCAGCTCGGGCGACTCGGCCTCCATACGCCGGCGCAGCCGGAGCTGGCTGAGCGCCACGAAGACGTAGAGCAGCAGCACCAGCAGCCCGACGGTGTTGATCAGCAGGTCGAAGGCGTCGTCGCCGACCGCGAACGCGCCGGCCATCAGGGCCAGCGCGAGCGCGCCGCCGCCGAGCAGCGCGGGCGCGGGCACCCCGGACGCCCGCACCCGCGCCGCCGCGGCGGGGGCGTCGCCGCGGGCGGCCATCGCGCACAGGACGCGCGAGGCGGCGTACAGCGCGGCGTTCATCACCGACACGACCGCGACCAGGATCACCCAGGTCATCAGGGTCGCCGCGCCGGGGACGCCGAGCTCGGCGATGGCGGCCGCGAACGGGCTGTCCGCGCCGCCCGCCGGGACGCGGTTCCACGGCACGACCGCCACGATGACCAGCACCGAGCCGACGTAGAAGATCAGCACCCGCCAGACCACCCGTAGGGTGGCTCGCGCGACCTCCTTGGCGGGTTCGGCCGACTCGGCGGCCGCGATGGTGACGATCTCCGCCCCGAAGTAGGAGAACAGCACGGTGACGAGCGCGGTGAGGACCGCTCCCCAGCCCTTGGGGGCGAACCCGCCGTGTCCGGTCAGCGCGCTGAGACCGGCGCCGCCGCCGGACGGCCACAGCCCCAGGACGTACAGCGCCCCGGCGGCGAGGAAGGCCACGATCACCACGACCTTGACCGAGGCCAGCCAGAACTCGGTCTCGCCGAACAGCCGTACCGAGACCAGGTTGGCCGCGGTGAGCGCCGCCAGCAGCGCGACGGCCGTCGGCAGCACGGGGACGGCGCCGGACAGGGAGTGCAGCAGCTTGGCCCCCGCCACACCCTCGAACGCGACCGCGACGATCGCGAACAGCCAGTAGCACCAGCCCACCAGGAACCCGGCGCGCGGCCCGAGGGCGGCACGGGCGTAGTCGGCGAACGAGCCCGCAGAGGGCCGGGCGGCGGCCATCTCGCCGAGCATCCGCATCACCAGGACGACGATCAGGCCGCCCAGGGCGTAGGCGACCAGCGCCGCCGGGCCGGTGTCGGCGATCACCTTGCCGCTGCTGACGAACAGGCCGGCGCTGATGACGCCGCCGAGCCCGATCATGGTCATGTGGCGTCGTTTGAGTCCGCGGTGGAGCGATCCCCCGCTGTCGTGCCCGGTCATGGCGTTCGGCTCCCTGCTGTTCTCGGATAGGGGAGATCGGACCCCGGCCCATGGCCGGGCCGGGTCTGGTTGATCGCGGGGGCGGTACGGACGGCGCGGTCAGTGGCCGCAGTCAGTGGTAGCGGTCAGTGGTAGCGGTCAGTGGCCGCGGTAGACGGCGGGGCGCCGTTCGACGAAGGAGCGGACGCCTTCGCGCACGTCCTGGCCGCGCAGGCAGGCCAGCAGCCCTTCGGCCTCCAGGTCGAGCACCTCTTCCAGGTCCAGCTCCCAGACCTGCCGCATGGCCTGCTTGATCAGGCGTACCGGGGTGGGCGCCGCGGCGGCGACGCGTTCGGCCAGCTCCAGCGCCGTGTCGAGCAGGTCGGCGTCGGGGACCAGCCTGCTGACCAGCCCGGCGCGGTACGCCTCGGCGGCGCCGACGGTCTCCCCCGTCAGCAGCAGGTCCACCGCGCGGCCGTGGCCGACCAGGCGGGGCAGCGAGTACAGCACGCCGTTGCTCGGGAACAGGCCGCGGTGCACCTCCTTGAAGGCGAACGAGGCGGCGTGGCCGGCCAGCCGCAGGTCGCTGGCGATGGCCAGCTCCACGCCGACGCCGACCGCGATCCCGTTGACCGCCGAGATGATCACCTTGGGGTGGGTGGTGAAGCGGCGGGTGAGGTCCTGGAGCGCGGCGGTCCGTTCGACCAGGTCGGCGTCGGACCCGGCGGCGAGCTGCGCGCCGGCCTCCTTCAGGTCGGTCCCGGCCGAGAAGGCGCGGCCGGTGCCGGTGAGCACCAGCGCGCCCACCGCGTCGTCGCGGGCGGCCTCGTCCAGGACGGCGACCAGCTCGCCGTAGGTGCGCTGCCGGAAGGCGTTCAGCACCTCGGGCCGGTCGAAGGCGACCACCAGGGCCGAGCCGGCGCGGCGCACCCGCAGATCGGTGCTCATCGGTTTGCCTCCCGGGCGTCGTAGGCGCCGTCCCGTCCGGGCGGCAGCAGGTGTTTGGCGATGCGTTCGGACGGCGTCATCGGGAACGCCTCGACGAACTCCACGAACCGCGGCGTCTTGAAGTCGGCCAGCCGGGCCCGGACGTAGTCGACCAGCTCGTGCGGCTCGACGGGCTCGGCGACCTGCACGAACGCCTTGACCTCCTCGCCGAACAGCTCGTCGGGCACCGGGATCACGGCGGCGGCGCGCACGGCCGGATGGCCGGTCAGCACCGCCTCCACCTCGGCGGCGGCGACGTTCTCGCTGCCGCGCCGGATCATCTCCTTGAGCCGTCCGACCAGGTGGTAGTGGCCGCGGGCGTCCCGGCTGCCGAGGTCGCCCATGGGGTACCAGCCGTCGCGCAGCAGCGGCTCGTCCCGGTTCCAGTAGCCGGTCAGCATCGGCCGGCCGCGGACCATGATCTCGCCGACCTCGCCGTCCGGGGCGTCGGATCCGTCCGGTAAGACGATCTTGACCTCCTTGCCGGGGACGGGCCGGCCCATGGCGCCGGTGCCGACGCACGCGGTGTCCTCCGGCCGGACGGCCAGCACGACCCCGGCCTCGGTGCTGCCGTACGCCTCCCGCCAGGGCGCGCCCCAGCGCTCCTCGATCGCGGCGTGCAGAGCGGGCGCGATGCCCGAGCACAGGACGAGCCGGACGCGGTGGGCCCGGTCCCGTTCGGGGTCGGGCGGCTGCTTGAGCAGCAGCAGCGGCATCGTGCCGAGGACGTAGAAGAAGGTGGCGCCGTGCTCACGCACCGAGGGCCAGAAGCCGGAGGCGGAGAAGCGCGGCAGGATCACCAGCGGGATGCCGGTCAGCAGGCACAGCACCGTGTTCCACTGCGGGTCCATGTAGTAGAACGGCTGGGCGGTGAGGTCCACGTCGTCCGGGGTGACGGCGGCGACGTCGGCCGCCAGCTCGGCCAGGTGCAGCCAGTAGCGGTGGGTGAGCATGCAGCCCTTGGGGAACCCGGTGGTGCCCGAGGTGTACTGGAGGTTGAGCAGGTCGTCCCAGCCGACGTCGGGCAGGTCGGGGGCGCCGGGCGCGGCGGCGCTCTCGGCCCCCGCGTCGAAGGCGCCCGGGGGGACGGGCTCGGGCGCGGGCCCTGCGTCGGCGGCGTCGAGCAGCCCGACCTCGCCCAGGCCCAGCGCCAGCAGCGCACCGGCCACGGCGGCCGAGCCGGCCAGGGCCAGCACCGGCGCGGAGTCCTTGACGACGTGGGCCAGGTCGGCGCTGCGATAACCGGGGTTCAGCGGGACGATCACCGCGCCCAGCTTGGCGATCGCCAGCCAGGCGACCGGGAAGCCGACGCCGTTGGCGAGCATCACCGCGACCCGGTCGCCGCGGCGGACGCCGTGCCCGGCCAGCACGCCCGCCAGCCGGTCGGTCCGCCGCTCCACCTGCGCGACGGTGGTCTCGACGCCGCCGAAGCGGAACAGCACCCGGTCGCCGTGCGCGGCGGCCCGGTCCCTGAGCAACCCGCCGAGGCCCCCGGCGATCCGCCGGGCCGCTTCCCCGCCGAGGCCGTCCGCGATCGGCCCGGCCGCTCCCCCGCCGTACGACGGCGGTGCGGCCGTCACGCCCGCCGCCGGGTGGCCATGTCGAACATCGTCGTCAGCTCGGCGGCGCAGTCGGCCAGGTCGACGGCCTCCTCGTCGAAGACCCACTGGAGCATGACGCCGTCGATCGCGCCCTGGACGGTGGCGGCCAGCGTGCGCGGCGAGAAGTCGCGGAAGTCGCCGCTGTCCTGGCCGCGCCGCAGGATGCCCTCCAGGTGGTGGCGGCACGGGTCGTACATGTCGGCGTTGAACCGGCGCTTGGCCTCGGGCGATCCGAAGCTGCCCCAGATGTCCACCAGCGCGACGAAGTTGGCGCGGTTGGCCGCCATGAACTCGAAGCTCGCCTCGATGAAGGCGCGCAGCCGGTGCGGGGCGTCCGGCGCCCGGTCCACCCGAGCCTTGATGAACCGGTTGCTCTCGGTGAACAGGGCGTTGACGACCTGCTGGATCAGTTCGTCCCGGCCGGCGAAGTGGTAGGAGATCACGCCCCTGCTGACGCCGACGTCCTGGGCGATCCGGGCCAGCGACGCCTGGGGCAGCCCGGCGCTGGCGATGGTGGAGATGGCTCCCTCCACGATCTGCCGCCGCCGGGCCTCCTCGATGAACGAGGCCTTCTTCTGGCCGTCCTGATCGATTTTTGACCGCATGGCCAGGATTCAAGCCCGGCGGACGGCGTCCGGCAAGCCCCGCTCACCGACTGTGCGGTTTCCCCCACCCCTCGCCCGGCCGTTCCCCGGGCCGCCTCCCGGGCCGGCCGGTCGCCGCGAGGTAGTGCAGCACCGCCAGCACCCGGCGGTTGCCGGCCGCCGACGCGGGCAGGCCGAGTTTGGCGAACACCGCGGTGACGTGCTTCTCCACCGCGCTCAGCGACAGGTACAGCTGGTCGGCGATGCCGGTGTTGGACCAGCCCTCGGCCATCAGGGCGAGCACCTCGCGCTCCCGGGGCAGCAGGGACTCGTCCCAGCCGGGGTCGGGCATGGCGGCACCTCCTCGGTGCGGGAAACCGCAAGATCCGGGCGAACCTCTTGTCTCACTCATACCATCTGGATTAAATCCTGGCCATGCGGTCAAAAAATCATCATCATGCCCAGAAAACCTGCGTGCTCGGCGCCGTCCTGGCCGGCGTGGTGCTCGGCGGCGGCCTCGCCGTCCCGGCCCACGCCCGGACGGCGCACGTCCCCGCCGCCGCGGCCCGGAGCGCCACGGACGCCACCGCCACCGACGCCACCGACGCCACCGACGCCACCGACGCCACCGACGAGCAGCTCCGCTGCCTGCTGGACGACGTCGTCAAGCCGCCCGTGCCCGGCGCGATCCTCACCGTGACCGGCCCCGGCCGGGCCTTCGACTTCGCGGCCGGCGTGTACGAGCTGGGCGGACGCGCCCTGCGCAGCTCCGACGCCTTCCGCACGGCCAGCGTCACGAAGACGATGACCGCGGCCGTCGCGCTCCGCCTGGCCGAACGCGGCGACCTGCGCCTGGACGCTCCCATCAGCGCATACCTGGACCGAAAGCTGGTCGCGCGCATCCCGTACGGGTCGCGGATCACCGTCCGGCAGCTCCTCGACCACACCGCCGGCCTGTACGACTACGTGGGCGACGAGAAGTGGTTCCAGTACGTGCTCGACCACCCGGACAAGACCTGGAAGCCGCTGGAGCTGGTCGACTGGGCGCTTCGGTCGGGCAAGCCCTACTTCGCCCCCGCCAAGGGCTACCACTACTCCGACACGGGCTACGTCCTGGCCGGGATGGTCATCGAGAGGGCCGGCCGCGAGCCGCTGCACCGGCTGTACCGGTCGTTGCTGCTGGAGCCGCTGAAGATGGACCGCACGTACCTGGAGTGGTGGGAGCCGCACCGCGGCTCGCGCGCCCACAACTACCTCGGCGAGCGCGACACCTACGACCACAACCCGACGTTCGACACCTTCGGCGGCGGCGGCCTGGTCTCCACCGGGGCCGACCTCAACCGGTTCATGCGCGGCCTGTTCGAGGGCAAGGTCTTCAAGCACCCGGCGACGCTGCGGGCGATGTTGCGCAGCACTCCGCAGAGCGTCAAGGCCGGGTCGCCGTACGGGCTGGGCATCGCCCGGCTGACCGCGACGGGCGATGCCGCCTACGGGCACAGCGGCTTCTTCGGCGCGTTCCAGATCTACGTGCCGAAGCAGCGGCTCGCGATGACCGGCACCCTCACCCAGGCGGAGACCGTGTCCAAGAAGCAGAGCAGCGCGTTCATCGAGAACGCCCTGCGGGTGAGCCTCGGCAAGCCGCCCACCGGTCCCTGCGCGCGCCCGTAGCTCAGGCCACGCAGGAGTCGGCCAGCTTCCCCGACGACGCCATCGCCGTCCTGGTGGGCGTGCCCGACGGCCGGGCGGACGGTGTGCTCGACGGTGTGCCCGACGGCGTGCCCGCGGCGACGGTGGCGGGCGCGCGGTGCGAGCGGAGAATGGCCCTGCGGACGTCGGCCCGGATGCGTGGGAAGTCCGGGTAGGCCGGGTTGTAGCGCGGCGGGACGATCGACAACGTCCCCACCCGGGCGCCCTTGACCTTGTCGGCCAGCGGCACCAGGTCCTGCAGCAGCCCGCGCGGGATGTCGGTCCGGAACGTCTGCCGGGCCGCGCCGGCCAGCTGCTTGAACTTCAGCAGCACGTTGGCCGGGTCGAGCTGGTCGAGCATGGCGGAGATGACGCAGTGCTGGCGGCGCATCCGGGTGTGGTTGTCGCCTCCGGCGCAGCTGGAGCCGTCGTGGTCGCGGGCCCTGCCGTACCAGAGCGCGTCGTTGCCGTTCAGCCGGCGGGTGCCCGCCTTGATCACGCCGCCGTCGCTGCGGCCCACGCCGTAGCAGATGTCCTGCTCGACGTGGATGCGCACGCCGCCGAGGGCGTCGATCAGCCGGGCCACGCCCCACATGTTGACCAGCACGTAGTAGTCGATCTTGAGGCCGAGGATCTCGCCGACCGCGCCCTTGACGGCGTCCGGGGCCCGGGTGGGCGAGTTGCGGAACAGCGCGGGATGGGTGTCGGCGTAGGCCCAGACGCCGTTCAGCAGGTCCTCCGACTCCCGCCCGGCCCCGGCGATGTAGAAGCCCTTGGGCGGCGGGAACAGCCGGCCCATCACGCTCCCCTTGGGGAAGGGCGCGTTCTCCATCTCCCTGGGCAGCGCGAACAGCACGGTGTCGCCGGTCCTGACGTCGATGCTGGCGACGTTGACGCTGTCGGTGCGGATGCTCGTCCCGTTGCGGCCGCGCGCGCCGTCGCCGCCGAGCAGCAGGATGTTCACCCTCGTCCGGCCGGCCCACGGGTCGGCGTGGTTGATGGGCGTGGGCTCGGGGGCGTTGAACACGTCGGTCAGCGTGGCGTCGAACTGCGACACCGTCTGCGAGGCCACCACGAACGGCGACACGACGGCCGCGACCAGCAGCAGCGCCACGCCGTCCGACCAGACCAGCCGCCGCCGCGGCCGCAGCACGGTGTAGGAGGCGACCACCAGCAGCCCCCACGCGACGCCGACGCCGATGGCGCCACCGGTGATCGCCGAGGCCCAGGCGGCCTGGGTCGCCATGGCCCACCCGCCCGCCGAGGCCACGACGAGGGCCACCGCCACGCCCGCGGCCAGGAACAGCCCCAGCAGGCCGAACCCGAGCAGGCGGTACCCGGCCCGCAGATGGGCCGCGCCCGGAATGACGATCGACAGCGCTGCCCAGCCGATGGCTGCCCCCGCGCCCCGTTTGGTGCCCATCCGCCCTCATGATCTCTATGTGGTACGTCCCCCGAGATCATAGGTTCGGGGCTGATTGCCCATGTACGCAACTTATCCAGCGGAATATGCGGAAGAACGGCGTCAGTCCACGTACGCCCACAGGTCGTAGGTGGTGGAGCCCGGGTAGCTCTGCGGATAGTGCGTGCTGCACCACCAGGTCTGCCAGCGCCCGTTCTGCCGGCCCGACTGGCCGAAGGAGACGCAGATGTCGTACGGCAGGCCGGTGTAGACGACCTGGAGCGTGGACGTGGCGTCCGCCGGCGTGCTCATGGCCAGGACGGGCGCCAGGGTGGTGACCGCGGCAAGCGCCAGGGCGGTGATTGCGCGACGCATCGGCTCTCCCCTCGTCAAGGGTCGGATTGTGTGAGAAGCGATCACCGTGAATTGCACGACAGAGCTCGTCCCCACCGCAGGATCGGCCCTCGCGCGGCCCCGGCGACCAGCGCGAACGTCCCGCGGGCGATGAAAGGTTCATCCCGCCGCCCCTGACGGCGTCAGGACGGGGTCGTGCCGTGTCAGCACGGCGTCGGCGCGGTGTCAGCGCGGCCCGCGAAGGTGAACGCCATGAACACCTCGGCGATCACGGCTATTCGGTGTTGCTAGGTACCAGTACTTCGTGCCACTATATAGCCGGTAGTCAGCACCACTAAGTAGCCGCGCCGACGGCGAGACCCCCGGAAGAGAAGACAGGGCCAAGTGATGACGACACGACAAGCTCCGGCGATCCAGGTGCACGGCCTGGAGAAGTCGTACAAGGAACTGCACGTGCTGCGCGGCGTGGACTTCGAGGTGGCGCGGGGCAGCATCTTCGCCCTGCTCGGCTCGAACGGCGCGGGCAAGACCACGCTGGTGAAGATCCTGGCCACGCTGCTCAAGGCCGACGCCGGCACGGCCAGGGTCAACGGCCTCGACGTCGCCGGGCAGGCCGCCCAGGTGCGCGAGTCCATCAGCCTCACCGGCCAGTTCGCCGCCGTGGACGAGATCCTCAGCGGGCGCGAGAACCTCGTGCTGGTCGCCCGGCTGCGGCACCTGAAGAACCCCGGCAAGATCGCCGACGACCTGCTCGAACGCTTCTCGCTGACCGAGGCGGGCGGCCGGAAGGCGGCGACGTACTCGGGCGGCATGCGCCGCCGCCTCGACATCGCGATGAGCCTCATCGGCGACCCGCCGGTCATCTTCCTCGACGAGCCGACCACCGGCCTCGACCCCCAGGCGCGCATCGAGGTGTGGCAGGCCGTCAAGGAGCTCGCCGCCCAGGGCACCACCGTGCTGCTCACCACCCAGTACCTGGACGAGGCCGAGCAGCTCGCGGACCGGATCGCGATCCTGCACGAGGGCCGGATCATCGTCAACGGCACCCTCGCCGAGCTCAAGCAACTCCTCCCGCCCGCCAAGGTCGAGTACGTCGAGAAGCAGCCGACCCTGGAGGACGTCTTCCTCACCCTCGTCGGCACGAAAGCCTAAGGACCCCCACCATGAGCAAGCACTTCTTCGGTGACACCACCGTCCTGCTGGGACGGTCCCTTCGCCACATCTCCCGCAGCCCGGACACCATCGTCACGACCGCGATCATGCCGATCGCCATGATGCTGATGTTCGTCTACGTGTTCGGCGGCGCGATCAGGACGGGGTCGGACTCGTATGTGAACTACATGCTGCCCGGCATCCTGCTCATCACGGTCGCCTCCGGCATCGCCTACACCGCCTACCGGCTGTTCATGGACATGAAGGGCGGCATCTTCGAACGGTTCCAGTCCATGCCGACCGCGCGCTCGTCGGTGTTGTGGGCGCACGTGCTGACCTCGCTGGTCGCCAACCTGGTCTCGCTGGTGGTCGTGATGCTCGTCGCCCTGCTCATGGGCTTCCGCTCAAGCGCGGGCCTGTCGGCCTGGCTGTCGGTCGCGGGCATCCTGATCCTGTTCACCCTGGCGCTGACCTGGATCGCCGTCATCCCCGGCCTGTCGGCCAAGACCATGGAAGGCGCGAGCGCGTTCTCCTACCCGCTCATCTTCCTGCCGTTCCTCAGCTCGGCGTTCGTGCCCACCGACACCATGCCCACCGTGGTGCGCGTCTTCGCCGAGAACCAGCCGGTGACCTCCATCGTCAACGCCGTCCGCGCCCTGTTCGCCGAGCAGCCCGTCGGCAACGACATCTGGATCGCCCTCGCCTGGTGCGTCGGCATCCTGGTCGTCGCCTACGTCTTCGCCATGAACACCTACCGCCGCAAGATCTCCTGAAAGGACGATCATGACCGACTCCGTGCACACCGTCACGCCGATGCCCGCCGAGCGCCGTCCCGGCTGCCCGTTCGACCCGCCGAAGGAACTCGTCGAGGCCCGCGAGCACGGCCCCATCAGCCGCTTCCCCTTCGCCGACGGGCACCAGGGCTGGCTGGTCACCGGCTACGACCTGGCCCGCTCGATCCTGGCCGACCCCCGCTTCAGCTCCCGCAAGGAGCTCATGAGCCACCACCCGACCATCGACTACGGCGACATCGAGGTGCCCCCGGCCCCGCCCGGCGAGTTCCTGCTCATGGACGACCCGCAGCACAGCCGCTACCGCAAGCCGCTCGTCGGCAAGTTCACCGTCCGCCGGATGCGGCTGCTGACCGAGCGCGTCGAGCAGATCACCGCCGAACACCTGGACGCCATGGAGCAGGCCGGCCCCACCGCCGACCTGGTGACCGCGTTCGCCAAGCCCATCCCCGCCATCGTCATCTGCGAGCTGCTGGGCGTGCCGTACGAGGACCGGGACCGCTTCCAGGAGAACATCGACAAGTTCCTCGGCGGCGAGGCCAGTGACGAGGAACTGATCGCCGCCTACCTCGCCACCCAGCAGTACCTGGCCGAACTCGTGGCCGCCAAGCGCGCCCACCCGACCGACGACGTGCTCAGCGACCTGCTCGACAGCGACCTGACCGACGAGGAGCTGCAGGGCATGGCCCTGATCCTGCTGTCGGCCGGGTTCGACACCACCGCCAACATGCTGGCCCTCGGCACCTTCGCCCTGCTGCAGAACCCGGACCAGCTCGCCGCGCTGCGCGCCGACCCCACGCTCGCCGACCAGGCCGTCGAAGAACTGTTGCGCTACCTGTCCGTCGCCAAGCAGTTCTACCGGGTCGCCCTGGAGGACGTCGAGCTGGCCGGCCAGACCGTCAAGGCCGGCACGATGGTCCTGCTGTCGCTCAACACCGCCAACCGCGACCCCGAACGTTTCCCCGACCCCCACACCCTCGACCTGCGCCGGAAGGACGGCGGCCACCTGGCCTTCAGCCACGGCATCCACCAGTGCCTGGGCCAGCAGCTCGCCCGCGTCGAGATGCGCGTCGCCTTCCCCGCGCTGCTCGGCCGCTTCCCCACCCTGCGCCTGGCCGTACCGGCCGACCAGGTCGCCCTGCGCCCGGAGCTCGCCGACATCTACGGCGTCAAGAGCCTCCCCGTCACCTGGGACGCCTGACCCCGCCCCGGTAGCGCCGACCCCTGAGCTCCAGAGAGGAACCACCCATGGCAGACCTCCCGGCGGGTCCCGTGAAGCCCTCCTCACCGGCGCTGCGGGCCTCCGACGCGGACCGCGACCGCGTCACCGAACTGCTGCGGACGGCCGTCGCCGACGGCCGGCTCGACCTGGCCGAATTCGAGGAGCGGCTGGAGGTGGCGTTGTCCGCCCGCACCGTGAACGCGCTGGCCCCGCTCGTCACCGACCTGGTCGCGGGACCGGGCAGCCACGGTGCGCTCGCGCTGCCGCCGGCCGGGGCTCCGGCCGCCGAACTGCTCACCATCAAGGAGAAGCACGGCTCGGTGCGCCGCGACGGCCGCTGGACGTTGCCGCACCGGCTGGCGGTGCGCACCGCGTGGAGCGACGTGCTGCTGGACCTGACCAGCGCGGTGCGCGGCGCGCCCGAGCTGATCATCGAGCTGCGGGTGAGCGGCGGCAGCGTGGAGCTGGTCCTCGCGCCGGGCATGGTGCTGGAGAGCGACGAGCTCTCGGTACGGCACGGCACGCTGGCGATCGGCAGGGCACCCGACGACGACACGCCGGAGGTGTTGCGGGTCCGCCTGACCGGCCGCATGCGGCACGGCCGGCTCGACGTCCGTCGGCGGACGCCGCGGCGGTGACGCGGCGCGGCGCGTAGGGATTTCGTCAGGATTGCGGCGGTTCACGCCCCGGCGGGACAGGCTGGACAGATCATTCCCGCACGGACGAGAGCCACGTATGCCGATGAATCCATGGACACCTTCCGGCCCCCACGAGATCGAGATCGACCGGTCCCGGCTCAGGGAGCTGCGATCGCGCCTGCCCGAGGCGGCCAGGCGGCTGGACGAGGTGGTGCCCAAGCTGGTGTCGCTGACCGTGGCCGAGTCGGCGTTCACGTCGTTCACCTACTCGCTGGCGCTGGCCTACAACGAGGTCGAGGCCCTCACGATGGCCGAGGTGCGCCGCCGCCTCGACGACACCGCACGCGTCCAGGACGACCTGGACACCTCGGTCACTACCTGGCAGGACGCCGAGACCGCCGCCACCGTGAGGATGCGGTGAACGCCGCCGAGCTGGCCCGCGACGCCCTCATGGCGGGCGCGGGCGCGGCGGTGACGCTGTCCGCGCTCGGCATGCCCGCCGCCTGGCCGTTCGTCGGCAGGATGTACGTCCACCAGTACGACCCGCAGGCGTTCTTCGACGGCGCGGACACCTGGCTGGCCGTGCACGACGACGTGGCGGCCACCCGGCTGAACGTCGAGGCGCTGGTCGGCGAGGTGGCCACGACGAGCTGGCGGAGCGAGGACGGCCGGGCCTTCGACCGTCGCATGGACGCCTACCTGGCCGGCCTGCGCTCGATCGAGATCCGCGCGGTCGTCACCGCCCTCGTCCTCCGCACCGTCGGCGCCGCGCTCGTCGCGATGATCCTGTACCAGTTCCTGGTGGCGGCGGCCATGGCCGCGCTGGCGCTCTGGGTGCTGACCGCCGCGCTCACACCGCTCAGCCTGATCACCGCCCGGACCGCGGCCATCCGCTGCCTGACCGGCCTGTACGAGAACTACCGGGCAGTGGAGTCGCTGCTCGACACGCTGCTGCACGGCTGCGCCGCCGCCCTGTCCGCGGCGGTGGCCGTGGACGTGGGCGCCAAGGCGGCCCGCGGCGACGGCGGCGGGCTGCGCGACCTCGCCGCCGCCACCTTCGCCCAGGGCCCGCTGCTGGTCTGGGGCACCGCGAACCGGATCGAACGGGACCTGACCGCGCACGGCCTCACCGGCCGCCGGAAGGGCGCCGGCGGGCCACTCCCCCAGGGCGTCCCGCAGGCGGCGGGCGCCAAGGCGCTCAACGACGTCACGAGCGGCAGCCAGACGATCACCGGCCGGTACGTGCCGGCGCAGGCCGCCGACGGCTCCTACTCGTTCCCCTGGGAGTGACCGCCATGGACTTCGAGCAGGCACTCGGCCTCGACCCCGAACGGCTCGCGGCCGACGCCGACCACCTTTTCAGCAGACTGAGCCGGCTCCCCGGCGAGACCGCCACGGCCCGGGCCGAATCCCCGGACGGCTGGGTGAGCGTCGAGTACAGCTGCGCGTCCGGCGTCCAGGACCTGCGTCTGGACCCGCGGGCGATGCGCATGGAGTCGGCGCGCCTGGCCGAGACCGTCCTCGGCCTGATCCACCAGGCCAGGCGCCAGGCCGAGGCCGAGGAGCGCGCCAGGCTGGAGGAGTTCCTGGGCGCGGGCGACGCGCTCCTGACCGGCCGCGGGCTCGTCGCCGCCCGGCTGCGCGACTCGACCGGCGCCCTGCTGGCGAACCTGGAGCAGGCCGAGGCGACGATCGACCGGGTACGCGGCCTGCTGCGCCCCTGACCCGAAGGCTCTACTCTGTGGTACTGTATAGCAGTACTCGGTATCACCGAGTACTTCGGAAGGCGGCGGAAGAAGAGCCACCATGGACAATCTGACGGAGATGCTGAAGGGCACGCTTGAGGGCTGCGTGCTCCAGATCATCGGCAGCGAGGAGACCTACGGGTACGCCATCACACGCCGACTGAACGACCTGGGCTTCGCCGACGTCGTCGAGGGGACGGTTTACACCATCCTGCTGCGACTGGAGAAGAACGGGCTCGTCCAGGTGACGAAACGACCGTCCGAGCAGGGGCCGCCGCGCAAGTTCTACGCGCTCAACGACGCGGGACGCGCGGAACTGGCGACTTTCTGGGCGAAATGGGCGTACATCACATCCCGGATCGACAAGCTCAAGGAGGGCGGGAAATGAGCTTCTGGGAGACCATCACAGGCAGCGATCTCACCAGGGACTACAAGGCGTTCGAAGCCCGGGCCGCGGCACTGCCGGCCGACCACCGGGCGGCCTGGGACCAGATCAAAGGTCATCTCTTTCTCTACGGGGACTTCACCGGCCGGAACCTGATGCCGATCTTCGACGGCGTTCTGGGGCTGCTGGAGGAGACGGCGGCCGACGGGCAGGACATCCACGAGGTGCTGGGCGACGACATCGCGGGATTCTGCGCGGCCCTGGCCGGCGAGGCCGGGGGCCGCAACTTCCGCGACCGGTGGCGCGAGCAGCTGAACAGGAACGTCGCGAAGAAGCTGGGCCGGCTGGGAGGCTGACGTGGGCATCCAGGACATCATCGAGGGCAAGAAGCAGTGGCGGGCGCACCTGGCGCGGGTCAAGGCGCTGCCGCCCGACTACCAGATCGTCTACAAGGAGATGCAGCGGTACTTCTTCAAGGTCGGGCCGGTGGGGCTGACCGACGGGTCCCTGCTGCCGGGCATCGTCGACTTCTTCGAGGAGGGCGTCGCGGCCGGCAAGGGAGTCCTCGAACTCATCGGCGAGGACGTCGCCGCCTTCGCCGACGGCCTGATCAAGGACTCCCGCACCTACGCCGACCTCTACCAGGAGTCCGTCAGCGAGAAGACCGGCGCCAAGGGGAAACCTCACCGATTGTAGAGCCTGCGGGCCCACAGGTACCCGCCCAGCGCGATGGCCGCGCTCCACAGTGCCGCCGCCGCGAGGCTGGGCCCCGCCGGCCGCCCGGCCAGCAGCGCGCGCAGGGTTTCGATGACCGGCGTGAACGGCTGGTGTTCGGCGAACCAGCGCAACGGGCCCGGCATCGACTCCGGCGGCACCACGCCGCTGCCCAGGAACGGCAGCAGCATCAGCGGCATCGGCAGGTTGCTGGCCGTGGCCACGTTCTTGGTGACCATGCCCAGCGCCGCCGACAGCCAGGTGATGGCGAAGGTGAACATGGCCAGCACGCCCACCATCCCGATCCAGTCCAGCGCCGAGGCGGCGGGGCGGAAGCCGATCAGCAGGGCCGTCAGCGTCACGGCGGCGATCGCGGTGAAGTTCTGCACGAGCGCGCCGAGCACGTGCCCGGTCAGGACCGAGACGCGGGCGATGGCCATGGTCTTGAACCGGGCGACGATGCCCTCGGTCATGTCCATCGCCACCGCGATCGCGGTCCCCTGCGCGGCGCCGGCGATCGTCATGATCAGGATGCCGGGAGTGATGTAGGCGACGTAGGCGGCGCGGTCGCCGCCGATCCCGGCGCCCATGATGCCGCCGAGGACGTAGACGAACAGCAGCAGGAACACCACCGGGACGCCCGCGTAGGTGAGGATCAGCGTGGGGTAGCGCCACATGTGCCTGATCTGGCGGCGCAGCATCGTCGCCGAGTCGGTGATCGCTCTCATCGTGCGGACTCCTCGGTCAGGGCCAGGAAGACGTCGTCCAGGCCGGGCGTGTGCATCGACAGTTCGGCGACGTCGACGGCGTGCGCGTCGAGCAGTTCAAGGAGCTCGCGTAACGCGCCGACGCCGGTGTCGGGGATCTGCACCGTCAGGGACTCCTCGTCGTGCGAGCTCGCCCCCACCAGCGAGACCGCCCTGCGGTAGCCGTCGGGGTCGGCGAGGCGCACGACAACGTGGCCGCCGGGGACCATGCGCTTGAGCTCCTCGGGGGTGCCCTCGGCCACCAGCCGGCCCTGGCTGAGCAGCGCGATGCGGTCGGCGAGCTCGTCGGCCTCCTCCAGGTACTGGGTGGTCAGGAAGATGGTCACGCCGTCCTGCCGGACGAGGTCCCGGACGATCTGCCACATCGTGCGGCGGCTGCGCGGGTCCAGGCCCGTGGTGGGCTCGTCGAGGAAGATGAGCCTGGGCGTGCCGACCATGGTCATGGCGAGGTCGAGCCGGCGGCGCATGCCGCCCGAGTAGGCGGCCGCGAGCTTGCCCGCGGCGTCGGTGAGGTCGAAGCGCTCCAGCAGTTCGGCGGCTCGGCGGCGGCCCTCGGCGCGGCCGAGGTGGAGCAGGTCGGCCATGAGCCGCAGGTTCTCCTCGCCGGTGAGGAGGCCGTCGACCGCGGAGAACTGGCCGGTGACGCCGATCGCGGCCCGCACCTTGTCGGGTTCCCTGGACAGGTCGTGCCCGGCGACCCGGAGCTCGCCGGCGTCGGCCTTGATCAGGGTGGACAGGATCTGCACCGTGGTGGTCTTGCCCGCGCCGTTGGGGCCGAGCAGCGAGAAGACGGTGCCCTGGGGGATGGACAGGTCGATGCCGTCCAGGACGCGGTGGGCGCCGTAGGACTTGCGCAGCCCCGTCACCGAGACGAAGGCTCGTGACTCGTCGCGATAGTACGTGTTCATCACGATTGAAAGCTACGTTGCTTTGAGAAAATATGTCAATCAACAGCAACATATAAGCCCAGCTCAAAGGCGATAAATTGGTACATTGACGCTGAAGCTGAATGCAATGAAACGTTGCATTGTGTGCGGCCGAACGCAATAGTGAGGTCGTGGCAGAAGGAAGATTGACCCTGCACGACCGCAGGCGCATCGCGACCGGCCTCGCCGAAGGCCGCTCCTACGCCGAGATCGCCAGGCGGCTCGACCGGCCGACCTCGACGATCAGCCGCGAGGTCGGCCGCAACGGCGGCCCCGGCGACTATCGTCCAGAGCGGGCGCACCAGGCGACGGCACGGCGGGCGCGGCGCGGCGCCCCGGCGCGTCCGGCCGAGCCCCGGGACCGCCAGGTCTTCGAGGCGGAAGAGGGAGCCGTCGAGATGGCGGTCGCGATGGGCCTGCCGAAGATGGTGGCGCGCGTGCTCATCGGCCTGTGGCTGAGCGAGGACGGCCGGCTCACCGCGGCCGAGCTGGCGCGCGGCCTGAAGGTGAGCCCCGCCTCGATCTCCACGGCGGTGGGCTACCTGACCCAGCAGGGCCTGATCAGGCGCGAACGCGATCCGCAACGACGGCGCGACGTCTACGTGGTCGACGACGACGCCTGGTACCACTCGACGATGATCAGCGCCCGGCAGACGCTCGCGGCGGCGGAGGTCGCCAAGGCGGCGGGGCAGACGCTCGGGCTCGACACGCCCGCGGGCCGGCGCCTGGCCAGGGGCGGCGCGTTCCTGGAGCGGATCAGCCTGGACGCCCTGGCGTCGGCCGAACGCTGGCGCGACCTCCTGCCGTGACCGAAGCGCGCGCGAGACTCCCTGACGCGGACCGGCCCGCGTAGGGAGGCCGTCAAGATTCGGGCGGCGGCCGTATGGAAACCGTCAAGAACGGCAAAACACCCCATTTTCCGGCGTTTGCTGGAGCTGCGGCCGCCCGTCGAGGGGCGGCAGTGATCTCATCATCGAACTGAGGAGTGGGGATGGCCGACGTCATCTTCGTCGCCCTGACGATCGCGATCTTCGTGGTCTTCGGGCTGGTCGTGCGGGCGGTGGAGCGGCTGTGAGCGCCGTCAACGCCACTGGTCTCATCGTGGTCGCCGGCCTGGTGATCTTCATGATCGCGGCCCTGCTGTTCCCGGAGCGGTTCTGATGAGTACGACCCTGGCCGGAATGATCTTCGTCGTCTCCCTGATCGCGGCGCTGGCCCTGGTGCACAAGCCGTTCGGCGACTACATGCACCGCGTCTACTCCACGACGAAGCACAACGTCGTCGAGCGCGGCATCTACCGCCTGCTGGGAGTGCGGGCCGACACCGAGCAGAGCTGGCCGGTCTACGCCCGCAGCGTGCTGGCCTTCTCGGTGGTCTCGGTCCTGGTCGTGTACGGCCTCCAGCGCCTGCAGGACAAGCTGCCGCTGAGCCTCGGCATGGAGCCGGTCACCGGCCACATCGCCTGGAACACCGCGATCAGCTTCGTCACCAACACCAACTGGCAGGCGTACTCGGGCGAGTCCACGATGGGCCACCTGACCCAGATGGCCGCCCTGGCCGTGCAGAACTTCGTCTCCGCGGCCGTCGGCATGGCGGTCGCGGTGGCCCTGGTCCGCGGGTTCGCCCGGCGCAGGTCCGGCACGATCGGCAACTTCTGGGTGGACCTGGTCCGCGGCACCCTGCGCATCCTGCTGCCGATCGCCTTCGTCGGCGCGCTGGTGCTGGTGGCGGGCGGCCTGGTGCAGAACTTCTCCGGCGTGCACGAGGTGACCACGCTGACCGGCGGCACGCAGGGCGTCACCGGCGGCCCGGTCGCCTCCCAGGAGGTCATCAAGGAGCTGGGCACCAACGGCGGCGGCTTCTACAACGCCAACTCGGCCCACCCGTTCGAGAACGCCACGAGCTGGACGAACTGGTTCGAGATCTTCCTGATCCTGGTGATCCCGTTCTCGCTCACCCGCACCTTCGGCCGGCTGGTCGGCCAGGTCCGGCAGGGGTACGCGATCCTCGCGGTGATGGGCGTGCTGGCCCTGGCGAGCGTCCTGCTCACCAACGTCTTCGAGCTGTCCGGGAACGCCACCGTGCCGCAGGCGGCCGGCGCGGCGCTGGAGGGCAAGGAGCTGCGCTTCGGCGTCTCGAACTCGGCCACCTTCGCCGCCTCGACCACCCTCACGAGCACCGGGGCGGTGAACTCCTTCCACGACTCCTACACGCCGTTCGGCGGCATGATGACGATGGTCGACATGATGCTCGGCGAGGTCGCGCCCGGCGGCGTCGGCTCGGGCCTGTACGGCATGCTGATCCTCGCCGTGATCACGGTGTTCGTGGCGGGCCTGATGGTCGGCCGCACCCCCGAGTACCTGGGCAAGCGCATCGGCGCCCGGGAGATCAAGCTCGCCTCCCTGTACTTCCTGGTCACCCCCGCCCTGGTGCTGGTCGGCACCGCGTTCGCGATGGGCTCGGCGGAGCGGCGCGCGAGCATGCTGAACGGCGGCCCGCACGGCCTGTCGGAGGTCCTGTACGCCTTCACCAGCGCCTCCAACAACAACGGCTCGGCCTTCGCCGGCCTCACCGTCAACACCCCCTGGTACGACGTGGCGCTCGGCCTGTGCATGGCCTTCGGCCGGTTCCTGCCGATCATCCTGGTGCTGGCCCTGGCCGGTTCGCTGGCGGCGCAGTCGCCCGTCCCCGAGGGCGCCGGCACGCTGCCCACACACCGGCCGCAGTTCGTCGGCCTGGTCGTCGGCGTGACGGTGATCCTCGTCGCCCTCACCTTCCTCCCGGCACTCGCGCTCGGCCCGATCGCAGAAGGACTGTCCTGACATGTCAACCCCCGTACTGGACAAACCCTCCCCCGCACGGCGGGACGGCCGCGTGGGCGGCGGCCTGCTGGATCCCCGGCAGCTCGTCAGGTCCCTTCCCGACGCGGTCAGGAAGCTGAACCCGGCCACGCTGTGGCGCAACCCCGTCATGCTGATCGTCGAGGTCGGCGCGGTGTTCACCACCGTCCTGGCGATCGTCGATCCGTCGTTCTTCGCCTGGGCGACCGTCGTGTGGCTGTGGCTGACCGTGATCTTCGCCAACCTGGCCGAGGCCGTCGCGGAAGGGCGCGGCAAGGCGCAGGCGGCGACGCTGCGCAAGGCCAAGACCGACACCCGGGCCCGCCGCCTGCGCGGCGACGCGGAAGGCGGGTGGGACACGGTCGGCGCGCCCGAGCTGCGGCAGGGCGACCTGGTGGTGGTCGAGGCCGGCGAGGTCATCCCCGGCGACGGCGACGTGGTCGAGGGCATCGCCTCGGTGGACGAGTCGGCCATCACCGGCGAGTCCGCGCCCGTCATCCGCGAGTCGGGCGGCGACCGCTCGGCGGTGACCGGCGGCACGAAGGTGCTCTCCGACCGGATCGTCGTCAGGATCACCCAGAAGCCCGGCGAGAGCTTCGTCGACCGCATGATCGCCCTGGTCGAGGGCGCCAACCGGCAGAAGACGCCCAACGAGATCGCGCTCAACATCCTGCTGTCCGCCCTGACGATCGTCTTCCTGGTCGCCACCGTCACCATGCAGCCGCTGGCCGTCTACTCCAAGCAGATCAACCCCGGCGTCCCCGACTCGCTCGCGCTCGACGCGAACGGCGTCACCGGCATCGTGCTGGTCTCGCTGCTGGTCTGCCTGATCCCCACCACGATCGGGGCGCTGCTGTCGGCCATCGGCATCGCCGGCATGGACCGTCTGGTGCAGCGCAACGTCCTGGCCATGTCCGGCCGCGCGGTCGAGGCGGCCGGTGACGTGTCCACGCTGCTGCTGGACAAGACCGGCACGATCACGCTGGGCAACCGGCAGGCGGCCGAGTTCGTGCCGGTGGACGGGGTCGGCGAGCGGGAGCTCGCCGAGGCCGCCCAGCTCTCCAGCCTCGCCGACGAGACCCCCGAGGGCCGCTCGGTCGTGGTGTTCGCCAAGGAGCGGTACGGCCTGCGCGAGCGCGAGATCCACGGCGCCGAATGGGTGCAGTTCACCGCCCAGACCCGCATGTCCGGCGTCAACCTGGACGGCCGCGAGGTCCGCAAGGGCGCGGCCACCGCGGTCATGAAGTGGGTGCGCGACAACGGCGGCCACCCCACCGACGACGTCGGCCACATCGTGGACGGCATCTCCGCCTCCGGCGGCACCCCGCTGGTCGTGGCCGAGCGGGGCCGCGTGCTCGGCGTCATCCACCTCAAGGACGTCGTCAAGCAGGGCATGCGCGAACGCTTCGACGAGATGCGCCGCATGGGCATCCGCACCGTCATGATCACCGGCGACAACCCGCTCACCGCCAAGGCCATCGCCGACGAGGCCGGCGTGGACGACTTCCTGGCCGAGGCCACCCCCGAGGACAAGCTGGCCCTGATCAGGAAGGAGCAGGAGGGCGGCCGCCTGGTCGCGATGACCGGCGACGGCACCAACGACGCCCCCGCCCTGGCCCAGTCGGACGTCGGCGTGGCCATGAACACCGGCACCTCGGCCGCCAAGGAGGCCGGGAACATGGTCGACCTGGACTCCAACCCGACCAAGCTCATCGAGATCGTCGAGATCGGCAAGCAGTTGCTGATCACGCGGGGCGCGCTGACCACGTTCTCGATCGCCAACGACATCGCGAAGTACTTCGCGATCATCCCGGCCATGTTCGCGGCCGTCTATCCGGGCCTGGACGCGCTCAACGTCATGCGCCTGTCCAGCCCCCAGTCCGCCATCCTGGCCGCGGTGATCTTCAACGCGCTGGTCATCGTCGCGCTGATCCCGCTGGCGCTCAGAGGCGTCCGGTACCGGCCGTCCAGCGCGTCCAAGCTGCTCTCGCGCAACCTGTACGTCTACGGCCTGGGCGGCATCGTCGCCCCCTTCATCGGCATCAAGCTCATCGACCTGCTGATCCAGTTCCTTCCGGGGATGTCATAAATGGAACGCCTGCCAAGCTGGGTCCGCCAGCACCTCGCCGCCCTGCGCGCCGTCGCCGTCCTGACCGCGCTGCTCGGCATCGTCTATCCGCTGGTCACCACCGGGGTCGCCCAGGCCCTGTTCAACGGGCGCGCCAACGGCTCGCTCGTCGAGAAGGACGGCAGGGCCGTGGGCAGCGCGCTCATCGGCCAGTCCTTCACCGACGCCGACGGCAGGCCGATCAGGAAGTACTTCCAGTCCCGTCCGTCGGCGGCGGGCGACGGCTACGACCCGACCTCGTCCGGCGCGAGCAACCTCGGCCCCGAGGACGTCGTGGACACGCTGCCGGTCGCCGGCCAGGAGGGCCGGCAGTCGCTGCTCACCCAGGTCTGCGCCCGTTCCAGGGCGGCCGGCGAGCTGGAGGGCGTCAGCGGCGCCCGCCCGTACTGCACCCCGGACGGGGTCGGCGCGGTGCTCAAGGTCTTCCCCGACCGGGCCGTCAGCGTCAACCAGGCGTGCCCGGCCACCCCGTTCGTCGTGACCTATCAGGGCAGGCGGGTGGAGTGCGCCGAGCCGGGTGAGGACTACGCGGCCGGGCGCACCGTCCCGGTCCGGGGGGAGGCCGAGGCGAAGGTCCCGGCCGACGCGGTCACCGCCAGCGGCTCCGGGCTCGACCCGCACATCTCCGTGGCCTACGCCGAGCTCCAGGCGCGGCGGGTGGCCAGGGAGCGCGGCCTCGGCCAGGCCGAGGTCGAGCGGCTCATCAAGGAGCACACCACCGGCCGGGCCGTCGGCTTCATGGGCGAACCGGCCGTCAACGTGCTCGAACTCAACCTGGCGCTCGACCGCTCATGAGCAGGGGCCGCCTTCGGGTCTACCTCGGGGCGGCGCCCGGGGTCGGCAAGACGTACGCGATGCTCGGCGAGGGCCGCCGCGCGCGGGAACGCGGCCGGGACGTGGTCGTGGGCCTGGTCGAGACGCACGGCCGTCCCCGCACCGCCGCCCTCCTGGAGGGCCTGGAGATCATCCCGCGCCGGACCGTCGTCCACCGCGGGGCCACCTTCACCGAGCTGGACGTGGACGCCGTCATCGCCCGCCGGCCGAAGGTGGCGCTGATCGACGAGCTGGCCCACACCAACGTGCCCGGCTCGAAGAACGTCAAGCGCTGGCAGGACGTGGACGAGATCCTGGACGCCGGCATCGACGTCGTCTCCACGGTGAACATCCAGCACCTGGAGTCGGTCAACGACGTCGTCCAGGAGATCACCGGCGTGCCGCAGCGCGAGACCGTGCCCGACGAGGTGGTGCGCCGCGCCGACCAGATCGAGCTGGTGGACATGTCGCCGGAGGCGCTGCGCCGCCGCATGGCGCACGGCAACGTGTACGCGCCGGAGAAGGTCAGCGCCGCCATGTCCAACTACTTCCGCGTCGGCAACCTCACCGCGCTGCGCGAGCTCGCGCTGCTGTGGGTGGCCGGCAAGGTGGACGACCAGCTCGACCGCTACCGCGCCGACCACGGCATCGCCACCACCTGGGAGACCCGCGAGCGGGTGGTGGTCGCCCTGACCGGCGGCCCCGAGGGCGACACACTGGTCCGCCGGGCCGCCCGCATCGCCGCCCGCACCAAGGGCGCCGACCTGCTCGCGGTGCACGTCACCAGCGCCGACGGGCTGGCCGGCGCCGACCCGGCCAGCCTGGCCCGCCAGCGCACGCTGGTGGAGGACATGGGCGGCAGCTACCACCAGGTCGTCGGCGACGACGTCCCGCGGGCGCTGCTCGACTTCGCGCGCGGCGTCAACGCCACCCAGCTCGTCCTCGGCGCCTCGCGCAGGGGGCGGTTCGCGCAGATCTTCTCCCGGGGCGTCGGCGTGGAGACCACCGCCCGGTCCGGCTCGATCGACGTCCACATGATCACGCACGAGGAGGCCAAGCAGGGACGCCGCCGGCCCGCCCGCACGCGGGCCGCGCTCACCCGCACCCGGCGGGCGAGCGGCTGGGCCCTGGCGGTGGCCGGGATGCCGCTGCTGACGGCCGCGCTGGCGCCGTTCCGGGACATGTTGTCGCTGCCCAGCGAGATCCTGTTCTTCCTGTGCCTGACCGTCGGGGTGGCCCTGGTGGGCGGCATGTGGCCGGCCATCACCGCGGCCGTCGGCGGTTCGCTGCTGCTCAACTGGTTCTTCACCGCGCCGGTCGGCGAGTTCACCATCGCCGCCCCGGAGAACCTGTTCGCGCTGGTCGTGTTCGTGCTGGTGGCGGCGGCGGTGAGCACGATCGTGGACATCGCCGCCCGCCGGACGAGGGAGGCCGCGCGGGCCGGCGCCGACGCCGAGCTGCTGTCCACCATGGCCGGTCACGTGCTGCGCGGCGAGGCCGCGGTGTCCTCGCTGCTGGAACGCATGCGCGAGACCTTCGGCCTGACCTCCGTCACCCTGCTGGAACGGCGGCCCGAGGCCGCGCGCGCGCCCGACCAGCACTCCGACCCGGACGCCTGGCGGATCGTCGCGACCTCCGGCGGCGCCCCCGCCACCTGCCCGGGACGGTCCGACACCGACGTCGTCATCGACGAGGAACTGGTCCTGGCCGCCCGGGGCGAGCCGCTGGAGGCCGCCGACCGCACGGTGCTGGAGGCGTTCGCCGCCGAGACCGCCGTCGCGCTGCGCCAGGAACGCCTCCAGCAGGAGGCCGAGCTCGCCCGCCCGCTCGCCGAGGCCGACCGGATGCGCACCGCGCTGCTGGCCGCCGTCAGCCACGACCTGCGCACGCCGCTCGCCTCCGCCAAGGCCGCCGTCGAGAGCCTGGGCAGCACCGAGGTCGCCTGGTCGGAACAGGACCGGTCCGAGCTGCTCGCCACCGCGAAGGAGTCGCTGGACAAGCTGGACCGGCTGGTGGCGAACCTGCTGGACATGAGCCGCCTGCAGGCCGGCGTGCTCGGGGTGAGCGCGCAGCCGCTGGCGCTCGAAGAGATCGTGCCGCGCGCCATCGACGATCTCGGCCCGCTGCGGGACCGCGTCGAAGGCGACGTCTCCGTCGAGCTGCCCGACGTGCTGGCCGATCCCGCGTTGCTGGAACGCGTCCTGGTCAACCTCATGGCCAACGCCGTGCGCTTCAGCCCGCCCGGCCGGACCGTGCTGGTCACCGCCAGCGGGCACGGCGACCACGTCGAGATCCGGGTGATGGATCGCGGCCCCGGCATCCCGCCGGAGGCGCACGACCGCGTCTTCCAGCCGTTCCAGCGGCTCGGCGATCGCGACAACCACTCCGGCGTCGGGCTCGGGCTCGCCCTGTCCCGCGGACTCGCCGAGGCCATGGGCGGCACGCTCGTGCCCGACGAGACCCCCGGGGGCGGTCTCACCATGATCCTCACCCTGCCCGTCGCCGCCCCCGGACGGTGAGCGCCCGGCCCGGCGCTCGCCACGACTCCCCGCTGCCCGCGCTGTTCCAGCTCCTGAACCATCTGCCCGTCGTGCGCCGGCGGGCGCAACGCCAGGCGTCACACGGCGGCCGGTACGGTGGGCTCGGCCACGCGGTGCCGGCCGTCGGCCGCCCGGGACGCCCGCGACACCCGGGCCATCGCCAGGAAGGAGACCATCAGGCAGGCGGCGCCCAGCGGCATGAGGTCCTTCTCCACGAACGGCACCATGACGTCGGCGACCACCAGGACGGGCGTCCACGGCTTGACGCGACGCTGGACGGCGAGCTGGAGGACCAGGCCGATCTGGGCGACGAAGAACAACATCGGCCCGAAGTCGTAGACCACCTGCTGCACCCCGGGAACCGACTGGACCTGGTCGAAGAGCACGCCCATCGCGGCGTGGTCGGCCGAGCGGAATCCCACGACGATGTCGATGGAGAACTGGGCGATCAGCGTGGTGATGCCGACATATCCAGCTACGGCCAGCCCGGTCGCCAGACGGCCGCGGCCGGCCAGCCTGCGCATCTCGTGGAAGGTCACGGCGAAGAACGCCAGGGCGCCGATGAAGGCCAGGTGCCCGGTCGTCCAGGCCAGGCCGGGACCGCGGCTGCCGTCGAGGCCGTCCAGGATGCGGAGGACGCCGTAGGTGAAGGTGAGCACGGGGGCGGCGACGAAGGCGATGCGGGGGTTCATCTCGTTGACTCCTTAGCGGTGATGACCTCCCCAATCCTGGTTTTCCGCGGCCTGCCGGACATCGCCGGAGCGGGCGAAGTCCCGTCTCGCTCTTGAGCGGGATGCGGTACCCCACCTCCCTCCTGAGAGGGATCATTCCCCGACCGGGCCGACGAGGCCGAGCTCGTAGGCGAGCACCGCCGCCTGGGTGCGGTCGCGGGCGCCGAGCTTGTCCAGGAGGTTGCCGACGTGCGTCTTGACCGTCTCCCTGGTGACGTGCAGCGCGGCGGCGATCTCCGCGTTGCTTCGTCCGAGCGCGATGTGCCGCAGGACGTCCAGCTCGCGCGGCGTCGGCTCGACGGGCAGGCGCCGGCGGGCGCTGCCCACGTGCGGCGCGGCGATGCGGCGCAGCGCGTCGGGGAAGAGCACCGCGTCGCGCCCGTGCACCAGGCGGACCGCCTCCACCAGCTCGCCGGCGGGCGAGCGTTTGAGCACGTAACCGGCGGCTCCCGCGCGCAGGGCGCCCCAGACGAGCTGGTCGCTCTCGAACGTGGTGACCATGACGACGCGCGTCCTTGGCGAGCGGCGGGCCAGCTCCCGGGTCGCGGCCAGGCCGTCCATGACCGGCATGCGGATGTCCATGAGCACGACGTCCGCGCCGGCGCCGGCCGTGACCGCCGCTCGTCCGTCGGCGGCCTCGGCCGTCACCTCGATGTCGTCGTGCAGGGAGAGCATGGTCGCCCAGCCCGAGCGGATGAGCTGCTCGTCGTCGGCCAGGACGACCCGGATCACAGCGGCAGGCTCGCCCGGACGCGCCACGTTCCGCCCACCTCCTCCCAGGTGCACGTCCCGCCGGCGAGCCGGGCCCGCATGCGCATGCCGGTCAGGCCGCGCCCCGGCTCCCCCGGCCTGCTCAGGGTCGCGTTGTCCATGGTCAGGGTCAGTTCGGCGGCGGCGGCGACGGCGAGCGTGACCGGGCCGTGCCCGTGCCGCAGGGCGTTGGTGAGCGCCTCCCTGGCGATCGCGAACGCGGCCCGCGAGGTCGCGGGCGACACCTTGCCGAGGTGGCCGGCGCTGACCCGGACGTCGAGGCCGCGGGTGAGCGTGCCGAGCGCCTCCAGGGTGGGCGTCCGGTCGGCCGCGCCGTCGTCGAGCACGCCGAGCAGCACGTCGAGCTGCTGCTGGGCGTTGCGGGCGGTGGTCGTCAGGTGGCCGAGCGACTGGGCGGCGAGCTCGGGGGCGGCGCGGCGCAGCGCCGCCTCGGCCGCCATGGCCTGCACCAGGACGACGCTGAGTGCGTGGCCGACGGAGTCGTGCAGCTCCAGGGCGAGCGACTGGCGGCGGTCCAGCTCGTCGATCAGCCGGGACGGCTCGGAACGCAGCAGCCGCCGCGCGACCCAGCGCTGGCCGAGCCCGGCGGCGACCATCGCGGCCAGCACGACGGCGGTGAGCAGCAGCACCTCGGCCACCTGGCCGGGCGCCGCCTGCCAGGCCCGCGGCAGCAGCCCGGGGGACAACGCCAGGACGGCCGCGCTGAGCGTCCCGCCGACGTACAGGTGCAGGCTGGTCAGGGCCACCAGGTAGAGGCGGTCACCGCGTTCGGGCACGTCCACGTCGAGCAGGTCCGACAGCGCGATCACCTCCAGGCGGCGGGTCAGCGGCAGCAGCGCGAGCAGCACCGAGGCGGGCAGGCACGCCGCCCACAGCGCCAGCAGGCGGCCCGGCGTCAGCTCGGCCAGGATCGGCAGGCCGAGCCCGGCGGCGACCGGAGCCAGCAGCGCTGCGCCCAGGAGCTGGTAGACCCCGGCCCGCGCGGCCTGGGCGAGAGGGCGTTTCACGTGGACCGACGCTAGCCGACGCCGCCGGGGCCGCACTCCCCCGCCGGGGGGAGGCAGGGCGGCCCGGTCGTTCCTAGCGTGAGCGCCATGACGAGAACTGATCGTTCGCGCGGCGCCGCGGCGCCGCTCCCCGTGGCCGCCGCAGTCGCGGGATCGCCGGTGACCGGCGGGCGGCTGCGCACGGTGTGGCGGGCCGCCCACGCGCCGGTGGCCGGGGTGCCCCGCTGGGCGCGGATCGCCGCCTACGCCGTGCCGTTCACCGTGCTGCCGTCCAGCCTCTGGCGGTTGCCCGCGGCGTTCGACCGCGGGATCGGGCTCGGTGAACGGCTGTACGTCGTGTTCCTGTCGATCGTGTCGGAGCTGACGGCGTTCACCGCCGTCGGGCTGGTGGCCGCGTGGGGTGAGCGGTTTCCCCGCTGGGTCCCCGGGTTGCGTGGCCGCAGGGTGCCGACGCCGGCCGCCGTCGTTCCGGCGGCGTCGGGCGCCGTGCTCCTGACGGTCCTGTGGACGTCCGCCTTCGTGACCGAGCTCGCCGGGGTGACCATGCGCGGCGAGCCGATCCCGCCCGACTTCCCCAGCCGGGCGGGCGGCTGGGAGGCCGCGATCTTCGCCGTCTGCTACCTTCCGCTCCTGCTGTGGGGGCCGCTGCTCGCCGCCGTCACCTACGCCTACCACCGGCGCCGGAGCCTGCGACCCGGCGTGCCCGCGCTCAGTGGGCGAGGGCGGCGGTGAGGCGGTTGCTGAAGCGGGCGAGCAACCCGCTCTGGGACGTCTCTGAGACCATCCGGCCGACGAACGGGGGGATGCGCCAGTTGGCCGGGCTGCGCCGGGCCAGCCTGGACACCAGGTTGACGTGCGGGTAGCGGGCCCGTTCGTAGGCGCGCAGCCGTTGCGCCGGGTCGCCGCCCTTGGCCAGCTCGCGGCCGAGCACCCACACGTCCTCCAGGGTCTGGTTGGCGCCCTGTCCGAGGGTGGGGGGCATGAGGTGGGCGGCGTCGCCGAGCAGGGTGACGCGGCCCTTGCCCCACTCCCGGCGCACCTTCTGCCAGTGGTGGCCGAAGAAGTCGAGGTCGGCCTCCGACGCCTGGGCGAGCAGCTCGGGGACGGGCGACGCCCAGTGGCCGAAGCGGCGCCGCAGCTCGGCCAAAGGCGCGGCCGGACGCGACTCGCCGGGAGCCCAGCGCACGTCGAACCACCACTGGAGCTTGCCGTCACCGGCGGGGATGATCCCGCAGGCGCCCTCCTTACCGGTGATCATGAGGTGCAGATGGGTGCGGGCGAGGTCGATGTCGATCCGGCTCAATGCCTGCCAGGTGCCGAACGTGGCCGTCCGGATGGGGACGTCGCCCCACAACTCGCGCCGGACGACCGAGTGGTGGCCGTCGGCGCCGATCAGCAGGTCGCCGGTGGCCGTCGAGCCGTCCTCGAAGGTCGCGGTCACCCGGTCGCCGTCCTGGGTCACGGTCCGGCAGGCCGTGCCGTAGCGGATCAGGTCGCCGGGCAGCCCGTCGGCCAGCCGTTCCAGCAGGAGACGGCGGGAGACCGACTTGTTGGGGAAACCGTAGAGCGTGGCCGCGTGGGCCATGTCGGAGGTGAGCCGCAGCCGGCCGTCCGCGGTCAGCGCGTCGATCCGGTCGAACCGGCCGCCGACGCCGTCAAGGGTGACACCGAGGTCGTGCAGCACCGCGGCACCGTTGCTGAAGATGCTCAGCCCGGCGCCGCCCGTGCGCATGGCGGTGGCCTGTTCGTAGATCCGCACCTGGTGACCGGCGGCGAGCAGGCTGCGCGCGACGGCCAGGCCGCCCACGCCGGCGCCGATGACAACAACGTCCATTTTATCTCCAAAACGAAGTTACTTCGATTCAAAGATACATCGCTGTGAAGTACATTGGGGCGAGTGACCGACAACCACCCAGAAGCGGACGTCTACCGCGAGTTCCTGATCGCGGTCATGCTGCACATCGAGGCGATCGCCGACCGGCTCGGCGTGCACCACGTGGACGTGGCCGCGCTCATCCTGCTGGAGATGCGCGGCCCCCTCCCGGTGGGGGCGATCTCCGAGGAGCTGGGGCTCCCGTCCGCGTCCGCGACCCGGCTCATCGACCGTCTGGAGAAGGCCGGCTACGTGCGGCGGGTACGCGGCGAGCGCGACCGGCGCATGGTCACGGTGGAGCTGCTGGAGGGCGGCATGGCCGAGTACCACGCCACCCGCGTCACCTCCGAGCGGCACCTGGAGCAGATCCGCGGGCAGTTCACGCAGGAGCAGGTGCCGCTGATGCTGGGCCTGCTCGCCGGGGTCGCCCGCGCCTACCGCTCGGCCACCAGGGAGATCCGCGAGCAGCCCGGCTGAAAAGCCCCGGCCCGTGGCGTCAGGGCGTGCCGCCGGCAGTGTCTCCGGCAGTGTCTCCGGCAGTGTCGTCAGCGCGGTCGACCTCGTCGGCGAAGGCGAGGACCCGGGGGTTGACGCGGTCGGGGAACTCGCCGTTGAGTGCGTGGGAGGCGTCCGGCCACAGCTCGACGACGCCCCGGGCGAGCAGGCGGCGGGCCCGCAGGGCGGCCTTGCGCGGGTTGTGGATGATGCTGCGCCCGGCGATCAGCGCGAGCACCGGCACGTCCAGCCCGGCCACCTGGTCGTCCGTGGGGTACGCGGGCGGCGGCAGGAACGCGGTGAAGTCCCGCATCCCGGCCGAGATCAGGTTGGCGACGGGCTCGTCGGCCGAGGCGTCGGCCCCGCCGGAGATCCAGCTCAGCAGCTTCCTGCGCCACGACTCGGGGAAGAACGGCACCACCGAGCCCAGCGAGAAGACGACGACCTTCCAGGTGATCCGGCCGAACAGGTTGGCGGGGTCGAGCACGCTCACCGAGGCGATCCGCTCCGGCACGCGCAGGGCCAGGTGGAAGGCGCTCCACCCGCCGATGGACACCCCGAGGAGGTGCACCCGGGCGAGGCCGAGCCGGTCCAGCAGTTCGGCCAGCCAGGTCGCCTGGTCCTCCGCGCCGTCGAACGCCCGGGTCTGCACCGACAGGCCGGGCTCGCCGAGCAGGTCGACGGTGTAGACCGGCCGCCGGGCGACGAGGCCGGCCAGGTTCGCCTCCCACATCGGGGTGGCCGAGGTGCGCCCCGGCAGCAGGAGCAGCGGCACGCCGTCGCCGCCGCCGAAACGGTAGACCCGGACGGATCCGAAGCCGGTCGCCACGTCGTGGATCTCGGCAGGTTCGGGGAGCCGGGCCATGGCGTGGTCGTAGGCGTTGCGGTAGCGCGCGAAGGCGGGGGCGTCGCGGAAGTGGCCGAGCCGCCGCGCGCGGAACGCGGCTCCGATGTTGGGTTCCACCAGATCGTTCACGTGCGGGATCCTTCGTTCGCCCTTCGCGATACGATCGTATCGCAACAACGTCACGATACACTCGTATCGCAAAGAGAGGGGGGCCGTGCCGAAGCAGGTGGACCACGCGGCGCGGCGGGCCGAGATCGCCCATGCCGCGCTCAGGCTGTGCGCCCGTGACGGCCTGGCCGGGGTGAGCATCGGCGGGGTCGCCCAGGAGGCCGGCGTCTCCAAGGGGCTCGTGCAACACTATTTCGGGGCGAAGGCCGACCTGATGCGCGCCAGTGCGCAGCTGCTCAGGCAGGAGATCGAAGGCCATGTCCGGGAGGCGCTGCGGGAGGCCGCCGGGCCGGCCGACACGCTGCGGCGCACGCTGCTCGCCGTCGTCGAGCTGGGCTCGCGCGCTCCCGTGCTGCTGCTCGCCGGGCACGCGTTCCTGGCCAGGGCCGTCGACGATCCCGACGTGCGCGAGCTGTACCGCGCGGGCGGCGACGCGGTGCACCGCGAGATCGCCGCGCTCGTGGCCGCCACCGCCGCGGACCCCGGCGTCGAGGCGGGCGCCGAGGCGCACGTGCTGCTCGCGCTCGCGCGCGGGCTGGCCGACGGGGTGCTGGTCGGGGAACTGGGCATCGCCGAGGCGATCGCCGTCCTCGACCACCAGCTCCGCCGGCTCGGCCGGCCGGCGGGCTCCTGACCGGACGCCGCGGGCGGCCCGGGGAGATCCTCCGCCGGGCCGCCCGCGCCGCTCTCACCCGCCGATCGCGGGCATGCCCTCCGGTACGGCCTCCGCCGCCGCCTCCGGCCTGGCCGCCGCGAGCAGCTCCACCAGCCGGTCCGCGATCGCGGCGATGGTGGGCTGCTGCCACAGCAGGGTCGCGGGAAGACGGCAGCCGAAGCGCTTGTCCAGCCGCCGTCGGACCATGACCGTCATCACCGAGTCCAGCCCCTGCTCGACCAGGGGACGACGGACCGCCAGGTCCTCGGGGGCCAGCCGCATCACGGCCGCGATCTCCGCGCGCACCTCGGGCAGGACGCGCTCGCGCAGACCCTCCGCCGTCAGCCCGGCGAACGACTCCGCGGGCCCGCCCAGCTCCTCCTCGGCCGGGACGGGCGCGTCGATCACCGGGTAGCGCAGCCCCGCGAGGTGTCCCACCACCCGGCCGTCCGGGTCGGCCAGCAGCGCCCGCACGGTGTCGTCGGCGGCCCGGTCCACGGCCGCGTCGATGACCACCGTCGCGGGCGGGGCGCCGGTCAGCACGACCTCGTCGATGCGCACGACCATGCGCAGCACCGGGTCGCCGGGGAACACGCAGGGCGCCACGGACATCGCCGCGTCCAGCGCCGGGGCCCAGCTCTCGGCGTCCCCGGTGCGGACGGTGGCGCGCAGCGCGCCGTCGCCGCCCAGCAGCGTCTCGATCGTCCAGTCGAAGCCCGTCGAGGGCACGCCGACGGCGGCCAGCCGCCGGTGCACGAACGTGGGGTCGATCGGGGTCAGAGCGCCGGCGTCGGGCAGCACGTCGGGCTTGACCTGGCCAGGAGCGGCCACGTCGGCGGTGACGTGCACCAGCCAGGCCGGTTCGGGCTCGCCGGGGGCGGCCGGCGTACGGGCCGCGAGCCGTATCGCCGGAGGTTCGTGCACGACCTGGACCTGCCGGCGTTCCGCGGTCATCAGCGGATGCGTCATCTCCACGCCGGTGAGCGTGACGTCCTCGTCCTCGGCGGCGTGCAGGAACGTGTTGACCAGCACGGCGGCGGGCACGATCTCGATCCCGTTGAGGGTGTGGCTGCCCGGATAGGGCCGGTTGGCGTCCTCCAGGCCGGTCCGCCACACGCGGGTCCGGCTGCCGGCGAGGCGGGTCCCGGCGCCGAGCAGGGTGTGGGAGCGCACGTCGTGCCCGCGGTTGCCGTCGTCGCCGGAGTCCTCGCGCCAGTGGCGGCGGTGCTGCCAGGCGTACGGCGGCAGGTCGGTGAGGCCGCCGTACGGCTGCAGCCGGTTCCAGTCCACCTCGACGCCGTGACAGTGCGCCGTGCCCACCGCGGCCAGGAAGCCGGGCAGCTCCGGCTGGTTCCTGCGCAGCGAGGTGCCGACGAACACGTCCTCGAACCCGTTCTCCGACAGCGTCTCGGTGACGGAGTGCGCGACCACCGGGTGGGGGGAGATCTCCAGGAACACGCGGTGGCCGTCCTGCGCCGCGGCCGTCGTCGCCGCGGTCAGCCGCACGGGGTCACGGAGGTTCGCCGCCCAGTACGCGCCGTCCGGCACGGGCGTCGCGCGGGGGTCGGCCAGCGCGGTCGTGTACATGGGGATGCGCGGCGGGCCGAACGACAGATCGGCGACGGCGGCGGCCAGCTCGACGGCCAGCGCTTCCATGTGCGGGCTGTGGAAGGCGACGTCCGAGGCCACCCGCCGCACCACGATGCCCTCGGCCGGCCAGTCCTCGACCACCGCCTCGACCGCGGCGACGTCGCCGGACAGCACGGTGGAGCCCGGCGACGACGAGATCGCGGCCACCAGGTCGGTACGCCCGGCCAGCCGCTCGGCCGCCTCCTCGAAGGACAGGCCGACCATCACCATGGCCCCCTTGCCCTCGGCCTGCCGCAGCAGCCGCGAGCGGCGGCAGATCAGGCGGGCGCCGTCGGCGACGGACATCGCGCCGGCCGTCACCGCCGCCGCGATCTCACCGACGGAGTGGCCGATGACGGCCCGCGGCGCGACCCCGTACGCGTTCCAGAGCCGGGCGAGGCCCAGCTGCATCACGAAGATCATGGTCTGCACGCGGTCGATCGTGTCGAGGTCGCCGTCGGCCAGGACCTGCCGCGGCGAGAAGCCGATCTCCTCGGCGAAGATCGGCTCCACCTCGTCGACCAGGGACGCGAAGTCCGGCACGGCCAGCAGCTCCCGCCCCATGCCGCGCCACTGGCAGCCCTGCCCGGAGAACACCCAGACCGGCCCGGGGCCGAGGTCGGGCAGCACGTCGCCGGTGAGCACCGCCTCGGCCGGCACGTCGTCGGCGAGCCTGCGCAGGTGGGCCGCGAGCTCGTCGCCGTCCGTCCCGACGACGACGGCGCGGCGGGCCAGATGGGTGCGCCGCAGCGCCAGCGTGTGCCCCGCCGACGCCGGGTCGACGCCCGTCCCGAGGTGATCGGCGAGCCGGCCCACGTACTGCCGCAGTGCCTGCTCCGACGCGGCCGACAGCGGGAACAGCCGCTCCGCGCGGGGAGGCGCCTCCTCCTGCGCGGGCGCGTGCCGGGCCGGCGGGGCCTGTTCGAGCACGATGTGCGCGACCGTGCCCCCGTACCCGAAGCTGGAGACGCCCGCCCGGCGCGGGTGGTCGCGCTCCGGCCAGGACGATCGCCGCGTCACCACGCGCAGGCCCGAGGACTCCCACGGGACGGCCGGGTTGAGGGCGGACAGCACGCTCGGCGGGATCTCCCCGCGGTCGAGGGCGAGCACCGCCTTGATGACGCCGGCGATGCCGGCGGCGCCTTCGAGGTGGCCGATGTTGGACTTGACCGAGCCGATCAGGCACGGGTCGCCGGCGGGCCGCCCCGCGCCGTACACCGAGGACAGCGCGCCCGCCTCCAGCGGGTCGCCGAGCCGGGTGCCGGTGCCGTGCGCCTCGACGTAGTCGACGGTGGACGGCGCGACGCCCGCCTGCCTGCAGGCCCGGGCCATCACGTGCTCCTGGGCCTCGCCGCACGGCGCCATGATGCCGTTGGTGTGGCCGTCCTGGTTCACGGCGCTGCCGATGACCAGCGCGAGCACGCGGTCACCGTCGCGCTGGGCGTCCGACAGGCGCTTGAGCACGACCACGCCGCAGCCCTCGCCGCGGCCGTAGCCGTCGGCCGCCGCGTCGAACGACTTCGACCGCCCGTCGGGCGCCAGGGCGCCGGCGGTGCCCAGCGTGAGCGTCTGGCCGGGGGTGACCAGCAGGTTGACGCCGCCGGCGAGGGCGACGTCGCTCTCGCCGAGCCGCAGGCTCTGCGCGGCCAGGTGCAGCGCGACCAGCGACGCCGAGCAGGCGGTGTCGATCGCCATGCTGGGGCCGCGCAGGTCGAGGGAGTAGGAGATGCGGTTGGCCACGGCGCAGGTCGCGGCGCCGATCCCGGTCCATGCCTCGATCTGGGGCAGGTCCTCCAGCAGCCGGCCGCCGTAGTCGGCCGTGCAGACGCCGACGAACACCCCGGCGTCGGTCCCGGCCAGCTCGTGCGGCGGCAGCCCGGCGTGCTCCAGGGCCTCCCAGGCGGTCTCCATGAGGATGCGCTGCTGCGGGTCCATCAGCTCGGCCTCGCGCGGCGACAGGCCGAAGAACTCCGCGTCGAAGCCCTCGATGTCGCTCAGGAAACTGCCGTGCCGTACGGCGTCGCGCAGCGCGGCGGCGTGTTCGGGGCTCCGGGTCTCGTAGTTGCGCCAGCGTTCGGCGGGCAGCGGCCCGGTCGTGTTGCGGCCGGCGCACAGCAGGTCCCAGAACTCGTCCGGTGAGTGGACGTCGCCGGGGAGACGGCATCCGATCCCGACCACCGCGACTGGTTCCACCCGGGCTCCGCGCGGAGTGTCGACCATCTGCGTTCGTTTCCCTTCGATGTCAGGCCCAATGAGGAGTTTCGAGAATTTCGAGCACGGCCCCGGAGACGGTCACCCCTGGCCCGGTGCCGAGCATGAGCAGGTGGTCGCCGGGGCCCAGCTGCCCGGTCGTGAGCAGGTGGTCGAGGGAGAGGACCTGGTCGCCGGCCCCGCAGTGGCCGATGGTGCGGCCGTAGTCCCAGGTGGAGCGGGACATGGGCAGGTCGACCACGGCCATGCACCGCTGTTCGACGATCTCCTCGGAGTAGTTCATGAACGCCACGCGGGTCAGGTCGCGGGCCTCGATCCCGCTCTCGTCCAGCACGCGCTCGACGATCTCCATCAGCGCCCGCTGGATGTTGAACAACGCCGCGCCGGCCTCGCCCTTGGGCATGACCTGCTGCCGGAACTGCTCGTTGCGGGCCGCGAAGCTCATCCGGCGCCCGACCGTGACGCCCGGCGGGAACAGCGGTTCGCTGCCCCGGTGCAGCTCCTCGGCCTCGGCCACCGTCGTCGTGCAGACCGACGCCAGGCGGGCGAACCCGCGGTCCTTGGTGAGGACGAGCGCGGCGGCGGCGTCCCCGCCGATGTAGCCGGGGCCCATCCGCCACCGGTCCATCAGCGGGGTGCCGTAGTTGTCGGCGGCGACCAGCAGGGCGGCCTGCCTGCCGGGCGCGGCGGCCAGATGACCGGCCGCCAGTTCCAGGGCGATGAACATGCCGTTGCAGCCCTGCCGGATCTCGGTGGCCAGCACGTCCCCGCCGACGAGATGACGTTGCAGGTAGGAGTGCGGGGGCCAGCCGTCCGGGCCCTGGTGCCAGGTCGAGGCGTACAGGAGGAGATCGAGGTCGCCCGGCGCCCGGCCGCTGCGCTTGATCGCGCTGCGCGCCGCGTGCAGGGCCATCTCCGGAGCCGGCACGTCGCCGGCGACCACCGTCCCCGCCAGGTTGTGCAGCTCGGCGTCCTCCGCCGGGTACCAGCCCTTGGCGACGGCCTTCTCGACGCTGACGACGGTCCTGGGCAGGTAGGTTCCCACGCCGCCGATGTAGGTGTCCGCGTACCGCATGACTTCCGTCCTCGTCCCGGCTAAGCGGATCGGAGTTCTCTGACCATCGTCACGATGGTCGCGACGTCCCTGAAGTTCTCGGGGTCGAGCATGGCGGCGGTGACCCGGACGCCGACGTCCTTCCTGAGGAAGTTCAGCAGCCGCGCCGTGCGCAGGGAGTCCAGGAGGCCCGACACCAGGAGCGGGGTCGTCTCGTCGACCTTGACGTCGTCGCCGTCCAGGACGAGGTTGTCCTGGACGAACTCGACCAGCCGCCGGGTGAGGTCGTCGCTCACGCGCGTGCTCCTCTCGTGACGGGAGCGGTGGACAGGATCCGGAACGCCGCCGCGGCGACCGACGTGCCGGAGCCGAAGCCGACCATGAGCAGGTGGTCGCCGGGCACGAGCCCGCCGGTCGCGATCAGGTGCTCGAAGGCGATGAACTGGTCGACCGCGCCGCAGTGGCCGACGCGCCGGCCGTAGTCCCAGGTCGTCTGGTCCTCGTCGATGCCCAGCCAGGACATCTGCCCGTCCAGGTCCTCGCGGCGGCCGTGCGGGAAGGCCACCCGGGTGATGTCGGCGAAGCCGATCCCCGCCTCGTCCAGGGTCTGCTCGACCTGCTGCATCATCGTCTTCTGGATCGTCAGGTGGATGCCGGTGCCCTGCGCCTTGAGCAGCCGCTGCCGGAACTCCTCGTGCCGGTCCCCGAAGCTCAGCCCCCTGCCGACGGTGGCGTCCGGGGGGAAGAGCGGGTAGGCGCCGTCGTTGACCGCGTCGGCCTCGGGGATCACCGTCATGTTCACCGACAGCAGCTCGGCCATGCCGTAGTCCTTGCCGAGGACGAGCGCGGCCGCGGCGTCGCCGATCAGCGCCCCGGGGGTCATCCGCCAGCGGTCCACCAGCGGAGTGCCGTGGTTGTCGGCGGAGACCACCATGGCCGTCTCCCGGTCCGCGGCGGCCTGGAGGTAGCTCGCCGCCAGCTCCAGCGAGCTGATCATCCCGACGCAGCCGCTGCGGATCTCGTGCGCCGGCACGCCGCCGCCGAGGAGGTGCATCTGCAGGTAGTGCTGGGGCTGCCAGCCGTTGGGGCCCTGGTGCCAGACCGACGGGTAGAGCAGCAGGTCCAGATCGCGCGGGGAGGACTCGCCCCACCGCTCGTAGGCGTCCAGGACCGCGAGCCGCGCCATCTCCGGCGCCGGCATGTCGCCGGCCACCGCCGCGCCGATCTGCCGGTACCTCTCGGCGTCCGCGGCCGGGTACCAGCCTTCGCGGACGGCCTGCTCGACGCTCACGCTGTCAGGCACGTAAACGCCCAGGCTCCTGACGAACATGTTGGGTGTACGCACACGCCCCCTAACTCATCGACGAATCCCGGACAACGGCCCGCGACAGGGAAAAGCGCTTATCCGATTTATTTCCGAGGAGTCACATGGCCCCCGGCCGGTCGGTGAATACGACGGTAAATGAGCCGGCGGGCCGTCCCGGGTAAGGATAGGGGCGGCCCGTCGAATAACGCAATAAGGTGATCCGCGACCTTCCGTGACCGAGGTTCGACGGAACGTGGCGCAATAAGGGAGAGCCGCTATTCAGCTCCCCGCCGCGGATTCGCCGAATAAAATTCGGGAATCCGCGGCGGCGGAACCCGGGTCGTCTCAGGCGGGCACTCTCGTGCAGACGAGGTTGTTGAGCTTGAACTGGGCGGGAATGTCGTTCGTCCCGGTGACGGACGCCGAGAAGCCGAGGCTCTGGCTGGAGCCGGGGCCGATGTAGGTGTTGGTGCCGGCGTCGCGGGCGGTCACCTGCGTGCCGGTCTGGGTCACCGTGGCGTTCCAGGCGTTGGTGATCAACTGGTTGCCCGACCAGGCCCACGTGGCGGTCCAGCCGTAGATGGGGGTCGTGCCGGTGTTCCTGATGGTCAGGCTGCCGTTGAAGGCGCCGTTCCAGACCTCGGTGGCGTAGGTGACCTCGCAGGAGGTGCCCATCTTGAGCCCGCCGCGCAGGAAGGTCGTGAAGTTGGGCCAGGTGGGGTCGAGGGTGCCGGTGCCGACGGTCTCGCCGCAGTTCTTGGTGGTGCGGACGGTCTGCGTGCCGTAATGGGCGGGGTCCATGACCTGCGGCATCATGTGGTCGGCGCCGGGCACCGAGACGAAGGTGGCCGACCCGCACTGAGCCTTGATCTTGTTGTAGAGCAGCACGCTCTGGCCGTGCGGCACCAGGAAGTCGGCCTGGCCGTGCAGGAACATCAGCGGCGGGTCGTTGGCGTCGACGTACGTCATCGGGTTGGCCTGGGCCACCGTGGCCGGGCAGGTCTGGATGGGGCAGCCGACCAGCAGGGACTCCGGCGAGGCGGGCGAGTTGTGGTCCAGCCCGCCGGTCGGCAGGTTCTGCGCGTTCATCTGCAGGAAGTCGGTGGGGCTGTAGAAGGCGAGCCCCGTCTGGACGGCGCTGGAGACGCCGGTCGTGCCGATGGCGCCCTCCAGCGCCGAGACGCCGCCGGACAGCGTGGCCATCTCCGTCAGCCAGCCGCCCGAGGAGTCGCCCATGATCGCGAATCGGTTGGGGTCGAGCTGGTACGTGGCGGCGTTCGCGCGCAGCCAGCGGATCGCCGCCTTGATGTCGTGCACCTGGGCCGGGAAGATCGCCTGGGCGCTGGAGCGGACGCTGACGCCGGCCACCGCGAAGCCCAGCGGGTTGAAGATCGCGGCAATGGCGTCCGCGCCGGCTTTGCCGTCGTCGCTGCTCCACGCCGAGCCGGTGTGCCAGATGATCAGGGGCCGGGGCGTGATGCCGGTGGCGGGCAGGTAGAGATCCAGCAGATGCCCTCTGCTGCCGGCCGGTTGCGCGGGCGCGTAGGCGATGTCGGTGATCGTCTGCGTCGCGTGTGCCGGCGGCGCGAAGGCCGCCGGCACACCGACGGCGGCCAGCACGGTCATCGCCAAGCCGACGGCGGCCGTGCGGATTCGAGCTTGCATGGTGCGACTCCGGTTGGTCGGATGGTCGCCGCTTCCCGGGTGGCCGTCCGTGTCTCGTTCGATGGCAGGGCGGCCGTGATGAGCACGCCGACCTGTAGCGCCTGTGAGAACAACGTCCTGTTCGAGTGTCGCGGCTCACATCGATATGGGCGGGGAGACGATATGACACCTACGCGACAATGGTCAAAGTTTTCGAAGTTTCGTTTCCCTTAGAACGGGAAAGCGGCATAAATCGTACTTTGGGGCCGTAAGGCACGGAGACGGCCCCAGATCATCCATGGCATGCACAGCCGGTCGGATACACCCCCACGGCGTCTTTCACGCCGATGAAAGTTTCATGACCCGGCGGCCGGTGATTCCGCCGCGACAATCCCACCGGAGCCGTGAGTGATAATGTCCACCGACATGATCTCCCCAGTCGCAGGAGGACGAATGCGAAAGGCACGCGCTGTTCTCGTCTCGGCCGTCATGGTCCTTGGAGTGTCGCTGACGATCGGCGCCGCCCCGGCGAACGCCGAGAGACTGGCGGGCGTCTTCAGGGAGCACGCGGAGTGCGAGCGGATCGGCACCCAGGGCGTCGACCAGAACTGGTGGGACGACTATTCATGCCAGTGGGAGAGCAAGTACAGCTACTACTTCCTCTACGCCTGACCCCGTGAGACGCACGCCCCCCGGGCCCGCGGATCGAACCGGGGGCGCGTGCGCCCGCCGCGATCGACGGACGGCCGGCTCAGCGAAGGGCGGCCAAGGTGGTGAGGGGGTTGTCCAGGAGACCGGCGAAGGCGAGTTCGGCGGCTCCGGCGAGCGTGGTGTCGTCGCCCAGGGCCGTCACGGCCAGGCGGACCCGTTCCCGCGACACCGGCAGCACGTGCGCGTCGATCCGGGCACGGACGCGCGACTCGGCGCCCGGATAGACGTCGCGCAGCATCCCGCCGAAGACCACGAGCGCCGGGTTGAACAGGTTGATGAGGTTGACGACGCCGACGCCGAGCCAGTCGCCGACGCGGTCGAGGGCGTCCCGCGCCCTGGCGTCACCGGCGCGGGCGAGGGCGACGACGGACCGGATGCCGTCGCGGCCGACGAGGTCGCCGGACCGTCCCGCGTAGTCGAGCAGCGCCTCCTCCCCCACCTCGGCCTCCAGGCAGCCGCGCGACCCGCACAGGCACGGCCGGCCGTCGAACGGGTTGACCAGCATGTGCCCGAGTTCGCAGCCGTAGCCCGTGTCGCCGTCCAGGAGTTCGCCGCCGACGATGATCCCGCCGCCGACGCCGACGTCCCCGTGCAGGTAGACGAGGTTGTCGGCGTCACGTCCCGCGCCGCGCACGTGCTCGGCGATCGCCCCCATGTGCGCCTCGTTGCCCACCTCGACGGGCAGCCCGAGGCCGAGCCCGGCGCCGAGTTCCGCGCCGAACGCCTGGTCCACCCAGCCGAGGTGCGGCCCGTACCGCACGGTGCCGTCGGTCCGCCTGATCAGCCCGCAGTACGAGGCGCCCACCCCCACGCACAACGAGCCCGGCCCGGCCCCGGCGACCAGCTCGCGGCCGAACGCGGCCAGGACCCCGACGACGTCCTCCAGGTCGACCCCGGCGCGGGCGCGGACGGCCTCCCTGCGGTCGAGGACCCGGCCGCCCAGCCCGACGCGGGCCGCGACCAGCCGGTCCACGGCGACGTCGAACGCCAGCCCGTACACCGTGCCCGGCTCGGGCATGACGACGATGGACGGCCGCCCCGCCCGCCCCCGCCCGGCCGGCACGCCCTCGCGGACGAGCCCGGCCGCGGCGAGTTCGGCGGTCAGGTCCATGATGGTGCTGCGGTTGAGACCCATCCGGCGGCCGAGCGCGGCGCGTGACACCGCCCCCTCGTTGTGGACGCGCCGCAGCACCTCGCTCAGGTTCCGCTGCCGCATCTGCTCCTGCGTGCGCACGCCCACCGCCGATCCCGTCATCCCCGTCACCCTAGGACGTTTCCTCACAGGATCACGGTCGTGCCGGAAGGCGCAAGGTGAAGGTGGTGCGGACGCCCGGGGTGCTGGCGGCCGTGGCGGTGCCGCCGTGCGCCTCGGCCAGGTCGCGGACGATCGCGAGGCCGAGGCCGCTGCCGCCGGTGCGGCGGTTGCGGGACTTCTCCGCCCGCCAGAACCGGTCGAAGACGTGCGGCAGGTGCTCGGCGCGGATGCCGATCCCCGTGTCGGTCACCTCGATGACCACGTGGTCGCCGTCCTGGCGGGCGGCCAGCGTGATGTGCCCGCCGGCCGGCGTGTAGCGCAGGGAGTTGGTGACGAGGTTGCCGATGGCCTGGCGGAGTCGTACGGGGTCGGCGGTCAGGGTGGGGGCGCCGGTGATGCCGGTGGTCAGGGTGAGCCCGGCGGCCTCGGCGCGGCCTCGGTGGGCGGTGGCCACCTGGTCGAGGAGGTCGCCGAGGTGCACGGGTTCGAGGTGCAGGCGCAGCTTGCCCGCGTCGGCGAGGGCGAGGTCCTGGAGGTCGTCCACGATGTGCTGCAGCAGCAGGAGCTCCTCGACCAGGGAGGCGATCAGCGCGGGGTCCAGCTCGGCGACGCCGTCCTGTGCCGCCTCCAGCCAGCCCCTGAGGTTGCTCAGCGGGGTGCGCAGCTCGTGGGAGACGTCGCTGACCATGGCCTTGCGCTGCTCCTCCATGCGCTGGAGGTGCTCGGACATCTCGTTGAACGCCGTGGCCAGCTCGCTGATCTCGCCGGTCGTCCTGACCTGGACGCGGGCGGAGCTGTCCCCGTCGCGCATCCGCCGGGCGGCGTGGGTGAGCGCGTTGACCGGGCCGACCAGGCGCCTGGCCGCCATGACGCTGACGCCGACGGTCAGCACGAGCACGAGGAGGGCGGCGCCGGCGATCGAGGGCAGCGGGATGCGCGGGCCGGTGGCCTCTGCCGGGGATCCGATGTACAGGTAGGCGGCGGGGGCGACGTAGGGGTCGAGCTGTTCCTTGCGGGCGGCGACGATGCAGGACGAGATCGTCTGGCCGGGCTCGGCCTCCGAGGACGCCGGCCGCTTCTCCTTGGGAACCCAGGTGAGGTCGATGCCGACCGAGCCGCGTTCCGCGCCCTTGCCCTTCAGGCATCTGCCGACCAGCACGTTGAGCTGCTTCAACGCGGCCCTCTCGGTGCGCGTCGGCGTGTTGAAGGTGACCGCGTCGCAGGGGGCCGTCACCGCCGGGGCCGGGCTCGGCTCCTGCGGGACGCCCTCGCCGGTCGTCGTCACGGAGGGCCGGCCGGTGTGGGAGACGCTCGTCCGGACGGGCTGCCCGGTGCGTCTCATGCAGGCGGCGTAGGCGTCGGCGGCCTTCCCCAGCCGGGCCCGGTCACGGTCGGGCAGCAGGAAGGGGCCCACCGCGCGCGGATCGATGCGGTCCTCGGCCGCCCCCGGCACCAGGGTCACGTCCACGGCCAGCGGATCGACGACGGCCGACACCCGGGCGGGCAGCGGGGTCCCGGCGGCCGCCGAGTCCGCGATGAGGGCGCCCTTCTCGGTGGTCAGCGCGACGCGGCGACTGTTGGCGGCGGCGAGGTCGCGTACGGTGGCGGCGACGCCGGACCAGTCGGGATGGCGGGAGGCGTAACCGAGCAGGCTGTTGTTGATCTGGGCGTCGCTGGCCAGCGTCTGGCCCTGCTCGCGCTGGATCGCGCCGGAGGTGCTGTTGGCGGCCAGCCACGCCGTCGCCGTGATCGAGCAGACCGCCACGACGGCCGAGCTGGTGAGCAGCCGGACGAACAGCGACCTCATGCCTGGGTCAGCTTGTAGCCGACGCCGTACACGGTCAGCAGCCGGGACGGGCGGCGCGGGTCGGGCTCGATCTTCTTGCGCAGGTTCATCACGTGCACGTCGACCGTGCGCTCGGTGATGAACCGGTCGAAGCCGTGGACGCGCTCCAGCAGCTGCTTCCTGGTGAACACCCGTTCCGGCTCGGCGGCCAGCGTCTCGACGATCCGGAACTCCGCGAGCGTGCAGTCGACCGGCGTGCCCGCCACGGTGACGGTGTGCCTGACCGGGTCGACGACCAGGTCGCCCGCCCGGAACAGCCGGCCGGTCTCGGGCGCCCTGCCGGTGCGGCGCAGCAGCGTGCGCACGCGGGCCATCAGCTCGCGCGGGCTGTACGGCTTGGTCATGTAGTCGTCGGCGCCGAGGTCGAGCCCGAGCAGCAGGTCGTCCTCGGTGGACCGGGCGGTCAGCATCAGGATCGGCAGGTCGGACTCGGCGCGCAGCACCCGGCAGACGTCCAGGCCGTCGACCTTCGGCATCATCACGTCGAGCAGCACGAGGGCGGGGTCCCCCTGCCGGGCCTCGTCGATCGCCGAACGTCCGTCGTGCACGACGCGGACCTCGTGGCCCTCGCGCTCCAGGTAGCGCCTGAGCAGTTCGGCCTGCTTGGGGTCGTCCTCGGCGACCAGCACGTACGCGCACATGGCCCGAGGTTATGCGCACTGCGCGAGTGCATACGGGATCCGCATGACAGGCAAACAGGTTCCACACATTCTGCCGCCAGGCTGCGCCGGGTGAGAACCAACCTGCTTCGTACGGCCGCGGCGACGGCACTCGCCCTCCTGCTGGCGGGCTGCGCGGGCAGCGCAGGCAGTGCCGTACGACCCGACCCCGCGCGCACCACGGCGGGCACCACGGCGAGCACCGCGGCGGGTACCGCGGCGGGCACCATCGCGCGCACCGAGCCGGCGGGCGGCGCCGGATCGAAGATCGCGAGCGTCAAGGGGGCCCGGATCACGATCTACCGGGACAGACAGCGCGCGGCCCAGAGGACGATCACCAGCCCCAACGACTACGGCGCGACGCGCGTCTTCCTGGTGGAACGCGACGAGGGCGACTGGCTCCAGGTGCTGCTGCCGATCCGGCCCAACGGCAGCAAGGGCTGGATCAAGGCCGCCGACGTGACGCTCGCGGAGACCTCCCACCGCGTGGAGATCGACCGCGCGGCGTTCCGCTTCACCGTCTACGACGGCGACCGGCCGGTCAGGACGGGCAAGGTCGCGACCGGCGAGGCCGGGACGCCGACGCCGCCGGGCCGCTACTTCTTCACCGAGCTGGTGAGGCCCACCGGCGACGGCGGGGCCTACGGCGCGTACGCCTTCGGGCTGAGCGGCTTCTCGCCGGTGCTGAAGAGCTTCGCCGGCGGCCCCGGCCAGCTGGCGATCCACGGGACGAACAAGCCGTCCGCCATCGGCACGCGGGCCAGCCACGGCTGCGTCCGGGTCAGCAACGACGACATCACCTGGATGGCGAAGAACCTGGCGATCGGCACTCCGGTCGTCGTCAAGGGCTGAGGCCCTGTTCGAAGGATGAGAGGAACCCTATGAAGATCAGAACCATGCTGGTCGGCGGCGTCGCGGCGCTGGCGCTCGCGGCGGGCCTCGCCGGGCTCTCGGGGACGGCCTCGGCCGAGCCCAAGAAGCCCGCCGCAGTGCCCGCAGCAGTGCCCGCAGCAGTGCCCGCGGCGGGCCCCTCCGCGGCGCCCTCCCCGGTGCCCGCCGAAGGCCGGCCCACGGTGGAGCAGACGGCGGGGCCGAGGGAGCCGGTCGCCGTCAAGCCGCGGTACACCGGCTGATCACGACCCGTCGCCGCCGCGTGACGTCCGTCCTCTCCTGCCCGTCGGCCGCGTCGGCGGCCTGGCCATCACGGGCAGGAGCAGGGCCCGGACGCCACGGCGCCGCGTGCGGGCGGCCACGCCGTCCTTGACCACGCACACCACGGCGTCCGTGACGCCGCCCCTGAGCACGCACGCCACGACGTCCGTGACGTCGCCCCTCCCCCGCCGGGGCCCGACCCCGGCGGGGGCCTCTTTTTCCGAGCCCTCCTCTGCGCCAGCACCCCAGGGCCTTTCCCGTCGCGGCTCCCGACCTCACCGTCCCGTGAGGTCCCGCGACGGATGTGCTTGCCCGTCCGCGCCTTCTGTTGCGCGGGGTTGACGAGAACCCTTCTCCGGATGTCAACAGGACCCTTACATTTCGCCCTCTTTCGCGCCTTTCGACCCCGTTTGCGGGACCGCCCCGGCGAAGAGGATCATGTCGGTGTGGCGTTCCGGAGCAGTGGCGAGAAGGCCGCACTCCTCGCCCATGTCCGGAGCCGGGGGTCTGCCTGTCGCCGGTCCAGGAGGTTCGCGCGCTCCGGCCGACGCCGGGCGCCGGGACGTCGCTGACCGCCTGCCGAGCCATCCCGCGCCCACCGGCCGACGACGCGCCCTCCTGCAAGCAAGATCATGGCAGGTTCCAAGTCAGCGGCAAGCCGGGTCACCGATGCTGTTGCGCGGACGACCATGGGCGAAAGGAGCGGTAACCGCAGAACACGACATTTGCCGCGAATGCCCCCCGCCGCACCCGCCGACCGCGCGACACTGAACCGCCCGCACGACCCCGCACGACCCCACGCGCCCAGCGACGACCTCGCCCGGGCCCGCGTGCCGTCCCGAGGAACGGGCTGTTCCATACCGCCCACCCGGGCACGTTTGACCTTTGCTGGAAAGAGGACACATGACTACGGATGTGACGGGCGCGAACCGCCCTCCCACCGACTCGCCGGGACGCCTCCACGAGGCCCTGGAGGCGCAGTGCCGGCGGACACCCGATCGCCTCGCCGTCGTCGCGGGCACGAGCCGGATGACCTACGCCGAACTCGACCGCAGGGCCAACGGGATCGCCAACGCCCTGGCCGCGCGAGGTGTGGGACGCGGCGACCTGGTGGGCATCTGCCTCGACCGCGACGAGTGGCTGGTGCCCGCGCTGATCGGGGTGCTCAAGGCGGGCGCGGCCTACGTGCCGCTGGACCCGGCCTACCCGGCCGAGCGCTTACGTTTCATGGCCGAGGACGCCGCCATGACCGCGGTGGTCACCTCGGCGGCGCGGCGCGAGACCGCGGCGCCGACCGGCGCGGACACCGTGCTCGTCGACGACGTGACGCCCGCCGCGCACGGGCCGCGGGTGCCCGGCGAGCCGGGCGACGCCGCGTACGTGATCTACACCTCCGGCTCCACCGGCCGTCCCAAGGGCGTGGTCGTGGAGCACCGCAACACCCTGAACCTGGTGCGCTGGGAGGCGTCCGCCTACACCGCCGAGGAGCTGAGCGGCATGCTCGCCGGCTCCTCCATCTGCTTCGACGCCTCGATCACCCAGATCTTCACGCCGCTCTTCGCCGGCGGGACCGTGATCATGGCGGACAACGTCCTGGCGCTGCCGACGCTGCCGGCCCGCGACGAGGTGCGCACGGTCTTCGGCGTCCCGTCCGCGCTGTCGGTGCTGCTGCGCGAGCCGCTGCCGGACGGCGTGCGCATGGTGCTGTCCGGCGGCGAGCGGCTGACCGCCGCGCTGGTCGCGCGCGTGTACGCCAACCCCGGTGTGCGCCGCGTGCTCAACATGTACGGCCCCACCGAGTGCACCACCGGCTCCACCCTGTTCGAGGTGAGCCGCGACCACCAGGGCGACCCGCCGCTGGGCGGGCCGATGGCGAACGCGCTGCTCAGCGTGCGCGACGCCGCCGGCAACCCGGTCCCCGAGGGAGAGGTCGGCGAGCTGTGGATCGGCGGCCCGAACGTGACCCGCGGCTACCTGGGCCACGACTCGCAGGCGTTCGGCACCGACCCGGACGGCACCCGCGTCTACCGCACCGGCGACCTGGTCCGGCGGGTGGATGGCGAGCTGCGCTACGTGGGCCGCGCCGACGACCAGGTCAAGATCCGCGGCTACCGGGTGGAGCTGGGCGAGGTCGAGTCGGCGCTGGACCGCCATCCCGCGGTGCGCCGCGCCGTCGTCCTGGCGCACACCGACGACGACGGCATCGCCTACCTCGTCGCGCACGTGGCCGCCTCCGGCGTGACCGAGCCCGAGCTGCGCGACTGGCTGCGTGACCGGCTGCCCGACCACCTGGTCCCGGCCAGGATCGGCGTGACCGGCGACCTGCCGATCGCCCCCACCGGCAAGGTGGACCGCGCGGCCCTGCCCAAGCTGGGCGCCGCCCGGACGGGGAGCGCGGCGCCGGTCGCGCCCCGGACGGACGACGAGCGCCAGGTCGCCGAGGTGATCGCGGACGTGCTGGGCCTGCCGGAGGTGGGCGTGCACGACCGGTTCGCCGACCTGGGCGGGCACTCGCTGGCCGCCGCCCGGGTGGTGACCGAGCTGTCCCGGCGGCTCGGGCACACCGTGCCGCTGGCGACGTTCCTGACCGAGCCGACCGCGGCCGGGCTGGCGGCGCGCCTGCGCGAGCCGGGATCGGCTCCGGTGCGGCGGACCGGCCGGACCCGGCACCCGCTCACCGCCGCGCAACGCGAGTTCTGGACCTTGCGCCAGCTCCATCCGCACAGCCCGGTCACCACCGTGTCGATCCGGCTGCGCGTGCGCGACCTGAGCGGGAGCGCGCCGCTGCGCCGGGCGCTGGACGCGGTCCTGCGCCGGCACGAGGCCCTGCGCAGCACGATCTCCGTCGGCGGGGACGGCGTCCCGTACGCGGTCGTGCACCCGCCCGTCGCCGTTCCCCTGGTCGAGCATCCGGCGGGCGCGGACCCGGTGAAGGTGGCCCGGGCGGCGGTGGAGCACGTGTTCGACGTGACGACCGAGGTGCCGTTGCTGCGCGCGAGCCTGTGCCCCGTCGGAGAGGGCGTGGCCGAGCTGGTGCTCGTGACGGACCACATCGCCTTCGACGGCGGTTCGACCGGCGTGCTGATGGACGAGCTGGCCGCCGAGCTGGCGGGTGAGCCCGTCCCCGAGCCGGCGGTGCAGCTCGGCGACGTGGCGGTGCGCGAGCAGGAGGACCGGCCCGACCTCGCGCGGCTGCGGGAGTTCTGGCGCGACGAGCTGGCGGGGGCGCCGGTGGCGGGGCCGCCGCCCGGCGACCTGACGACATGCCGGGTGATCAGGCCGCTCACCGAGGAGTTCACGGACGGCGTGGCCGCGCTGGCCCGCGCGTGCGGCGCGACCCCGTACGCCGTGTACCTGGCCGCGCTCGCCCTGGCCGCCGGGGAGCCGGACACGCTGGTCGGCATGGTCGCGGCGCGGCGCGCCCGGCCGGAGCTGGCCCGGGTCGTCGGGCCGCTGATCGACACGGTGCCGGTGCGGCTGCGGCCGGACGCCGCGCCGACCTTCCGCGACCTGGTCCGGCAGGCCGGGCAGGCCGCCACGCGGGCGCTGGTCCACCAGGAGGTCCCGCCCGCCGACGTGCCCCGCGCCCCGGTGCTGCTGGCCATGCAGCACGCCGAGGTGCCGGTGCGCGCCGGATGCCTGGAACTGCTGACCGAGGTCGGCCCGGGCGCGGCGGTGCACGAGTTCAGCGTGCTCGTCAACCGCACGGCCGCCGGCGCCGAGCTGCACCTGGAGTACGCGGTCGCGCTGCTCGGCCGGGAGGCGGCCGGGGCGTACCTGGACCGGCTGCTGTGGCTGCTGCGGCGCGTGGTGGCCGAGCCGGACCTGACGATCGCCACGTTCGAGCCGGTCACCCCGGACGAACGCGCCGCGCTGCTGGCCCGCGCGGCCGGCCCCCGGCTGCCGGACGACCTGCCTCCGGTGCCGCTGTCGCTCGCGGCGAACGCGGGTGGCGCGGCGGGCACGGCGGTGGTCGGCCCGGACGGCGTCGCCCTGAGCCACGCCGAGCTGAACGACCGCGCCGACCGGATCGCGGCCGGGCTGCTGGCGCACGGCGTGTCGCGCGGCGACGTGGTCGGCGTGCACGTGCCGCGGGACGAGATGTTGCCCGCGGCGCTGCTGGGCGTGTGGCGGGCGGGGGCGGCGTACCTGCCGCTGGACCCGGAACACCCGGCCGAGCGGCTGCGCCTGCTGGCCGCGGACGCCGGCGCCCGCGTGGTCCTCACCCGCAGTGGGACGCCCCTGGAGACGGCGCCCGGCGAGGACGGGCCGGTGACGCTCGACGTGGACCGGCTCGCGGCGGGCTCCCGCGCGGACCTTCCCGAGGTGCGCGCCGAGGACCTGGCGTACGTCACCTACACCTCCGGCTCCACCGGCGCCCCCAAGGGGGTCGAGGTCGCCCACGGCGCCCTGGCCGCCCTCGTGGCCGGGATGATCTCGACGCTCCGCCTCGGCCCGGCCGACGTGCAGCCCGCGGTCGCGCCGCTGAGCTTCGACGTCTCCGCCTCCGAGCTGTGGAGCGTCCTGGCCGCCGGCGGCACGTCGGTGGTGGTGGACAGGGCCACGGCCACCGACGGGCACGCGCTGGCGGAGCTGATCACCACCAGCGCGGCCACGGTGATCGACCTGGTGCCGACCGCGTACCGGATGCTGATCGCGGCGGGCTGGGCGGGTGACCCCGCGCTGCGCGCCGTCGCCGGCGGGGAGGCGCTGGACCCGGCGCTGGCCGAGCAGATCCTGCTGCGCGTCGGCGAGTTGTGGAACGCCTACGGGCCCACCGAGACCACCGTCACCTCCATGCTGCACCGGGTGCGCGCGCACGAGGGCGACCGGGTGCCGATCGGGTCGCCGATGCCGGGCGAGCGGGCGTACGTGGTCGACGCGCGGCTGCGGCTGGTGCCGCCGGGCGCGGTCGGCGAGCTGCTGCTGGGCGGCGCCGGGGTGGCCCGCGGCTACCGGGGCCGTCCGGACCTGACCGCGGCCGCCTTCGTGGCCGACCCGTTCACGCCGGACGGTCGCTGCTACCGCACCGGCGACCTGGCCCGCCGGCGGCCGGACGGGACTCTGGAGTTCCACGGCCGCCGCGACCACCAGGTGAAGGTCCGCGGCTACCGGATCGAGCTGGGCGAGGTCGAGGCCGTGCTGCGCGAGGTCGCCGAGGCCGCGGTGACCGTCGCGGGCACGGACGCGCAGGCCCACCTGGTCGGCTACGTCGCGCCGGAGACGGCGGACCTGGCCGCGGTCGAGCGGCACGCCCGGTCCCGGCTGCCCGGCCACATGGTGCCGCGCCGCTGGGTCGCGCTGCCGGCCCTGCCCACGCTGCCCAGCGGCAAGGTGGACCGCCACGCGCTGCCCGAGCCGGACGCCGGCCCGGCCCCGGCGCGGGTCGAGCCGGCCACCGAGGCCGAGCTCCTGGTGGCCGCCGTCTGGGCCGAGGTGCTCGAACGGCCCGAGGTCTGGGCCGGCGACGACTTCTTCGCCCTCGGCGGAGCCTCGTTCGCCGCGACCAGGGTGGCCGCCCGCCTGCGCGAGATGTTGCAGGTCACCGTGCCCGTGCGGTTGGTGTTCGACCGGCCGGTGCTGGCCGACTTCGCCGCCGCGCTGGAGGAACTGCTGGCCGCCGACCTGATGGAGGGGAACGAGGGATGACCGAGGTACGTGAGGACCGGATCGCCGAACTCGTCCGGTCCAGGCTCGCCGCCGCCCTGAAGCAGAAGGAGCAGGCCGCCGTCCCCCGGATCCCGGCGACGTCGGCCGCGGACATGCCGCTGTCGCCGGCGCAGGAGCGGCTGTGGTTCCTGGCCCAGCTCGAACCGGGCACGCCCGCCTACAATGTGCCGCTGACGCTGCGGCTGCGCGGCCCGGTGGACGTCGCCGCCCTCACCGGCGCGGTGGCGGACCTGGCCGAGCGGCACTGGATCCTGCGCGGCGTCATCGAGGACGGGCGCGTGCGGCCCGTCGCCGCCGTGCCGGTGCCCGTGGTCGACATGGTGGCCGCCGGCCCGGCGGAGCTGGAGCGGGAGCTGGCCGACCACGCCTGGCGGCCGTTCCGGCTGGACGCCGAGCCGCCCTTGCGGGCCACGCTCTACCGGCTCGGCGACGAGGAGTGCGTGCTCGCGCTCACCCTGCACCACATCGCCACCGACGCCTGGTCGGAACGCGTCCTGCTGGACGATCTCGCCCACCTGTACGCCGCCCGCCTCGGCCTGGAGCCGCCCCCCGCTCCCCCGGCCCTGCAGTACGCGGACGTGGCCGCGTGGGAGGCCGGGCGGCCCGACGCCGACCTCGACTGGTGGGCCGCCCACCTGGCGGGCCTGCCGCCGGTGCTCGACCTGCCGCTCGCCCGCCCGCGCCCGGCCGTCCCCACGTGGGAGGGGGCGGCGGTCGCGGTGGAGGTGCCCGAGGCGTTGTCGGCGAAGGTGCGCGCGGTGGCCGGGACGTCGCCGTTCATGGTGTTCCTGGCCGGGTTGCAGGCGTTGCTGAGCCGCCTGTCCGGCGTGGACGACATCGCCGTCGGCGTGCCGCACGCGGGCCGCCACCACCCCGACGCCGAGCGGGTCGTCGGCTGTTTCATCAACACGCTGGTGGTGCGCGGCGACACCGCGGGCGACCCGACGGGCGCCGAGCTGCTGGCACGGGCGCGCACGGCGGCGCTGGACGCGTTCGCGCACGCCGGCACGCCGTTCGAGCGGGTCGTGGAGCGCCTGCAGCCGGAGCGGAACCTCGCGGTCACGCCGCTGTTCCAGGTGATGCTCAACGTCTACGACACCGGCGCGCCGCTGTCGCTGCCGGGGCTGACGGTCGAGGCCGGGACGCCGCCCGCGCCCACCGCCAAGTTCGACCTGAACCTGGAGCTCGGCGACGACGGCACCCGTTTCTCGGGCGAGTTACGCTTCCGCACGGACCTGTTCGACGAGGCCACCGTGCACCGCCTGGCCGGCTGGTACCTGGAGCTGCTGGACGGCATGCTCACCGACCCCGACGCGCCGGTACGGCTGCCGGCCGGCGACGACCTGCGCGGCCGGGACGCCGGCCTGCCCGTGGACGTGCCGCTGCACACGCTGGTCGAGCGGATGGCCGACGCGCGCCCCGACGCGGTCGCGGTCGGCTCGCTCAGCTACGCGGAGCTGGACCGCCGCGCCAACCAGGTGGCCCACTGGCTGCTGGAGAGCGGCGTACGGCCGCAGGAGCCGGTCGGCGTGCTGCTGGAGCGGCGGCCCGAGCTGGTGGTCGCCGTGCTCGGCGTGCTCAAGGCGGGCGCCGCCTACCTGCCGCTCGACCCGGTCTACCCGGAGCGGCGCAACCAGGCGGTGGTGGCCGACGCCGGAGCGCGGATCGTGCTCACCGGCGCCGAGCTCGCCGCCGCGGCGGAGGCGTCCGGCGAGCGTCCCGGCGTGGCGGTGCGGCCGGAGCACCTGGCGTACGTGATCTACACCTCGGGCTCGACCGGACGGCCGAAGGGCGTCGCGGTCGAGCACCGGCACATCACGCACTACCTCGGCGCGGTGGCCGAGGTCGTCCCGGCGGGGATGACGTCGTTCGCGCTGGTCTCCACCGCCGCCGCCGACCTGGGCATGACGAACCTGTGGTGCGCGCTGACCACGGGCGCCACCCTCCACCTGATCGACCACGAGACGGCCACCGACCCGGCCGCGTTCGCCGCCCGCCTGGCGGCGCACCCGGTGGACGCGATCAAGATGGTGCCCAGCCAGCTCGAACTCCTCGGCACGGCCGCCCTGCCCGCCAAGCTGCTGATCCTGGCCGGCGAGGCGGTGCCGGCGGACCTGGTCGCGCGGGTCCGGGCGGCGCGGCCGGACCTGGAGGTGCAGATCCACTACGGCCCCACCGAGACCACGGTGTCGGTGCTGGCCTGCGACGCCGGCCAGGCCCTGGCCGAGCTGGGGCCGGGCCGGGCGCCGCTGGGCCGGCCGCTGGCCGACGTGGTGTGCCGGGTGGCCGACCCGTCCGGGCGGGCGTTGCCGCCCGGTGTGCCCGGTGAGCTGTGGATCGGCGGGCCGAGCGTGGCCCGCGGCTACCTGGGCCGCCCCGACCTCACCGCGGAGCGTTTCACCGGCGGCTGGTACCGCACCGGCGACCGGGTCCGGGTGACCGGGAACGGGCTGATCGAGTTCCTGGGGCGGATCGACGACCAGGTGAAGGTGCGCGGCTTCCGCGTCGAGCTGGGCGAGGTCGCCGCGGCGTTGCGGGCCCTGCCGCAGGTCGCCGAGGCGTACGTGCAGCCGGTCGGCGACGGCCTGGAGCGCCGCCTGGCCGCCTGGGTGACGCCCGCGACGGTGGACGTGGCACAGGTACGCTCGGCGCTGCGCGAGCGGCTGCCCGACTACATGGTGCCGGCCGCGATCGGCGTGCTGGAGGCGTTGCCGCTCACCCCGAACGGCAAGGTGGACCGGGCGGCGCTGCCCGTGCCCGAGGCGGGGCCCGCGGTGCGGGTGCCGCTGGGCACGCCCGCCGAGCGCCTGGCCGGCGAGGTCTGGGCCGACGTGCTCGAACTCGCCGAGGTGTGGGCGGACGACGACTTCTTCGCCCTCGGCGGGCACTCGTTCGCGGCGACCCGGGTGGCCGGGCGGCTGCGGGAGCGGCTGGGCGCGGCGGTGCCGGTGCGGCTGCTGTTCGAGCACCCGGTGCTGGCCGACCTGGCCGCCGCGCTGCCCCGTCCGGCCACTGCGGCGCGCGTGCGGCGCGCGCCGGCGGACGGGCCGGTGCCGCTGTCCGGGGTGCAGGCCAGGCTGTGGTTCCTGGCCCAGCTCGAACCGGACAGCAGCGCCTACAACGTGCCGGTGGCGCTGCGGCTGCGCGGCCCGCTGCGCGCGGAGGCGCTGCTGGACGCGGTGCGTGACCTGGCCGAGCGGCACCACGTGCTGCGCGGCGTGGTCGACGACGCCGGCCCCGAGCCGGTGATGGTGATCCGGGACGCCGCCGAGGTGCCCGTCTCCACCGCGCGCGTGGACCGGTCCGAGGTCGAGGACGTGCTGGCCGGGCACCTGGCGACGCCGTTCGCACTGGACCGGGAGCCGCCCATGCGGGCGGTGCTGCTCACCGTCGGCGATCCTGGGGACGACGACGAGCACGTGCTCTCGCTCACCTTCCACCACATCGCCACCGACGCGTGGACGCGCGGGCTGCTGCTGTCGGAGCTGTCCGGCCTGTACGCCGCCCGCCTCGGCCTGCGCCCGCCGCTCGACCCGCCCCCGGCGCAGTACGCCGAGGTGTCGCCGGTCCCCGACCCGGCCGACCTGGACTGGTGGGCCGGGCACCTGGACGGCCTGCCGCCGGTGCTCGACCTGCCCACCGACCGGCCGCGCCCCGCGGTGCCCGACCCGGGCGGAGCCGCGCTGGACCTGGAGCTCCCGGCGGAGCTGAGCGAGCGGATCAGGGCGGTGGCCGCCGCCTACCGGTCCACGCCGTTCATCGTGCTGCTGGCCGGGTTGCAGGCGCTGCTGGCCCGGCTGTCGGCGAGCGCGGACATCGCGGTCGGCGTGCCGGTCTCCGGCCGCGACCACCCGGACACCGAAGGCGTGGTGGGCTGCTTCCTCAACACCGTGGTCGTGCGGACCGACGTGGGCGGCGACCCGACCGGGCGCGACCTGCTGGCCCGCGCGCGGGAGTCCGCGCTGGGCGCGCTCGCGCACGCGGGCACGCCGTTCGACCGGGTGGTGGACCGGCTGCGGCCGGAGCGGAACCTGGCGGCCACGCCGCTGTTCCAGGTGATGCTCAACTACGTCCCCGGCGTGGCCGGGGCGGAGCTGCCCGGCCTGGAGGCGTCCGAGATCCACCTGCCGGAGCTGACCACCAAGTTCGACCTGAGCTGGCACGTCGTGGACGACGGGCCGGGTGCGCCGCTGCGCGGCGGGCTCGCCTACCGGACGGACCTGTTCGAACCGGGCACCGCGGCCAAACTGACCCGCTGGTACGCCGCCCTGCTCGACGGGCTGCTCGCCGACCTGGACACGCCGGTGGGCGCGGTGCCGCTGGAGCCGGTGACCGGCCCGGCGCTGGCCGGCGGGCCGCCGCCGGAGCCGCCCGCCGGGGCGGTGCACCACCTGATCGAACGCTGGGTGGACGAGACCCCCGGCGCGCCGGCCGTGGTGGGGGCCGACCGCGCCCTGACCTACGCGGAGCTGGAAGCGGCCGCGAACCGGATCGCCCACTGGCTGCTGGAAGCCGGGGTGAGCGCCGACGAGCCGGTCGGCGTGCTGCTGGAGCCGGGCGCGGACCTGGCGTGCGCGTTGTTCGGCATCCAGAAGTCGGGCGGCGGCTATCTGCCGATGGACCCGGCGTACCCGGCGGCGCGGATCTCCGCGATGCTGGAGGCCGCCGGGGTGCGCGCCGTGGTGACGGTGAGCGAGTTCGCGCCCCTGATCGGGGACGGCAGGCAGGTGCTGACGCTGGACCGGCCGCCGTCCCTGCCGGACACCCGGCCCCGGGTGGACGTGCTGCCGGAGCACCTGCACCACGTGATCTTCACGTCGGGGTCCACCGGCACCCCCAAGGCGGTGGCCGCCGAGCACGGCGGCGTCCTGAACTACCTGGGCGGCATGCTGCCGCGCATCGGCGTGCCCGGCGGGTCGTTCGCCGTGGTCTCCACGCCCGCCGCCGACTTCGGTCTGACCTGTGTGTTCGGCGCGCTGACCACCGGCGGGACGGTGCACCTGGTGCCGCGCGAGACCGCGATGGACCCGGCCGCGTTCGCCGGTTACCTGGCCGAGCA